>NZ_RCHI01000018.1 GCF_003664585.1 Paenirhodobacter hankyongi
AGATCACTTGTTCAAAGAACAAGGCCGCGCGCTCCGGCGGCACATCCCGTATGCCCAAAACCGCTTGACTGGGGCGACCCCGTTACCGAAGTCCTGAGCCTAGCGATTGCGCAACAGATAAGCGCAGATATCACGGGAATTACAACACGTCGGGGATTGAGGGCTCGCGAGTGGTGGCTTTTGCCATTTCACACCTGACTCGGCTGAATACGAGGATTGCCGAGGGAAAGCCTTCCCCCTGGTCGGCACTGGCGTTACCGACACCCCCCCCATCAGCGGGGAGACCCCGTAACGCCCCCTGAGAGTGAAAGTGCGGGCGGGTTTTCCGTGACGGGTTGAGGGCTGGAGGAGAGGCCTCCGGCGCCCGTCGCGGAGATCAATCCGATGGCGAGAGAGCATCGCGCAGCCCGCAAGAGCGGCCCGCGCACGAACCTTTATGACGACATCACCGACAAGATCATCGCCGAACTAGAGGACGGCCGGCTGCCCTGGGTTCAGCCCTGGGGAACGGCGGCGGCGGAGGCGCCGCTCGCCATGCCGCGCAACGCCAGCACAGGTCGGCAATACTCCGGGATCAATGTCCTGATCCTCTGGGGCGCGGTCATCCAGCAGGGCTATCCAACCCAGCATTGGCTGACCTTCCGCCAGGCGCTGTCAATCGGTGGCAATGTCCGCAAGGGCGAGCGGGGCACAACCGTCGTCTATGCTGATCGTTTCACGCCTGAAGACGAGAAGCGCCGCGCCCGGGAGGTCGGGGGAGACGCCAACAGCATCCCGTTCCTGAAGCGCTTTACCGTGTTCAATGCGGCGCAATGCGAGGGGCTGCCCGACGACATCGCCGTCGAGGCACCGCCACCGCCGCCCGGGCTGATCGAGCCGCGGGTCGAGGCACTGATCAAAGCGACCGGCATCGACTTCCGGATCGGTGGCAACCGCGCCTTCTATGTCCCCGCGCTCGATTATGTGCAGGTGCCACCTCCGCAGGCTTATTTTGAGCCGATCAACTGGCACAGGACCGCCCTGCACGAGATGGGGCACGCGACAGGACATGCCTCACGGTTGGGGCGGGACTTCTCGGGGAGTTTCGGCACGAAGACATACGCTTTCGAGGAACTGATCGCCGAGATTTCGAGTGCGTTTTGTTGCGCCTCGCTCGGGATTATCCCGACGGTGCGCCACGCAGATTACGTGGGCGCGTGGCTGGAGGTGTTGCGCGAGGATTCCCGCGCGATCGTTCGTGCAGCCTCGCAGGCCAGCAAGGCGGCCGATTGGCTGCTGGCCCATCTGCCGGACAACAGCACCGATGTTGAACGGCAAACCTCGACGGAAGGGAGGGCTGCGGCATGATCCTCCTGACGGCGTCACAACGTGCGCAGCTTTTGGCCAATGGTCGCCAGGCTGATACCGATCACATCCCGGTCGTGAAGTTCTTCAATCCCTTTGGCGCCGGTGTCTGGCTCGCGACCGAGCTCGATGAGGACGGCGACATCATGTTTGGCCTGGCCGACATTGGCTACCCCGAGCTTGGCTCCTGGAGTCTCAACGAACTGCGCTCGATCCGGCTGCCCTTCGGCATGGGCATCGAGCGGGATCTGCTGTTCACGGGGGACTTGCCGATATCGGTCTGGGCCGAGACCGCCCGCGAAACCGGCAGTATTCGCTATGCCGAACGCCTGCTTTATCGCTCTGGCTTCGGTTGACCGGGATACCTCCGATACGCAGATCCGGCATTCCTGATTGCCGGGTTTGTGGTTCTGCGGGTTCGGTGTCGCTCTCTTCAGAGGAAGAGGGCGGCGCTTCGCTTCGTGACGGGCTTGTAGCCGGAGAGAGAGGCTCCCCGGCGTCCGTCATGGAGACACTGACATGGCCACTGCCACGCAGAAGATCACCCTGTCGTCCTCGCGCGACATCCCTTTCAACAAGCTGGTGCTCAGCCAGTCCAACGTCCGGCGCGTGCAGGCCGGCATCTCGGTCGAGGAACTGGCCGAGTCCATCGCCCGTCGCGGGCTGATCCAGTCGCTGCATGTGCGTCCCGAGCTCGACGCCGAGGGGCAGGAAACCGGCCTCTTCGAGGTGCCGGCTGGCGGCCGTCGCTATCGGGCGCTGGAACTTCTGGTCAAGCAGAAACGCCTCAACAAGACCACGCCGGTGCCCTGTACCGTCTCGGATGCCGGAAACGATATCCTGATCGACGAGGTCTCGCTCGCCGAGAATATCGAGCGCGCGCCGCTGCATCCGCTCGACCAGTTCCGCGCCTTCCAGGTCCTTCGTGAGAAGGGCATGAGCGAGGAGGAAATCGCCGCCGCCTTCTTCGTCGAGGCCAAGGTGGTGAAGCAGCGTCTGCGCCTGGTCTCGGTCTCGCCGTCGCTGCTCGAGACCTATGCCGAGGAGGGCATGACGCTGGAACAGCTCATGGCCTTCACCGTTTCTGACGACCACGCCCGCCAAGAACAGGTCTGGGAGTCGATCAAGGATAGCTGGCAGAAGGAGCCTTACACCATCCGTCGCATGCTGACCGAGACCACGGTGCGGGCCTCCGACAAGCGGGCGCTCTTCGTCGGCATCGAGGCCTATGAGGCGGCGGGCGGCCATGTGCTGCGCGATCTCTTCCAGCAGGACGATGGCGGCTGGCTGCAGGACCCGGTGCTGCTCGACCGGCTGGCCGGCGAGAAGCTGAAGACCGAGGCGGAGACCATCGCCGCCGAGGGCTGGAAGTGGATCGAGGTCGCGGTGGATTTCTCCTATGGCCATACCAGCGGCCTGCGTCGCCTGAGCGGCACCACCATCGACCTGACCGACGAGGAACGTGCCGAGCGTGAAAAGCTGCGGGACGAGTTCGACGCGCTGGAGGCGGAATATGCCCAGGCCGACGAGTTCCCCGACGAGGTTGATGCCCGCCTCGGCGAGATCGAAGAGGCGCTGGAGGCCTTCGAGGCCCGGCCGATGCGCTATGACGCCGATCAGATGGCCCGTGCAGGTGTCTTCGTCGGCATCCGCCATGACGGCCAGCTCGCCGTCGAGCGTGGCTATGTCCGTGCCGACGACGAGGCGATGGAAGGTCAGGAAGGGCAGGGGGCCGATGGGTGTTCGCCCGAGGGTGGCGAGTCCGGTGGTATGCAGCGCGCTGTCATTACGGTGGGCGGCACGGCGACCGAACCCGATGAGGACGAAGAGCTTGAGACCATCCGGCCGCTGCCCGATCGCCTCGTTAGCGAGCTGACCGCGCATCGCACGCTGGCGCTCCGCGATGCCGTGGCGTCCAACCCGCATGTCGCCGTGACGGCGCTCCTGCATCGGTTGGTCACCGATTGCTTCCTGCCTCATTCCACCAAAGGGTGCCTGGAGGCCCATGTCCGGGAGGTTCACTTCCCTGCGCAGGCCGAGGAGCTGGGCGAAAGCGCGTCGGCGCGCGCCATCGCCGAGCGGCACGAACGCTTGGGCGATCATATCCCGGCCGACGATGCGGCGCTCTGGGACTGGCTGGTCGATCAGGACGACGACACCCGCATGGACTTGCTCGCCCATTGCATCAGCTTCGGCGTCAACGCCTTGCACGAGAAGCCCAACCCCTATGGCGGCATGGGCGTCAGCCAGCACGGGCTCGACGTGCGCCTGTCCCAGGCCGACAGGCTGGCGCGGGCAACCGACCTCGACATGGTGGCCGTGGGCTGGCGCCCGACCGTCGCCAACTATCTCGGCCGCGTGACCAAGCCGCGGATCATCGAGGCGGTGCGCGAGGGCGCTGGCGAGCGGGCGGCGCAACTCATCGACCATCTGAAGAAAGGCGATATGGCCACGGAAGCCGAGCGCCTGCTGGCCGAAACCGGCTGGTTGCCGGAGCCGCTGCGCATGGTCGATCCCGATGCGGACGCCGGGGGCGACACCGAGGCGGATGATCTGCCTGAATTCCTTGCCGGCGATGACGAGGATGAAGAAGCCACGGAGGACGAAGACCAGTTGATGGTCGCCGCCGAATGATCTTCAGGTGGGGCGGCGTCGGCTGCCCCGCCTCATCCCTTCCGTTTCCGCAATTCGCCCGGTCCTCGTGACCGGGCTTTTCTTTGGAGAACCCTGATGCCTGCAACGATCGATATCGACCGAATATTCCGTGAGAACCGCGCCAACCCGCCTTCGGAACGAACGCTGCCCTGGGAGGAAACCCGCGATGGCATCACCGTGGTGGTGGAGCCAAAACCGCATTGGTCGGATGACATGCGCGCCTTCCGTCTCGAAGCCCGCGAATATTGCCGCTACGCCGATTGGACCGCGAACGGCGGTCATGCCCGGTTCTACGGTCATATCGACACTTCGGGCGACGATCTGATGATGAAAGCACGCGCGATGATCGCCCGCGAAATTGCCGATGGGCTTTGGGGCTGAAAGCCCGTTCACGTCCGACGATAGCCGCCACCGTCTTCCTGTCATCGGCCTGTATGGCTCCGGTTCCAGCTCAGCAAGGTGCCGCTCATCATGTTCGGCATCGGATTCCGCCCCCGTCCTTGACCACATTCCTGCTGCCAGCGTGGCAGCAAGGGCTGGCCAGGCGGGGCATCTGCAAGGGGGTATCCGGCGCCTGTCGGATGCAAGACACCACCCCCGCTTCCATTCGCTAACCTTGGTCTGATCCGTCTCTTTGACATTCAACCCCGGAGGGGTCGGCTTACGCATACGTGCCGCCCTCGGGGATTCGGAAAAAGTCCGAACGCCCGGGGGTGAGTGCAGATCCGGTCAGACACGTCGGGCGCCTGTCGCGCGGGGGATGGTCCCCCGCCTCCCAAGACAGGAGCCGGAACCCATGTCCTATGCAGATGCCACCGCCTTCGCCGCCAGCCTCGCCGCCACGCTTATGGTCTCGATCGTTGTATTCCAGGCCGGAGACGGCACTCACGCCGCTTGCCCCGCCGCCGAGTTCGACGGTGATGAGGACATGGTGAAGCTGGAACTGGATCCATGGGAGTGAGGCGCGAAAGCGCCTCATCCCCGACGGCCCGAGCGCGGAGACCCGCGCTTCGGGTCTTCTGTGCCTCACGATGGCCCCCATCGCCGGCACTGGAACCGGGAACAAGCCCGGTCAGAGAGGAAGAGTGCGGGCCGTTCGGCCGTGACGGGTTGAGGGCTGGAGAGAGAGGCTTTCTGGCGCCCGTCATGGAGTGATCCCGATGACCTTTGCCCGTTCCGAAACCTTCCGCCCCATCGGCCAAATTCTCGCCGCCGATGTTCTGCCCGCGCTTTATCGGTCGCAAAAGCTGCCGCTGCGCATCTCGTGCCTGGGCGTCGCGAGTTATGACGCCAGTGACCAGACGAGCCGCTTCGATTGCGTGATTCCGCTTGGGGAATGCCCATCATCGGAAGAGGCCATCCAGGCCGCAGCCTTGCGCCTGTCGCGTGGTGAGATTTGCACGGGGACGGATAGCTTTCCGTATTTCCAGCCACACATCATGCTCATTCAGGATCGCGATCAGCGCCTGGTCCTCGCCGGCGAAATCCGCGCCGGCATTATCCTCTGGCAGCAGCCGGTCGCCTCCGATGCCGAGGCACGCAGGATTGTGACCGAGGCCAGCCGACTGCGCGGTATGGCATTCCGAGCCTCCGAGCCCGGTGATGCGAGACGGCTGCGTTACCGCGCCGCGGCGCTGGAGGCCCGATTGGTCGATCCCTTCTGGCGCGAGACCGCGGCCGATCTTCTCCACCTGCCACAGGCCGCCTGAGCTTCACCCTTTCCATTCCATTCGGCCCGGTTTCACGCCGGGCCATGTCATGCCCGGAGACCATCATGGCCGACTATTTCACGCACTTTTCCTGCCTGCTCGACGTTGGGACGCACGACAATGCTGCCCGCGCACTCGATCTCTACAACGCTCTGGCGGACGACAATACCGCCGAAGATCCGCCTTCGGACGGCTTCCAGCTCTCGATCCAGCCAGAACATGGTGGGACTCAGCTCTGGATGCGCGACGATGGCACCGGCGATCTCGAGCACGTCATCCGATTCGTCAAACGCTGCGCGAAAGAGTTCGGGCTGACCGGCCTTTGGGGACTGCAATACGCCAATACCTGCTCGAGGCCGCGTTTGGACGGGTTCGGCGGCGGGGCGCACGTCCTCGATCTCGCCACCGGAGAGACTTTGGACTGGACCAATACCGATGGCTGGCTTTCCACCGTTCTGGAGGGAGGCAATCCCTATGAGTGAGGTCATCGAGATTACCGTCTATCGCCTCGACGAGCTTTCCGAAACGGCACGGGACAGAGCCCGCGCCTGGTATCGCGAAGGTGGCTTCGACGATGACTGGTACGATGCCGTCTATGAGGATTTCCAGCGCGTCGCCGAAATCCTCGGGCTGAACCTCAAGACCCGAACCGTCCGGTTGATGGGCGGCGGCACACAGCAGAAACCCTGCATCTGGTTCCGGGGCTTCTGGAGCCAGGGCGATGGTGCCTGCTTCGACACCTTCTATGCCTACCGCAAGGGCGCGCCGCGCCGGATCAGGGAATACGCGCCGCAGGACTCCGAGCTGCACCGCATCGCCGATGCCCTGCAGGCGATCCAGCGGCGCAATTTCTACCAGCTTCGCGCCGAGGCCAGCCATCGCGGCCATTATTACCACGAGTACTGCATGGCGATCTCGGCCGAGCGTGACAGCCCGAGCTGGCAGGGCATGACCGCCGATGCGGAGGACACCATGATTGAGGCGTTGCGCGATCTGGCTCGCTGGCTATACCGCCAGCTCGAGCGCGAATACGACTATCTGTCTTCGGATGACGTCGTCGATGAGACCATCATCGCCAACTGTTACACCTTCACTGAGGCCGGCCAGCGGTTCGGGTGAGGTGCAACGCCTCAGAACTCCTCCTGCAACTCCGCATAGATGGCTTCGATCCGGTCGGCCTCCTCGTCGGTCAGAGCGGCGAACTCCTTCGCTCTGGCGCGTCCGGAGAGTCTGCCACCGTTCTGGTGCAGGAAGCGAAACAGCAGGTCGAGCACGCGGTCGGGCATGTCGATCAGGCCCGAGACGCGGGACTTGAACCCGTCATAGGCACGCAGGAACCGCGTCTCTGCTGGCAGGTCATGGTCGATTGTCTGGGCCACGCAGGCGAAGAGGAATTCGGCATGGGGCGTGGCATCGAAGAAGCGATAGAAATCGCCGGTGTCGTTCAGCACCTCGACGTTTCCGCGATCGGTTGGGCGCCAGCTGACATGGGGCAGCAGTCGACGCGAATAGCTTTCGAGGACCTGCCGGTAAGCCTCGATCCGTTCGAGGATCACCGCCGACACCGGAAAGACCAGCCCGGGCGGATTGAAGCCGCGTGCAGCAAGCACGTGGTGGATCAGGTAGCGATGGAGGCGCCCGTTGCCGTCCTCAAACGGGTGGATATAGACGAAGCCGAAGGCGAGGCCGGCGGCCGCCAGAACAGGGTCGAGTCCCGGGGCGATATCGCGGTCGAACGCTTCGAGCCCCGCGATCAGCGCAGGCAGGTCTTCATGCCGGGCGCTGACGTGATCGGGGAGGGGCACGCCGGTCGCGCGGTCGTGCTCGCCAATGAAGCCGCCGTCCTGCCGCAGGCCCAGATGGACGAAGCGGGCATCGCCGATGACGATGCGTTGGAGACGTTCGAGTTCTGCCCGGTCGATCGGATGCCGTCCGGCTTCACCGATGATCTGGCCCCAGCGCCGGATGCGATCCTGGGGCGGGTTCTCGCCTTCGATCTGGAAACTCGACCGTGAATCCTTGAGCAGCAGGAAGGCCGCCGTGCGCGCGAGCAGATCGGCGGGCACCTCCGCCAGCACTGCGCGGGCTTCGGCTGCCAGATCGCGGGCGATGAAGGCCTCGATTGCCGCTGTGCGGAAGATCATCGGGCAGAAATCCGGGGTGCCGGGCAGGTTGTTGCGGACCCGGTGGCGCGGTGAGGGGGGGCCCTCTGCGTCCCATTGGAGCTTGGCATCGACCACGGGCGCATAATTGCCGCGCGTGGCGTCGGGCAGATCCAATTCCGCGCCGAGGAGCCACTCATAGAGGAACCAGATCCTGCGCGCGTAGCTGCCCGTCGGGGCAGCCTCGACAATGGCCTGGATCGGTCCCGGGCCGGTTGCCTTGAACAGTTGCTTGAGAACTGCCAGATCCAGCCCCTCGTAGCGTAGCGCGAAGGTCAGGTGACCGATGAGGCTCGCCTCGGGTTCATGGCGGGGCGTGTAGAGGCGCCAGCCGTCGGCCGCGTAGACCTTGTGACGTGGGCCGATAGCGGAAAGTGTCCGGGGCAGGGGTGTTGCGAGCGCATAGGCGTCGATCAGCGCGGCATAGCCCGCAGGTGTGGCCTCCTCGGGAAGCCAGCGCTCGTGAAAAACGGTTACGGCACCTGAAAACGGATTCCTTTGCGCCTGTTCCATGAAATTCAGATCTCAGCCCTGATGATTGATTTCAAATTCGTGCATCTCATGAATATGGATTAAAATCAACGAAACCTTGCGAAATCTAATAGCGGAGCGCTGTCGCCCTCGGGTCTGCGAGGTGATGGGGCATGAGGTGCCGAGTCAGAGAGGGGCCGGGACGGGGTGAGTCCGGGTGGTCGAGAGAGAGCACTGTCCGGGTCTTCCCGTTCCCGCTCTCCGAGGTTCCCCGATATGAACATTTCGTCTCCCGTGACAGATCCGGTCACGCAGCCGGCCCCCGCGATCCTGGCCGCCGCCCATCTCCTCCTTTCCCATCTCGAACGCGGTCAACGCGTCGATGCTGCGATCCTGCGCAGCGCCATGGAAACCGCTTTCGGTGCCTCCGACGCCAGCGGCGCGTGGGACTGGAAGCTCGCCTATGAGGCCTGCGAGGTCGCCACGGTGCTGTTCCTGCGCAAATACGGAAAGGCGCTCTTCCGTAAAGCCGCCTCTCCGGTGTCCCGGCTCGCTCCGCTAGCGAAGATCGCGGGCCTACTGCCTACGCAGACCCGCCGCTCCGAAGAAAGCCAGAGCTTCCAGCAGTTTTCGACGCCGATTCCGCTCGGCCTTGCTGCGCTGGCGGCGGCCGGGATCTCGCCGGACGATGTGGTGCTGGAACCTTCGGCGGGCACCGGCCTGATGGCGATCCTGGCACAGGCTGCCGGCGGCTCGCTGATCCTCAACGAACTCGCCGAGACCCGCGCCGATCTTCTCTCTTCCCTCTTTCCGGCCTTTCCCGTCACCCGGTTCGACGCCGCCCAGATCGACGATCATCTGGCCCCGGAGGCCGTGCCGTCCGTGGTGCTGATGAACCCGCCTTTCTCGGTCATGGCCAATGTCGAGGGACGGATGGCGGATGCTGCGCTTCGCCATGTCGCCTCGGCGTTGGCCCGGCTCGTCCCCGGCGGGCGGCTGGCCACAATCACCGGTGCCAATTTCGGACCGGAAGCTCCAGCCTGGCGCGAGGCCTTCATGCGCCTGCAGGAACGCGGCCGCGTGGTCTTCACAGCGGCCATCGATGGCGCGGTCTTTGCGAAGCACGGTACCAGTATCGACACGCGGCTGACAGTCATCGACAAGCTGCCCGCCGACGATCCGTCCCGCTTCCCGGCATCAAAGGGCATAGCACCCGACGTCGCCACGCTGCTCGGCTGGATCGAAAGCCAGCTTCCGCCGCGCTTGCCGGTTTCGCTGCCGAAGGTCGCATCTCCCGTTCCGGCGGCTGCCCCGAAGACCGTGCGCGGTTATCTCACTCGCGCCGCAGCATCCCGACCTGCCGCCGCACCGGCGTCCGATTCCGAGGGGGTGGAGCTCGACTATGAGACCGTGGACTGGACGCCGTCAGAGGGCGCGCGCCTGTCGGATGCAATCTACGAGGAATACGCTCTGCAATCTCTGCGCATTCCCGGCGCCGAGCCGCATCCGACTAAGCTGGTGCAATCGGCGGCCATGGCCTCGGTTGCACCGCCAAAACCGTCCTGTCGGCCGATGTTGCCCGCCGACATCCGCACCCGACTGTCGGACGCCCAGCTTGAAACGGTGATCTATGCGGGGGAAGCCCATGCCGATCATCTCGCGGGTGCCTGGATCGTGGACGAGCATTTCGACAATGTGAGCGCCGCGACCGAGGATGCTGCCGGAGCAATCCGGTTCCGCCGGGGCTTCATGCTCGGTGATGGAACCGGCGCTGGCAAGGGCCGTCAGTCGGCCGGGATCATCCTCAACAACTGGCTACGGGGACGCCGCAAAGCGATCTGGATTTCCAAATCCGACAAGCTGATCGAGGACGCGCAACGCGACTGGTCGGCGCTCGGCATGGAGAGGCTGCTGGTCACGCCGCTCTCGCGCTTTCCTCAAGGCGCAAAGATCACGCTCACGGAAGGCATCCTGTTTACCACCTATGCCACGCTGCGCTCCGACGACCGGGGCGAGAAGGTTTCGCGCGTGAAGCAGATCGTCGAATGGTTGGGCAGGGACTTCGATGGGGTCATCATTTTCGACGAGAGCCATGCCATGCAGAATGCCGGTGGTGGAAAAGGAGAGCGCGGCGATATCGCCGCCTCGCAGCAGGGACGTGCGGGCCTGCGGCTCCAGCACGCGCTGCCCGATGCCCGAGTGGTTTACGTCTCGGCAACCGGAGCCACCACGGTCCACAATCTTGCCTATGCGCAGCGCCTCGGTCTCTGGGGTGGCGAGGACTTCCCGTTTGCCACCCGGGCCGAGTTCGTCGAGGCGATTGAGGCCGGCGGCGTTGCGGCGATGGAGGTGCTGGCGCGCGATCTGCGGTCCCTCGGCCTCTATACCGCCCGCTCACTCTCCTACGATGGCGTCGAATATGAACTGGTCGAGCACAAGCTCACCGATGAGCAGCGCCGCATCTACGATGCTTACGCGGCCGCATTCGCCGTGATCCATGGAAACCTGGACGCGGCGATGGAGGCGGCCAACATCACCGGCAGTGAAGGCACGCTAAACCGGCAGGCCAAATCCGCCGCGCGCTCGGCCTTCGAGAGCACCAAGCAGCGTTTCTTCGGCCATCTGCTGACCTCGATGAAAACCCCGACGCTGATCCGTTCGATCGAAGCCGATCTGGCGGCGGGCCATGCGGCCGTCATCCAGATCGTCTCGACCGGCGAGGCGCTGATGGAACGGCGGCTGGCCGAGATCCCCACCGACGAATGGAACGATATTTCCGTCGACATCACGCCTCGGGAATATGTCGGCTCGTATTTGCAGCATTCCTTCCCGGTGCAGCTCTACGAGCCCTTCACCGACAGCGAGGGCAATCTTTCGTCGCGGCCCGTGTTCCGCGATGGGCAGCCGGTCGAGAGCCGCGAGGCCGTGGCGCGGCGCGACGAGATGCTCGAACAGCTGGGCTCGCTCCCGCCGGTTCCCGGTGCGCTCGATCAGATCGTTCAGCGCTTTGGCGCCGATCTGGTGGCGGAGGTCACGGGCCGCTCGCGCCGGATTGTGCGCAAGGGCGATGGCACATCGGCCCGCCTCGCCGTCGAGAACCGCGCGCCCTCCGCAAACCTGGCAGAGACCTCGGCCTTCATGGATGACCAGAAGCGCATCCTGGTCTTTTCGGATGCCGGGGGCACCGGGCGCAGCTATCATGCGGACTTCTCAGCGCGGAACCAGCGCCTGCGGGTGCACTACCTGCTGGAGCCGGGCTGGAAGGCCGATGCCGCTATTCAGGGGCTCGGGCGCACCAACCGCACCAATCAGGCGCAGCCGCCGCTGTTCCGACCCATCGCCACGGATGTCAAAGCCGAGAAGCGCTTCCTTTCGACCATCGCCCGCCGCCTCGACACGCTGGGCGCGATCACGCGCGGGCAGCGCCAGACCGGTGGTCAGGGGCTGTTCCGGCCCGAGGACAATCTGGAATCCGCCTATGCCCGCGATGCGTTGCGCCAGCTCTATTTGGCTGTAGTGCGCGGCAAGGTGGAGGGTTGCTCGCTGGAGAGGTTTGAATCGGCCACCGGCCTGAAGCTGATGGACAGCAACGGTGTGAAGGACGAACTGCCGCCGATCACCACCTTCCTCAACCGCCTGCTGGCGCTGACCATCGAGTTGCAGGGCATCCTGTTCTCGGCCTTCGAACAGCTTCTGCAGGCGCGGATCGACGGGGCTATCGCATCCGGCACCTATGACATGGGGCTGGAAACGCTGAAAGCCGAAAGCTTCATCGTCACAGACCGGCAGGTGATTCACACGCATCCGGGCACAGGGGCAGAAACCCGGCTCCTGACGCTCATCGAGCGCAAACGTAATCAGCCGGTCACGCTCGCTGCAGCCCTGGCGGAACTGGGTGATCCCCGCGCAAGATTGCTCATCAACGAGCGATCCGGTCGTGCCGCCGTGCAGATCCCGACCGCCAGCGTCATGCTGGATGACGGCGAGATCGAACGGCGCGTGCGGTTGATCCGGCCTATGGAGGCGATGAACATTCCGGTGCGGGCGATGGGCGAAACCCACTGGATCGAGGCCGACCATGCCGACTTCGCCACGGCCTGGAACGCGGAACTGGCAGAGGTGCCGGAGTTCACCGACAGCATCCTGCATATGGTGACCGGACTTCTGCTCCCGATCTGGAAGCGCCTGCCACAGGACTCCTCCCGCGTCTATCGGCTCCAGACCGACGAGGGCGAGCGCATCATTGGTCGCCGGGTCTCGCCGGCCTGGGCTGCGAGCGCCTCGGCCAGCGGCGTCACCAGCAGCATGACGCCGGACGCCGCCTATGCCGCGCTGATCGAAGGTCGCACGATCCTTGATCTCGCCCAGGGGCTGCAACTGCGACGGTCCCGTGTCATGGGCACGAACCGGATCGAACTGACGGGCTTCACCGATGCGATGCGCGAGCGTCTGCGGGCCTATGGCCTCTTCAGCGAGATCATCTCCTGGAAGCTGCGCTTCTTCGTGCCCGTTGATGCCAGCGGCCCGACGATCCTCGGCAAACTCTTCGACCGCTGGCCTGTCGAGCGCATCGGCGAGCGGGTGGCAGCCTGATGCCCGGACACGACGCATCCGAGCTGGCGCAGCGTCTCGGTCGGCAGGCCGAGGCGGTGTGCCGCCACTACCTGTCGTCCGGCCATCGCGCCGGCCGATACTGGGTGGTCGGCGATGTACAGAACACACCGGGGCGTTCCATGTTCGTCCGCCTCGCCGGCCGGGACAGTGGCAAGGGGGCGGCGGGAAAATGGACCGATATGGCCACCGGGGAGCATGGCGATCTGCTCGATGTCATCGGTGAGGCGCTTGCTCTCGCCGATTTCAGGGACGTTGCTGAGGAAGCGCGCCGTTTCCTCTCCCTCCCGCATCCCGAGCTGGAAAAGTCGAGGCCCCCGGTCGATAACACCTCCAGCAGCGCGCCCGGTTCACCTGAAGCTTCACGGCGGCTCTTCGCCATGGCGCAGCCGATCAGGGGCACTCTTGCGGAAACCTACCTGCGCGGGCGGGCGATCTCCTCCCTCTCGGACACCGCCGCGCTACGGTTCCATCCCAAGTGCTATTATAGGCCAGACGCGCAGTCGCCCACCGAGGTCAGGCCGGCCCTCGTTGCCGCCGTCACCGATCTGGCCGGCCAGCAGACCGGTGCGCATCGCACCTGGCTTGCCCCGGACGGATCCGGCAAGGCGGCTCTGGAGACACCGCGGCGGGCGATGGGTGACCTTCTCGGCCACGCAGTCCGCTTCGGCACCGCCGCTGAGGTGCTCGCCGCCGGGGAGGGCATCGAGACCGTGCTGTCGCCCCGTCAGGTTCTGCCCCGCATGCCGATGCTGGCGGCGCTTTCGGCCGCTCACCTCGCTGCTATCCTGTTCCCGCCATCCCTGCGCCGGCTCTATATTCTGCGCGATCGCGACCCGGCCGGGGACGGCGCCGGAGACAGCTTGGTGGTCCGAGCCGCGAGCGCCGGGATCGAAACGATATCGCTCACGCCGGTCGAGGGCGACTTCAACGATGATCTGCGATGCCATGGCGCTGATGCCCTCCGGGCGCGTCTGCAGGATCAGCTTCATCCTGAGGACCTCCGCCGATTCATGGAGGGGTGACACCGTGATCGGTCCTTGCGGCGCGACCTGGCCGCGTCTCCTGCCGGTTTCGTTCTCTGGCCATCGGCAACCGCAACCATCGCCCGAGAGGTCCGCCCCACGGCCTTCGGAGAGGGCGATCGGCGCACAAACGGGCCGGGCAGGCAATGGCCGGGAGCGGACTATTTTCCGCCGGCGGCAAGCCGCCTTTGCATCGCGAAAGTCAAAATAGTCCGCTCCCGGCCATCAAGGCCCTCGCGGAGGGGCGAGGACTGCCGACCCGTCCCGCCCGTGCGCTTCGATGCCTGCGAAGGCCGCGATGGGCGCGGCCTCCAGACGAAGGACGCTCCCGATGGAAGACGAAACCGAATATGCAGGGGCTGAGCCCGCCCACACCTCCTCCCAGACCGATCACGCCCTCACCGAGCTCCAGCTCTACGGCTGGCGTCCGTTCCAGGATGAACCCGATCCTCGACCGCTGCCCGAGGGCAATACCGTCGCCAGTGCCGTCACCGACATCTTCGACGCCCTCGTGACGACGCTTGGCGACACCCGCCTCGAACCCGATCTCGAAGAACTGCTCTGGGGGACCGTCAATCTCTTCCACCGCGCTACCAGCCGGGTCGAACGTGATCTCGACATGAATGAGCAAGCGCAGCGCCGGATGCAACGCGAGCAGGATGGCAGCGAGGTGAAGTCGGTCGAACTCGAACGCCTCACGGCAGAGGGGCAGACTCTGATCGAACGGCGCGCCAGCATGGAACTCTTCCGTGACCTCGCTGCCGAGGCATTCGAGCACCACACTGGCAGCGCCTGGCGGCCCCGCACCGGCTCGATGGTCAACCATCGCAACCTGACCGCCGCGATGATCGACAGCCGCGACTTCCTGGCTGCGAAACGTCGGGCAGAGACCGAGGTGATGCTGCCCGCAGGCCCGAAGGTGGCGCTGACCGGTGGCGCCGACTTCAACGATCACCGGCTGATCTGGGCGAAGCTCGATCAGGTCCATGCCAAGCACCCGGATATGGTCCTCCTGCATGGCGGCTCACCGAAAGGTGCGGAACTGATCGCCTCGCGATGGGCCGATCATCGCAAGGTGCCCCAGGTGGCCTTCCGGCCTGACTGGGCGAAGCACGCCAAAGCCGCGCCCTTCAAGCGTAACGATGCCATGTTGGACGTGCTGCCGGTCGGCGTCCTTGTCTTCCCCGGCACCGGGATTCAGGATAACCTCGCCGATAAGGCCCGTAAGCTCGGCATCCCGGTCATGAAGTTCGATGGCGGCGCGTAAGCGCCGCCGTTCGGCGGCTTTCGGCCACCCAATCTTGACACGGGGGTTGGTCGGGCTTTTGATGAAGCAACTTTGCAGAACCGGTGAAGCAGCATAGTCGCAGGCGGAGCGTATCTTTCGGCAGCCTGACGTGATCCCTGACCGTTCATGTGGAGGCTTCCATGACTCTGATCCTGCTCGCCGTATCGCTCACCATCGTGATCTGCGTCATCGCTTACAATCTCGCGATCTATGCTTTGCCGGTACTGGTCGCCATTTCTGCTGCCCAGTATGCTTGGGGCGCCGGGGCAGGCGTGCTGCTGTCCAGTATCGCGGCTGCTGCTGCCGCTCTGCTTTCCACCGTGCTGGTGATCGCTGTCGTTGGATTCGCCCGCAACCCCGTCTTGCGCTTGGCCGCACTTTCTCTCTTCGCTGTGCCCGCCGCCACCGCGGGCTATGCGCTCGTCCATGGCATTACCAGAAACATGCTTGATCCCGGTTTCGGGCTGATGCTCCTTTGTGGCGGGGGAGGGCTCTTCATCGGAATTGCCGCGATGGTGAACCTCAATGCGCTTGGCGAGGCGGTGTTCTCGCGCTGAGACCGTGGAGGCGATCCTGAGCCACATGAAACCCGGCGGCTTATGCCGCCAGGCTGGCGGTCCCACACGAAGATCAGGCGGTCATATCATCGTAGCACTTGCCCCGCGTGTCTTCCGGGCTGCTCTGCCCGGCTTGAAAACATATCGCTCGGACGCACCCGCTGCCGAATTGCTCGCTTCTACAGCATCCGCACATCGTGCTGCGGATGCCGCCACGAACCGCTTCAATGCCACTTCTTGCAATGCTCTTCGGCCGGATCTTGCGCCTCAAGACAGGAGCTTTGCCTTGCCGCGTCTGGAACCCCGATGGCAGCTTCGTTCTCATAACGGATGGCGTTGCCTAGCAGCATCGAGCGCAGGTTGGCCGGGGCGAGAACGCGTGTGGACAGATCCTGTGCCGAGTGGTTTCGGCTCGGGGCCCGACTAGACGCTATTGCCGGCAATGACGATGGGGTATCGCAGGGCCTCTCCGTTTCGCTCTCGAAAGCACCAATCCCTCCGACTGACTGATCCCCTAAGTCCGTTCGGTTTCCACCAGCAACCCCCGCGGCTCCCAGCCGTGTTGCCGCGCCGGGCGCGGCTGCCCGCTCCACCTAGGGCCTTGGGGGCAGGCTGCCGCCAGGGCGGCAATTGCGGGCGTCTCCCGACGGCCTTGGCCGGGTCTCGTCGGAGGGATGGTCCCTCCGAGGAAGCAACGGAGAAAACCCATGCAGAACATCGTCATCCTCGCCGGCAACATCGGTCAGGCCCCCGAAACCCGCACCACCCAGGGCGGCACCGGCATCACCCACTTCACCCTGGCCACCTCGCGCCCGCGCTATGCCGAAGGCCGCGTCATCCGTGATGAAAACGGCTACCGGGTCCAGGACACGGAATGGCACCGCATCACCTGCTTCAACGGCCTCGGCAAGACGGTCCAGGAGCATTGCGAGAAGGGCATGAAGGTTCTGGTGCGCGGCCGCATCCACTACACGAAGTGGACCGATGCTGCGGGCGTTGATCGCTACGGCTGCGAGATCATCGCCGAGACGGTCGATTTCCTGAGCCGGGCCAAGCAGGCCGAGAACGACGAGGGCAAGTTCATCGACGACGATGACGTCCCGTTCTGAGCCGGATACGAAGCCCCGGCGGCGCGAGCCGCCGGGAGCCATCGAAGTGCGTTTCGGAGGCGCTCGACTATATATTACCCCCATTTCCAACTGATTTTTTCTCCCCTTCTCGGAATGCTGCGGTCGTTTTACACTTTGGAAATGCCGAGCAGGCCAAGAATTCTTGATCGTTTCTGTCTTTGCGAACGACCATCTTGCCGCGCCCACAGGTCGGGCAGATAGCGCCCTCGGATATTGGTTCTTGCAACCTGACCCGGCGATGTGCCGCGTGCTCTTTAGGTTCCGAGGTCAGAATTCGTTTGGTGTAGTCGCACTCTGGATATCGGCTGCATGCATCAAAAAGGCTATACGGGCCAGTTTTCCGCTGGAGAATTCCGTCCCCACATTTCGGACAAACCTTGAGAGTCGCGTCCTCGCTCTTGATCTCGACGAGGCCATCCTTGGAAAGCTCGACCACAAACCGCGAAGGTTTGTCTTTCAGGGTGTAAATACGCGTCTGTCGACGAGCTCGGGTCAATGCCACGTAGAACAGGCGGCGCTCTTCTGCAAATGGGAAGCCGTCTGGTTCGGGCATCGCCAACTGCAAGACCGGGTCATCGACAATTTGGCTTGGAAACCCCATCAGACCTTCGGTCAAGTTGAGCAGCATCACATAATCGGCTTCGAGACCTTTCGCGGCATGGGCAGTCGTGAATCTTATATCGAGAAAATCGCCAAGTTGGTGCTGCCATGTTGCGAGGCTCACCGGCCTGTCTTTGTGATATCGCCCAAGCAGCATCACGCTGACTCTCCGACACTGTGGCATGCCGCGATCACCTGCATAGACTGAGCCATGGAGTTGCTTGAGATGCCTTTCGACGATATCCATCGAAGCTTCGAGGGTCTCGGATGCAAACGCGTGGAGTGGCGGAACATTATACTCGTTGGTGGTTTCGACGACCTTCTTGATCTGGCGCGGATTTTTTTGAACGAACTCGCTTGACGCATCACATAAACCTTTGGGGCATCGAAACGTTTTGCTCAACGTCAGCTGGGTGGAATGCGGAAAGGTCTTCTGAAAGCCGGTCATCACCGAAATATCTGCGCCAGCAAAGCGGTTGATGCCCTGCCAGTCGTCGCCCACGACACACAGGTTCGCTTCTGGCACCGCATTTACTTTCAACGCCTTCAGAAGGCGCAGTTTTGCTTGCGAAACGTCTTGAAATTCGTCAGCGAGAACCATCGTGTAGGGGCTACGATAGGAACCGTCCTCGATGTGATGAATAGCGCCGAGCAGCATGTCGTCATAGTCCACGCATCCTTCGGAGTTCAGGCGCCGCTGCCATTCATTTGCAACCCTCTCGTAAAGTTCGACAAAGCGGGTGAGGCGCCCTCGATGCCCTCGATCGGTCGCTCCGATGGCGCGGTGAAGATCCTGACTGGTCAGACCATTACTTTTGACATGCTGCTGGAAGGTGCGGATTGTGGAAACAAGCTGCGCTGTGGGAATGGGGGGCTGGCCTGGAGGCGAGCGGTTCTCGTCGAATTCCAACACTTCGCCACGGCGTTCGAGCTCTTCTTTCAGCCGATCAAGGTCGTTCCCGTTGCGCAATCCATGCGACGTAGTTTCGAAGAACGGCGTTCCCTTCTCGGCATGCAGCGTTCTTTTCCATCGCACGCCCGCGACATAGTCACCCGTAAAGTGGGCCGGGGTACGTCCCGTTTCGTCCAGCGCAAAATGCTCGTGATAGAGTTCGATATTTGGGTAGTAAAAATCCGGATGATACTGAGAGTGATCCTCGGAAACGGTGTCGTACTCGTAAGCGCGTTCATATTCATACGAAACACCATGATAAAAAAGGAAGTCGCAGATCATCCGCTCTTCCTGGCTTTTTACGAGTTTTCCATCAGCAGTTTGAATCCCGCCCTTGCGGCTGTCTGAGCCCGGTTGTCTGGTGCTCTCCCAATCACCGATATCACGCCCAAAGACGGTTCGGAAAATATCCCAGTCTGTCCGGAAACGAGGGTCTTGCTGTCGCAGGTCCTCCACGATCTGCGATAGCTCTTGTATGTCTTTGCCGGTCTTGACCCACTCCGCCAATCTTGGTTTCCGACCAGTGCTTTGCCCGATGACGCTCAAGCCAAAAGCGTTGAATGTTCGCACGGTGATCCGGTCGGCATTTTCTAGATGGCCGAGGCGTGCCTTAATACGCGCCGTGAGTTCCTGCTGCACCGACTTGTTGAAAGCCAGGATCAAGATCTGATCGGGTGTGGCGAGGCCTTCAGTCAGAGCATATCCGACACGAGCGACGATGGTCGATGTCTTTCCCGATCCCGCAGCCGCAACGATCTGAACGGCATCGTCCATGCAGATACAACAATCCATTTGTTCATCTGTCAGAGGGTTGCGCTCCACCGACGAAAAAAAATGTTGCCGTTTTTCTTTCTGCGTTTGGAGGAACGTTGCGTTGTGCTTTGAAAACTCGGATCGAAGCGCTTTCTCTAACCGTGGGTGCTCTGCGTTCGGCAGCGGGGTGGCGCTACCATTCCGATGCGGCGGAAATCTACGGATGATTTCAGAGGCCAGGCCCTTGGGGATCCACCCAGTGGCATCGACCAAACCCGCCCACGTCTTGCGCCACTCGGAAAAACCGGAATCCGGATTGATTTCGTAGGAGCGTTCTAGCTCCAGCAGGCTACGCCGAGCGGTAGCAGCGCCGTTTGAAATTGACGGCTTTTTCTTTCCGCCCCCAAATAGTAATCCGCCAAGCAGCGTCGCCCCAATTAGCCACTCAATCATGGCTCGGTTCAAGTTCTGGTAGATTTAATCCCGGTAGATTCTCAGGCATTTTAATGTCTTTGTTGGATCGCTTCCGAAAAAAAGAAATCGCATCAACCTAATTTGGCGACGATTTCGGGCCGTGCTCGGAGTGGTCGGCATGCGGACTATTGATGTTTGACTTCTTTCTACTTTCGTTTGCTACGCGCTATGTTGAGACATGCCATGCATGGCTCTGCATGGTTATGTGTGCAAGCAACGCGTTAGGCTCTATCTAGACGAGATGTAGATGGCGGTTCAAGATCGTCCCCGCAAGTTGATCGTATGCGCGTCTCCTTGGCAAAGTTCCGGGCTCTTTCGGGAAGGCGTCGAGCTTTCCGGGCGGATGTAGCTTTTCAATTTCAGCTATCTGGGACATGGGGCGAGATGATCGTGGAGTGGCTTGTTGCACTGCAGCCTACATGAAAAGCCACTCTCTGCCCAGTTTCGGCGGAAAGCCGCCATTCCCTACGGACGCCCGGCAGGGTTTCGCTACCCGGTGAAATTCGTAATCGTTCGCGGCCACTGACCTGGAGCAGGCCGCAGCGCCTTACTACCCCATCATGTCATGCGCGACTAAAATAGTCGTAGTTCTGGCGCGCGTACCTGTCCGAATGGGAGGTGATCAATCATGATCACCGCCCGACAATCCCGGGCTGCGCGCGCGTTGCTTGGCTGGACGCAGGAGACGCTCGCGGATGCCGCCCGCGTATCATTGACTGCGCTCAAGCGCCTCGAATCCGAAAGCGGGCTCGAGGTCTATGAGAGCACGCGTGATCAGGTGCGCCGCGCGCTCGAGGCCGCGGGGATTGTGCTGCTTTCCACCGACAAGGGGGAAGGGGTGTTGTTGCTCAATGAGCGGAACCTGCAGGCGAGACCCCGATAAATCGCCCTATTCAGGCGATACTTCGGGCCTATACAAAACGACAACTGGTAAGGCGCGCGGGCTCCATGAGAGGCTTTGACCCCATGGTTCAGGTCGATCCGACATTTCTCGATGACGCGCCCGGTGGCGACGAGGTCACTGCCTATGATCGTGCGCATATGGCGCTCTATCTGCGCCTGTTCGATGCAGCACAGGAAGGCGCGGACTGGCGCGAGGTCGTCGAGGTGCTGTTCGGCCTCGACCCAGGAGCCGAACCGGAACGGTGCCAGAACGTCTATGATAGTCACCTTGCTCGGGCCCGCTGGATGGTCCGGCAGGGGTTCCGGGAACTCGGCCAGCGGGACAGCTGAGCGCGAGGTGATGCCAAGGCGGCATCGCGCGATGCCGCGGCGGGGGCTTCCGGAACTCAACCTCTGCGGGAAGCCTGAACGCCTTACGGTTTCAATGCGAACAGGGGGATGCCATGGGATCGGCACCGACTGGTTGGCGCTCTGCGGCAGGTTACGACTACATCGAAACGCTGAGCGCGTCTGATCTTGCCTGGGAGTGGCTTCGCCGCAATGACAGATACGCCGGGGACTACGCCGCATGCGCGGCGGCGGGCCCGGACCGCCAGGCGCTGAGAGAGCGCATGCGGCGGGATTGGGGGGTGCGATTTCGCCGCCGATCCCGCGCTGCCTGCGCCGAAAGCCTCGGTCATCTGGGAGCCACGCGACGATACCAGCGTCGTGCTGCTGGAGCCGTCCCCCAGCTTGCTGGCTGATGAGAACGAGGCTTCCCTTCCCGTTGAAGGGCAGGTGGTATCCGAGGCCGAGTTGTCCCATGCGTTCCATGATCTGGGCGGTGGGCAACGCCTGCAGGTGGTTTATTCCAAGGTGCTGAAGGCGCCGGTGGTGGCGGTGGTGCCACTCACGCGGGAGGGCTTCGACCGCCTGGAAGCGATCCATCGCTTGCTCGCGAGCCTGCACGGACGCACCGTGCCGCCGGACAGCCGGATCACGCCCCAGCAAAAGGCCCGCCTGCGCCGCATGTTGCAGGCCCATGATGGCCAGCGCTCGGGGGCTTCGCGGCGTGACATCGCCGCGGTGATCTTCCGCATGTCGCCGATCCGGCGCGACGAATGGCAAAGCGCCTCGCAACGTTATGCGGTCATGGCACTGTTGCGCGATGCGCAGGCGATGATCGAGGGCGGCTATCGGCGCTTGCTGCGCCATCGCCACCGCGGGTAACGCGCCGGCTGTCCGCTGTGCGAATTAGCCTTCCCCATCTTCGCACTCCATCCCGCCGCGCCCGCTTCTCCATTCTGACCTCTGTCAGCCGCCGTTTCCCGGTGGTTTCCAGGATCAGCACGGAGACAACCCCATGCCCGCAAATTCCCCCGAACTGCCGCCGCGCTACCTGCGCACCAAGGAGGCCGCCTATTTCCTGAGCCTCTCGGCGCGGACGCTGGAAAAGCACCGCACCTATGGCACCGGCCCGGCCTATCACAAGCTCGGTGGGCGCGTGGTCTATGCCATCGAGGATCTGCAAGCCTGGGTGGACCGTGGCTCCGTCACCTCCACAACCGATCCGCGCGGGGGGCAGGTTCTGCCCGCCAAGCGCCGGGTTCTGACGGTATTGCCGCCCTCCGGGCAACGCAGGCGTTGAGTGTCCGGAGTTTCCCATGATCAAGGTGCCTTCCGAACGCGGCCAACTCGATCTCGTCCGCGCGCTTCCCGGGGATTTCGCCCCGCGCGACGCGCAGGACCTGATGGCCTATCCCTTCTTCTCGCTCTCCAAATCCCGCCGCACCCGTCCGATCGAGTTCATCTCGGGCCGGGTCGAAATTCATGTCGAAGCGGTGCCAGATCATGGCATGGCCACGATCTGGGATGCCGATATTCTGATCTGGGCCGCGAGCCAGATCGTCGAGGCGCGTGACGAGGGGCTGCGCACCTCGCGGCTCATGGCGGCAACGCCCTACGAGATCCTCACCTATATCGGCCGTGGCACATCGGTGCGCGATTATCACCGCCTGAAGGCGGCGCTCGACCGGCTGCAGTCGACCACGATTTGCACCACGATCCGCCAGTCCGCCGAGGGCCGGCGTCACCGGTTCTCCTGGATCAATGAGTGGCAGGAGCGCACCGACGGGGCAGGGCGGCCGGACGGGATCGAACTGGTGGTGCCTGACTGGTTCTACCGCGCGGTGCTCGAGGATGCGCTGATCCTGACCATCGACCCGGCCTATTTCGATCTCACCGGCGGGCTCGAACGCTGGCTTTACCGGATCGTGCGCAAGCATGGCGGGCGCCAGAAGGCGGGCTGGCGGTTCGAGTTCCGGCACCTGCATCGCAAATCCGGCAGCCTCTCGCCGTTCAAGCGCTTCGCCTTCGAGCTGCGCGAGATCATCCGCCGTCAGCCGTTGCCGGGTTATTGGCTGAGCCTTGAACGCGCACCACAGGGGCGCGTGTTGCTTGCCTTCGCCCCCTGTGGACAAACTGTGAATGGGATCGTGCCATCGGGAACCCGCACCCTCGTGCCATCGGGAACCGTCTCCTCGTGCTTTCGGGAACCCGGGCTGGGGTTAACCTCCGATGCCGCCGGTGAAAATCGCTCTCCTAACTTAGATTCTAACACAGATTCTAACCTTTGTAGGGCGCAGGCGATTGGGGATAACGTCGACAGTCCTGCCGAAAATCTCCGGAAATCCAACCGGCGCGGGGCGCAAACCACTACGGGTTCAGGCGATGAAACGTCGCCTCAGCTGCCGCTCGACCTCGGGCCGGAGGGCAGGGCATGAGCATCGGGTTTTCCTCCTGCATGGCCGGACGTCCCCTGCCGGTCGATGCACCGCAGGACGGCGCTTTGGTCGCACTGACCTGGCAGGAAGGGCGCATCGAACATTGGATCCGCTTCGGCCATCCGCATTACGAGCATTTTCTCGACAAGCACAGCCGCTTGCTGGGCTTCGCGCCCGGCGCGATCTTCGGCTTCGTTCGCTGGGCTTCGAATGACTATGGCACCGTGTCGTCGCGCATCGACATCCTGCAGGCCGTCGATCGGTTCGCGCCCTATCAGACGCTGCCTTTCGTGCGCCCGGGCGGCGAGTTGCTTCTCTCCATCCATGGCTGGCCGAAGGTCGAGCGCGTGCTGCAACGCATCGACGCGATCATGGCGCTTTCGATCGATCCGGCCGCGGCCGCGCCGGACTATTGGCGACACCTGCACAACCGGCTGAGCGTGGGGCAGGAGGCTCATCCCTACACGCGGCTTCAGCACCGGGCCTGGCTCAAGCGCCGGAGTATCCTGCGATGAAACGGCATCGCTTGACGTTGCTCGTGGCCGCAGCCGCCGTTTCGCTTTTGGCCGCTCCGGCAGTTTTCTCGTGGTCGCCGCGTCTGGTCTGGAACGCCTCTGCCAGTGCGCCGATTGGCCTTTACCTCGCGCGCTCCCCGGGGCGCATCGAACGCGACCAATGGGTCGCGGTGCGACCGCCTGAGGGCCTCGCGGTCTTTCTCGATGAGCGGGGATATCTGCCCCGCGGCGTCCCGCTCATCAAGCGCGTTTTGGCGCTGCCCGGCACGGAGGTCTGCCGTACGGGGGATGCCATCACCGTCGGTGGAGCGTTCCAAGGGCAGGCGCAGGCGCGCGACCGGCGGGGCCGTGCTCTGCCGGTCTGGCAGGGCTGCCAGGTGATCCCGGACGGCAGGATATTCCTGATGAACCCGGCGGCACCGGACAGTCTCGATGGACGATATTTCGGGCCGCTTCCTGCCAGCGCCGTGACTGCCCGTCTGATCCCGCTCTGGACGGATGCAGGGCATGGCGCGGGTTTTACATGGCGCACCGACGGCCCCCCGACCTCGATTTCCCCTCAGTTTCACCCCAGCAGAAAGGACCAAGCCCATGCCACAGATCGGTGAATTCACCCGCAACGCGGAAGGTTTCTTCGGGCGCGTCCAGACGCTCACGCTCGACCTCGAAGTCAGTATCACGCCCGCAGAGACGACGGACGCCGAGAACGCCCCGGATTACCGCCTGCATCATGGTTTGGAGGACGACGCGCGCGAGATCGGCGCCGCCTGGAGCCGCACGGGCGAGAAGGCCGGCGCTTACCTCTCGGTGCTGATCGACGACCCGATGCTCGCCCGTCCGATCCGCGCGCATCTCTTCCAGAACGGCAGCGACGCCAGCTCGTGGTCACTACACTGGAACCGCCCGCCGAAGCGCGACGAGAGGGGCTGAGCCATGCCATGTTCGTACATGCGCCATGGCTCTTCACCTGCGGCGAGGGGGCGCGTCGGCCCCCGTCGCATCCTCCTTTGTCTTCTTTCCGGCCTGTATCTCGGCGTCATTCCGGGTGTGCCGGTGCTGGCCCAGAGCATGCCGGGGAGCCAGACCACTGCGCAGGATCCCTATGCCGCGTTGATTGCCGACGCGTCGCAGCGCTTTGCCCTGCCTGAGCGCTGGATCCGAGCGGTCATGCAAGTGGAAAGTGCGGGCAATCGGCGCGCCGTCTCGGCGGCTGGTGCGATGGGGCTGATGCAGATCATGCCCGCGACCTGGGCGGAGCTGCGCCTGCGCCACCGTCTCGGCGCAGACCCGTTTGCACCGCGCGACAACATCCTTGCGGGCGCCGCCTATCTGCGTGAGCTGCTCGATCGCTACGGCTCGGTCGGGGCGATGCTGGCAGCCTATAACGCGGGGCCTGCGCGCTACGAGGACCATCTCGCCACCGGGCGAGCCTTGCCACCTGAAACCCGCGCCTATGTCGCCACGCTGGTGCCGATGCTCAACGGTAGCGCACCGCTTCCGGCCATTCCCCGTGCTCCGGATTGGCGCGCTGCGCCGCTCTTCGTCGGTGTCTCCGATGCAGCCCCAGGGCAATCTGGCGACAGGTTGGCGGCCCCCTTGGACCCGCTCCGCGAACTCATTCCGGGCGCTGAAACCGGGCTGTTCGTCGCCCGATCTGACGAGCGGGGTGCTCCATGAGCCGGATCGGGCTGCAGAGTGGACGGGCGTGCGCACGGGCAAGATCGGCGGAAGGGCGGGCGGAAAAGAAAGGCGGGAAGGCAGGAGTGCAAGATAAAAGCGCCTGCCACGAACGCCGTAAGCCGCTGGCGCGGCACGGCTTTTCCTGTGCATGCGGATCGGTCGCGGGCAGGTTGCCCGATTTTCCCCAAGGAATTCAACGCTTCGACATGCACAGCGCCATTGCGAGCTGGTTCGGAGCCCGCCCATGAGCGATCGTGAGCGGGAGTTTCGCATCCGCCCCGGCAAGCCGCGCGCTCGCTCAGCACCGCGGTCCAAGAGCTTCGTCAGCCAGGTGCTGCGGGCGGCTCAGAAATCGGGGCATGGCACGCCGTCGCGTTCATCATCGGCCCATAGCGCCTCGACCTTCGGGCGCGGGCATGGCCGCTTTGGGCGGGCGCGGCTTTTTGTGCCAACCCGCCGTGTTGTGGTGGCCGCGCGCATCGCCCGCCACAAGGGGCGCGCCTATCGGTCTGCCCCGCTCGCCAAACACCTCTCCTATCTGAAGCGCGAGGGTGTCAGCCGGGACGGGGAGGCGGGGGTGCCTTTCGATGCTGCGAGCGACAAGGCGGATGATCTGGGCTTCGCGCGGCGCTGTGAAGAGGATCGCCATCATTTCCGTTTCATCGTCTCCCCGGAGGATGCTGCCGAGCTCGAGGATCTCAAGAGCTTCACCCGCGATCTGGTCCGTCAGATGGAGGCGGATCTGGGCACAAGGCTCGATTGGGTCGCGGTCGATCATTGGAACACCGATAATCCCCATGTCCATCTGCTCCTGCGCGGGGTCGATGAGGCGGGAGCCGACCTGGTGATCTCGCGCGATTATATCAGCGCCGGTTTGCGCTCGCGGGCCGAGGACCTGGTCGCGCTGGAACTGGGACCGAAGCCTGAGCACGAAATCCGCAACGCGCTTGAACGCGAGGTCACGGCAGAGCGCTGGACCCGGATCGATCGAGAAATCCGTTTCCGTGCGGATGATCTGGGGCAGATCGATCTGAGGCCAGCGGCGAAGGGCCCTGACGATCCGGAGTTGCGCCGGTTGATGGTCGGCCGACTGCAACACCTTCGGAAGATGGGGCTCGCAGTCGAAGCCGCGCCCGGTGAGTGGAGCCTCGGTCTCGAAGCCGAGCGCACCCTGCGGGACCTCGGCACGCGCGGCGACATTATCAAGACGATGCACCGGGCCTTCGCGTCCCGCGGGCAAGATCGCGGGTGCGACGCTTTCGTGGTGGAGCCGGGCGGGGCAGGGGCACCCGTTATCGGACGGCTGGTCGAGAAAGGGCTGCACAACGAACTCACCGGCGAGGCCTATGCGGTGATCGACGCGACGGACGGGCGGGCCTATCATGTGCGTTTCCGCGGCCTCGAGGCCTTCGATCATGCGCCGCCCGAGGGCGGTATTGTTGAGCTGCGCCGGTTTGGAGGCACGGACGATCCGCACCCGACGCTGGTGCTTGCCAACCGATCCGATCTCGATCTGCAAAGTCAGATCGCCGCGCCCGGGGCAACCTGGCTTGATCACCGGCTGGTCGAACGACAACGGACCCCGCTCGCCCTGGGCGGCTTCGGAGGTGAGGTGCGTGAGGCGCTGGAGGCCAGGGTCGATCACCTGGCCGCAAATGGCCTCGCGCAGCGTCAGGGGCAACGGGTCGTCCTGCAGCGCGATTTGCTCGCCACGCTCCGGCGCCGCGAGTTGGACGCCGTGGGCGAAAGGCTCAGCATCGAAACCGGTTTGCCCCGGCATGCGGCGAAGACGGGGGAACATGTTGCCGGAACCTATCGACGCCAGCTCACGCTCTCCTCGGGGCGCTACGCGATGATCGAGGGCATCGGCCCCGACGGCGGGCGCGGCTTCCAGCTCGTACCCTGGTCTCGGGAGATCGAACAGAAACTTGGCCAGCACATCTCGGGCGTTGCACGGTCGGGGGGCGGCGTGGATTGGACCCTGGGCCGTAAACGTGGGCTGGGGATATGAGGTCGTCAGGTCACCGTCTCGGAAACTTGCTTCGAGGTCGGCAAGACGACATCAAGGACAGGGACGGTGAGGCAAGGGGCGAGACATCGACATGGCTAAGGACTACGCGCTTCAGTTTCGGGTTTGGCTATGGGGGATAGAGCCCCAGATTTGGCGCCGGCTGTTGCTCTCGCCGGAGTTGAACTTCGCCGAGCTCCATGAGGTGATCCAGGCCGCCTTCGGCTGGTAAGACAGCCATATGCACCAGTTCACCATCGGAGGGCTCACCGTCGGGGCACCTGAGATCAATGATGACGACATCGCCGGTCGCCGGACACTCGAGGCGGCCGAGGTGAAGCTTCGGGACCTCGATTTTCGTCGGATCGCGTCACCGTACCTGCTTTATGAGTATGATTTCGGGGATGCCTGGGTTCATCAACTCGATCTGGAAACGCGTGTTCAGTTTGATCGGCCAGAGATGAAGGCGGCCGTGTTGGGTGGCGAACGCGCGGGGCCGCCCGAGGATTGTGGCGGGCGCCATTCCTACGGCGATTTCGTGCTGTCCCTGAAAGACCCGCATCATTCGGAGCATCGACAAAATCGAGCCTGGGTCGGAAAGGCCTTTGACCCGGAAAAGTTCGATCTGGGCAAAACGCAGAAAGCGGTGGACCGGGCACTTGCCAAATGCCGTGGCGATTACCTTTTCCGGCAACGGTCCTGACACTGGAAGCATCGAGCCTCCTTTACGCACGCCACGCTAGCCGGGTCTGCCGGGGATGATTGCTGCCACTTGATCCGACGTTTCAGGGGCCGAACATGTCGCGGCATGACAGCCACGAAAATCCTCTGGGGCCAGATCCTCGCCGTTTTCCTGATCGTGCTCGCCACCACCTGGGGCGGAACACAGTGGGTTGCCTGGCGTCTGGGGTTTCAAGCACAGCTGGGGGCGCCATGGTTCGAGCTTCTCGGCATGCCAGTTTATCCCCCGCCAGCCCTCTTCTGGTGGTGGTATTTCTACGATGCCTATGCCCGCTCGATCTTCTGGGAAGGTGGGGCCATCGCGGCCTCCGGCGGTTTCATCTCCATCGCCGTGGCGATCTCGCTCTCGGTGATCCGGGCGCGTGAGGCGGCGGATGTCGACACCTACGGCTCAGCCCGCTGGGCCGAACGAAAGGAGGTCGAAGATCTGGGGTTGCTCGGGCCCGATGGTGTGGTTCTCGGCAAGCTCGATCAGGATTACCTACGCCATGACGGGCCGGAGCATGTGTTGTGCTTTGCACCCACGCGGTCTGGCAAGGGCGTTGGGCTGGTCGTCCCTTCGCTGCTGACATGGCCGGGATCCGCGATCGTCCATGACATCAAGGGCGAGAACTGGGAGCTGACCGCGGGATTTCGCGCCAGGCATGGCCGCGTCCTGCGGTTCGATCCGACAAGCATGGCCTCCGCGGCCTATAACCCGCTGCTCGAGGTGCGGCGCGGCGAGTGGGAGGTGCGCGACGTTCAGAACGTGGCGGATGTTCTGGTCGATCCGGAAGGCTCGCTCGAAAAGCGCAACCACTGGGAAAAGACCTCGCATTCGCTGCTCGTGGGCGCGATCCTGCATGTGCTCTATGCCGAGGCGGACAAGACCTTGGCGGGTGTCGCGGCCTTCCTCTCCGATCCGCGCCGTCCGATCGAAGCCACGCTGCAGGCGATGATGACCACCCGCCATCTGGGAGAGGTGGGTCCGCACCCGGTCATCGCCTCGACTGCCCGGGAATTGCTCAACAAGTCCGACAACGAACGCTCCGGCGTGCTTTCGACGGCCATGTCCTTCCTCGGCCTCTATCGCGATCCGGTCGTCGCCCATGTCACGCGGCGCTGTGACTGGCGCATCTCCGAGCTGATCACCGATCCGCGGCCCGCCACGCTCTATCTCGTGGTGCCGCCCTCCGACATCTCGCGCACGAAGCCGCTGATCCGGCTGGTGCTGAACCAGATCGGTCGCCGCCTGACGGAGGATCTGCACGCCAAGGACCGCAAGCACCGGGTGCTGATGCTGCTCGACGAATTCCCGGCGCTCGGGCGGCTCGATTTTTTTGAGAGCGCCTTGGCCTTCATGGCGGGCTACGGGATCAAGAGCTTCCTGATCGCCCAGTCGCTCAACCAGATCGAAAAGGCCTATGGCCCTAACAACGCGATCCTCGACAATTGCCACGTTCGGGTGAGCTTCGCCACCAATGACGAACGCACGGCCAAGCGGGTCTCAGACGCGCTCGGCACGGCGACCGAGATGAAGGCGATGCGCAACTATGCCGGGCACCGGCTGGCACCTTGGCTCGGCCATCTGATGGTCTCCCGATCAGAAACCGCGCGCCAGCTTCTGACGCCGGGCGAGATCATGCAACTGCCTTCAGATGACGAGATCGTCATGGTCGCTGGATCCTCGCCGATCCGGGCGAAGAAGGCGCGATACTATCTCGACCGGCGGTTCCTCGAACGCGTCTTGCCGCCGCCCGAAGCGGGCCCAGTGGCGATGCTGACAAAGCCGGATGGCTGGTCCGATCTGCCCTTGCCTGTGACCGAGACCAAGCCTCAGGCGCAAGCGGGCTCGAGCGATGATGACGAGGCCAACGCCGGGCTACGGCGCGAACCGGATCTGCCCGAACATGTCGAGATTGTTCACCAGAGTGATCCGGCCCCCGCGAAGGAATTCGAGATGATGCTGGACGACGGGCCGGAAGACGCGGCTCGTCAGCGCCAGGTGCTCCGGCGCCAGATGGGGCAGGTGGCGCGCCAGGCGACGCTCGATCATGACGATGGCATCGCGCTGTGAGGGCCGGGGATGCGTAGCCGCCTGAATGTTTCACTGCCCGTGGAGATGATCGGGCGCATCAACGATCTGGCCGATCGCAAGCGGATCACACGCTCCGCCGTCGTGGAGGCTTCGGTCGAAAGCTTCCTGTCGCCCGATCACGTCGATCTCCAGGAAGCGGCGATGACCCGCCGGCTCGACCGGCTGTCCCGTCAGCTCGCGCGGCTGGAACGCGATCAGCATATCACCTCAGAAACCCTGGCGCTCTTCGTGCGCTTCTGGCTCACCGTCACACCGCCGATCCCGACCGAAGACCAGGCCACCGCGCAGGCCAAGGGGCGTGAGCGTTTCGAGGGCTTCGTCGAGACGCTTGGGCGGCGAGTGCAGAAGGGGAGCAGGTTTTTCGATGAAGGCTCGCCAGAAGCCTAGGCGACAACTCCAGGTGGAGTGGTTGGCCTGATTGGAACACGCGAGTTGCCGAACTGTAGCGCTTCAAGATATCCCTGTTATAGCAAGACTATTTCGGGGAGGTTTTATGAAAGCGTTCGAGTTCGATTCTGAAATCGTCGAGACCTACTCCCGATTTTCCCGTTCTTTCAGCACCATTCGTGCTGATGATCTGCGTGAGCAAGTTGAAGCGGAATATTCCGCGGGGCGTTTTTGGCCTGAGAGTCTGCTCTCTCTGAACCCGCGTTATTTGAAGGGGCCGACAGTTGATGAGCTCGTCTCGTCGAGTGATCTCGACGAGGCGACAGGGCAGATTTTTCGCTTTGATGGAGACCCGATCCGCTTTCATCGCCATCAGGCACAGGCGATTTCCAAGGCGCGCATGGGGCAGAGCTTCGTGGTGACCACCGGTACCGGGTCCGGGAAATCATTATGTTTCTTTGTGCCGATCGTCGACGCCGTTGTGCGCGCCCTGAAAGCTGGCAAGGCGCATTCAACCCGGGCGATCATCGTTTATCCGATGAACGCGCTTGCAAACAGCCAGATCAAAGAAATTGAGAAATTCATCGCGCAATCGGGGCTGCCGGAGCATCTGCGCCCGGTGGTGCGGCGCTATACCGGGCAGGAGAGCCATGAGGAACGCCAACGCATAGCCGACAACCCGCCAGATATCCTGCTCACCAACTTTATGATGGCCGAACTTCTTTTGACCAGACAGGACGAGCTCGACACCAAGGTCATTTCGAACGCCTCGGGACTGGAGTTCATTGTGCTCGATGAGCTGCACACCTATCGGGGCCGGCAAGGGGCCGATGTGGCAATTCTGGTGCGCCGGTTGCGAAACCGCTGTGCGCCGACTGCTGCACCGATCTGCATCGGTACCTCGGCAACGATGGTCAGCGAGGGATCTGAGGCAAGCAAGGCTGAGGCGGTGGCCGTAGTGGCGACACGGCTCTTCGGGGCGCAGATCGGACCTGATGCTGTGATCGACGAGTCGTTGGAATGTGCAACTGACGACACGCTAACGCTCGACAGCGTGCGCCCGCATCTCGCTCAGGTGTTGACGGCACCGTTGCCGGAGGTTCTCACCGACGAGGTGCTGAGGACCCATCCGCTTGCAATCTGGGCGGAGCGCGAGTTGGGGTTAGATGACGCGCAAGGCCTGACCCGCAAGCCGCCAACACCCTTTGGTGAGGCGGTCGAACGGCTTTCGTTGGCAAGCGGTGTTGAGTCCGAGGTCTGCCGTGAGGCATTCACGCAGTTTCTGACCCGCGTGAGCCTGCCCGAGATAGAGCGCGGAGGCCGCGGGGCAGGCGCATTCCTTGCGTTCAAACTGCATCGGTTCATTTCTGGTGCAGGCGAAATCTACACTACTTTGACTGCCCGCCCGCGCCGCGTTCTGTTCGAGGGGCAGCTCGAAGACCCAGAGGCGCCAGGCAACCGGCTGTATCCCACGCGATTTTGCCGAAACTGTGGGCAGGAAATGCATGTGGTCACGAAGGCCGAAGATGCTGAGGGCGGGCTTTTTCTGCCTCGGAACATCGACGATTTGCCGATCGAGAGCGACGAGGGCGAGATCGGCGGTTACCTGACCCCGGTCGGGGGGGGGGACCCGGATTACATCTTCACTGGGGATATCGAGACCTACCCGGAAGACTGGCGCGAGGAAAAGAACGGCGTTGAGAGACTGCGCTCGAACTATCGCAAACGCGTGCCAGAGCGCTTCTCGCTGGCCGCGAACGGGCGCATGAGTGCCGAGGGTGTAGAGTTCTGGTTTATGCCAGGCAAGTTCGGATTTTGTCCCTGTTGTCAGTTTGAACCGCAGCCGCGCATGCGGGAGCGCGGCAAGCTTCCGGGGCTTTCCGGCGAAGGGCGCAGTTCGGCCACCACGCTTCTGGTGTCTAGCGCGCTCGAATGGATGAACCGGGAGGGAAGCGGCGTTCCACCGGAGAAGCGCAAGCTGTTGGGCTTCACCGATAACCGGCAGGACGCGGCACTGCAGGCCGGGCATTTCAATGATTTCCTTTTTGTTGGGCTGCTGCGCGGAGCAATCTTACGCGCGGTTCTCGATACATCGAATGCCGGTTTGAGCGACGACGAATTCGGACTGAACACAGTGCGGGCACTTGGCTTCACCGCCGACAACAAGAACGCGCGGGTTCACTGGATGCTTGAGCCAGAATCCGGGGCCGTGACGCGAGAAGATGCGCAGCGCGCCCTCGCCAAGGTACTGGAGCATCGAGTCTGGACAGACTTGCGGCGTGGTTGGCGTTATACCAACCCTAACCTGTTCGAACTCGGACTGGTCGAGGTTGAGTTCCGAGGCCTTGATGAGGTGGTACAAGATACCTCAGCGCTCAACTCGATTCTGCCCGCACTTGCTGAAAAAGACCGCATCGAACGGCACGCACTTTTGCATGAGATCTTGCGTTTCTTCCTCGAAGGGCTTGCGGTGCAGACCGAAGCTCTCGATCGTACGGAACTCGACAGTGTGAGTTTGAAATCACGCAACTTTCTTCGCGCGCCTTGGGCCATCGATTCCAAGGAACAGCTGCGCGGGCGGTCCACCCTGCTTTTGCAGGCTCCGAGTAAGAAGGTGACGTCGTTGCGGGAAGAGCAGGTGTTCCTGCGCGCCGGCCCGACCTCGCGCCTTGGACGTCAGATCAACCGTATCTCGAAACTTGGGGTGAAGCTGAAGCGCGACGACTACCTGACGGTAATGGCTGGAATTATGAGCCTTTTCGAACGAGAAGGGTTGATCGTTCCCGTTGATCTCGAGCTCGATCTGCGCGGTTGGCGCCTTTCGCCTTCGGCGGTACGGATCATTCCGGGGCCGACGGTGCTTGGCGATCAACCCAAAGGCAACCGATATTTCGTCGAGCTCTACAGTTCGATCGCCGATGATCTAAAGCAAGGGTACAGTAGCTATTGGGGGCTCGAAGGGCGAGAGCACACGGCACAGGTCACACAAAAGCAGCGCGAATGGCGCGAATGGCGTTTCCGCTACGAGGCCGACGATCGCAACTTGTTGGCGCAAAATAGTGCCGAGTTGAAGGCGGCAGGTGAAAGCAACCAGTTCCTGCCCGCGCTTTTCTGCTCGCCGACGATGGAACTGGGCGTTGATATTTCGGCGCTGAACGCAGTCTATCTACGCAACGTACCACCTACGCCCGCCAATTACGCGCAACGCGCGGGGCGTGCTGGCCGTTCAGGTCAAGCTGCAGTGATCGTCACTTATTGTGCCGCGCAATCGCCGCACGACCAGTACTTTTTCGAACGCCGCAACGACATGGTGGCTGGGCAAGTGCGCCCGCCTGCGCTCGACATCACGAATGAAGAGCTGGTTCGCTCGCATCTGCATGCGGTCTGGCTGGCCGAGGCAAAGCTGAGACTGTCGCCTGATATACCGGAAATCCTTGATCTGACGGCCGAGGGTTACCCGCTAAGGCCCGAGCTGCGCGAAGTGATCGAGCGGCCGTCTCTGCGTACGACCTCGCATGCGCCGATGAAGCTGGTGCTCGAGCAGATCATCGCCTCCGAAGGGGGTGTTCCCGGCTGGCTGGGCGAGCTGGATGTCTTTGTCGAAAATATCGCAGAAAAGGCCCCTGAGCGCTTCGATGAGGCGTTTGCACGCTGGCGCGAGCTTTACCACTCTGCGCGCAGTCAGCTCGCGGAAGCGAACAAGCGGTCGATGACGGCGGGTCTGCCCAAGGACGAGCGGCAAAAAATCAAGGCCGCGCAGATCCAAGCGACCGACCAGATCGCCATCCTCGAACAGGGTAAGGCGAGCAATGGTTCAGATTTCTATTCCTACCGTTACCTTGCCACGGAAGGTTTCTTGCCTGGCTACAACTTCCCGCGGTTGCCGCTCTATGCTTTCGTGCCTGGTGAGGGAAAGACGGGTTCCTTCCTGCAACGTGCGCGCTTTCTCGCAATTTCCGAGTTTGGGCCGCGTAGCCTAATCTATCACGAGGGGCGAGCTTATCGCGTGGTGAAAGCGAAGCTTCCCCCGGAAGCACGCTCCGGCGACGGCTCCGACTTGGCGACGAAAGATATCTACATCTGCGAGAACTGCGGGGCCTCCCATGAAGGCGAGGTTGAGCGCTGTCATGCTTGCGATTCCTCGATGGCCGGTGCACTGCCGGTTCAACGCACTTTACGCATCGACAATGTCGAAGCCGCCCCGACCGAGCGCATTACCGCAAATGACGAAGAGCGGGTGCGGCAGGGGTTCGATATCCAGACTGTTTTCGCATGGCCGCGCCAAGTGACGGAGGCGGAACTCTGCTCCGGTGAGGAGGTGCTCTTGGCACTGCAATATGCGAATGGCGCCGAAATCAGCCGCATCAACAAGGGACTGAAGCGGCGTAAGGAGCAAACCCTGCTCGGCTTCAACATCGATCCGCGTTCGGGCTATTGGGCGAAGGCTGAGGATGAAGATGACGATGCAGACACCGCGCCTGATGTCGTGCGCCCAGTCAGAATCGTGCCGATTGTAAGAGACCGCAAGAATGCACTTCTTCTACGCTTCAAAGAGCCGGAAGCTCTGGCGCCCAAAACCATCGTCACGGTGCAGCATGCACTGTTGCGCGGTATCGAACTCAAGTATCAGCTCGAAGAAGGCGAAGTCTTGGGGGAACCACTGCCCGCGCGCAACAATCGCCGGACAGTGCTAGTCTACGAGGCGACAGAAGGTGGGGCCGGAGTGCTCAGTCGCCTTATCGACGATCCCAAGGCGCTCGCTCGAGTGGCACGCGCAGCGCTCGAGCTGATGCATTTCGACGGGGTTGATGCGGCCATCGCATCTGGCGATCCGAACTTGCTTGTCGACAAGCCCGATGCCACCTGCGTGCGCGGCTGCTATCGTTGCCTACTGTCCTATTTCAACCAGCCCGACCACGAGTGGATTGACCGCACCAGCCATGGGGCTAATCAACTGCTGATCGACCTCGCGCGCGGAGAGGTGCGTCTGAGGACATCCACGCTACAAAAAGTCGTGCAAGGAAGCTGGGAGACGGTATTCAAGGAGGCGGGGCTGCCTGCCCCAGCAGGTGAACCTGCCACGTTCGGCGGGCAGGAGTTCCCCTTCGTCTGGCGAGCCAACCGGGTGGCGGCTGTTGTTGGGGTAGTGAGGCCAGAGGCTATCGCATATGGCGACGATCGAGGCTGGACTCTCTTCGAACTCCCGGAGCAACCCGATCAAGAACTGCCGTCCGGCATTGTTGCTGCGCTAAAGGACTGATCCCATGACCCTGAGTTTCGCTCCCGGTGATCTGGTTCGGGCCCGTGGCCGTGAATGGGTGGCGCTTCCTGCGCCTCGCGAAGGCCTGTTGGCATTGCGCCCGTTGTCGGGGGGCGAGAGTGGTGCGGTGATCCTGGATCCGCGCCTTGAAATCATGCCTGTCGAGCCTGCTCGTTTTGATTTGCCGGCCGATGCGCGCCAGACCGTGCAGGCGAAAGCGGCGCTCTTGGCCGATGCATTGCGTCTTACCTTACGCCGGGGCGCAGGGCCATTCCGCTCGGCGGCACAGCTTGCCTTCGAACCGCGCATCTATCAGCTTGTGCCGCTCCTGATGGCCCTGCGGCTCGCTGTGCCCCGCTTACTTATTGCGGATGACGTTGGGATCGGGAAGACCATCGAGGCCGGGCTGATCCTGCGTGAGTTGATGGACCGAGGCGAGGTTGATGCCTTTTCGGTGCTTTGCCCGCCGCATCTTGTCGAGCAATGGGTGCTCGAACTGCGCTCGCGCTTCGGTATTGACGCAGTCGCCGTCACCTCTGCCACGGCGGCGCGGCTCGAGCGTGGCCTTCCGCTCTCGCAAACATTGTTCGACGCTTATCCGCATACTGTGGTGAGCCTCGACTATATCAAGGCCGAGAAACGTCGCGAAGGATTTGCCCGCAGCTGCCCGAATTTCGTGATTGTCGACGAAGCGCATGCTTGCGTAGGCACCGGTGCAGGGAAACAGCAGCGGTTCGGCTTGCTCTCGGGGCTCGCCCAAGATCCTGGCCGCGGTATCGTTCTGCTTACAGCGACGCCGCATTCGGGTGATGAAGAAGCTTTCGGAAGGCTTTTGTCGCTCATTGCACCAGAATTCGCCGAGATGAATTTTGGCAGCGAGAGATATCGCCAGCAACTGGCACGCCATTTCGTGCAGCGCCGCCGGTCAGATCTGATTTCTGAAGGTTGGGATGAAGGGCGTGCTTTTCCAAAGCATGAATCCTATGAACACGCCGCTGGGCAACTCGGTTTGCCATATCGGCTTTCTCGAGAACATCTGGATTTTCAGGAAGCAGTTCTCGATTACTGTTTTGCTCGTGTTGAGCGTGCTGCTGGTGACCAAAAAGAACGTCGGTTGGCGTTTTGGGGCACCCTCGCGCTCATGCGTTGTGTCGGCTCATCGCCGGAGTCGGCGCTCTCGGCATTGCGCAACCGAATGGCCAAGGAGAGCGAGCGTCTGGAATCCCAGATTTATGACGAGGACGGCGACGACGAGGATGCCGTTGATCTGGAACCTGGCATCAATTTTGCTGCTGATCCGGCCCTGTTGAGCCTTGTCGAGCAGGCTGAATTACTTACCTCCCGGTCTGATCCAAAGCTCGAGGCTCTGATTTCGGCTCTGAAGCCGCTCATTAAAGACGGCGCAAACCCCGTAGTCTTCTGTCGTTACCTTGCTACGGCCGATTATGTACGCGACGCGCTGCGCCGGGCCTTTCCCAAACTGCGCATCGAGGCGGTAACTGGAGTGCTGACGCCAGACGAAAGGCGCGACCGTGTCGCGGATATGGTGCCGAGCGAAGATGAAAAAACTGGTCAGAGAATTCTAGTCGCAACGGACTGCCTCTCCGAAGGGATCAACCTGCAGCAGATATTTGACGCCGTCGTGCATTATGATCTTTCCTGGAACCCGACCCGACACCAGCAACGCGAAGGTCGTGTCGACCGGTTTGGCCAGCCCGCGGAGCTCGTGCGCTCCATCATGATGTTCTCGCCTGATAGTGCGATCGATGGTGCTGTGCTCGACGTGATCCTTCGCAAGGCCGAGGAAATCCGGAAAGCCACGGGCGTTACCGTCCCGCTTCCAGAAGAACGTGGCGCGGTGACTGACGCGCTGATGGCCTCTATGATGTTGCGCCGCAGCGATACTCGTCAACTCGCCTTCGATCTGCGACTCGAGGATGGTACAGAAGCGGTTGCCGCGCGCTGGCGCGATGCCTCTGAAAACGAGAAGAAATCGCGCACGATGTTCGCGCAAAACGCGATGAAACCGCAGGAGGTTGCGCCTGAATGGGCAAAGGCGAAGGCATTTCTGGGCTCTCCCGCCGAGGCGCGCTCTTTTGTCGAAGTGGCTATGGCGCGTTTCGGGGTGCCTCTTGAGCCGCGCAAGAATGTGCTTGTAGCACATCTGCAGGGGCTCGATGCGGGCCTGCGCGAGCGCTTGGAACAGCGCGAGATGAAGGGCTCCGTGCGCCTTGCGTTGGTGGAACCGGCCCCGACAGGAACTGCTCTTCTGACGCGCACCCATCCGCTGACATCCACGCTCGCCGAGTCACTCGTCGAAGCTTCGCTCGACCCCGAGGCGCTCGGATCACTCGGTATCGGCCGCACCGGGGCATGGCCGAGCAAAGCTGTGCAGAAGCTCACCACGCTTGCGCTTTTGCGTATCCGCTTCAAGATCACCGTCCACGCACGCAAGGAACGTTTGTTGCTGGCCGAAGAGGCCGCACTCGTGGCCTGTCAGGGCGGGCAGGTAGTTTATTTTGGCGAGGCGGCACGCGAGATACTTCTAACTGAGGCAACATCGGACCTGGCTCCTGGCGCGCGCGAGCGCTTTGTTGCACGAGCGCAGAGCGAGCTGCCCACGCTTCTCGAAGGCCCATTAGCCGATTTTGCGCGCGCCCGTGCCGAAGAGCTGATGCTCGATCACGCTCGCCTTCGCACGGCCTCTGGTTCGGCCTCGCGGGTGACGGTGGTGCCAGTACTCCCCCCCGATGTCATCGGTCTCTTCTCCATTATGCCGGACGAGGTTTGATCCATGGCACGTCCGCAAATCACTGATATGTCGGCATGGCCCTCAATCACCATCGAGGGCAACCTCATTGCCCCGGCAATGCTCGCTCAAATTGCAGAAACCGCTCAGCGCGACAGCGAGGAAATCCGCGCAGCCTACGGCGTACGCAAAGGCCTGACTCTGCGCGAGGAAATCTCTACGGCCTTCCGTGTGGGGCAATCGCATTTCGACGAGTTTTCTGGTGTGCAGGCGCCCTCGGCAGACGCGACGCGTCGCTTCTTGGGCAAGTTCCTTGCCGAGACCTTTGGCTTTTCTGATCTCGTGCCGAGTGGGGGTGTGCTGGCTTTTTCGGCGGGTGCTCGCGTACCGATTGTCGTCGTGCCGCCAAGCGAAGAAAAGCTTGATCGACGCAGCCCTACGCTTTCGACAGACCGCTCTCGCTCGCCCGCTTTCGCGCTACAAGACTGCCTGAACGAACGAGATGATTATCTCTGGGGCCTGGCCTGCAACGGCACCAAGATCCGGCTGATGCGCGACAATGCCTCGCTCACGCGCCCTGCCTATATCGAAGCAGATCTGGCGCAGATCTTCGGGAACGAAGACGCAGCGTCTTTCGCCGTTCTCTGGCTGCTCATTCACCGCACGAGTTTTGGCCCCTCCGGCACTCCAGCCACCGATTGCGCGCTCGAGCGTTGGCGCGAGACAGGCGCGCGCGAGGGCGAGGTGGCGCGTGACCGCCTTGCCGGACAGGTCGAAGACGCGCTGCGCCTTCTGGGCACAGGTTTTCTTGAGGCCAATCAGGAACTGGCGGCAAGGGTAGCCTCTGGTGAGTTCCCCATTCTCGCATTCAAGGACGAGTTGCTGCGCTTCGTTTACCGGCTGATCTTCCTGATGGTGGCCGAAGACCGCGATCAACTCCATCCACGCAATGCCAAACTCGAAGCGCGGAAACTCTACGCCGAAGGTTACTCGCTCACCGCCCTGCGCCAGCAATGCTTCCGTGCGGCGAGCTGGGACAAGCACGCGGATCGTTTCGAGGGCATCAAAGTCGTGTTCCGAGCCCTGACGCGCGGCGAAGAGGCGCTTGGCCTGCCGGCGCTCGGGGGGCTTTTCACGCAAGACAAGCTGCCCCATCTCGAAACTGCCCGCTTGCGCAATCGCGCCTTCATGGAAGCGCTTTACCATCTCTCGTGGCTCGACGGGAAATCCGGCAAGATCCCGGTGAACTGGCGAGCGATGCAGACCGAGGAACTCGGCTCGGTCTATGAAACACTGCTCGAACTGCAGCCGCAGCTCAGCGATGATGGCCGCGCGCTGGTCTTTGCGACCGATGCCGCCGAGCAGAAGGGAAACCAGCGCAAGACCACGGGCTCCTATTACACGCCCGACAGTCTCGTGCAGGCGCTCCTCGATACCGCGCTCGATCCGGTGCTGGCGCGCATTGAAACCGAGGAAAAGGCCCCCGAAAGGGCGCTCCTCAAACTGGCCGTCATCGACCCGGCTTGCGGCTCGGGGCACTTTTTGCTGGCCGCCGCGCGCCGCATTGCCAGCCGCTTGGCCCGGCTCCGCGCCGACGGCACCCCGTCGGACGAGGACTTCCGCCACGCGCTGCGCGATGTCGCCCGCAATTGCATCTACGGCGTCGACCGCAATCCGATGGCGGTCGAGCTCACCAAGGTTGCGCTCTGGATCGAGACCGTCGATCCCGGCAAACCGCTTGGCTTTTTCGATGCGCAGATCCGCTGTGGCGATGCACTTCTTGGCGTGTTCGACCTGAGCGTGCTGCAAGAGGGCATCCCCGATGCGGCCTACAAGCCGCTGACCGGTGACGACACCAAAGTGGCGCGCCATTACCTGCAGAAGAACCGCCGCGAAACGGCCGAGCGCGACCGCATCACCCAAGGCTTTGGCCTGCACCGGCAGCGCGACCTGATGCGCGATTTCGAAACCCTGCGCGAGATGCCCGAGGACAGCGTCTCCGAGATCGCGGCCAAGGCCGATCGTTGGCGCGCACTTACTGCCGAGGGGCAGGGGGCCTGGCAACTCGAGCAGGCCTGCAATCTCTATACCGCGGCCTTCCTGCTGCCCAAGACGGAGGGGGGGCAATTTGCCGGGCCCGACGGGTTGCCCCGGCGCGGTGCAGAGACGGTTCCGACCTCCGGCACGCTTTGGGAATGGCTGCGCGGGGTGATACCCTTTGGCCCGCTCTTCGCCGCCGCGACCGAGGCCGCAACCCACGCCCGTGCCTTCCACTGGCCGCTCGAGTTCCCCAATGTCATGAGCCGGGGCGGGTTCGACGTGGTGTTGGGGAACCCGCCCTGGGACACCATGAGCCCGGACTTCAAGGAGTTCTTCTCCGTCTACGATCCGAATATTCGCAGCATGTCCCCGGATGAACAAAGAGAAGCCTACGGGATATTGCTCGCTGATCCGATCATCGCCGAGCGCTGGGAACGCCATTGCAATGATCTTTACGCGGCGGTCCATTTCATCAAGTCGAGCGGGCGATACCGGCTGTTCGCCGAAGGCAACCTCGGCAAGGGAGACTTCAACGTCTACAGGATGTTCGTGGAAACCGCCCTTGCTGCCACGAGGGACGGCCGGGTGGCCGCGCAGTTCGTTCCCGAGGGGCTCTACAACGGGGCAAATGCGACGGCGATCCGCCGGGAGATGTTCTCCAACTTCCATCTGAGCCATCTGGCGGGTTTCGAGAACACGAAAGGGATATGGTTCGACAAGATCGATACCCGTATGAAGTTCTGCCTCTACACCGCCTGGAAGGGCGGCAGAACGGAAGAGCTTTACTCGGTGTTTCGCGTGAACAGCCTCGAAAAGCTGCAAGCCTTCATGGCGGGCGGTGCCTTGCGCATCCCGGTTTCCGTCGTCGAGGAATTTTCGCCCGAGGCGGTGGCCGTCATGGAATTCGCGGCGCAGTCGGAAATCGACATCTGCGCGCGCATGTATGCCCGATATCCGAAATTCGGCGTCGAGGTGGAGGGCCTTCCTTACCGTCACTACATGGCGGAAGCTCACATGGGGAACGACCGGGAACTCTTCACGGAAGGTTCTGACGGGTTGCCGGTTTTCGAGGGGCGTATGATCGACGCCTTTGACTATCGCGCAAAAGGTTACGTTTCGGGGCGCGGCCGGTCTGCGGTGTGGGAGGATTTTGCTTTTGGATCGGCGGGCAAGCGGATTCAGCCGCAATGGCGGATTCTCGATGAGCGGATACCGGAGAAACTGGGGGATCGGGTGTATCGGTATCGGATCGGGTTCGGCGATGTGGCCAGCCCGACGAACCAGAGAGCATTAACTGCTGCTCTAGTCCCACCAAGTGTGATTTGCGGAGACAAAGTCCCAACAATTATTCTGTCTGCAGACCCGCGAGATCACCTGCTTTGGCTCGGGGTCGCCAATTCGATCGTTATGGATTTCTTGGTGCGAAAGAAAGTTTCGCTGAAGATGTCATATACCATCATGGACAGCCTGCCGTTTCCGCGTGATTTCGAGACCACACCTGCGGCGATTGAGATTGCGCGAAAAGTCTGCGCCCTCTGCGCGGTCGGCCCGGAGATGGCGGCGTTCCGCGCTGAAGCCGTCGAAGCCAGAATACTGTCTTCCGTAGATGATATCGTTGAGGCCCCGGACCAGCGGGCTGTGGTTGCCGCCGAAATCAACGCTTTGGTCGCGCAAGAGGTGTTTGGCCTGACGCAGCAGGAAATGCTCTATATTCTCGATCCCGACAATGTGCTCGGGCAGGATTGTGGCGTTGAAACGTTCAAGGCTCTGCGGAACGCTGAATTGCGCGAGTTCCAGGAGTTCCGGACCCAGCGGTTGATCATGGAGGCCTGGGACAGGCTTGCAGCCGTGGGCGGCGCCGTGCAACCCGACCTTGCGGCTGCGCGGACGGTTTCAGACACGGCCGTCCAGATCACTCTGCCGCCGCTGGCAGATCTGGGCAACGGGGCATGGGCATGGCCCGCCGCCGCAGATATGCGCAACCGCTTGCGCGCCGCAGCGATCTACGCCCTCTGGCTCGCCGATCCGCGGCAGGATGCCTCTCGAACGCGCCTGCTTGTGCAGAGCACGGCGACCCCTTCGCTCATGACGGAATCCCTGAACGGGTCCGACAGAGCCGCATGGTTGCGTCTCGTGGGCAATGAAGCGCAACCGCCACGAGGTGCCGCGCCGCTCAGGGCGCCCATCGATGCGGCGTGGCGGGATGTCTATCAAGAGCTGACCCGTTCTGGAAACTTGACCGAGAACGCCGAGGGAGATTGGGTGCGCGGTGCGCATTTTGACGCCTCGCTTCTTGACGAGAACTCGCCCAATGCGCAGCGCACGGCATTTGTTCTGAACGCGCTCCGGCGATTGGATCAACAGCGGCTTGCCGAGGCCACTCGGGCTGCAGACATTGTTAACCCTTTGAGGTTCGGCCATGGCACAGGTTGATCTGTTCGCACCTGAGCTTAAGCCCCCCGTCGCGCCGGCCGACCGCCGCGAGCCCCGGCTATGGGTGCGTCGCGTTGCGCTCTTCGCCGATCCCAGCACCTCGATCCGCGACATCCCCCTGCGACCCGGCCTCAACATCATCTGGACGCCGGACATGTCCAGCAGCGGGGCCTTGGCGCATGGCAGCGGCAAGACGACCCTGTGTCGGCTGATCCGGGGGTGTCTTGGAGAGGCGCACTTTGCCACGCCCGAGCAAAAACTGCGGATGATGCGGCACTACCCAAACGGCTTTGCCGCCGCCGAGGTGATGATCGACGGGGTTTGCTGGGTGGCGTTTCGGCATTGGGGGCTGGCCCGAGATTATGTCGTTCGTTGTGACAGTATCGAAGAGGGTCTGACGCGAGGCTGGGTGGAAGGTGATCTCACGTCGCTTGACGAGGTGATCACCCGCGCGTTCTTCGAGAGCTTCGCCGGGCAGGCGCCCGCGGATGTCGGAGAAGATCGCATCTGGGATGTTCTGCGCGCCTGGCTCACCCGGGATCAGGAATGTCGGCTTTCGGACATTCTGGATTGGCGTTCGAGCAAGACCGAAACAGGGTCGCGGGCGCAGCAACTTGGGGCCGCATCGAAACTGGCTATGATGCGCCTGGCGCTGCGTGCGATTGATGCCGACGAACGGAAGGCCGCGGAGGAAGCGCAGAAGCTTTCGAAGGCGGTCGACGCCGAGCGCAAGCGCACCGACGCGAAAAAACTGCTCCGCGACGAGGAGTTGGCCGAGCTGCGGCGGGAGTTCGGAGTCGACGAGAGCGTTGGCTTTGAAGATGATCTCGAGAGGAAGGGCCTGATTTCCTTGGCCGAGGCTGCCCTGCAAGAAGCGATGCGGGCGGAGTTGCCCCTTGCGCCCGACTACGCTGGGCTCTTGGCACGAAGCGAAACGCTGAATGAAGAGCGGCAGGGCTTGGTCGACGAGCGAGCTGCGGCGACACTGGCCGCAAGCGAAAAGCGCCTGGAGGCGGGGCATCTCCGCAGTGAAGCTGAGATCGGTGTGATGGACCTGAGTGTTGCTCCCGTGCGGGTCTGCCCGGTGTGCAAAGTGCCCGTGGATCAGGTGTTGGTTGACGGGTGCAAAATTTCCTCGGAGCCCTGTGATACTACGAAATTGCGAAAAGATATCAGTGACAAGCGGAACAAAGCCCAAAACCTAGAGCAAGAGGCCGGCGGCGCCGAACAACAGGTGCAGCGGCTCACCGCACGGATACAGCAAATTGATGATGCTCTCGGCCAAATTAAGCGTGATCAAGAGCAAGCAGAGAAGCGCAAAGAGGCCGTGGAGCAAGCCCGCGAAGAAATCCTGGATGGGATCGTCCACCAGCGGCAGTGTCTGGATCAGGTTCGAAGGCTTTCGCAGGCAACTGCAGAAAATAACGAGCCATCGGCGTCTCAGCTGCGGCTGGATGTGTTACGTGCTCAAGTAAAGGCCGGACAAGAGCGCGCACAAAAGGCGCTCGGGGACGTCGAGCAGCGTTTCAGAGGCTTTGTCGCGCAATGGCTTCAAGGCGGGGCGGAAGGAAAGTTGCACCTCGATGGCAATGGACTGCGCGCCGATGTCCAATTCTCAGGGCGCGGAGAGATCTCAACGGCGGCTTTGGACTCATTGAAAATCGTCGCGTTCGACTTGGTGGCCTTGCACATGGCCGCCGAAGACAAGGTCACCTTGCCCGCCTTTCTTATTCACGACAGCCCAAGAGAGGCCGACTTGGATGCCGCTCTTTATAGGAGGTTGTTCGAGTTTGTCGTCGGCTGGGAATCCGAGAGCTCGCCATGCTCCTTCCAATACATCGTGACGACGACAACCGCGCCTCCTGACTTTCTGCAGGACGGTCCACAAATGCGTCTTGAGATGCATTCGACTCCGAGCTCTGAGCGTTTGTTCAAGGTGGATCTATGATTGTCGAAACGCCACAATCCTTTGTGGTCCGCGAAGAGTGCCGCAAGGCCGCGGCGCAGAATGGCTACCGGCGCGAGTTGGGCGAGGCAGAGGGGTGGGCGCGGTTTGGCTCGACCACGGCGCGTGGTGATCTCTGGCTTGCTGCGGCAGGTCCGGTTGGACCGTGGTTTGCCGCGCTCGATCATTCCGGCGTAGTAGCCGAGTTGGGTGCCACTCACGCTGTGCTGAAAGGTCCTGGGATTGCTCGCTTCGCCTTTGCCGAATTGGGCAATCTATATACGACGTTGGCGCGGGTCTATGAGCTTGGGGTTGCGCTGCCCGATGCGCCATTTGCCGAGTTTCGCGCCGCCGTGCAAGGTATGCCCGCAACCACGGAGGCCGAGCGGCTCGTGATTGCACGAGTTGGCCAAGATATCTTTCGCGCGCGGCTGATGAGCTACTGGCGCGGACGTTGCCCTTTGACCGGAATTACCGAGCCCGAGTTGTTGCGCGCCTCTCACATCATTCCCTGGAGCGAATGCGAAAGCGATGAGGAGCGGCTCAATGTGCATAATGGATTGCTGCTTTCAGCGCTTTGGGACGCAGCGTTTGACCGCGCCTTGGTGAGCTTCACCGACGAAGGCACGCCGCTCTTTTCGAGACGGCTAACGGCCGATGCTCTTTCCGCTCTACGATGTGAAGGGCGGCTCGCATTGAATGATGAACACCGGATGCGTTTGGCCAAGCACAGAGAACGGCTGGAAAAGTAGTCACGTGGCCGGACTTGGTCGTTCTCGCCGTTCCCCTGTCGTTGCACGCCACGGCCCTACGCCGTCTGAACATCTGTTGAACCGGCGCCAGTTCCGGCTTTCTTAATCGACCCCGATCCAGGGCTGCCTGTTGGAGGCGTCCGGCAAAGGAACGGGGACGACATGGCGGCGCACGACCGGCGACCAGAAGCGATCAAGAGAGGCGCGCGGATGCTGCGCACCGCGCTCGGGCCGGCGATCGCCCGGTTTCTGGAAGACCCCATGGCCGTCGAGGTGATGCTCAACCCCGACGGGCGGCTCTGGATCGACGGGCTGTCCGAGGGTCTGGCCGACACTGGCGAAACGCTTTCGCCCGCCGATGGCGAGCGCATCATCCGTCTGGTCGCGCACCATGTCGGAGCCGAGGTCCACGCCGGTGCGCCGCGGGTTTCGGCAGAAATGCCCGAGACCGGCGAGCGGTTCGAGGGGTTGCTGCCGCCCGTGGTCGCGGCACCCGCCTTCGCGATCCGCAAACCGGCCGTCGCCGTGTTCACGCTCGATGACTACGTGGCGTCCGAGGTGATGACGCCCGAACAGGCCCGGGTGTTGCGGGCTGCCGTTGTCGGGCGCGCCAATATCCTGGTCGCGGGCGGCACCTCGACTGGCAAGACCACGCTGACCAATGCGCTCCTCGCCGAATTGGCAAGCACGCAGGAGCGCGTTGTCATCATCGAGGATACGCGCGAGCTGCAATGTGCTGCGCCCAATCTCGTTGCCCTGCGCACCAAGGATGGCGTGGCCTCGCTCTCCGATCTGGTGCGCTCGTCGTTGCGGCTGCGGCCCGACCGTATTCCGATTGGCGAGGTGCGCGGTGCCGAGGCGCTCGATCTCCTGAAAGCCTGGGGCACCGGCCATCCGGGCGGCATCGGCACCATTCATGCGGGCTCGGCGCTCGGGGCCCTACGCCGCATGGAACAGCTCATTCAGGAAGCCGTGGTCACCGTGCCACGCGCCCTGATCGCGGAGACCATCGACCTTGTCGCCGTTCTCGCCGGTCGCGGCGGGGGGCGCCGCCTCGTCGAACTCGCCCGGGTCGAAGGGCTCGGCGCCGATGGCGATTACCGGATTTTCCCGGCCGAATTCCCGACTTCCACCGCTCACGAAACAGGAGACAGCGCATGATCCCGAACCCCCTTCATCTTCCTCGCCAAGCAGCGACGGCTGCCACTTTCGCGTGGGTGAGCCTCGTGCTCGCCCAACCGGCCCGGGCCTCGGGCTCGTCCATGCCCTGGGAGGCGCCGCTGCAAAGCATCCTCGAGTCGATCGAGGGGCCGGTCGCCAAGATCGTCGCGGTGATCATCATCATTACCACCGGCCTCGCGCTGGCCTTCGGCGACACTTCGGGGGGCTTTCGCCGCCTGATCCAGATCGTCTTCGGCATCTCCATCGCCTTTGCCGCCAGCTCCTTCTTCCTGAGCTTCTTCAGCTTCGGCGGCGGGGCGCTGATCTGATGCTGGAGCAACTCTCCGAGGTGCCGGGCTTTTCCGTGCCGGTCCACCGGGCGCTGACCGAGCCGATCCTGCTCGGTGGGGCGCCGCGCGCTTTCGCGATCCTGAACGGCACGCTGGCCGGGGCCATCGGCCTCGGGCTCCAGCTCTGGCTGGTGGGGATCGCGGTTGCGCTTTTGGGGCACGCGGCGGCGGTCTGGGCCGCGCGGCGCGATCCGCTTTTCGTCGAGGTCGGGCGCAGGCATCTGCGCCTGCCCGGGCATCTGCAGGTCTGAAGGAGGGCAGGGGCGTGATGAACCTCTCCGAATACCGTCCCCGCGGGGCGCATCTGGCCGATTACCTGCCCTGGGCGGCGCTGGTGGCCAAGGGCATCGTGCTGAACAAGGACGGCAGCTTCCAGCGCACGGCGCAGTTTCGCGGGCCTGACCTCGACAGCGCGGTGGCGGCGGAACTGGTCGCCGTCGCCGGGCGGCTCAACAACGCCCTGCGCCGGCTCGGCTCGGGCTGGGCGATCTTCGTCGAGGCGCAACGCTCCGAGGCCGCGACCTATCCCGAGAGCTACTTCCCCGATCCCGCCTCGGCGCTGCTCGATGCCGAGCGCAAGGCCGCCTTCGAGGAGCAGGGGATGCATTTCATCTCGGGCTATTACCTGACCCTGCTCTATCTGCCGCCCGCCGAAGATGCGGCGCGGGCCGAGACCTGGCTCTACGAGGGGCGCGAACACTCCGGCGTGGACGCCCATGAGATCCTGCGCGGATTCATCGACCGTTCCGACCGGGTGTTGGCGCTGCACGACGGTTTCATGCCGGAATGCCGCTGGCTCGATGATGGCGAGGTGCTCACCTACCTGCACTCGACCATCTCCACCAATCGCCAGCGCGTGCGCCTTCCCGAGGTGCCGATCTATCTCGACGCTCTGCTCGCCGATCAGCCGCTCACCGGCGGGCTCGAGCCGCAGCTCGGCCGGGCGCATCTGCGCGTTCTCACCATCACCGGCTTTCCGACCGCGACGACGCCCGGCATCCTCGATGAGCTGAACCGGCTGGCCTTTCCCTATCGCTGGTCGACCCGCGCGATCCTGATGGACAAGCTCGAGGCCACGCGGATGGTCACCAAGCTGCGCCGGCAGTGGTTTGCCAAGCGCAAGAGCATCGCCGCCATCCTGCGCGAGGTGATGACCAACGAGCAATCGGCGCTGGTCGATACCGATGCCGCGAACAAGGCGGCCGATGCCGATCTCGCGCTGCAGGAGCTCGGCGCCGACTTCGCGGGACAGGCCTATGTCACCGCCAGCATCACCGTCTGGGATGATGACCCGCGCCTTGCCGACGAGAAACTTCGACTGGTCGAAAAGGTCATCCAGGGCCGGGATTTCACCGCCATGGTCGAGACGATCAACGCGGTCGATGCCTGGCTGGGTTCGCTGCCCGGCCATGCCTATGCCAATGTCCGCCAGCCGCCGATCTCGACCCTGAACCTCGCCCATATGATCCCGCTTTCGGCGGTCTGGGCGGGTGATGCCGAGGACGCGCATTTCAAGGCGCCGCCTCTGCTTTACGGCAAGACCGAGGGATCGACCCCCTTCCGCTTTTCGCTCCATGTCGGCGATGTCGGTCACACGCTGGTGGTGGGGCCGACCGGCGCGGGCAAGTCGGTGCTGCTCGCCGCCATGGCGCTGCAGTTTCGCCGCTACGCCCAGGCGCAGGTCTTTGCCTTCGATTTCGGCGGCTCGATCCGGGCCGCGGCGCTGGCCATGGGCGGGGACTGGTACGATCTGGGCGGAGACTTGACGGAAGGGGATGACACCTCCGTGGCGCTGCAGCCCCTGGCGCGGATCGACGCGCCCTCCGAACGCGCCTGGGCTGCGGACTGGATCGCCGCGATCCTGGCTCGCGAAGGGATCACGATCACCCCGGAGGTGAAAGACCATCTCTGGACTGCGCTCAACTCGCTGGCCTCCGCCCCGGTCGGCGAGCGCACCCTCACCGGGTTGGCCGTGCTCCTGCAATCGAACGAGCTCAAACAGGCCTTGCGCCCCTTTTGCCTGGGTGGGGCCCATGGTCGCCTGCTCGATGCCGAGGCGGAAAACCTCGGGACAGCCTCGGTGCAGGCCTTCGAGATCGAGGGGCTGGTGGGCACTGCGGCCGCGCCCGCCGTGCTCTCCTACCTCTTCCACCGCATCGGCGACCAGCTCGACGGGCGCCCCACGTTGCTCATCATCGACGAGGGGTGGCTTGCGCTCGATGATGAGAGCTTCGCGGGCCAGCTCCGGGAATGGCTCAAGACCCTGCGCAAGAAGAACGCCTCGGTCGTTTTTGCAACGCAGTCGTTGTCGGATATCGACACTTCGCCCATTGCACCGGCCATCATCGAAAGCTGCCCGACGCGGCTCTTGCTGCCTAATGAGCGCGCCATCGAGCCGCAGATCACCGCGATCTATCGCCGCTTCGGGCTTAACGACCGGCAGATCGAGATCCTCGCCCGTGCCACGCCGAAGCGCGACTATTACTGCCAGTCGCGGCGCGGCAACCGGCTCTTCGAGCTTGGCCTCAGCGAGGTCGGCCTCGCGCTCTGCGCCGCCTCGGCCAAATCCGATCAGGCCCGCATCGGCCAGATTCTCGCCGAGGTCGGGGCAGGGGGCTTTCTCACCGCCTGGCTGCGCGCCCGCGGGGTCGACTGGGCCGCCAATCTCATCCCGGAGCTCACGAACCTCGTGCCCGAGGCCGGGGCTCTTCGACAACCCCAACCCGATCAGGAGGTGACATCATGATCCCCAACACTCTTGCCCGTTTCAAACTCCCCCGTGTCTCGATGCTCGCGCTGGCGCTCGCCGTGCCGCTGAGCGCCTCGCCGCTTCTGGCACCGCCGGCGCATGCGCTCTTCGGTTTCGGAAGCGGGCCGTTCATCGTTTACGATCCGACCAACCATGCCGAGAACCTGCTCACCGCGGCGCGCGCGCTGGAGCAGATCAACAACCAGATATCCCAGCTTCAGAACGAAGCGCAGATGCTGATCAACCAGGCTCGCAACCTGACGAGCCTGCCTTATTCGGCGTTGACTGCGCTGCAGCAGAATGTCGATCGTACCCGCACGCTTCTCTCCGAGGCGCAGAACATCGCCTTCGACGTGCAGCAGATCGACCAGATGTTCCAGCAGGACTATGCCCATATCCCGCTGTCCTCAAGCGATGCGCAGTTGCTCTCCGACGCCCGCACCCGCTGGGGCAATACGGTGGGCGGGCTGCAGGATGCGATGCGCGTACAGGCCGGTGTCGTCGGCAATATCGACGCGCAGCGCGCTCAGCTCTCCGCCCTCGTGGGCGAAAGCCAGAGCGCGGTCGGTGCGCTTCAGGCCACGCAGGCGGGCAACCAACTCCTCGCGCTGCAAGCCCAGCAAATCGCCGACCTCACCGCCGTTACCGCCGCCAACGGTCGGGCCGAGGCGCTGGCCGAGGCCGAACGTGCCGCCGCCGCCGAGCAGGGGCGGGTTCAGCGCGAGCGGTTCCTGACCCCGGGCACCGGCTATCAGCCGGGCTCCGCCCAGATGTTTCACAACTGAGACCGAGGGGCAGGGGACGCATGGACAGCAGGACACTCACCCGGGTCGCGGCGGTTGCGCTGTTGGCCGTCGCGCTCACCGCCTCTTTGATCGCGATGAGCTGGCCAGAAGATGCGCCGCCGCGCGCAATCTCCGCGGCGCCAGCGATCACCCCCGCCGATCCCCTGCGCGAGGGGCAACGCCGCTGCCAGCAAATGGGCGAAGCCGCCGCCAATGATCCCGATTGCATGGCCATCTGGGCCGAGACCCGCGACCGCTTCCTCGGACGCGATACCGGGTCTCGGGACGCGGAGCACTGATCCATGGGCGGTACCGGCGTTATCGACACCTTCCTCGGAGTCTTCACCTCCTATATCGACAGCGGATTCGGGCTTCTGGGCAACGAGGTGGCCTTCATCGCCACCACGCTGATCGTGATCGACGTGACGCTCGCCGCGCTCTTCTGGGCCTGGGGCGCCGATGACGACATCCTTGCCCGGCTGGTGAAGAAGACGCTCTTCGTCGGGACCTTCGCCTATCTGATCTCGAACTGGAACAGCCTCGCGCAGATCGTTTTCAACAGTTTCGCGGGGCTGGGGCTGATGGGTTCGGGCACGAGTTTCTCAGCCAGCGATCTCTTGCGTCCCGGGCAGGTGGCCCAGACCGGGCTCGATGCCGGCCGGCCGCTCCTCGAAAGCATTTCCGACCTGATGGGCTTCGTCTCCTTCTTCGAGAATTTCGTCCAGATCGCCTGTCTGCTCTTCGCCTGGGCGCTGGTGCTTCTCGCCTTCTTCATCCTCGCGGTGCAGCTCTTCGTCACCCTCATCGAGTTCAAGCTGACGACGCTCGCGGGCTTCGTGCTCATCCCCTTCGGCTTGTTCGGCAAGACCGCCTTCATGGCCGAACGGGTGCTCGGCAACGTCATCTCCTCGGGCATCAAGGTGCTGGTTCTCGCCGTGATCATCGGCATCGGCTCGACGCTGTTCGGGCAGTTTACCGCTGGTTTCGGCGGTGCGACCCCGACCATCGACGAGGCCATGGCCATTGTGCTCGCGGCGCTTTCGCTTCTGGGTCTCGGCATATTCGGCCCGGGCATCGCCACGGGCCTGGTCTCGGGCGGGCCGCAACTTGGTGCGGGCGCAGCGGTGGGAACAGGTCTTGCCGTGGGCGGAGCGGCCCTCGCCACCGGCAGTGGTGCCATGCTCGCGGCGCGCGGGGCTGGGGCCGCGGTTTCTGGCGGTGTCGCGTCATCGCGCGGAGCCATAGGCGCGGCAGGTGCTGCCTCGAGCGCCTATTCGCTTGGTTCCATCGGCCAGTCCGACGTATCCGGCGTGGCCTCGGGGCTGGGCGGGGTCGCCCGGGCTGCCGGGTCCGCTGCGGCGTCGCCGCTGCGCAAAGCTGCCACGCGGACAGGTGAGGCAGCGAAGGAGAGCTATTCCAGCGGGGCCAAGGCAGGGTTCGCCGCCAGTGGCGGAAGCTCTTCGATGGGTACCATTGCCGAGGGATCAACCGCAGCAGCGCCATTGTTCTCGTCCGGCCCACCCGATTGGGCCAAATCCATGCGCCGCAAACAGGCGCTGAGCCACGGCATCACCTCGGCAGGCCATGCCTTGCGTGCAGGTGACAGCCACGGCGCCGGTGCCGCCATCAGCCTCTCGGAAAGGGATCGCTCATGACCTTCTTCAAACGCTCATCCCCCCATTACGGCAAGACCCCGGAACCGGAAACGCCCTATCAAAAGGCCGCCCAGGTCTGGGACGAGCGTATCGGCTCCGCCCGCGTGCAGGCCCGGAACTGGCGGCTCATGGCCTTCGGTTCGCTCTTTCTTTCCGCCGGATTCGCCGCCGCGCTGGTCTGGCAATCGGCGCGCGGCACCATCGTGCCTTGGGTGGTCGAGATCGACCGCCATGGCGAGGCGCGCGCGGTCGAGGCCGCCACCGCCACTTACCGGCCCACCGATCCGCAGATCGCCTTCCATCTCGCCCGGTTCATCGAAGAGGTGCGCGGGCTTTCCGCCGATCCGATCGTGGTGCGCCAAAATTGGCTGCGCGCCTATGATTACACCACCGATCGCGGCGCGGTGGCGCTGGGCGACTATGCCCGGGCAAGCGATCCGTTCACCCGTGTCGGCAAGGAACAGGTCTCGGTCGAGGTTTCCTCGGTCATTCGTGCCTCGCCCGACAGTTTCCGGGTAGCCTGGAGCGAGCGGCATTACGAGGGCGGCCAGCTCGCCCGCTCCGAGCGCTGGACCGCCATCCTCACCATCGTGATCCAGCCGCCGCGCACACCCGAACGCCTACGCGCCAATCCCCTCGGACTCTATGTCAACGCGATCGACTGGTCGCGGGAGATGAGCCAATGATCCATGCCTCCTCCATGCCCGTCGTGACCTTGCTGAGCGTGTCGCTTCTTGCCGGCTGCGCCACGCGCCCGGCGCCCGAGTTCTCCTATGACGACGAGGTGCCACCGCTCCCGGCAACGCGGACCACGACCTCCGACGATCAACCCCGCGCCCTGCGCACCCCGCCGGCCTGGACCCCGAGCCGGGGCGGGGTCAGCGCCGCGACGCCCGTGGCTCGGGTGACCAACGCCAATGCTGCCGCCCGGGTCGAACCGCGCCGGGACGGTTATTTCAACGCGATCCAGATCTATCCCTGGTCGGAAGGGGCGCTCTATCAGGTTTATGCCGCGCCCGGCCAGATCACCACCATCGCGCTTGAACCCGGCGAGGCGCTGACCGGCACCGGTCCGATCGCGGCGGGCGACACCACCCGCTGGATCATCGGCGATACCGAGAGCGGCTCGGGCAGCGCGCGCCGCGTGCTCGTGCTGGTCAAACCGACGCGCAGCGACATAAGCACCAATCTGGTGATCTCCACCGACCGGCGGACCTATCTGATCGAGCTGCGCGCGGGCGAGCAAACCTGGATGCCCGCGGTCTCCTGGGCCTATCCGCGCCGCGCGTCACCCCAGCGGGTCACGGCGGCAACGCCGGCGATCCCGCCGCTCAATGCGCGCAACCACCGCTACGGGCTGCAGGGCGATGCGCCGCCCTGGCGTCCGGTCTCGGTCTTCGATGATGGCCGCCGCGTCTATGTCGTCTTTCCGGCGGGAATTGCACAGGGCGAGATGCCGCCGCTCTTCGTGCTCGGCTCGGACGGGAAACCCGAGATCGTCAACAGCCGCATCTATCGCAACGTGCTGATCGTCGACCGGCTCTTCGGTGCCGCCGAGTTGCGGCTCGGCAGCGGCCGTAACCAGCAGGTGGTGAAAATCCTGCGTCTCGCACCGCAGGCGGACACAAGCACCGATGCGCCGAAAGCGAGGCAGGGTCATGACTGAACCGAGCACCGGCACCGAAGAGGATCTCGCCGCGCCGATGCGGTTGCGCGCCGATCCGCCCCGGGTCACGCGCCTTTCGCGCAAGGTTCTGGCGGGTCTTGGCCTCGTTGCAGGGCTCGGGATTGGCGGTGCGCTGATCTATGCGCTGCAAAGCCCCGATCGTGGAGCCGGGCCCGAGGAGCTGATCACCACCGATAATCGCCAGCCCGCTGATGGGCTGCGGGACCTGCCGGGCAGCTACGATGCCGTGCCGCGTCTCGGGCCGGCGCTTCCCGGCGATCTCGGTGGCGCGATCCACAGCGCGCAGGAACGGGGCCAGCCGATTGCCACTCCGGCGATCTCTGCTCCCGCCGTGGACCCGGAAGAGCAAAGGCGGTTGGCCGAGATGGACGCAGCCCGCACCAGCGGGTTGTTCTTCCAGACCCGGCCGGGTGCACAGGGCGGCGCGGGGCTCGGGGGCGTTGGCACAGCGCTTTCCGGAGCGGCGGAGGCTGTCGGGCAGGATCGCCAGCAGGCTTTCCTCAATGGGTCTGTCGATCGCCAGACCGTCACAACCGACCGCATCGCAGCCCCGGCCTCGCCCTATATCCTTCAGGCAGGCTCGGTGATCCCGGCGGCGCTTATCACCGGTATCCGCTCGGACTTGCCGGGACAGATCACCGCGCAGGTCACCCAGAACGTCTATGACAGCCCAACCGGTAGCCTGCTCCTGATCCCGCAGGGCACCCGCATCATCGGCGAATACGACAATGGCGTCAGCTTCGGCCAGCGCCGGGTGCTGTTGGTTTGGAACCGGCTGATCCTCCCCAATGGCCGCTCGATCGTGCTCGAACGCCTGCCGGGCGCCGATGCCGCGGGCTATGCCGGGCTCGAGGACGGTGTCGATCACCATTGGGGCGATCTGGCCAAGGCCGCAGGGCTTGCCACGCTTCTCGCTTTCACCGCGGAGCTCGCCACCGATGATGACGACCGGCTTCTGCAAGCGCTGCAGGACGGTGCGGTGGACACGGTCAACGATGCCGGACAGCAGATCGTCCAGCGCCAATTGGCCGTCGCGCCGACACTGACCATTCGGCCCGGCTTCCCGTTGCGGGTGATCGTCAGCCGCGATCTCGTGCTCGAACCCTACGGAGGATGACATGGGCAATCTGAAACTGGGGCCCCTTGCCGATGACAAGCCGGTCAAGCTGACGATCGATCTGCCCGCGGGCCTGCACCGCGATCTGGTGACCTATGGGGAAATCCTCGGACGCGAAGGCGGGCAGGGGGCCGTTGCCCCGGCGCGGCTCATCGTGCCGATGCTGGAGAGGTTCATCGCGACCGATCGGGGCTTTGCCAAGGCGCGCAAGGGCGTCCGAACCTAGCGGACAACTCCCTGCCAGGCCCCGGCGGTGTCAGGTTTCGGGCTCAGCCGTTGGATGATAGGCCGCGTCGAGCGAGAGTTGACGGGCCGTCTCCAGCAGCATGAGCAAGGCGGGGTTTTCGTTTCGCGAAGCCCAGACCGCGCTGAAGGGGAGCAACTCGTCCGCGAGCGGCCGAAACCGAACGCCGGGGGCCTTCGCGGCAATCGTCGCCTCGCTGGTCAGGGTGAGGCCGTGCCCCAGTGCTACCAGCTGGATCAGATCATCTCGCCCGACATCATGCCGGACGATATCGGGGTGATGGCCAAGCGCTGCCAGGCGCTGGATCAGGAAGTCGTGGATTTCTTCGCCGGGAGGCGCACGGGTGACGATGAACCGATCGGTGCGCAAATCCGGAAGATGCATCGTCATGGCGTCACCGCGCGGGTCTGTTTCCGGCAAGACGACAAAGACCCGCTCCGACCAGAGCGGTTGCACCTCGCACCCATCCCAGCGCGCGGTGCCCGTCAGGAAGGCGATATCCAGCTCAAACCGGCGCACGGCCGCAACCTGCTTGGCCGGATTGGCCGCGGTGAAGGTGAGCTGCACATTGGGATAGGCCGCACCGAAAGTGCGAATGAGATCGGCGAGGAACCCCGAGGCGAGCGAGGAGAAGATACCGATCCTGAGGGTGTCTTCGAGAGGTTTAGCGTCCGAACGGGCCTCCGCCAGGGCCAGTTGGATCTGCTCAATCGCGTTGCGGCCGCGCCGGACGAATTTCTCGCCCGCTTCGGTGGGCTTTACGCCGCAATGGTTCCTGACGAACAAGGGAACACCAAGCCGGGCTTCGAGCTCACCTACGCGCCGACTGAGAGCCGATTCTTGAACGCTTAGTGTCGATGCGGCGCGTCGAAAACTGCCGTTTTCAACTGCGGCGATAACATATCGAATGTGGTGAATCTGAACCGGCATGCGTTACCCTCACCCAAGACCCGCGGCGCGTTCTCCTCTCCCCTGTCGCTAAGTGATTATACGACAGGATGGAGGAATTGACGGCCAAAACAATCTTTCGGTTTGCCCCTCCCTGTAGTGGCTGGCCAGAACTTGCCAATAGCTCAGAACAATGGGGCTATCGGTCGGGGCGGTCATCTGGGCGCAGAAGCGTCCTGTCGGGCCCGTGAAATATGTAGTCCGATGTCAAGTCTTCGGCTTGCGGCGGTCCGTTGCTGTTTTGCACGTCGCATGTTCTGCCATTTGTTGCAGACCGCTTCCCGCCACGCCAAATACTCGTAGGGATCGCCTGCTTGCCGAAGGTGGATTGCTCGTCGGAGTTTTGGCGATCAGCCTTGGCCGAGTGGGCTCGGTGACCAAGAACCACTTGCCACCGAGGGGCGTGCAGCCTTGCTCGCAATCGGAGGGGCGCCAAACTCGGTCACGAGGCCAGGGATCACTCGATCGGCATGTAGGTTCGCAGCATATGCCGCGCCCCGTACTCGTGCGCACCGCCGGCCTGAGGACCGTGAGATGTCGGGCGCGGTTTCGGCTCGATGCGTCATGGGCGCTGCGTGTGGCAGAGAGCGAATGCATGAATTGTTCTGGACGTGGCTTGTCCAAAACGATCATGCCCGCCTAGATCTGGAGACTTCAGAAGATGAAAGCGTGCACCCGATTGCGGATGACGTTCAAGCATGGGGTGGTAGCAGTGCACAGCCTATTCAAACGATCCAGTAGCGCGGGCGATGATGCGTCTACGTGCGTGCTTGGGAGCTCGGCTCTCAGCGCAGGGCGGGTGTTGGCCGATGGATCATCTGCGGCAATCCTCGCCAGTCTCACACCAAACATGTCGGATAGCCGCCCGCCGCATCCGCTTCAATCAGATCGAAAAGGACCAACGCGTTCAATGAATAGCTCAAATCATCTTCCAAAATACGCAAGGAACTGGGAGTGCTCGGGCCGGTGGACGGGCACTGTCCACGACGGTACGGGGGCCGACCGGTTGCGAAACCCGGAAATGACGATGGCTATCCCGCGCCTCCAGGCCACCAACAGGGCCCAGACGGTCGGTCATGCTTGTTGAGGGCGATAGACGCAGTCTGCCAACGAACTGCGGTTGAGATCTGCAAGGAAGGCGGCTTCGGCGCCGGCGAGGCGCGCCTTCAGGCGGCAGTGTGGTGTAAGGGTGCAGGCCGTGCCCCCGGGCTGGAAACACTCGACCAGCGCTTGATCCGCCTCGAGATAGGCAACAACATCGCCTAACCGGATGTCCTCGGGGCGCCGTGCGAGCGTCGCTCCGCCGCCGCCGCCCCTCCGTGTTTCCAGGTAGCCAGCGCCAGAAAGCGACGAGATCACCTTTGCAAGATGATTGCGCGACACACGGAATTCATCCGCCAGTTCCGCCGTGGTGAAGGCGCGGTCGGGGCTGCCCGCCATCCGCATGAGAACGCGCAGTCCGAAATCGGTAAAGGACGTGAGGCGCAAGAAATCGCTCCTTGATTTGGTATTTACAGTACGTATTTAAGGGTTATAATCAGCATATCAAATGCCAATTGCATTGGACACCCCTCGATCCCGAAAGCTCTGCCATGACCGCCCCTACCGCCGAAGCCCCCACCGAGACAGGCGCCCTGATCGATCACATCCTGTCGCGCTATCACGAGCGTCACCGCTCCGAATTGCCCGGTCTGCTGGACCTCGCCGAAAAAGTCGGCAGGGTCCATGCGACGGATCAACAATCCCCGAAAGATCTGGCGCAGTCCCTGGCCGCTCTTGGTCGCGAGTTGGAGGGCCATATGGCGAAGGAAGAGATGATCCTCTTTCCGGCGATGCGGGCGGGCGGGGGGGCAGGCATCGGGCCGCCGGTTGCTGTGATGCGCGCCGAGCATGACGACCACGCCGAAGCGATCGAGCGGATCCGCAAAATGACCGGCAACTTGACACCCCCGGACCACGCTTGCGGGTCGTGGCGGGCGCTCTATGCCGGTCTGGATCGGTTCCTTGAGGATCTCGCAGCGCATGTTGCGTTGGAAAACCACGTGCTTTTCCCGCGGTTCGAGCGGGGCTAGGACGGTGTTGTGCATCCAGAAACCGTGCTGGCGGAGGCGGGCGTGGACGCCGGTGTCCGCAGCGATCTGCGGCGGGGGCCGCGTGGCCATCCGCGCCGGCTCTGACCCGTGGGCGAAACGAAAGCCTCGGTCATGAGCGCAAGCCCCGATACTTTGCCCCGCACGCCGCGCCCGGTGGTGTCAGCCACGGCCCGGCTGTCCTGCCTGATCGTGCAGCCCGTCCTGACTAGGGTGGTGCGGCGTATCGCCAAGCGGCATCCGTCGCTTTTCGCGCGGCTTGGACCGCATCAGGGGACCGATTTCGTGATCGACCCGGTGGAATTGCCCTTTGCCCTGCACCTGCGACCTGATCCGCAGGCGCTGGTGTTTCGGGCCGTCCCGCGCGGTGCGGCGCCTGACGCGGGCGCCACAATTCGAGGTAAGTTCATGTTGCTTCTGGAGTTGGTCGACTCTGAAGAGGATGGCGATGCCGCGTTCTTCTCCCGTGATCTTGAGGTCACGGGCGACACCGAAGCCGTCGTGCGGCTCCGCAATGCCCTCGACGATGTCGATGGGTCCATCGCCGAGGAAACCGCCGAGATGTTCGGCCCTCCCGGCCGCGCCATTCTGGCAAGACTACGCCGCGCCTATCCAACGTGAAGAAAGGACCTCTCGCCCGATGAGTCTCGCCGAACTGATCTGCCCAGCCGGCACGCCCGCCGCCCTGCGCACCGCCGTCGATGCCGGCGCCGATGCAGTTTATTGCGGCTTTCAGGATGCCACCAACGCGCGCAACTTCCCCGGATTGAATTTCACGCCGGAGGAACTGGCGGCGTCGGTCGCCTATGCCCATGACAAGGGCACCAAGGTGTTGCTGGCATTGAATACCTATCCGCCTGCGGGCAAGGTCGATCTGTGGCGGCAGGCCGCCGATACAGGCGCGCGGCTGGGGGTCGATGCCTTCATCGTCGCGGATATGGGCGTGGCCGATTACATCGCGCGCACCCATCCGGGCGTCCGTCTGCACCTGTCGGTTCAGGCTGCCGCCTCCAGTCCCGAGGCGATCCGGTATTATTGCGAGAATTTCGCGGTGAAGCGCGTCGTGCTGCCGCGGATCCTGACGATCCCCGAGATCCGCGAGATCCGCAAGGAAATCCCCTGCGAGATCGAGACCTTCATCTTCGGCAATCACGGGTTGATGGTCGAGGGCCGGTGCAGTCTGACCAACTACCTCACGGGGCAATCGACCAACATGGACGGTGTGTGCTCACCCGCCTCGGATGTCGAATACCGGCGCCACGAGGACGGATCGATGTCCTCGCAGCTTGCTGGGTTCACCATCGACTGTTTCGGGCCCGACGAAAAGGCGGGGTACCCGACGATCTGCAAGGGGCGCTACACCGCGCCGCACCGCTCTGAGGGATACTATGCCTTCGAGGAGCCGATCAGCCTGAACCTGTCCCGGCTGCTTCCCGATCTGATCGACGCCGGCGTTCACGCCTTCAAGATCGAAGGGCGCCAGCGCTCCAAGAGCTATGTGCGGGGCGTGGTGTCGGCCTTCCGGCAGGCCGTTGACGACATCCGCGCCGGCCGGCAGGCGAATATCGCCGATCTGGTTGCCCTGACCGAAGGGCAGAAGCAGACCCAAGGCGCGTTCGAGACGAAGAAATGGCGGTGAGGGACATGACGAAATTGACCCTTGGCCCGATCGCCTATCACTGGTCCGCCGAGGCGCGGCGCGCGTTCTACGCGCGCATTGCCGACGAGGCGCCGATCGACGAGGTCTATCTGGGGGAGGTGATCTGCTCCAAGCGCGCACCGTTTCACGAAGCCGATCTGCCCGCGATCATCGAACGGCTGCAACGGGGCGGCAAGACGGTGATCCTGTCGTCGCTGGCCGAGGTGATGCTGAAGCGCGAACGCAAGGCCACGGCCGACCTCGCCGCGATGGACGCCCCCGAGATCGAGATCAACAACGCGGCGGGTCTGTTTGCCCGGGGCCAGCGCCCGCATCGCATCGGTCCGTTCATGAATGCCTACAACGAGGCGACGATCGCCTGGATGGCGGCGCAGGGGGCCACGCATGTCTGTCTGCCCGCGGAGCTGCCCGCACCCTCGATCGCCGTTGCCGCGAAGGCCGCGCGTGCGCTTGGCCTTGGGGTCGAGGTGCAGGTCTTCGGCAGGGCTTCGCTCGCGGTCTCGGCACGGTGCTATCACGCGCGTGCCCATGGCCGGACCAAGGACAATTGCCAGTTCGTTTGCGAGGACGATCCCGACGGCATGCCGCTGCGCACCACCGATGACCGCCCGATTCTGCGCGTCAACGGCATTCAGACCCAGTCGGAAAGCTACATCGACCTGCTGCCCGAAGCCGCTCAGATGATTGCACAGGGGGTCACCCATCTGCGGCTGATGCCTCAGGCGGTGGACATGGTTGCAGTGGCGGCGCTGTTTCGGGATGTTCTGGACGGCACCCGCGCGCCGGGAGCCGCGGAAACCATGCTGCGCGAGCTGTGCGACGGAGTTTCGTTTTCCAACGGCTTCTTCTATGGCCAGGCAGGGTATCGGCGCATTGCCGCCGCGGCCCCGGCTTGATCACCGCAAGACCCGTCATCAGACACCTCAGCCCGCATCCCGGGGCTGCGGCCTGCAGGGGGGCAGTGGCACCCTTGCCTGGCTAAGGGGCGCAGCCCTCAGGCGGCCGTCGTGCGCGCCTCGAGATGCGTCCTCAGCCAGGCTTCCAGCGCCGGAAACTCGGGTGGCAAGGCGTAAGCGAACTCACCCGCAAACTCCAGGAAAGCCTCTTTGTTCAGCGCATTGAGGCCGACCAGGATCGGGATGTCCGCAGCAAGTGCGGTCGCGATAATCGGACGGAAACCGCGCCCTTCGGCTTCGTGCTTGCCGAACTTGTTCACGATCAGGCAATCGGCCCCCTTGGCGAGCTCGGCTTCCACAAGGCCCACCGCTGTTTCAAGCGCCGCCGGGTCGAGGCGGCATCCCCGGGAGGCCGCGCCCAGAGACTGCGAGATGCGGATCGTCACGCCCTCGGGCAGCACCTTGACGTCCATGTCGCAGGGACCGGCGCTTTCGCGCTCGGCATTGATTTGAACCGTCCCGACCGGGCGGTAGCCCTGTTGGATCAGGGAAGACGCCAGACGATGCAGCATCAGATTCGTATCGCCGCGCCCAGGTGCCATCGTATATCCGATCTTCATTGCGTCCTCATGCTCGGTTGAAAGGCTGGAATTCCAGCAATGCGCCTTCGGGCAGCCGGTCTGTTTCAGCCGGAATGAATATCAAACCATCCGTGCCGGGCAGGTCCGCGACATGCGCGGAATTGACGGTGTTTCCGAAGTCCACGATCTCACGCCCTTCCGAATCGAACCCCATGAGGCGTGCAGGTCGCACTTCACATCGCCCGGGTTTGCGGAAGACGGGCTTGCCTGCGACGACATGACGACGCCTCTGCTCCGCGATCTGCCGCCCGGAAAGGATATCCAGCAGGGGCAATCCGAAGATATGCCAGATCACCAATGCCGACAGTGGATTGCCCGGAAGGCCAAGCCAACTTGCCGTCCCGATCTGCCCGAAACTGACGGGTTTGCCCGGCTTGATGGCGACACCGCTGAAGTGAACCGTGGCTTCCAGCTCGCCGAGCACCGGCTTGACGTGATCTTCCTCGCCCACCGAGATCCCGCCCGTCGTGACGATCAGATCCGCGGCCTTGGCCATGTCGGCAAGGGCCCGGCGCAGGTGGGTGCGGTCGTCCGCGCCCTGTATGACATCTATGAGATGGATGTCCGGCCGTGACAGCTCGGACGAAAGCATCGGCGAGTTGATGTCCCAAATCTCGGCCGCGCCCCGGTCTGCCCCGGCCGGCCGGACTTCGTTGCCCGTGACGAGAAGGGCGACCCGCACGGGGCGGATCAGATGCACGCGGGCGGCACCCGCAGCGGCACATGCCGCGATTTCACGAGGACCAAGCCTTGATCCCGCCCCCAGAACGGTCTGGCCGGGACGCATGTCACCGCCGGCACGGCGAATGTTCAGGCCGGGTTGGGGACGTCGGTCGAGGATCACCAGATTGCCGTCGCGCGCGACGTGCTCCTGCGGCACCACGGCATCCGCTCCGAGCGGCACTGGCGCGCCGGTGAAGATCTGTGCGGCGGTCCCACCGGCCACTCGCCCGGTCGACTCCGCACCGGCTGGAATACGCTGTGTGACAGGCAATCTCCAAGGACCCTCACCCCATAGGGCGGCACTGTCGAGCGCATAACCGTCCATTGCGGAACTGTCGAACGGCGGGGTCATCGTGGCCGCCAATACGGGGTCTGCAAGGACCCGCCCGGTCGCCAAGGATAGCGCTTCTGTCTCCGTGCCGGTGATGGGGCGCGCATGCTCTCCAAGCCGCCGCAAGGCTTCGTCCATCGAAATCAGCGGCGACGCGCCGTTGGAGGTTTCGCATCCACAACGCCCATTCTCGAATGCCTGGATCGCCTTCATGGCTTTGTCCTTTCGACGAAGTGGCCCGGTCCTGTGGAACAGTCGAGGTCCCGCAACCTGCCATCCTTCAAGCCGTAGATCAGCCCGTGCACGCGCACATCCGCGCCGCGGGACCATGCATTTTGCAAAATCGGGGTCTCGGACACCCGTTTTACGCCTTCGACGACGTTCAGCTCGGCCAACTTGTCGCAGCGCGTTTCATCGCTGCTGCAGGCCGCGAGGTCGACGGCGAAAGCGCGTGCAAGGCGCCGGATCGGCTCGAGCCAGTGATCGGACAATCCGTGCGGCAGGTCTTCGGTTGCGGCCTTGATCCCGCCGCAACCGTAGTGTCCGCAGACGATAATTTCTTGCACCTTCAACGTCTCGACGGCGAATTCCAGAGCCGACAGGAGGTTGAGATCCGCAGAATGCACCACATTCGCGATGTTGCGGTGCACGAAGACCTCCCCGGGATCGAGGCCCGCAACGACATTGGCCGGGACGCGGCTGTCCGAGCAACCAATCCAGAAGAATTCCGGGGCCTGCAACGCGGCAAGGCGCGCAAAATAGCCGGGATCGGCCTCATTGCGCGCCGCCGCCCATGCGATGTTTCGTGCAAGCAACGTTTCCAGCATGGGATTACACTTGCATATCCTCGATCCGCCGCCGGATCATGGCGTTCCTCAGCCGGACAATGTCATCATCGGTCAGCCTGGCTTGCGCGATCGGCAAGACGATCGCGTTCTCCACGATAAGATGGCGGCGCAGGCGATCGGCGAAGTCGCGCAGCGCGGCGGCCTCGTCGTCTTTGGCAGCTCGCTTGTCATCGTGCATCTCCGTGAGCACGGTCCGCAGGCGCGGGCACAGCTCGCTCAGCGTTTGATGCTCGACCTTCAGCCGCTCGAGCGTTGGCCCGATGTCGTCTTCCGGGGTGCACCGGACCAGCAGCATGCCCTGCAACTCGTCATCCTCGTCATGGATCAAGAGCCCGATCTCGTGATCGAGGAAGCGCAGCAGCCGCGAGATTTCGACGGGGTCCGGCAGCGAGTTGTGCGAAATCCGCTCCATCAGCTCGCAGACCGCACGCATATGCATGTGATCTTCGTGGATAAATTCGAGAGGATCCTGGAGCAGGTCCAGATCGGTCGGGTCCTGTTCGCTATCGCCGCGTCGGGTATTGGACAGATGGTTCTTCATGATGTCTCTCCTGGGGCGCGGCGTCCAAGCTCGGCTCCGGATATCTGGGCAGAGGCGACGAGCCGATCCGCGAATGCCCGGGCGTTGCGCGCCCAAGCCGCTTTTTCCATGGCGTCAGCAATCTTCGATCGCACGGTTTCAAAGGGGAGCACCGCCCCCTCGGCGATGGCGTCCATGCGGATCACGTGCCAACCGTGCCGTGTGAGGACTGGCTTCGAACTGATTTCACCTTCCTTCATCTTGCGCAGAGCCGCTTCGAACTCGGGCACGGTGTCCCCCGGACCGAGTTGTCCGAGCGTGCCACCCGACGATTTCGATCCGCAGTCGCTGTGCGCCGATGCCAGCCGCGCGAAACGTCCGGGGTCTTCTGCCACACGGGCGAGAAGACCTGCCGCCCGCGCCCGGGCCGCCACGCGTTCGTTCTCGTTTCGGGGATCGCAGGCGCAGAGGATATGGGAAACCTCCCAGAGCGGCGGGGAACGAAACCGCCCGGGGTCGCGCGCCCATTCCCTGCGGATGTCGTCCTCGGTTGGCGCAGATACCTCGACCTCGGCGTCGAGAAGGCAACGGATGAGGGCCTCTTCCCCGGTTTCAAAGCGTCCCGGCCCGACCTCGGCGGGTTCCGCCCGTATCCCGCGCTGCCGGGCCTCCTGCAGGAGAAGCGTGCGCATGGCGACCGCATTCGCCGCGTGGCGCCAGGCAACGCCGGGTTTCCCGGAGGGCGCCGGATGGTTCTGCGCTTCGTTGGCCACCACCGAATGGGGGACGAGCTCGCCATTGACGACAAGATCGGGATAGAGCTGTGCGTTCATTGCGCTTACTCCGCCGGATGGCGCGGCGCCTGACGGCGTGAGCGCACGATCTGATAGCCGGTGCGGGTCAGCAGATACCGCACGGGCGCCGCAAACCCCGAGAGAATGTGCACCAGCCGGGTGAAGGGGAAGACGAGGAAGATCGTCAGCCCCAGAACGATGTGCAGCTTGTAGATCAGCGGCTCATCCGCGATATGCGCGGCATTGCCGCTCTGGAAGGTGAAGACACCCTGAGCCCAGTTCATGAAGTTGATCACGCTGCCATGTTCGGCGGTGGCGATGGAATAGGGGACGCTGATCAGGCCAAGGGCGAGCTGCGCCACCAGCATCAGCAAGATCGTGATGTCCCAGAAGCTGGAGGTGTCGCGGATCCGCGGCTCCGTCAGCCGACGGTGCGCCAGCATCAGCGCGCCGATGATCGCGACGATACCGGCAATGCCGCCAGCGATTGCAGCCAGCAACTGCTTGGCTTCGGCGTGAATGCCGATCGCCTCGTAGACCTGGTGCGGGACCAGGAGGCCGAAGAAGTGTCCGAAGAAAATGAACAGGACGCCGACATGAAACAGGATAGACCCGACCATCAGTTGCTTGCGCCGCAGCAACTGACTGGACGAGGATTTCCAGGTGAACGGGTCCCGGTCATATCGGGCGATCGAGCCGACGATCATGATCGAGAGGGCGATATAGGGATATATGCCAAAGAAGAAATTGTTCATTTCAGCCTCCGTTACTCGGCCGTCGCGCGCGGCGCGGGATTGATCGGAACATCCATCTGCGCGAGCATGTCGCGGACTTGCGGGCATCCTCCATTCGGGTCGGGACCGAAACGCACCTCGCTTTCTTCCCAGACCTTGTCGAGCGCTTCGAGGTCGTCGGCGTCGATGTCGGGCTGATCCAGAAGCTCGGCAACCGCGGCCTGATCCGGCGCACCGCCGGAAAGCTGGAAAAGAGCGGCGAACACGGCGGCATAAGGGCTTTCGCGCCGGACAAGCCGGGCGGTCAGGGCCTCGAATATATGCGCCGCGTCCGCCAAGGTTTCCTGTGCTTCGACAAAGGGACGCGTCGACAGGAATTCCAGCAACACCGGCAGGTGATCAGGCAGTTCCGTGGTGGCCGGTTCAAACCCGCCGTCACGATAGGTCTCCAGCAGCGAGACCATCGCGCCACCCCGGTCACGGCTTTCGCCGTGGACATGTTCGAACAGGTTCAGGGACAAGGCGCGCGAGCGGTCAAACAGCATCACATATTGCTCTTGCAGCTCATAGAGGTCGCGTGTCGCCAACTGGCTCGCGAGCGGGCGCAGCGCGCGCCGCGCCGCGGCGGTCAGACGTGACTCCGAGGCGAGAACGCCGCTGATTTCGGGCATTGCCTGTTGCAGTTCCTGCGTCGGATAGCTCAGGATCAGGGACATGGCCTTGAGCGTGCGGTCTTGAGGCGACAGGGACATCAGCGCACCTCCTGCGGCATCTTGAGCGGCTTCTTGGAGCCACCGAACAGCGACGCCTTGGAGGTGCCGGTGGAGCATCCGTTGCTATCGGTGAAGCCGCAGCCACCCCGCAGATCATAGGCTTCCTCGACCTGTTCACGATGCGTCGTGGGAATGACGAAACGGTCCTCGTAATCGGCCAGCGCCATGATGCGATACATGTCCTCGATGACCTGGCCCGAGAGCCCGACGCGTGCGGCGACGGCCTCGTCGATGACACCATCGACACTCTTGGCTCGCATGTAGGCGCGCATGGCCAGCATGCGCTCCAGGGCGCGAGCGATCGGCTTTTCGTCGCCTGCCGTCAGCATGTTGGCGAGATAGCGCAGCGGGATGCGCAGGTTCTTCACGTCCGGCATGGCGCCATCCATCCCGATGGCCCCCGCCTCGGCGGCGTTCTGGATCGGAGAGAGCGGGGGGATGTACCACACCATCGGAAGCGTCCGGTATTCGGGGTGCAACGGGAAGGCGACCTTCCACTCCATCGCCATCTTCCAGATCGGGCTTTCCTGGGCGGCCTTGATCCAGTCTTGCGGAATGCCCTGCTTTTGCGCCTCGGCGATGACGGCAGGGTCTTTGGGGTCAAGGAACACGCCGAGCTGCGCGTCATAGAGATCCATCTTGTCGGCCGCGTTCGCCGCCTCGGCGATCTTGTCTGCATCATAGAGCATCACGCCGAGATATCGGATGCGCCCCACGCAGGTTTCCGAACATACCGTCGGGTTGCCGCTTTCGATCCGGGGATAGCACAGCGTGCATTTCTCGGATTTTCCGGTCGACCAGTTGTAGTAGACCTTCTTGTAGGGGCAGCCAGACACGCACATCCGCCAGCCTCGGCATTTTTCCTGATCGATCAGGACGATGCCGTCTTCCTCGCGCTTGTAGATCGCGCCCGAGGGGCAGGATGCCGCGCAGGCCGGGTTCAGGCAGTGCTCGCACAGCCGGGGGAGATACATCATGAAGGTGTTCTCGTATTCCCCGTAGATCTGTTTCTGGATGCCCTCGAAATTGTAGTCCTGCGAGCGCTTCTCGAACTCGCCGCCGAGGATCTCTTCCCAGTTCGGCCCCTTCTCGATCTTCTGGATCCTCTCCCCCGTAATCTTCGAGCGCGGACGGGCCGTCGGGAAGGCCTTGCCCTCGGGCGCCGATTTCAGGTGGTCGTAGTCGAAGTCGAACGGTTCGTAATAATCGTCGATCTCGGGCAGATCGGGGTTGGCGAACATATTCGCCAGAATCCGCCACTTCGCCCCCTGCTTGGGCTGGAGCTTGCCGGATTTCGTCCGGGTCCAACCGCCATTCCAGCGGTCCTGGTTTTCCCAATCGGTCGGATAGCCGGTGCCGGGCTTGGTCTCGACGTTGTTGAACCAAGCGTATTCGACACCGTCGCGACTGGTCCAGACGTTCTTGCAGGTGACCGAGCAGGTATGACACCCGATGCATTTGTCGAGGTTCAGCACCATGCCGATTTGCGCACGAATCTTCATTCCGCTGCCTCCTTCGGGGTGGCTTCATCGTCGAGCCAGTCGACCTTGTTCATCTTGCGCACGATGACGAATTCATCGCGGTTGGAGCCCACGGTGCCGTAATAGTTGAACCCGTAGGATTGCTGGGCATAGCCGCCGATCATGTGGGTCGGCTTCAGCACCGCCCGGGTGACCGAGTTGTGGATGCCGCCGCGCAAGCCGGTCTTCTCCGAGCCGGGCGTGTTCACGATCTTTTCCTGAGCGTGATACATGAAGGTCGTTCCATCCTTCATGCGCTGGGACACTACCGCGCGCGCGGTCAGCGCGCCGTTGGCGTTGTAAAGCTCCACCCAGTCGTTATCGACGATGCCAGCCTTCGCGGCGTCGTTTTCGGAGATCCAGATCACCGGACCACCGCGGTTGAGCGTCAGCATCAGCAGGTTGTCGGAATAGGTCGAGTGGATGCCCCATTTCTGGTGTGGCGTGATGAAATTCAACACGACATGCGGTTTGTCCTTGTCGGTATGGATCGCGTCGGTGACGGTCTTGAGGTCCACCGGCGGCCGGTAGGACATGAAGCCCTCGCCGAAAGCGCGCATCCACAAGTGGTCCTGATAGAGCTGTTGACGGCCGGTCAGGGTTCGCCAGGGGATCAGCTCGTGGACGTTGGTGTAGCCGGCGTTATAGCTGACATGCTCGCTTTCGATGCCCGACCAGGTCGGCGACGAGATGATCTTGCGCGGCTGGGCGGCGATGTCGCGGAAGCGGATCTTGTTGTGATGTTCGCCCTCGGCCAGGTGCACGTGATCGCGGCCGGTTGCCTTGCCAAGCGCCTGCCATGCCTTGACGGCCACCTCGCCATTGGTTTCCGGCGCCAGCATCAACACGACCTCGGCGGCATCGATCGCGGTGTCGATCACGGGTCTGCCCTTGGCCGACCCCTCGCGCCGTTCTCCATTGAGCGCCTTCAGCGCCGCGACCTCGTCCTCGGTATTCCACGAGATGCCCTTGCCCCCGTTCCCGAGCTTGTCGAGCAGCGGGCCAAGCGCGGTGAACCGATCGTGGATCGCGGTGTAGTCGCGCTCGACGGCGATGTAGTTGGGCGCCGTCTTCCCCGGGATCAGCTCGCATTCGCCCGTTTTCCAGTCTCTGACCTGATCCTGCGCAATCTCGGCAGGCGTGTCGTGCAGGATCGGGAGCGCCACGACATCGGTCTCCTGGCCCAGATATCCCGGAACGACCTCCTGGAACTTCTTCGCAATGGATTTGAAGATTTCCCAGTCGGATTTCGACTCATAGGCCGGATCCACGGCAGCCTGGAGCGGGTGGATGAACGGATGCATGTCCGAGGTGTTGAGGTCGTCCTTTTCGTACCAGGACGCGGTCGGCAGCACGATGTCGGAATAGACACAGGTGGTCGACATGCGGAAGTCGATCGTCACCAGAAGATCCAGCTTTCCGCGCGGCGCCTCCTTGTGCCATTTCGCCTCTTTCGGAAGTTGACGCCCTTCCTCGCCCATGTCCTTGCCGATGACGCCGTTGTCGGTCCCGAGCAGATGCTTGAGGAAATACTCGTGCCCCTTGCCAGACGAGCCCAACAGGTTCGACCGCCACACGAACAGGTTGCGTGGCCAGTTCTCGGGCGCATCGGGGTCCTCGCAGGACATTTCCAGCGCGCCGGATTTCAACTGCTCCGCCACATAGGGCGCGATGTCCTGTCCGGCATTCTTGGCCGCCCTCGCGATCTCGAGCGGGTTGGTCCTGAGCTGGGGCGCCGAGGGCAACCAACCCATGCGCTCCGCACGGATGTTGTAGTCGATCATGCCGATGTCCCAGTCGCCCTCCGGGGCCGTGGGCGACAGGATCTCACCCGCCGTCAGGGTCTCGTAGCGCCACTGATCGGTATGCGCATACCATGCCGAGGTCGCATTCATGTGGCGCGGGGGGCGGTTCCAGTCGAGGGCAAAGGCCACCGGCAGCCAGCCGGTCTGCGGGCGCAGTTTTTCCTGGCCCACATAATGCGCCCAGCCACCGCCAGACTGACCCACGCAGCCGCACATCACCAGCATGTTGATGATGCCGCGATAGTTCATGTCCATGTGGTACCAGTGGTTCATCCCGGCACCGACGATGACCATGGAGCGGCCACGGGTCTTCTCGGCATTGTCGGCGAATTCACGGGCGACATGGATAATCTTCGCGCGATCGACGCCGGTGATCTTCTCTGCCCAGGCCGGGCTGCCGGGCACATCCTCGTCATAGGACCCCGTGACCCAGTCGCCACCCAACCCCCGGTCGAGACCATAGTTTGCACAGAACAGATCGAAGACAGTGGCAACCGCCACCTCACCGTCGACGGTCTTGATCCGCTTGACCGGCACATTCTTGGTCAGGACGTTGGGGCGCTTGTCGCCGGTTGCGAACGCCACGGTGGCATCGGCGCCGAAATACGGGAAATCGACGCCGAGCACGTCGTCCTGGTCGCTGTCGACGATCAGCGACATCTTGAGCCGCGTCTCGGCCCCGGCGGCCTTTTCCTCGAGGTTCCATTCGCCTTGCTCGCCCCAGCGATAGCCGATCGAACCGTTGGGGGCGACCAGGGCGCCGGAGAGATCGTCGATCGCAACGGTCTTCCAAGCGGGGTTGTTGTCCTCACCCAGCTTGCCGTCCAGGTCGTCCGCGCGCAGGAAACGTCCCGGAGTGAAGGAGCCGTCCTTTTCGTCCAGCCTCACCAGCATCGGGAGATCGGAGTATTGCCGGCAATATTCCTCGAAATATTCGGCCTGCCGGTCGAGGTGGAACTCGCGCAGGATGACATGTCCGAAGGCCATCGCCAGCGCCGCATCGGTTCCTTGTTTGGCATTCAGCCAGACGTCGCCGAATTTCGCCGCCTCGGAATAGTCCGGGCAGATTACCGCGGACTTCGCCCCCTTGTAGCGCACCTCGGTGTAGAAATGCGCGTCGGGCGTCCGGGTTTGCGGGACGTTGGAGCCCCAAAGCAGGAGGTAGTTGGAATTATACCAATCCGCTGATTCAGGCACATCGGTCTGCTCGCCCCAGGTCATCGGCGAGGCGGGCGGCAGGTCGCAATACCAGTCGTAAAACGACAGGCAGGTTCCGCCCAGAAGCGACAGGTAGCGGGTGCCGGCCGCGTAGGAGATCATCGACATCGCGGGGATCGGCGAGAAGCCGAAGATCCGGTCGGGCCCATAGGTCTTGGTCGTATAGGCATTGGCGGCGGCGACGATCTCGGTCGCCTCGTCCCAGCTCGCGCGTACGAACCCGCCCTTGCCGCGGGTTTCAACATAGCTCTGGCGCAGAACCGGATCGTTCTGAATCGCGGTCCAGGCCTCGATCGGGGTCTTGGTCTCGCGCATCTTGCGCCAGACCCTCATCAGCTTGCCGCGGATCAACGGGTTCTTCACCCGGTTCGCCGAATAGAGATACCAGCTATAGGAGGCCCCGCGGGCGCAGCCGCGCGGCTCATGGTTCGGCAGATCGGGACGGGTGCGCGGATAGTCGGTCTGCTGGGTTTCCCAGGTCACGATCCCGGACTTCACATAGATCTTCCAGCTGCACGACCCGGTGCAGTTGACCCCGTGGGTCGAGCGCACGATCTTGTCGTGCCGCCAGCGGTTTCTGTAGGTGTCTTCCCAGTCGCGGTTTTCCCGCGTCATCTGCCCATGTCCGTTGGAGAAGGGCTCCGTCGTCCCCTTGGATTGCAGGAAATTCAATCTGTCGAGAAGATGGCTCATTTGGCTGTCCTTTCGTATGCGGAAACCCGGGCAACGCTATCGCCGCCCGGGTCTGGGCATCGGCTATTGTGCGGCTTTGGGGAGGATGGCGGCAGGACGGTTGCCGTGCTCGAGGTCATGCAGCAGGCCACCGCGCCGGGTGTAGTAGACCCATGTGATCGCCAGGCAGATGACGTAGAAGATCAGGAAGGCCCAAAGCGCGCCGACGGGGGATCCGGTCATCGCGATCGAGGATCCATAGGCCTTGGGGATGAAGAAGGCCCCATAGGCGGCGATGGCACTGGTGAAGGCGATGATCGCCGCACTCTCGCGTTCCGATTGACGGCGCAGGGCGCTGCCGTCCAGTTCCGGCATGAGGCGCGGCACTTCACGCCCCATGATCGCGGGGATCATCTGGAACGTGGAGGCATTGCCGACCCCAGTGAGGAAGAACAGCGCCATGAAGGCCGCGAAGAACCCGCCGAAGCTGCCCGCGCCGAGCGAGGCGATGACCGCGAAGGTTGCGACGATCATGCCCGCGAAGGTCCAGAAGGTCACGCGACCGCCCCCGAAACGGTCACTGATCCAGCCGGTGCCGGCCCGGCTCAGTGCGCCGACCAGCGGGCCAAGGAACACGTATTGCAGCGCATTGATGTCGGGGAAGGCGAGTTTGGTCAGCAGCGGGAATCCGGCCGAATAGCCGATGAAGCTGCCGAAGGTGCCGGTGTAGAGGACGCACATCAGCCAGTTGTGCTTGCGGCCGAAGATGACCGCCTGTTCGCGGAAACTGGCCTTGGCGTCGGCGATATCGTTCATGCCGAGCCAGGCGGCGACAGTGGAGATCACGATGAAGGGCACCCAGACGAAGCCCGCGTTCTGCATCCAGAGCTCGCCGCCCGTCGTCAGCGTCTGCGGTGCGCCGCCCATCGCCCCGAACACGCCGGCGGTGATGACGATCGGCACCAGGAACTGCATGACCGAGACCCCCAGATTGCCGAGCCCCGCATTCAGCGCCAGCGCATTGCCCTTTTCCGCCTTCGGGAAGAAGAAGGCGATATTGGCCATCGACGAGGCAAAGTTGCCTCCTCCGAAACCGCACAGCAGCGCCAGAGTGAGGAAGATCAGGTAGGGCGTATCAGGGTTCTGAACCGCGTAGCCGATCCCCAGGGCCGGCACCAGCAGAGAGGCGGTCGAAAGCGTCGTCCACAACCGGCCGCCGAAGATCGGCACCATGAAGCTGTAGAAGATCCGGAGCGTCGCGCCCGAGAGGCCGGGAAGCGCGGCCAGCCAGAACAGCTGACTGGTCGAGAAATCGAACCCGATCGCGGGGAGCCGAGCCACGACCATCGACCAGACCATCCAGACCGAGAAGGCCAGAAGCAACGCCGGGATCGAGATCCAGAGATTGCGGCGCGCAATCCGGCGGCCCCTTTCGGCCCAGAACTCTGCATTCTCGGGCTGCCAGTCTTCCAGCATCCGCGGCATGTCCGTTTTCCCCGGGACATGAACCTCCTGCAGTTCGGGAAGGGTCGGGAGGGTGCCCAGCTCTTTTCCGAGGGCAGCCCGCTCCATTGCCCGGATCGACAGATGCATCCAGGTCAGCATGATCACGACAAGGCCAACCAGGATGGCGAAGCACGAGGTATAGATGCCTGTCAGATCGAGGGCCGCGCCGAAAACGATCGGCAGGACGAAACCGCCAAGACCGCCGATCATGCCGACGAGGCCGCCGACGGCACCCACATGCCCCGGGTAATACACCGGGATATGCTTGAAGATCGCCGCCTTGCCGAGGCTCATGAAGAAGCCGAGGCCGAACAGCATGATGACGAAGGGCCAGAAATCCAGTTTGGTCGAGAAGGCGATCGGCCCCTCCTTGCCCTGGATGACATAGTCCGTCGGCGGGTAGGACAGCATGAACAGGAAGATCAGGGAAAAGCCGAAGGTCCAGTACATGACCGTTCTGGCGCCAAACCTGTCGCTGAGATGCCCGCCGTAGGCACGGAACAGAGAGGCCGAGAGGCTGAACGAGGCCGCGGCCATACCCGCGGTCTTCACATCGGCGCCGTAGACATCGATCAGATAGTGCGGCATCCACAGGGCAAGCGCGACGAAGCCACCGAACACAAAGAAATAATAGAGCGAGAAGCGCCACACCTGCAGGTTCTTCAAGGGCGCGAACTGCTCGGCCAGCGAGGGGGCTGCAATGCCCTTGGTGCGACGTTCGACGAGTTCGGGATCGTCCTTGGCCAACACGAAGAACAGCACACCGATCAGGGCAAGGCCCGCGGCCCAAGTGTAGGCAACGCCGTGCCAGCCATAGGCGACCATGACAAAGGGTGCGACGAACTTGGTCACCGCCGCGCCGACATTCCCGGCCCCGAAGATGCCGAGCGCTGTGCCCTGATGGCCGGCATCATACCAGCGGCTGACATAGGCGACACCGATGATGAACGAGCCGCCAGCCAGGCCGATGCCCAAGGCCGCGATCAGGTACATGACGTAGCTGTGCGCGAGCGTCAGCAGCAGGGTTGCAAGCGCGGTCAGCAACATTTGTGCGGAGAAGACGAGGCGGCCGCCGTATTTCTCGGTCCAAACGCCCAGAAACAGACGTGTGACGGAGCCGGTCAGGATTGGCGTGGCCACCAGCAGGCCGAATTGAGCCTCGGTCAGTCCCAACTCGCCTTTGATCGCGACACCGATGATGGAAAAGATCGTCCACACCGCAAAACAGGCAGTGAAGGCTACCGTGCTAAGCCCGAGGGCTCGAGTCTGGTCCGAGCGCGAGGCTGTGGCTGTGGTCTGCATGACAGAACCTCCGGTGTTGTCATTGCTTCCGCCCCAAAAAGGGATCACCGTCAGACATGCGACCCAGAGTAACTGATCTTCTTGATCTAGATCACGTAATCGGTAATTTCCTTTATAAATAAATGGGTTGCGGAAATATTTCGACTTATCGATTGAAACTTGTAGAATGCTCAAGTTGAAGAGTCCGGAACTCCTCTTGACATTTATCAACTGATATATTGATAAATGTCAAGAGGAGGGCGGCCGTGCGATTGGGCATACCAGAATCAGATTCTCCCGATGTCCGGAGGCTGGACCTCTTTTCGGGCATGGATGACGCGCACTTCAGCGCGCTGATGCGCGGCGCCTACGTTCAGAACTTTCCTCCGCAGATCGAACTGATAACCGAGGGAGAACCAAGCGATTTTCTGCACGTCATCCTGTCTGGATCCGTCGATCTCTTCTCGGTCTGGAACGGCAGGGAAACCAGCATGGCGACCGCTCGGCCGGTGTCGACGTTCATCCTCGCGGCGTCGATCAAGAGCGCGCCCTACCTGATGTCGGCCCGAACCTTGGAAAAAAGCCGGATTGCTCTCATCCCCAGTCAGGACGTGCGCAACATATTTGACGTCGACAACTTCTTCGCGCGCGCCATCGTGGCAGAGCTGGCGCAGTGCTACCGTTCCGTCGTGAAGACCAAGAAGGAGCTGAAATTACGGACCTCTCAGGAGCGACTTGCGAACTATCTTCTTCGGCTGCAGGCGCGTGTGGGGGCTGGTTCCCAGTTCGACCTGGAGTTCGAGAAACGTCGTTTGGCGTCCTACCTCGGAATGACCCCCGAGAACCTGAGCCGCGCCTTCAGGGGGTTGCAGGCCTATGGCGTCACTGTCCAGGGCAATCGGGTCAACATCAGCGATCAACAGGATCTCGAGAGATTTGCAAAGCCTAACCCATTGATCGACGATCCGGACTCGTAGAGAGATCCAGATGACAGCGGCCCGCCCGGCCGCCACGATCCGCCAGATCACGACGGCAATCGACAACGCCGAACAGGACAATCCAGAACCGGTCAGCCCGAGGCGCGCCCCGGGATCGGCCGAAGTGGCGGACCTATCGGCAAGGACTGGCTGACGCAGGACGTCACAACAGCGCGCGCAAGCTCAGATCATTCCACAGCGTCACGTCGTCATCCTTGGACGAACGAGCAGCGGTCCGTAGAGGATCGCGAAACCTCCGAAGGCCGCGATCCAGCAGAGGCCCGAAATCGCGTAGAGCGCCCCGGCAGCACCGGGCGCAAGACCGGCTATCAGCCGCGCCAGGACGGCACCGATCAGGCCGAGATAAATCGTCCGCGTTCCTGTTCCGGCGGTCAGGGTCTGGCCTGTATGCCCCAATGTCGCCCGGGTCATCACCGCCAGCGTCATCAGCCCGATTGCGCCGGCCATCCAGACATGCTGGGCCGCGGCTTGCGTCAGAAGGCCCGGCCAGAAGGTGGAAAAACCAAGAGCCAAGGCTCCGAGTGCGAGGAAAGCATAGCCGGCGTGCAAGACCCAGACCAGCGGTTCGGACAAGGTGTGCCTCCCGGCCCACCGGACCAAGCGTATCGCATGCGTGACGCCGGCCGCAATTAGGATCGCACCGGAGATGAGGTTTTCGGGGGAAACCACCCAGAACAGCAGGGCGACCAGAAGAATGAGCAGGGCAGCCCGGTCAAACCGCTGCATCGGCGGGGTTGGGAGCCGGGTCTCGCGTCGCTTGACCAGCCAGTTTCGGGTAAACGAGGGAATGATACGCCCCCCGATGACGGCGATCATCATGATCCCGGCTCCGAGCCCAGCCCTGAGCCCGAGATCGCCAGCAGCGAAGGCGCCTGTTGCTGCTTGCCAATGGAACGTCGCATTCGCGAGCGTAAAGGTGATGAGCATTCCTAGGACGATCAGGTTGCGCCAGTTCTTGCCCGTGACGATCTCGCGCGTCAGGACGCCGACCAATACAACGGGCATGGCAAGATCTGCCAGAGCCACGCTCCAAACCGGAAGGTAGATCGCGACAGCAATCGCAATGCGACCAATCACCCAAAGGAGAAACAGAATGCCGAGCGGCCAGCCGACGACAGGAAGACGCCCTGTCCAATTGGGGACTGCCGTAAGCAGAAATCCTGCGATCACAGCCCCAAGATACCCGAACAGGAATTCGTGCGCATGCCAGGTCACGGGATCGAAGCGTGTCGGTAGCTCCGCCGCACCCGAGAGCATCAGGAGCCACAGCGTCATCGCACTCGCAGCCCATAGCCCGGCCCCGAGAAAGAAGGGGCGAAACCCAAAGGTCAGGAGGGCTGGACCGTTCCAGGTCCGCATCTGTTCCGAGCTTGTCGTCATGTCAGGTCTCGTTCCGTCTGTGCTGCGGCCTCGGTCAAGATCAGGTCGATGCGGATATCGTGGAGTGGTGGATGGATCGCGGTAAGTCGCGCCGCCAGAAGCTCACCCCCGACACCGAAAGGTCTCGGCCTGGGAGCCGCAAGCGTCCGGTCGAAGGAGCCTTCCGCCAGAGCCGAGGTGATCGCCGTCCGCCCTCCAGCCGGCAAGGAGGGGCAAGCACGAGGTCGGGCGTGACGACGGGGGCGTCCGGGGGGGGGATATTCCAGCAGCCGCGTATCATGCGGGTTTTGGGCGCCCAGCGGCGAACGGTGAGCGGGGCCGCCCTGGTTTGGGAAGATGCGGCGGAAGGCATGGGATTCTCACGAGCTTGAACTTGCGTCTCATGCTATCTTCTATGAATTGGCATTTCAAATACTGATTTTATGAATGCGAGACGGGCCGTTGTCGTGCCAATCAACGTTCGGGCTGACGGTCTCCTTTCCCGTCAACCTTCAGACAATAGCCTCAATCTTTGCGCGGCCGAGGGCCGGGAAGCAGTTCATAACTAAGCGGCAGGCGCCACCAGTTCGAGCACAGCCGCGAAGGATGCGGATCTGGATTTCGGCGGCCTGGCGGTCAGGGCCTCGCGATATGATCCGCTCGCCAAAGAGCTTCAGGCGATTCATGTGAGCCCCGCCCCGATTTCGGACGTGATAGTCAGTCCATCGCTTCCAGAGCGCTCATCCAAGGCGTCGCGTCGCGTGCAAGATCTCGTTCCAGGCTGAGGCTGCGGGGCAACCTTCTTTCCAGCTGTGCCCGTTCCGGCGGATTGGCATGACGGCATGATCGTCTCGGTCCATGATCGCACAGTGGCATCGTCGCGTGTCATGGGCGCCGTCCGCGATGACGGTAGCTATCGCCTCGTCTCGGGAATTTGCTCTAGCAAGGCGGGCAGGAAAGGGCTGTCTCCGTGACGGCTCGAGGTGGAGTCGACTGCGCGTATGTTGCCGGTTTTAGTGTCCAAGGCGATGTGGACCTTCCTCCGTTGCCTACGTCGCGACGGCCCGTGTTTGCGAGTCAGCCATTCGCCATCCGCGCAGAACATGAAGCTGGGAAACGGGGGCGCATCCTGACCTGCTGCCTGGACCACGCTTTTTCACCGCACCCCAAGCCTCCCGGGGTGGCGGCCGCGTGCCTTACTCCGTGCTCAGGCGCCCATCGCGCAGATGGATCAGCCGATCAAAGCGGTCGAAGATCTTCTCGTCATGGGTCACGGTGAGAATGCAGGCTTCCTGCTCGACGGCGAGCTTGCGCAACAAATCCATCACGAGCTGCGCCCGCACGGAATCGAGGGCTGCCGTCGGCTCGTCGGCAAGAATGATCCGGGGCCGGTTCGCCAATGCGCGCGCGATCGCAACGCGCTGCGCTTCCCCGCCCGACAGATGGGCGGGCTTGACCCGCGCCCGATGTCCGACCTCGAGATAGTCCAGCAACTCGCGCGCGCGGGCTTTCGACGCGGTGGGCGTCCATCCCGCAAGATCGAGCACCAGTGAGACATTCTCCTCGGCCGTGAGGAACGGAAGCAGGTTATGCGCCTGAAAGATGAAGCCGATCTTGTCGAGACGCAGGCGCCGCAGGTTGCCGCGCAGCCAACGGCCGTCGAATACGGTCTCGCCATCGAGCACAAGCCGGCCGGCCGAAGGATCGACGATGCAGCCAATGATATTGAGCAGCGTGGTCTTGCCCGACCCCGAGGGGCCGAGCATCGCCACCACCTCGCCCGCGCGGATCTGCACATCGACCGCGCGCAAGGCGTCGACGCGGGCTTCGCCCTCGCCGTAATGCTTGGCCACGCCCGACACCTCGACGAGAAGATCACCGATCGCCATCTCAGCCTCCAAGTGCGGTCGCCGGATCGACCTTGAGCGCGGCGCGGATCCCCAATCCGGATGCCAGGATGCAGACAAGGATGATGATTCCGAAGAGCACCAAAGCGTTGGTTGGTTCCAGCACCACCCGACGCGGGAAGTTGTCTTTTACCAGCAGGATCAACGACAGCCCGATCGCCCAGCCCGAGGCACCCAGGATCAACGCCTGCTGGACGATCAGACCGAGGATCGTGCGATCCGGCGCGCCGATCAGCTTGAGCGTCGCGATCTGTTTCAGCTTCTCCATCGTCATCGTATAGATGATCAGCGCGATCACCACGGCCGAGACGCTGAGCAAGATCCCCAGAAACAGCCCGATCTGGCGGCGCGCGCGATCCACGACCGACGCGAGCAACAGCTCTTCCTGCTGCGCCTGGGTCAGAGCGCCCAGATGCTTCCATTGCCGGATCGTTGCTGCAACCCGCGTGACATCGGCATCCGGCTCGATCCGCGCGATGACCGCGGCCACGGTGCTGGTATCGGGCGCAGCCGCCCCGCGCGCGGCCCGGACCCTCTCGGCGGCAGGATCGAGCTCGCCCTGCAGGGCCATCGCATCGGACAGGGTCATGAAGACCGCGGGATCGCCGCCGGAGTTCATCGCATTTTCCGTCAGCCCCACGACGCTGAACCGATTGCGTCCAAGACGGATCGTATCTCCGACCGCAAGCCCCGACTTGCGATCGGCGACCAATTCGTAGTGACTGCGCCCGAGGCCCCGCCCGTCGATGAGAGTGGGCGGGCCTCCGGGATGGCTGCGCTCGTAACCGATGACATATAGCCGGAGCGTCTGCGCCCCGTGCCGGGCCTCGATCGTCTGATAGGTGATCGCGCCTGCCTCGGCGATCCCCGGAAGGCGCGCAACCGCATCACGGGTCGCGGCGGGCAGCGCAGAGGCCTCGGCAAAGGGCCCCTGAGTGTTCGCCTCGACGATCCAGAGATCTGCGCGCGGGGCCTTCACCGCCGCAAGCGCATCCGACACCAGACCATTATAGATCCCGATCATCGCCAGCACGACGGTCATCAACAGCCCCAGCCCGAAGCAGGTCAGGACAAAACGAAACAGGCTGTGCCGGATGTCCTTGAGCGCGAGCGTCATGCGCCGGCCTCGATGCGGACCTTGCGGCCCTCGACCGCGCCCTTCGGAACCGGAGAGATGACCTCGGCGCCGTCCGGCAGACCGCCTGTCACCTCCGCGCGCCCCAGATCGTCACGCGCCCCGAACTGCACCTTTGCCCGCGCGAGCGCACCATCTTGTGTGATCCAGACCGTTCCCGAGGCGCCATCGAAACCCGCGATATCGACCTCGGGCACCATCAGGGCCCGATCCCGATGACCGATGGTGACCAAGACCTCAGCCTGTTCGCCAAGATACATTTCGGCGGGGCAGTCGGAACAGGTGAGCCACACCTTGCGCTCTTCGTTGACGCGGTCACTCTCCAATCCGATCCGCGCGATTTCCCCGTGAAACACCTGCTGCGGGCGCGAGCGAAGACGGATGCTTCCCCGTTGCCCCAGCGTAAGCTGCCCCGCGCGCTCTTCGTCGATATAGGCCTGGATCCAGATCGTTTGCGGATCAATCAGGCTGAAGATCGTGTCCCCCGCCTTGACCACGGTGCCGGCCTCGGCCCTGCGCGCAATGATCAGGGCGTCATAGGGCGCGGTGAGGGCGTGCTGCGCGAGAAGCGTATGGGCCGAGCGCAGGTTCGCCTCTGCCTCGGCCAGTTGCGCGCGCAGCATCATCAGCTCGGCCTCCGCCACCGCGAGATCGGCGCGCGCCACATCGAGATCACGCTGGGCCTCCTCGGCATTTTGTTTCGAGGCCCGGTCCGTGCGCGCCAGCTCCTGCTGGCGCGCATTGGCCGCTTCGCGCTGCGACAGAATCGCCTGAGCCCGGGGCAGAGCAGCCTCTGCCTTGGTGAGTGCCGCGCGCGCGGCGGCCACCCCGGCCTCGGCCTGAAGACCGCGGGCCTGTTGCTCCTCGGAATGCAGCACGGCCAGTTCCTGCCCGGCCGCAACACGATCCCCCGCATCGGCAGACAAGCTCTGCACTGCGCCACCGAGCTCGAAACCGACGGCGCTCAGCACGCGCGCCTCGACACTTCCAAGACCATAAATCCGAAGCGTGATATCCGTCTGCGGCGCGAGCACCTGCACCGGCAACGGCCTTTGGCGCATCCCCCAGAGCCCCCCCGCCAGCGCAATTGCCGCGACACCGAGGACAAACCAACTCCTACGCATCTCTCCGCGATCCTTCCTGCCGCTGCAGCAGGCGCAACTGCACATCGAGCAGCGCCAGCCCCGTCTCTTCCATGGATGTCTTGCGCGCGCCGAGGGCCCATCTGATCGCGGCTCCCTGGACAAGCGAGCTCAGCAGATAGGCGACGTCACGCGGCGCGAGGTCGGCCGGGATCCGTCCTTGGGTCTGCGCTGCAGCGAGGTCCGCCGCAAGCATTTCGTGAAATGCGCCGAGGCGTTCCTGGAAGGCGCCGCGCAGCAGGTCGTTCTCGATCGTCAATTCGCGCGAGAACAGAAGCATCGGGATCGCCGGCGTGCGCGCAATCAACGCAAGCTGCGCCGCCACCAGCGCCCGCACCCGCTCCAGCGGATCCGACACATCTTCGAGGGCCGTTCGCCAAGCAGTCGCGAGCGTGTCGGTGACCTGCTCGGCGACGGCCGCCCAAAGTTCTGCCTTGGAGGGGAAGTGCCGAAACAGCGCCGCCTGGGTCACTCCGATCTGTTGCGCGACCGCTGCCGTGGTCACGCGATCCGGGCCGATCCGGTCCGCCATCTCGAGAACGGTCGCGACGATCTCGGCCTTGCGCAACTCTGCTGATTTTCGCATCACTCGATATCATTTAGTTAGTGATCACTTACTTACTAGTGACTATTTCACAGAACGTCAATCGAGTCTTCGACCTGGCTCTGAGCCTGTGGCCGCCAAGCGTCGCGCCCTACGTTCCCGCAACTCGCCAAGCCGCCTTGATCAGCCGAGATGCGTGGCAGATCAGCGGACGGGATCCCGCCATGGCGCCCGGGTATAGCAATCGGCACAGTTGGAAGTTGCCGACCTTCGAGATCCGTCCCAGCCTTTCCTTGCCGCCGCTCGAATGGGACCGGGGCGTCAGGTCGAACAAGGCTGCGTAATCGCGACCGCGTCGGAAGGCGCTCACGTCTGGTGTCGTCACGGCGAAGGCTCTGGACGAGATTGCGCCGACCCCGGGCACCGTTGCCAGACGGCGTGCAAGCGCATCACCGGCTTGCACCTCGCCGATCCGTGCGGCCACGTCCTCGATCTGATCCTGCGTGCCTCGGAACTGTGCCGCCAGCCTGTCCACAACACTGGTCGCGCGGCGTCTGGCAGGTCTTGAGCAGAAGCAAGCAGGCGCTCGATGTTGTGGATGGGTGTTCTATGGACGGCTCCTTTCGGGGCGCTGTATCCAGACCCATCCGGGCACAATGCGATGCTGTGGGTCGGGCCATCCACACCATCAGTGGCGGGCTATCCCACATTATTGTTGCGCGGGTAGCGTGCGTGGTCGTGGCACAGCCGTGACGCGATTGTCCCATAATGAATGCTTCATTCCATTCCAGCGAATGGAGCCCACCGTCAAACCGTGGGAACAAACCTCGTGCCCTTTAGGGGCTAACCAATCTCTGGAGCTAAATGCGAGGTGTGTGTGGTTCGAAAATCGGGGTTTCCAAACGACGGCAACGAGTTACATTACGCTGCGAGCTTGGGGATCTGGCGTTCGACCAATCGCAGGTATCGTTGGTTGCACGCCCCCGCAACCAGTTTCTGCGAACGAAAACAACGCCTTACGCCCCGCCCCCAAGCGGGGCTTTTTGCGTTCTCCGCCACGGGTCAACAATAGGTCAACTGACCTGCTCCCCTGAAACGTCCTCGTTTTGAGGTTAGCCTGTTCTCCAACCAAGGAGACAGACGATGAAGAGAAGCCGTTTCAGCGAAGAGC
>NZ_RCHI01000019.1 GCF_003664585.1 Paenirhodobacter hankyongi
GGCCAGATCGTGCTCGGTCGCGCGCAGGTGCTCGGCGAGACGCTGGTCGACACCGAGATTGGGATCGAGGATTTCTCGGTGAAGGAGCGCGACGCCTTCGGCAATTTCACCATCGTGCCGCGGCCATATTCGGATGGAACGAAGTTCCGCTTCAGCTTCCCGACCGGCGATGCACGCCGCATCCGCAAGATCCTCGCGCGGGTGCGCGCCACCCCCGCCGTCTATTACGCCGGAGACGAGACGAGCCAGTTCGGCACGACCGTCTACGGATACTTTCAGAATTTCTGGATCCCGCTGACGACCTCCGTCAGCTTTGGCAGCCTTGAAGTGGAGGGCCTTACATGACACTTCCGACGATCACCACGCCGCCCGCGTCGCCGAGCCGCAACGATCCGGCGACGTTCTCGCCCCGCGCCGATGCACTTGTGGCCTACATCGCGACGCTGGTGGCGGATCTCAACGCCCTCGTGGCAGAGGTCAACAAGTATGGCGACGGGTTCCCCCTGTTCGTCCCCACGGGCTCGGCCGCCGCGCCCGGGCTCTCCTTTGTCGGGGACGGCGACACCGGCCTGTTCCGCACCGGCGCCAATGCCATCGGCCTGGCGACCGGCGGGGTCGAACGGGCGCGGATCACCGCCGCCGGCCTGCAGCTTACCGGGCTCCTGAGCGGCACCGCCGTGGTGCAATCCGCCGCCGACACGACGCCAGGGCGTCTGCTCACCCCGGGCTGGATGGGGCTCGGGGCGATGTCCAGCCCGGCGCTCGACAATATCGACAGATACGACATCCCGCAGGGGTTCTGGTGGGTCTCGAGCGCCACCACGCTCGGCACGCTGCCGACCGGGGCGACCGTCGGCGACGGTGTGCTCGTGCTGCGGCCGACCCTGAACCAGACGACGCAGATCTATACGACGCCCAACAACGGGCAGACCTGGATCCGCAAGAGTTACTCCACCACCTCCTGGGGCCCGTGGCGCCGCCTCTATGACAGCGGCAATGTCCTCGGCACGGTGGGGCAGGCGGCGGGTGTGCCCACCGGCGCGCTCTTCGGGGCCGGAAGCAACGCGAACGGCAGCTATGAGATGCGCGCCGACGGCTACCTTGAATGCTCGGCCACGATCACCTCGCTCACCACTGGTGCCAAAACGTGGACCTTTCCGGCCTCGTTCGTGGCGGCGCCCGTTGTGACGATGACGGCCGTTTCGGCATCGGTGCTGGCCGCTGCCCAGCTCGATGCGGCCCCCGACGCAACCGGGTGCACGTTCTCGGTGCGGGACAAAACCGATACTCGCCTCGCCGCCGCGGTGCACCTGCGCGCCACCGGCCGCTGGTCGACGATGACCTAAGGAGAACACGATGAAAATTACTCTGACCCCGCAGTTGCGCCAGCAGGCACTCGTGCTCGAGCGTGTCGGCTCGGTCATGACGTGCAACGGTGTTGCGACCGATCTCGCGGCCTATACGGCCACGCCCGAAGCGCCGCACGACTGGATCGTCGGGCAGCCCGAGCAGGTGAGCGGCGAGTGGCATGTCACGATCGTGCTACCGCATGGCGCCGAGGCCCCCGAGGCGACCCGCTTCCCGGAGCCGATCACGGTGACCGCGGACGGCCCCGTGACCCTGCCGCCGCACGATGCCCCCGCCGACTGACTGGCGATCAAAACAACCCATGAAGATGCACCCGCCACCGGCGGGTTTTTTGTTGCCGGAAAGGGGCAGGACAGTGACGACTGACAAACTCGACCAGATTGCGACGCGGGCCGGATGGGCCACGATCCCGGGGGCGATCTCGTTCCCGGCGTGGTGGCCGACGCTCGAGAGCGCCTCGACCTTCGCCTCGCAGCTGGTGCCGATCGTGGGCTTGCTGATCGCGGTGGTGAACCTCGCGCTGCTGATCCGCAAATGGCGCCGAGGCCGGGGCCGGGCCTTCTGCGCCGACGAGAGCGGCGCCGTGGGCCGGCGCACCGTGGCGGGGCTCGGTGCGGTGCTGGCGCTTGCCGCGGCGGTCATCACTCCTTTCGAGGGGCGCGAGCTACGCGCCTATCGCGACATCGTCGGCGTCTGGACGATCTGCGACGGCGACACGCAGGGCGTGCGGCCGGGGCAGGTGGCGACGCCGGCCGAATGCGACAGCCGTCTGGCAACCCGGGTGGCGCAGTTCGAGCGCGAGATCCGGCCGTGCCTGCCCGCCGAGCTGCCCGACCCGACGCGCGCCGCCTTCATCTCGGCCGCCTACAACATCGGCTCCGGCGCGTTCTGTGGCTCGAGCATGGCGCGGCGGGCCCGGGCGGGCGATCTGCGCGGCGCCTGCGATGCGCTGCGGCTGTGGAACCGGGCCGGCGGGCAGGTGGTGCGCGGCCTCGTGCGCCGGCGGGAGGCGGAGCGCGACCTGTGCCTGAGCGGGCTGTGAGCCGGGCAGGGGGTACGCTGGCACTCTGCCTCGCACTTGGTGCCTGCGGCGCGCTGCCCGGTCTGCTGAGTGGCCCGAAGGTCGCCGCGAACGGGCAGGCGGCCCGCACCGCGGCGCAGACGCTGGGCACCAGCACGCAGCGCGATCAGGCGATCCGCACCGCCACCGCCGGCCGCGACGTCGTGCAATCGGCCGACGCCAATGCCGTGCGCGCGGGCCGCGTCGAGCGCGTGGTCGTCGAGGGCAACAGCCCGCCCTGGCTGATCCTCGCCTTTGCTGTTGCGCTGCTGCTCGACAGCCCATTGCGCTGGCCCGAGCAGATCTGGCGCGCGGTCAGGGGGAGGCGGGCGTGACGGTCACGCCGCGACGAGGTGATAGGGGCGCACAAGGCAATCCGCCGGGATGTGCCACTCGCTGCTCAACTTGTGGATCATGTCGAGGGTGAGTGCACGCTTGCGGTTCAGCACCTCGGACGCGCGCGGGCGAGAGCCGAACAGGGCCGCCAGATCGGCCTGGGTGCGGCCGGTCGCTTCCATGTGGGCCCGCAGGAAGTCGATCGGCTCCATCGGCTCGATCGGGAAGTTCCGGTCTTCATAGGCCTCGATCAGATCGGCGAGAACGTCGAAGCGGTCGGCGTCCGGAGTTCCCGGCGTCGGCTGGTTGTCGAAATATCGGGCGATCTCAGCGAGCGCCCAGTCGTGGTCCGCCTTGGTGCGGATCGGTCGGATGTCCATCATCAGATCGTCTCCGGGTTGATCTTGTCATAGTCCTTGTGGGTGCCGACGAACTTGATCAGCGCCCGGCGAAACGGGTAGGCGAAGTGGACGATCAGGCGATACTTGTTGCCCCCGATATCGAAGATGACGCGGTTGTCGCCAACGAAATCGACCGTGGTGCCAAACGCGGACTTCACATCGGCCGGGCCCGCCCAGTTCGCTTGAGATGCAATGGTATACCATGCCTTCAGCGGAGCTTCGGCGCGCGGCTCCCGTTCCCAGAAGGTCCGAAGCGTCGATTTTGCGATGATCTGCATCGTGCATCCATTGTTCCCGTATCGGGAATATCAGGCCGCCGTGAAGCGAAGTCAATAGCGGCGTTCCCAATTTGGGATCTTTGTTTGCGGGAGGCCGCGCGATCGGTGCGTCCTGTGGCAGTCATGCAGAGGCGTCGGCGCGCGGGCGCCTTGCCTCGCACGCTCGGCCTGTAGCACTCTGCCCGGTCTGCTGAGCGGCCCGAAGGTTGCCGCGAACGGGCAGGCGGCGCGCACCAAGGCGCAGCCCCTCGGCACAAGAGAGCGCCAGCCCGCCCTGGCTGATCCTCGCCTTCGCCGTCGCGCTCCTCCTCGACAGCCCCTTGCGCTGGCCCGAGCAGATCTGGCGCGCGGTCCGGGGGAGGCGGGGAGGTCAATAGGCATTAGCCATGAAGCCAATCTTCACTTGACGCGCCGTCGAATTGGGTGCGTCGTCCCTTGCCGAAGGGGGGTGACCCATGAAACATTTGTTCATGATATTGGTCCTTTGTGTTTCTGCTCTTCTCTTTCCGGCTAACGCCCAGTCTGGGCAGCCCTTTCTGCCCCAATCTCTTCAGATTGAGATCGTCAAGCCGGATGCCGCGATCGATCTGTTAGGCCGGATCCAGAACCAGGAGCCGAAGGAAAAGGTCTTCAATGCAGCCTGCTGCAAAATCTGCCACAAGGGCAAAGCCTGCGGGGATAGCTGTATCAGCAGATCATACACTTGCCACAAGGGGCCAGGGTGCGCCTGTGACGGCTGAGATGCGCCACTGTCAGCGGCTGCGTCGCCAGTCCCAAGGCATTTCGAACTGACTGGCCCAGATGCCGCGCTTGGCCGATCGTGCCCGGTTCTCTGCGGCAACGTAGTCAAGAGAGTAATGGCGATAGGCGACAGCCCAGCCATTCTCAACCATCCAGGCATTGAGGTTGGTTCCACGGGATCTGCAGATCGCCACAACACGTCCATAGCGATCGACGTCCCGAGGTTGGCAGGAAACAGGTGCTCGGCCGATCTGGTCTGCCAGGGCATTTGCGGCATCTGTTCCGCAGGCCCAGGGTTTTCCCGCGATGTAGCACCGCTGCCGCCCCTCGGGGCAGTCGATGCCATGCAGCCTAATGCGCTGGCCGTGAATATCGATCGTGTCGCCATCAATCACCGAGGCTGTGCCGCTGATATCGGCAGCCTGCACCGTGGTTGAAAAAAGGAAGGCGGAAATGAAAGGCAGGAATTTCATCGGAAATGGCCTTTGAAATGTTGGTTCTTGCGTTGAGAGCCGGCCTTCCCCTAGCTGGCCATCACTGAGCATCATGCAGCGCCAACCAGTTCGCGCCGGGCGGCTGAGGCGAGGAAGGACGAACGGGTCATGTGGCGCGCCCGGGCGGTCTCGTCGATGGCGCGCAGGAGCCCGCGCTCGATCGAGATATTGACCCGGGCGAGAGCGGTGTCCGCCGGGATGTAGGGCACCGGCATCAGCACTGCGCCGGCGGCGAGTTCCTCGGCCACCTCCGGGCGCTTGCGGATGGTCTCGATCGACGCGGCCTCGACATCGGGTTGATCCTCGAACCAGAGATCGAGCGCCTCGGCAGTGGCCCGGGGGATATCGTCCCAACTGTCAGCGGCGGCAAAACAGCCGGGAAGATCCGGGAAGGTCAGGCCATAAGCACTGCCCTCGTCGTGATGCACGAGCGCGGTATAGTAGCGCATCTTGTCCTCCTTGACGTGGATGCGGAGAGGCGATGGTGACGGGGCCTAGAGCAGCCCCGCCTGTCGGTAGATGCTCCTGACGGTGCCAAGCGGCAGGTCCTTCTTCGGGTGGGGCGGGATCACCATCCTGTCGCCCTTCCGGAGCTTGTGGTGATCGCCTTTGACGGAGACCACCTCGAACCCTGCGTCTTTCAGAACCTTCAGGAGCTTTCGGGAATTGGTCTCGAACTCCATCGCCCCTCCTTCGTGGGTATTTATATACACACTCATTCCATCGCATCAAGGAGGGTGTGTAATTAAGTGTGTTTCCCTTGTCGCCGATCCCGGCGGCAGGGGCGGGCTGCGCCAACAGCCCGACCACGCGGTGACGTTTGCCCCGTTCCGCGCCGACCCGCCCGTGGGTTGATGGTCGCCTGCTCCCCGCGCGGGAGGGTGACATATGGAACGAATAGCGAACATGAAGCAAGTGAAACCCGCGGCTCCGGTCGCCCCCTGGCTGGGCGGCAAGAAACATCTGCACCGCCGGATCATCGAACGGATCGAGGCAATCGACCACAAGACTTACATCGAGCCCTTCGTCGGGATGGGCGGTGTGTTCCTGCGTCGGCGGTTCCGGCCGCGGCTCGAGGTGGCGAACGACCTGAACGGCGAGATCGTGAACCTGTTCCGGGTGCTGCAACGGCACCATGCGCAGCTGCTGGAGGCGCTGCACTTCCAGCTGGTGAGCCGGAGCGAGTTCGAGCGCCTGCGCGCCACGCCACCCGAAGCGTTGACCGACCTCGAGCGCGCGGCACGGTTCCTCTACCTGCAACGGCTCAGCTTTGGCGGAAAGGTCGCCGGCGTCTTCGGGGTCGATGCCGGGCGCGCGCGGTTCTCGGTCGAACATCTTGCGGCGGTGCTGGAGGCGGCCTGGCGCCGCCTCGACGGGGTGGTCTTCGAGAATTTGGACTGGGCCGAGCTGGTCCGGCGTTATGATCGCCCTGGCGCGCTGTTCTACCTGGACCCGCCGTATTTCGGGGGCGAGAACGACTATGGCAAGGGGATGTTCGACCGCGGTCAGTTCGCCGAAATGGCCCGGCTGCTTGGCAGCATCGACGGCCCCTTCATCCTGTCCATCAACGACACGCCAGAGATCCGCGAGATCTTCGCCGGGTTCGAGATCGAAGAAGTCGCGCTGAGCTACTCGATCAGCGCGGCCGGCGCCACGGCTGCACGCGAGCTGCTGATCTCCAATCGGGCCCCGGCCGGGCTGCTGATTTGACTGTGGGCCCGGCACTGGAATGTGCCGGGCGGCGGAGCGGGCGGGCGGATCGGCGGGGGATCTGACCGCCCGTTTGAGCCCCGCTCAGCCCCCGCCGGACGGTCAGGCCCGACGCCGGGTTTCGCCGCGCCCGGCCCTGAGCCGACCTTCACCGAGTGAAGTGATGCTGCGGTGCAGCTTCATCAAAGCAGACATTGCCAATTGAGCCTAATCGTCATCGCCCGCTCCTACTTCGACCATATTTCTGCGCTTGACTGTATTTCTCCAATGTTTCGGGATTTAGCTGAGTGAAATCCTCATCGACCCAAAATTTCGCAAAACTCTGGGGATTAGTGGTCCGCCTTCCGTAGACAGTCGGGACGCCATTGAATTTCACTCCAACAGCGTGGCCGAAGCCGCGTTGATCAAGCTTTACAAGTTGTGGATGACCTCCCGTCATGAAGGATTTTGAAGGGATGCCATTGACTAGATCACAGAGGGACCAAAAGCAGGTCCGAGCCACGTCGCCTTGATCACCTTTGGCAATCCATTTTTGCCGGTCCTTGTTCGCGCGACCACCTAGGCCCGAACTATAGACATACGCCGACTTTTTGCTGTTCAACTCATTCTCACCAATCTGGTTCACGCTCCAACTTGAATTCGCGCGCCCGGCATGATGCAAGCGAAACAGTTGAAAGTCTGAAGGCCCTTCGGCATCGCAGCGCGCGCCGTATAGGATTTCAAGCTCACAAATCGGCCCCTTCAGAGGGGTAGCACAAGGCAATTCACAAAATTCTTCAGCCCGGCCTCGGGTCCCGGGCGAAGATTGGATCACAGCACGCTGAATTTCTTTCAGGAGCTGCCGCAGGAAAGATTGGCCCCATTGGAGATCCCCTGAGAGGGCAAAAATTTCTGGGGTGCAAACGCTTTCAAAGACCTTCTTTTCTCGCAAAGACACTGCTTGACCAGTTTGAAGAGATGTCCCTTGGCTATCAGCCCCCAAGTAAAATGTCCTTTTGCCTGTGGCTGACACCGAGAGCCATGCTGTGACGGTTGTCATACTCGTGCGGCCTACTTTCAGAAGTGGAAGTCCAAGAGGCTATGCTTTCCAGTGCAAACTTGGATTCTGGGGGACATACCAAAGGTCGCGAACCTGCGTGTCGTCGCTGTTGGGCGTAGGATCGGCATCCCTGACGCGGAAGGTGGTCGGAATCTTCACCGCGCTTCCGAAGATCAGCGCGTGCTGCTTCGGTAGAGATGGCAAGCGCCTCAGAACTGTTTCCGAGATGAATGGCGTCATCTGCTTAATCTGCGAAAGATCGTCGGGGTTTTGGATGCGGTGAATGATGAAGTTGTTACACTGCGAGAGAACCGTCTTCGAGAGCTCGCTTGGCCGTTGTGAAGCCACAATCAAGAAAGCCCCGTATTTCCTGCCCTCTTTGGCAATCCGCTGGAAGGTTATGCCCGCGTCGATGGCAAAGCGGCTCGGGCGCTCTGAGATGTAGCGGTGCGCCTCTTCGAGGATCAGATGGACAGGCATCTTGTTTCGGGGCGTCGCGCGGCGCATCCGGTCGAAGATCAGCCGTGCAACAACGGCAGAGGCTAGTTCGACGATCTCGTCCGACGCATCGTTTAGGTCGATGATGCAGATTTGACGGTCTTTCCGGTAGCTTGTGCCCTCCCGTGCAAGACCAAGGAGTCGATCAACGAAGTGCGTCGGCTCCCTGTCGTAATCCTGCAAGCCTTCAACAGATGCCCGCAAAAACTCGAAATCTGGATTGTCAGAAACAGACTTCAATCGTGTAACCAGTTGCGAACAATATTCCCTTATCTGCTTGTTTCCGTTTGCTTCTTCATAAAATAGGGCAAGATCGAGTGCTGCTTGCAATCTCCCAAAGGAAAATGGTGTATTTCCGTAACTGGGAAGCACAGGTTCGTCCGTGACCTGATTTTGCAGGAGTGCCAACACAGCTTCGTAGTTTTCTGATGTGCTAGAATTTCTTCCGTCTTTGAACTGCCCAAAATCATTGTACAAACCCGCTTTGATCGTGCCCCTACAAATCTCATCCGTGGAAAACGTATGAAGTAACGCGAGGATTCTCCCCTCTTTGCTTGGCACACTGGCATCATCATTTAAAATAGATAGAATGATCTTTGCCAAAACGTGGTTTCGAACACCTTTAAGATCATCACTAGCTCCGTCAACGACATCCGCGACAGGCTCTTCCTGAAAAAGGGTTGTTAGCCCGAGTGCGGTTCTCAGCGCTGGCAGTTGTGTTTTTTCGCTAGCGCGCAACAACAAAGCCCACTCGTCAACGGTCATGAACCAGTGCGGCAGACGAAATCTGTCAACCAAATCTGCACCGATGAAACCTTCGTCCAGAACTTCAGCTTCAGCTTCTGAGCTCGTTGCTTTGAAGTAGCTCGCTTGAATTTGCCAAGGCATGTCTTCAAATGCTTGTCGATACTCACCGTTGACATCAAATAGGACGAAAGAAGCACCAATTGCCCAAAACTCTTCTGCTCTATCAAACACGGACTGAATAATAGAAGCTACAGTGCAAGATTTTCCGCTTCCGGTATTTCCAAGAACAGCGACATGCCCACCGAAAAGTGCGTCAAGCTGCGCCTTCACAGGATAGTCCTTGAAAACCGCTGACGTGCCTATCTCGATCGTATGGGGAACCGTTCCCTCCTTTTGAGCCCCCTCAGCGTCGGTCTTTGTCTCACGATCTGCTGGTTGCTCCACGTTGAAGATGCGGTCCAGGTCTTCATCACGCGCATAAAGGGCATCTGCATAAAGCGGCGGAAACGTCGAGACCCCAAATTTGAAAGAGCCTCCTTGGACCGGCATTGAGCCGACGGGAACCACATCGAGGAACTTTGCTGCCGTGGTTTTGTCCATCTCTGCTGCGTTGCCGTAGGCTGGCGAAAAATCCTTCTCTCGGAGCCCGATAACCTCCAAGACGACATACTCGGATTGGGTCGGCACCATCAGATACGATCCCAAGGTCGCGACGTAATGGACATCATCGAAGCCAACGACTGTGAAGTTATCGCTCCCTCTATGCAGTTCGACGACTAGGCGATCCGCTGAAACGCTAACGATCTTGCCTATGGCACGGCTTGCATCATCCCTCGCCATTTTCGCCACCCTGCTGCTTGGAGAGCAGCTTCTTGAAGACCTTTTCGATAGCCTGTTCTTCTTTCTGGTCAGTGCTCGTTGGCATCAAGTCTTGCACGATACTGTCGAAGTAGTGCGCCTTCTTGCCTGTCGCCTCGTCGCTGCCCCAGATGAAGGAAATCCTCGGGTCTCCTAGCGCTGCGAGTTCTTTAGTCACCGGATTGTTGGCGTCGTCAGGATTGAGGAAGGCGATCAGGCGGAAGCCCGGGAGGGTTAGTCCCTGAAAAATAATGTTGTTAATGTGCTCGTCGCCAAAGCTGAATCCCATCACGAAAAGGACACTTTGATCTTGAACGACCTGACGCTGAAACTCACGGAACATGTCCGAATAGGGCGAGCCAAAACTCGCGGTCTGCTTCGAGGGCGTCGGATAGATCATGACGCGATCCTTGGAAGGATCGGGCTTGTCAGCAGACTCCCGGATCGGGAAAAGACCTGTCTCCTCTTCCGTCCAGTTTACAGACCCATGGAGCTTGCAGAAATGCACGTATCCATCGACCGCCGCCCACCTTTTTGAGGAAATATCGAGCTGTTCAGCTAGGGCGCGGCGGTATGTGGAAGGGTTGAAACGGCGCTCAACCGTGCCCGCAAACCCGTTGGAATAGGGAATGCCGGATCGATCCATCGCCCTCTCGTTAAAGAGGTCGTAATTTGTGGTGAAAACCCAAGGCGGCGCAAGGCCACGGGATCGGGTGGCCAGCGACTGATAAAAGCGCCGATACAGCGTCACGACTGCTTCGTCGCCGTTTGCAAAAGGTCCTTCAGTGCATTTCTGAAGGATGAACTTTTTCACGCCTGCGATGACGGCCTCGACGGTTCCGAGGGCACCTTGAAGATCCGCCTTACCGCTTCTCTTACAAAACTGCTGCGCCGTCATGAGGGCTTCCATCAACCGCTCCAGGTTTTTTCGAAAGTCTTCATGGGTTAGATCGATCCCCAGCTGATCGTTGAGGGTCATTATTTGTTCAGCTGTCACAAACACGCCGACGCCAGGCAGACCTGGAATTTCTTCAAGCGTTACCTGGAACTCTGCGGCAAGCGGCCCCATCGTCGGAATGCCAAGATCATTGCCTTCGTGCATGTAGGATGAGCAACCGGAGCCGATGAGAAAAGACAGGTTCTTGGAACCGAAGGCCTCTGCCAGATGCCGCCGGATAATTTCAGCGCGGTCATCATACCCTGCTTCAGGGGAGAGTTTTGCAAACTCGTCTCTGTTCCCTTTTCTAAAATTGATCAAGCAACCACTCCAAGTAAATTTCGTCCTTGCTGTCTCGCCACACGGTAGCCCAGGAACTCAAATGTTGTAAGTCCGGTTTCGGCGGTTATTCCTCAATCATAGGTAGATGCAGCGAATGGCCGCTCCCCGCCCTGGGCTGCCGGCGGGGCCTCACACCTCGACCGGCCGCTCTCCGCCCTTGGCCACCGGTGGGGCCTCAGTCGCCGATCGCCTCAATCAGCTCAGGCCCGTCATCGCGCATCGAGAAAGGTCTGACAGGGTGGTGTTCGAGTCTGGCGTCGTCGCCAAGGCCTGCGCCATCGGAGCCGCCAAGCCAGGCTCCGCGCTCGTCGGCGTTCAAGATCACCGGCATCCGTTCGTGCAGACCCGCCATTGCATCGGTTGCAGCGCGGGTCATGATCGTGCAGGTCAACAGGTCGTGCCAGCGACTTGCCAGCCCTGCAAGAAACAGGTTCTCCTCATTCCCGGCCGAACGGAAGAAGTGTGGCTGGCGGCGCCCCTTCGGTCCCGTCCATTCGTAAAACCCGCCCACCGGGATCAGGCAGCGCCCGTGGCGCCAGACCTGCCGGAAGGTCGGCTTCGTAGGCGCATCCTCGACCCGCGCGTTGAAGGTAGCCGCCTTCCAGTCCTTCGGGGCGTCACCGGAAAACCAGGATGGGATCAAGCCCCAGCGTGCCGTGAATGCCGTCAGCGGGTGCTTTGCAAGGATCACAACTTCGTCCGTCGGCTTGACGTTGTAGCGCCGGGGGAACGGGGCGATCTTGATCTGCGACATCTCGACCTCAGTGTTCCGAAGGTTCGGATCGATGAAACGCCCGCACATTTCAATGCTCCCCCTCTTCGTAATCAGCCGCAGGGCAGGCGGTGTGCATCGCGGCGCATGCATTGGACATTAGCACACAGCGATCAGGCGGTCCGCACCGCCAGCACTGGCCGCGACGTCATGCAGCCGGCAGATGCCAGCGCCGTGCGCGCTGGCCGCGTCGGGCGTGTGGTCGCCGAGGGCAACCGACCGCCCTGGCTGATCCTCCTCGACACCCCATTTCGCTGGCTCGTGCAGATTTAGCGCGCGGTCAGAGGAAAGAGTGGGGAAGGGTGGTGAGCCCCTAATCGGCGCTCAGGGTGACCGTTAGAACATGCTCTTCGTGGCTTTACATGTTCATCAGTTGTTCGATTTTTGTTCCGTAAAACTAATGGTCTTTTATGTTGATTTATAAAGATTTTCTTTGAAACCTAAATCTGGTGCGTCTACCAGTTTCGCCACACCCGCACGTGCCGCCTTCTAGCAACGCCCCCGTGGCCTGAACAGGGGGCGTGCGAAAAAATCCTCGCCCGATGAGGGAATTCGTTCTAATCTCGAAACAAAGCCGAAAACGGCGCGCCTTCAAGGCACAACGAGCAGGACAGACCCGATGGATAGGCCCCCCTCGGGACGGGAGACGCAGGGTGCGGATGCACCCGGCACCCGTTCCGCATCCGTTGTCGACCCGTATCTTCACTCCGGCGCCGCCCTGGCCGGCATCGCGCTCGGCACCCGGGTGGCGACGCTCGACGGGCTCTTGCCGGTCGAGTTCCTGAGCCCGGGCGATCGGGTCATCACCCGCTCCGGCATGTGCCGGCTGCGCGCCGCGACGGCGATGCCGGCGCGGGACGGGCTGGTGCAGATCTCTCCCGGCGCGCTCGGCCATGACCGGCCCGAACGCGCGCTGTTGCTGGGTGAGGGCACGCAGGTGCTGATCCGCGACTGGCGGGCCGAGGCGCTCTTCGGCCGCAAGGAGGCGCTGATCGAGGTCTCGCGGCTGATCGACGGGCAGTTCATCGCCCGTGTGGGCGCCGAGACGGTGCGCCTCTTCACCCTGCATTTCGACACGACCGAGGTGATCTATGCCGACGGCGTCGAGATCGGCTGCGCGCCGCTCGCCGCCGAGGTCTAGAGCAGGATCGCGCGGAACACCTTCGGCAGCTCGTCGGGCAGGTCCTCGGCGATCAGGCCGGGGCCGAAGCTGCGTGCCGCCTCGACATGCAGCCAGGTGCCGGTGCAGGCCGCCTCGTAGGCAGAGAACCCGCGCGCGAGCAGGCCGGTGAGGATGCCGGCCAGCACATCGCCCGAGCCCGCCGTGGCGAGCCATGGCGCGGCGCGCGCGCCGGTGGCCAGATGCAGCGCCGCCTCGCCGCCGGGCGCGGCGATCGCGGTCTCGGCGCCTTTCAGCAGCACCGTGCAGCCGGCCCGGTCGGCGGCCGCCCGCGTCGCCTCGACACGGGTCAGCACGCCGTCGGCAAGCGCCGTCGCAAGGTCGGGGAAGAGCCGGCCGAATTCGCCCAGATGCGGGGTCAGCACCACGTTCTCATGCAGCTGCGCGAAGAGCTGGCCGGGGTCGGCGGCAAAGGCACTGAGCGCATCGGCGTCGAGCACGGTCGCCCGTTTCGCCCAGAGTGCGGCGGGCACCATTTCCTGCGCGCGCGGCAGGCCGAGGCCGGGGCCGAGCAGGAGCGCGTTCAGCCGCCGGTCCTGCAGCTTGCCGCGCAGGCTGTAGCCATCGGGAAGGGCGGCCAGCATCACCGCGGTGAGCTGGGCGGCGTTCTCCGGAATCGCGGCCTGCGGCGGCAGCAGCGTGACAAGCCCCGCGCCGACCCGCAGCGCGGCGCGCGCGGCCAGCCGCGCCGCCCCGCCGTGGCCGACGCCGCCCGCCAGCACCAGCGCATGGCCATGGCCGTATTTATGCGCCTCGACGGTCTTGCGCAGCGCGGCGCGCATCTCTTCGGTCAGGGTGATGTGGCGGATCATGCCAAGGCTCCGGCGGTGGGATCGGCGCAGGGTAAGGCGGCGAGGGTGAGGAAAGGGTGAATCACAGTCCGATATCCGCGGTCACGACGGCAAGCCCCGCGGCGCGCAGGGGCGGGTGCACGGGCTTCTCGCGGTGGAAGGTGACGACCAGATCGCAGGCGGGGATGACCGGCGGAGGGGTGTCGGCGGCGAGGCCGGAGGGGATGTCGATCGCGACACGCCGCCAGCCTTCGGGATGCGCGGCGACGATCTGCCCGGCGATGGCCAGCATCTGCGCCGCGGCGGCGGGCAGGGGCGGGCGAAAGCCGATGCCATAGAGCGCGTCGATCACCACCCCGGCGCGGCAGCCCGTCCAGTCCTCCGCCGCAAGCGCCTCTGACGGCAGGGCGCGGGCGCCGGGCTGGGCGCTCCAGGCCTCGGCAGTCGCGCGCGCATCGGGCGGCAGCCGCTCGGGCCTGCCCAGAAGATAGGTCGCGACCCGCCAGCCGCGGTCGGCAAGCAGCCGCGCCACCACAAATCCGTCACCGCCATTGTTGCCCGGTCCGCACAGCACCACCGCGCAGGGCGGCTCGGCCGGGGTCGCAAGCGCCGGCCAGGTCTCGAGGATCGCCGCCACCACGCCCGTGCCCGCCCGCTCCATCAGCGCAAGGCCGCTGACCGTTCCGGCGGCCATCGCGGCCTGTTCGATGGCGCGCATTTGGGCAGATGTCAGAATTTCTGCCATAATCCCCTCGAAGTCTTTTCTTTTCGCCGCTATAATGCGCCATCTGCACAAAAAATGTGCGACGCATTGCGAATTGCCGGACTGCTCGACCCGGCCCCAGCCTAGCCGATTGCGAGCCCGGCTGGAAAGTGGTCAGTGAGGTTCGGCTAGACCTGAAGGGGGGAGTCGGCGGTATGAAAAAGGTTGAGGCGATCATCAAGCCCTTCAAGCTCGATGAGGTGAAGGAAGCGCTTCAGGAAGCCGGGATCCAGGGGCTTTCGGTGATCGAGGTGAAGGGGTTCGGCCGGCAGAAGGGCCATACCGAGCTCTATCGCGGCGCCGAATATGTCGTGGATTTCCTGCCCAAGGTGAAGATCGAGATGGTGCTGCCCGACGAGATGGTCGAGGCCGCCGTCGAGGCGATCATTTCCGCCGCCCGCACCGAGAAGATCGGTGACGGCAAGATCTTCATCTCTCCCGTGGAACAGGCGATCCGCATCCGCACCGGTGAAACCGGCGACGACGCGGTCTGAAGAATTCAGGGCCGGTGGCCCGGATACCCAATGCTCAAAGGAAAGGGTTATTTGCAATGAGCGCAGTCAAGAAAGCTCTCGAACTGATGAAGGCGGAGGAAGTCGAATACGTCGACGTCCGCTTCACCGACCCGCGCGGCAAGCTGCAGCACGTGACGGTGGTGGCCGATCTCGTCGATGAGGACTTCTTCGAGGAAGGCTTCATGTTCGACGGCTCGTCGATCGCCGGCTGGAAGTCGATCGATCAGTCCGACATGAAACTGATCCCGGACGCCTCGTCGGTCTACATCGACCCCTTCTATGCGGAAAAGACCCTCTGCGTGCATTGCGACGTGGTCGAGCCGGACACCGGCGAAGCCTATGACCGCTGCCCGCGTCAGGTCGCCCACAAGGCCGAGGCCTATCTCAAGTCCTCGGGCATCGGCGACGCGGCCTTCTTCGGCCCTGAGGCCGAATTCTTCATCTTCGACGACGTGCGCTACTCGGTCACGCCCTCGAAGGTCGGCTACGAGATCGACGCCGAGGCCGCTGCCTGGAACACCGATGCCCTCATCGAGACCGGCAACCTCGCGCACCGCGCCGGCCACAAGGGCGGCTACTTCCCGGTGAACCCGGTCGACGAAGCCCAGGACCTGCGTGGCGAGATGCTCTCGACCATGAAGCGCATGGGCATGAAGGTCGACAAGCACCACCACGAAGTCGCGACCTGCCAGCACGAGCTGGGCATGATCTTCGGTGGTCTGGTCGAGCAGGCCGACAACATCCAGAAGTACAAGTACGTGATCCACAACGTGGCCCACGCCTACGGCAAGACCGTGACCTTCATGCCGAAGCCCATGAAGGGCGACAACGGCTCGGGCATGCACGTGAACATGTCGATCTGGAAGGACGGCAAGCCGCTCTTCGCCGGCGACAAGTATGCCGACCTGTCGCAGGAAGCGCTGTACTTCATCGGCGGCATCCTGAAGCACGCGAAGACGCTCAACGCCTTCACCAACCCGTCGACGAACTCGTACAAGCGTCTGATCCCGGGCTTCGAAGCCCCGGTGCTGCGCGCCTATTCGGCCCGCAACCGCTCGGGCTGCGTCCGTATTCCGTGGACCGAATCGCCGAAGGCCAAGCGCGTCGAAGCCCGGTTCCCCGATCCGGCGGCCAACCCCTATCTCGCCTTCGCGGCGCTGATGATGGCCGGCCTCGACGGCATCAAGAACAAGATCGATCCGGGCCCGGCGTCGGACAAGGACCTCTACGACCTGCCGCCGGAAGAGCTGGCCGCGATCCCGACCGTCTGCGGCTCGCTGCGTGAAGCTCTGGAAGCGCTGGAAGCCGATCACGACTTCCTGCTCGCCGGCGACGTGTTCACCAAGGGCCTGATCGAGGGCTACACCGCGCTCAAGTGGGAAGAAGTCTACGCCTACGAGCACACCCCGCACCCGATCGAGTACCAGATGTACTACTCCTGCTGATCCCGTCCGGGACAGCGAGAGAAAGGGCGCCCCTCGGGGCGCCCTTTTGCATTGCGCTTCCCCCGCATCTCGGGTCTCATCCCGGTCATTTCAGGCATGAGGCAAATGATGTTTTTCCATTTCATCCGGGGTTTCGCCGTGGCGCTGATGCTGCTCGGGGCGCTGCCGCAAGCTGCGCAGGCGGGGGAGCGGCAGGGGCGGGCGACCGTCGGCGATTATCTCGTCGGCTGGTTCACGATGCCCCGCCCGGCGGGCGAGCGCGCGGATGTGCTGCTGTTCACCTTCGTCTGGAAAGACCCGGTGCCCTCGAGCGGCGTCAGCGAGGCCGACTGGGCCTTCGAGGCGCAGCGGCAGGGCACGGATGTCTATACGCTCAAGCAGATCATGGGGCGCGAGGTCTATCGTCCGGCGCGCGGCGGCGTGGCGATCTGCACCGCGAGCGCGGTCGCGAAGGGGCTGTGCGGGCGCAAGCTCGGGCTGAGCGAGGCGAAGCGCGCCGAGATCGCGGCCTCGGTGCTGCGTGTCGACGGCCGCTGCACCGCCGCACCCTTCGATCCGGCCTTCAACCGGCGGATGTCGAATGCGGTCGGAGCAGTCGATCAGATCGTGGTGCTGCGCGCCAGCTGTCGGTGAAAGGGCGGGAAATCGCCTGTTTCGCCCCGGTTATGAGCGGCTGCGCACAGATTCTGTTTGGATCTGTGGAATTGAGCCGAGCCTGCCGCGGCGGCATCTTGGCGCCATCCCATACAACACGGAGTCCTCCCGCATGAAATCGCTTCTTCTCGCCGCCGGCCTTGCCCTCGGCCTTGCCACCGTCGCCGTCGCCGAGCCGGTCGAATATGATCTCGACCCGAGCCACAGCCAGATCGTCTTCCACTACAGCCACCTCGGCTTCTCGACCACCACCGGCATGTTCTCGGGCTTCAACGGCAAGATCATGTTCGACGCCGAGAAACCGGCCGACAGCTCGGTTGCCGTCAGCTTCCCGGCGAAGTCGCTGTTCACCGGCTGGGACGAGCGCACCGCGCACTTCCTGACCGAGGACTTCTTCGGCGCCGACAAGAACCCCGACATCACCTTCAAGTCGACCTCGATCGAGGTGACCGGCGAGAAGACCGGCAAGATCACCGGCGATCTGACGATGAACGGCATCACCAAGCCGGTCGTGCTGGACGCCACGATGACCCAGATGGGCGAGCATCCGATGATGAAGAAGCCGTGGGTCGGCTTCGAGGCCACCACCACGGTCAAGCGCACCGATTTCGACATGGGCATGTATGCGCCCTACGTCGGCGATGACGTGACCATCGCGATCTCGATCGAGGCCGCGAAGGCCGAGTAATCGGTCCGCACCTGAGATCCGAAACGGCCGCGGGCAGACCCCGCGGCCGTTTTCATTTTTCGCAGCCGTGGCCGCCGCTGCTGCGGGCTTGGCTGCGCCTTGGGCGGGGCGTATCCTCGCGCCATGATTGCACCGATTGTCTTGCTGATCCTGCCCCTTGCGGCAATTGCGGCTGCGCTGACCGTCCCCGGGCTCTCTGATCTGCTGCTGGCAGGGCCAGCGGGGGGCCAGTCTGGTTCTGCTGCTGGCGCTGCCGGTCGCGCAGGTGATGGTGGTGCCGAAGGGGATGCAGGCCGACGAGATCTTGCGGTGACCGGGGCCGAGCCGCACTGAGGCCGGGACGGGCCGGGGCGGCGTGCCGCCCGCGGCCCCTGGGCTCACTCGGGCACGAAGGACATGTCGATCACCGACATCGGGTCGAGCGCCGCCGGCGCGAAGCCCTGCGATTGCGCCACCCAGTCCCAGGTCTTGGCGACCTGCGCCGGGTCGAAGCGGCCGAGCCCCGCGGCCCGCGTCACCTCGTTCTCGATCAGCGGGATCGCGGCGCGGAATTCCTGTGCGGCGATGGCGGCATCGACCTCGGGCACAAGCGCATGGATCGCCGCGGCCGCGCCGTCGGGATCGGCGATCGCCGCGGGCGTCGCCTTCGCCAGGGCCCGCAGGAAGGCCCGGGCGACCTCGGGCCGCTGCGCAAGGAAGGTGTCGCCCGCGGCCAGCGCGGCGCTGTAGCTTTCAAGCCCGTGCTCGGACATCGGGATCACCACCATCTCGCGCCCGGCCGCGGCCATCACCGCGCGGTCGAGCGGCGCGACGGTGACCCAGTTCACGATCGCGTCGACCTGGCCGCTGGCCAGCATCGGGGCAAGCGCGCTCGCATCGACCTTGACGGTGTCGATGCGGTCGGGGTCGAGCCCGTTGCGCCGTACAAACAGCGGCCAGGTGACGGTGGTGCTCGAATAGGCGGGCAGGGCGATCTTCTTGCCGGCAAGGTCAGCGAGGGTGGTGATCCCCGAATCCGCCCCGACATGGATCGAGCCGGGGTTCTTGGTGAAGAGCGCGTAGATCACCTTCGCCGGCACCTTCTGCTCGGCCGCTGCCGCCAGCGCGGCGTCAAGCCCGACATTGCCGATGTCGGCCGCACCGGCAGCGACCTTGGACAGGGTGTCGGTCGCGCCATTGCCGCTGCGGATCGTGACGTCGAGCCCCTCGGCGGCGAAATAGCCCTTCGCGAGGGCGTAATATTCGATCGCATTGGTGCCGCCGGGCACCCAGCCGAGCTGATAGATCACCGGTTCCGCGGCGCCGGCCGCAGTGCCGAGGGCAAGGGTGAGGGTCGCGGCAAGGGCCGCAAGTCGCAGTCTGATATCCATGATGAGGGCTCTTGCCTGTTGCGCCGGATCGATCACTGCACGGCCGGACCGCCCCTGAATAGCGCCGATTATCGCCCGCAGAGGTCTCGAAACGAGAGCGCCCGGCGCGCCGGAAACCGGGCCGCAAACGGCACGGACCGCGCCCCCGGAGAGGGGCGCGGCGCGGCGTTTGTCGATGTGCGGGGGCCTCAGTCCCCGGGGGCCGTCGGGCCGAGGATCGTCTCGGCGCCCAGCCCGAGCCCCGCCAGCATCCGCCGGTATTCGATCGACATCCGGTCGGCCGGGATGTGGATCTCGTCGCGCAGGTCGAGCGGCAGCTCGAGCGGCGATTGCGCCTCGACAAGCGGCGCATCCTCGGCGTTGATCCGGTTCTGGAAGGCGATCATCTCGGCAGGCTGCAACCGGCCGGTGCGGTCGACGAGGATCTGGAAGATGCGGGTCGTCATCGCGCTGACCGGCGAGGCGATGTCGAAGACGTGGAACTCCGATTCCGCGTCGGTGATCGTCAGCCAGGAGGCGAAGGGCAGGGTCAGCGCATAGGCGTAGTGCCGCGTGCGGCGGCCCTGCGGCGCGGCGCCGGGGGTCTTGTAGCGGGTCTGCTCGGTATATTCCGCCTCGTAGGACAGCGTGCCCGCCCCGATCTCGACCCGATAGGGCGCGATGGTGCGGTCCTCGTCGCCGCCGAAGGTATCGGGATGCACGAAGGGGATGTGGCACAGGTCGTTGAAATTCTCGACATGGCGCGCGGCAGAGGCCTGCCAGACCGCCGACGGGACGCGGGCGATCGTGCCGATGCCCGCCTCGATCAGCGGCCAGTCCGGCAGCGGCGCGCGCGGGCTTTCGGCAAGGCAGACCCAGACCAGACCATAGCGTTCGGCGCTGGCCCGGATGTCGAGGCGCAGCCGCTTCGGGATCGGCACCTCGGCGCCGAGCGCGGGCACCTTGCGGCAGGCGCCGCTGCCGTCATAGCGAAACCCGTGCAGCGGGCAGGTGATCTGCCCGGCGCAGACCTTGCCGCGCGAAAGCCTGCCGCCGCGGTGCAGGCACAGATCCTTCGCGGCATGGACGATGCCCGGCTCGTCGCGCCACAGCACCAGCCTTTCGTCAAGCAACCGCACTGGCACCGGCGCCGCGGCCACCTCTTCGGACCAGGCGACGGGGTGCCAGAAGCCCGACAGGATGTGCCAGTCGCCCTCGGCAAGGCTGCACGCGCGCGGCAGCGCGGTTTCGGTGCGGGTGGTCTTTGCGGGAAGAAACATGAGGCGCTCCTAGAGGTCGAGAACGAGGGTCGTGCCCGGCTGCCCGCGCGAGACGCAGACGAGCATCCGGTCGCCCGCGGCCTGTTCCGCGGCCGAGAGGTAATAGTCGTGATGGGCGATCGCGCCGCCGAGCACGCGGGTCAGGCAGGTGCCGCAGACGCCGCCCTCGCAGCTGGTCTCGGGCAGGACGCCCTCGGCGCGCAGCCGCTCGAGCAGGGGCTCGTGCGGCGCGACGGTGAAGCGGTGGCCGCTGCGGGCGAGCGCGACGGTGAACGCGCCGGCGTCGGCGGGCGGGGTCTCGGGTGCGGCGGGGGCGGTGAAGCGCTCGACATGCAGCACGACGTCGGGCCGGGCGGCAAAGGCGGCAAGCGCCGCGTCGATCATCCTGGCGGGGCCGCAGCACCAGACCTCGGTTCCGGCGGGGGCGGAGCAGGCAAGCGCCGCAAGGTCCGGGCGCGGGCCGCAGGCGGTGTCGTAATGCCACACCGGCGCACCCGGCGCCGCGCGCAGCGCCTCGGGGAACAGGCCCCCGCCGGCGCCGCGCGCGGCGTGATGGAGCGTGACCGGCCGGCCCGCGGCGATCAGCGCGCGGCGGATCGTGAGCATCGGGGTGATCCCGATGCCGCCCGCGATCAGCAGCGCCGGGCCGTTCGCGCGCGCCGGTCCGAAGCCGTCGCGCGGCGCCGAGACCCGGACCTCGTCGCCCACCCGCCAGCCGTCGTGGATCCGGCGCGATCCGCCGCGGCCAGGCGCGGCGAGCGCCACCGCGATCTCGTAGCGCCGCGGGTCGTCGCCGGTGAGCGAATAGGGCCGCAGGCCCACGCCCGGGATCTCGATCTCGACATGGGCGCCGGGGGCCGCCGCGGGCAGCGGCGCGCCGTCGGGGGCGGCAAGCGTGATGGCGAGGACGCCTTCGGCAAGCGGTGCGATCCGGGTGATGCGGAGCAGGAAACGATCTGCAGTCATCGCTCAGACCGCCGTCGCGATGCCGAGTTCCTCGATCCACTTCTGATACTCGATCAGCGGCAGATCGCCCGGGCCGAGGGGCAGCTCGATCTGGGTCCAGAACGGCGGCACGATCCAGGGGCGCTGGCTCTCGATCAGCGGCCGGTCCTGCTCGCGCACATGGGCGGCCATCTGCAGATAGACCGGGTCGCGCTCGGCGGCGAGATCGTAGTCGCGGGCGAAGATCCAGAAGTTGATTGTAAGGTTGTAATCGACCGGCGAGGTGGCCAGCCAGACGACATAGCGCCCGGCGGCGGACTCCTTCACCAGCCGGATCACGTTCGGCATGCCGACATGGTCGGTATAGGTCAGCCGCACCGTCGCGCCGGCATCGCTTTCGGGGCGCGACATGTCGGTGGTCATGATCCCGGCGGGCTGGTCGGCCTCGTATTGCACGATCAGCTCGGCGCCCTCGCGCCAGACCCGGTGCAGCGGCGGCTCGGGATGGGCGCGGTCGCCGAGAATGCCCTCGTGCACCCAGGGAAAATGGGTGTCGTCGAGCGTGCCCATGATCATCCGCGTCGCGCTGGTCCGCATCGGGTGCTCCTCGAGCAGGCGTACCTTGCGGAACCGCGGGTCGGCCTCCTCGGGGAAGTCCGGGATCGGGAAGCGCGGTTCCTCGGCGAGGCAGACCCAGATCAGGCCATGGCGCTCGGCGACGGCGAAGCGGCGCAGCCCGGCGGTCTTCGGGATGCAGCGGCCGGCGGGCAGCTGCGGGATGCGCGCGCAGGCGCCGTCGCCCGCGAAGGCCCAGCCGTGATAGTTGCATTGCAACAGCTCGCGGCCGTCGACCCGGACCACCGAGCCAAGCGACAGCTGCGCCTGGAAATGGCGGCAGGTGTCGGGGAAGGCGGTGGCGACACCGTCGAGCCGCACCAGCACCAGCCGCCGGCCCAGCAAGGTGACGGCGCGGGGCCGGTCGGCGAGGGAGGCGGCCTCGAGAACGGGGTGCCAGAAGGGTTCCATCCCGGCGCGGAAGCCGGCGATCGCCTCGGCCGAAGGGCCGTCTTCGGAGCGGAAATCGGAGGGAAGGGCGTTGGTCACGGGTCTTTCCTTGTCTGTCAGGAGGAGCGCCGCGCGTCGGAGGCGGCGAGGCTGTGGGGGAAGAACAGGCGCTGCACCAGCCCGACCAGCCCGAACAGCGCCAGCGTCAGCACGCTGAGCAGGGCGAGGCCGGCAAAGGCCAGCGGGATGCGGAAGAAGGCGGTCGAGGTGCGGATGAAGTAGCCCACGCCCTCGTCGGCGGCGACGAACTCGGCCACCACCGCGCCGATCACCGCGAGGGTGATCGCGACGCGCAGCGCCGAGAAGAGATGCGGCAGCGCATAGGGCAGGCGGATCTGCCGATACTCGCGCCCGGTCGTCGCACCAAGCGAGCGCGACAGCTCGATCAGCTCGTCGGGGCATTGCAGGAGCCCGGTCGAGGTGCCGACGACGATCGGGAAGAAGGCGATCATCGCGGTGATGACGACGCGCGGCAGATCTCCGGCGCCGAGCGTGACGACGAGGATCGGCGCGATCGCGACGATCGGGGTCGACTGGATCACCAGCAGGATCGGATAGATGCTGCGCCGGAACAGGGCAAAGCGCGAGATCGCCACGGCAAGCGGCAGGCTGATCGCCACCGCCGCGGCAAAGCCGAGCAGGACGATGCGCAGCGTCGCCCAGACATGGCCGAGCCATTGCGGCGCCGGCACCGCCAGGGCGGCCGCGGCGACGGCGCTTGGCGCGGGCAGCAGGAAAGGCGGGATCAGCCCGGCGCGCGCCGTGACCTCCCACAGCGCCAGAAGGCCGGCGACGGCGAGAGCGGGCGGCAGCCAGAGCGGAGCGCTTGCGCGCAAGAGACGGAAGAGGGGCATCAGGCGCGCTCCGTCAGCAGCGCGCGCAGATGCTCGCACAGGTCATGAAAGCGCGGCAGGCGCAGGGTCTGCGGGCCGCGCGGCGCCGGCAGGTCGACCTCGATCGTCTCGCGGATCGTGCCGGGGCGGGCGGACATCACGCAGATGCGGTCGGCCAGCAGCACCGCTTCGGGGATCGAATGGGTGATGAACAGCACCGCGCTGCGATGGCGTTCGCGCAGGCGCAGCAGCTCGAAGCTCATCTCGTCGCGGGTGAGGGCGTCGAGCGCCGAGAACGGCTCGTCCATCAGCAGCAACGACGGCGCGCCGAGCAGGGCGCGGCCGATGCCGACGCGCTGCTGCATGCCGCCCGACAGCTCGGCCGGGAAGCTGCGGGCGAAGTCCTGCAGCCCGATTGTCTCGAGCATCCGCGCCGCGCGGTCGCGGTCCGCTCCGGTGACCGGGCGGCCGCGATGGCGCAGCGGGAACAGCAGGTTGTCGGTCACCGTGAGCCAGGGCAGCAATGCGGGGCGCTGGAACACCATCGCGGTGTCGTCGCGCGGCCGCTCGATCGGGTGGCCGAAGATCCGCCCCGTGCCGGCGCGGATCGGCAAAAGTCCCGCGACCATCCGCAGCACCGTCGACTTGCCGCAGCCCGAGGGGCCGACGATCACGGTGAAGCTGTGCGCGGCGACCTCGAGCGAGATGTCGCGGAGCGCGGTGACGCTCTGCCCGCCGGTGCCGCGGAAGACCTGGCTGACATGCTCGAGCGCCACCGCGGGCGGGGCAAGGGGGCGCGCCGCCCCCGGGGGATGGGCGGGCGCACATGCCATTGGCGCAATGGCATGATCGTCGGATGTGATCGGCATCTGGGGTGTCGCGTTCCGTGTGGTTCGTCCTGTTCGCCCGAGGACAGAAACACGAAATCAGTGCGCCCATATAGCGCCGTTTTCAGATGCCTGCGGTCTCGTTTCGAGAACGCTCGGGGGCCGAGACCGTCGCCAGCCACTCCGGCAGGAAGGCCTTGAGCTGTTGCGAGAAGTTCGCGACCGCCACCGGCATCGAGGCATCCGCGACCCCCGCAATGAGCCGCTGCGGCGTGATCCCGGGATCGCGCAGCGGCAGGAAGGCCAGCCGCCCGGCGCGGATGTCGTCGGCGATCCCGACCGGGGTCATCACCGACAGCCCGCCGCCGCGCAGCACGAAGGCGCGCAGGAAGGCCATGCTGTTCGACCGCACCCGCGGCGCCAGACGCAGCGCGCTGGTGGCCATCACGTGGTCGATCTGCTCGAAGATGGTGATCGTCTCGTCCGGCAGCAGGACCTGTTCGCCCACGAGGTCGGACAGCGTCGCGCGGCTCTTGCGCTGTGCGAGCGGGTGGTCCGGCGGCGCGATGATGCCCAGCGGGAAATCGGCGCCGGCGACCTGGAACAGGGCATGTTTCGGCGGCGGGTTGAAGATCAGGCACATGTCCGCCTCGCCGCTGCCCACGGCCCTGATGCAGTCGAGCAACGGCATGCCGCGCACCGTCAGCTCGATCCGCGGGAAGCGCGTGCCGAAATCGAGGATCGCATCGGGCAGCACGTCGTTGAGCGCGGTCTCGATGCAGGCGATGGTGAGGTGTCCGCGCGCGCCGGTGCGCAGCTGCTCGATCTCGGACAGGGTCTTGCTGTAGTCGCGCAGCGTGGTGCGGATGTGCAGGCTCAGCAGCTCGCCCGCCGCCGTCGGCCGCACTCCGCGCGGCAGCCGCTCGAACAGCGGGGTGCCGAGCGTCTCCTCGAACTCGTTGAGATGGCGGTTGATCGCCGAGGGCGCGACGTTGAGCACCTCGGCCGCCCGGCGGATCGAGCCGTGCCGGACGATGGCGTCGTAATAGATGAGAAATCTGCTGTGCATCGGGTCCGCCGCTGTCTTTCGCCCATTCGCCTGCGCGGGGGGGCGAAGTCAACGCCCCGCGGCGGCGGCGGTGGCGGCCGGTGCATCGTCCGCGGCGGCCGGCGCCTGCCACCTGCCCGGTGTGCGGGCGGGCGGCGCGAAAATGCGGCGTCAGGTCAAGGAGGGCCCGGCGCGGCTCATCTGTCGGCGAGTCGATAGCCGACCCCCGGCTCGGTGAAGATCCAGCGCGGGTCGGCGGCATCATCGCCGAGCTTGGCGCGCAGCTGGCGGATATAGACGCGCAGATACTGGCTGTCGCCGGCATGGGCCGGTCCCCAGATCGCCTTCAGGATCATGTCCTGCGTGACCAGCCGTCCGGCGTGACCGGCCAGAAGCCACAGCAGATCGAATTCCTTGCGCGTCAGTTTCAGGTCCTCGCCCGACAGGCTGGCGCGATGCTCGACCGCATCAATGGCGAGCGGCCCGAGCGTCAGCGCGGCGGGCGCCGCGTCCCGTGCCCGGTCGCGCAGCAATCCGCGCAGGCGTGCCAGCAGCTCGCCGGTCGAGAACGGCTTGGTGACATAGTCCTGGGCGCCGGCATCCAGCGCGGCGATCTTGCCTGCCTCGTCGCTGCGCACGGAGAGGATCAGGACCGGCACCTGCGACCATTCGCGAACCGTCTTCAGCACCGAGATCCCGTCCGCATCGGGCAGGCCGAGATCGAGAATGATCGCCGCCGGGGCCTCGCGCGCGGCGAGCGCGATGCCGTCCCGCGCCGTCGCCGCCTCGGAGACGACATGGCCTTCGGTTTCCAGCGCGACGCGCAGAAAGCGCCGGATCGGCGCCTCGTCCTCGACGATCAGGATGCGGGCAGCGGCGGTCATGCGGATACCTCCGGGTTCCAGAGCGGCAGTTCCATCACGATCCGCGTGCCGCGCCCGTCGGGATGCACGGCCTCGGCGCGGATCGCGCCGCCATGGGCTTCCACGATCCCCTTGCAGATGGCAAGGCCGAGGCCGGTTCCCGCCTGTCCACCGTCGCCCTGCTCGGCGCGCCAGAACATGTCGAAGACATGGGCGGCCGCGCCCGGTGGCAAGCCGGGCCCCTCGTCCTCGACCGACAGCACCGCCCGCCCGCGCGACTGGCTTGCCGCGATCCGGATCGCGCGGCCCGGCCCGGCATATTTGCAGGCATTGTCGAAGATGTTGACCAGCACCTGTTCGATCAGCACCGGATCGACCTGCGCCGGCGCCATGTCGACGGGGATCGTCACCTCGACCGGATGGCCCCGCAGCGGACCGCGCAGCCGGTTGCGGGCCGATCCCACCAGTTCCCGCAGGTCGATGGCATGGGTTTTCAGCTTCAGCGCGCCGTGGCCGAGGCGGGTCATGTCGAGCAGGTTCTGGATGTAGCGGTCGAGCCGGTCGCCCTCGTCGCGGATGGTCTCGGCCAGGGTGCCGCGCGCCTCGGCGGTCAAACCCGGCTGCGTCAGCCCCTCCGCCGCGCCGAGGATCGACACCAGCGGCGTGCGCAGGTCGTGACTGACCGAGGACAGCAGCGCGGTGCGCAGCCGTTCGGTCTCGCTTGCCACACGGATCTGCGCCAGATCATCGGCAAGCCGCACCCGCTCCAGCGCCAGCGCCACCTGATCGGCCAGCGCCTCGACCAGCCGCCGGTCGCCGGGCGGCGGCTCGCGCCCGTCCTCGTAGGCCAGGCCCAGAACGCCGATCCGGCGCTCGGCGGCCAGCAGCGGCAGGAACAGCCAGCGCGAGGCGGGCAGGGTCGCCGAGCCCTTGCCCGTGGGTTCGCCATGCTCGAAGGCATAGGTCGCCGCGGACAGCTCGCGCGGCTCCATCCGGTCCTCTGGCGGAAAGGCCCCGACAATCGCAAGCTGCCCGCTTTCGTCGGGCAACAGCAGGATCGACTGGCATTCGAGCACCGCGGCGACATGGCTGACCGCCGCCCAGACCACGTCATCGACGGAGGCCGCCGCCGCGGCCCGGCGCGAGAAGTCGTAAAGCTTGCGCGTCCGGTCCGAGATCGCCCGCTGCGCGACGGCCCGGTCGCGCAGCCGCGCGGCAAGATTGCCGGTCAGGATCGAGACCGCAAGGAACAGCAGCAGCGTCACGAACTGGCCGCGGTTCCAGATGTGCAGCGTCATCCGCGGGTCGGTGAAGAACAGATTGTAGGCCAGGAAGCTGAGCACCGCAGCCGCGACCGAGGGCCAGCGCCCCAGTTTCGCGGCAACGGCCACCACCACCGTCATGTAGAGCAGCGACAGGCTCAGCACCGGGATCAGCCGCTCGGCGCCAAGGGCGAGCAGCGTTGTCGCGCCGACCGCCAGCGCGACAAGGCCGAGCGGGCGCAGCTGGGCGCGCAGATCGGCCCGGGCCGGCCGACGGCGCTGACGCTGGCGCGCCGGGCTTTCCTCATCGGTGACGAGGGTCAGCTCGAACTGCGTCGCGCCACGCAACAGGCCGGCGACCACCGCCTCATGCGGCGAGGGCGACAGCCAGCGCGCAAGCCGCGCCCTGGGGGCGGGCCGCGGAACGACGATGCGACGGACATTGTGCTTTTGCGCGAAGTCCAGCACGTCCTGGGCGGCGTCGCGTTCGGTCTGCAGCACCGTCACCTCGGCCCCCAGCCGTTCGGCCAGACGCAGCGAGGACGTGCCCGGATCGCCCGCAAGATCGCGCTGCGTCTCGGCGCGCAGGCTGGTCAGCGCCACCGCCAGCCACTCGACCCGCGCCCGGTCGGCCGAGCGCCTGGCAATCCGCACCGCGTCGCGGCCGACGGCACCTTCGGGCAGGACGACGAGGATCCGCTCCTGCGTCGGCCAGGGGCCCTCGATCGCGTTTGCCGCCATGTGTTCCTTGAGCTGCGCATCGACCCGGTCGGCGGCGGTGCGCATGGCAAGCTCGCGCAGCGCCGTCAGGTTGCCCTTGGCGAAGAAGTTCGCCACCGCCCGCGCCGCCTGGTCCTGCACATAGACCTTGCCCGCGCGCAGCCGCGCGATCAGCTCGTCCGGCGGCAGGTCGATCAGCTCGATCTCGTCGGCGAGTTCAAGCACCTGATCGGGCACCGTCTCGCGCACCCGGATCCCGGTGATCCGCGCGACGGTGTCGTTCAGCGTCTCGACATGCTGGACATTCAGCGTGGTGTAGACGTCGATCCCGGCGGCGAGCACATCCTCGACATCCTGCCAGCGCTTCTCGTGTCGGCCCCCCGACAGGTTCGAATGCGCCAGCTCGTCGATCAGCGCGAGGCCGGGAAGGCGGGCGATCAGGGCGTCGACATCCATCTCCTGCAGGATATGGCCCTGATGATAGACTGTCCGGCGCGGCAGAACCTCGAAACCGCGCAGCATCGCCTCGGTCTCGGCGCGGCCATGGGTTTCCACCACGGCGGCCAGCACGCTGACGCCTTCGGCCGCGCGATCGCGCGCGGCCTGCAGCATGGCGAAGGTCTTGCCCACACCGGGCGCGGCGCCGAGAAAGACCTTCAGCCGGCCCCGGCCTTCGCGGCGGGCCTCGGGCAGAAGGGCCTCGGGTTCGGGGCGGGAGGGTTCGGACATCTGACCTCTCAGTTCGCCGCAGCAGGCGCCACCGGCGTCGCGGCGTCAAGGGCAAGGTTGGTCAGCAGGACGTTGACGCACGGCTCGCCATAAAGGCCGAGCCAGCGGCTCTCGGTATGGGCGGCGATGATCCGGCTCACCTCGGCGAGGGGAAGGCCGCGGGCCGCGGCGATGCGGGCCGCCTGGCCATGGGCGTTGGCGGGCGAGATCTGCGGATCGAGGCCGGACCCCGACGCGGTGACCGCGTCCGCGGGGGCCGTGCCGCCATTCGCGGCCTCCCAGGCGCTGCGCCGGGCCGCCACCTCGCGGCGCAGCGCCGCCGAGCTCGGGCCGAGGTTCGAGGCGCCCGAGGGCATGGCGCTGAACGCCACGGCCGAGGGGCGCGGATGCAGATAGCGCTCGCCGGTGAAGTCCTGCGCGATCAGCCGCGAGCCGATCACGGTGCCGTCCTGCACGATCAGGCTGCCGTTGGCGGCGGCTGGCACCAGCGCCTGTGCGATCGCGGTGATCGCCAGCGGATAGGCGAGGCCGGTGAGAAGGGTCATCCCCGCAAGCAGGACGAGGGCGGGGCGGAATTGGGTCAGCATGGAAGCCTCCTTATGCCAGGCCAAGGGCGGTGACGGCCATGTCGATGGCCTTGATCCCGATGAAGGGCACGATCAGCCCGCCCAGCCCGTAGATCGACAGGTTGCGCCGCAAGAGCGCCGCGGCACTCGAGGGCTGGTATTTCACCCCGCGCAGCGCCAGCGGGATCAGCGCGACGATGATCAGCGCGTTGAAGATCACCGCCGACAGAAGGGCGCTTTGCGGTGAGGCGAGCCCCATGACGTTCAGAACGCCGAGCCCCGGAAAGGCGGCGACGAAGATCGCCGGCAGGATGGCGAAGTATTTCGCCACGTCATTGGCGATCGAGAAGGTGGTCAGCGCGCCCCGCGAGATCAGCAGCTGCTTGCCCACCATCACCACCTCGATCAGCTTGGTCGGATCGCTGTCGAGGTCGATCAGGTTCGCCGCTTCCTTCGCGGCGGGCGTGCCCGAGTTCATCGCCACCCCCACATCCGCCTGCGCCAGCGCGGGCGCGTCGTTCGAGCCGTCGCCGCACATCGCGACCAGCCGCCCGCCCGCCTGTTCGCGGCGGATGTAGTCGAGCTTCATCTCGGGCGTCGCCTCGGCCAGGAAATCGTCCACCCCGGCCTCGGCGGCGATCGCGGCGGCGGTCAGGGGATTGTCGCCGGTGATCATCACCGTGCGGATGCCCATGGCGCGCAGCTCGGCAAAGCGCTCGCGCACGCCGGGCTTGATCACATCCTTCAGATGGATCGCGCCGAGGATCACGTCGTCTTGCGCCACCAGAAGCGGCGTGCCGCCGGAGCGCGCGATCTCGTCGATCTTCGCGCGCAGGGCCGGATCGGCGGAGCGCCCCACGAACCGCTGAACGGCATCCACCGCGCCCTTGCGCAGCTGCCGGCCCGGCAGATCGACGCCGGAAAGCCGGGTCTGCGCGGAGAAGGCGACGGGCTCGCCCGGAGCCGCGGTCTCGCCGGTCAGGGCGGGGATCAGCCGGCGCGCCAGATCGACGATCGACTTGCCTTCCGGCGTGGCATCGCTGAGCGAGGCAAGCCAGGCAGCACGGACCAGTTGCGTCTCGATCACTCCCCGGGCCGGATGGAAGGCCTCGGCCATCCGGTTGCCGAAGGTGATGGTGCCGGTCTTGTCGAGCAGCAGCGTGTCCACATCCCCCGCGGCCTCGACCGCGCGCCCGGACTTGGCAATGACATTGGCGCGCACCAGCCGGTCCATGCCGGCGATGCCGATGGCCGACAGAAGCCCGCCGATGGTGGTGGGGATCAGCGTCACGAACAGCGCCGCAAGCGTCACGACCGGGATCGCGATGCCCGAATAGCGGGCGAAGGGGGCGAGCGTGACCACGACGAAGAGGAAGATCAGCGTCAGCCCGGCAAGAAGGATGTTCAGCGCGATCTCGTTCGGGGTCTTCTGCCGCTCCGCCCCCTCGACCAGCGCGATCATCCGGTCGAGGAAGCTCTTGCCCGGCTCGGCGGTGATCTTCAGGATCAGGCTGTCGGAAACAATCCGGGTGCCGCCGGTGACCGAGCAGCGGTCGCCGCCGGATTCGCGGATGACGGGCGCGCTTTCGCCGGTGATCGCGCTTTCGTCGACCGAGGCGACGCCGCGGATCACCTCGGCGTCGGTCGGGATCAGGTCTCCGGCCTCGACGCGCACAAGCTGCCCGGCCCGCAGCGCCGATGACGGCACCGATTTCGGCGCGGGGTCGTCCTCGCGGGCGAGCAGCCGGACCATGGTTTCGGCCTTGGTCGCGCGCAGGCTGTCGGCGCGGGCCTTGCCGCGGCCTTCGGCGAGCGCCTCGGCGAAATTGGCGAAGAGGACGCAGACCCAGAGCCAGAAGGCCACCTGAAGGGTCGCGCCCCAGCCCGGCGCGCCGATGGCAAGGTCACGCAGGGCGAGCACGCTGGTCAGCCCGGCGGTGACGGCGGTGACGAAGATCACCGCGTTGCCCATCAGGGCGCGGGGGTGCAGCTTGGCGAAGGCGGCCCGCAGTGCCGCCGTATAAAGGCCCGGATGGGCGGTCGAAGAGATGGACATGGGGTGTCCCTGAACTGAAGGGGGAAGGCGTGGCCCCTCGGGGCCGCGCGGGATCAGAAGCTTTGCCCTGCGGCCAGGGCGGTCTGTTCTGCGATCGGGCCAAGCGCCAGCACCGGGAAGAAGGTCAGCGCGCCCAGGATTGCGACGGTCAGGATCAGCAGCGTCACGAACAGCGGCCCGTGCGTCGGGAAAGTGCCCGAGGTGACGGCGGCGCGCTTCTTCGCGGCGAGTGATCCGGCAATCGCCAGCATCGGCACGATGATGGCATAGCGGCCGAGGAGCATCAGCAGGCCAAGGGCCGTCGTCTGCCAGGGCGTCGCGGCGCCGAACCCGCCGAAGGCCGAGCCGTTGTTGCCGACTGCCGAGGAATAGGCATAGAGGATCTCGCTCAGCCCATGCGGCCCCGCCTCCTGCACCGAGGCCAGCGCCGCCGGCACCGTGGCCGAGATCGCCCCGCCCGCCAGAATGCCGAGCGGCATCGACAGGAAGGCCAGCATCGCGAGCGTCACCTCGCGCGCCTCGATCTTGCGGCCCAGGTATTCCGGCGTGCGCCCGACCATCAGCCCGGCCAGGAAGACCGCCAGCACGACATAGAGCAGCATCCCGTAAAGCCCCGCACCGACGCCGCCGAAGACGACCTCGCCGATCATCATGTTGACCATCTCGACAAGGCCCGAGAGCGGCATGAAACTGTCGTGCATGGCATTGACCGAGCCATTCGAGGCCGCCGTCGTCGCCGCGGCCCAGAGGGCGGACAGACCGGCGCCGAAGCGCTGTTCCTTGCCCTCCATGTTGGTGCCGAGACCAAGGGCCGCGTTGCCGCCCGTCTCGCCCCACCAGATCACCACGAGGCCAAGGACGAACATCGCGCCCATGGCGGCGAAGATCGCCCAGCCCTGCCGCCGGTCTTGCGCCATCCGGCCGAAGACGAAGCAGAAGGCGACGGGGATCAGCAGGATCGACAGGCACTGGACCATGTTCGACAGCACCGTCGGGTTCTCGAACGGATGGGCCGAGTTCACGCCAAAGAAGCCGCCGCCATTGGTGCCAAGCTGCTTGATGGCGATCTGCGCGGCGGCGGGGCCGCGCGCGATCACCTGATCGGCGCCTTCGACCGTGGTCGCGTGCACTGCGCCCAGCAGCGTCTGCGGCACGCCCTGCACGGCCAGCACCAGCGCCACCACCACCGACAGCGGCAGCAGCACATAGAGAACCGAGCGCGTCATGTCGGCCCAGAAATTGCCAAGCCCCGCGCCCCTCTCGCCGGTGAAGCCGCGGATCACCGCGATGCCGACCGCCATGCCGGTCGCCGCCGAAACGAAGTTCTGCACCGTCAGGCCGGCCATCTGCGCGAGATAGCTCAGCTGTGCCTCGCCGGAAGAGGCCTGCCAGTTGGTGTTGGTGACGAAGCTGATCGCGGTGTTGAAGGCCAGATCGGCCGGCATGCCGGCAATGCGATCGGGGTTCATCGGCAAGGCGCCCTGCAGGCGCAAGATCGCATAGAGCGCGACGAACCCCGTCAGGTTGAAGACCAGAACGGCAAGCGCATAGGCCTTCCAGCCCTGCGAGACATCGGCGCGGATGCCGGCAAGGCGGTAGAACCCCCGCTCGAGCGGGCCGAAAACGGGCGAAAGCGGCGTGCGCTCGGCCGCATAGACGCGCGTCATCAGGCCGGCCAGCGCCCATCCGCCCGCCGTCAGCACCGCGCAAAAGAGGAAATATCCCAGAAGATCGTGCATCGTCGCGCCTCAGAACCGGTCGGGGCGCAACAGCGCGAGGATCAGGAAACCGAAAACCCCCGCCGCGACGGCGAGGCCCAGGAGGATGTCGAACATGCCGTCCTCACATCCTGTCGATGGGGCGCAGGGCGCCGGCGAAAAGGCAAAAGCCCGCCAGCCCGAGCGCGAGATAGATGAGGTCTGCCATGGCAGTCTCCCGCTGTTGTCATGGCAGCGGGATCGCCCGGGCGGGCGTGAAGGGGATATATGAAAGGCGGCGCGGAGGCATAAAGATCGCGTAAAGGGGCGGCTTTTGCCGGTGCGGGAAAGATGCCCCGCGCTTCGCAGCGCCGGAGCATTCCTTGCGGGAATGTCGGGCCCGTCCGTGTCACCGGAACCGAGCGACGGTCGCGACGGCCGCAGCGTGCATCTTGACGCCGATTGCGCCAGGCAAGGTCGGGTCGGGGCAGGGACGGGGAGGGGCAGGGACGGGGAGGGGGTGACGCGCTGCGCAGAACGCGCACAATCCCGCAAGGTTCTGAAAACAGATCAAAACTTCTTGGGAAAGTGGCGGAGAGACAGGGATTCGAACCCTGGGTGGGCGCAAACCCACAACGGTTTTCGAGACCGCCCCGTTCGACCGCTCCGGCACCTCTCCGCGTCGGTGGTCGTCTTGTGGAGGCGGATTTAGCCTGCCGCGCGGGGGCATGCAACCGCTTTTTTCATCTTTTTCGCGCGGATGCGCCACAGGCCCGAAAACGCCTGTCTACGCGATGCGGCGGGGCCTTGGCAGCGGGGCCGGGGGGGCTATGCTGCGCCACGATCTCCCGCGCGAAAGGCCCGCGACGATGCTTCGATTCTCCTCCCCCGCCGCTCCCTTGCGCCGTCTGGCGCTCGGCCTCGCGCTCGCGCTTGCTGCACCCGGGGCCCATGCCGACCCCGCGCGAATCTCGCACCTGCTGCACACCGACGCGCTCTTCACCATCCTGCAGAAGGAAGGCGTCGCCTATGGCCGCGATCTGGCCGAGGAAATGACCGGCGAGCCCTCGGATCCCGGCTGGGTCGCCGAGGTCGAGGCGATTCACGCCCCTGCGCGGCTGCAGCCGGCCTATCAGGACACCTTCGCCGCCGCGCTGAAGGGCGCCGATCAGGCGGCGATCGAGCATTGGCTCACCTCGGACACCGGCAAGCGGGTGGTCGAGCACGAGATCTCGGCGCGCGAGGCGCTGCTCGATCCAGATGCCGAGGATGCCGCGATCGCGGCGGCCGAGACCGCGCAGGCGCAGGGCGACCACCGCTTCGCCGCCGTCGAGCGCATCATCGAGGCCGCCGGGCTGATCGAGCCGAACGTGGTCGGCGGGATGAACGCCAACCTCGCCTTCTACCGCGCCATGGCCGAGGGCGGCGCCTTCCCCTACGAGGTGACCGAAAGCGACATGCTCGCCGATGTCGCCGCGCAGGAAGAGGAGATCCGCGCCGACGTCACGAGCTGGATCCAGGGCTATCTGTTCCTCGCCTATGGCTCGCTGCCGGCCGATGATCTGGACCGGATCGCGCGGTTCTCGGCCTCGGCGCCGGGGCAGGCGCTGCTGCGCGCTCAGTTCGAGGGATTCGATCTCGTCTACGAGGAAAGCTCGGCCGCGCTCGGGGCGGCGCTTGCGCGGCGGATGACGGCGGCCGAGCTCTAGGCACGGCGCGCACACGCCTTTTCAACTCGATGTGACGGTCAGGTGAACGCCTCCGCGCGCGAAATCCGCCGCGGGGGCGTTTCCATGCAATGGGTCAAGGCCTTGCAGCGGGGCGGCCGAAACTCCCCCGGATCACGCGTCGGCGGCAGTTGGCCGATGGAACCGCGGCGGGGGATTGATTGTTTCCCAAGGACTTATAGCTCGGTGCTGCGGACAGCAGACCGCAAACAGATCCACGGGGGACAGCCCCGAAAGGAGGACGAAAATGAAACGCATCCTGATGGCTTCGAGCGCCTTTGCCGTGGTCGCCGGCTCCGCCTTCGCGGGCGGTTACACCGCGCCCGTGACCGAGGCCCCGGTCGTCGCGCCGGCGCCCGTCGTGACCAGCAATGTCGACTGGACCGGGTTCTATGCCGGTGGTCAGCTCGGCTATGGCAAGACCAACAGCACCCTCGACGTCGACGGCGCCTATGCGGGCGTGCACGCCGGCTACATGAAGGACTTCGGCAAATACGTGCTGGGCGGCGAGCTCGCCTATTCGGGCGCCGGCATGAAGACCGGCAAGGGCGCGACCGAGCAGAAGGTCAAGGACTTCGCCGATCTCAAGCTGATCGCCGGCGTTCCCACCGGCAAATGGCTGCCCTATGCGGGCCTCGGCGCCTCGATGGTCGACGTCACGTCCGCCGGCACCGACTATTCCGACACCGTGCCGATGGCGCTCGTGGGCGTGAAATACCAGCTCAACGACAAATGGGCGCTCGGCGGTGAAGTCGACTACCGCAAGGGCAACAACTTCGACGGCAGCAAGCAGGACCTGAACCTGACCACCGTCGGCATGACCGCGTCCTATCGTTTCTGAGGACGACTTCTCCGGCATGATCCGGACGGCCGGGCAGGGCAGGCGCCTTGCCCGGCCGCAATTTTTCCGGAATGGAGCTGCCGTGGCAGGGGCGGCGCCGCAGATTTTCCGGTTCTGAATTTTTTCCGTTGCAGGCGGGTGTATTTCGCAAAACATTCGGTAAAATCACTGAATGGCCGCATCGGAGCCTGCCATGGATGACATTGATCGCAAGATCGCGGCGCTTCTCTCGGACGACGCCCGCGCCTCGCTGGCGCAGATCGGCGCCGTTGTGGGGCTCTCCACCTCGGCGGTGAACGACCGGCTGCGCCGGCTGATCGAGCGTGGCGTGATCCGCCGGATGAGCGCCGACATCGCGCCCGAGGCGGTCGGCCTGCCGGTCACCGGCTTCGTCTGGGTGGCGCTGGCGCCGGTGGCGGACGAGGGCGCCTTCCGCGCCGCGATGGCGCAGCTGCCGCGGGTCACCGCCTGCCATCACGTCACCGGGCCCTGGTCCTATCTGGTGCAGATCCGCGCGGCGAGCCTCGACGCGGTCGAGGACTTTCTCAGTGAACTGAAATCGGGCGGCTGGATCGCGCGCTCGGAAACCATGCTGGCGCTCTCGACCGTGGTCGAGCCGCCGTTCCGCTATCGGGGGTAATCATGCTGTTCCTGAAATCGCTGCTCGTGGGCCTTGCCATCGCCGCACCGCTCGGCCCGATCGGGGCGCTGTGCATCCAGCGCACGCTCGCGCGCGGCTTCTGGGCGGGGGCGGCAGGCGGACTTGGCACCGCCGCGGCAGATGCCACCTATGCCGCCGCCGCCGCCGCGGGCTTTGCCGCCTTCTCGGCCTTTCTCGCGCGGATCTCGCTGCCGCTCGGGCTCATCGGCGGCGCCTTCCTGCTCTGGCTGGCGTGGAAGGGCTGGCCGCGCGGCACCGTCACCGCGACGCCCGCCCGCGCGGCCGAGGGGCGCGGCCTGCTGGCGACCGCAGCCACCACCTGGGCGCTGACGATGACCAACCCCGCCACCATCCTCAGCTTCGCCGCGATCTTCGCGGGCCTCGGCCTCGCCGATGCCGCGGGGCCGCTTTCCGCGATCCTCGTCGTCACCGGCATCTTCGCGGGCTCGATGCTGTGGTGGATCTTCCTCTCGGGCACGGTCGCGGCGCTGCACCATCGCCTGCCCGCCGCCTTCGCCACCTGGACCGCGCGGGTCTCCAGCCTGATGATGGCAGGCTTCGGCCTCTGGGCTCTCGCCAGTGCGCTGACCTGACCCCGGCGCTTTCTCCTTGCCGAAAATACCTCGGGGGTGAGCGGCAAAGCCGCGAGGGGGCGGCGCCCCCTCAGGCCCTCTCAGCCCGCCAGCGCCTCGGCAAAGGCGCGCAGCCGCAGCAGCGCCGCCTCGAGTGCGCCATCCTCGAGCGTCAGCGCAATCCGCAGATGCCCCGCCGCCGGCGCGCCGAAACTCTCGCCCGGCATCACCGCGATCTTCTCCTCGTCGAGAAGCCGCGCGGCGAATTCCTCGCCCGAGAGCCCGGTGCGGCGGATGTCGAGCATCGCATACATCGCGCCGGCCGGATGGGTCAGCCCGACGACGGGGCTGGCAGCCATCACGTCGCGCACGATGTCGCGCCGCCGGCCGAAGGGCGCGGCCACCGCGGCCTCGAACCCCGCGCCCCGGCGCAGCGCGAAGAGCGCGGCATCCTGGATGAAGCCCGGCACGCCATAGGTGGTGTTGACCGCAAGCTCGTGGGCGGCGTCGATCACCGCCTCGGGCGCCACCATCCAGCCGATCCGCGAGCCGGTCATCGCATGGCTTTTCGACAGCGATCCCAGCACCACCGTGCGCTCGGCCATGCCCGGCAGGCTGCGCGGGCTGATCGCCGGGCCCTCCCAGACCTGGGTCTCGTAGACCTCGTCCGAGATCAGCCACAGGTCCGCCTCGGTGCAGGCCCCGGCGATGCCGGCGATGGTGTCGGGGGTATAGATCACCCCCGTCGGGTTATTGGGCGAGTTGATCAGCAGCGTGCGCGCGCCGGCGCTGGCCGCGAGGATGTCGGCCCTGGCGGGCTGGAACCCGGCCTCGGCCCGCGCCTCGACCGCGCGCGCCTCGGCGCCGCTCGCGCGGATCGTGCCGGTATAGGTCGGGTAGAAGGGCGAGATGTAGAGCCCGACATCGCCCGGATCGAGCAGCACCTGATGCGCGGTGTAAAGCGCAGCCTGACCGCCCGGGGTGACCAGCACATTCCCGGCCCGGGTCTCGACCCCGGTGCGGGCGGTGACGCGGGCGGCGATCTCGGTGCGCAGGGCGGGGATGCCGGGAATGTCGGTATAGCCGGTGTGGCCGTTCGCCGCCGATTGCGCCATCGCGGCGAGGATCGCCGGATCGGTCTTCACATCGGGCTCGCCGATCGTCAGCATCACCACCTTCTCGCCCGCCGCGATCATCGCCCGCGCGCGATAGAGGATGCCCCAGCCATTGCCGCCGGTGCCGCGCATATGCGCGACGCGTGCCGCCAGTTCCATTGTCGTGTCTTCCTTCACTTGTCGGGCTTCAGGTGTCGGGGGGCAGGATGCCCAGCCCCCGCAGATAGATGCCGATCCCGCTTTCGAGCAGGTCCTCGGGCGCCCAGGGTCCGGCCGTGCCGGGGGCGGCGCGGGCGAAAAGCTCGACCACGCCATGGCTCATCGCGCGCACATGGGCGGCGACCATGCTGGCGGGCGGGCGGCGGGCGGCGGGCAGGGCCGACAGCAGCGCCTCGGTCGCGCGCAGCATCACCGCCTCGGCCCGCTCGGCCCCCGCCGCCAGCTCGGGCGAGCGGTTCGGCGCGATGCCGCTTTCGAACATCGCGACGTAATGGCCCGGGAAGCGGCGGGCGAAGGCCAGATAGGCCCGTCCGGTCGCGCCGAAGGCCGCCAGCGGCGCCGGCGTGCCGCCGTTCCAGGCGTGCTCCATCACATCGGCGAAGATCGCATAGCCCTGCCGCGCGCATTCGGCGATCAGGTCCTCGCGCCCGGCGAAATGGCGATAGACCGCGGCCGGCGTCACGCCGGCGCGCTTGGCCGCCTCGGACAGCGTGAAGCCGCCCGGCCCCTGCGCCCGGATCAGATCGAGCGCGGCCTCGACCAGCGCCTGGCGCAGGTTGCCGTGATGGTAGCCCTGCTTAGCCATTCAGGATGTCGAGACCACCGCAGATCCTGTCGTCGATCTCGCCGATCGCCTTGCGGTCCTTGCGGGCGAACTCGACCGCGCCGAGCACGGTCTGCACCGCGGCGACGCGGGCGCGCATCTTGTCGTCCGAGCGGATCACCGTCCAGGGCGCCGAGACGGTGTGCGAGCGTTCAAGCGTCTCCTTGATCGCCGCGGTGTAGTCGTCCCACTTCTTCAGCCCCTCGACGTCGACCCAGCTCAGCTTCCACTGCTTGAGCGGGTCTTTCTCGCGGTCGAGGAAGCGCTTGAGCTGCTCGGCACGGTCGACCGAGAGCCAGATCTTGACGAGGATCACCCCCTCGTCGACCAGCATCTTCTCGAAATCGGGAAGCTGGGCGAAGAAGCGTTCGCGCTGCGCGTCGGTGCAGAAGCCGAAGACCTTCTCGACCACGCCGCGGTTGTACCAGGAGCGGTCGAAGATCGCCATCTCGCCCGCCGCCGGCAGCCAGTCGACATAGCGCTGGAAATACCATTGCGTCGCCTCGCGCTCGGTGGCCTTCGGCAGCGCGACGACATAGGCCGAGCGCGGGTTCAGGTTCTCGCGCAGCCGATCGATGGTGCCGCCCTTGCCGGCCGCGTCGCGCCCTTCGAACAGCACCACGAGACGCCGCCCGGTGGCTTTCAGGTCCCACAGCATCTTCACCAGCTCGACCTGAAGCGCCGCCATCTGCGCCTCGTAGTCCTTCTTCTTCATCTCTTCCCGGTAGGGGTAGGATTTCGACAGGATCTGGTCCTTGTCGGCGGTCTCGATCGCCTTGCGCACCGCCTCGGGCGCCTCGGTCTTCAGGTATTTCGTGATGTCACCGACGAAGGGAATGCCCTCGTCCTTCGCCTCGGCGGCGACCGCCGCGGGCAGCGCGACCTTGTCTTCGGATTTCCTGTCCTTGCCCATGGCGTCCTCCCGCGGTGATGTGAATGCGCTTCACTATAGGCCGCGGGCGGGCGGCCGCAAGCCGGGCGCGGGCGCCCGGCCGGGGGCTCAGTCGCCGATCTTCGCCAGATCGTAGGGTGTGTCCTGATAGATCTGGTTGATCCAGTTGCCGTAAAGCAGATGCGCATGGCTGCGCCAGCGGTTCAGCGGCACCTGCGTGGGGTCGTCGTCGGGATAGTAGTTCTTCGGCACGTTGATCGCCTTGCCCGCCGCGACGTCGCGGTCATACTCTTCCTTCAGCGTGCCGCTGTCGTATTCGAAGTGGTTGAAGATATAGAGCGCGCGATGCGCCGCATCCTCGACCAGACAGGGCCCGGTCTCGTCCGAGGCGATCAGCGTGGTCAGCCCGGCCGCGTCGATCTCGTCCTGATGCATCTCGGTCCAGCGGCTGACGGGCACCAGCACGTCATCCGAGAAACCGCGCAGATAGGGCGAGGTCGGCGCGAGGTTGCGGTGGCGGAAGCAGCCGAAGGCCTTGTGGGCGAGGGCGTGCTTCTGGACGCCATGGAAATGATAGGCCATCGCCATGCCGCCCCAGCACACGCCGAAGGTCGAGAAGACATGGCTCTGCGTCCAGTCGAAGATCCGGCTGATCTCGTCCCAGTAGGTCACTTCCTCGAAGGGCATCTTCTCGATCGGGGCGCCGGTGATGATGAGGCCGTCGAACTTCTCGCCGGTCGCCTCGACCTCCTCGAAGGGGCGGTAGAAGGTTTCCATGTGCTCTGCCGCGGTGTTCTTCGTCTGATGCGAGGTGATCCGGATCAGCTGGAAGTCGATCTGCAGCGGCGTTGCACCGATCAGCCGGGCGAACTGGTTCTCGGTCTGGATCTTCTTCGGCATCAGGTTCAGCAGGCCGATGCGCAGCGGTCGGATATCTTGCGAGGCGGCCCGCCCGGGCGACATCACCATCACGCCTTCCCGCGACAGGATCTCGTATGCGGGGAGGGTTTCGGGAAGGGTGACAGGCATGATGTTTCCGATACTTGCGGTGTGATCTTTAGGTAATGCTCGAAGCGGTTCCGGCTCAGGCGGGAAGGGTTTGCGCGATCAGGGATATAAAATCCTTCTCGTCACGGACAAGGGCGACCTGCTCGGCGGTGACGGTCACGCCCCAGTTCCGCGCCATCGCCGCATAGCGCGGCTGGCGGTGGTCGAGCGCCTGCCGATAGGTCCAGCGCACGAAATCGTCGGGGTCGACCTCGTCCTCGCGCCGGCCGCGCTCGACGCGGTATTGCACCCATTTTCGGTCGAGGAAATCGGGCGAGTAATACATCGGCTTCGGGGCGCGGTCGAAACGGCGGACAAGCTCGTCGGTATGCGCCGCCGAGCCCTCGATCCAGACCATCAGCAGGTTCTTCGACAGCGCCGTCAGGATCGGGTCGGTCGGGTCGTCGGGGTCCACCACCTCGCAGATCGAGCCGCCCGAGTCGCAGACGAAATTCGGGATCCGGTAGATCTCTTCGGCGCGGCGGATGAAATAGGGCGTGTCGAGCAGCGCCGCCTGTTCGGCCTGCCGGTGCTGGGTCTGGCGGCGTTCGTATTCCTCGAGCGCGAGCCCGCCGCGGGCGGCCGAGCCGGGCTTGCCGAGATAGGTGGACAGCGGCGCGAGGTTGTCGAAGGTGATGTTCGACTCGATGCACACCGAATCCGACAGCAGCAGCTCGGCGAGGAAGGGGTTCTTCATCGCCTCGCGCTTGAAGTTGTCGGCGATGTATTCGCCCATGTAGCGCGTGCCGATGCGGTAATCGACAGAGTAATGGAACCAGCCCGAGCCCGAGCCGCGCAGCATCGAGGCGAGATAGGTCTTGCCCAGCCCCGACATGCCGAACAGAAGCACCCGCTTGCGCGCGCTCGCCAGCCAGTCCGCCCGATTGCGATAGATCATCCGAACCCCCGTGTTTGGCCCCGTTTAGCGCGCGCGGGCGGCGCCGTCACGGGGTTTCGGGCAAAGGCGAAGGCCCCGCCGGGGCGGGGCCTTGCGGTTTCGTGCAGGCGTCTTGCGGATCAGAAGCTGATGCCGACGCGCACGCCCGCGGCGACGGCGTGGTTGTCGGTGAACTTCGCGCGCGCGGTGCCGGCGGTCTGCGCATCGGCATCGCCCAGCCACAGGTAGCGCACCGCGCCGGTGACCTTGACGTTCTCGTGGGTGTAGACCGCGGCAAGGCCGATGCCGGTGTAGCCGCGCGTCGGCGCGAGCGGCGAGACGAGCTTGTCATCGCCGCCGCCCGGTTCGTACATCACGAAGGCCGAGCCCGACCAGGAGTCGTTGAACTTGTGCCCGACGCCGAGCGTGTAGCTCGTCGAGTTGTTCAGATCGACGAGGCCGCCGCCGGTGGTGGCGGTGAACCAGGCCGGATCGATGGTGAACTGGCTCCAGTGCACCCAGCGGACCGAGCCGAAGGCCAGCCAGTCGGGGGCGACACCGGTCTGGAAGTCGAGCGTCACGGCCTCGGGCGTATCGACCTCGGTCGAGCCGGTGGCGATGGTGGCAGAGCCCATCTTCTCGGTGGTGTCGAACTTGTGCGTCACCTTCGACTGGTAGGTCAGCGCGACGCGCAGCGCGATCTCCGGCTTCTCGTAGGCGGCGCCGAGCGAGTAGCCCGTGGCCCAGTCGTTCGAGAAGTGGGCGTTGTAGCCCGAGATCGCGCCATAGGCGAGGCCGCTCAGCCCGACCACGGCTGAGGCGTTCGACAGGCGCAGCCCGCCATGCACCGACCAGTTGTCGTCGAACTTGTAGCGCATCAGCGCGGTATAGCCCTCGGACTGCACGTTCACGTTGGTGCCGGCGAATTCCGGCGCGCCGCCGAGCGGATACTCGATGTTGGCACCATAGAAATGGTCGTACATGACGGCCATCGACAGCTTGTCGTTGAACTCGTGCTTGTAGGCGAAGCCGGGCAGGTAGTGGTTTTGCGCCACGCCACCGGTGTTCGCACCGGTATAGACGCCGACGCCGCTCACCGACGGACGGATCCGGCCATAGGACAGCTCGACGTAATCCTTGCCCTTCTCGAACAGGACGCCGACCGACTGGGTGGACCGTTCGATCCCGCCCGCGGACACAGCTCCCGCGCTGAGGGCAAGCAGGCTTGCCCCCATAAGAATGTGTTTCATTTGAACCTCTTCCCTAGAGTGTGAGACCTCTCTCCACGCCCGACCGTAGCATGACGCAAACGTGAATCAATTCGGCCTGCGGCCTGACGTCGCGTCGCGTGGAGATGCTGCGCTGCAGCCTGTGACCGCTGCGCCACGGCTAGTGCGGAAACACGGAATGCGGCCCCGTCGCAAAGCCGGAACCGGCCGGCGGGCGATGCGAAAACACACGGGCGGCCGCGTGCGGTGCCGGCGGTGTGCCGGGCGATTGGGGGGATCTCATCGGGTGTCTCCTGACTCGGGTTCCGTGGGTGGTGAGGTCATTAAGCATGAAACTGGTAAGCCAGAGCTTAACGGGACGCGGAAAACCGATCTCCGTCCCGACCGTCGACATCTGGGCAACAGGGCGAGGGCACACCAGCCGGCAACCGACCCCTGCGGCGATCGGCCCGGCTTTCCCTTGGCGGCGAAATATTGCAGTCTTCCGCGCGCCCGCCGGCCGAGGCCGTGCGGGCAGGGACAGACAGCGCGCGAGGACAGCATGGCCTTCCACCCCCCGAAACCCACCCCCAAGGGGCTGTGGCGGCGCACGCCGCCGGCGATCTTTCCGGCAACGCTCGGCCTGCTGGGGCTGGCGCTCGGCTGGCGCCGCGGCGTCGGGCAATTCGCGCTGCCGCCGGGGCTTGCCGACCTCTTCCTCGGCGCGGTGGTGCTCTTCGCGCTGTTTGCCCTGCTGACCTATGTGGTGAAGCTGATGCGCCGTCCGGCCGTGGGGCTCGAGGATCTGCGGATCCTGCCCGGCCGTGCCGGGCTCGCGGCGGCGGTGCTGTGCCTCTATCTGCTGGCGCTGGCCTTCGGGCCGATCTCGCCGGCGCAGGCACGGCCGATCCTGCTCCTGGGCATCGTCGCCCATCTTGCGCTCACCGTCGCGGTGCTGTGGACCTTTGCCCATGGCCCGGCCGAGCAGCGCCGGGTGAACCCGGTGTGGCATCTGACCTTCTCGGGCTGGATCGTCGCCGCGCTTGCCGCGCAGGGGCTGGGGCTGGCGACGCTGGCGCTTGCGCTGTTCTGGCTGGCGCTGCTGGCCGCGCTGGTGATCTGGAGCCTCTCGATCGGGCAATTCGCGCAGGAAAGCGTGCCGGCACCGCTGCGCCCGCTGCTGGCGATCCATCTCGCGCCGGCCTCGCTGCTGGGGACGGTGGCGACGGGGTTCAATGCCGGGGGGCTGTCGCTCGCCTTCGCCGCGCTCAGCGTGATCCTGCTGGCGCTCTTCGTGGTGCGGGCGCGCTGGCTGCTTGCGGCCGGGTTCAGCCCGCTCTGGGGGGCGCTGACCTTCCCGCTGGCCTCGACCGCGAGTTTCTGGCTCGCGCTCGGCGGCCCCTGGACGCTGCCCGGCGCGGTGCTGCTGGTCGCGGCCACGGTGATCATCGTGCCGATCGCGCTGCAGATCACCAAGCTCTGGGCGAAGGGGACGCTGGCGATCAAAACCAACGCCGCCATCGCCTGAGGGGGCTTGCATCCGGCGCCGATGCGTGAAACAGGGGCGTGCCAAACGTAGCCTGCCAAGGAGATTCCGATGCAGATTCGCGAGGCGCTCACCTTCGACGATGTTCTTCTCGTTCCCGCCGCTTCCTCGGTCCTGCCGTCGGAGGCCGATGTTTCGACCTTCGTGACGAAGACGATCCGGCTGAACATTCCGCTCCTGTCCTCGGCCATGGACACCGTGACCGAGGCGCCGATGGCGATCGCCATGGCGCAGGCCGGCGGTATCGGCGTGATCCACCGCAACCTCACCGTCGCGCAGCAGGCCGACGAGGTCAGCCGGGTGAAGCGTTTTGAAAGCGGCATCGTCTACAACCCGATCACGCTCACCCCGGACCAGACGCTCGCCGATGCGAAGGCGCTGGTTGCGCGCTACAACGTTTCGGGTTTCCCGGTGGTCGATGCCGCGGGCAAGGTCGTCGGCATCGTCACCAACCGTGACATGCGTTTCGCCACCGATGACCGCACCCCGGTCTCGGCGATGATGACGCACGACAACCTCGCGATCCTGCACGAGCCGGCCGACCGCGAAGAGGCAATGAACCTGATGAAGGCGCGCCGGATCGAGAAGCTTCTCGTCACTGACGGCCACGGCAAGCTCACCGGCCTGCTGACGCTGAAGGACAGCGAGAAGTCGGTGCTCCATCCGCTCGCCACGAAGGACGAGAAGGGCCGGCTGCGCGCCGCCGCCGCCTCGACCGTGGGCGATGCGGGGTATGAACGCAGCTGCGCGCTCGTCGATGCGGGCTGCGACCTGATCGTGATCGACACCGCGCATGGCCATTCGGCAGGCGTCGCGATTGCCGTCGAGCGGATCAAGAAATACCGCGAGGACGTGCAGGTGGTGGCCGGCAACGTGGCGACCGCGGCGGCGACGAAGGCGCTGATCGAGGCGGGCGCGGATGCGGTCAAGGTCGGCATCGGCCCGGGCTCGATCTGCACCACGCGCATCGTCGCGGGGGTCGGCGTGCCGCAGCTCACCGCGATCATGGACGCCTGCTCGGGCGCGGGCGACGTGCCGATCATTGCGGACGGCGGCATCAAGTTCTCGGGCGATTTCTCGAAGGCGATCGCGGCGGGCGCAAGCTGTGCGATGGTCGGCTCGGCGATCGCCGGCACCGACGAGGCGCCGGGCGAGGTGATCCTGTATCAGGGCCGGTCGTACAAGTCCTATCGCGGCATGGGCTCGCTCGGCGCGATGGCGCGCGGCTCGGCCGACCGCTACTTCCAGAAGGATGCGGCGTCGGACAAGCTGGTGCCCGAAGGGATCGAGGGACAGGTGCCCTACAAGGGGCCGGTGGCGACCGTGCTGCACCAGATGGTGGGCGGCCTGCGCGCCTCGATGGGCTACACCGGCAACGCGACGGTCGCGCAGATGCGCGGCGGCTGCGAGTTCGTGCGCATCACCGGCGCCGGGCTGAAGGAAAGCCACGTGCACGACGTGCAGATCACCCGCGAAAGCCCGAACTACCGGATCGGGTGAGCCTTCGAACTGGCGAGCGCCCGACGCGCAAGCGCAGGGTACGCCGCCACGGCAAGTCCCTGATCTCATGCGCAAGGCCGCACCGCCGGCCTTGCGACTTCGCTCGGTGAGGGGGCGCTGCCCCCTCGCGGCCGGGGCCGCTCACCCCCGAGGTATTTCGGTCAGGAAGAAAGCCCCCTGGTTTTTTCCTGGCGAAAATACTCCGGGGGGTGAGGCCGCAGGCCGAGGGGGCAGCGCCCCCGTCTTCCCCTCCCGAAAGGACCCCCGATGACCCCTGCCGCCCGCCTTGCCGCCGCGATCGCGATCCTCGACCAGCTGCGCGACGGCACGCCGGCCGAGCGGGCGCTGACGAACTGGGGCCGGGCGAGCCGGTTTGCGGGCTCGGGCGACCGGGCGGCGGTGCGCGACCATGTCTTCGATGTGCTGCGCTGTCGCGGCAGTTTCGCCGCCCTTGGCGGTGGCGAGAGCGGGCGGGCGCTGGTGCTGGGGCTCGCCCGCGCGCAGGGGCTGGATCTCGCGTCGCTTTTCACCGGCGAGGGGCATGCGCCGGCGCCGCTGACCGAGGCGGAGGCGGCGCGGCTGGCGCAGCCCGTGCCCGACGCGGGCGCGCTGGCCGATCTCGACTGGCCCGACTGGTTGCGCCCGCAGCTGCAGGCGGATCTGGGCGCCGATTACGGCGCGGTGAGCGCGCGGATGCGCGCCCGCGCGCCGGTCTTCCTGCGGGTGAACCTGGCGCGCGGTGACCGCGCCGCGGTGCAGGCGGCGCTGGCGGCCGAGGGCATCGCGACGCGGCCGCATCCGCTCGCCGAGACCGCGCTCGAGGTGATCGAGGGCGCGCGGCGGATCCAGGCGTCGGAGGCCTATCGCGAGGGTCTGGTCGAGTTGCAGGATGCGGCCTCGCAGGCGGCGATCGCGCTGGTGCCGGTCGCGGCGGGGATGCGGGTGCTCGACTTTTGCGCGGGCGGCGGCGGCAAGGCGCTGGCGCTGGCTGCATGCGCGCCCGCGGCGCGGATCGAGGCGCATGACGTCGACCCGGGCCGGATGCGCGACATCCCGGTGCGCGCGGCGCGGGCCGGGGCGCGGATCTCGACCGTGGCGCCGGGCCGGCTGGGGCGGGAATACGACCTTGTCCTGGTCGACGCGCCCTGTTCGGGCTCGGGCACCTGGCGGCGCACGCCCGAGGCGAAATGGCGGCTGACGCCCGAGCGGCTCGAGACGCTGTGCACGCTGCAGGCGCAGATCCTGCGCGAGGCGGCGGCGCGGGTCGCGCCGGGCGGGCGGCTTCTCTACATGACCTGCTCGCTGCTCTCGGTCGAGAACACGGCACAGGCCGCGGCCTTTGCGCGCGAGACCGGCTGGCACATGGACGAGGAACGCCGGTTCACCCCGCTCGATGGCGGCGACGGGTTTTTCGCGGCGCTGTTTCACCGCGGAGATTGACTCGCCCGAGGGTTGTGTCTTCCATCGCATTAACGGGGCCTTAAGCCTTTTGGCCCCGAATGCTGGAAAGACGAATCTGCAAAGGACGAGGCGCGTGTCGCATACCGATCAGCCCCTGCTGCCCTTCGGTCGCGCGGCGGCAAAGCTCGCGCCCGGGGCCATTTACCTTCTGGGCGGGGCGCTTGTCGCGGCCGTTGCCGCCATGCTGGTGCCCGAACGGATGATGACCTTGCTGCTTGCCTCGGTCGCGGGAACGCTGGCCGTTCTCGCGGCGGTGGTGCGGCTTGCGGGATTTTCGCTCGCCCGACGTCGGGCCCGGCTGCGCGAGGCGATCTCGCATTTCGTCGAACAGGATGCCGCTCCCTCCTTCACCACCGATCCCGATGGCGAGATCACCTTCCAGAATGGGGCCGCGCTTGAGCGCTTCGGCTCACGTGGCGGGCAGACGCTCGTGCATGCGATGAGCGAGGTCTTTGCCCACCCCGCGGCGACGCTTGCGCGGATGCAGCAGAAGGCCGCGGCGCTTGGCGCGACGCACGAGGATCTGGTGACCCGGCGCGGCCACGTGCGGCTCTCTGTGCACCAGATCGGTGAGGAAGGGTTCCTGTGGCGGCTCGAGGACATGGCCGAACGGCCGACGGGCGGGCGCGGGGCCGAGACGATCAGCCTGCCGATGCTCACCGCCTCGCGCTCGGGCACGATCCTGTTCATGAACGAGGCACTGCGCCGGATCGTCGGCGAGCGGGTGCGCACGCTGGACCGCATCTTCACCGACCTGCCGTTGCACCCGGGCGAGGAGCACGAGATCGCGACCCCGGACGGGCCGCTGCGCTGCGTGATCGCCGAGATCGAGGGGCCGGGCGGGCGCAGCGAGATCTATCTGCTGCCGCTGCCGGCCGGGCGCGTGGCGCCGCATGATCCGGCCTCCTTCGAGTCGCTGCCGGTGGCGCTGATGCGGCTTGGTGCCGACGGGCGGGTGCTGGCAGTGAACCGCGCGGCGCGCGCGCTGCTCGGTCAGATCGCGCCCGAGGCGCGGCTGTCGGACCTGTTCGAGGGGCTCGGCCGGCCGGTCACCGACTGGGTCGCCGATGCCGTCGCCGGCCGCGCCGACCGTCGCCCCGAGGTGCTGCGCGCCCGCCGCGGCGACCGCGAGGTCTATCTGCAGGTCACGCTCAGCCGGATGGTCGAGGAGGGCAAGGTCGGCCTTGTCGCTGTGCTGTCGGATGCGACGCAGCTGAAGACCCTCGAGGCGCAATTCGTGCAAAGCCAGAAGATGCAGGCGATCGGCCAGCTTGCGGGCGGTGTGGCGCATGACTTCAACAATCTGCTGACGGCGATTTCCGGGCATTGCGACCTGTTGATGCTGCGCCACGACAAGGGCGACCCGGATTATGCCGACCTCGACCAGATCAGCCAGAACGCGAACCGCGCGGCCTCGCTGGTGGGACAGTTGCTCGCCTTCTCGCGCAAGCAGACGATGAACCCGCGCATCATCGACCTGCGCGACACGCTCTCCGATCTGACCCATCTGCTGAACCGGCTGGTTGGCGAGAAGGTGGTGCTGAACCTGACCCATGACCCCGATCTGAAGCCGATCCGTGCCGACAAGCGCCAGCTCGAGCAGGTGATCATGAACCTCGTGGTGAACGCGCGCGACGCGATGCCGGGGGGCGGCGAGATCCGGATCGAGACCGAGAACGTCACCCTGACCGAGGACCTCAGGCGCGACCGCGCCACCGTCGCCAAGGGCGACTGGGTCGTGGTGCGGGTGATCGACGAGGGGGTGGGCATCGCTGCAGACAAGCTGCAGAAGATCTTCGAGCCGTTCTACACCACGAAGCGCACCGGCGAGGGCACGGGGCTGGGCCTGTCGACGGCCTATGGCATCGTCAAGCAGACCGGCGGTTACATCTTCTGCGATTCGGTGGTGGCGAGCGGCAGCTGCTTCACCCTCTATCTGCCGGCGCACGAGCGGCTCGCGCTGGTCGAGCCGGAGGCGGCCGAGGCTTCGGCACCGGTGCTGCCGCCCGAGCCGATGAATGCGACGATCCTGCTCGTCGAGGACGAGGCGCCGGTGCGCGCCTTCGCCTCGCGCGCGCTGAAGCTGCGTGGCTATACCGTCTTCGAGGCCGAGAATGCCGAGGAGGCGCTGCGCATCCTCGAGGACGAAAGCCTGATCTTCGATGTCTTCGTCACCGATGTGATCATGCCGGGGATGGACGGGCCGACCTGGGTCGCCGAGGCGCTGAAGGCGCGCCCCGACACGGCGGTGGTCTTCGTCTCGGGCTATGCCGAGGACGTGTTCCGCGACGGCCGCCCGCCGGTGACAAATTCGGTCTTCCTGCCGAAGCCATTCTCGCTGAGCGAGCTGACCGCGACGGTGCAGAACCAGATTCCGCACTGAGCGGGCGGGAGCGGCACGGCTTCAGCCGAGGCTGTCATAAAGGGCGACATCGGCCGCCATCGTCGTGCGCAGCGCCGCCTCGCTTTCGCCCGTCAGCTTGACGTCTGCGGCGGGGGGCACGTTGACCCGGGGCAGGGTGATCGCGCAGTCGAGCCGGTCCTCGAGGAAATGCACGAAGCGGTCGATCGCCTCGTAACGGAAGATCCGGTCGACGAGCGGCGCGCCTGCGGCATCGGCCAGCACGTCGGACTGCAGCCCGATCTCGCTGCGCAGCGGGTCGGCAGGGTCCATGTAGCTGCGCGCGAAGGTCTCGAAGCTGTGGCGCCGGATCGCCGCGTCCTCGCCGTCGAGGACGTCACGCTGACGGAAGCGATACCAGGACATCAGCCAGCCCACCGGCTCGCGCATCAGCGCGACGGTGGTGAAGCGCTCGCCGCTCGTCGCCTCGAGATAGGGCGCCAGATTCGCAAGATAATCCTGCGCCGCCATGTGCTTGAGCGGATCGGGCCGCTTCATCGCCACCGAGGCGAGCGGCTCCAGTGCGGCCTCGACTGCGGTGGAGCCGGCCTTCGGCGTTGCCAGAAAGACCAGTCGTTGATCCCAGAAGATGAGCATCCTGCCCTCGTTGTCTTGCTTCGTTCGTGCCCCGGGAGAGGGCGTCAAACAATCATTGCAGTCCGTGCGACAGAACAAATCTGTTGCAATGTTCTCGTATTGTGCTCATATGGAACGAAATGAGAACGAATGGCGGACGGCCCCGAGATTGCCGCGGTCGGCGCACTGTGGGATAAGGATACGATCCATGTCAACGGCAGGCCTTTTCGAGATGACTGACAAAAGCAAGGCGGACAAGCAGAAGGCGCTCGAATCGGCGCTGGCTCAGATCGAACGGCAGTTCGGCAAGGGCTCGATCATGAAACTCGGAGCCGAGAACCCGGCGCTGGAGATCGAGGCGACCTCGACCGGCTCGCTCGGCCTCGACATCGCGCTTGGCATCGGTGGCCTGCCGAAGGGGCGCATCATCGAGATCTACGGGCCGGAAAGCTCGGGCAAGACCACGCTGACGCTGCATTGCATCGCCGAGGAGCAGAAGAAGGGCGGCGTCTGCGCCTTCGTCGACGCCGAACATGCGCTCGACCCGCTCTATGCCCGCAAGCTGGGGGTGAACCTCGACGAGCTGCTGATCTCGCAGCCCGACACCGGCGAGCAGGCGCTCGAGATCGTCGACACGCTGGTGCGCTCGGGTGCGGTGAGCATGGTGGTGGTCGACTCGGTTGCCGCGCTGACGCCGAAGGCCGAGATCGAGGGCGACATGGGCGACGCCACGGTGGGCGCCCAGGCCCGCCTGATGAGCCAGGCGATGCGCAAGCTGACCGCTTCGATCGGGCGCTCGAACTGCATGGTGATCTTCATCAACCAGATCCGGATGAAGATCGGCGTGATGTTCGGCAGCCCCGAGACCACTTCGGGCGGCAACGCGCTGAAATTCTATGCCTCGGTCCGTCTCGACATCCGCCGCATCGGTTCGATCAAGGACCGCGACGAGGTGGTGGGCAACGCGACCCGGGTGAAAGTGGTGAAGAACAAGGTCGCGCCGCCCTTCCGCCAGGTCGAGTTCGACATCATATATGGCGGAGGCATCTCGAAGGTCGGCGAGCTGATCGATCTGGGCGTCAAGGCTGGCGTGGTCGAGAAGTCGGGCTCGTGGTACAGCTACGGCGACGAGCGCATCGGCCAGGGCCGCGAGAACGCCAAGCAGTTCCTGCGCGACCACCCCGACATGGCTTATGAGATCGAGGACAAGATCCGCGCGAGTCATGGGCTCGACTTCAGCACCAGCGCCGACGACGAGCCTCTCACCGAGGAGTGAGGGCGCCGATCAACGCCCCTTGTGCAAGGCCGGGCCCATGCCCGGCCTTTTGCTTTCTGGACAGGGGCGGGCGCGAAGGCTAAACGGAAGCAAATTGCCCCGGAAGGCCAGAGATATGCCCAGCCTGAACGATATCCGATCGACGTTCCTCAACTTCTTCGAGCGCAACGGCCACCGCGTCGTCGAAAGCTCGCCGCTCGTGCCGCGCAACGACCCGACGCTGATGTTCACCAACTCCGGCATGGTGCAGTTCAAGAACTGCTTCACCGGCGTCGAGAAGCGCGACTACGTCCGCGCCACCACCGCGCAGAAATGCGTGCGCGCCGGCGGCAAGCATAACGACCTCGACAATGTGGGCTATACCGCGCGTCACCACACCTTCTTCGAGATGCTGGGGAACTTCTCCTTCGGCGACTATTTCAAGACCGGCGCGATCCCCTATGCCTGGGAGCTGCTGACCAAGGACTTCGGCATCCCGAAGGACAAGCTTCTGGTCACCGTCTATCACACCGATGACGAGGCGGCCGAGATCTGGAAGAAGGTCGCGGGCCTGCCCGACGAGCGCATCATCCGCATCGCCACGAAGGACAACTTCTGGCAGATGGGGCCGACCGGCCCCTGCGGCCCCTGCACCGAGATCTTCTTCGACCACGGCGATCACATCTGGGGTGGCCCGCCCGGCTCGAAGGACGAGGACGGCGACCGCTTCATCGAGATCTGGAACCTCGTGTTCATGCAGAACGAGCAGTTCGAGGACGGCTCGATGCGCACCCTCGACATGCAGTCGATCGACACCGGCATGGGGCTGGAACGCATCGGCGCGTTGCTGCAGGGCAAGCACGACAACTATGACACCGACCTGATGCGCTCGCTGATCGAGGCCTCGGCGAACGTCACGAGCCAGGACCCCGACGGCCCCGGCAAGGTGCATCACCGGGTGATTGCCGACCACCTGCGCTCGACCTCCTTCCTGATCGCCGATGGTGTCATGCCCTCGAACGACGGCCGCGGCTATGTGCTGCGCCGCATCCTGCGCCGTGCCGCGCGTCATGCCCACATGCTGGGCGCGAAGGATCCGGTGATGCACCGTCTGGTGCCGGCGCTGGTGCGCCAGATGGGCGAGGCCTATCCGGAACTCGTGCGCGCGCAGGCGCTGATCGAGGAGACGCTGAAGCTCGAGGAGACGAAGTTCCGCGTGACGCTTGACCGCGGGCTCAAGCTGCTCGACGACGAGGTCTCGGCGCTGCCCGAGGGTGGCGTGCTGCCGGGCGATGCGGCCTTCAAGCTCTACGACACCTACGGCTTCCCGCTGGATCTCACGCAGGACGCGCTGCGCGAGAAGGGCATGACCGTCGACACCAGCGGCTTCGACACCGCGATGGCCGAGCAGAAGGCGAAGGCGCGTGCCGCCTGGGCCGGCTCGGGCGAGACCAAGGACGCCAAGATCTGGTTCGAGATCGCAGAAGAGAAGGGCGTGACCGAATTCCTCGGCTATGACACCGAAAAGGCCGAGGGCCAGATCCTTGCGCTGGTGCAGGACGGGGCCGAGGTGAAATCGGCCAAGGGCACGGTGCAGATCGTCGTCAACCAGACGCCCTTCTATGCGGAATCGGGCGGTCAGGTCGGCGATGCCGGCATCATCCGCACCGAGACCGGCGAGGCCCATGTGACCGACACCCGCAAGGTCGCGGGGGTGTTCCTGCACATCGCCGAGGTGACGATGGGCGAGATCTCGGTCGGGCAGGGCGCGCGGCTCGAGGTCGACCACAAGCGCCGCGGCGCGATCCGGGCGAACCACTCGGCCACCCACCTGCTGAACGAGGCGCTGCGCCGCACGCTGGGCGAGCACGTCGCGCAGAAGGGCTCGCTCAACGCCGAGGACCGGCTGCGCTTCGACTTCAGCCATTCGAAGGCGATGAGCGCCGAGGAGATCGCCACGGTCGAGGCCGAGGTGAACGCCTTCATCCGCCAGAACGCCCCGGTCGAGACCCGGATCATGACCCCCGACGACGCCCGCGGCCTTGGCGCGCAGGCGCTGTTCGGCGAGAAATACGGCGACGAGGTCCGCGTCGTGTCGATGGGCGAGCTGCTTGGCTCGGGCAAGGGCCCGGCCGGCAAGACCTATTCGCTCGAGCTGTGCGGCGGCACCCATGTGGCGCGCACCGGCGAGATCGGCGCCTTCGTCGTGCTGGGCGACAGCGCGTCCTCGGCTGGCGTGCGCCGGGTCGAGGCGCTGACCGGGCAGGTGGCGCTTGACTATCTCAAGGGGCAGGCGGCGCTGGCGGCCGAGGCTGCGGCGGTGCTGAAGACCTCGACCGCGGATCTGGTCGAGCGCGTCCATGCGCTGGCCGAGGAACGCAAGCACCTGGCGAACGAGGTGGCGCAGCTGCGCCGCGAGCTCGCCATGGGCGGCGGGGCGTCGGGTGGCCCCGAGGCCGAGGACATCGGCGGGGTCAAGTTCCTCGCGCAGATCGTCACCGGCGTCTCGGGCAAGGACCTGCCGGCGCTGGTCGATGCGCTGAAGGACAAGGTCGGTTCCGGTGCGGTTCTGGTCGTCGCGGACACCGGCGGCAAGGCGGCGGTCGCGGCGGGTGTCACCGCCGACAAGACCGGCACCGTCTCGGCCGTCGATCTGGTCAAGGCGGCGGCGGCGGCGCTTGGCGGTAAGGGCGGCGGTGGCCGTCCCGACATGGCGCAGGCGGGCGGGGCCGATCCGTCGAAGGCCGCCGAGGCGGTCTCGGCCGCGCGTGCGGTTCTGGCGGGGGCGGTCTGATGCCCGGCGCCTACTGGATCGCGCATGTGACCGTCACCAACCCCGAGGCCTATGGCAAGTATGCCGAGGCCGCGGGGCCGGCGATTGCCAAGGCGGGCGGCAAGTTCCTGGCCCGCGGCGCACGCTATGTGCAGCTCGAGGGCAAGGAGCGGGCGCGCAATGTCGTCGCCTGGTTCCCGAGCCTCGAGGCGGCCGAGGCCTGCTATCGCGGGCCCGAGTATCAGGCGGCGCTCGCCCATGCCAAGGGCGCGGCCGAGCGCGATCTGGTGATCGTCGAAGCGATCGAGTGACTTTGCGCGCCGTCATCACCGTGTTACATTGCCGCAATGCAGCATGAGTGAGGGCGGCGCGTTTCGCGCCGTGTGAGAGCCAGAATGTGCCGTTGGGCCGCCTATATCGGACAGCCGACCTTCCTTGAGGATATCGTCAGCCGGCCGGGGCATTCGCTGATCCATCAAAGCCATTGCGCAACGCGCTGCCACACGGCGATCAACGCCGACGGGTTCGGCGTCGCCTGGTATGGTGAAAAGCCGGAACCGGGGCTGTACCGCGACGTGATGCCGGCCTGGTCGGACCCGAACCTGCGCTCGCTCACCGCGACGGTGAAATCGGGGCTGTTCCTCGCCCATGTCCGCGCCTCGACCGGCACCGCGACCTCGCGCAACAATTGCCATCCCTTCGTCGTCGGTCATTGGAGCTTCATGCACAACGGCCAGATCGGCGGTTTCGACGCCTTCCGCCGCGACGCCGAGATGATGATCCCCGATGCCCTCTATCCGCAGCGCAAGGGCGCGACCGACAGCGAGGCGCTGTTCCTGGTGGCGCTCGGCGAGGGGCTCGAGGCCGATCCGAAATGCGCGCTTGAACGCGCCGCGGCACGGTTCGAGGCGCATGCGCGCGAGCGTGGCCATGCGCCCTATCTGCGGTTGACGGCGGCGCTGTCGGATGGCGTGCGGCTTTATGCGGTGCGCTATGCCAGCGACGAGGCGGCGCCGACGCTCTATCACCGCTGGTCGGAAACCCGCCGCGGCCGCGCCGTGGTCTCCGAGCCGCTCGAGGATGACGAGGGCGACTGGCAGGAGATCCCGCCCGGCTCGTTTTGCACTTTCGAGGGCAAGTCGGTGCGGATCGAACCTTTCGCCCCGGCGCTGTGGCAGGCTGCGGCCTGAGCCTCAGCCAGCTTCATTCCCTTTCTGAAGAGTGTCCAGCAAGGCTTTGCGCTGCTTGCGCAATTTCCAGTTATCGAGGCGCGAGAGCGCCTCGTTCGCGGCGCATAGTCCAAGGGTCAGATGGCCCCGCGCGCGGGCATTCTCGAGCAGCAGGTCGACATAGCGCACCGAGTTGCGCCGCGCCCGCAGCATCTGCGCGAGGCTTTCCTCGGTCAGCTCGCGGCGCAGCGCGGCGAGGGCGAGCGGCTTCAGAAGCTCCATCCGCATCAGCACCGGCGGCAGCGCATGGCCGCAGTGGCGCAGCTTCATCTTCATCAACTGCGGAGCGCGGATGCGGGCGACATGCGCCTTGTCCTCGGGGATGAAGGGGTCGTAGAAGATATAGCCGCCTTCGAGGGCCTGCGCGCCGCGGGCAGCGTCGGCCTCGGGCGCGGTCCAGTCGCCGAGCCCCCGGCCATAGCGATAGCGCTTGTCGAAGGGCGCGGCGCGGCGGTTCAGCGTGGATTGCGGTGCGAAGGCGACGGCATGGGCGCGCGGGAAAAAGGGCGCCAGCGCCAGTGCGCCATAGCCCCCCATCGACGACCCGTAGGTCGAGACCTGATCGAACGCGTCGTAAAAGCCGCTGTCGCGCAGCTCGGCCAGCACGGCGAGGATCTCGGGCTCGCGGAACCAGTCGCCGCGCTTGTTCATCACGCCGAGGATCGACCAGCCCTGCTTTGCCACCAGCCCGTAGGCCCAGGGCAGCCGCTCGCCCTTCTCGTGATAGGACGACAGGTTGCCGAGCGTGACGACGAGGTGCTTTGCCGCCTCGCCGTGGCCGGGCAGGAAGGCGAGGCTGTGGTGGGTGTAGTCACGAAAGAATCCCTTGTGCTCCTCGACCAGTTCGAGACAGCGGGCATAGCTTTGCCCCTCGGCAGGGACGGGCGTGTCGGCGGGACGGATCGTCATCGAAATATCGCACGGCTTCTGGTCATCGGCCGCAGCGTGACCGAGGCCGGGGGCAATGTCCAGATGAAGGGGCTTCACAGGCTCGCGGCGGCGCGCTAGAAGATACGCATGAAGAACCGTGCCCCCCTCATCTGCATCATTATTTGCCGCTGACATCCGTCACGCGGGCCGTTCTTCGCATTTCCACAGATCGATGAACCTGCTAAGCCCGCGCCGGGAAAGCCTGCGAGGACTTATGACCGAGATCCGCCTGCACAACACGAAGACCCGCACCAAGGAGGTTTTCGTCCCGCTCGATCCGCAGAACCTGCGCATGTATCTGTGCGGCCCGACCGTCTATGACCGCGCGCATCTGGGCAATGCCCGGCCGGTGGTCGTGTTCGACGTGCTGTTCCGGCTGCTGCGGCTGGTCTATGGCGCGGCGCATGTGAAATACGTGCGCAACTTCACCGACGTCGACGACAAGATCAACGCGACGGCGCGCGCGCGCAAAGAGGCGGGGGCCGAGGGCACGCTCGAGGAGCTGATCCGCGCCCGCACCGAGGAAACCATCGCCTGGTATCACGCCGACATGGACGCGCTTGGCGCGCTGCGCCCGACGCTCGAGCCGCGGGCGACCGATTTCATCGGCGCGATGATCGCGATGATCGCCGGGCTGATCGAGAGCGGGCACGCCTATGCCAAGGACGGCCATGTGCTGTTCCGGGTTCGCAGCTACACCAATTATGGCGCGCTGTCGGGCCGCTCGGTCGACGACATGATCGCGGGCGCCCGGGTCGAGGTGGCGCCGTTCAAGGAAGACCCGATGGACTTCGTGCTGTGGAAGCCCTCGGACGCCGATCTGCCGGGCTGGGACAGCCCCTGGGGCCGTGGCCGGCCGGGCTGGCATATCGAATGCTCGGCGATGAGCTATGAGCTGCTTGGCGCGAGCTTCGACATCCATGCGGGCGGCATCGACCTGCAATTCCCGCACCACGAGAACGAGATCGCGCAAAGCTGCTGCGCCCATCCCGAGGGGCAGTTCGCCCGCTACTGGCTGCACAACGAGATGCTGCAGGTCGAGGGCAAGAAGATGTCGAAGTCGCTCGGCAACTTCTTCACCGTGCGCGACCTGCTCGACAAGGGCATCCCGGGCGAGGTGATCCGCTTCGTCTTCCTGCAGACGCATTACACCAAGCCGATGGACTGGACGCAGCGCAAGGCGGATGACGCGAAACGGGCGCTACTCCGCTGGCGTTCGCTGACTGAAGGTGTCATTGCCACGTATCCGGGGCCCGAGGTTTTAGCGGCGTTGTCGGACGACTTAAATACTGCCGGTGCTTTGAATTTCCTGCAGCATCAGGGGCAAGCCTTAGGGCAGTTGGCAAAAGAGCGAGCGCACCTCGCAGCGGATCACCCCGAAAAGCTTAAGCTGAATGAACAACTCGCAGAGTTCGTTGCCTCGGCGCAGCTGATGGGGCTGCTCGAGCCCGCCATGGGGGCCTGGGCCGCGGCGCCGCAGGCGGATCTCTCCGCCCATGCGGCGCGGCTGTCCGATCTGCGCGCGGCGGCGATGGAGACCAAGGACTTCGCGCCGGTCGACGCGATGAAGGCGGCGCTGCTTGCCGCCGGCGTCGAGGTGCGGATGTCGAAGGCGGGGGTCGAGCTGCTGCCGGGGGCGGGGTTCGACGCGGCGAAGCTGCCGCCGCTCTGAGCGGGCACGGCAACCAGCGGAATTGACGGGGCGGGAGGAGCCAGCCATGGGTCGCGAGCGACTGTATCTTTACGACACCACCTTGCGCGACGGTCAGCAGACCGCCGGCGTGCAGTTCGCGGTCTCCGAGAAGATCGCCATCGCGCGGGCGCTCGACGCGATCGGCATCGACTATATCGAGGGCGGCTGGCCCGGCGCGAACCCGACCGACAGCGAGTTCTTCGCCGAGCGGCCCGAGACGCGCGCGACCTTCACCGCCTTCGGCATGACCAAGCGCTCGGGCCGGTCGGCGGCGAATGACGAGGTGCTGGCGGCGGTGATGAACGCCGCGACGCCCGCCGTCTGTCTGGTCGGCAAGACGCATGACTATCACGTCACCACCGCGCTTGGCCTTGCGCTCGACGAGAACATCTCGAACATCCGCGCCTCGGTCGAGCATATGGTGGCCTCGGGGCGCGAGGCGCTGTTCGACGCCGAGCATTTCTTCGACGGCTACAAGGCGAACCCGGCCTATGCGCTCGAATGCCTGCGCGCGGCGCTCGAGGCCGGGGCGCGCTGGATCGTGCTGTGCGACACCAATGGCGGCACGCTGCCGCAGGAGATCGGCGTGATCGTCACCGCGGTGATCGCCGCCGGAATCCCGGGCGACCGGCTGGGCATCCACTGCCACGACGACACCGGGCAGGCGGTGGCGGGCTCGCTTGCCGCGGTGCTCGCAGGCGTGCGGCAGGTGCAGGGCACGCTCAACGGTCTGGGCGAGCGCTGCGGCAACGCGAACCTCACCTCGCTCATTCCGACGCTGCTGCTGAAGGAGCCGTTCCGCTCGCAGCTCGAGACCGGGATCACCGATGCGGCGCTGGCCGGGCTGACGAAGCTCTCGCGCAAGCTCGACGATATCCTGAACCGGGTGCCGCTGCGCTCGGCCCCCTATGTCGGCGCCTCGGCCTTCACCCACAAGGCGGGGCTCCATGCCTCGGCGATCCTCAAGGACCCGACCACCTACGAGCATGTCGATCCGGCGCTGGTCGGCAATGCGCGGCTCATCCCGATGTCGAACCAGGCCGGGCAGTCGAACCTGCGCGCGCGTCTGGCCTCGATGGGGATCGAGGTCGATCCGAAGGACGCCCGCCTTGGCGCGATCCTCGACGAGATCAAGGAGCGCGAGGACCGCGGCTATGCCTATGACGGCGCGCAGGCCTCGTTCGAGCTGCTGGCGCGGCGCGAACTCGGCCTGCTGCCCGAGTTCTTCTCGGTCGAGCGCTATCGCGTCACGGTCGAGCGTCGGCGCGATGCGCGTGGCCGGATGGGGCACCTGTCCGAGGCGGTGGTCGTCGTCAACATCGGCGGCGAGCGGCGGCTGAGCGTGTCCGAGGGGATCGTCGCCGACGGCTCCGACGGCGGCCCGGTCAACGCGCTCTCGAAGGCGCTGGCGAAGGACCTCGGCCCCTATCAGTGCCACATCGAGGACATGAAGCTGGTCGACTTCAAGGTCCGCATCACCCATGGCGGCACCGAGGCCGTGACCCGCGTCATCATCGACAGCGAGGACAGCAAGGGGCTGCGCTGGTCGACGGTGGGGGTCAGCCCGAACATCGTCGACGCCTCCTTCGAGGCGCTGCTCGACGCGATCACCTGGAAGCTTGCGCGCGACGGGGCGCAGCCGGCATGAGCGATCTCGGGCAAAGCGTGGCCGCCGCCGCGGCGCGGGTCGAGGCGGGCGATCCCGACCGGTTCGCCGCGACGATGGCGGTGCCGGCGGAGGAACGCGCGCGGCTCTGGCCGCTTTACGCGGCGAACCTCGAGATCGCCCGCGCGCCCTGGGCCTCGAGCGAGCCGATGGTGGCCGAGATGCGGCTGCAATGGTGGGTCGATGCGCTCGAGGCGCTGGCGGAGCAGGGCCACGAACCGCGCCACGAGATCGGCGCGGCGCTGGTGCCGCTGCGCGCGGCGGCCCCGCACCTGGTGGCGCTGGCCGAGGCCCGGCGCCGCGATTGCTGGAACGAGCCCTTTGCCGATGCGGCAGAGCTTTCGACCTATCTGGGCGAGACCTCGGGCAACCTGTTTCGCGCGGCAGGCGCGGTCTTCGGCGCCGATGCCGCGGCACAGGCGGTGCTGGCGCGTTTCGGCGCGGCGGCGGGGCTGGCGGCCTGGTTTCGTGCCGTGCCCGAGCTGCTTGCCCGCGGCCGTGCGCCGCTGCCCGAGGTGGCGCCCGAGGCGATCTCGGGCCTCGCCCGGGCGGCGCTGGCCGAGCTGGATGCCGCGCGCCGCGCGCTGCGCCGCGCCCCGGCCCCGGTGCGCCGTGCGATGCTGCCCGGCTGGCAGGCGCCTGCGGTGTTGCGGCTGGCGGCACGCGCGCCCGAGCGGGTGGCGCAGGACGGCCTCGGCCTGTCGGAATTTTCCCGTCGCTTCGGGCTGTTGCGCGCCGCGCTGACAATTTGATGCCGGCGCGTCGCGCTTAAAGGAATCTTCAGCAGTTCCGCTCATCCTCGCCCTCGCGGAGGTCCGCGAAATGGTGACAGGCGCGCGCAAGGCCGCGCGCCTCCGGAGGCGAAGGCATGAAGGTTCTGAAACGCATCAAACTTGGGGTCCGGTTGCCGCTGATGCTGGTGGCAATCTCGGTGGTGGCGCTCGCCATCATGGGGCTGTCCTCCTATGGGGTGGCGCGCAAGATCCTCACCAGCGAGGGAACCGACCGGCTGCAGCAGAGCCTCGAGATGCGCGGCACGGCACTGGAACACTGGGCCGCGGGTCTGACCTCCGATCTCGGCGCGACGGCCAGCAACGCCGGCACCACGCGCGCGCTGCGCGAGTTCGGCGCCGCCTGGGAGCGGCTCGGCACGGCGCCGCAGGATTATCTGCGCAAGGCCTTCATCGAGGCGAACCCGAACCCGCCGGCCGAGCGGTTCAAGCTCGACTATCCCGGCGATGTCAATGATTACACCATCTTGCACCGCCGCTATCACCCCGGGTTCGTCGCCCTGGCCGAGCAGAAGAACCTGCTCGACATCTACCTCGTGGGCGTCACCGGCAACGTGATCTATTCGATGAACAAGCAGGAGGATTTCGCCATCAACCTGCGCGAGGGCTCGGCAAAGGACAGCCCGCTTGCCCAGGTGGTGGCGGCGGCACAGGCGGCATCCGGTGATGCGCCGGTGGTGTCAGATTTCATCCGCGATCCCGGCGCGCCCGAGGTGGTCTTCCTCGCCCGCCCGCTGCGCAGCACCGAAGGGATGCTGCTGGGCGTTCTGGTGTTCAAGGCCTCTGCCGCCCCGCTCTCCGCGATCATGGCCGACCCGCGTGCCCTGGGCGAAACCGGGCAGGGCTATGTCGTCGACACGGACATGGCTCTCGAAAGCACGCTGCGCCATGCCCCGGCCGGCGGAGTGCCCGGTGAGGTGCAGACTCCGGCAGTGCAGCGCGCCCTTGCCGGCGAGAGCGGGCATGTGATCGAGGCGGGGATCACCGGCGCCGAGGTGATGGCGGTCTTCGCGCCGGTCACGCTGTTCGGCCGGACCTATGCCGCGGTGGTCGAGCAGGGCACGCAGGAGCTGTTCGAGCCCGCACGGGCGCTGGCGCGGCAGCTGACGCTGAACGGCGCGATGCTGCTTGTGCTGCTCGGCGGGCTTTCGGCCTGGATGGCGCGCTCGGTCTCGAAACCGCTTGCCCGGCTCACCGGCACGGTCGGCAAGATCTCGGAAGGGATCTATGACGCCGAGGTCCACGATGGCGAGCGCGGCGACGAGATCGGCGACATCGCCCGGGCGCTCGCCGGGCTGCGCGACGATCTGTCCGAGGCCGAGGTCACGCGGCGCGAGGCGGCGGCGCAGGGCACGGCCTTCCGCAACTCCTCGGCGGCGATGATGATGGTCGATGCGGAGTTCAACATCCGCTATGTCAATGCCGCAGTGGTGCGGATGATCGGCACCCGGATCGAGGATTTCCGCAAGGTTACCCCCGAGATCGACGCCGAGGATCTGGTGGGCAAGTCGATGGACATGTTCCACCGCACCCCCGCCCATGCCCGCGCCATCCTGAGCGACTCGGCGAACCTGCCCTACCACGCCGACATCGTCGTCGGTGAGGGGCGTTTCGGCCTCGACATCATCGAGATCACCCAGCCCGAGAAGGGGCGCATCGGCTATGTCGTCGAGTGGCGCGATGTGACTGAGCTGCGGATGAACCGGGCGCTGCTCTCGGCGATCGACGACTATCAGCTGATCTTCGAATTCGCGCCCACGGGCACACTGGCACGGGTGAACGCCAATCTGGTGACCGCGCTTGGCGTCGAGGCGGAGGCGCTGATCGGTCTTTCGCACGAGGCGCTGATCGATGGTGTCGAAGGGCTCGAGGGGTTCTGGCCGCGGCTCGCAAATCTCGAACCGATCGCCGGGCGCTTCCGGCTGACCGCGCCGGGCGGGCGCAGCCTGCTGGCCGAGGGCAGCATCACCCCGGTGCCCGATCGCAACGACCGCTTGCTCAAGATCGTGCTGATCGCGAATGACGTCACCGAGGCGCAGGAGGCGCTGCGGCTGGAGCAGGCGCGCAACGAGGCGATGCAGGCCGGCCAGAAGGCGGTGGTCGAGGCGCTGCGCATCGGGCTCGAGCGGCTGGCGACCGGCGATCTTTGCAGCCTTCTCGAGCAGGCCTTCCCCGAGGAATACGAACAGCTGCGCGCGGATTTCAACCGCGCTGTGACGACGCTGTCGCAGGCGGTGCAGGTGGTGATCGACAATGCCGCCGAGATCGACGGCGAGGCGCGCGAGATCTCCAACGCCGCCGAGGACCTGAGCAGCCGCACCGAACGCCAGGCCGCCACGCTCGAGGAGACGGCGGCGGCGCTCGATCAGCTGACCTCCTCGGTCAGTTCGGCCGCGGCCGGGGTGGGGGAGGCGAATCTCGTCGTTGCCCAGGCTCGCGAGAGTGCGGAAAGCTCGGGGCAGATCGTGCAGCAGGCGGTCTCGGCGATGGGCGAGATCGAGGAATCGTCGCGCAAGATCTCGCGCATCATCGGGGTGATCGACGATATCGCGTTCCAGACCAACCTGCTGGCGCTGAATGCGGGGGTCGAGGCGGCGCGGGCCGGCGAGGCGGGGCGCGGCTTTGCCGTTGTCGCCTCCGAGGTGCGGGCGCTGGCGCAGCGCTCCTCCGAAGCCGCGCGCGAGATCGACACGCTGATCACCGCCTCGTCGAACCACGTCCGGCGCGGTGTCGATCTGGTGGGCGAGACCGGCAGCGCCTTGCAGCGGATCCTGGTTGCGGTGAATGACATTGCCGCGCGGGTGTCCGAGATCGCCGCCTCGGCGCAGGAACAGTCGGCAGGGCTTGCGGAGATCAACACCGCGATGAACCAGCTTGACCAGGTGACGCAGCACAATGCCGCGATGTTCGAGCAGACGACGGCGGCGAGCCACGCGCTGACCCGCGGGGCACAGGCGCTGTCCGCGACCACGGCGCAGTTCCGCACCGCCGGTGTGGCGGCGAAACCCGCGCCGGCGGTCGCGCGGCCGATCGACCTCGCGCGGCACAAGGCCTCGGTTGCGCGGACGGCGGGGGCGACGGCACAGACCGCCGTCGCGATGGAGGAGGATTGGGAAGATTTCTGAGCTGTGCCAGACGATCGGTGCGCCCGGCGGGGCGCGGCTGCCGAAACGGGTGCTGATCGTGGACGATTCCCCCACGATCCGCGGCCTGATCCGGGCCGTGCTGGCGCCCGATCCGCGTCTCGAGGTCGTGGGAGAGGCCACCAATCCCTATGAGGCGCGCGAGCTGATCAAGGCGTTGCATCCCGACGTTCTGACACTCGATGTCGAGATGCCGCGGATGAACGGCCTCGCCTTTCTCGAGAAACTGATGCGGCTGCGGCCGATGCCGGTGGTGATGATCTCGAGCCAGACGCAGAATGGCTCGCGTGCGGCGCTCGAGGCGCTGGCGCTTGGCGCGGTCGAGTGCATCGGCAAGCCGGTGAGCGGGGGCTTCACAGCGGCCTTCGGGTCTCTGGCCGATCTGCTGGTCGCGGCGGCGGGGGCGCGGCTCCGGCTGCCCGGGCGGCGGTTGCGGGTGGCACCGGCGACAGGGTTCGACTGGAACGGGCGCATTGTCCTGATCGGTTCCTCGACGGGGGGCGTCGATGCGCTCGAGACGTTGCTTGCGGGCTTTCCGGAGAACTGCCCGCCGACGCTGATCACCCAGCACATGCCGGAAGGCTTCCTCGTCAGCTTCGCGAAACGGCTGGCGGGGCGGATCGCGCCGCGCATGGTGCTGGCGCGCGAGGGCGAGCCCTTGGTACAGGGCATGGTGGCGATGGCACCGGGCGGCGAGACCCATCTCGAACTTGCACCGGGATTGGCGCCACGCTGCCGGCTGCGGCGCGGCGAGAAGGTCGGCGGCTATCGGCCCTCGGTCGACGTCCTGTTCCGCTCGGCCGAACCGGTGGCCGAGCGGACCGTTGCGGTTCTGCTCACCGGCATGGGGCGCGACGGAGCGGCGGGGATGCTGGCGCTGCGGCAGGGCGGCGCGCGCTGCCTGGCGCAGGACGAGGAAACCTCGGTCGTCTTCGGCATGCCGCGCGCGGCGCTCGAGATCGGGGCGGCGGAACGGCCGGTCGCCCTGCCGGAGATGTCGGCGGCGATCCTCGATCTGTGCCGCGCCGCCGCGCGCCCGGTCTAGGGAGGGGCTCGTGGACGCACCGGCCCGCCCGATCCACATCGCTCAGGGGGAATTCGTCGTCGGCGCGGACGAGCGGCCGATCTCGACCATCCTCGGCTCCTGCATCGCGACCTGCCTGTTCGACGAGGATGCGCGGATCGGCGGGATGAACCACTTCCTGCTGCCCGAGGGGCGCGGCGACGCGATCCAGGCGGCAAGCTTCGGCGTCAACGCGATGGAACTGCTCATCAACGCGCTGATCAAGCGCGGCGCGCACCGGCCGAACCTGCGCGCGAAGGTCTTCGGCGGGGCGCGGATGATCGCGGGGCTGTCGGATATCGGTCAGAAGAATGTCGACTTCGTGCTCGATTTCCTCGACCGGGAGGGGATCGCCTGCATCAGCCGCAGCCTGGGCGGCACCCAGGCCCGGCGGATCGAGTTCTGGCCAACGACCGGGCGGGTGCGGCAGCGGCTTCTGGGCGAGGCGGCGGTGATCCAGCGTCCGCCGCCGGCGCGGGCCGGCAACGGGGTCGAGCTGTTCACCGACTGACCCCGGGTGGCCCGACCGACCCCGGTGGCCGCGACCTCAGCCGATCAGCTCGGCGGCGGGGCCCGGGAAATGGCACAAGGTGTGATGGCGCGCGTCGGAGGTGCGTTCCTCGGGCGGGGGGCTGGCGCACAGCCCGGTTGCGCGCGGGCAGCGGGTGCGGAAGACGCAGCCCGAGGGCGGGTTCATCGGACTGGGCAGTTCGCCGTCCAGCGCGATCACCCGTTTCGTCCGTTCGACCTGCGGATCGGGGATCGGCACGGCGGAGAGCAGCGCCTGCGTGTAGGGGTGGCGCGGGTCGGAAAAGAGCGTCGAGGACGGTGCCTTTTCCATCATCCGCCCGAGGTAGAGCACCATCACCTCGTCCGACAGATGCTTCACCACGCTCAGGTCATGCGCGATGAACAGGATCGTCAGGCCGAGGTCGCGGCGCAGCTCCTCGAGCAGGCCGATCACCTGCGCCTGGATCGAGACATCGAGCGCCGAGACCGGCTCGTCGCAGATCAGCAGCTTCGGCTCGACCACCAGCGCGCGGGCGATGCCGATGCGCTGGCACTGCCCGCCCGAGAATTCATGCGGGTAGCGGTTGATCTGGTTCGGCAGCAGGCCGACCCGCTCCATCACCGCGCGCACCTTCTCGCGCCGCTCGGCCGTGCCCATCCGCGGCCGGTGGGTGCGCAGCGGCTCGGCGATGATCTCGCCCACCGTCATCCGCGGATCAAGCGAGGCGAGCGGGTCCTGGAAGATCATCTGGATCTCGGCGCGGTAGCACAGCATCTGCCGCGGCGAGAGGGTGAGCAGGTCGGTGCCGTCCTCCCAGATCACCGAGCCGGTCGCCGGCAGCATCCGGATCAGCGCGCGCGCGAGGGTCGACTTGCCGCAGCCCGACTCGCCGACGATGCCGAGGGTCTGGCCGCGCTCGAGGCGGAAGGAGATGCCGTTGACCGCGTGCAGCAGCAGGGGCGGCGTCCAGGGCAGATCGGAAGGGTGGCGGATCTCGAAGCTGACCCGGACGTCGCGGGCCTCGAGCAGGGGGCGGGTCATCGGGGCACCTCGAGGATCGGGCGGTGGCAGGCGCGGGCGCGGCCCGGGGCGAAGGGGGCGAGCGGCGGCATCGCCGCGCGGCACAGATCGTCGGCCAGTGTGCAGCGCGGCGCGAAGGGGCAGCCCACGGGTGCGCCAGTCATGTTCGGCGGGTTGCCGGGGATCGCGTGCAGTGCCGCGCCGGTCGCGTCGAGCCGCGGGATCGCGTCCAGAAGGCCCCGGCTGTAGGGATGCGTCGGTTCGGCAAAGAGCGGATCGACCGGCGCCTCCTCCATGATCCGCCCGCCATAGAGCACGATCGCGCGTTCGCAAAACCCGGCGACGACACCGAGGTCATGGGTGATGAGGATCGTCGCCATGCCGAAATCGCGCTGCAGATCGGCCAGAAGCGCCATGATCTGCGCCTGCACGGTGACGTCGAGTGCGGTGGTCGGCTCGTCGGCGATCAGCAGGTCGGGATGGCACAGCAGCGACATCGCGATCATCACCCGCTGCCGCATGCCGCCCGAGAACTCGTGCGGGAAAAGCCGCACCCGGTTGCGCGCATCGGGGATGCGCACCGCGTCGAGCATCTGCACCGCTTCGGCCACTGCGGTGCGATGGTCGAGGCCGCGGTGCAGCTCCAGCACCTCGGCCATCTGGTCAGCGATCCGCATATAGGGGTTGAGCGAGGTCATCGGGTCCTGGAACACCATCGCGATGCGGTCGGCGCGCAGCTTGTTCAGCGCGCGTTCGGGCAGGTTCAGGATCTCCTCGCCCTCGAAGCGGACCGAGCCGGTGGCGCGGCCATTCTTCGCCAGAAGCCCCATGATCGCGAAGCTGAGCTGGCTCTTGCCGGACCCGGATTCGCCGACGATGCCCAGCGTCTCGCCGCGCTCCATCGAGAAGGAGACTTCGTTGACCGCATGCACCATGCCCTCGGGCGTGTCGAAGCGGACGGAGAGGGCGTTCACATCGAGCAGCGCCATGTCAGCGGTCCTTCGGGTCGAGCGCGTCGCGCAGCCCGTCGCCGACGAAGAAGAAGCCGAAGAGGGTGGTGACGAAGAAGAGAAGCGGGAAGGCGAGCTGCCACAGCGTGCCATAGGCGATGGTGCCCGAGCCCTCGGAGATCAGCGCACCAAGCGAGGTCATCGGTTCCTGCACGCCCAGGCCGAGGAAGGAGATGAAGCTTTCGGTCAGGATCATGTTCGGCACCAGAAGCGTGGCGAAGACGGTGACGACGCCGATCAGGTTCGGCAGGATGTGGCGGCGGATGATGGTGCGCGCCGGCACGCCGATGGCGCGCGCCGCCTCGATATAGTCGCGGTTCTTCAGCGACAGGGTCTGGCCGCGAACGATCCGGCTCATCTCGAGCCAGGAGATCAGCCCGACACCGGCGAAGAGCATGGTGATCGAGCGGCCATACATGACCAGCAACAGGATCAGCACGAACATGTAGGGGATGGCCAGCAGGATATCGACGGTGCGCATCATGATGTTGTCGATGCGGCCGCCGAAATAGCCCGCGGTCGCGCCCCAGAGCGTGCCGACGACGACCGCGATCGCCGAGCCGATGATGCCGACGGCGAGGCTGATCTGCGTGCCCTGGACGGTGCGCGCGAAGAGGTCGCGGCCGAGGTCGTCGGTGCCGAAGTAATGGCCGGTCTCGAGCGAGGGACCACCCAGCTCGGCCGCCTGTCCCATCACGGAAAAGTCGATCTCGTCATTGCTCCAGCGCGCGAGGCTGTTGCCGAAGAGCGCGAAGAGCACGACGAAGACAAGGAGCAGAAGACCGAAGAGCGCCGCCTTGTTGCGCAGGAAGCGGCGCCGCGCATCGGCCCAGAGCGAGCGGCCGGCGATGTCCTCGCGCGCCGTGGCGGCGGCGAGGGACTGCATTTTCTGGCTGTCGATGACCATGGGCTCAATACCGGATCTTCGGGTCGATCCATCCGTAGATGATGTCGACGACGAGGTTGAAGAGGATGGTGAGGGCGCCGACGAGGATGGTGATCCCCATCATCACCGCATAGTCGCGGTTCAGCGCGCTGTCGACGAAGGCCTTGCCGATGCCGCCGGTCGAGAAATAGATGTCGACGATGACCGAGCCGGTGATCATCGCCACGAAGGCGGGCCCGAGATAGGAGATCACCGGCAGCAGCGCGGGTTTCAGCGCGTGGCGCAGCACGATGCGCAGGCCCGACAGGCCCTTCGCCCGCGCCGTGCGGATGTGGTTCGAGGTCAGCACCTCGAGCATCGACGAGCGCATGATCCGGGCGATCGAGGCCATGTAGGAGGTCGAGAGCGCGATCACCGGCATCACCCAGAAATGCGGGTCGTTGAAGCGCCAGCCGCCGCCCGGCAGCCAGTGCAGGGCGAGGGTGAAGACCAGCACCAGAATCGGCGCCATCACGAAATTCGGCAGCACCTGTGCGCCGATCGACAGGCCCACGGCGAAATAGTCGATCACCGTGTTGTGGCGCACCGCGGCGATGGTGCCGAGCGTGACGCCCACCACAACCGCGACGATGAAGGACAGGAAGCCATAGGTCAGCGTCACCGGGAACCCCTGCGCGATGATGTCGTTCACCGAACGGTCCTTGTAGACGAAGGAGGGGCCGAAATCGAAGGCGCTGACGATGCCCCAGACATAGGAGACGATCTGCCGCCACAGCGGCTGGTCGAGCCCGTATTTGGCGTTCAGGTTCGCCAGCACCTCGGGTGGCAGGCCGCGCTCCTGGGTGAAGGGGCCGCCCGGCGCCGCGTGCATCAGCAGGAAGGACAGGACGATGAGCAGCAGGAGCGTCGGGATCGCGATGGCCAGACGCTTGAGGATGTAGACGATCATGCGGAAGTCCGGTGGCTGGGTGCGGGGACGGGCCCCGCACCCGGGCTGCGGTTTAGGGGGCGACGCGGAAGAGGTCCTTGCCGTACCAGGTTTGCATCACGTTCTCCGTCGGCAGGCCCTTGATGTCGGCCTTCACCATGTCGACCTTGGCATAGTGATAGATCGGCAGGAGCGGCATCTGATCCGCGAGGATCTGCTCGGCCTCGGTGTAGAGCGGCTGCGGATCGGTCGCGGTCTTCGACTCCTTCATGATCCGGTCATAGTCGGCGTTCAGGAACTTGCCGTTGTTGTGGCCCGAGTAGGAGGTGAAGAAGTCGAGATAGGTCGAGGCCTCGTTGTAGTCGCCGCACCAGGCATAGCGCGCAAGGTCGAAGTCCTGGTTCTGCATCTTGTCGGTGTGCACCTTCCACTCCATGTTGTTGAGCGTCAGCGCCACGCCGAGCGGCTTCCAGAACTGCTGCACCGCGATCGCGATCTTCTTGTGATCGTCCGAGGTGTTGTAGTTCAGCGTCAGCTTCAGCGGGTGGTCGGGGCCATAGCCCGCCTCTGCGAGCAGTTCCTTCGCCTTCTCGGTGCGCTCCTTCTGGGTCCAGTGCGCATAGTCGATATCGGGCATCTTGAAGCCCGCGGTCGCCCAGTGGGTCCAGTTGTAGGCGGGCTTCTGGCCGCCCTGCAGCACGTTGTCGACGATCACGTCACGGTTGATCGCATAGGACAGCGCCTTGCGCACGCGCACGTCCTTCAGCGCCTCGGGGCCCTTGTCGGAGAGGTTCACCAGATAGGTGTAGCTGCACGAATAGGGCGTCGATTTCGCCTGATCGGGGTATTCCTTGGCAAGGCGCGGGTATTGCCCGGCGGGGATCTCGACCCGGTCGAGCTCGCCCGCGAGATAGCGCGTCAGCGCGGCATTCTTGTCGTTGATCGTCAGCGCGGTGAGATGGGTCATCACCGTGTGCTCGGCATCCCAGTAGGTCGGGGCCTTGTCCATCTCGATGCGCTCGCCCAGCAGGTGCTGGCTCAGCACATAGGCGCCGTTGCCGACGAGATTGCCGGGCTTGGTCCAGTCCTGGCCGTATTTCGCGATCACGTCCTCGCGCACCGGGAAGGTCGAGCCATGCACCAGCATCTGCGGGAAATAGGGCAGCGGCGTCTCGATCGTCACCTCGAGCGTGTGGTCATCGACCGCCTTCACTCCCAGCTCCTCGACCGGCTTCTCGCCCGCGGTGATCGCCGCGGCGTTCTTCACCTGCATCAGCTCCATGTACCAGGCGTATTCCGAGGCGGTCTTCGGATCGGCGAGCCGGCGCCAGGCATAGACGAAATCCTGCGCCGTCACCGGCTTGCCGTCGGACCATTTCGCCTCGGGGCGCAGGTGGAAGGTATAGACCGTCTTGTCATCCGAAAGGTCGAACCCCGTCGCCACACCCGGCACCAGCTCACCCTTCGGTCCCTCGTTGTAGAGCCCCTCGAAGAGGTTGCGCAGGATGTCCGAGCCCTCGACATCGGTGTTGATCTGCGGGTCCATCGACTTGATCGCGTCGAGCAGCCAGAAGGTATAGCTCTGGTTGGCGGCAAGTTTCGTCCCCTCGGGGACGGTCGCCGCGATCCCTGCGGGGGCGGCGGCGAGAAGGGCGAGGGCGGAAATGGCGACAGAAAGCTTCATGAATCCTCCGGGATGGGCGCGGGGCGGCAATGACGGTGCTCCGCGCGGGATCGGGTGGGGAATGCTAGCCGCCGTCGTGCTTTGCGGGCAAGGGGGCGTGCGGGGAATGACGCCGCGGCCCTGCGGAACTTCGCCGGGCGCGGCGATCGCCTGTGTAAGAAGCCGCATGGCCGGTCTTTTCTTCGCCCGCGGAAGCGGCGAGAATGGTTACGGAAGAGGCGACAGATCGCCGCGGGGAGGCAGGACATGATCACCATCACGCTCGAACACCCGGTGCAGGAGGAGCTCGCGCTGCTGCATGCGCGTCACACTGAGGCGATGCACGCCGACACCCCGCCCGAGTCGATCCACATGCTGCCCGCCGACGCGCTCGCGGCACCCGGCATCCTGTTTTACGTGATGCGCGAGGAGGGGCGGCCCATCGGCATGGGCGCGCTGAAGCGCATCGACGCGGGGCATGCCGAGATCAAGTCGATGCATGTGCTCTATGAGCTGCGCGGGCGGGGGCTGGCGCGAATGCTGCTCGGCCATCTGGTGACCGAGGCGCGGGCGGCGGGGTATGCGCGGCTCAGCCTCGAGACTGGTTCGCAGGGGAGCTTTGCCGCGGCGCGCGGGCTCTACCTTGCCGCGGGCTTCGAGACCTGCCCGCCCTTCGAGGGCTACCGGCTTGATCCGATGAGCGTTTACATGACGATCGCGCTTTGAGCTCAAGCGGGCTTGCACGCGCGCGCCGCTTCGCGCAAAACGAGGAGCGTGCGGCCCCATAGCTCAACTGGATAGAGCAAGCGCCTTCTAAGCGCTAGGTTCCGGGTTCAAGTCCTGGTGGGGTCGCCAATCTTCCGGCAACACGCTGAAATTGTGGCGTTATCGGTTGTGTTTACGGGGATTTCCGGGGGCGTTTACTGCGTTCCTGTTTGGTTCTGTGGTCATTGAGGCGTAGGCTTGAGGCTTTGGGCGCCTCTCGTCGCTCGCGATGTCGGCACGGAACTCCCGTTCGAGCTTGGTGCACGACGCCGAAACCGGTCCTATGCTGTAGTCCAAACCTGTCGCGGCTAGGGACGATTTACATATCGTAGATTTTCGATTGCAGTTAGAGCGGATGCAATCGAAAGTACTCCATACAGGATGCGGGGCCGCCGCCTATGGCGGCCGTATCCGATCAGGCGGCAAGAAAAAAGGCGGGATATGTATTATTCGGCACTGAGGAAATTGATTGCTAGCGTCGAGGAGACGAAGTTTTACGATGTTGCAATCCTTTTCCTAGAAGCCCTACGCTACCGGGAGTTGACTATTGTTGATGGAACCGGGGATGGTGGGCGAGATGTAAATTGTTCACGTGCTGACCTGCGTATCCAGCTCAGCGTACGCAAAGACTGGTCAAAGAAGATCAACGAAGAGGCCGCAGCAACGAAGGCCAAGGGGCTTCGCCATCTCATTTACGTTACAAATCGACATATTTCTCCGGCGGCAGAGGCCGAGTTCCGTGCAAAAAGGTTTTTGCACGCCGGTGAAGTGGAAGTAAGTATCCATGATCTTAATCGCATTTCTACAACTCTCACTCGGCCCGGGAGAATAAGGCGGGCATACGAAATGATGGGGGCGTCACTCGCGACGAAAGTTGTAGCTTCACGATCCGAGATAGCACTGAGCTCTGTCTTACTGTTCGGCGAAGAAGCGAAGGAAATGCGTGATGGAATAATCGATGCCAATGTTCTCGCATGTCTCTACCGCAAGGCGGGGACCCCAGATGATGAACTTGTCGCTGAAGTTACCGCATTGCTCCCCGGAGCCAATCCAACGAAGTCTGTTCTTGCCTCGATTAGTCGACTGCGCGCCAGTGGTAGAATAATGGGACCAAAAGATAGACCGGCTTTAAGCGAGTCGGAGGCGGAGAGAATGAAGGGCTCTGAAGAGGAGTTCCTTTTTGCATTCCAGGCCGATGTGGATTCTATAATGGCGGCCACAGGACTGCACGAGGCTGACGCGCGACATATTTTGCATCTATCAACGGAGATTCTTCTGAAGGGTAATGATTTTTATGCCGGGGATATGGAGGCTGAAGGTGTCAGGGCGTTCTTGGCGGAACGGGGTTTAACTGCAAATTCGAAAAAAATATACGAATCTTTAGCAAAATGTACAATTGCATCACATTTCCAATATGCCAAAACAGTAAATCAGATTTTTTCAGCCAACACTTTTGATATATATAGGGCCCTTGGTGCTCAGTCAGATATTCAAGTTGTCTTGGATACAAGCGTTGCTCTTCCTTTGCTCTTTGGGCTTGAGTATCAGGGGGTGAGATCTCGATATTCTGTTGCTGCAGCGATGCTGCTTGAGGTTTGCCGTGTGCATGAGTTTTCTATCATGGTTCCTAAGCCTTACGTAAATGAAATGGCAGCACATGGACTGAAGGCACTGGAATTCCTTGATACATATGGTGCACTCCCGGAAGATGTTCGGCCCGTGCTTCGAGGGTCGGGAAACGCTTACCTCAGCCACTTTTCTCATTTACAGTATTCTGCTGAAACCGGTGGTGTGGACCTTACTCTTTCTGAATTCCTGCAGTCTTTTGGATTAAGGGGTGGCGCTTCACTTCTCAAAATCGAAAATAAAATTATTTCCATGTTGGAGAGTCATGGGATTTCGACGGGGATGGACTCGAGGTATGATAAGGTAATTCGAGACGAGATTGCAGAAAAGAAATCGAAGTACGAGTCGAAGCACGTTCTTGATCACGATGCAGCCGTCTGCACTGCGCTAATTAATGACGCTGGAAGAGGGTACATTTTTGCCACTTGGGATAAAGTTTTGATAGATGCGGTCCAGAATTTAGCTAGGGTTTATGCGGATAGCCCCGCGCGAGTAACCGACTTTCTTGGTGTAATCGAGGGGGTCGATAATGAATTTGATAATAATGTGGAGCTCCTTACGACATTAGTCCATCTTGAAGAGCGCCAAGCAGAGAGGCTCTCTAAAATTATAGAAAAGATTCGATCTCCAGATCAGGCTTCAAAGCTTGGACTATTTATTGATAAGGCACGCAGCCTTCAGGGCTCTACTTGGATGCCGGATATTGATGACTTGACGCATTTCCTAGATACTACTTCTCCAGATGAAACCTCGAAAGAGATGGGCTCCACGAACGACCACTTCGACTCATGAGGGGCGGCCTATATCGCCACAGCAGAATCTGCTCAGATTAAACCGCTAATCTGAATGCCTCGACGGGCCACTTCTCGCCCTGAGCTAGCGGTCATGACCGATTTCCGGTGATTCAGCATCCGACTAGGGGCGACCGTCAGGGGCGCGCGCTCCGACTGTCCGCTCGCTGCCATAGGCTGCCTTCAGAGTGCGGAAACTTCACCGTCCGCTCGCCCTCCCGGACAACCATTCTCAGCGGTTGTTGGCAATTGGGCCAAAAGCACAGATCTGCGCACGCCTATCGCGAATTGCCTTCCACCCCGCGGATCAGCGCCTTGCGGCTGGCGGCGCGGGTGTATCGCTCCGCCTCTGAAAGGCTCGCATGCCCGCCCCAGGCCATGATCGCATGCGCGGAACCGCCCGCTTCGGCAATCGCGGTGAGGCGGTATTTGCGCAGCCCGTGCGCGGAGCGGCCCTGAATGCCGGCGGCCCTCGCGGCGTCGCTGATCAGGTTCGACAACCCCTTCACCGTCCGTGCCTTGCCATAGGTCGTCTGGATCATGGTCGCGCCGGCTGTGGCCTCGATCGCGGTGCGGACGGTGGTGCGTTCGTCCTCCCACGAGCCCGCCCAGGAGGGCAGCGGGCAGGTCCAGGGCACATAGGCCATGCCACCGGTCTTCACCTGGCGAAAGGAGAGGACGCCGTCGCGGCCGATGTTGCTGTCAGTCAGGATGGCCGCATCGCTCACCCGGGCGCCGGTCCAGGCCAGCAGCTCGAAGGCCGCCCGCTGCACCGTGCCAAGCGCCCAGTGGGCACGGAACCGCGCGACCTCGTCAGGCGTCCAGGTCGCATGCCCCGCCGTCTTGGTGGGGATCTTCGACACCAGAATGCTCACGTCGCTCTCGATGTCGCCGTCCTTCTTCGCCTGCGCGAGGATCAGGCGCCACGCCTTCAGCCGCTGGTTCGCCGGGTTCGGGTCGAGCTTGGCGAGGTCCGCCTCGATGTGCTTTTGCCGGATGCCGCGGGCGGGCGCCGTCCCGTAAAGCTCGGTGATCGCGTCGCAGTGCCGCAGCATCGCCCGGCGGTAGGAGAGCCCGAGCTCGGACCACCGCTTCGAGGCGCGCAGGCGCCGGATGACGGCGGCGAGCGTGCCGGCCGCCGCGGGCGGGGCGAAATCGCGCTTCGTGGCCTCGGCCTTCGCCCAGGCCGCGATGAACTCGGGGTGATCCTCGGGCAGCTCTGGCAGGCGCGTCCCGGTCGGCCGGTGATAGCACAGCACACGGTCACCGCGCCGGATGCGCTGAACCCGCGGCAGCATCAGCCCCGCACCCCGAACAGGCTGTCGCATTCGCTGACCTCCGAGATTTCGCCCTCGTAGGGCAGGGCCGAGGCGTATTGGTCGAGGTCGATCCGATCGTAAAGCCGCCGCCCGTCGAGTGCCCGGCGCGGGATCGGCAGCTCGCGCAGCTTCGTCACGCTGACGCACAGATAGGCCGCCGCTTCCGCCACGCCGAGCAGCCGCGGCTGGTAGGTGATCGGTGCATGCTTTCCCATCAGTCGGTCTCCATCTTATCGAGCGCATCCTGCGCGATGCGGCGGATCGGGCCGCCGCTGATTGCGGCAATTTCGGTGAGGGCCGCGCGGGCGGTGGCGAGGGCCTGGCGAAGCAGTGCCACGGCCGGGGCGACTTCATGCTCTCTGCCGTTCATGCCGCACTTCCGATCTTGCCGGCTTCAGGCGTGCTGCAGAGTGGCCTCTCGAGGTTCACGCCCGCCGCATCCACATATCCGGACAGGTAGGCCCTGTGATCGGGGTCTTTCCGTGCGCGGCGCCTGATGTGCCCGATGTCCGGATAGTTTTCCGTCATGTAGGCGTCGATCAGGGCATTTTTCACGACGACGAGGTCAGTGCTTCCGCCTTGGCGCGCGCGACGGTTCCTCCGCCGTTCAGACACCAAGCTCATAAGCCTCTCGGCAATCGATCTGCCGAAGCCGAGCAGGAAGGATTTCCGATAGTGCGCACCTGGCGCGGAGAAAAACCTGGCCTTCCAGTGGTTCAAATAGGCGCGTTCAGCTGCCCCCTGGATCATTTCGCAGAGGTAGAGCGCGAACTCGACGTCCTCCGGCTGTCCGACCCACACATTGGCGCCCCGGCGCCACAGCGGGTTGCATTCGGCATACATGCCAATCTCAGTCGCTGCCTCTTCAAGCGTCGGGTGGGCATAGCGCCGTCCGGCGTTGTGCTCGGCCTCTGTCACGCCGCCGACGCCGCGCTCGATCAACTCCTCTTCCGTCACCTCAAACTGGAGGATGATCCGCGAGGCGCGCGCGGCCGCCGCGGCGGCTTCAGCCTCGGAGGATGCCTCGTCGGCTGCGCGGGCCCGCAGCGCCCTGATCCGGGCGATGGCTTCTTCTCTGGTCATGCGGCGCTCCTGATCTCTTCGAGGGCGTGATCGCCCCATTGCTGGGCCATGGCCGCCGCGAGGCCGGGAAAGAACCGGCTGCGGAAGACCTTGCGCCCCGGGCCGGGCGGGGCGCGGTGGATCTCGTCGCGCGCCGTGCGCCCGTCGAGCGTGCCGGTGGACGAGAGCTTCAGCAGGCCGCGGAGCCACAGGCAGGTGCGCTTCTTCACGTTGTCCGGGCCGGCCGGATCGGTGCCGAACTGCCAGGGCTGCACGCTCTGCGCAAAGTGGCTGAACTCGCGGATCCGGGCCTTGGCATGCTTGTGCATCACTGGGTTCTCGATCGCGATCCGCGGCACCGGCGCAGTCCAGCACGCCGAGAAGAGTGCCGCGCCCTCCTCGAGCAGGCGCCACATGATCCGCAGGCGGGCCGCATCATCGAGCGCAGGCCAGGCCGCGCGCTCGGCCGCGGTGACCTCGTCGGGCGGATTGCGCGGCGGGGCGGACAACCAGCGCGCCCCGCTGTTGGCGAGACGCGTGCAAGGCGGGTGGCAGATGATGGCCAGATCCCAACCGAGGCCGAGCGCCTCGCGCACATCGCAGACCATGTGCCGGTTGCTGCCATCCTCGGCCGGGGCGAGATCGCATGACCAGGCGTCGTGCCCGCGGGCCGCGAAGGCGCGGCGCACGATGCCCGAGCGCTCGCAGCCGATCAGGACGCGCAGGGCGGTCATTCGTCGTCCTCCTCGTCCAGCTCGATGCCCACCGCGAGCGCGGCGAGAAGGGCGACGACCGCCGCGATCAGGATCAGGAGGGGCAGGACGATGTTCATTGGTGCCGCTCCGCAAGCAGCTCGCGCAGCACTGCGACCAGCACCGGGGTGCGCCGGCGCAGGCGGCGGGCGGGGGTGATGACGCCGGGGGCGGGGGCCGTCTCGGCGCGCGGATCGTCATGCGGCAGGCGCAGCGCTTCCGGCAGCGGGGCGAGGCTGACGCGGGCGGGGTGGTGGGGCTGTTCCATCAGGCCACCCCCAGGGCGGCCTTGTAGATTTCGAGCACCGCCTCTTCCTGGGCCAGATCGTCGCGGTCGCGTTTGCGCATCGCGATGATGATCTTCATCACCTTGGTGTCGTAGCCACGCGCCTTGGCCTCGGCCATCACGTCCTTCTGCTGCTCGGCGATGTCCTGCTTCTCGGCCGCGAGGTGCTCATACTGCTCGATGAACTGGCGCAGCTCGTCGGCGGTGACGCTGTAGGAATTGTCCCTGACCGCGACGTCGGCCGGAGTGTTCTTGACCGGGATCCGCCCGCCCGTGTCGACCGGCGGCATCGCGGTGAGATCGGCCATGCTGACTTGCGTCTCTCCGCCGCCCAGGGGCGGCGCGGGCGTGGATTTCTGGGGATCGGGGGCGGGGGGCATGAACATCGGATCCTCCGTGAGGGGTTGGCGGGCGGGTGCCAGCCGAATGCAATCCCGCCCGCACCGGGCGAC
>NZ_RCHI01000002.1 GCF_003664585.1 Paenirhodobacter hankyongi
CCCTAGTGAGCGATATGCTACGGTCCGCGTCGCTTGCGACCAAACCGCCCGCATATCTCTTCAGATATCCGTCAATGTCAAAGAGCACGGAAACAAAATCAACCAGTTGCGCACCATCTCGTTGCGCCGCTAGCCAACCCGTTCCCAAATTTTCGCTTGCTTTCCAGTGCCTTGCGGCGCCTTCCGGCGACCGGCGCGGTGTGTTCCGCTTCGGTGAGGGGCTATTTACGGATCACCTCACGACTCCGCAAGAGACTTTTTCACTTTTCCCGACGATTTCTCGCCCAGGAGCCAAAATCCCCTGCTTTCATTGACCCCAGACAGAACGGCGCCCGGAACCGAAATCCGGGCAAACCGCCCGCAGGAAAGATCGTTGCGCGAACAGGCCGTCAAACGAAAGAAATCCAGCAGCCCCGACCGCTCACCCCCGACTCGACCACCGAAAACCCGGGAATCGAACCGCCAGAAGAACACCAAAAGCACCACACCACGCCCAGCCCTCGAGGGAGATCACCTTCATCTGCCACAGGTAATGCGCCACCCCGAGCAGAACCGCCGGATAGACGAGCCGGTGCAGCCGCCGCCAGGCCCCACGCAACCGCCGCACCGACGCGTCGTTCGAGGTCAGCGCCAGCGGGATCAGCAACGCGAAGGCCGAGATGCCGAGGAAGAGGTAGGGCCGCTTCAGCAGATCCGTCGCCGCCTGCCGCCACAACAGCCCCATGTCGAGCCAGACCCAGGCAACCAGATGCAGCGCGATATAGAAGAAGGCCAGCAGCCCCACCGCGCGCCGATAGCGGATCAGGTTCAGCCGCGTCAGCCGCAGCGCCGGCGTGATCGCCAGCCCGCCCACCAGGAACCACAGCCCGACCTTGCCCAGCCGGTGCTCGATCCCCTTCACCGGGTCGACACCGATGCCGCCCGACAGCGTCAGCCAGACGATCCAGCCAAGCGGCAGAAGGCCGAGCAGATAGACCGCCCCCGGCGGCAGGCGGCGCAGCAGCGCGTTCAGCCGGGCAATCATCAATAGTTCGCCCGCAGGTCCATGCCGGAATAAAGCGAGGCCACCTGATCGCCATAGCCGTTGAAGGGCAGGGTCTGCTGGCGCGCCGCGAACAGCCCCGCGCCGATCCTGCGCTCGGTCGCCTGGCTCCAGCGCGGATGGTCGACCGCCGGGTTCACATTGGCATAGAAGCCGTATTCGCGCGGCTGCAGGTCCCTCCAGGTGGTGCGCGGCTCGCGATCGGTCAGGGTGATCTTGACGATGCTCTTGATCGACTTGAAGCCGTATTTCCACGGCACCACCAGCCGCAGCGGCGCGCCGTTCTGCTTCGGCAGCTCCTCGCCGTAAAGGCCCGAGGCCAGGATCGTCAGCGGGTGCATCGCCTCGTCGAGGCGCAGCCCCTCGACATAGGGCCAGTCGATGCCGGGGCCGCGCTGACCAGGCATCTCGGACGGGCGCAGGAGCGTCTCGAAGGCCACGTATTTCGCCCCGGGCTGCACCCCGGCCCGGTTCAACAGCGCGGCAAGCGGGAAACCGATCCAGGGAATCACCATCGCCCAGGCCTCGACACAGCGGAAGCGATAGATCCGTTCCTCGGGGGGGGCGGTCTTCAGCACGTCGGCGAGATCATAGTTGCCGGGCTTCTCGACCAGACCGCCGATCTCGACCGACCAGGGGTCGGTGGTCAGCGCGCCGGCATGGGCCTTGGGGTCGCCCTTGTCCCAGCCGAATTCGTAGAAATTGTTGTAGGAGGTGATCTCCTCGAGCGTGTTCGGCGCCGCATCCGTCGAATAGGGCGAGGGCGCGGCGGCGATGCGCGCGGCGGCGGGCCCGGCGACGGTGGCGGCGAGCGCCCCCGCGATGATCTCGCGGCGGTTCAGGAACAGGGCCTTCGGCGTGACCTCGGCCCAGCCCGGCTGCGTGTCGCGGTTTCGGCGCATCGTCACCTCCTCTGTTTCTCCCATGCTACGCGCAAATGGCGCGCGGACGGATGACAACCAGCGAGGCTGACGCACATGTGACCGCGATTAGAGATCGCGCGCGCGATGTGCCTGCAGCTGGCTCAGCCGGACATGGCGCAGCGCCTCGACCAGAAGCGCGGTGAGCAGGCCGATGTTCAGCAGCCCGTTCGCCGCCGCCATGCCGCCGAGGATGCGCCACTCGTGGGTCAGCAGGATGTCGCCGTAGCCGAGCGTGGTATAGGAGACGAGGGCGAAATAGACCGCGGCCTCCATCGTCACGAAGATGCCGAGCGCCCGGAAGCACAGCGCCCAGAGCCACACCCCCACGGTGACCATGGCGAGCGCCCAGAAGGCGGCAATCACCACCACCAGCATCAGCTTGGGCCGGTGCGGCTCCCGCAGCAGCCAGAAATGCGACCGGGCAAAGGCCCATTCCATGCCCCAGGCGCTGAAGGCGGCAATCACCACCGTCAGAAGCATCATCATCGAGCCGATGAAAAGCTGTATGAACATCGCCGTCCTCCCCCGGTCTCGCGCTACATCCGCACCCCCGCTTCGGTCAAGCGGCACGCCGCCGCACTGGACAGATGCCCTCCCCTCGCCTATTTCGGTGCGATCATGGCGCAGAAATCCGACCCCAACTCCAAGCTGATCGCCGAGAACCGGCAGGCCCGTTACCATTATGCTGTCGAGGACACGCTCGAGGCCGGCATCATGCTGACCGGCTCCGAGGTGAAGTCGCTGCGCACCGGGCAGTCGAACATCGCCGAAAGCTATGCCTCGGTCGAGGGGGGCGAGCTGTGGCTGATCAACGGCTACATCGCCGCCTACAAGGAGGCGGGCGTCTTCGGCCACGAGGAACGGCGCCGCCGCAAGCTTCTGGTCTCGAAGCGCGAGCTCGCCCGGCTGTGGCAGGCGATCGGGCGCGAGGGCATGACCATCGTGCCGCTGAAGATGTATTTCAACGAGAAGGGCCGGGTGAAGCTGCTGCTCGGCATCGCCAAGGGCAAGAAGGTCGCCGACAAGCGCGAGACCGAAGCCAAGCGCGACTGGAACCGGCAAAAGCAGCGCCTGCTGAAACAGAACAGCTGAGCCCGCTTTCCGGGCGCCGGAGGACGCCGATCGCCCCTTGAGCCTTGCGTCCTTGCCCCCCTTGAGTCTAAGCACAAGACCGAGAAAACGGAGGGGCGCGATGGCCATGGACGATCCGAAGACGCTTGTTTCCACCGAGTGGCTGGCAGCCCACCTGCAGGACCCCGACCTGCGCATCCTCGACGCGAGCTGGTTCATGCCCGACGACGGCCGCGACGCCCGCAAGGGCTATGACGCCGCCCATATCCCCGGCGCGCGGTTCTTCGACATCGACGAGATCTCGGACACCCGCTCGCCGCTGCCGCACATGGCACCGCCGGTCGAGAAGTTCATCTCGCGGATGCGCGCCATGGGCGTGGGCGACGGCCATCAGGTGGTGGTCTATGACCAGGCCGGCGTGTTCTCGGCGCCGCGGGTGTGGTGGCTGTTCCGCCTGATGGGCAAGAGCGACATCGCGGTGCTGGATGGCGGGCTGCCGAAATGGATCGCCGAGGGCCGCGAGATCGAGGATCTGCCGCCGCTGATGCGTGACCGCCACATCACGGTGCAGCGTCAGGCGAGCCTGGTGAAGGACGTCACCCAGGTCGCCCATGCCGCCAAGCTCGGCGATCAGGAGATCGTCGACGCCCGCGCCCATGACCGCTTCACCGGCGCCACGCCCGAACCGCGGCCGGGTCTGCGCTCGGGCCATATCCCGGGCTCGAAGAACCTGCCCTGGCAGACGGTGGTCACCGCCGACGGCCGGCTGAAATCCCCCGACGAGCTGCGCGCGCTCTTCGCCGAGGCGAAGGTCGACACCACGAAGCCGGTGATCTGCACCTGCGGCTCGGGCGTCTCGGCCTCGATCCTGGCGCTTGCGCTCGAACGCATCGGCCACCGCGACTGGTCCGTCTATGACGGCTCGTGGTCGGAATGGGGCATGTACAACGACCTCAAGGTCGCAACCGGAGAAGCATGATGTTCAACGCATTGAAGCCGCAGGCGCAGGACAAGATCCTGGCCCTCATGGGCATGTTCCGCGCCGACCCCCGGCCCACCAAGGTCGACCTCGGCGTGGGCGTCTACAAGGACGCGGACGGCCGCACCCCGGTGATGCGCGCGATCAAGGCCGCCGAAAAGCAGCTCTGGGACGCCGAGACCACCAAGACCTATACCGCGCTCGCGGGCGAGCCCGCCTTCCACGCCGCGATGGCGGGGCTGGTGCTGGGCGCCGACTATCCCAAGGACCGGCTCTCGGCGCTGCAGACCGTGGGCGGCACCGGCGCCGTGCGCATGGCCTTCGAGCTCGCGCGGATGGCCAACCCAGACTGCACCGTCTGGGCCTCGGACCCGACCTGGCCGAACCACCTGTCGATCCTCGACTTCATGCACATGCCGCGCAAGAGCTATCGCTATTTCGACGCCGAGACCCGCGCCGTCGACTTCGACGCGATGATGGCCGACCTTGCCGCGCTGAAGGCGGGCGACGTGGTGCTTCTGCACGGCTGCTGCCACAACCCGACCGGCGCCAACCTGACGATCGAGCAATGGGCGGCGGTCGCCGACCTGCTCGAGCAGACCGGCGCGATCCCGATGGTCGACATCGCCTATCAGGGCTTCGGCGACGGGCTCGAGGCCGATGCCGCCGGCACCCGGCTGATCGCGTCGCGCCTGCCCGAGGTGATGATCGCCGCCTCCTGCTCGAAGAACTTCGGCATCTACCGCGAGCGCACCGGCTGCCTGATGGTGCTGTCGGACGCCGCGGCGAAGGAAACGACGCAGGGCACGCTCGCCTATCTGAACCGGCAGACCTATTCCTTCGCGCCCGACCACGGCGCGCGTCTGGTGACGATGGTACTGACCGATCCGGCGCTGCGCGCCGAATGGGAAGCCGAGCTGGAAGAGGTGCGCAACGGCATGCTGGGCCTGCGCGAGCAGCTTGCGGCCGAACTGCGCCAGCTGTCGAACTCGGACCGCTTCGACTTCCTCGCCCGGCACCGCGGCATGTTCTCGCGCCTTGGCGCGACGGCCGAACAGGTCGAGACCATGCGCGCCGAGAACGGCATCTACATGGTCAGCGACTCGCGCTTCAACGTCGCCGGGCTGAACGAGAAATCGGTGCCGGTTCTGGCCCGCGCGATCATCGCCGCCGGCGTCTGAGCCGCGCATTTCCGCACATCCCCTGCGCGGTGGCAGCCCTGCCACCGCGCTTTTCTTTTGCGCATTTCGCTTGATTTAGTAAGCAGGCTTATAATATCTCTGCTCACCTTCCAGAAGGCGAGTCGCATGTCCTGTTCCCCCGTCCCCGATGAAAGCCTCGGCTTCCTGCTGACCGATGCCACCCGCGCAATCCGCCGCCGGTTCGAGCAGCGCGCCGCCGAGCTTGGCCTCAGCTCCGCGCAATGGCGCGTCCTCGTGCATTTGCTGCGGCGCGGGCCGCTGTCGCAGGCGCGGCTGGCCGAGTTCCTCGAAATCGAGCCGATCTCGGTCTCGCGCCTCGTCGACCGGATGCAGGAAGCGGGCTGGGTCGAACGCGAACCCGACCCGAACGACCGCCGGGTGAAACGCGTTGTCGCGAAGCGCAAGGCCTATGCCGCCTTCGAGAATGCCAAGCAGATCGCCGATGACCTTTACGAACAGGCGCTGGCCGGCTTGCCGCCCGGCGCACTTGAAACCCTGACCGACGCGCTGCGCCGGATCATCCTCAACCTTTCCGACAGCCCCGAGGCGCAAGATGACCGCTGAGAACGTTCAGAAGAAACCGAAGAAATGGCTGATGGCCGCGCTGCCGCTGGCGCTGGTCATCGGCGGCACCTGGATCTGGCTCGATGCCGGGCGCTACGAGACCACCGAGAACGCCGCGGTCCGGCAGGCGCGGATCTCGGTTGCCTCGGACCTGTCGGGCCGCGTGACCGAGGTCTTCGTGAGCGACAGCACCCAGGTGAAGGCCGGGCAGGACCTGTTCCGCGTCGATCCCGAGCCCTACAAGCTCGCCCTCGCGCAAGCCGAGGCCGCGCTGTCGCAGGCCCGGCTTGGCATCGAACAGCTGCGCGCCGCCTATCGCGTCTCTCTCGCTCAGGCCAAGGTCGCCCAGGACAACCTCGACTATCTCGAATCCGAACTGAAGCGGCAGCAGGCGATCACCGGTCGCGGGGCGGGCACGGAATCGGCGCTCGACGCGGCGCGGCACAATGCGAAATCCGCCCGCGAGACGCTCGCCGCCGCGCAACAGGGCGTCGAAGCGGCTCTCGCCGCGCTCGGCAGCGACCCGGAAATCGCCACCGACGATCATCCGGCCGTGCAGGCGGCGATCGTGGCGCGCGACAAGGCCGCCTACAACCTGTCGCTGACCACGGTGAAGGCGCCCGCCGATGGGGTGATCTACAAGGCCGACAGCTTCAAGCCCGGCCAGTTCGTCACCGCGGGCGCCACGCTCTTCTCGCTGGTCGAGACCGGCGACACCTGGATCGAGGCGAACTTCAAGGAAACCCAGATCGGCGGCATGCGCCCGGGCCAGACCGCCGACATCGAGTTCGACACCTTCCCGGGGCGCGACTACACCGCCACGGTCGAATCCGTGGGGGCGGGCACCGGCGCCGAATTCTCGATCCTGCCGGCGCAGAACGCCACCGGCAACTGGGTGAAGGTCACGCAGCGCGTGCCGGTGCGGCTGCGTCTGGCGGAGGGCTCGGACCTGAGCGGGCTGCGCTCGGGCCTCTCCGCCTCGGTCACCGTCGACACCAAGGCCGAGACCCGTCTCGGCGCGATCTTCGCGCATGGCGCGACGGTGGAGAAGTAAGTCATGTCGGCCGCCGCCGTCTCCGCCCCGGGCGAGGTCAAGCACCACGGGCTGATCACCCTCTCGCTGATGCTCGCGACGATCATGCAGGTGCTCGACACCACCATCGCGAACGTCGCCCTGCCCTCGATGCGCGCCGACCTCGGCGCGTCCTCGGACACGATCAACTGGGTGCTGACCTCCTACATCGTCGCCGCGGCGATCGTCACGCCGCTGTCGGGCTGGATGTCGGAGCGCTTCGGCCGCAAGGAGATCTTCGTCGCCTCGGTCGCGGGCTTCATCCTGACCTCGATGCTGTGCGGCATCGCCTGGAGCCTCGAGACGATGGTGCTGTTCCGCATGGCGCAGGGCGTCTTCGGCGCCGCGATCGTGCCGCTCAGCCAGACCTTCCTGCTCGACATCAACCCGAAGGAAAAGCACGGCTCGGCGATGGCGATGTGGGGCGCGGGGATCATGGTCGGCCCGATCATCGGCCCCACCCTCGGCGGCTATCTGACCGACACCTTCAACTGGCGGTGGGTGTTCTACATCAACGTTCCGCTTGGCGCCGTGGCGCTGGCGGGCTGCATGGCCTACCTGCCCGAGATGGGCCGCCGGCTGCGGCAGTTCGACTTCTTCGGCTTTGCCGCGCTTGGCATCGGGGTGGGCGCATTGCAGCTGATGCTCGACCGCGGCGGCGAGGTCGACTGGTTCAACGCGGCCGAGATCTGGATCGAGTTCGCCATCGCGATCTCGGGGTTCTGGGTCTTCGTGGTCTGGATCATCGGCGCCGAGCACCCGTTCCTCGACCCGCGGATGTTCCTTGACCGCAACTTCGCCACCGGGCTCGTGTTCATCTTCATCGTCGGCATCATCCTGCTCGCCTCGCTGGCGCTGCTGCCGCCGATGCTGTCGGGGATCTTCGGCTATCCGGTCATCACCGTCGGCATGGTGATGGCGCCGCGCGGCGTCGGCACGATGATCATGATGATGGCGGCGGGCAAGCTGCTGCGCTTCATCGACGCGCGCCTCCTGGTGGTGACGGGGCTTTTGCTGACCGCGCTCTCGCTCGACATCATGACCGGCTTCGGCCCGCAGATGGACGCGCGGCTGGTGGTGATCTCGGGCCTCGTGCAGGGCTTCGGGCTCGGCCTTGTCTTCGTGCCGCTCTCGACCGTCTCCTTCGCCACGATCGAGGCGCGCTTCCGCGGCGACGCGACGGCGCTTTACAGTCTGGTGCGCAACATCGGCTCGTCGATCGGGATCTCGGTGGTGACGCTGCTGCTGACCCGCAACACGCAGATCAACCACACCGAACTGGTGCAGAAGGTCTCGGCGCTCGACCCCGATTTCACCCAGCTGACGAACGGGCCGCTGGCCGGCGCGCTGAAGATGCTGACGCTGAAATACGGTGACGGCGCGGTCTGGACGATCGTCAACCAGCTCGTCACCCAGCAGGCGGCGATGGTGGGCTATGTCGACGACTTCAAGGCGATGATGTGGGTGACCCTTGCCGCGGTGCCGCTGGTGCTGGTGCTGCGCCGCCCGGGGCTGAGCGAGGCGGGCGAGGCGGCGACGATCCACGCCGACTGAGCGCCCGCATCCGCGCAAGGGAAAAGGCCCGGGGGAACCCCCCCGGGCCTTTCCAGTTTCCGTCGTCCCTCCCGCTCGCGCGGGACATCGCTCTTACGAGTGATAGGCGCTTTCGCCGTGGGTGGTGAGGTCGAGGCCCTGACGCTCATCGTCGACCGAGACACGCAGACCGGTGATCGCCTTGACGATGTAGAGCAGGATCAGCGAGCCGATACCCGACCACAGCAGGGTGATGATGACGGCCTTGATCTGGGTGAGCACCTGGGCGCCCATCGCGAAGTCGTCGCCGCCCGTGCCGCCAAGGCCCGGAGCCATCAGGATGCCGGTGGCGATGGCACCGATGATGCCGCCGACGCCGTGCACGCCGAAGACGTCGAGGCTGTCGTCATAGCCGAACTTCGACTTCACCGTGGTGACGAAGAAGTAGCAGATCGGCGAGACGGCGAGGCCGAGGACGATCGCGCCGACCGGGCCGGTGGTGCCGCAGGCCGGGGTGATGGCGACGAGGCCGGCAACCATGCCCGACGCGGCGCCGAGGCCCGAGGCCTTGCCGCGGGTCAGGGTCTCGACGAGGCCCCAGCTGACGATCGCAGCGGCGGTGCACACGAAGGTGTTCAGCATCGCAAGCGTCGCGCCGGCGGTCGCTTCGAGGTTCGAACCGGCGTTGAAGCCGAACCAGCCAACCCACAGCATCGCGGCGCCGGTCATGGTCAGCGTCATCGAGTGCGGCGCCATCATGTCCTTGCCCAGGCCGATGCGCGGGCCGATGACGAGCGCGGCGACGAGCGCGGTGATCCCGGCGTTGATGTGGACCACGGTGCCGCCGGCGAAGTCAACGGCGCCCATGTTGAAGATCAGGCCCGAGGCGTCCCACACCATGTGGGCGATCGGGAAGTAGATGAAGGTGACCCAGAGGATCGAGAACAGGATCACCGCCGAGAACTTGATGCGCTCGGCGAAGGCGCCGATGAACAGCGCCGGGGTGATCGCGGCAAAGGTCATCTGGAACGCGATGAAGACGTATTCCGGCAGCACGACGCCGTCGGTGAAGGTCGCGGCGGTCGACTCCATCGTCACGCCCGACAGGAAGAGCTTGCCGAGGCCGCCCCAGAACGGCGAGGTGCCGCCGCCGAAGGCGAAGGAGTAGCCGTAGAGAATCCAGATGATCATCACGACGGCGGTGATCATGGTGCACTGCATCAGCACCGAGAGCATGTTCTTGGTGCGCACGAGGCCGCCGTAGAACAGCGCGAGGCCCGGGATCGTCATGAACAGAACGAGCGCCGAGGAGATCATCATCCAGGCGACGTCGCCCTTGTCGATGACCGGCGCCGCTTCCGCCGCCGCGTCCTGCGCGAAGGCCGGCAGGGCGGCTGCGGCAGCGAGCGCCGCGGCGAGACCCGCAATCTTGGTAAGGTTTTTCATTGTTTCACTTCCCCTGAGCGTTTCTTACAGCGCGTCGTCGCCAGCTTCGCCGGTGCGCACGCGAACCGCCTGGTTCACGTCGAGGACGAAGATCTTGCCGTCACCGATCTTGTCGGTCTTCGCCGACTTGAGGATCGTATCCACGACCTCGTCGGCGAGGCTGTCGGGGACCACGATCTCGAGCTTCACCTTGGGCACGAAGTTCACCGCATATTCCGCACCGCGATAGATCTCGGTGTGGCCGGACTGAGCGCCGAAACCCTTGATTTCCGTAACCATCATGCCGCGCACGCCGATGGCGGTGAGCGCCTCACGCACCTCCTCGAGCTTGAACGGCTTGACTGCTGCAATGATCAGTTTCACTGGATTTCCCTTCCTATGGTCCGCAGCCCCGATGCCAGCACGGGCACCGCACGCCAGCAGAAGGCCTTTTCCCCCTCTTTCACACAAGCGGAGCGCGTATGGGCCGCCGCGTCTCTCCCGCCCTTTATGCAGGAAAGTCACAGAAAACAGGCAGACTGCTCAAAATTTCACCTTCACAAAAACCGAATCGTGAAAGCTTGTTGCTCCACAAGCCGAAAGCATCCATGTAACCTGCTCAAAAAGGCAGGCAGCGGAAGAAACGATGGCAGAAACAGGCGGGCGGCAAGGGCCGCTGGTGGCAGACAGGCGTTATCCGACCGGGGCAAAGGCCCCCCGGAAGGCGGCGCAGACCCCTGCCCCCTCGCAGAAATCTCCGGGGTCTTCCTCGCCCCGGCCGCCGCGCCGGCGCGGGCCGATCCGCACTGCGCTCTACGGTTTTGCGCATTTCATCTGGCGTGTGGTCTGGGGCACCGCCTGGCGGGTCGGCGCGGTGATCGCGCTGATCGTCGGGCTTGCGACCTTCTATTTCTACTCGCAGCTGCCCGAGTACACGGCGCTGCTCGACGGCCGCAATCGCGGCTCGGTCACGCTGCTCGACCGCGGCGGCGAGGTCTTCGCCTGGCGCGGCGAGACCTTCGGCGGTCAGATCACCGCCGAGAATGTCTCGCCCAATCTGCGCAACGCCATCATCGCCACCGAGGACCGGCGCTTCTACAAGCATTTCGGCGTCTCGCCGCGCGGCATCGCCTCGGCGGTCGCGATCAACCTGCGCGAGGGGCGCGGCCCGCTCGAGGGCAACGGCGGCTCGACGATCACCCAGCAGGTGGCGAAGCTGCTCTGCCTCGGCGTCGCCTATGACCCGCAGCGCTGGAAGAGCGAGGCCGCCTATGAGGACGACTGCCGTTCGGGCGGGGTCAAGCGCAAGATCAAGGAGATCCCCTTCGCCCTGGCGATGGAGTTCAAGTACACCAAGAACCAGATCCTGACGATCTACCTCAACCGCGCCTATCTCGGCGCCGGCGCACGCGGCTTCGAGGCCGCAGCGCAGCGCTACTTCGGCACCTCGGCCGCGAACGTGACCCCGCAGCAGGCGGCGATGCTGGCCGGGCTGCTGAAAGCACCCTCCTACTATGCGCCCACCTCGAACCTGAAACGCTCGCAGGAGCGGGCGGGGATGGTGCTGGCGCTGATGCACGAGCAGGGCTTCCTGAATGATCAGGACTGGGCACAGGCGCGCGACAACCCCGCCACGCTCTCCGAGGCGGCGCAGGCGCGCGCCGGCGGCTATTTCGCCGACTGGGTGATGGACACGATCCCCGACTTCCTGTCGAAGGACACCACCGAGGACGTGGTGATCCGCACCACGCTCGACCAGAGCCTGCAGCGCAAGGCCGAGGAGGCCCTCGCCGCGGTCTTCGACACCAAGGTCAAGGACGGCTCCTCGGCCGAGGCAGCGATCGTCGTGATGTCCTCGGACGGCGCGGTGCGGGCGATGGTGGGCGGGCGCCAGACCAAGGTCTCGGGCGCCTTCAACCGCGCCACCCAGGCGAAGCGGCAGACCGGCTCCACCTTCAAGCCCTTCGTCTATGCCGCGGCGCTCGACATGGGCTGGACGCCCGACACGCCCATTCTCGACGGCCCGCTGACGATCAACGTCAAGGGCTCGGGCCCGTGGTCGCCGAAGAATTACACCAACAAGTATCTGGGCGAGATCCCGCTGTGGAAGGCGCTCGCCGAATCGATCAACACCGCAACCGTGCGCGTGGGTCAGGCGGTGGGCTTCGATGCGGTGCGCAAGGTTGCGACCGACTTCGGCTTTGCCTCGGACCTCGCGGCGGGGCCGGCGGTGGTGCTCGGCGTGTCGGAATCGACGCTGCTCGAGATGACCGGCTCCTATGCCGGGATCCTGAACGGCGGCTCCTCGGTGAAACCCTATGGCCTGACCGAGCTGCGACTGAAGGGCGACGCCGACCCGCTTTTCGGCGCCGACGGCGGCATGGGCGAGCGGGTGATCTCGGAGCGCGCCGCGCGCGAACTGATGTGGATGATGTTCCAGGGCGTCGAACAGGGCACCAGCCGGCGCGCGCGCCTTGACGGGCACGAGGTCGCGGGCAAGACCGGCACCACGCAATCGGCACGCGACGCCTGGTTCATCGGCTTCACCGCCGATTACGTCACCGGCGTCTGGATGGGCTACGATGACAACCGCCCGCTCTCGGGCGTCACCGGCGGCGGCCTTCCGGCCGAGATCTGGCACGAGGTGATGGCCCGGATCGAGGCCGACGTGCCCTCGACACCGCTGCCCAAGGCCGACCCGTCCGAATGGCGCAACCAGCCCATGGCGCAGGGAACCCCCGCGCCCTGGACCGAGGGGGGCCCGATCCCGGAGGGCGGCGTGCCGGTGGTGGATGGCGAGCTTGTCCGCCCCGAGTCGCAAAAGAAGGAAACCCTCGGCGACAAGATCGAATCGCTGCTGCACTCGCTTTACTGAGTGCGGCAGCCCCGAAAGGGAAAGGCGCGGCCCCCGACGGGACCGCGCCTTTTTCAATGCCGTGCCGGCCGGTCCCGGATCAGCCGGCGGTCTTCAGATCGGCAATCAGCGCGTCGAGGTCGCCGCGCCGCGCATCGAGCATCGCACCGATCTCGGTGCGTTCGGCCGCGAGCATGTTCACACCCTCGATGATGATGTTGAAGAACAGATCCTTGCCGGACTTGTCCGAGACCTGCCACAGCACCTCGAAGGGCGACTGGCCGCGCAGATAGGCAACCGTCCGCACTTCGTAGAAGGTCTTGACCTGACGCGCCTCGGCCACCTCGAAACGGGCGCCGATGAACTCGCGGAAGCGCTTGCCGTACTTGCGCGAGATGTAGCCGCGGAAAGCGGTGGTGAAGGCCGCCATCTGCGCCGGGCTCGCCGAACGCGAGGCAACGCCAAGCGCCGAACGCGCGATCGTCGGCACGTCCGCGTATTTCACGAACAGGTTCTCGAACAGCGCATAGAGCTCCGGCCCGGTCTTGCCCGAGTCGATCGCCGAGTTCACGTCGTCGACGGCCTTGCCGATCAGCGCGCGGGCCTGGGTGTCGTTCAGCGCGGAGGCCGCGCCGGGAAGGGCGACGACCGTGGCCGCCAGCGCAACGCCGCCGCGCAGGAAGGCGCGGCGCCCGACGCCCCGGCGCAGGCCGCGCTCATTGCTGTTGCTGGTAAGGGTCAGCATAGGGGTCCCATGCCTGAGCATCGTTATACTCCTGTCCGGACAACTGGTAACGCCGGTTCTGCAGATAAAGGAGGCGGGCCTGCGCATAGCTGTCCGCACTGTCATAAAGGATGGATTCGACGACATCGCCGTGGATCTTGCGGTCGGCCACCTTGCCGGCGACGCGCGCCGAGCTGGCCGCCGTGGCATCGGCGCCCTGCAGCACCTGCCCCACCGGGTTCATCGCCATGTCGACCACGGTGCCGACGGCATCGCGTTCGGTCGAGGGGCCGAAGACCGGCAGCTCGACATAGGCGCCCTCGCCCACCCCCCACACGGCCAGCGTCTCGCCGAAGTCGGTGTCGGTCTCGGGAAGGGCGAAGGACGAGCCTGCCGGGTCGAAGATGCCCGCCACGCCGATCGTCGAGTTGATCAGGAAGCGGAAGGTGTTCTTCACCGCCGGTTCGGGGCGCCCCTGCAGCAGCGAGTTCACCACCTTGCTCGGCAGCCCGAGGTTCGAGCCCACGTTCGAGACCGAGCGCACGAAGCCGTTGTCGACCGTGCGCGGCTGGCCCGGGCGTGCCTTGAACAGTGCCTCGTCGACGCCCTTGTTGAAGGCGTGAACCTGGCGGTTGGTCTTTTCGTAGGGATCGTTGATCCCGGTCGGCGACTCGCTCTGCGCTGCGCAGCCGACAAGTGCGAGCACCACCACAGCGGCGCCGCCAAGTGCCCTGGCCATCCCGTTCTCCCGTTCCGTTTCCCTCGCCCCTGACGGCAGCGAAGCGGGGTGACTCCCCGCTGCGTTTGAGGGTAAACCTCTGTCCAAGGATTAAGGTTGCGGCACCGCAGAGACAAGGCGCAGCGGCGGCATTTTCTGTTCACGGGTGGGAAACCCGCATCGATTTGGATGAACTGTGGCGAGGAAACGCCGATTCGGGGGGCACCCCGTCTGTCCGGAGGGGGATCCAGATGAAACGCGACGAACTCGCCAAGGGCCGGGCCGAGCTGCGCGGCGCGCGGGCGGAAAGCAATGCGCTGATCTGGTCGGTCGGGCTGTTCTCGGCCTTCGTCAACCTGCTGATGCTGACCGGGCCGCTGTTCATGCTGCAGGTCTATGACCGCGTCCTTGGCGCCCGTTCGGTCGAGACGCTGACCGCGCTCTTCCTCCTCGTCGTCTTCCTCTTCGCGATGATGGGCGTGCTCGATTACGTCCGCGCGCGCGTGATGGCGCGGGTCGGGGCGCAGTTCCAGGCCCGGCTCGAGGCCCGGGTCTTCGACGCGGCGTTGCGCCGTCATGCGGTCGCGCCGAACGACCCGGTGGCGGTCTCGTCGCTGCGCGACCTCGATGCGGTGCACAAGCTGCTGGCGGCGCCGGTCTTCCTTGCACTCTTCGACCTGCCCTGGTCGCCGATCTTCTTCGCCGCGATCTTCTTCTTCCATCCCTGGCTCGGGTTTCTGGCGCTTGCCGGCGGCGCGCTGCTGGTCGCGGTGACGCTGCTCAATCAGGCGATGACGATGCAGCCGCTGATGCAGGCGAACGGCGCCCATATCGCCTCGGACCGGCTCTCCGATCACCTGCGCGACGAATCGGAGCTGTTGCAGGCGCTCGGCATGCGCCGCGCCTCGTTCCTGCGCTGGAAGGCCGCGCGCGCGCGCGCCGAAGAGGCCGCGCTGCGCGCCACCGACATCGGCGGCGGCTTTGCCACCTTCACCCGCACCTTCCGCGTCTTCCTGCAATCGGCAATGCTGGCGCTTGGCGCCTTCGTAGTGCTGCGCGGCGAGATGACCGCGGGGGCGATGATCGCGGGCTCGATCCTGATGGGCCGCGCCCTCGCCCCGGTCGAACAGGCGGTGACCGGCTGGTCCGTCGTCGCGCGCGCCCGCGAGGGCTGGGGCCGGCTGCTGGTCCTGCTCAGCTCGGTCCCGGCCGAGACCGCGCGCACCGCGCTGCCGCGCCCGCGCGCCGTGCTCGAGGCGAACAACCTCACCGTGGTGCCGCCCGGCCATTCCGCCGCGACGCTGCGCATGGTCTCGTTCCGGCTCGAGCCCGGGCAGGCCATGGGCGTGATCGGCCCCTCGGGCGCCGGCAAGTCGACCCTCGCCCGCGCGCTGTGCGGGGTGTGGCGCCCGGCGGGCGGCTGGATCCGGCTCGATGGCGCCACGCTCGAGCAATACGACCCCGACGTGCTCGGCGGGCTGATCGGCTATCTGCCGCAGCGGGTGACACTGTTCGACGGCACCATCGCCGAGAACATCGCACGCCTGTCGCCAAGCCCCGACCCCGCGCAGGTGGTCGAGGCGGCCAAACGCGCCGCGGCGCATCAGATGATCCTCGATCTGCCCGAGGGCTATGACACCCGCGTCGACCAGGCCGGAGGGCGGCTTTCGGGCGGGCAGATCCAGCGCATCGGCCTTGCCCGCGCGCTTTACGGCCATCCGGTGCTGCTGGTCCTCGACGAGCCGAACTCGAACCTCGACAACGAGGGCAGCCTCGCGCTGAACACCGCGGTGCGCAGCATGAAGGCCGCCGGCGGCGCGGTGCTGATCATGGCCCACCGCCCCGCCGCCATCGCCGAATGCGACACGCTTCTGGTGCTCGAGGGCGGGCTGCGCCGCGCCTTCGGCCCGCGCGAGGAGGTGCTGCGCGCCATGGTGCAGAACGCGAACGAAATCACCCGCAAGTCCGGCCCCGGAGGTGTGGCATGAGCCACGGCGCGAACCCCGACCCGAAACCCCCGGTGCCGACCGGCGGCACCCCCGATTCGATGGCGCTGGTGCGCAAGGCGATCCCGACGCATCCGGTGAAGGCCGAGCCCGCCGCCCCGCCGCCGCCCGAGCCGCCGAAGGGCCACCACCTCTCGGCCCGCCGCTCGCTGATCGCGGGCTTCGTGGCGCTGTTCGTGCTGGTCGGCGGCTTTGGTATCTGGGGCACCGTCAGCTCGATTGCCGGCGCGGTCGTCGCGAGCGGCCAGATCGAGGTCGACCAGCGCCGGCAGGTGGTGCAGCACCCCGACGGCGGCGTCGTCGACGCGATCCTCGTCCACGACGGCGACCACGTGCAGGCCGGCGACACGCTGATCCGCCTTGATGGCGAGATGCTGCGCTCGGAACATGCGATCGTCGAGGGCCAGTTCTACGAGCTTCTGGCCCGCCGCGGCCGGCTCGAGGCCGAACGCGCCGACGCCTCCGCGATCAGCTTCGCGCCCGAGCTTCTGGCCGCCGCGCAGGCGAACCCCGACGTGGCCGAGCTCGTCGACGGGCAGCAGCGGCTGTTCGATGCGCGGCTTGCCACGCTGACGAAGTCGCTCGAGCAGGTGGGAAAGCGGCGCGAGCAGACGCAATCGCAGATCGCCGGCATCGATGCGCAGCTTGCCGCGCTTGCCACCCAGCAGGACCTGATCGGGCAGGAGCTGACCGATCAGCGCGGGTTGCTGGCGAAGGGGCTCGCGCAATCAAGCCGGGTGCTGGCCCTCGAACGCGAGGCGGCGAACCTTGCGGGCCAGGTCGGCGAGCTGACCGCGCAGCGCGCCCAGGCCGAAGGCCGGATCACCGAGCTTGAGCTCGAGACCCTGCGGCTCAGCTCGCAGCGGCGCGAGGATGCCGAGACCGAGCTGCGCAACATCGGCTATCGCGAACTGGAACTGGCCGAGCGGCGCCGCTCGCTGAGCGGTCAGATCGAGCGGCTCGACCTGCGTGCGCCGGTCTCGGGCGTGGTCTATGGCATGACCGTCACCACGCCGCGCGCGGTGATCCGCGCGGCCGAGCCGGTGCTCTATATCGTGCCGCAGGACCGGCCGCTGGTCATCGCCGCGCGGATCTCGCCGATCCATATCGACGAGATCTCGATCGGCCAGCCGGTGCAGCTGCGCTTTTCCGCTTTCGCCAGCCGCACCACGCCGCAGCTTTTGGGTCAGGTCACCAGGATCTCGGCCGACGCGATCACCGACGAGGCGACGCATGTCTCCTATTACCGCGCCGAGGTGATGCTGCACCCGGGCGAACAGGCCAAGCTCGGCGCGCTGACGCTGCTGCCCGGCATGCCGGTCGAGGTCTACATCCGCACCGGCGAGCGCTCGCCGCTGGACTATCTGGTCAAGCCCTTCGCCGATTACTTCAACCGCGCCTTCCGCGAGGACTAAAGCCGGCCCAGCAGCGCCACGGTCGGCCAGGCATCGGCGGGCAGACCCAGACGGGCCTGCTCGGCCTGCACCGCCTCGCGCGTCTTCTCGCCAAGGATGCCGTCGATCTTGCCGACGTCATGGCCGCGTGCGGCAAGCTTCGCCTGCAGCGCCTTCATCTGATCGGCGCTCAGCCCCGGTTCGGGCGCGCGCGGGTCAAGCCGCGGCGCGCCCTCGAGGCGCGTGGCAAAATAGGCGGCCGAGGTGACATAGACGAAGCTCTTGTTCCACTCGAAGAGCACACGGAAATTCGGATAGACCATGAAGGCCGGCCCCTTGCGCCCCATCGGCAAGAGCACCGAGCCCTGCCCCGGGGCGAGCGCCCCGGTCCGCGCCCGCACCCCCATCCGCGCCCAGTCGGCGGTCGAAAGCGCATGGTTCAGCCCGGTCTGGCGCCAGTCGAGATCGGCGGGCACGGTGATCTCCTGCATCCAGGGCTCGCCCGCACGCCAGCCCATGCCGGCGATCATCTTCGCCCCAGACATCAGCGCATCGGGCGCCGAGCCCTTCAGGTCGATATGGCCGTCACCGTCACCGTCGACACCGTTCACCAGGATGTCGGCGGGCAGCATCTGCACCTGGCCGATCTCGCCCGCCCAGGCCCCGCGCGTCCGCGCCGGGTCGAAATCGCCCCGCGCCGCAAGCCGCGCCGCGGCCAGAACCTGCGGCCGGAACAGGTCGGGCCGACGGCAATCATGCGCCAGCGTCACCAGCGCGTCGCGGGTGCTGAAATCGCCCTGCACCGCGCCGAAATCGGTCTCGAGCCCCCAGAAGGCCAGCAGCACACCGCGCGGCACGCCAAAGCTGCGCTCGGCCCGGTCGAAGACCGCAGCATGTTTCGTCCCCATCCGGGCCCCGATCGTCAGCCGGTTCTGGCTGATGACGGAGGCCGAGAAGTCCAGGAAATCCTTTCGGAAAACGCCCTGTCCGCGGTCGGCGCGCAGCACCCGCGCGTCCTGGCTCACGCCGCGGAAGAAGGCGTCGGCCTGCGCCGCGCTCAGCCCCTCGGCCCGCATCTCGGCCTTCAGCCCGGCGACGAAGGCGCCGAAATCGCCGCCGCACTCGGCCGCCCGGGCAAGTGCCGGAACGGCGAGGGCAAGGCAGGTGGCAAGGAACAGGCGGCGCATCGAAAAACTCCCGGAAAGAACAGCCCGACGGTAGCCGCGGCCGCGCCGTGGAGCAACCGCGCGCGGCGGAGTCACATTTCGGGCACATGCTGCACTGCGGCCGGCATCGTCGCTTGATCTTTACAGGCGCGTGCACAGACTTGTGAGACGGGAAGGACCATCGGAGGGGGAGATGGAGATTCTGCCAAAAGAGCTTCTCGCCGGGCTGCGCGCGGCGACTCAGGGCGGCCGGCGCCGCTCGCGGCTGCGGATTCAGGCGGGTGCGGAAAGCTGGCCGGTGCTGCGGCGCTGGCGTGGCGGTTTCGCGCTCGATGCCGCGCAGATCCACACCCTGCGCGGCCTTGTCGATCTTTATGAGGGCAGCCGCCATCTGGCCACCTGCCTGATCGTCGCCTCGGAGATCGAGGGGGACGAGCTGATCTGCACCGTCAAGCGCGAGACTGCGGTGACCGATCGCCCGCCCCTCGATTTCGTCCGCGACGAGGGTGCACCGGCGGGGCGGCTGCCGCCGGCCTGAGCAGATCAGGGCCGGATCTCGACCTCGGCCCCAAGCGGCGTGGCCGCGAACAGCTCCTCGATCTCGGCATCGGAGAGTGCGATGCAGCCTGCGGTCCAGTCATGGCCAAGGGTCAGCCCCGCGGGCAGAACCCGCGGCTGGCCGTGCAGGAAGATGTCTCCGCCCGGATCGACGCCCGCCGCGGCCGCGCGGGCCCGGTCCTGTGGGCGCGGATAATCAAGGCCGAGCGACAGGTGATAGGCGCTTTGCGCGTTGCGCCGGTCGATGCGAAACACCCCTTCGGGCGTGCGCCCGTCGCCCTGCGCCAGCTTGTCGCCCTGAGGTGCGAAGCCAAGCCGCACCCGGTAGACCCGCACCACCTGCCCGCCGACATAGACGGTCATGCGCCGCGCCGCCTTCTCGACGAGGATGCGGCTCACCGGCCCCTCGAGCGGCCCGACGGGCGGCACGGGCCGCGGCGGCACCGCGATCAGCGCCCAGACCGCGACGACGAGCCCCGCAAGGCTAAGCGCCGAGAACAGCCACCCCGCGCGCCGCATCGGTCACTGCAGGTCGGAAAACGCCGCCCGCAACCGCGCGACGGCGTGCTCCACGCGCACCCGCGGCGTCGCCAGGTTGAACCGCATCCAGCTCTCGCCGCCGGTGCCGAAGCTCGGCCCGTGGTTCGCCGCGATCTTCGCGCCCTTCTCGACCCGCGCCGTGAACTCCTCGGCACTCATCCCGGTGCCCGCGAAATCGACCCAGGCGAGATAGGTCGCCTCGAGCGGCATCGAGCGCAGCCCCGGGATCGCGTTCACCCCCTCGTCGAAGATCTTCCGGTTGCCGTCGAGATAGGCGATCAGCGCGTCGAGCCAGGTGGCCCCCTCGGGGCTGTAGGCGGCTGTGGCCATCGCCAGACCGAAGCTGTTCGGCGAGATGCCAAGCGCCGCCATCCGGCCCGCGAACCGCGCCCGAAGATCCGGATCGGCGATGATGACATTGCCCGAATGGGTGCCTGCGATGTTGAAGGTCTTGGTCGTCGCCGACATCATCACCACCGGGTAATCGGTCGCCGTCGCCATCGGGATGTGGCGGTGCCCCGGCATCACCAGATCGTGGTGGATCTCGTCCGAGACCAGCACCAGGTCATGCCGGCGTGCGAACTCGGCGGTGGCCCGCAGCTCCTCGGCGGTCCAGACCCGCCCGCCCGGATTGTGCGGCGAGCACAGGATCAGCATCTTGGCCGAGCTGTCGACGATGCCCTCCCAGGCGTCGAAATCCATCTGATAGCGGCCATCGACCAGCTTCAGTGGGCATTCGACGACGGTGCGCCCCGCCGCCCGGATCACCCGCGCGAAGGCGTGATAGACCGGCGTCATCAGCACCACGCCATCGCCCGGTTGCGTGAAGGCGTCGACGCAGATCGCCGTGCCGTTCACCAGCCCATGGGTGGTGAAGATCCACTCGGGCTCGACCTGCCAGCCATGCCGGTTCGCCATCCACCAGCCGATCGCGGCGTGATAGGCGCGGTTGTCGCCCCAATAGCCATAGACGCCCTGCGCCGCCATCGTCTCGAGCGCGCCCTGCACGCAGGCCGGCGGGCGGAAGTCCATGTCGGCCACCCACATCGCGATTCCCTCTTCGGGGCCCACGCCGTAAAGCTCCTGCATGCAGTCCCACTTGACCGAATGGGTGCCGACGCGGTCGATCACCTCGTCGAAGTCGGGGGCAAGGGTCATCTCTTCACGCTCCTGTCGAAATTTTAGTCCTTCCTGAATGAATATCTCAGCACAAAGTCCCGATGAAGATCCATTCATCGGGATATATTCCCTGAATTTTCGATCAACATGGAACGCTTTTCCGATTTCACCAGGCCATTGCACGGCGTCGCGCCATCCCCTACATCAACGCCATGACACTGCGCCCGATCCTGATCCATCCCGACCCCCGGCTCAAGAAGCATTGCGACCCCGTCGTCACCGTCGACGACGAGATCCGCAAACTTGCCGATGACATGCTTGCAACGATGTATGACGCCCCGGGTGTCGGACTTGCGGCACCGCAGGTCGGCGTGCTCAAGCGCCTCTTCGTGATGGATTGCGTCAAGGACAAGGCGACCGCCCCCGCACCGATGGTGATGCTCAACCCCGAGGTCACCTGGACCTCGGAAGAGACCAACGTCTACGAGGAAGGCTGCCTCTCGATCCCCGACCAATATGCCGAGGTGACCCGCCCGCGCGAGGTGCGGATGCGCTGGCTCGGCCTTGACGGGCAGATCCACGAGGAGCAGTTCGACGGGCTCTGGGCGACCTGTGCCCAGCACGAGAACGACCACCTCGATGGCAAGCTCTTCATCGACTACCTCGGCCCCCTGAAGCGGCAGATGATCACCCGCAAGATGGAAAAGCTGAAACGCGAGCGCGCCCGCGCCGCAAAGGACCAAAGCATCCTCTGATGGCCGCGCGTCCCTTCATTCCCTACGATGACCGCCGCCTGCACACGGCCGCCGAGCCGGTGACGGCGGTGACCGAGACGGTGCGGATGATCTGGGACGACATGGTCGAGACGATGGAGGCGATGCCGGGCGTCGGCCTCGCCGCGCCGCAGATCGGCATCATGCTGCGTCTCGCCGTCGTCGATGCCTCGGACAAGCGCGGTCAGGCGGTGAAGATGGCGAACCCCGAGGTGCTGCATGCCTCGGTGCAGCTGCGCCGCCATGACGAGGCCTCGCCCAACCTGCCCGGCGTCTTCGCCACGATCGAACGGCCCCGCGCCGTCACCGTGCGCTTCCTCAACGAGGCGGGCGAGATCGAGGAGCGCGACTTCGTCGGGCTCTGGGCGACCTCGGTGCAGCATCAGATCGACCATCTGAACGGCAAGACCTATCTCGACCATCTCTCGCCGCTGCGCCGCAAGATGCTGGTGCAGAAGGCGGCGAAACTCGCCCGGAGGTAAGCCGATGCGCGTCGTCTTCATGGGCACGCCCGAGTTCTCGGTGCCGGTGCTCGCGGCGCTGGCGGCGCATCACGAGGTGGTCGCGGTCTATTCGCAGCCGCCCCGCCCCGCCGGCCGCGGCAAGAAGGACCGCCCGACGCCGGTGCACATGAAGGCGCTCGAGCTTGGCCTGCCGGTGCGCACGCCGCTGAACTTCCGCGCCGAGGAAGACCGCGCCGCCTTCGCGGCCCTCGGGGCCGATGTCGCGGTGGTGGTCGCCTACGGGCTGATCCTGCCGCAGGCGCTGCTCGACGCGCCGCGGCACGGCTGCCTGAACATCCACGCCTCGCTCCTGCCGCGCTGGCGCGGTGCCGCGCCGATCCACCGCGCGATCATGGCCGGCGATGCCGAGACCGGGCTGTGCATCATGCAGATGGAGGCCGGGCTCGATACCGGCCCGGTTCTGCTGCGCGCCACGACCCCGATCGGCGCGACCGAGACCACCGGCGCGCTGCATGACCGGCTGAGCGAGATGGGCGCGCGGCTGATCCTCGAGGCGCTCGACCGGCTCGACACGCTCCCCCCCGAACCGCAGCCCGAAGCGGGCGTCACCTATGCGGCGAAGATCGACAAGGCCGAGGCGCGGATCGACTGGACCCGCCCGGCGGCCGAGCTCGTGCGCCAGGTGAACGGCCTCTCCCCTTTCCCGGGCGCGTGGTGCCTGGCGGGCGAAGAACGGCTGAAACTGCTGCGCGCGGCCCCGGCCGCGGGCAGCGGCACCCCCGGCCAGGTGCTCGACGGCTTCACCGTCGCCTGCGGCAGCGGCGCGCTCGAGGTGCTCGAAGCGCAGCGCGAGGGCAAACGCCCGATGCCCGCCACCGAGGTGCTGAAGGGCCTCCCCCTCCCCGATCACCTCGCCTGACCGGCCCTCGCCGCGCCTGACGGCCCCGCATTCATCTTGCCACAAATACCTCGCGGGGGTCCGGGGGCGCGAAGCCCCCGGCGCGCGTCACCCGGCAACCGGCGCGAACCCGTCGAGCGGCTGCGCCGCCACCTTGCGCAACAGCTCGACAAAGCCTGCCACCTGATGCGCGGCCGTCGCCCGGCCCTTCCCGGCCGTCGCCGCCGCGGCATTGCCGATGGCGCCCAGCCGGTTCACATCGGACGCGATCCAGCCATAGGAGATCGGCCCCACCGGCGAGATCAGCCCGGTCTCGGCGCTCGAGGTGAAATCCTGCGCCGCGCCCATGTCCACGGTCTCGGGGTTGAAGGCCAGCATCAGCGAGGTCTCGACATCGCCGCCATGGATGCCATAGGTCAGCTCCTTCGCCGGATACATCCCCTCGGGATGGCCGAAGGCCGTCCACTGGCATTTCACCGCGAACATCCCCGCCCGCACCCGCAGCTCGCGCGACAGGATCGACACAAGGTCGAGGTTGCCGCCATGGCTGTTCACCAGCACGATCTTGCGGATCCCCGCCCGCGCCACCGACAGCCCGATCTCGACCCAGGCGCTCAGCGCCGTCTCGGCGCTCAGCGTGGCGGTGCCCGGCGCCCACAGATGCTCGTTCGACTTGCCCACGGCCTGCACCGGCAGGATCCGCACCGTGGGCGCATCGGGGGCCGCATCGAGCTGCCGGCGCAGCTCGGCCAGCATCCCCTCCATGATCAGCGTGTCGGTGCCCACCGGCAGATGCGGCCCGTGCTGCTCGATCGCGGCGGTGGGCAGGATCGCGATGGTCGTCATCGGATCGAGCCCCTTGAAAGCGGGCGCGCGGTGGAACGCCCAGTCGTGGCGGGTCATGCCCTGACCTCCTGTCGTTGCGGCACCGGCCCGATCAGCCGGTCCATCTGGCGCGCGACCCTTTGCAAATGCTGCGCGCGGGTTTTCGGGGTGGAGCTGTCCATCAGGTAATGCATGGCGAAGGCGGTGCGCCGGCCGGGCTTGCACAAGAGGCCCAGCCCCCGCAGCAACGTCCGCCGCCCCGGCGCGCCGACGAAGAAGGTCAGCAGCCGCGAGGCCCCACCGGTGGTGAAGACGCCAAGCCGGGTGATGTGGCGAAGCCCCGGCCGGATCGTGCCATTCTCGCCCTCGGGCATCAGGAAGGCCACGTCGGGCAGAAGCACCCGGTCGAGCCAGCCCTTCAGCATCGCCGGCAGCCCGTACCACCAGGTCGGATAGACGAAGATCAGCGTGTCGCACCAGCGGATCGCCGCGACATGGGGCTCCATGTGCTCGGTGCCGATCGTCAGGTCGAGATACGCCGCATTCTCGGGCCCCGACATCACCGGGTCGAACCCTTCGGCATACAGGTCGATCAGCCGGGTCTCGGCCCCGGCCGCGGCCAGCTTTTCCAGCACCACGTCACGCACGGCGGCGTTGAAGCTGTCGGCGCGCGGGTGGCAATAGACGACAAGCGCGCGCATCAGAACGCCTCCATCGCGCGGCCGACGCGGGTCAGGAAAGCCTCGCGCCCGGCCTGCGTCGCGCGGTTCATGTCGTGCAGCGCGAGGAAGCGGAACCGCTCGGGCCGGGTGATGTAGCGCAGATGGCGCGTGACCAGCCGGCGCGGTGGATCGCCCGCCAGAAAGGTCCGCCAGCGCGAGCCGCCATAGGTCGTCACCGCGGCCAGCCGGCGGATATACGTCAGGTTCGGCACGGTCTGGCCGTTCTCCATCCGGAACGACACGCCGGGCAGGAACACCCGGTCGAGAAACCCCTTCAGGATCGCCGGATAGCCCATGTTCCAGACCGGAAACACCAGCACCAGCGCCTCGGCCGCGCGCAGTCGCGCGACATGCTCCGCCACCGGATCGAGGTTCGGCCCGATGTCGTGATAGCCGCGCCGCTCGGCCGCGCTCAGCACCGGCGCGAAGCCCTCGGCATACAGGTCGCAGTCATCGACCTCCCAGCCCCGCGCCGAAAGCGTGTCGCACACCCGCCGGTGCAGCGCCGCCGAGAAACTTTCGGCGCAGGGGTGGGCGAAGAGAACCATCGCGCGCGTCATGCCCGCCCTCCGCGCCCGGCCCGGCCCGCGGACGCCTCCGGCGGGAGTATTTTTCCAAGGAAGGGCAGAGCGGCTTTTTCCCGGCCCAACTCCTCACTCTGCCCCCAGCCACAGGTGCCGGCGCCGGTCATTCCGCCGCCCTCATCCCGGCATAGGCATAGATCGTCTCATAGCCCCAGTCCGGCACGTCCCAGGCGATCATCTTGCCGGGGTTCAGAAGCCCCTTCGGATCCGCCTCGCGCTTGAAGGCAAGCTGGCGCGCGTCGGCCGACTGCCGCCCGCCCTCCTCGAGCGTGTAGCGGTGCGGGTTGAAGATCATCGCGCCCATCTCCTCGTGCTCGCGCACGATCTCCTCGAGCCGCTCCTCGGTGGTGAAGCGCACCATGGTCAGCCCCGCATAGATCACCTGCCCATGCTCGCGCATCACCTCGAGGTGCTGCATCAGCTCGGCGCCGAAACGGGCACGGACCGCCTCGATCACCTCGAGGAAATCGGCGCCGTGATAGCGCACCTGCAGATAGGTGATGTCGGGATCGACCTTCAGCGCACGCAGCGTGGTGTGATTCCAGCCGTATTCATAGGCGACGCCCGGGTCGCGGCTCCAGTCGTGCGCGTCCGAGCGGAAGATCATCTTGCCCGCCGGCCAGCGCGCCAGGAAGGTCTCGAGCGCGGGCATCGACTGCGGTGCGACCATCAGATGCAGGGTATTGTCGCCCTCGTCGACATGGCCCTTGAAGCGCTGGAAATACTGCGCGGCGATCGGCGCCTCGCAGACGGTGACGAGCTTGACCAGGATCCCGTCCTCGGCCGCAAGCTCGGCGCCGAAACGCGCCGCCTCGGCGAAACCGGGGAAGGTCAGCACCGTCGAGACCCAGTCATAGGCCGGGGCGAGCGGCATCTCGATCTCGGTGATGATGCCGTTCGTGCCATAGGCGTGGCTGACCCGGTGCAACTCCTCGCCGGTGAATTCGTGGATCTGCGGCTCGGCCTCCATCGAAACGACGCGCAGCCGGATGATGTTGCCCAGATCGCGCAGCGCGCCCCAGCGGACCGAGCCCACGCCGCCCGAGCCGCCGGCGATGAAACCGCCAAGCGTCGCCGTGGCCGCGGTCGAGGGCATCATCCGCAGCTCCTGCCCCGACTGCGCCCTGGTCTGCGCGTCGAGGTCGCGGATCACGATGCCCGGCTCCGCCACTACCCGGCCGGGGGCGATCGCGCGGATCTGGTTCATGTTCTTCAGGTGCATCACGCAGCCGCCCGCCAGCGGCATCGCCTGACCGTAATTGCCGGTGCCGGCGCCGCGCACGGTGACCGGCACGTCATGGGCGTAACAGGTCTTGAGCACCTCGATCACCTCGGCCTCGTCGCGCGGCGAGACGACGAAATCGGCGACGACATGATCGAGCCGCGCCTTCAGCACCGGTGAATACCAGAAGAAATCCCGGCTTTTCGAGCGGATCGAAGCGGGATTGTCGTCAAGCTCGAGATGGGCGAGCGCGGCCTTTGCGGCATTAATGTTCATGTCATCAGTCCGTCGAGTTCGGAATAATCGGGAAGGGTGCGGTCGATCTGCCGCCCGGCGCGCAGCACGATGCGGTCGGCCTGCGGGCGGGCGAAGAGCTCGGTCCAGCTGCGGGCGCGGCAGATCACCAGATCGGCGGGCGCACCGGGGTCCAGCGAGGGCGCGTCAAAGCCGCAGGCGCGGGCGGGGTTCGCGGTGAAGGCGCGCGGCCAGTCGGTGCCGGTGTGGTCGAGATGCGCGATCCGCGTCGCCTCGCGCATCACCTCGATCATGTCGAGATCGCCATAGGCATAGAACGGATCGCGGGTGTTGTCGGAGGCGAAGCTGACGTTGATGCCGCGCGCCGCCATCTCGTGCACCAGCGTCACCCCGCGCCAGCGCGGCGTGCGGCCGGGCGTGCGGTCCTGCAGGTACATGTTGCACATCGGCAGGCTGACGACATTCAGCCCGGCCTTCGCGACCAGATCGAGCGTGCGCGCCGCCTCGGCCTCGGGCTGCACGGCAAGCGAACAGCAATGCCCCACCGTCACCGGCGCGTCGAAGCCCATTTCCAGCGCCACCTCGGCGATCACCTTCAGCGTCGCGACCGAGGCGTCGCCGGTCTCGTCAACGTGGAAATCGGCCTGCAACCCGCGCCGCGCCGCATGGTCGAAGAACACCCGCAGCCGCCGGCGCAGGTCGGGGACCGGATAGGTGACGGCGCCAAGCACGCCGCCCGCGCGTTCGACGATCGCCGCGGTGCGGCCGAAGGGGCCGCCCTCCTCGACCATGTCGATCGGCACGAGGCACGAGCCCTGCAGCGCGATCCGCCCCGCCCACTCCTCGCGCAGCTCGGCGAAGACCGGGAAGGAGATCGCATCCTGCGGCGCGAGGCTGTCGAGATGGGTGCGGACCCCGCGCGTGCCATGCGCCCAGGCACAGCGCAGCGCGAACTCCATCCGCGCGCGCACATCCTCGGCCGACCAGTTCGCCTCCCGGTCGGCGCCGACGGTGGCCAGCGCGCCCTCGAACGTGCCGTCGGGGTTCGCCGCGCGCGGCCAGATATGGCCCTTGTCGAGATGCGTGTGCATGTCGACGAAGGCCGGAAAGACCATCTTGCCGGCCATGTCCACCACGGGCGCGTCGGGCGGCACCGCCGCGACGATCCGGCCATCCGAGATGGCCAGGTCGATCTGGGCGAGGTCGCCCTCTTGTCCGAGGAGGCAGGCCGGGGTTTTCAGATTGATCAGACGATACGTGCCGCTGGGCAGAACGCAAAAATCCATCAATTCTCCCGTTTGATGGCACTCTCGTGCCATTTGTGAAGCATCAGATGCGTGACCAGGCTCAGCACCGCGAAGATGACGACGCCGGTGAGCGCAATGAGGACAAGCGCCGCGAACATCCGCGGGATGTTCAGCCGATAGCCCGCCTCGAGGATGCGGAAGGCCAGGCCCGAGCCGATGCCGCCGGTGCCCGCGACATATTCCGCCACCACCGCCCCGATCAGGCTCAGCCCGCCGGCGATGCGCAGACCGCCGAGGAAATAGGGCAGCGCCGTCGGGATCTGCAGATAGCGCAGCCGCTGCCAGCGGGTGGCGCCATAGATCCGGTAGAGGTCGCGCAGGTTGTGGTCGGTCGAGTTCAGCCCGAGCGTGGTGTTCGACAGGATCGGGAAGAAGGCGACGATCCAGGCACAGAGCAAGAGCCCCGCCAGCCGGTTGTCGACATAGATGAAGATCAGCGGCGCGATCGAGACGACCGGGGTGACCTGCAAGATCACCGCGAAGGGGTAAAAACACATCTCGGCCCAGCGGCTGAGACTGAAGAGCACCGCAAGGCCGACGCCGCCCACCACCGCGACGGCGAGCGCCATCAGCGTGATCTGCAGCGTGACGCCCAGGGCCGGCAGCAGGATCGGCGCGTCCTTGACCAGCGTCTGCGCGACAAGGCCGGGCCCGGGCAGGATGTAATGCGGGATCTCGTTCCAGGCGACGACGCGGTCCCACAGCACGATCATCAGCGCGACGGTGACACTCGGCAGCAGCCAGCGCAGCACCCGCTCGCGCCGCCGGGCGCGGGCACGTGCCAGCTCGTCGGCATCGACCGGGGTGTCGCCTGCGGCAAGGGCGGGATCGGCAAGGCTCATGCGGTCTCTCCCATCGCGGCATGGAGCGCGTCCGAGGCGGTGCGGCACAGCGCGGCATACTCGGCCGAGGTGCGGAAATCCTCGCCGCGCGGATAGGGCGCATCGACGGTCAGCTCGGTCGAGACCCGGCCGGGCCGCGCCGCCATCACCACGATCCGGTCGCTCAGGAACACCGATTCGAACACCGAATGGGTAACGAAGATCACCGTCGAGGCGATCTTTTCCTTCAGCTCGAGCAGATCCTTGTTCAGCTTGTGGCGGGTGATCTCGTCCAGCGCAGCGAAGGGCTCGTCCATCAGAATGAGCCGCGGCCGCGTCACCATCGCCCGCGCGATCGAGACCCGCATCTTCATCCCGCCCGACAGCTCGCGCGGATAGGCCTTGGCGAATTTCTCGAGCCCCACCAGCTTCAGCGCCAGATGGATGTCATCGCGCACCTGCACGAAGCTCTGCCCCTTCAGCCGGAAGGGCAGATAGACGTTCTGCTCGACCGTCGCCCAGGGCATCAGCGTCGGCTCCTGGAAGACGACGCCGATCTCGGCCTCGCCGCCCTCCCAGCGGATCTGCCCGCGCGTCGGGTGCATCAGCCCGGCGATCAGCCGCAGCGCCGTCGACTTGCCACAGCCCGAGGGGCCGAGAAGCGAGATGAAATCGCCCTCGTTCACGGTCAGGTTCATCTCCCTGAGCGCCAGCGTGCCGCCGGCAAAGGCCTTGTCGACCGCGGCCATCTCCAGAAGTTTCGCCCGCTCGCCCAGCGGTTTCGGCTTGCGCCAGGTCACCACCATCGGTGCCTCGTCTCGGAAAGGTTCGGGCGGGCCACCATAGGCCCGCCCCGGGAAGATCACTTCTTCAGATCAAGGCCCACGCCCGCGCCGACGAAATCGGTGGTGTAGGCGGCCTTGTAGTCGAGATCGGCGGGCACGACCCCGGCGGCGACCATCTTGTCGAAGAAGTCCTTCACATGGGCGTCGGTGATCACCCCGATGCCCTTTTCAAGCGCATCCCCCGAATCGACGATGCCCTTCTCCTTCAGTTGGGCGATGCCGAAGGCGATCTGCTCGTCGGTCATGTCGGGGTTGTCCTTCTTGATCATCTCCTTCGCGGCGCTGTTGTCGCCGTAGAGGAAATTGTACCAGCCCTTGATCGAGCCATCGACGAAGCACTTCACCACCTCGGGCTTCTTCGCGACGGTGTCGGCCATGGTCTCGATCAGCGTCGAATAGGTCGAATACCCGGCATCGGCGAGCAGCCAGACGTCCGGCTTGAAGCCGCCCTCCTTCTCGACCATCAGCGGTTCCGACGAGAGGTAGCCCTGCATCCCCGACTTTTCGTCGGCGATGAAGGGCGCGGGGTTGAAGGTGTAGACCTCGCGCTGCTCGGGGGTGAAGCCATAGGCCTTGATCATCCACTGATAATAGGACGCATAGCCCGCATCGCCGATGAACAGCTTGAGGTTTTTGAGGTCCTCGAAGCTTTTCGCCACGCCCGGATGGGTCAGGATGACCTGCGGCTCCTTCTGGAAGGTGGCGGCGACGGCGACGACCGGGATGCCCTCCTGCACCGCCGAGAATTCCTCGAGCAGGTTGCCCCCCATGTTGAAGTCGATCTTGCCCGCCAGCATCAGCGCCCGGTTGTTCACCTGCGGCCCACCCGGCTGGATCGTCACATCAAGCCCGCAGGCCGCATAGGTGCCGTCGGCCACCGACTGGTAGAAGCCGCCATGCTCGGCCTGCGCCAGCCAGTTGGTGCCGAAGGTCACTGCCGTGTTCGCCGAGGCGGCAGTGGCGACGGTCGTCAGAAGCAGGGAAAGGACAATCTTGCGCATGCGCGACTCCGGGGTGTGATTCTCTGCGGCCAGCCTAGGAGGGCGCGGCGCGATGCTCAGGGGGCGGTGCGGCAAAAACCCGCATGCCGGCAGAAGACGGCGCGGCTTTGGGCAGGTTTTCCTTACCTCTGCCCGGGTTTTCGGCAGATGCCGAAAATTTTGCCCGTTTGGTCAGGAAGCATGGCCCTCGCCGGGCGCCGGGGGCAGGATCGCGGCCGAAGAAACCGGAGGTTTTCCATGCGTGCCCTTGCCCCGAACTCGATCCGTCCGCCCTTCGGCGCCTATGCCCATGGCATCGAGGTGCCGAAGGGCGCGCGGCTGGTGATGACCTCGGGCCAGCTCGGCCTCGGCCCCGACGACATCGCCCCGCCCACGGTGCGCGAACAGGCGCGGCTGTGCTTTGCCAATGTCACCGCGATCCTCGCCGAGGCCGGGATGGGCCCGGCCGATGTGATCCGGATCAACGCCTTCGTCACCGACCGCGCGCATTTCCCGGACTACATGGCGGCGCGCGACGAGTGGCTTCAGGGCTCGGGCAACCTGCCCGCCTCGACCCTCGTCATCGTGGGCGGCTTCACCCGCGCCGAATTCCTCGTCGAAGTCGAGGTGACGGCGGCGGCGCTCTAGGCTAGCGTCGCGCGAGACCGCCCGAAGGAGTTCCCCGGATGCTCGACACGTTGATGGCCTTTCCGCCGGCGACGCTGCTTGCCTTTCTGGCCGGCGCGCTGGTGCTGAACCTGACGCCCGGATCGGACGTGCTGTTCGCCATCGCCTCGGGGCTGCAGGGCGGGCCGAAGGCGGGGATGGCCGCGGGCTTCGGAGTCGGCATCGGCGGCATCTTCCACACCTGCGCCACGGCCTTCGGCCTTGCTGCGCTGGTCGCGGCCCATCCCGGCACACTCGATCTCGTCCGCTGGGCGGGGGCGGCCTATCTGCTGTGGATCGCGGTGAAGAGCTGGCGCGCGGTGGTGCCGCCGCCCGAAAGCGTGGGCGGCGCGCTCCTGCCCCGCGACGCCTTCCGCCGCGGCGTCATCACCAATGTGCTGAACCCGAAGGTCGCCCTCTTCATGCTGGCCTACCTGCCGCAGTTCACCGACCCGGCGATCGGCCCGCTGTGGCAGCAGATGCTGATCCTCGGCGGCATCGTCTTTACCGGCGGCACGGTGATCACCATGGGCTACGGCGCCTCGGCGGGCTGGCTCGGCACCCGGCTCGCACGGCGGATGGGGGTGCTGAACAAGGTCGCGGCGCTGCTGTTCGGCGGGCTCGCGGCGAAGCTCGCCCTCGACTGAGCTTGATTTCGCCGCGCCGGCGCGCCATCTGGGCGGCATGACCGATTTCGTCTACACCCCCACGACCGAACAGCCCCGCATCCTGCATGCCGATCACGAGATCCTCGTGGTCGACAAGCCGGCCGGGCTGCTCTCGGTGCCCGGCAAGGGCGAGGACCGCGCCGATTGCCTGATCGCGCGGCTGCGCGCAGCCTATCCCACGGTGCTGCTGGTGCACCGGCTCGACATGGATACCTCGGGGGTGATGGTCTTCGGCCTGACGCCACACGCGCAGCGCCACCTCGGCCTGCAGTTCGAGCACCGGCAGACGAAGAAGCATTACCTCGCCCGGCTCTGGGGCCATCTCGAGCCGAAGGAGGGCCACGTCGACCTGCCGCTCTGCGTCGACTGGCCGAACCGGCCACGCCAGCATGTCGACCATGAAAACGGCCGCCCGGCACAGACCGACTGGCGCGTGCTGCGGCTGGAGGCGGACGGCACCACGCGGGTGCGGCTGACCCCGCTCACCGGCCGCAGCCACCAGCTGCGCGTGCACATGCGGGAGACCGGCCATCCGATCCTCGGCGACCCGCTCTATGCCGAAGGGCCGGCACGGGACTTCCCGCGGCTGATGCTGCACGCCGAAAGCCTGCGCCTGCGCCATCCCGACGGCGGGCGCCACATGACCTTCACCGCACCCTGCCCGTTCTGAGGCAAGGGGGCGCATTCGACGCAATGCGCCTCATCCTCTTTCGCTGACGCGAAATTCACACCCGGGAAAATTGTGATCATTGGAAAATGAGGGCGCCCCCCGCTTTCTCCTTGCCGGAAATACCTCGGGGGTGAGGCCGCAGGCCGAGGGGGCAGCGCCCCCTGCGCCCGTCAGGCCAGATGATCCACCTTCGCCAGATACTGCGCCTGCACCTGCAGCGCAGAAAGCCAGCCCTGCACCAGTTTCGGGTCATGCGGCGCGGCATGGACACCCGCCGGGATGTCATGGGCCAGCACCGCCTCGACCGCGAGCGAGACCGTGCCGGAGACCAGCCGCGCCATCGCGCTGCCACGGATGTCGCCCGTCGCCTCGAGCACCCAGGACCGGTCGAAGACCGCGCGCCCGGCACGTTTCGCGGTGAGCGTGACGACCGCCACCACCCGGTCGGGCTCGTCCGGGCCATAGCCGTTCTCGCGCAACAGCCGCTCGGCCAGCTGCGCGAGGCGGCGGTCCGCCCCGTCAGAGGTATCGCCAAGCGCCGCGAAGACCGGTTGCCAGGCCTCGGCCCAGCCCAGAAGCCGCAGCGTGCCGCGGACGAAATCCTCGATCCGCCAGCTCGGATCGAAGCGGTATTCGCCGATGTAGCCGAGGCTGTCGCGGTTCGGATAGACCTCGAAGGTCTCGGGGTGCGGCAGCGGCGCGTCATAGCGCGTCACCCCTTCCCAGGGATGGGCCAGGCGCAGCTCGGTGAAATGGCGGATCGAGCGCGAAGGTGATTTCAGCGCCCGCAGCACGCCAAGCGGCGACCAGCTGAACTTGTAGCGAAAGGCGTTCGGCCGGGCCGGGATGCCGCCGCAATAGCTGTGGAACGACACCGTATCGCCCGGCGCGATGGTGCCCGAGGCACGGTAATCGGCGACCAGATCATGCGCCATCAGATGGTCGATGCCGGGGGCAAGCCCGACCTCGCCCAGCACGGCGACGCCCGCCTTGCGCGCCGCCACATCGAGCCCGCGCAACTCGGGCGTCAGCTCCGAGGCACAGACGAAATGCGCCTGCCGGTGCAGCGCGATGCGGGCGAGCGCCGGATGCAGATCGGAGGGCAGCATCGAGATGACGACATCGCCCGGCCGCAGCGTCGCCTCGAGCGCGGGCAGGCTGTACTCGGCGATGCGGGCGCGGCGGCCGGCAAGCAGCGCCTCGGCCTGTGGCCGCTCGATCGTCCAGACGGTGAGCGCGCGCCCCGCGTCGACCAGCCGGCGCAGCCCCGGCCCCGAACTCAGCCCCGTTCCGCACCAGTGGATCATCGCCATCGCCGCCCTCCTCAGCCGCGCGCGGCACGCCGCTCGCTCAGCCGGTAGCCGCGCGAGATCGCCCGCCCCCGCCAGCGATCGGCCGCCTGCACCGCATCGCGCAGGTTGGAAAACCAGTTCACCCGCGCGCCCGCGAGCCGCCCCGCCCGGCCCCATTCGCGCAGCACCGTATATTCGCCGAACAGGTTGTCGGAGATTTCCACGCGATAGAAGGCGCGCGCCGGGGCCCGATGGAGCAGGATGGTCAGCATGGCAGTGCCTTGCGCAGGGATCTGGCTCAAGGGAATCAGAAGCGCGCCGGCATTGCCAGCGCAAAATCAGCTCCAGCGCACCTCGCCCAGGAAGATATAGCCCGCCCCATAGATCGTCTTGATCAGGCGCGGGTTCTTCGGGTCTTCGCCCAGCTTCGTGCGCAGCCGCGAGATCCGCACATCCATCGCCCGGTCGAAACTTTCGCCCGCCCCGCTGCCCAGTGCCTCCTGCATCTGGGCGCGGGTGATGAGCCGGTTCGGGCTTTCGAGGAAGAGCCGCAGCACCTCGCCCTCGGCGTGCGAAAACGGCGTCTCGCGGCCCGCGGCATCGGTCAGCACGTAGCGGTCGAACTGCGCGCGCCAGCCGGCGAAATCGGCGGTCTGGGCGGCCGGCGCCGCCTCGGCACGGGGTTTGCGCAACCGGGCGCGGATGCGGGCCACGACCTCGGCCGGGTCGAAGGGCTTGATGATGTAATCGTCGGCGCCGAGTTCCAGCCCGGTGACGCGGTCATGCACCTGCGCGCGCCCCGAGATGATGATGATCGCCGCCCCCTGTTCCAGCGCCAGCCGGTGCACCAGCGCCAGCCCGTCGCGGTCGGGCAGGCCCAGATCGACCAGGCAGACATCGGGCTGGGCACGCTTCAGCCCCGCCTCGAACTCGGTCGCGCGGGCATAGCAGGTGGTGCGGAATCCGGCCTCTTCGAGCGCATCCGACAGCATCCGGCGGATCTCTGGCTCGTCGTCGAGGATGGCGACATGCGGGGCGGTCATCGGCGGGCTCCGTCGATCAGGGCGGCGAGTTCGCGCGCGGAGAAGGGTTTTTGCAGCACCGCGCAGGGGGCGGAGGCGCGCAGCGGATCCCCGGGCGGCAGCGAGGTCATCAGCACCACCGGCAGCCGCGGCGCAAGACGCTGCGCGAGCTCGACCCCGGTCGCCTCGCCCGGCAGCTGGATGTCCGAGAGCACCAGCCCGATATCGGGCAGCGCGGAGAGCGCCTCGGCCTCGGCGACGCTTGCCGCCTCGATCACGGTGTGGCCGAGACCGCGCAGCATCTCGCGCACGTTGGCGCGGATATCGTCATTGTCCTCGACCAGGAGCACCAGCATCGGCGCGGCCGGCGCGCCGGCGGGCCGCAGCGGCAGGCGCAGGGTGACGCACGCGCCCTCCTCGGTGTTCTCGAGCTGCACGGTGCCGCCCGCCAGCTTCGTCTGGTCATAGACCATCGACAGGCCAAGCCCCGAGCCCTCGCCGCCCTTCGTGGTGAAGAACGGATCGAGCCCGCGGGAGAGCGCCTCGGCCGAGAAGCCGGGGCCGGTGTCGGTGACGGAAATCTCTACCCAGGTGTCGCGCACCGGATGCAGCTCGACCCGGATCTTGCCGCCGCGCGGCCCCATCGCGTCGCGCGCGTTCAGAAGCAGGTTGAGCAGGCTGTCCTGCAGCTGCCCCGGATCGACCAGAACCGGCCGGTCGAGCCCGCCGACGAAGGTCTCGAGCCGGATCGCATCGCCAAGCGTCGGACGTGCCATCGCGGCGATATCCTCGACCAGCGGGCGCAGCTCGACCGCCTCGGGGCGCAGCACGCGCCGGCCCGAGATCGCGGCGATCCGGTCCAGCAACGTGCCACCGCGCCGCGCCGCGGCCAGCGTGCCGCGGGCGATCTCTGCCGCGGCGGGGGGCAGGTCGGGCAAACGCGCAAGCCGCCCCTGCAGGCCGAGAATGACGGTGAGCAGATTCGCGAAATCATGCGCAAGCCCCGAGGTCAGGTGCCCGGCGAGCTCGCGCTTGGCCGATTGGGCGAGTGCGGCGCGCGCCTGCGCCTCGTGCGTGACGTCGGTCGACAGGATATAGACGCCCGCCACCTCGCCCGCCGCATCGCGATCGGGGGTCAGCGCCACGCGCACCCGCCGCCCGGAGGGGGTATGGGTGATCTCGCGCACATTCGCCTCGCCCGCCAGCGCCTGCAGGAAGCCGGGCTCAAGCCGTGCGAAGGTGTCGGCGCCCAGCGTCTCGGAGGCATGGCGCCCGACCGGATCGAGCACCGCGCCCGGCATCACCGTGGGCAGCTTGCGGTTCGAGAAGGTGTAGATCAGCCCGCGGTCCACATGCGCGATATGGGCGGGCATCATCTCGGTCACCTGCCTCGTGCGCGCCTCGATCGCGGTCAGCTCGCGCTGCGTCTCGGCAAGGGCGGCATTCGTCGCGCCAAGCTCGCGGTTCGCCGCCGCCAGCCGCTCGGCATGGTCGAGCACCTGCACCGACAGCTCCTGAGAGCGGGCGCGCAACAGCCCCTCCTGGCGCTTGATCTCGGTGATGTCGGTATAGACCGTGACCCAGCCGCCCTGCGCGAGCGGCGCCCCCTCGACCGCGATCGTGCGCCCGTTCGCCCGCGCGCGTTCCATGTAATGCGGCGCGAAGGTGCGCGCCTGCGCGACGCGCAACCGCACCGCCTCCTCGAGATCGGTGACGGGGCCGTATTCGCCGCGCGTCACCAGAAAACGGATCGTGTCCTCGAAGGGCGTGCCCGGCCGGGTCAGCGCCTCGGGCAGGTCGAACATCAGCGCGAATTGCCGGTTGCACACCGCCAGCCGCAACTCGCTGTCATAGATCGACAGCGCCTGGCCGATCATGTTCAGCCCGGCCTCCATCAGCCGCGCATGGGTGTCCTCTGCGGTCATCCGGTCTCCTCCCCCGCCATCGCTAGCATCCCGGCGGGGTCCGGCAAAGGGGCAAGGGGCGCCGGAAAGGATTCGTTAGATTTCGGAAAAAGTCAGGAAAACTTTGACCCGCAGCCTTCGGGCATGACGCGGCAGGCGATGGAGGAATCGCCTCCTGCGGCGAGGACGCCGGGCGACCGGCGTGAGGGAGGACACATGGCGGACAGAACGGCGGCGGAGCACTCCGCGCAGTCGATTCCTGCGCTTCTGGCGCGGAACGTGGCGCGGTATGGCGGCTATCCGGCCTATCGCGAAAAGGAATTCGGGATCTGGCAGACCTGGACCTGGGCCCAGGCGAACGAGGAGATCCGCGCGCTGGCGATGGGGCTGCTGAGCCTTGGCGTCGCCCGCGGCGATCACATCGCGATCATCGGGCGCAACCGCCCGGCGCATTACTGGGCGATGGTGGCGGCGCAGATGTGCGGCGCGGTGCCGGTGCCGCTCTATCAGGACGCGGTGGCCGAGGAGATGGCCTATGTCCTTGGCCATTGCGGCGCGCGCTTCGTCGTCTGCGGCGATCAGGAGCAGGTCGACAAGGTGGTCGAGGTCGAGGACCGCATCCACACGATCGAGCACGTGATGTACACCGACAAGCGCGGCATGCGGAAATACGACCATTCCCGGATGAACGCGCTGGCCGACGTCATCGCCGAGGGCAAGGCGGGGCACTACCGCTACGAGCAGGAGCTCGAGACCCGCATCGCCGAGCTGACCTATGACAGCACCTGCGTGATGCTCTACACCTCGGGCACCACCGGCAAGCCGAAGGGCGTGGTTCTGTCGAACCGCAACATCATCGAGACGGCGAAGAACTCGGTCTCCTTCGACCGGCTGACCCGGGCCGAAGAGGTGCTCGCCTATCTGCCGATGGCCTGGGTGGGCGATTTCATCTTCTCGGTCGGGCAGGCCTATTGGGCGGGCTTCACCGTGAACTGCCCGGAAAACGCCGCGACGATGATGACCGACCTGCGCGAGATCGGGCCGACCTATTTCTTCGCCCCGCCGCGGGTGTTCGAGGGCCAGCTGACGCAGGTGATGATCCGCATGGAAGATGCGGGGCGGGTGAAGAAGTGGCTCTTCGACCATTACATGGCGCTGGCCCGCCGGGTCGGCCCCGCGATCCTCGACGGCGCCCCCGTCGGCATGCTCGACCGGCTGCGCTATGCGCTTGGCGGGTTCTTCATCTACGGGCCGCTGAAGAACACGCTCGGCTTCTCGCGCATCCGCGTGGGCTACACCGCGGGCGAGGCGATCGGGCCCGAGATCTTCGACTTCTACCGCTCGCTCGGCATCAACCTGAAGCAGCTCTACGGCCAGACCGAGGCCTCGGTCTTCATCACCCAGCAGCCCGACGGCCAGGTCCGCTCCGACACCGTCGGCGTGCCCTCGCCGGGCGTCGAGGTGAAGATCGGCGAGAACGGTGAAGTCTACTATCGCTCGCCGGGCACTTTCGTCGAGTATTACAACAACCCCGACAGCACCGCCTCGACCAAGGACGCCGAGGGCTGGGTTGCCACGGGGGATGCGGGGTTCTTCGAGGAAGGCTCGGGGCACCTGCGCATCATCGACCGCGCCAAGGACGTCGGCAAACTGGCCGATGGCCGGCTCTTCGCTCCCAAATACGTGGAAAACAAGCTCAAGTTCTACCCAAGCATTCTTGAGGCTGTCGTCTTTGGCGCGGGTCGCGACCGCTGCACCGCCTTCATCAACATCGACCTGACCGCGGTCGGCAACTGGGCCGAGCGCAACAACATCGCCTATGCCTCCTATCAGGAACTGGCCGGGCACCCGAAGGTCTATGACATGATCCGCGGTCACATCGACGAGGTGAACGCCTCGGTGGCGCGCGACCCGATGCTCTCCGGCTGCCAGATCCACCGCTTCCTGATCCTGCACAAGGAACTCGACGCGGACGATGGCGAGATGACCCGCACCCGCAAGGTGCGCCGCAACATCGTGGCCGAGAAATACGCCGACCTGATCGACGCGCTCTATGACGGGCGCGACAGCGTCTACACCGAGACCGAGGTCACCTACGAGGACGGCCGCAAGGGGGCGATCAAGGCGACGCTGACGCTTGCCGACGCGACCGTCGCTCCCGGGGTGCAGCTGGCGGAGGCCGCAGAATGAAGGACATGAACGAAGGCTGGGTCACCGCCGACGGCCGCAAGATCGGTGGCGTGCTGATGGAGCTTCGCAACATCACGCTGAAGTTCGGCGGGGTGACGGCGATCAAGGACATCAGCTTCGACATCCGCGACGGCGAGATCCGCGCGATCATCGGCCCGAACGGGGCCGGCAAATCCTCGATGCTGAACGTGATCTCGGGCTTTTACGTGCCGACCGAGGGCTCGGTCTGGTTCAAGGGCTATCAGCGCGGGCCGATGAAGCCCTATCAGGTCGCCCAGCTCGGCATCGCGCGCACCTTCCAGAACATCGCGCTCTTCGACGGCATGTCGGTGCTCGACAACATCATGACCGGGCGGCTGACGCTGATGAAATCGGGGCTCTTCAGCCAGGCCTTCTGGTGGGGGGGCGCCAGCCGCGAGGAAGAGGCGCATCGCGAGAAGGTCGAGAAGATCATCGACTTCCTCGAGATCCAGAACATCCGGAAAACGCCGGTGGGCCGCCTGCCCTATGGCCTGAAGAAGCGCGTCGAGCTGGCCCGGGCGCTGGCCGCCGAGCCGAAGATCCTGCTGCTCGACGAGCCGATGGCGGGGATGAACGTCGAGGAGAAGGAGGACATGTGCCGCTTCATCCTCGACGTGAACGACGAGTTCGGCACCACCATCGTGCTGATCGAGCACGACATGGGCGTGGTGATGGACCTGAGCGACCGCGTGGTGGTGATGGATTACGGCAAGAAGATCGGTGACGGCCCGCCCGAGGAGGTGCGCAGCAACCAGGCCGTGATCGACGCCTATCTGGGGGTGGCCCATGACTGACGCCCGTCCGCAACCGAACTCGAAGGGAGGCCGCCATGCCTGACCAGCTGCTTTACGCGATGGAAGTGACCCTGAACGGCCTGATGGCGGGGGTGATGTATGCACTTGTCGCACTCGGCTTCGTGCTGATCTACAAGGCCTCGGGCATCTTCAACTATGCGCAGGGGGTGCTTGCGCTCTTTGCCGCGCTGACACTCGTCGGCATCCAGCAGGGCCAGGTGCCCTTCGCCCATGTCATCAACGCGATCACCGGCGGGCATCTCGAAAGCTTCGGCTGGCAGCTGCCCTCGGTCCTCGCGATCGGGCTCACCGCCGGGGTGATGGTGCTGCTGGCGATCGTCATCGAGAAACTGGTGCTGAAGCATCTGGTGGGCCAGGCCGAGATCATCCTGTTCATGGCGACGATCGGGCTGGCCTATTTCCTCGAGGGCTTCGGCGACGTGATGTGGGGCGCCGACATCAAGACGCTGGACGTCGGCCTGCCGCAGGGCATCAACGAGACGCTCGAGAGCGTGACCGACGGCCTCTTCGGCTATGGCTTCTTCATCGACAACCTCGATGTCGTCGCGGCGCTGGTCGCGGTGGCGCTGGTCACCGCGCTGACCCTCTTCAGCCAGTATTCGAAACAGGGCCGCGCCCTGCGCGCGGTGGCCGACGACCACCAGGCGGCACTGTCGGTCGGGATCTCGCTGCGCTTCATCTGGGTGCTGGTGTGGTCGATCGCGGGCATCGTCGCGCTCGTCGCCGGGATCATGTGGGGCTCGAAATCGGGCGTGCAGTTCTCGCTCAGCCTGATCGCGCTGAAGGCGCTGCCGGTGCTGATGCTGGGCGGCTTCACCTCGATCCCCGGCGCGATCGTCGGCGGTCTCATCATCGGCATGGGCGAGAAGCTGTTCGAGTTCTTCCTCGGCCCGCTGATCGGCGGCGCCACCGAGAACTGGTTCGCCTATGTGCTCGCCCTCGTCTTCCTCGTGTTCCGGCCGCAGGGCCTGTTCGGCGAACGCATCATCGAGCGGGTGTGACGATGGCTGCTAGCGCAAACACGATTTTCGTTGAGTGCCGGGCGGGGATGCGACATCCTGTCGCAGATCCGATCGCGCAGGGGCAGGGAGGCCCCGGTCGGAGGGAAGGGTTGCTGACGCGGCCCATCATGGCCGCGCAAGGGATTGGGAGGTCCTTTGGTCATGAAAACCTGTGCGACTGTCTTCACCATCGGTTCGGGCGCGGCGCTGGCCTTCGGCTGGATCGCGCTCGCCGCCCCGCCGGACGAACCGACGGCACTGCATTCACTCAACATCCTACTGGCCGCGGCCGGTGCCGGGGCGGCCTTGCTGGCCTGGGCACGTCTGAAGCGCGGCTGCTGAGGGGGACGGACCACGCCTTCCCCCGCACGATCAACGGGGGGAAGGCCTGATGTTCTACCGCGAGGCAGGTGATTTCAAGACGAGCTACCGGGAGGACAACCAGACCTTCCCGATCCGCTTCGACCGCATGGGGTTCTATGTCGCGCTGGCCGTGGCCTATGTGGTGATCCCGCTCGTCATCGACGACTACTGGGCGAATGCGGTATTCGTGCCCTTCCTGATCTACGCGATCGCGGCGATCGGGCTGAACATCCTGGTGGGCTATGCCGGGCAGGTCAGCCTGGGCACCGGCGGTTTCATGGCCGTGGGCGCCTATGCGGTCTACAAGCTGATGACCGCCTTCCCGGATGTTCCGATCTTCATCCATGTGCTGCTTGCGGGCGGCATCACCGCCGCCGTGGGCGTGCTCTTCGGTCTGCCCTCGCTGCGGATCAAGGGCTTCTACCTGGCCGTGGCGACGCTTGCCGCGCAGTTCTTCCTGGTCTGGCTCTTCAACAAGGTGCCGTGGTTCTACAACTATTCGGCCTCGGGCCAGATCACCGCGCCCGACCGCAGCATGTTCGGCGTCTTCGTCACCGGCGCGCAGACCTCGGCCACGGCGAAATACATGTTCTGCCTGATCCTGCTGACGCTGGTGGCGCTGGTTGCCCGCAACCTCACCCGCGGCACCATCGGCCGCAAGTGGATGGCGATCCGCGACATGGACATCGCCGCCGAGATCATCGGGGTGAACCCGCTGACCACCAAGATCACCGCCTTCGCCGTCAGCTCGTTCTTCATCGGCATCGCCGGGGCGCTGTTCTTCTCGGTCTATCTCGGCGCGGCCGAAGTGGGCGAGGCCTTCGGCATCAACAAGTCCTTCCTGATCCTCTTCATGGTGATCATCGGCGGACTTGGCTCGATCTTCGGCTCCTTCGCCGGGGCGGCCTTCCTGGTGCTGCTGCCGGTGCTCCTGAAAAACGTGCTCGTCGGCGGTCTCGGCTGGCCCACCGACCTCGCCGCCCATATCGAGCTGATGATCGTGGGCGGGCTCATCATCGTCTTCCTGATCGCCGAGCCGCATGGCCTCGCCCAACTGTGGCGGGTGGCGAAGGAGAAACTGCGCCTGTGGCCGTTCCCGCACTGAGGAGGGCGGGAAAGTCACGGGAAATCAACCGAATACGTTCTGGGAGGAATAGCGTATGAAGAAGACCTTTGCAGCCCTGGTGGCCGCGGCCATCACCGCCACCGCCTTGCCGGCCTCGGCCGATCTGGTGGTGCCGAACCTGAGCTATCGCACCGGGCCCTTCGCGGCCGGCGGCATCCCCTACGCCGACGGGTTCAATGATTACTTCACCCTGCTCAACGAGCGCGACGGCGGCATCGGCGGCGAGAAGGTCGTCGTGCCGGAATGCGAGACCGCCTACAACACCGAGAAGGGCGTCGAGTGCTATGAAAGCACCAAGGGCATGGGGGCGCTCGCCTACAACCCGCTGTCGACCGGCATCACCTATCAGCTGATCCCGAAGATGGCGGCGGACGGCATCACCCTCTACACCCCGGGCTACGGCCGCACCTCGGCCGCGAACGGCAAGGTCTTCGAATGGGTGTTCAACTACCCGGCGAACTACTGGGACGGCGCCTCGGTCGCGGTGAAATACCTGCTCGACCAGTCGGGCGGCAGCCTCGAGGGCAAGAAGATCAGCCTGCTCTACCACAACTCGGCCTATGGCAAGGAACCGATCCGCACCCTTGAAGAACTGGCGAAGAAGCACGGCTTCAAGCTGACCACCCTGCCGATCGACAGCCCCGGCCAGGAGCAGAAGTCGCAATGGCTGCAGGTGCGCCGCGACAAGCCCGATTACGTGCTGTTCTGGGGCTGGGGCGTGATGAACCAGGTCGCGATCCAGGAGGCCGCGAACATCAAGTTCCCGATGGACCATTTCATCGGCATCTGGTGGTCGGGCTCGGAGAATGACGTCAAGCCCGCCGGCGCCGGCGCGAACGGCTACAAGGCACTGACCATGCACGGCGTCGGCACCGATTATCCGATCTATGCCGACCTGAAGAAATACGTCTACGATCCCGGCAAGGCGAGCGGCCCGGCCGAGGCCGAGGGCTCGGTGATCTATTCGCGCGGCATGTATGCCGCCGTGGTCATCGCCGAGGCGATCCGCAAGGCGCAGGAACTGGCCGGCCATGCCAACGTGAACGCCGCCGAGGTCCGCAACGGCTTCGAGGCGCTCGAGATCACCGACGCGCGGATGGCCGAGCTGGGCCTGCCGAACTTCGGCCAGCCCTTCGCCGCCACCTGCGCCGATCACGGCGGCCCGGGCGGCGCGATGATCCAGCAGTGGGACGCAGCCGCGGGCAAGTGGACCCTCGTCACCGACTTCATCGCCCCTGACAAGGACGTTCTCGACCCGCTGATCGCCGCCGATTCCGAGGCCTACGCCAAGGAAGCCGGCCTCACCGAACGCTGCAAATGACCCCCCTCCCCCGGCCCACGGGCCGGGGGACCACCCCCACGGAGGACGCCATGCTCGACGCCGCCAAGACTGAGACCCTGCTCGAGGTGAACAACATCGAGGTGATCTACAACCACGTCATCCTGGTGCTGAAGGGCGTCAGCCTGGCCGTGCCGAAGGGCGGCATCACCGCGCTTCTGGGCGGCAACGGCGCGGGCAAGACGACGACGCTCAAGGCGATCTCGAACCTGCTCAAATCCGAGCGTGGCGAGATCACCAAGGGCTCGGTGATCTACCGCGGCGAACGGCTGCAGGACATGGCGCCCGCCGATCTGGTGAAGAAGGGCGTGATCCAGGTGATGGAGGGCCGCCACTGCTTCGAGCACCTCACCGTCGAGGAAAACCTGCTCACCGGCGCCTATACCCGCACCGACGGCCGCGCCGCGATCGCCCGCGACCTCGAGATGGTCTACACCTATTTCCCGCGCCTGAAGGAGCGCCGCCGCAGCCAGGCGGGCTATACCTCGGGCGGCGAACAGCAGATGGTCGCCATGGGCCGCGCGCTGATGTCGCGCCCCGAGATGATCCTGCTCGACGAACCCTCGATGGGCCTCGCGCCGCAGCTCGTCGAACAGATCTTCGAGATCGTGAAGGCGGTGAACGAGGGCGAGGGCGTGACCTTCCTGCTCGCCGAACAGAACACCAACGTCGCGCTGCGCTATGCCCATTACGGCTATATCCTCGAAAGCGGGCGGGTGGTGATGGACGGCCCGGCGCAGGCGCTGCGCGAGAACCCGGACGTGAAGGAATTCTACCTCGGGATGTCGGACGAGGGCCGGAAATCCTTCCGCGAGGTGCGCAGCTATCGCCGCCGCAAGCGCTGGCTCGCGTGACGCAACAGATTGAAACCACAAGATTGCTGCGCAGCATTCTGCGCCGCAGCATCGACCAGGACAGACCCGGAGACAGACCCCGATGAGCCGCTACTTCGACGCGCTGGAAACCCGCTCGCAGGATGAACGCGAGGCCGCGCTGGCGCGCGACCTGCCCGCGGTGATCGCCCGCGCGCTCACCGCCCCCGGGCTTGCGGCGCATCTCGGCCCGGTCGATCCGGCCGCGATCACCTCGCGCGCGGATCTCGCCCGGCTGCCGCTGCTGCGCAAGTCCGACCTCGGCGCGGCGCAGAAGGCGGCCTTTCCCTTCGGCGGGCTGACGGCGAAGCCCGCCCATGCCTTCGCCCATATCTTCCAGAGCCCCGGCCCGATCTACGAGCCCGGCGACGTCAGCGCCGACTGGTGGCGGATGGGGCGCTTCCTGCATGCCTGCGGCGTCGGCCCCGGCGACATCGTGCAGAACTGCTTCGGCTATCACCTGACGCCCGCGGGGATGATCTTCGAATCGGGGGCGCGCGCGGTCGGTGCCGCGGTGCTGCCCGCCGGCACCGGCCAGACCGAACTGCAGGTGCGCGCCGCGGTCGATGTCGGCACCTCGGTCTATTCCGGCACGCCCGACTACCTGAAGGTGATCCTCGACAAGGCCGAGGAGATGGGCGAGCGCCTCGCCATCACCCGCGCGGCCGTGGGCGGCGGCGCGCTCTTCCCCTCGCTGCGCCAGGAATACGCCGATCGCGGCATCGCCTGCCTGCAATGCTATGCCACCGCCGATCTCGGCAACATCGCCTACGAGAGCCCGGCGATGGAGGGGATGATTCTCGACGAGGGCGTGATCGTCGAGATCGTCCGCCCCGGCACCGGCGACCCGGTGCCCGAGGGCGAGGTGGGCGAGGTCGTGGTGACCACGCTGAACCCCGACTATCCGCTGGTGCGCTTCGCCACCGGCGATCTCAGCGCGCTGATGCCCGGCGTCTCGCCCTGCGGCCGGACCAACGCGCGCATCCGCGGCTGGCTCGGCCGCGCCGACCAGACCACCAAGATCAAGGGCATGTTCGTGCGCCCCGAACAGGTCGCGGCCTTCGTCGCCGCCCATCCCGAGGTGAAACGCGCCCGCGTCATCGCCAGCCGCGACGGCGAGATGGACGTGATGACGGTGCGGATCGAGACCGATTCGACCGATGCGCGGCGCTATGCCGGCGGCGTGGTCGAGGCGCTGAAACTGCGCGGCGCGATCGAGCTGGTGGCGCCCGGCAGCCTGCCGAACGATGGCAAGGTGATCGAGGACCTGCGCACCTACGGCTGAGCCAGGCAGGGGGCGCTGCCCCCTCTTCCGCGCCTGCGCGCGGAAGTCACCCCCGGGATATTTTGGGCAATTGGAAGAGAAGGGCGTCTCCCGCTTCCAATTGCCAAAAATATCCCGGGGGAGTCGCCGGAACGGCGACGGGGGCGGCGCCCCCGCGACCTTCCCGCAAGCGACGCGCACAAAGGAAAAGGCCGCGCGGATCTCTCCGGCGCGGCCCATCCATTTCCGAGGCTCGAAGCCTGCTTCAGCCCTGACGGGCCTTGAAGCGCTTCTGCGTCTTGTTGATCACGTAGACGCGGCCCTTGCGGCGCACGATCTGACAATCGCGATGACGCTGCTTGAGCGAGCGGAGCGAGTTGCGGACCTTCATCGGTCTTCTCCTAGTCGCGGCGCGCGTGCGCCTGAAACTGATGTGCCCCCGAAGGGGCGGTGAATGGTGGGCGGTACTGGGATCGAACCAGTGACCCCTACGATGTCAACGTAGTGCTCTACCGCTGAGCTAACCGCCCGTGAAGCCTCGTGATCCCGCTTTCCATCCTGCCCGTTTCGGGGCGCTCCGGGGCGGAACCGCTTTGGTCTGGCGGTCTATAAAAGGAGTCGGCGCGGCTTTCAAGAGGGTTTTGGAAGGAAAACAATCCGGTGTAGTCTGTTTCCTGAACCGGGGAGAAAAATGGCCGTTCAGCTGCGCGAGACTGGGGTGTACCGGCTGTGGACGCCGGAGAGGATGACCACCGCCGTCATCTTCGCCTCGCCCCATTCCGGGCGCGACTATCCGCCTGAAATGCTGGCACGCTCGGTGCTTGACCTGCAACGGCTGCGCTCCTCCGAAGATGCCTTCGTCGACCGTTTCCTCGAGGGCGCCCCGCGCGAGGGGGCGGCGGCGCTGACGGCGCGGCTGCCGCGCGCCTGGGTCGACCTGAACCGGGACGAGACCGAGCTTGATCCCGCCCTGATCGAGGGGGTGGCGCGCAGCGCGGCCGGGCCGCGGGTGCTGGCCGGGCTCGGGGTGATTCCCCGCGTCGTCTCGGCGAACCGGGCGATCTATTCCGGCAAGCTGACGCGCGAAGAGGCGGACATGCGGATCGCCACCGTCTGGCGCCCCTATCATGCCACCCTTGCCGCGCTCTTGCGCGAGGTGCGGGGGCGCTTTGGCCGGGCGATCCTGATCGACCTGCATTCGATGCCCTCCGAGGCGGTCAGCGGTGCCGGCCTGCGGCAGGCGGATGTGGTTCTGGGCGATCGCTATGGCGCCGCGGCCCGGCCCGAGACGGTCGCCGCGATCGAGGCGGTGTTCGCGCGACTCGGGCTGCGGGTGGCGCGCAACACCCCCTTTGCCGGCGCCTATGTCACCCAGCATTACGGCCGCCCGGCGAGCGGGATCGAGGTTGTGCAGGTCGAGGTGAACCGCGGCCTCTACATGGACGAGGCGGCGATTCGGCCCTTGCCACAGTTCGAGGCTTTTCGCGCCCGCATGATGCGCGCCGTGGCCGGCATCGCGGCGATCGGGCGCGAAAGCGCCACGAGCCACGGCTCGCTGGCCGCCGAATAGCACTCAGCCGCGAGGGGGCTTGTCGCCGGTGCCAAGGCTGCGTCCGCTGCGGATCGCCCCGGCGCCGAATTTCGCGCGAATCGCGTCGACGGCCCGTTCCGCCTCTGCCCGGCGGCCGGCGCCCGGGTCGAGCAGGTCGCCCACCGGGTCGCGCCCGTCGGCGGGCCCAAGATCGGCATAGCCCGCGCCGATCAGCCGGAACGGCCCCTCCTCGGGCAGCGCCTCGAGCAGCGCGAGCGTCGCGCGAAACAGCGTGTCGGCAAGCTGGCTCGGCTCGTCGAGCCGCTGCTGCCGGCTGAGCGCCGAGAAATCCGCCCGCCGCAGCTTCAGCACCGCGGCGCGCCCGCTCAGCCCCTTCGCCTTCATCCGCGCCGCGGTCTTTTCGCACATCACCCAGAGCCAGGCCTCGAGCCGGGCACGATCGGCGATGTCGGTGTCGAAGGTGGTCTCGTTCGACACCGATTTCACCGGCGCATCGGGGGTGACGCGGCGCGGGTCCTCGCCCATCGCCAGCGCATGAAGCCGCGCGCCCGAGGCGCCGAATCGCGCCACCATCGCGGCGTGTCCCGCCCGGCGGATGTCGGCGAGCGTGCGCAGCCCGGCGCGCCCGAGCGCCGCGCGCGTCGCCGCCCCCACGCCCCAGAGCATCGACACCGGCTGATCGCGCAGGAACTCCGCCGTCTCGGCCCGGCCGATCACCGAGAAGCCGCGCGGCTTGTCGAGATCGGAGGCGACCTTGGCCAGGAACTTGGTGTGCGACAGCCCGACCGAGGCAGTGACGCCGATCTCGGTCTCGATCTCGCGCGCGAGCCGCGCCATCAGCAGCGCCGGCGGCGCATGGTGCAGCCGCGCCGTGCCGCCGAGATCGAGGAAGGCCTCGTCGAGCGAGAGCGGTTCGATCAGCGGGGTCAGCGCCGCCATCTTCGCGCGGATCTGCGCCGAGACCGCGGCGTAATGTTCCATCCGCGGCCGAATCACCACCGCGTCGGGGCAGAGCTTCAGCGCCTGGAACATCGGCATCGCCGAGCGCACGCCCGAAACCCGCGCGACATAGCAGCAGGTGGAGACGACGCCCCGGGTGCCGCCGCCGACGATCACCGGGCGCGAAGCGAGCGTCGGGTCGTCGCGCTTCTCGACCGAGGCATAGAAGCTGTCGCAATCGAGATGCGCGATGGTCAGATCGAAAAGCTCGGGGTGGGAGAGCACGCGCGGGCGCCCGCAGCGCGGGCAGCGTGCGGGGGCGTCGTCGAAGGTGGCAAGGCAGTCGCGGCACAGGGCGGGCATGATCGCCATCCTAGCGCGCCCGGGCGGGCATGAAAAAGGGGGCGGGTTGCCCCGCCCCCTGCTGTCTTCTGGTCACAGACCTTACTGCAGCGGCGCATCGGCCGGGCGCGTGCGCGCCGAAGCCGAGATCCGGCCCCCGACCACCAGCCCGTCGGGGCCCGCGGTCACCTGCACCGTGCTGCCGTCCTTCACCTCGCCGCCCAGCAGCAGCTCGGCCAGCGGGTCCTGCAGGCTGCGCTGGATCACCCGCTTCAGCGGGCGCGCACCATAGACCGGGTCATAGCCCTCGTCGGCCAGCCACTTGCGCGCCTCGGCGTCGAGATCGAGCGTGATCTTGCGCGCGGCGAGCCGCTTCTCGAGCCGCTTGAGCTGGATCGAGACAATGCCGTCCATGTTCGCCCGGGTGAGCCGGTCGAAGATGACGATCTCGTCCAGACGGTTCAGGAACTCGGGGCGGAAATGCGCCCGCACCGCGCCCATCACCTCGTCCCGCGCCTCGGACGAATCGCTGCCCTCGGGCAGCATGCTCAGCGCCTGGCTGCCGAGGTTCGAGGTCAGCACGATCAGCGTCTGCTTGAAGTCGACCGTGCGGCCCTGACCATCGGTCAGCTGGCCATCGTCAAGCACCTGCAAGAGCACGTTGAACACGTCCGGATGCGCCTTCTCGACCTCGTCGAACAGCACGACCTGATAGGGCCGGCGCCGCACCGCCTCGGTCAGAACGCCGCCCTCGTCATAGCCGACATAGCCGGGCGGGGCGCCGATCAGCCGCGCCACGGAGTGTTTCTCCATGAACTCGGACATGTCGATGCGCACCATCGCGGTGTCGTCGTCGAAGAGGTATTCGGCAACGGCCTTCGTCAGCTCGGTCTTGCCGACGCCGGTCGGGCCGAGGAAGAGGAACGAGCCCAGCGGCCGGTTCTCGTCGTTCAGCCCGGCACGCGCACGGCGCACCGCATTGGCGACGGCGGTGATCGCCGCATCCTGACCGATGACCCGGCCGTGCAGCTCTTCCTCCATCTTCAACAGCTTCTCGCGCTCGCCTTCCAGCATCTTCGTGGTCGGAATGCCGGTCCAGCGCTCGACCACCTCGGCGATCTGCTCGGGACGGACGGCCTCGGAAACCATCTGGCCGTCTTCCTTCTCCTCGGCCTCGCCCAGCTTGCGCTCGAGTTCCGGGATCTTGCCATATTGCAGCTCGCCCGCCTTGCCGAAGTTGCCTTCGCGCTTGGCCTGGTCAAGTTCGGCACGCGCCCGGTCGAGCTGTTCCTTCAGATCGCGCGAGGCCTCGAGCTTGTCGCGCTCGGCCTGCCATTTCGCGGTCATCGAGGCGGCCCGGTCCATGAGCTCGGCGAGCTCCTTCTCGAGCGTGACGAGACGGTCCTTCGAGGCCGCGTCATCCTCCTTCTTCAGCGCCTCGGCCTCGATCTGCATCTGCAGGATCTGCCGGTCGAGCGCATCGAGCTCCTCGGGCTTGCTGTCGACTTCCATGCGCAGACGCGACGCCGCCTCGTCGACAAGGTCGATCGCCTTGTCGGGCAGGAAGCGGTCGGTGATGTAGCGATGCGAGAGCGTCGCCGCCGCCACCAGCGCCGAGTCGGAGATCTTCACGCCGTGGTGGAGTTCGTATTTCTCCTTGATCCCGCGCAGGATCGAGATCGTGTCCTCGACCGTCGGTTCCTCGACCATCACCGGCTGGAACCGGCGGGCAAGGGCCGCGTCCTTCTCGACATACTTGCGGTATTCATCAAGCGTGGTCGCGCCGACGCAGTGGAGTTCCCCGCGCGCAAGCGCCGGCTTGATCAGGTTCGCCGCATCCATCGCGCCTTCGGACTTGCCCGCGCCCACAAGGGTGTGGATCTCGTCGATGAACAGGATGACCTCGCCCGCCGCGGCCTCGATCTCCTTCAGGATGCTCTTCAGCCGTTCCTCGAACTCGCCGCGGTATTTCGCCCCGGCGATCAGCGCGCCCATGTCGAGCGCAAGCAGCTTCTTGTTGCGCAGGCTCTCCGGCACGTCGCCGTTGACGATGCGCAGCGCGAGGCCTTCCGCGATCGCGGTCTTGCCCACGCCCGGCTCGCCGATCAGGATCGGGTTGTTCTTGGTGCGGCGCGACAGCACCTGCATGGCGCGGCGGATCTCCTCGTCGCGGCCGATGATCGGATCGATCTTGCCCTCTTCGGCGGCCTCGGTCAGGTCGCGGGCGTATTTCTTCAGCGCGTCATAGCCTTCCTCGGCCGAGGCCGAATCGGCGGTGCGGCCCTTGCGCAGGTCATTGATCGCGGAATTCAGCTTTTGCGCGGTCACCGCGCCCTGATCGAGACAGTCCTTGGCGCGGGTGTTGACCACCGCGAGCGCCATCAGGATGCGTTCGACCGGAACGAAGCTGTCACCCGCCTTCTGCGCGATCTTCTCGGCCTCGTCGAGCACGCGCACCAGCGACTGTTCGACATAGACCTGCCCGTCACCGCCCGACACTTTCGGCAGTTTCGACACGGCCAGATCGACCGCTTCCTGCACGCGCTGCGGCTCGCCGCCGGAACGCCGGATCAGGTTCGACGACAGCCCCTGATCGTCATCCATCAATGCCTTCAGCAGATGCTCGGGCACCACCCGCTGATGCCCCTCGCGCATCGCGATGGTCTGGGCGGCCTGGATGAAGCCGCGCGACCGCTCGGTGAACTTTTCCATGTTCATCGGGTATCTCCTTTTCTGAAGCCCCCGGAAAATCGAACGCCCATGACGGCACGCTCTGGTCCGGGTCTTGAGAGGGAGGTGGAGGCGGATCGGGGGCGCTTCAAGGGGGGTGCGACAGGCTGTGCCGAAAAAATCCGCATCCCGCAAAGCGCGGGAACGAAAGGCAAACCGGGCGGGGCCGGCGCGGCCGGCGCCCCGCTTTTCCTTGACCGATGCGGGCTTCGGGCGCAAAAGGCCGGCGTTTGCCTGCCATTCCCCAGCCATGCCCCGGAGCCATGCCATGACCGATCTGCTGCCCGCCGACGACCGCCTGATCGTCGCCCTCGACCTGCCCACCGCGCTCGACGGGCTTTCGCTTGCGAAGACGCTCGGCGACAGCGTCTCGTTCTACAAGATCGGCCTTGGCATGCTGACCGGCGGCGGGCTCGCGCTGGCGAACGAGCTGAAGCAGGAACAGGGCAAGAAGATCTTCCTCGACATGAAGCTCTTCGACATCGGCGCCACCGTCGAGGCCGCGGTGCGCGGCATCGCGCGCTATGACCTCGACTTCCTCACCGTGCACGGCGACCCCTATGTGGTGAAGGCGGCGAAACAGGGCGCGGCGGGCTCGGCCACGAAGATCCTCGCGGTGACGATCCTGACCTCGCTCGACCGCGCCGACCTCGACGGGGCGCTGATCAAGGCGGGCGAGATCGAGGCGCTGGTCACCGAACGCGCCGCGCGCGCCTTCGAGGCCGGGGCGGATGGCGTCATCGCCTCGCCGCGCGAGGCGGCGGCGATCCGCGCGCTGCCGGGGGCGGCCGGCAAGCTGATCGTCACCCCGGGCGTGCGGCCGGCAGGCGCGGCACTTGGCGATCAGAAGCGGGTCGAGACGCCCGCCTCGGCGCTGGCGGCGGGCGCCGATCACCTCGTCGTCGGCCGTCCGATCTGGCAGGCCAAGGACCCGCGCGCCGCGGCGCAGGCGATCCTGGCCGAGATCCGCGGCTGAGGCATGAAAAAACGGCGGCCGATGGCCGCCGTTTCCGTTCCGGGCCGGGTCGGCCGGATCACGGCTGATGCGTGACCGCGAGCGAGGTCGTGGTGCTGGCATCGCCGTTCATCGGATGCGTCACCAGAATCCAGACCACGACGCCCACCAGGGCAATCGTCACCATCTTGAGGAAATACTTGAGGCCTTTCGCCTCTTCGGGAAAATCGTCGTACATCGCGCCACTCCATCTCGGGATGAGAGTCCACTAGGGCCCCGGGGCCCGAAAATCCAGCCCCGGTTGGCGCGCGGCGGTCATTTCTCGTTGATGTCGTGGTGCCAGGTCCTCACCTGACCGCGGCGCACGCCCATCACCCGGCGCAGCAGCCCCCAGGCGATCGCCGCCACCACCGCCATCACCAGAAGCATCGGCGGCAGCGTGACCAGAAGGCCGATCCAGATCAGCACGCCGACGCAGACCGCCCCGATCGCGAAGCCGAGCAGGATGAACCCCGGCAGCAGCATCTCGAGCAGCGCCAGCACCACACCGCCGGCGATCCAGACCCAGGCAAGTTCCCACAGCATCACGACCGCCCCTTCAAGAGCCCGAAAGCATTCGCGAAGGCATCGAGCGCCGCAGCCGGCAGCAGCACGACCTGCTTGCCCTCGCCCTTGCCGACGATGCTCAGCGCCTCGACCTGTTTCAGTGCCACCTGGAACTGCGCCGCCTCGAGCCCGTTCTTCGCGATCGCCTCGGCGATCACCGAGGTCGCGAAGGCCTCGGCCTCGGCGGTGAGGCGGCGCGCCTTCGCCTGCTGCTCGGCGGCGTAAAGCTCGGCATCGGCCGCCAGTTCCACCGCACGCTTGCGCCCCTCGGCCTCGGTCACCTGGGCGCGCCGCGCCCGCTCGGCATTCAGCTGCTGCAGCATCGCCGCCCGCGTCGCCTCGTCGAGGTTCACATCGAGAATCTCGGCCCGGGTGACCTCGATCCCCCAGTCGTCGACGACATTCGCCAGATTCTCCTGAATCGTGTGGATCAGCCCGGCGCGATTCGACTGCACGGTGTCGAGTTCCATCTTGCCGATCTCGGCGCGCACGATGCCCGCGACGGTGGTCGAGATCGCGGCGTCGATGTCGCGGATGCGGTAGACGGTCTTTTCCGGCTCGGTCACCCGGTAGAAGACCGAGGTCTCGACCTGCACCAGCACGTTGTCGGCAGTGATCGCATCCTGCCGGGTGGTGGGCAGCTGACGCTCCAGCACCGAGACCTTGTGCGCCACGCGGTCAAGGAAGGGCACGATGAAGTTGATGCCCGGCCCCAGAACCGCGCGCAGCCGGCCGAAGCGCTCGACCACGTATTTCTCGGACTGCGGCACGATCCGCACGCCCTGATAGACCGCGACGATGACGAAGGCGGCGAGGGCCAGGAACACGGCGTTGCCGCCGAGGAAATCTTGCAAGGTCATGGGGCCTCCCGGGGGTCAGGCGCTGCGGCGCGGCGCGGTGGGTCTCATTTCTGCGGCAGAAGCTTCACGCCGACCAGCGCCGCGACGGCCAGCACCGCCCAGCCACCGGGCCGGCGCAACAGCCAGATCGCGACAGCGAGCGACCACAGCGTCAACCGCGTCGTCGCCATGCCGGCCAGTCCGAAAAGCGGCCCCCACATCAGCGCCGCCCGTACTGGCGCCACAGCCAGATCAGCACGAAAGCGCCCAGAAGCGCCCCGACAAAGCCGCCAAGCGCGCCGGTCAGTGCCATCAGGAAGCGCAGCACCAGCCCGCCGATCAGCGCGCCGATCACGCCGATGGCGACGGTGGTCGGAATGTCGGTTTCCATCTTCATCGCCCGCGTGGCGATGAAGCCCGCCGCGGCACCGATGATGATGAGGGCGATGACCTGCATGGGGTTCTCCGGTTTCAGCCTCAATATGGGCCCCGGGGGCGGCCCGCAAAAGGGGGAAAACGGCACGCCGCGCGGCGCTGATGCGCGAATGCGTCACCCCCTGCCGCGTCCTCTCCGGGCCGAAGATACGCTTTGGTAAGCATTTCCGGCTAGTCTGCAGCCGTGATCGGTAGTCGGAGATGCAGTGATGAACCTTTATGCGGAAGCCCTCGGCGGGGCGCTGGTGGTGCACCTGCAGGAAGAACGCCTCGATGCGGCGATCGCCATCCGCTTCAAGGACCGGATGCGGGAAGTGGCGCTGCAGCCCTCCTCACGCGTCGTGCTCGACCTGTCCGACGTGACCTTCCTCGACAGTTCCGGCCTTGGCGCGATCGTCGCGGTGATGAAATCGCTCGCCCCCGCCCGGCAGCTCGAACTGGCCGGACTGACACCCACGGTCGAGAAGGTGTTCCGACTGACCCGGATGGACACGGTGTTCCGGATTCATCCGGACGTTGCCGCCGCCACATCCGAGAGGTTGCGCGATGCAGGTTGAGAGGAGCTCTCACCCTGCTCCCCGGCCGGACCCCTCAGCGCCGGACCGGGAGGGGTTCCGGCACAGTTTCTGCGCCGATCCGCTGTCCGTTCGGGCCGCGCTGCGCACCACCCTTGCCCGCTTCATCCGCCAGATGACCGAGGAGGAGGCCGGCACGCTCGAGATCGTTCTGGCCGAGGTGTTCAACAACATCGTCAAGCACGGCTACGGCGACAGCGGCAAGGGCACGATCACCATCGCCCTCTCGCGCGATCCGCGCGGGCTGAGCTGCCTGGTCAGCGACGAGGGGATCGCGCTGCCCGACCGCTGCCTGTCCGGCATCGGCGACCATCCGCGCCCGGTGCCGGACACCCTGCCCGAAGGCGGATTCGGCTGGTTCCTGATTCGGGATCTGGTCGAGGATTTGCAGTATTCTCGCCACGACGGCCGCAACGAGCTGGTCTTTCACCTGCCGCTCGCGCCGCTTGCCCTGGCACCGTGAGGCGGCTCAGTTCAGCTGGAACTGCAGCGGATAGCGCCCGTCGGTGAACGCCCCGAACAGATCGTCGAGATCGGGATGCTCGACCGGCTCGCCCGTGGTGTCGGCCACCAGGTTCTGCTCGGAAACATAGGCGACGTAATAATTTTCGTCATTCTCCGCCAGCAGGTGATAGAAGGGCTGATCCTTCTTCGGCCGGCTGCTTTCGGGGATCGCCAGATACCATTCCTCGGTATTCGAGAAGATCGCGTCGACGTCAAAGACCACGCCCCGGAACGACTTGTTCCGGTGCCGGACGATCTGGCCAATGGCGTATTTCGCGCTTGTGGTCTGCATGTCGGCCCCCAATGAAAAGGTAAGTAATCCCTTACCTGCCCCGCTGTCCACCGCACAGCGCCGAGATCGGGGGAAACAGATTGTGGTCCGCTGCCCAACAGTTGCCGCAATCGGGCAGCAGGATCATGGCTTTGTCATTTCCCCCGAAGGGGATTTCCTGTAAAAATGTCCAAAAACAAGACCGATCTGGCAGAGCAGTGATGAACAAGTACCTCAAGCTGGCCGTCTTGCTGATGGTCGCCTCCTGTGGGGGTGGCAGCTCGCAGGCGCCGCGCAACCTCGACAACGCCTGTCTTCTGGCGCGCGAAAAGCCACAGTATTACTCGGCGATGAAGCGTACCGAGGCCCGCTGGGGTGTTCCGGTGCATGTCCAGATGGCGACGATTCATCAGGAATCGAAATTCGTCGGCACAGCCAAGACGCCCTATCGCTTTGCCCTTGGGGTGATTCCGCTCGGCCGCACCAGCTCGGCCTATGGCTACAGCCAGGCGCTCGATTCCACCTGGGACGATTACCGCGAGGCCACGCGCCGCTTCAGCGCCAAGCGCAACCGGATCCAGGACGCGACCGATTTCATGGGCTGGTACATGGACGGCACGGCAAAGAAGCTGGGCGTGTCGAAATACGACGCGCGCAACCAGTATCTGGCCTATCACGAGGGCCGGTCTGGCTTTGCCAACGGCAGCCACAACGCGAAGGGCTGGCTGCTCTCGGTTGCCGACAAGGTGCAGGCCCGCGCCAACATGTATCAGTCGCAGCTGCGCGCCTGCGGCAAGTGATCACTTCTTGCGGGCGTCGAGCTCGGCCGACAGGCTGAACAGCCGTGCGCCGAGGTCGACGCCGGACTTCAGATCGCTCAGCACCACGGCGGTCTTCGCGCCGCTGTCATCGGTGATGATCCACTGCTTCAGCGCCACGGGCGCATTGCTGAACACCAGCCGGATGGTGCCGTATTCCGGGTGCTCGGGGTCCTGCGCGACGATCGTGGTGGTGGTCGCGTCGCTTTCCTGCCCGACCACCATCTTCGCCCGGCCAAGGTCCACCGTCGGCGCCAGAATCAGGTTCAGCGGCGTGCGGGCGAGCGGATATTGCTCGGCCGGCTGGTTCGACTTCGGATCGAAGATCGCCACCTGCCCACCCGAGGCCATCACCAGCGTCTTGTCGGTGGTGTATTCGAACCGCACCCGCCCCGGCCGCTTGATGTAGAGCACCCCTTTCGAGGTCGAGCCATCCGCGTTCACCTGCAGGAAATCCGCCTGCGCCGTCTGCAACCCGTTCAGATAGGTCGAGATCTGGTCGAGCGACAGCGCCCCGGCCATGGCCGGAACCGCAAGAACCAGGGCGAAGACGGGCGCGAGAGCGAAGCGAAGCAGGGTCATGGCGGAAATCTAATCCAAGTGCGGCAAAGAAAAAGCCCCGCCCGATCACTTCGGGCGGGGCGTCGCATCACGTTCGTGCCAGATCACTGCTCGGGCACGAGGATCTCGCGCTTGCCGACGTGGTTCGCCGGGCTGACAACGCCCTGCTCTTCCATCTGCTCGACCAGCCGCGCGGCCTTGTTGTAGCCGATGCCCAGCTTGCGCTGGATATAGGAGGTCGAGCACTTGCGGTCCTTGATGACGATCGCCACCGCGGTGTCGTAGAGCGCGTTCTCGGCGTCGTCGCCCGAGCCGAGGCCCAAGACCGCGTCGATATCGCTCGCCACTTCCTCGTCCGGCCCCTCGAGCACGCCCGACATGTATTGCGGCGGGCCGAAGCTCTTCAGGTGGTTGACGATCTCCTCGACCTCTTCGTCACTGACGAAGGGCCCGTGGATGCGGGTGATGCGCGAGCCCGCGCCCATGTAGAGCATGTCGCCCATGCCCAGCAGCTGTTCCGCCCCCTGCTCGCCCAGGATCGTGCGGCTGTCGATCTTCGAGGTCACCTGGAACGAGATCCGGGTCGGGAAGTTCGCCTTGATCGTGCCGGTGATGACATCGACCGACGGGCGCTGCGTCGCCATGATCAGGTGGATGCCCGAGGCACGCGCCATCTGCGCCAGACGCTGGATGCAGGCCTCGATCTCCTTGCCCGCCACCATCATCAGGTCGGCCATCTCGTCGACGATGACGACGATATAGGGGAAGGGCTGCGGCTGGAATTCCTCGGTCTCGAAGACGGGCTCGCCGGTCTCCTCGTCAAAGCCGGTCTGGACGGTGCGCTTGAACAGCTCGCCCTTGTCCATCGCCTCGCGGACGCGGCCGTTGTAGCCCTCGATGTTGCGCACGCCCATCTTCGACATCCGGCGATAGCGCTCTTCCATCTCGCCGACGACCCATTTCAGCGCGACGACCGCCTTCTTCGGGTCGGTGACGACGGGCGACAGCAGATGCGGGATGCCATCGTAGACGCTGAGTTCCAGCATCTTCGGGTCGATCATGATCAGCCGGCATTCCTCGGGCGACAGCTTGTAGAGGAGCGACAGGATCATCGTGTTGATCGCCACCGACTTGCCCGAGCCGGTGGTGCCGGCGATCAGCAGGTGGGGCATCTTCGCGAGGTTGGCGATCACCGGCTCGCCACCGATGTCCTTGCCAAGCGCCAGCGGCAGCCGCAGGTTGCTGTCACCGAAATCGCGCGCGGCGAGGATCTCGCGCAGCACGACCTTCTCGCGGTGCACGTTCGGCAATTCGATGCCGATCACCGAACGGCCCGGCACGGTCGAGACACGCGCCGACAGCGCCGACATCGAACGCGCGATGTCGTCGGCCAGACCGATGACGCGCGAGGCCTTCAGACCCGGCGCCGGTTCGAGTTCATACATCGTGACCACGGGGCCCGGACGGACCGAGACGATCTCGCCCTTCACGCCGTAATCGTCGAGCACGTTTTCCAGCATCCGCGCGTTTTCTTCCAGCGCGTCGTCCGACAGGCTGTGGCGCTGGATCGTGGTCGGATTGGTCAGCAGGTTCAGCGGCGGCGGCTCGTAGGCCGGATGCGCCGGCGGCTCGAAGCGCAGCTTCGGCTGGGCCTCGGCGATCGCCTGCTTCGAGGGCGCCTGCGCCTTGCGCGGCGGCGCCACCACGCGGCGCTCTGGCGCGGGCGGGATCACCTGACGGTTCAGCATGATCCGCGGCGCCGAGGCCGGAACCTGCGGGATCTCCTCGTCGAGATCGGCAAAGGCGTTGCGGTCGAAATCGGTCTCGGACCAGTCGTCGGCCGGCAGCGGCTCGGGGGCCGACAGCGGCGCGTCCCAGCCGCCCATGGCCGGGTCGACCGCCTCGCGCGGCACGGCGCGCTCGACATAGGCCGGGGCCTGCAGCGGCCCCTCGTCGACGGCGGTCTCCCACACCGGCGGCAGCTCGGGCGCAACGGCCTGCGGCGCGACCGGCGCGGCGGCGCGCAGCACCGGCTCGTTCAGATGCGGCACCGGCGCGGAGACCTGGCCGGGCAGATAGCGGGGGCGGGCCTGCAGCGGCGGTTCCGAGCGCCGGACAGGCGCCGCGGGGGCCGGGGCGGCCGGGCGGGCACCGCGGGCCAGCCGCGCGGCAACCGCCGCCAGAACCGAGGCGGGCGTTGCGGGCGCGGGCGCCGGCTGCGGCGCGTGATAGGCCGGCGCGGGCTCGGCGTAGCGCGGTGTCGCGCGCAGCTCGGGCGTCGGCGCCTGCATCGGCGCGGGCTCGATCGCGTCCCATTCCTCGGGCTCGGCATGGATCATGGGCGCCACGGCGCGGGTCTTGACCGCCTGCGCGATGCGGGCGCGGATGCGGTCCTCGGAGGGGGCTTCCGCCGCCGGCACCTGCCAGCCGCGCTCGACCAGTTCGGATTCGGGCTCGAACAGCATGTCGTCGGGTGCATACTCGGGCTCGGGCGCACGACGGATACGCGACAGCAGCGAGGATCTCTGCGCCTGCGCGCTCATCGCGGGCTGGGCGCCCATGGGCTCATAACCGCCCTGGCTCTGGCCCCAGGCGGCCTGCTGCGCCTCCCAGGCGGCCAGATCGGCGGCACGTTCGGCCGCTTCGGCCCGGCGCTGGCGCGCCCGTTCGGCGGCCTGCTGCGCCGCGCCCTGCGCCATCCGCACCGAGGCGGCGGCGCCACGGCCAAAGGCGGTCAGCGCCGCGTCATAGGCAGCCACCGAGCCGAGCAGCAGGAAGCGGGTGATGGTCTGGATCTCGCGCCGGTCGAAGCCGAGCACGAAGGCGCTCATCGCGATCGTCGCGAGTGCCAGCACCAGCGACATCAGCTTGAGCCCGATCGAGCCCGAGACCGGCGACATGCCCAGCAGCGAGCCGGCGATCATGTCGCCGAAATGGCCGCCCAGACCGAAGGCCTGGCCCCAGTCGGCGCTCGGCACCAGCAGCGCGGCATAGACCGAGGCCAGCGCCACGCCGATCGGCAGGAAGACCGCGCGGGTGCTCAGCCGTTCCTCGCCACGGTGCAGGATGTGGCGCACGCCCCAGGCGATCAGCCCGAGCGGCAGCAGCCAGGCACCGCGCCCGACGATGACGTAAAGCGGCGAAGCGATCCCCGCCCCGATCCGGCCGAGCCAGTTCTGCACCGGCGCATCCGACACCGCCATCCAGCTCGGATCGTCGGGCGAATAGCTTGCCAGCAGCATCCCCACCAGAACGCCCGCAAAGACCAGAACCCCGCCCAGCAATTCCTTGCCGCGCCGTTCAAGCGCTGCCTGGGTGTTCTGGTCCAGAAGCGGGTCGCGTTGCCGTGCCTGATAGGATGCCATGCTCTACCGTCCTCACGTATACAGGCAGTCGCGGAGCCGGATCAGCCCGCGCTGCGTTTCTTCTCTTGGGGCGACCAGGGCCACCCGGATATATCCCTTGCCGGGGTTTTCCCCGTTCACCTCACGCGCGAGATAGGCGCCGGGCAGCACCCGCACCCCGGTCTCACGCCACAGCTTCAGCGCCGCTTCCTCGCCGTCGGGCACCGGCAGCCAGAGGAAGAAGCCGCCGTCGGGCAGGCGGAAGCTGTTGACGCCGGCGAAGATCTCGGCGGCATCGGCGTATTTCTCGGCATAGAGCGCGCGGTTTTCCACCACATGCGCCTCGTCCGCCCAGACCCGTTCGGACACCCGCTGGATCGGCAGCGGCAGCGGCGCCCCGGCATAGGCGCGCAACCGGCGGATATGGCGGATGTTCTCGACGCCGCTCGCGACGAAGCCCGAGCGCAGGCCCGGCAGGTTCGAGCGTTTCGACAGCGAATGGAACACCGCCACCCGCTCGGGGTCGATGCCCTCGGCCGCGGCGACCTCGAGCGCGCCGGGCGGCGGCGCCTCGCGCCACAGCTCGGAATAGCATTCATCGGCGAAGACGCGGAAATCGTGCTTCTCGGCCAGGTGCAGCAGCTGCGCGAGATAGTCGCGCGGGGCCACCGCCCCCTGCGGGTTCGCGGGCGAGCACAGATAGGCGATCGTGGCACGGTCCAGCACCTCGGCCGGCAGGCTCGCGTAATCGGGCAGAAAGCCGGTTTCCTCGGTCGCCGGCACGAAGACCGGCTCGGCGCCGACCTCGACCGCGGCCACGGCATAGACCTGATAGAACGGGTTCGGGATCAGCACGACGGGTTTCTTGCTGCGCTTCGTCTCGGGGCTCAGCGCGACGGCGGCGTTGAACAGCCCCTCGCGCGTGCCGTTGAGCGCCATGATCCGGTTTTCCGCGACCTCGACGTGAAAGCGCCGCTTCAGCCAGGCGGAGATCGCCGCCAGCAGTTCGGGCGTGCCGTCGTTCGCCGGGTATTTGCCAAATTCCGCAAGGCTTTGCGCCAGAACCTCGCCGACGAAGGCGGGCATCGGATGGCGCGGTTCCCCGATGGTGAACGCCACCGCTTCGCCGCCCGGAGCGTGCGAATCGAGAAGCGCCCGCAAACGCGGGAATGCGTATTCGGGCAGGTTCGCAAACCGCTCGGGATAATCCATCTGTGCCTCGTTCATCGGGGTCGTGTCGCCCCGTATGTCGGCAGGTTACCGAAGCCGGGCGCCCGCGTCCAGAAAAAGCACGCCCGCGCCATGGCTTGCCGGGCGTGCCTGTGGCTTTTCAGTGCAGCGCCGCCTCGGCCGCGATCCCCAGTCGCAACAGGCGTTCCTCGGCCATCGGCGCGGCCATGAGCGAAATTCCGCACATCGGTTCGCCGGTCGGCAAGGTCAGGGCGCACAGCCCGAAGATGTTGCCGATCCGGGTGTTGCGCAGGGCGAGCAGATTCTCGGCGGCGAAATAGGCGGGATCGGTCTGCAGCCGGGCGGCGTCGGGCGGCAGGATCGGCGCCGTCGGCACCAGAACCGCGTCATAACCCGCCGTCGCCGCCAGCCAGCGCGCGCGATAGTCGTCCAGTGCCGCCCAGCCCGCGACGTAATCGGCGGCGGACGCCCCTGCCCCGCCGCGGAAACGCTCGAGGATCGGCGGATACATCTTCTCGGGCGCCGCCTCGATCTCGGCCTGCCACAGCCCATAGGCCTCGGGCGCAAACAGAAGCCCCGACAGCGCCATCGCCGGCGCCACCATCGGCAGCGCGCGCCGCTCGATCAGCGCGCCTGCACGGCCCAGCCGCTCGACCGCCGCCTCGAAGCCGCGCAGCGGCTCGGTCCGCGCACCCTCGAGCGGCAGGCCCTCGAGCACCAGAAGCCGCGCGCCCGCAAGTGTCGCGCCGCGCAGATCGGGCGCCGGCTGGCCCTCAAGCGCCGCCAGCACCAACGCACAATCCTCAACGCTGCGCGCAAGCGGCCCGACCGTGTCGAAACGCCGGCACAGCGGCACAACGCCCCGCGTCGACACCCGGCCATGCGTGGTCTTCAGCCCGACGATGTCGTTCCAGGCGGCCGGGATCCGCACCGAGCCGCCGGTGTCCGAGCCCACCGCCGCCGCGGCCAGCCCCAGCTTCACCGAGACCGCCGCGCCCGAGCTCGACCCGCCCGGGGCGAGATGCGGGGTCACGGCATTCGGCGGCGTCGCGGTCATCGGGTTGATGCCAAGCCCGGAGAACGCCAGTTCCGTCATATGAGTCTTGCCAAGGCAGACCGTGCCCGCCAGCGTCGCCTGCGCCAGCACCTCGGCGTCCGCCTCGGGCACCCGGCCCTCGAGCAGGCGCGAGCCCGCCTCGGTCTCGGTGCCGGCGCTGTCGAACAGGTCCTTCCAGCTCAGCGCCACACCGTCGAGCGGCCCGCGCCCGAGGCCAAGCCGCAGCCGCGCCCGCGCCGCCATCGCCTCGCCCCGCGCCCGTTCCGGGGTGAGGCGGGCATAGACGTCGGGCACCGCCGCCGCGGCCTCGAGATAGGCCTCGGCCATCTCCACCGGATCGAGCCGGCCCTTGGCCATCGCCCGCCCCTGCTCCGCCGCCGACCAGAACCGTTCGTCCATCGCGCCCTCCGCTCGTTTGCGCCACGCTAGCCATTGCCCGCCCGCCGGACAATCCCACCCGGACAATCCCGCGCATGGACAATCGCGCGCGCCGCGCCATACTCCGCGCCATGACACATGATTCAGACATCCTCATCGCCGGCGGCGGGCTGAACGGCCCCGCGCTTGCCCTCGCCCTCGCGCAATCGGGGCTGACCGTCACCGTCGTCGACGCCGCCCCCGCGCGGGCGCGGGCCGAGGATGACTTCGACGGCCGCGCCTATGCCCTGGCGCTTGCCTCGCAAAAGCTGCTTTCCGCAATCGGGCTCTGGCCGATGCTGGCGACAAACGCCCAGCCGATGCTCGAGGTGAAGGCCTCGGACGGGCGGCCGGGCGAAGGCGCCGCGCCGTTCTTCCTGCATTTCGACAGCCGCGAGCTTGACCAGACGCCGGTCGGCTACATGCTCGAGGACCGCTTCCTCTACCGCGCCTTCCTGCACGCGATGGAGGTCGACCCGAAGATCACCCTGCTCACCCAGACCGCGGTCACCGCGCAGCAGGTGGTGCCGGGCGGTATCAAGGTGACGCTGTCGGATGGCAGCACGCGGCTGGTGAAACTGCTGGTCGGCGCCGACGGCCGCCGCTCGGGCGTGGCCGAGCGCGCCGGCATCACCCGCGAGGGCTGGGGCTATGGCCAGACCGCGCTGGTCGCGGCGATCGAGCACGAACTGCCCCACCAGGGAATCGCGCAGCAGTTCTTCATGCCGAACGGGCCGCTCGCCATCCTGCCGCTGCCGGGCAACCGCTCGTCGATCGTCTGGTCCGAGACGGACGCGAATGCCAAGGTGATCTCGGCGCTGTCGGACGAGGATTTCCTCGCGATCCTGCGGCCGCGCTTCGGCGATTTCCTCGGCCAGATCCGGCTGGCCGGGCCGCGCTTCAGCTATCCGCTGAACCTGACGCTGGCGAAAAGCTATGTCGCGCCGCGGGTGGCGCTCATTGGCGATGCGGCGCATGGCGTGCACCCGATCGCCGGGCAGGGGCTGAACCTCGGCCTGCGCGATGTGGCGGCCTTGGCCGAGGTGCTGGTCGAAGCGACACGCCGGGGCGAGGATCTCGGCGCCCCCGATGTGCTCGAACGCTATCAGGGCTGGCGGCGTTTCGATTCCGTCTCGCTCGCGCTTGGCATGGACACGGTGAACAAGCTCTTCTCGAACGACAACCCGATCCTGCGGGCCGGGCGCGACCTCGGGCTCGGGATCGTGCAGGCGGCGGGCCCGTTGCGGCGCGCCTTCATGCGGCAGGCGGCGGGGCTGTCGGGGCCCTTGCCGCGGCTGCTTCAGGGCCGCGCGATCTGACCGGAAAGGCCGCCCCTCGGGGCGGCCTTTTCAGTCCAGCGGGCGGGCCTCGTCGGGCACCATGATCGGGATGCCCGCGCGGATCGGATAGGCCAGATGCGCGGGTTTCGAAATCAGCTCCTGCCGCGCCGCATCATAGTGCAGCGGCGCCTGCGTCAGCGGGCAGACCAGCGCCTCGAGCATCCGCCGGTCGAACGCCGCACGGTCCTCTTCCTCGGGTACATCGCTCATTGCTCACGCTCCTCGCAGCCGCCGTGCAGGTGGAATTCCAGCAGCGTCACCAGCGTCTCGCGCCGCGTCGTCAGGCTCGGCGCCTCGAGCAGTGCCTGCTTGTCCTCGGGCTCGAGCGGCAGGAGCATCGAGAGCGAGTTGATCAGCAGCTCGTCCTCCGCCTCCTTCAGCGTCTCCCAGTCGGTGTCGAGCCCCTGCGAATGGAAGAACCGCGCCAGAAGTTCAAGGAAGCCGTCGCGGTCGAAGCCCGGGTCATGCTCGGCCCGGCCAAGGTCGCGCTCGAAATCGCTCCAGCCGACTTCGGCGCGGAGATAGGGGCAGAACCCCTCCTGCTCGCGCAACAGCCGAAACCGCGAGATCCCCGACAGGGTGATCATGTAGCGCCCGTCCTCGGTCTCCGAGAACCCCGTCAGCCGTCCCGCACAACCGATCGCGTTCAGCTTCGCCGCCCCGTCGCGCCCCTTGCAGGGCTGGATCATCCCGATCAGCCGGTGCGGCGTCTTCAGGCAATCCTCGACCATCTGCAGATAGCGCGGCTCGAAGATATGCAGCGGCAACCGCCCCCGGGGCAGCAACAGCGCCCCGGGCAGCGGAAACAGCGGGATCAGATCTGGCAGGTCACAGGCTTTCATCATGCGCATGAGCTAGCCCGCCCGCGCGATCAGGCAAATATCATCGACGAAAGACGCCGACGGCCCTTCACCGCGATCGGGTCGGTGGGCTTCAGCGCGTCGAAGATGGTGAAGAGCTGCGTCTTCGCGGCGCCCTCGTTCCACTCGCGGTCGCGGCGGAACAGCTCGAGCAGCTGCTCGACCGCAGCCTCGACCTCGCCCGCGGCATGCAGCGCGGTGGCATAGTCGAAGCGCGCCTGATGATCGGCGGGGTCAGCCTCGACCTTCGCCTTCAGCGCATCAAGCGGGCCGGCCTTCGCCGCCTGCTTCGCCAGTGCGAGCTGCGCGCGCGCGGCCTCGACCGGCGCGGCGGTCGCGATCTTCGCCGGCACCGCGGCGAGGAACTGTTCCGCCTGCTCGAGATTGCCGAGCGCCAGATGGGCGCGGATCAGCCCGCCATAGGCCTCGGCGTTCTCGGCGTCCTCACCGAGGATCGCGGCGAAGGTCTCGGCCGCGTCGACCGCGGCGCCCTCGGTCAGCATCTCCTCGGCGGCCGCAACCGCATCCGCCAGCCCGCCGTCGCCCGCAAGGGCCGCGAGCTTGTCGACGAAGGTCTTCAGCTGCGAGGCGGGCAGCGCGCCCTGGAACCCGTCGACCGGCTGGCCCTGCCAGAAGGCATAGACGGTCGGGATCGACTGCACCCGCATCTGGCCGGCGATCATCTGGTTCTCGTCGACGTTGACCTTGACCATCACGACCTTGCCCTTGGCCGCCTCGACCGCCGCCTCGAGCGCCGGGCCAAGCTGCCGGCACGGGCCGCACCAGGGCGCCCAGAAGTCGACGATCACGGGAACGGTCATCGACTTGTCGACGACTTCCGCCATGAAGGTGGTCTCGTCGACGTCTTTCACGAATTCGGAATGGGTGGTTTTCGCTTCGGTGCCAATCATGGTCGCCTCTCCCAGATCTTTTGTTCCCTATATGCGCGCCGGGGCGGCCCTCGCCAAGGGGCGGATCGCCTCAGAGATCGAAAGTCGCGAAGACCGGAACGTGGTCGGAGGGCTGCTCCCAGCTCCGCGCGGCGCGCAGGATCCGGCTGCCATGCGCCGCGTTCGAGATGTCGGGCGTCGCCCAGACGTGATCAAGCCGCCGCCCCTTGTCGGCCGCGTCCCAGTCCCTGGCGCGATAGCTCCACCAGGAATAAAGCTGCCCCTCGGGAATGTCCTGCCGGGTCACGTCGACCCAGTTCCCCGCGTCGCGCGTCTGCGCCAGATGCTCGACCTCGATCGGCGTGTGCGAGACGATCTTCAAGAGCGCCTTGTGGCTCCAGACGTCATCCTCGCGCGGCGCGATGTTCAGATCGCCCACCAGGATCGCCTTCTCGGGCCGGTTCGCGAGGAAATCGTCGCGCATGTGGGTCAGGAAATCGAGCTTCTGGCCGAATTTCTCGTTCTCGTCGCGGTCCGGAATGTCGCCGCCCGCGGGCACATAGAAATTGTGGATCGTCACCCCGTTCTCGAGCCGACCGGCGACGTGCCGGGCATGGCCGAGCCCGGCATAATCGCCCGCCCCCGCCTCGACGAGCGGCAGCTTCGACAGGATCGCGACGCCGTTGTAGCCCTTCTGCCCGCGCGCCACCATCCAGTCGTAGCCAAGCGCGCGGAAGCGCTCGAGCGGGATCTTCTCGACCGGGCTCTTGCATTCCTGCAGGCAGAGCACGTCGGGCGCCTCCTCCCGCATCAGCCTCTCGACCAGCCCCTCGCGCAGGCGGACCGAGTTGATGTTCCAGGTGGCAAGGGTGAAGGTCATGGGCGCTCTCCTCTCAGGCCGCGCAGTTTCACCCGCGCGGACCGGAAGGGCAAGGCGCCCGGCCCCGGCGACGGATGAGTATTTTTCCAAGGAAAAGGCGCATCGGCTTTTTCCTGGCCCAAAGACTCATCTTGCCACGCCGGGGCCGGGGGCGACGGCGGGGTTACTCGACCCAGCCGCCGATCGATTTCACGTCGCAGAACTCCTCAATGCCCCAGCGGCCGCCCTCGCGCGCCCGGCCCGACGCCTTGACGCCGCCGAAGGGGGCGCCGGCGCCGCGGCTCTTGCCGTTCGCGACGACCATGCCTGCGTCGAGCGCGCGCAGCAGCCGGTTGGTGCGCACGGGGTCCTGCGTCTGCAGGTAGTTCGTCAGCCCGTAGGGGGTGTCGTTGGCGATCGCCACCGCCTCTTCCTCGGTGTCGAAGGGCATGATCGACAGCACCGGGCCGAAAATCTCCTCGCGCATGATCGTCATGTCCGGGGTGCAGTCGGCAAAGATCGTCGGGCGCACGTAATAGCCCTTGTTCAGCCCCTCGGGCCGGCCAAGACCGCCCGCGATCAGCCGCGCGCCTTCCTTGATGCCGCTCTCGATCAGGCCCTGGATCTTCTCGAACTGGCTCTTGTTGATCACCGGACCAAGGTGACGGCCGGGCTCGCGCGGGTTGCCGGTCTGGGTCTCGGCCGCGGTCTGCGCCGCGATTTCCAGCGCCTTTTCGTAATAGCTGCGCTCGACCAGCATCCGGCTCGGCGCGTTGCACGACTGCCCGGTGTTCTCGAACATGTGGCGCACGCCGCGCTTCACCGCCTTCTCGTCGCAATCGGCAAAGACCAGGTTCGCGCCCTTGCCGCCCAGTTCCAGCACCACGCGCTTCAGCGTCTCGGCCGCAGCGATGGAGATCGCCTTGCCGGCCCGCGTCGAGCCGGTGAAGGAGATCATCTGGATGTCGGGATGGGTCGAGAGCTGCGAGCCCACACCGACGCCATCGCCGTTCACCAGGTTGAACACGCCCGCGGGCACGCCGGCCTGATCGATGAACTCGGCAAAGAGCAGTGAGCTGAGCGGCGCCTCTTCCGAGGGTTTCAGCACCATGGTGCAGCCCGCGATCAGCGCCGGGATCACCTTCAGCGTGACCTGGTTCATCGGCCAGTTCCACGGCGTGATCAGGCCGACGACGCCGATCGCCTCATAGGCGATCATCGCCCCCGGGGTGCCGTCGCCGAGCGGGTGGACCCATTCGAATTCCTTCGCCGCGCGGATGAAATTCTCGATGTGCCAGGTGCCGGCGCCGGCCTGTTCGGAGCGCGCGAAATCGATCGGCGCGCCCATCTCGAGGCTCATCGCCTCGGCCATCTCCTCGTAGCGCGCCTTGTAGATTTCAAGGATCTTCTCGACATAGGCGAGGCGTTCCTCGGGCGCGGTGGCGCGCCAGGCGGGCAGCGCCGCCTTCGCCGCGGCGACGGCCGCCTCGGTGTCGGCGCGATCGCCGAGCGAGATCACCGCGCAGGGCTCTTCGGTCGACGGGTCGATCACCGCATAGTCGCGCGCCGCGGCCGGGGCGGTCCAGCGCCCGTTGATGTAGAAATCGCGTTTTTCGATCATGGAAACCTCCTGTTGGCGCGCAGGGTGGCACCCGCGCGCGGCAAGGGCAAGCCGGCGCTTCGCGCAGCGGCTGCGCAAATCGGCAAGCCCGGCGGATGCAGAAGAACGTTCCACCACGGCGAGTGCGGGTGGCATTTCCTCCCATTCTGCAGCGAATTCACCGCAGGGGGATGAAACTTCGTTCTGCCTGTCTTAAGTTTCCGCCCGAAACGTCAACCAGGGAGACCAGCATGGCTCTGCGCATCAACGACATCGCCCCCGACTTCACCGCCGACACCACCGAGGGCAAGATCAGCTTCCACGACTGGATCGGCGACAACTATGCCATCCTGTTCTCGCACCCGAAGGATTTCACCCCGGTCTGCACCACCGAGTTCGGCGCCGTCGCGCAGCTCGCCGACGAATGGGCGAAGCGCAACACCAAGGTGATGGGCGTCTCGGTCGACACCGTCGAGGAACACAAGAAGTGGAAGGCCGACATCTCGGCCTATGCCGGCGCGCCGGCGACCTTCCCGATCATCGACGACACCTCGCTGACCGTGTCGAAGCTCTATGACATGCTGCCCGCCGAGGCCTATCTGCCCGAGGGCCGCACGCCCGCGAACACCGCGACCGTGCGCACCGTCTTCATCATCGGCCCGGACAAGAAGATCCGCCTGATGATGATCTATCCGATGTCGGTCGGCCGCAACTTCGCCGAGGTGCTGCGCGCCCTCGACGCGATCCAGGCGACCGACGGCGTGCCCTTCGCCACCCCCGCGAACTGGGTGCCGGGCGAGGACGTGATCCTCGCGCTCTCGGTCTCGACCGAGGACGGCAAGGCGAAGTTCGGCGACGTGGACGTCAAGCTGCCCTACCTGCGCTTCGTCAAGAAGCCGGAATGAGGCGGATCTGACCGTTTCGACGCGACGGGGGCCTTCGGGCCCCCGTTTCCGTTTCGGGCCTCAGTAGTCGAAGGCCTCGTAATCGGCGGCATAGATCGCGCGCACCCGCGCCGCCTGCGCCTCGGTCGGGCTGTATTTCCGCGCCCGCGAGACATTGGTGCGCATCGTCAGAAGCCGCTCCAGCTCGGGCCGCCAGACCCCCGATTCCTGCAGCACGCGGGTCATCTCGGCCGCGTAATTCTCGAGCCGGCAGATCCGGCGATACTGCACCGTGCCAAGCGCAAGATTGTGCTTTTGCAGGCGGAAATGCGGGTCGGTCCAAAGCTCGCTTTCGGCGAAGCTCGCCGCGACATAATCGAGGAAGACGTCGAACTGCCGCTCCTCGGAGGTGTCGGGCCGCCAGCCGAACTCGCGCAGCCGCGGCAGGTGGTGACGGGTGCCCGGGTTGGTGCGGTCGAGCACGAAATCCTGAAAGGCCGAGACCGCGCGGGCCAGCGGATCGCGCACGAAGGAGAAGGCATAGACCTTCGGGTCGCGCAGCGCGTCGAGGCATTCGCGCACATGCAGGTGGCCGGCGATCTGCTTCTTCGCGTCATGCACCCGGCCCTGGAAGGTCGCCCCGGTGTCGCAGGCATAGAGCACCTGCGCGACGGTGGTGCAGCCCGCCTTCGAGTTCTTCACGAAGGCCAGCCGGTGATCGCGGGTCAGCACGATATGGGTGGCGATCGCCAGCAGCGCCTCGGGCTCGCCGCGCAGCGTCAACCGCGCGCGATAGCGCGCCGAGAACGGCGCAAGCAGCTGCGCCTTGAGGAAATTCGGGCGTTTCGCCAGGGATACTTTCGCGCTCATGCTGTCTTCTTTCACCTTGCGGGCCCGGGCGGCAAGCCCCGTCGACTCACGCGCCGCGCAACCGGCCGAGGGCCGCCTTCAGCAGGTTGCCCCCCTGCCGGCGCAGCCGCAAGGCGGTATAGCCCGCCGCACGCGTGCCCTTGCGTCCGGCGCCGCTGCCGATCTCGCTTGCCGCGCCCGAAAGGCCGAAGAGCGCCGGCGCGCAGGCCCAGCCCCGGCCGCTGCCGCTCAGCCAGCGCTGCAAGAACACGTCGACCGGCGCCTCGAGCCGGTGCTCGGCCAGGAAACGTTCCGCCCCGGCGCGCGACCACAGCAGCGCACTGGTCGTCACCGGGAAGTAATAGGCCCGGCCAAGCGCGCGCCCCGAGGGCAGCACCCGCTCGGGCCGGAAGAATTTCGAGGGCGCCCGCCCCAGATTGACCAGATCCGCCGCCGCGGGCAGCGCGGCCATCAGACCTGCAAGATCCGCCGCAAGGTCCGGCCCGGGCCGCGCATCATCCTCGAGCACGATCGCATGCGGCAGCCCCGCCGCCACGATCCGCCGCGCCGCCTCCAGATGGCTGAGGAAACAGCCGACCTCGCCCGGGCTCAGCGCCCGGCCGATCGCGGCCATCGCCGCCGCCTCGATCTGCGCCAGTTGCCCGGGCGGCAGCGCGCGGCCGTCGACCGCCGCCACCCGTTCGGGGACGATGCCGACAGGCGCCAGCGCCGCGCGGGCCGTCTCCAGCCGCTCGGGATTGCGATCGAGATTGATGAGAAACACAGGGGGCGTCGTCATGCGCGCTCCGCAAGATGCGGCCGGCGCCCCGAAGGGCGCCGGCTCCGGCCTTATTCGGCCGTTTCTTCTTTCTTCTCGGCGGCGAGTTCCTCGCCGGTCTCCTGGTCGACCATCTTCATGCCGAGCCGGACCTTGCCGCGATCGTCGAAGCCGAGCAGCTTGACCCAGACTTCCTGGCCTTCCTTCAGCGCATCCGACGGATGGTTCAGGCGCTTGTTGGCGATCTGGCTGACGTGCACGAGGCCGTCACGCTTGCCGAAGAAGTTCACGAAGGCGCCGAAATCGACGAGCTTCACGACCTTGCCGCGGTAGATCTTGCCTTCTTCCGGCTCCGCCACGATCGAATAGATCATGTCGTAGGCGCGCTTGATCGCCTCGGCATCGCTCGAGGCGATCTTGATCACGCCGTCGTCGTTGATGTCGACCTTGGCGCCCGAGGTTTCCACGATCTCGCGGATGACCTTGCCGCCCGAGCCGATCACTTCGCGGATCTTGTCGGTCGGGATCTGCATCGTCTCGATCTTCGGCGCGTATTCCGAGAAGCCCTGCGGCGCGGAGATCGCCTTGGCCATCTCGCCGAGGATGTGCATCCGGCCGTCCTTCGCCTGGGCGAGGGCCTGCTCCATGATCGCCGGGGTGATGCCCGCGACCTTGATGTCCATCTGCAGCGAGGTGATGCCGTTCTCGGTGCCGGCGACCTTGAAGTCCATGTCGCCGAGGTGGTCTTCGTCACCGAGGATGTCGGTGAGCACCGCCCAGCGGCCGTCGTCCTCGAGGATCAGGCCCATCGCCACACCCGCGACCGGCGCCTTCAGCGGCACGCCCGCGTCCATCATCGACAGCGACCCGCCGCAGACCGAAGCCATCGACGAGGAGCCGTTCGATTCCGTGATCTCCGACACGACGCGGATCGTGTAGGGGAAGTCGGTCGCCGCCGGCAGCACCGCCTGCAGCGCGCGCCAGGCAAGCTTGCCGTGGCCGATCTCGCGACGGCCGGGCGAGCCCACGCGGCCCACTTCGCCGACCGAGTAGGGCGGGAAGTTGTAGTGCAGCAGGAAGTTCGAGCGGAAGTTGCCGTTCAGCGCGTCGATGATCTGTTCGTCATCGCCGGTGCCGAGCGTGGTCACGACCAGCGCCTGGGTCTCGCCACGGGTGAACAGCGACGAGCCGTGGGTGCGCGGAAGGACGCCGGTTTCCGACACGATCGGACGCACGGTGGTGTTGTTGCGGCCGTCGATACGGGCGCCACCGTTGATGATGTCACCACGCAGGATCGACGATTCAAGCTTCTTGATCGCCATGTCCAGGTTCGGATCGGCAAGCTCTTCCTCGCTCAGGCCGGCCTTCGCGGTCGCCACGGCGGCGGCGATGGCGTCCTGACGGGCGAGCTTGTCCTTGATCGCGAAGGCGGCGCGCATGTCGGCCTCGCCGGCGGCCTTCACCTTGGCGTAGAGCGCGGCATAGTCGGGCGGGGTGAAGTCGAAGGGTTCCTTCGCCGCAACCTCGGCCAGCGAGATGATCAGGTCGATCACCGGCTGCATCTGTTCGTGGCCGAACTTGACCGCGCCCAGCATCTCGGCTTCCGAAAGCTCATAGGCTTCGGATTCGACCATCATCACCGCGTCCTTGGTGCCGGCGACGACGAGATCGAGCCGTTGCTCGGGGTTCTCGCGCAGCTTGGTCATCTCGTCCATCTTCGGGTTCAGGATGTAGGCACCATCCTTGAAACCGACGCGGGCGGCGCCGATCGGGCCGCGGAACGGCACGCCCGAGATCGTCAGCGCGGCCGAGGCAGCGATCATCGCGACGATGTCGGGATCGTTCTCGAGGTCGCACGACAGCACGGTGGCCATCACCAGGACTTCATTCTTGAAGCCCGGCACGAAGAGCGGACGGCAGGGGCGGTCGATCAGGCGGGAGACGAGGGTCTCCTTCTCCGACGGGCGCGCCTCGCGCTTGAAGAAGCCGCCCGGGATCTTGCCGGCGGCGTAGTATTTTTCCTGGTAATGCACGGTCAGCGGGAAGAAGTCCTGGCCGGGCTTCGGCTGCTTGGCGAAGGTGACGTTCGCCATGACCGAGGTCTCGCCGACCGTGGCGATGACCGAGCCGTCAGCCTGGCGGGCGACCTTGCCGGTTTCCAGCGTCAGCGTCTCGTCGCCCCACTGGATGGATTTTTTCATAACGTTGAACATTCAGCGTATCCTGTCTGGGAAACTCCGGACCCTCCGGGTCTCCCGTTTGCATGGCGGCCCCATTGCCGCCGCCCCCTGATCCTTTGCATGTGCCCGGGGGCTCTGGGCGTCACGTCGCAGATGGCCCGGGCCATACAGGAAAACAGGGGTTTTGGAAAGCGGGGAGTTGAGTCGGCCGCCCCGCCGCCTAGGCCAGAGCAAGCAGATCGCGCGCGGTGACCCAGGTCTTTTCGCGCGGGCGCAGGCTGGGGCGGCGACGCTCGAAGGCATCGCAGAACCGCGCCGGATCGTCGAAGGAGAACTCGGCCAGATCCTTCAGCGAATAGTCCCACCACGTCGTCGCCAGAAGACGCGCGCGCAGCTCCTCGGGGAAGCGAGACTTGATCACCCGCGCCGGCACGCCTCCGACGATCGCATAGGGCGGCACGTCCTTGGTGACCACCGCGCGCGCCGCGATCACCGCGCCGTCGCCGATCGTCACGCCGCCGCCAAGCAGCACGTCCTGGCCGATCCAGACGTCATTGCCCACCACGACCGGCGGCTGCGCCCGCACGAAGGGGGTGCCCAGCCGGATCTCCCGCGCGCCCAGCTCTGCCGCCGCAACCCGGTAATACTCGGCATAGCTGAGCGAATGGCTCGACACCCGCTCGTAGGGATGCTGGTCGCCCATCACCTTCACATTCGTCGCGATCGCGCAGAAGGCGCCGATCTGCACCCCCATCAGCGGCGAGTGCGAATAGCTCATGTGGGCAAGAGAGCCGATGACCATCTCCTTCACCGGCCGGATCATGTGGCGGGTGTAGGGCTCGACCCGCAGCGCATCGGGGAAAACGATGCGCTGCAGCCCCGACAGATCCGCCTCGAGCGGCCAGGGCTTTGGGATGATCCGCTTTTCCCAGAGAAAATCACGCAGGGATGAATTGAGGGAAAGGGTGTGAACGGCCAAAATGCGATCCTCCGAAGGTAGCCCCATAGTGCGGCCGGGCCGTCGCAACCGCCAGAGATTTCGCCGCCGAAAAGCAAAACGCCCGCCTCTTTCGAGACGGGCGTCTGCAATCCGGTCAGAACAGGATCAGCGGCGCAGGCCGAGACGCTCGATCAGCGTGGCGTAGCGCGACTCGTCCTTCTTCTTCAGGTAGTCGAGCAGCTTGCGGCGCTGCGCGACGAGCATCAGAAGGCCACGACGCGAGTGGTTGTCCTTCTTGTGCATCTTGAAGTGCTCGGTCAGGTTGGCGATGCGCTTCGACAGCAGCGCAACCTGGACTTCGGGGGAACCGGTATCGCCTTCTTTGGTGGCGAATTCCTTCATCAGGCGGTTCTTGTCTTCGACGGTGATCGACATCGGGATCTCCTGTGTCAAAAGGGTGATGGCGCAAGCCGGGATGTCGTCCAGCAAGGCCCGTGGAGGCATCCGTTCCCGGACCGAGGACCGGCGGACGGATGCGCGCCTATAGGCGAGAATCGCCCGAAAAGGAAGGGCAAAACCCGCGCCGGCTCAGAAATGGGCGAATTCGGCCGGGGTGAGCAGCAGCACATCCTGTGCGGCAAGGCTTCCGGCCCCCAGCACCTCGGCCAGCCGGGTGCCGTTCAGCACCACCCAGGCGGCGCCGTGGGTCTCGGACGGTTCGATGCTCAGCCGTGGCGCCACGCCCGCGTCGGGGTCATAGACGACGACGATCTGATCCTCCCAGGCGTCATAGTCGGCAATCGTCGCCGGGTCGCGCGGGTCGATCCAGTCGCCGAGCGCGAAAAGCTCGCCGCCGGTCTGGTCCTGGCCGTCGCTTTCCGTCCCGATCATCCGCGTCTGCGCCTCCGCGCGCCCCGCCCGTCGCCGTGATCTTGCCACTGTCACCGCTTTCCACCCCCCGCACAAGCCTGCGGCCCCGGGCCCCGCCCGCACCGCCGCCAGCTTAGGCGCGAAATCCCTGACCGAAGGTGAACGGCTCAGCGCGGCCAGAGTTCCGGCTGGCGGTCATAGCCGATGTAGAGCGGATGCTTCGGCGCGCCGGCCTTGGTCAGGCCGAGGTGCCACAGCTCGCGCCCGGTCGCGCGCAGAAGCCGCTCGACCGCCGCGCCGCGATCGAGATGCGCGCCATGCGCCCCCCAGGCACAGACGATCTTCGCGCCCGCGCCCGTGGCCCAGTCGACGCTCGCGCGGATCGCCGCGTCATTCTCGGGCCCGACCGGATCGGGCTGCGCGCGCATCTCCTTCGGGTCGGTGGCACGCCAGGCGAAGATGTTCGTCACCCGGAAGGCGCCGAAGCCCAGCGTCCGCGCCCGCCGCTCGCAGCGCTCGACGGTCGGGTCATTCTGCACCTCGGTCGCGGTCGAGGGGTTCAGCATCACGAAAAGCGCGCGCGGCCGGGTCTCGTCCCAGACCCGGGTGAGCAGATAGCGGTAGTGCTCGCAATCGGAATAGACCGCGACCGAGGGGGCATCGCCCTTGATGTGGCTGCGGGTGATCATGACCCGGCGGTGTTGAACACGCGTGCGGGGTGCAGCTCGCCCCCCATGTAGCGCCCGACCGCCACCGCGCGGCCCTCGAAGCTGGCCCAGGCCTCCTCGCCGAACTCGACATCGCGGGCGATCACCTGCCCCGGATTGCCATGCGACAGCCGCACTGCGCCCTCGGCCGTCGCCCGCACCTCGGGCAGATCGGCCAGCCCGTATTCGAGCGGCAGCAGATGGTTTTCAAGTTCCGGCGTGCGGGCAAGCCGGTCGACCTCGTCAAGGCTCAGCCCCGCCTCGGCCCGGAACGGGCCGGCCCAGTCGCGACGCAGCCACAGCACATGGCCCAGACAGCCAAGCGCCCGACCCAGGTCGCGCGCGATCGAGCGGACATAGCCGCCCTTGCCGCAGACCATCTCCAGCTCAACGGTGTCGCGGTCGGGTCGGGCGACGAAATCGAGGCTCTCAACCCAGAGCGGACGGGCGGCAAGATCCATCACCTCGCCCTCGCGCGCCAGATCATAGGCGCGCTCGCCCTCGACCTTCACCGCGGAAAACTGCGGCGGCACCTGCTCGATATCGCCGCGAAACGCCTTCAAGGCCTCCTCGATCTCGACATCGGTCGGGCGCAGATCCGAGGTCTCGATCACCTCGCCCTCGGCATCGTCAGTGGTGGTGGCGGCGCCCAGCCGGACCTGGAAGCGATAGGATTTCAGCGCATCGGTGACATAGGGCACGGTCTTCGTCGCCTCGCCCAGCGCGACGGCCAGAACCCCGGTCGCCGCCGGATCGAGCGTGCCCGCATGCCCTGCCTTCTTCGCGTCGAACGCCCAGCGCACCTTGCCCACGACCGAGGTCGAGGTCACCCCCGCCGGCTTGTCGATCACGACCCAGCCCGAGATGTCGCGTCCCTTCTTGCGGCCCATCATGCCCTCCGTCTCAGAAGGCCCGCCTGCTAACGCGAAGCGGGGCCCGGGTCAATCTTGCCCGTCGACGGGCGCCACCATGCCGACGATCGGCCCCATCGGCAGGCCGAGATCCGCGCGCCCCTCGGCCGGCACGATCAGCCGCGAGATCGAGCCGTCGAGATAGAGCGCATCGCGCGCGCCCAGCACGTCGCGGAAGAAGCGGGCGAAGCGGTGGAAGGTGACGGGCCGGTCCGAGATCACGAACCAGGCCCGGTCGCCCTCGGCCGAAACGCCGACGCCGTTGCGGATATTGGTGCTGTCGCTGTCGGGCAGGAAGCGCGGATGCAGCGCCCCGTCGATCACCAGCATCGGCCCCGACTGGGTGGCAAAGCGGCACGCCGGCGGCGCCGCGGCAAAGGCGCGGCTCTCGATCACCCGCAGCCGCTCGCCGATGCAGAAGACGCCATTCGGCAGCAGGCCGAAATTCCCCGGCCCCTCGGCGGTGACGATCGGACGAAGCTCGACGCCGTTCTCGATGAAAAGCCCCACCGGCTGCCGGTCGGGCGCATACATGCCGGCGTTCATCGCGAAGACCAGCCGCTCGCTCGGGGCAAGCTGCGCGCGCAGCCGCTCGGGCGTGCCAATGAGCGCGCCGGTTCCGTCCTTCAGCCACAGCCGGATGTCATCGCCCGCCCGCGCCTCGCAGACCGAGAAGGGGATGCCCTCGAAGTCGAGCGTGCGGCACGGATCCGCGGCCAGCGCGACGCGCGGCACAATGAGCGCCAGCGCGGCGAACAGGCTAGCCCAGATCGTCTTCGTCTTCATCGTCGTCGCGCTGCGCAATGTCGCGCTGCACCGTCTCGTCCGAGAACATCCGCCGCGTCTCGTCCAGCCGGTCAAAGGTCTCGTCCAGCCGGAAGCGCAGGTCGGGCGCGTATTTCAGCGTCATCGCCTTGGCGACATGGTGGCGCAACTCGCCGGTGTGGCGGCGCAGTGCCGCGAGCATCGCCTCGGCGGTCTCGCCGCCGAGCGTGCCGCCCAGCGGCGCGACATAGACCGTCGCCACCTTCAGGTCGGCCGAGGGACGCACCTCGCCCACGGTGATCGAGATCCGGTTGAGGTCGGGATCGTGCACCTCGCCACGGATCAGCACGTCCGACAGGGTGCGCCGGATCAGCTCGCCGACGCGGAGCTGACGTTGCGAAGGGCCATCGCCCGAGGAAAAACGGTTCTTTGCCATGACCCGCACATAGTGCCTTGTGCGCGCCCCCGCAACAAGGACTGTCGCGAGCCTTTGCCAAGCCCGCCGCCACGGGCTAGAACGCGGCAAAACAGGAGGGTTTCATGAGCGATCTGCCGGGTATCGTCGTCACCGGGGTCTCGGGCCGGATGGGCCGGATGCTGGCCGAGGTCATCACCGCCTCGGGCAAGGCCCGCCTTGCCGGCGCGGTCGTGCGCAGCGGTCACGACTGGATCGGCCGCGATCTCGGCACCTGCTTCGGCACCGCGCCGATGGGGGTCACCGTCACCGACGACCCGCTGACCGCCTTTGCCGGCGCCAAGGCGGTGATCGACTTCACCACCCCCGCCGCCACCCTCGCCTTCGCGAAGATCGCCGCGCAGGCGCGCTGTGTGCATGTGATCGGCACCACCGGCTTCGAGAAGGAACAGATCGAGGCGCTCGCCCCGGCCTCCCGCCATTGCGCACAGATCCGCGCCGGCAACATGAGCCTGGGCGTCAACCTGCTCACCGTGCTGACCCGCAAGGTGGCCGAGGCTCTCGATGCCGAGTGGGACGTCGAGATCGTCGAGGCGCATCACAACCGCAAGGTCGACGCGCCCTCGGGCACGGCACTGATGCTGGGCGAGGCGGCGGCCGCGGGCCGCGGCATCTCGCTCGAGGAGAACCGCGAATCGGGCCGCGACGGCATCACCGGCGCGCGCAAGCCGGGCGCGATCGGCTTCTCCTCGATCCGCGGCGGCGACATCGTCGGCGAGCATGACGTGATCTTCGCGACGGCGGGCGAGCGGATCGTGCTGCGCCATATCGCCACCGACCGCGCGATCTTCGCCCGTGGCGCGCTCAAGGCCGCGCTGTGGGGGCTGGACCGCAAGCCCGGCCAGTATGACATGATGGACGTGCTCGGGCTGTAAGCGGCCCCCGTCCTTCATCTTGCCTGAAATACCTCGGGGGGCCGAGGCCTTGCCTCGGCGGGGCAGCGCCCCACCGACGCTGCCGCCATCGGCTCAGAAGTCGATGGCGAGCCCCTTCTTCTCCCAGTCGCCATAGCGCACCGGTTCGGGCCCCTCGCGGCCGCCGAGCTCGGGCGGCAGGCCCAGCCCCTTGTCGGCCTTGCGCCGTTCCTCCGCCTCGGCCAGCGCGCGCAGCGCGGCGGCGGGCAGTTCCTTCTTCGGCTCTTCGCTCATCGCGACCTCCGTTTCCTTGTCAGGGCACGGCGCTTGTTATAGGCCGCCCCTCGACACGGAACAAGAAAGCTCAGGAGGGCAGCCATGGCCGGCATCGACCTTGCGCGCCGCGCGGCCGCGGCACTGATCGCCGGGGTGACCGAGGCGCACGAGACACTTGCCGAACAGGCGGGCGTGCTCGAGGGCCTTGCGCCGCCCGACCGCGCCCGGGCGCAGCGGCTTGCCATCGCCACGCTGCGCGCCCTGCCGCGCGCCGATGCAATGCTGAAGCCGCATCTGCGCAAGGCGCCCCCCGCCGATCTGCGCGCACTGCTGCGGCTTGCCACGGTCGAGCTCTGCACCGGTGGCGAGGCGCATGGCGTGGTCAGCGCGGCGGTCGAGCTGACCCATGCCGGCGGCCGGCGGACCGAGGGCTATGCCGGCCTCGTCAATGCCGTGCTGCGCAAGGTCGCGGCCGAGACCGACCGCTGGGCGCGCCTGCCCGAGCCCGCCCTGCCGGGCTGGCTGCGCGGCCGGCTGATGTCGGCCTGGGGCAAGGTTGCGGTGCAGCACATGGAGGCCGCGCATCTTGCCGGCGCGCCGGTCGATCTGAGCGTCAAGGCGGATGCCGAGGGCTGGGCCGGGCGGCTCGGTGCGACGCTGCTGCCCACCGGCTCGCTGCGGCTTGCCCCCGGCATGCAGATCTCGGAGCTTCCGGGCTATGCCGAAGGCGCCTGGTGGGTGCAGGACGCGGCGGCGGCGATGGCGGCGAAGGTGCTCGCCCCCGCCCCCGGCACGCGAGTGCTCGACCTCTGCGCCGCGCCCGGCGGCAAGACACTGCAACTCGCCGCCATGGGGGCCGAGGTCACCGCGCTCGACATCTCGCCCGCGCGGATGGAACGGGTGCGCGAGAACCTCGCCCGCTGCGGCCTGAAGGCCGAGACCGTCACCGCCGACGCGCTCGAATGGCAGCCCCCGGCGCCCTTCGACGCCGTGCTTCTGGATGCCCCCTGCTCGGCCACCGGCACGATCCGGCGCCACCCCGACCTGCCCTTCGTCAAGGATGCGGCCGGGATCAAGCCGCTTTTCGCGCTGCAGACGGCGCTGCTCGAGCGCGCGCTCGAGCTCGTCGCGCCGGGCGGGGTGCTGGTCTTCTGCACCTGCTCGCTGCTGCCCGAAGAGGGCGAGGCGCAGCTTGCCGGCCTGTGTGAGCGTCACCCCGAGCTCAGCGTCGAGGCGCCCGACCTGCCCGGCATCGAGCCCGCCTGGCGGGCGGACAGCGGCGCGCTGCGGCTGCGGCCCGACTTCTGGCCCGAGCGTGGCGGCATGGACGGCTTCTTCATCGCCCGCCTGCGCCGGCCCGCCTGAGCCCCGGAAAACGCCGATGACAGCCGCCGCCCCCCGCACTATGGTGCGCGCGACTTCGACAGGCAGAGACGGGCTGAGTCCGCGACAACCATGACGGGCACGAAACAGGGCACGGGCAGCAACGGGATGCGCGGACGGTGGGCAGGCACGCTCGACCGGCTGGCCGTGCTGCGCGCCACCCGCGCCCGCCCGGCGACCGGCTTTGCCAGCCACCCCGAACCGCGCACCATCGGCTCCTTCGCCCGCGGCCGGCAGCTGATTGCCGGCAACTTCCTGTTCGCGGGCTACCTGATCGAGGGGCCGGGGCTGAAGATCTGGGATCTGCCGATGCCGGATCCCTCCTTCGAGGAAGAGCTGCAGGGCTGCACCTGGCTCGACGACCTTGCCGCCGTCGGCGACCGCGCCGCACGCGAGCGGGCGCAGGACTGGGTCTTCGACTGGATCGCCCGCTATGGCGCGGGCAAGGGCCCGGGCTGGACGCCCGAGCTGACCGGGCGGCGGTTGATCCGGATGATCAACCACGCGCTCCTGATCCTGAACGGCCGCGACCGCGCCGCCTCGGAACTCTTCTTCCGCGCGCTCTCGCAGCAGACGCTGTTCCTCGCGCGGCGCTGGCACTCGGCCGCACCCGGCCTGCCGCGTTTCGAGGCGCTGACCGGGCTGATCTATGCCGGGCTCGCGCTGAGCGGGATGGACCGCCTTGCCGGCCCCGCCGAAGAGGCGCTGGCGCGCGACTGCGCCAGCCAGATCGACGCCACCGGCGGCATCGCCACCCGCAACCCCGAGGAGCTGCTCGAGGTCTTCACCCTGCTGATCTGGGCCGCCGATGCGCTGACCGCCGCCGGCCGCACCCCGGCTCAGGCCCATCGCGATGCCATCGCCCGCATCGCCCCCACCCTGCGCGCGCTGCGTCATGCCGATGGCGGGCTTGCCCGCTTCCATGGCGGCGGCCGCGGGGCCGAGGGGCGGCTTGATACCGCGCTTGGCGCCTCGGGCGCGCGGGCGCCGGCGCGGCCGGGCCTTGCCATGGGCTTTGCGCGGCTCCACGCCGGGCGCACCACGCTTATCCTCGATGCCGCCGCCCCGCCGCAGGGCGAGGCCTCGGCCAATGCCCATGCCTCGACGCTGGCCTTCGAGCTGACCTCGGGGCGCCGGCCGCTGATCGTCAACTGCGGCTCGGGCCGGCTGTTCGGGCCGGAATGGGCGCGCGCGGGCCGCGCCACCGACAGCCATTCGACGCTGGCGATCGAGGGCTATTCCTCGTCGCGGCTCGGCCCCGAACGCCGCTTCGGCACCACCACCCGCACCTGGCTCGACGAGACCCCGCGCGAGGTCTGGATGCGGCCCGAAAGCGACCCGGCGCGCCACGCGCTCTTCGGCCATGACGGCTATGTGCCGACGCACGGGCTGACCCATGTGCGCGAGCTCGAGCTGAGCCCCGACGGCCGCACCCTGCGCGGCGAGGACACGCTCGGCGCGATGATCACCGCCGACCGCAAGCGCTTCGACACCGTGTTCGAGCGCGAGGGGATGCGCGGCATCCCCTTCCAGGTCCGCTTCCATCTGCACCCCGATGTCGACGCCGCGCTCGACATGGGCGGATGGGCGGTCTCGATGGCGCTGAAATCGGGCGAGATCTGGGTGTTCCGCTTCGATGCCCCGGTCGATCTGAGCCTCGAACCCTCGGTCTACCTGGAAAAGGGCCGGTTGCGGCCGCGCGCCACCCGTCAGATCGTGCTTTCCGGCCGCCTCTATGACCATGCCGTCCAAATCGGCTGGACCTTGGCCAAGGCACAGGATACCCCCGCCGCCATCCGTGACACCATTGCCGATGCGCCAATCGACCTCTGAGCATAAGGACTGCCAGCCGTGACCAGAAACGTCCCCCTCACCCGCGCCCTGATCTCCGTCTCCGACAAGACCGGGCTGATCGACTTTGCCCGCGCGCTTGCCGCCCGTGGCGTCGAGCTGCTGTCGACCGGCGGCACCGCCAAGGCGCTGCGCGAGGCCGGGCTGAGCGTGCGCGATGTGGCCGAGGTGACGGGCTTCCCCGAGATGATGGACGGCCGGGTGAAGACGCTGCACCCGAAGGTGCATGGCGGTCTGCTTGCGCTGCGCGACAACGAGGAGCACCTCGCCGCGATGGCCGCCCATGACATCGAGGCGATCGACCTGCTCGTCGTCAACCTCTACCCGTTCGAGGAAACCGTCGCCAAGGGCGCCGATTACGAGACCTGCATCGAGAACATCGACATCGGCGGGCCGGCGATGATCCGCGCCGCCTCGAAGAACCACGCCTTCGTCGCCACCGTGGTCGACGTGCAGGATTACGCGGCGGTGCTGAAGGAACTGGACGCGCAGGACGGCGCCACCAGCTACGAATTCCGCCAGAACCTCGCGCAGATCGCCTATGCCCGCACCGCGGCCTATGACGCGGCGGTCAGCACCTGGATGGCGGGCGCGATCCACGAGGAGACGCCGCGCCGGCGCGCCTTCGCCGGCACCCTCGCCCAGACCCTGCGCTATGGCGAGAACCCGCACCAGAAGGCGGCCTTCTACCTCGACGGCACGAACCGCCCGGGCGTTGCCACGGCGCAGCAGCTGCAGGGCAAGGAACTGTCCTACAACAACATCAACGACACCGACGCGGCCTTTGAGCTCGTCGCCGAATTCGGTGCCGAGACCCCGGCCTGCGCGATCATCAAGCATGCGAACCCCTGTGGCGTCGCCACCGGCACCAGCCTGCTCGACGCCTACAAGCGCGCCTTCGACTGCGACCGCACCTCGGCCTTCGGCGGCATCATCGCGCTGAACCAGACGCTCGACGCGGAAACCGCCGAGGCGATCACCGAGGTCTTCTCGGAGGTCATCATCGCCCCCGCCGTCGACGAGGCGGCGAAGGCGGTCGTGGCGAAGAAGAAGAACGTGCGGCTGCTGGTGACCGGCGCGCTGCCCGACCCGAAGGCCGAGATCACCACCTATCGCCAGGTGGCGGGCGGCTTCCTCGTGCAGGGCAAGGACAACGGCGACATCACCCTTGACGACCTCAAGGTGGTGACCGAGCGCGCCCCGTCCGAGGAAGAGCTGAAGGATCTGCTCTTTGCCTGGAAGGTCGCCAAGCACGTCAAGTCGAACGCCATCGTCTATGCCAAGGCGGGCCAGACCGTCGGCGTCGGCGCCGGCCAGATGAGCCGCGTCGACAGCGCGATGATCGCCGCGAAGAAGGCCGAGCGGATGGCGAAGGCCGTGGGCCTTGCCGAAAGCCCCGCCAAGGGCGCGGCCGTCGCCTCGGACGCCTTCTTCCCCTTCGCCGACGGCCTGCTCGAGGCGGTCGAGGCGGGCGCCACCTGCGTGATCCAGCCCGGCGGCTCGATGCGCGACCAGGAAGTGATCGACGCGGCGAACGAGCGTGGCCTGGCCATGGTGTTCACCGGCATGCGGCACTTCCGCCACTGACACGACCCCGGCCCGTGCCCTGCGGCGCGGGCCTTTCCGACAGCGGAGACAGGAGCGCGGATGCGGCTGACAGCCTGGATTGCGGCGGCGGTGCTGATCGTCGACCAGATCTCGAAATACGTGGTCGTGCACCTGATGGGGCTCGACCGGGTGGGGGCGATCGAGGTGTTGCCGCCCTGGCTCAACTTCCGCATGGCCTGGAACCAGGGCGTGAACTTCGGCCTCTTCGCGGGCGAGGATGCGCTCACCCGCTGGGGGCTGATCGCGCTGGCGCTTGTCATCGTCGTCTGGGTCTGGCGCTGGATCGCGCGCGACGGGGCGGCGGGGCGCGGGCTGCGGGTGTCGGCGGGGCTGCTGATCGGCGGCGCGCTCGGCAATGTGATCGACCGGCTCGCCTATGGCGCGGTGGCCGATTTCCTGAACATGTCGCTGCCCTTCTGGCGCAACCCCTTCTCCTTCAACGTCGCCGATATCGCGATCTTCGTCGGCGCGGTGGGGCTTGTCTTCCTGTCGGGCGAGACGGGGGCGAAACGCCGCCGCTGACGCCGATCAGGGCGTGACGGACGCAAGGCGATAGGCTAAGACGGGATCGAAACGGTGAGGGAGAGCTTCATGCACGGGTCTTTCGGCAAGATCGGGATCGCACTCGCGATTGCCCTGCTGGCGGCCGGCTGTTCCTCGAACCGCACGCCGGAGCTGATGCACCTGCGCTCGGCCACCAACGGGCCGGACGAGTTCGGCATCCTGCCGACGAAACCGCTGCAGATGCCCGAAAGCCTGAGCGAGCTGCCGGTGCCGACCCCGGGCGGCAGCAACATCACCGATCCGACCCCCGTTACCGATGCGGTCACCGCACTTGGCGGCAAGCCGCCGGTTGCCGGCAAGGGCGTGCCGGCGGGTGACGGCGCGCTGGTTGCGCGGGCGGGCCGCTACGGCACCGATGCCGGCATCCGCCAGGAGCTGGCCGCGGCCGATTACGACTACCGCAAAAAGAACGACGGCCGCCTGCTCGAGCGGATGCTCAACGTCAACGTCTATTACAAGGCCTACCGGCCGATGGCGTTGAACCAGGAGGCGGAACTCGAACGCTGGCGCCGGCTCGGCCTGACCACGCCGGCGGCCCCGCCCTCGGGCGTGGCGCAGCAGGCGCTGCCGTAACACCCGTTCAACTCCGCGTTTTTCGGCGCATCGGCGGTTGCCTCGTGCGACGGGCGACGTAAAGTTCGCCCGTCATCAACGAGGAGCCCATGCGCGCATCGCTTGCCACCGCTTTCGCGGCCTTCGCCGTCTTCCAGGCCTCCGCCCTTGCGGCCGAGGCCGCCCCTGTCAGCCATTTCACCCTGCCCAATGGCCTCGAGGCCGTGGTGATCGAGGATCACCGCGCCCCGGTCGTGGTGCAGATGGTCTGGTACAAGGCGGGCTCGGCCGACGAGCAGCGCGGCCGCTCGGGCATCGCGCATTACCTCGAACACCTGATGTTCAAGGGCACCGACACGATGGCGGCGGGGGAACTGTCGAAGACCGTGGCGGCGAATGGCGGCTCGGACAACGCCTTCACCTCCTATGACTACACCGCCTATTTCCAGCGCATCGCCGCCGACCGTCTGCCGCTGGTGATGAAGATGGAAGCCGACCGGATGCGGCATCTGAAGATCTCGCCCGACGACTGGCAGACCGAGCGGGACGTGATTCTGGCCGAGCGCGCGCAGCGCACCGACAGCGATCCGGGCGCGCTCTTCGGCGAGCAGTCGCGCGCCGCGCAATTCCTCAACAGCCCCTATGGCACGCCGGTGATCGGCTGGCGCCAGGAGATGGAACAGCTGACCCGCGACGACGCGCTGGCCTGGTATCGCCGCTTCTATGCGCCGAACAACGCCGTGCTGGTGGTGGCGGGCGATGTCACGCCGGACGAGGTGAAGACCCTCGCCACCGAATATTACGGCCCCCTTGCGCCCTCTGACGACATCCCGCCGCGTGTCCGCCCGCAGGAGCCGCCGCAGCTTGCCGCGCGCCGGCTGACCTTCACCGACGACCGCGTGGCACAGCCCTATCTGAGCCGCTCCTATCTCGCGACCGAGCGCAACCCGGGCGACCAGAAGAAGGCCGCGGCGTTGACGATGCTGGCCGAGATCCTCGGCGGCAATCCGCAGACCTCGGTGCTGTCGCGCAAGCTGGTCTTCGACAAGGGCGATGCGATCTATGCCTCGGCCTTCTACGACGGCATGTCGATCGACAAGACCACCTTCTCGATCGCGCTGATGCCGGCGCAGGACGTCGCCCTGCCCGAGGCCGAGGCGGCGCTTGACGCGGCGTTGAACGAGTTCCTGAAGGAAGGCATCGACCCGGCGCAGTTCGAGCGCATCCGCACCCAGATCCGCGCCGCGCAGATCTATCAGCAGGACGATGCGCAGGGCCTCGCCCAGCAATATGGCGAGGCGCTGGCCTCGGGCTTTTCGGTCGAGGACGTGCAAAGCTGGCCCGACGTGCTGATGTCGGTCACTGCCGATGACGTGATGGCCGCCGCGCGCGAGGTGCTGACCCCCGCCGGCTCGGTCACCGGCTATGTCGAGCGGCCAAAGGACGCGCCGCCCCCCGCCCCCGATGCCCCCGTCTCGCTGCCCGCCACCCAGGAGGTGACGCGATGATCCGCGTGGTTCTCTCCACTCCGCTGCGCCTTGCCGCGCTGACCCTTGCGGCGCTTCTCTTCTCGGTGCCGGCGCAGGCGCTCGACATCGAGGAGGTGACCTCGCCCGGCGGCATCAAGGCCTGGCTGGTCGAGGCGCATGACATCCCCTTCACCGCGCTCGAGATCCGCTTTCGCGGCGGTGCCTCACTCGATGCCGAGGGCAAGCGCGGCGCGATCAACCTGATGACCGCGACGCTCGAGGAAGGCTCGGCCGATCTCGACAGCCAGGGCTTTGCCGCGGCACAGGAGGCGCTGGCGGCGAAATTCGGCTTCGACGTCGATGACGACACGCTCTCGGTCTCGGCCCGGATGCTGAGCGAGAACCGCGACAAGGCGGTGGAACTCTTGCGCGGCGCACTGGCCGATCCGCATTTCGATCAGGCCTCGGTCGACCGGGTGCGCGGCCAGGTGCTGTCGATCCTTGCCTCGGACGCGAAGGACCCGAACGCGATCGCCGGCACCACCTTCCGCAAGCTCGCCTGGGGCGATCACCCCTATGGCAGCTCGCTCAACGGCACCGAGGAGAGCGTCAAGGCGCTGACCCGCGAGGACCTGTTCGACGCCAAGGCGCGGGTGATGGCGAAGGACCGGCTGGTCGTCGCCGCGGTCGGCGACATCACCCCCGAGGCGCTTGGCCAGATGCTTGACCGGCTGCTGGGCGATCTGCCCGCGACCGGTGCGCCGATGCCGCCCAAGGCCGAGCTGAAGCTGACCGGCGGCATCACCACCGTCGACTGGGACAGCCCGCAATCGGTGGTGATGTTCGGCCAGAAGGGGCTGGCGATGGACGACCCCGACTTCTTCCCGGCCTATGTGCTGAACCAGATCCTCGGCGCCGGCGGCTTCTCCTCGCGGCTGATGGACGAGGTGCGCGAGAAGCGCGGCCTGACCTATGGCATCTACACCTATCTGGTGCCGAAGGACCTGTCCGAGACCTGGCAGGGCGGCTTCGCTTCGGCCAATGACAAGGTGGCCGAGGCGGTGACGCTGGTGAAGCAGGAATGGGCGAAAGCCGCGACCGGCACGGTCAGCGACAAGGAACTCGAGGACGCCAAGACCTACCTGACCGGCGCCTATCCGCTGCGCTTCGACGGCAATGCGAACATCGCCGACATCCTCGCCGGCATGCAGCTCGGCCACATGCCGATCGACTACATCGCCACCCGCAACGACAAGGTGAACGCGGTGACGAAGGACGACATCGCCCGCGTGGCGAAGCGGCTGCTCGACGCCGATGCGCTGCGCTTCGTGGTGGTGGGCAAGCCGGTCGGCCTGAACTGAGCCCGGCCCCGGGGCGCGCCCGAATCAATTGGGCTCGCCCCGGGGCTGTGCTATCCCTTGTGGAATGAACGCACAGCCCCCCCAGATCAGCCTCGAACGCCCGGTCATCCGGCAGCTTGACGACGCCGCTGCGAACCGGATCGCGGCCGGCGAGGTGGTCGAACGCCCCGCCTCGGCGGTGAAGGAGCTGGTCGAGAACGCGCTCGACGCCGGGGCGCGGCGCGTCGACATCGCCTATGCCGACGGCGGCAAGACGCTGATCCGCATCACCGACGACGGCTGCGGCATGACCGCCGAGGACCTGCCACTGGCGATGAGCCGGCATGCCACCTCGAAGATCGACGGCTCGGACCTTCTGAACATCCACACCTTCGGCTTCCGCGGCGAGGCGCTGCCCTCGCTCGGCGCCGTCGGCCGGCTGACCATCACCTCGCGCGCCGAGGGGTTCGAGGCGGCGGCGATCACCGTCGCGGGCGGGCAGATCGGCGCGGTCAGGCCCGCGGCGCTGAACCGCGGCACGGTGGTGGAGCTGCGCGATCTGTTCTTCGCCACCCCGGCGCGGCTCAAGTTCATGCGCACCGACCGCGCCGAGGCCGGCGCCATCGCCGATGCGGTGAAGCGGCTGGCGATGGCCGAACCCTATGTCAGCTTCACCCTGCGCGACGTCTCGGGCGGCGGCGAGGGGCGCGAGATCTTCCGCGCCGATGCCGAACAGGGCGAGCTTTTCGGCGCGCTGGCCGGCCGGCTTGGCCGCGTGCTCGGCCGCGCCTTCAGCGACAATGCCCTGCCGCTCGACGCCGAGCGCGAGGGCATCCGCCTGACCGGCTATGCGGCCCTGCCGACCTATTCGCGCGGCGCCGCGGTCGAGCAGTTCCTGTTCGTGAACGGCCGTCCGGTGCGCGACAAGATGCTTCTGGGGGCACTGCGGGCGGCCTATATGGACGTGCTCAGCCGCGACCGCCACCCGGCGGCGGTGTTGTTCCTCGGCTGCGATCCCGAGCGGGTCGACGTCAACGTGCACCCGGCGAAGGCCGAGGTCCGCTTCCGAGAATCGGGCATCCCGCGCGGGCTGATCGTCACCGCGATCCGCCACGCCCTGGCCGAGGCCGGGCACCGTGCCTCCTCGACCGTCGCCACCGCGACGCTCGGCGCGATGCGGCCCGAACCCGCGCAGATGCCGCCGCGGGTCTATCAGATGGACCGGCCGAGCCTTGGCGCGATGCGCACGAGCTATGCCGCGCAGATGCCGCTGATGCCCGAGCCCGGCCTTGCCGAGGCCCCGGCCCCCTTCGCCGCGCCCGCCTGGCCGCCCGTCGAGCCCGCCCCTTACGACGTGCCAAGCGCGCGCGCCGAAGTGCCGCCCGCGCAGGACGAGGCGCTGACCCACGCCCCCCTCGGCGCCGCCCGCGCCCAGGTGCACGAGAATTACATCATCGCCCAGACCGAGCGCGGCATCGTCATCGTCGATCAGCATGCCGCGCATGAACGGCTGGTCTACGAGCGATTGAAACGGCAGATGGCCGAGAAGGGCGTCGCGGCGCAGGCGCTGCTGATCCCCGAGATCGTCGAGCTTTCGCCCGCCGACGCGGCGCGGCTGCTGGACGCCGCCGACGATCTCACCCGCCTTGGCCTGACGATCGAGCCCTTCGGCGGCTCGGCGATCGCGGTGCGCGAGACCCCGGCGATTCTGGGCGAGATCAACGCCGAGGCACTGCTGCGCGACGTGCTCGACGAACTCGCGGACCTTGGCGACAGCGAGCTGGTGCTGGCAAAGATCGACGCGGTGCTGTCGCGCATGGCCTGCCACGGCTCGATCCGCTCGGGCCGCCGGATGCGGGTGGACGAGATGAACGCGCTGCTGCGCGAGATGGAGGCGACGCCGCTTTCCGGGCAGTGCAACCACGGCCGACCGACCTATGTCGAGCTGAAGCTGAGCGACATCGAACGGCTGTTCGGACGGACATGACGACGCTTCCCACCCTGAATGATCCGCTGGTCCTCGCCGGGCTCGGCGGCGCGGCGCTGGTCGTCGTGCTGTTGCTCTTGGTGCTGCGCGCCGCCGGCCGCTCGGCCCGCGCGCTCGATCCGCTGGTGGCGCAGCTCACCGCGCTTGGCGGCCGGGTGCAGGCGCTCTCGGACGGGCAGCACCAGCTTGCGGGCGGGCTCCACCACGTCTCCGAGGCGCAGGCGGCAAGCCAGGCGCGGGTGCTGCAGCTGATGGAGGCACGGCTTGCCGAAGTGAACCGGGCGATGACCGAAAGCCTGCACGGCACCGCCACCCGCACCGCGCGCTCGCTCGGCGACCTGCAACAGCGCCTTGTCGCGATCGACAAGGCGCAGGCGAATATCGAGAAGCTGTCGGGCGACGTACTGGGCCTGCAGGACATCCTGTCGAACAAGCAGACCCGCGGCGCCTTCGGCGAGATCCAGCTGCATGACATCGTGCTGAAGGCGCTGCCCGCCGACAGCTACACGATGCAGGCGACGCTCTCGAACGGGCGGCGGGCGGATTGCCTCATCCACATGCCGAACCCGCCCGGCCCGATCGTGATCGACAGCAAGTTCCCGCTCGAGGCCTACGAGGCGCTGCGCCGCGCGAAAAGCCAAAGTGCGCTGATCGAGGCACAGCGGATGATGCGCATCGCCGTGCGCGCCCATATCCGCGCGATCGCGGAGCGCTACATCGTGCAGGGCGAGACCGCCGACAGTGCGCTGATGTTCCTGCCCTCCGAGGCGGTCTATGCCGAGCTGCACGCGAATTTCCCGGAACTGGTGCGCGAGGGCTTTGCGGCGAAGGTCTGGATCGTCTCGCCCACCACCTGCATGGCGACGCTGCACACCATGCGCGCGGTGCTGAAGGACGCGCGGATGCGCGAGCAGGCCGGCGCGATCCGCCAGGAGCTGGCCGCGCTTTACGCCGACATCGACCGGCTCGGCCAGCGCGTCGGCAACCTCGACCGGCATTTCTCGCAGGCCGCGAAGGACATCGAGGAGATCCGGATCTCCGCCGACAAGGCCGGAAAACGCGCGCATCGGCTCGACAATTTCGACTTCGAGGAGCTGGCCCCCGGCGCTGATGTGACGCGCCCCCCGGGGCTGCTGCCCTGACAGATGCGCCTTGCGCCCGCCGCCGTCTGGGGCGACACTGCAAGACCACAGGAGGTCTCCATGCAGCTGCCGATCAGCCCGTCCAAAGTCGCCCATGTCATCATCCGAGCCCGCAAGTTCGACGCCGACATTCCCGGCTCGGGCCAGGGCCGCGAGCTGCGCGCCTTCATCGCGTCGCTGAACGAGGACGAGCAGGCGGCGCTGACCGCGATCATGTGGATCGGCCGCGAGACCTTTGACGCGAGCGAATTCGACGAGGCCTGGGAGACCGCCAAGGCCGAGGCGAGCGCTCCGACCGAGGATTACCTGCTCGGCGTGCCGATGCTGGCCGATTACCTCGAAGACGGCCTGAACGCGCTCGATATCAGCCTCGAGGAAGCCGAGGAAGGCATCGACCCCTCCGTCTGAGCGCGGATCGAGGGGCGCTGCCCCTCTTCGCCTGCGGCGAATTCACCCCGAGGTATTTGCGGCAAGATGAAAGACCATTTTTCATCTTGCCTCAAATACCTCACGGGGGTGCGGGGGTGTGAAACCCCCGCCCTGATCGCTTACGCCACCAGCCGGTAGCCACCCGATTCCGTCACCAGAAGCCGCGCATTCTGCGGATCGGGCTCGATCTTCTGCCGCAGCCGGTAGATGTGGGTTTCGAGCGTGTGGGTGGTGACCCCGGCGTTATAGCCCCAGACCTCGTGCAGCAGCACATCGCGCGGCACCACGCCATCGGTGGCGCGGTAGAGGAACTTGAGGATGTTGGTTTCCTTCTCGGTCAGCCGGATCTTGCGATCCTTGGCATCGACCAGCATCTTCATCGCCGGCTTGAACGTATACGGCCCAAGCTGGAACACCGCGTCTTCCGACTGTTCATGCGTGCGCAGCTGCGCGCGCAGACGCGCCAGAAGCACCGGGAACTTGAACGGCTTCGTCACGTAATCATTCGCGCCGCTGTCGAGGCCAAGGATGGTGTCGGCGTCGGTGTCATGCCCGGTCAGCATCACGATCGGGCATTTCACCCCCTGCTTGCGCAGCTTCTTGCACAGCTCGCGCCCGTCGGTGTCAGGCAGGCCGACATCCAGCACCACGAGGTCATAGAGCGCTTCCTTCGCCTTCTCCACCGCCTCGGCGCCCGAGCCCGCCTCATACACTTCGAAATCCTCGGTGGCGACCAGCTGCTCGGCCAGCGCCTCGCGCAGATCGGTATCGTCGTCCACCAGAAGGATCTTTTTCAGTCCAGCCATCTTGTTCGGGCCTCCGTTTCTGTCGGTGTCCTGCGTTCGGTGCAAAGCTGATGCCCGATCACGCGAACGGCAAGGGGCGTGAAATCTTTCTCACGCGCTCGTGTCGCAGCACCGCGCCATGTTTCAATTTGTTTCAGGCATCGCTATCTCTTGGGCCATGATGACGCCCTTCTCCCTTGGCCCGACGGCCGCCGAACGCCTGAACCGTGCCCGCGCCGACCTGCGCATGGGGTTGCCCGTAGTGCTGTCGGGAGAGCTTGCCGTGGCGATCGAGACGCTGAGCCCAGAGCGGCTGGCGGCGCTTGCCACACTCGGCCCGCTCACCCTCGCCATCACCTCCTGGCGCGCCGAGACGCTGAAGGCCCGCGTCTATGACAATGACCTCGCCCGGATCGTGGTGCCCGCGGACGCCGATCTTACCTGGCTGCGGGCGATCGCCGATCCGGCCGACGACCTGCGCATGCCGATGAAAGGGCCGCTGACAAGCCGCCGCGAGGGCGACGCCACCCTTGCCCGCGCCGCGATCGCCTTGGCCAAGACTTCGCAGCTGCTGCCCGCGGCGCTGCTTGCCCCGCTTCCCGATCCCGCACCCGAGGGGCTGACCACGCTCGACGCTGCCGAGGTGCTGCGCGAGATCTCGGCCGCGGCGGTGCTTGCTCCGGTCTCGGCCGCCCGCGTGCCGATGCGCGCGGCCGAAAAGGGGCGGCTCCATATCTTCCGCCCCGACGATGGCGGCGAGGAGCATTACGCCGTCGAGATCGGCTCGCCCGACCGCTCCGAGCCGGTGCTGGCCCGGCTGCATTCGGCCTGCTTCACCGGCGACGTGCTCGGCTCGCTGAAATGCGACTGCGGGCCACAGCTTGACGCCGCGCTGACGCAGATGGGGCACGAGGGGGCGGGGATCCTGCTCTACCTCAACCAGGAAGGCCGCGGCATCGGCCTTGCCAACAAGATGCGCGCCTATGACCTGCAGGATCAGGGCTTCGACACCGTCGAGGCAAACCACCGCCTCGGGTTCGAGGATGACGAGCGCGACTTCCGCATCGGCGCCGCCCTGCTGAAGAAGCTCGGCTTCTCGAAGGTGCGGCTGCTGACCAACAACCCCGCCAAGGTGCGGATGCTCGAGGCGAATGGCATCGAGGTGGTCGAGCGCGTGCCGCTGAAGGTCGGCCTCAGCCGCCACAACGCCGCCTATCTGGCCACGAAGGCGGCGAAGTCGGGCCATATCCTGTGAGCGCGCCGCTGCGCCTGACACCGCGCGGGCTGCTCGCCCACGGGCGCTGCATGCCGGTCGAGATCGGCCGCGGCGGGCTCAGCTGCACGAAACGCGAGGGTGACGGCGCGACCCCGGTCGGCCGGCTCAGGATCGTCGGCATGCTCTATCGCGCCGACCGGGTGAAACGGCCCGGCCGCTGGGCGAAACCGATCGGTCCGGGCGATCTGTGGTGCGATGCGCCCACGCATCCCGCCTATAACCAGCCGGTGCGCGGGCCCTTCGCGGCCAGCCATGAACGCCTCGCCCGCCCCGATCCGCTTTACGACATCGTGCTGATCACCGACTGGAATTATCCCGACGCGCAGCCCGGCCGCGGCTCGGCGATCTTCGTGCATCAGCGCCGCCGGCCGGGCTTTCCGACGGCCGGCTGCCTCGCCCTGCGCCGCGCCGACCTGATCCGCCTCGCGCGCAGCCTCCGGCCGGGAACCGAGATCGTGATTCCCGACCTCGCCTGCTTTCATCTTGGCAAAAATACCTCGGGGTCCGGGGCAGCGCCCCGGAACGCCCGCCCCGCCCGCGACAAGGCCTGAGGCTCAGCCCGCCCGCGGCCCATAGTCCCGCGCCCCGAAGATCGCGGACCCCACGCGGACATGCGTTGCCCCGGCGGCGATAGCGGCCTCGAAATCGGAACTCATCCCCATCGACAGCCCGGTCAGCCCGTTGCGTGCCGCCATCCCGGCCAGCGCGGTGAAATGCGGCACCGGGTCCTCGCCCTCGGGCGGGATGCACATCAGCCCGACGACCGGCAGATCCATCCCCCGCGCCTCGGCCACGAAGGCGTCGACGCCCTCGGGCAGCACACCCGCCTTCTGCGGCTCGGCGCCGGTGTTCACCTGGATGAAAAGCTCGGGGCTCGCGCCGCGCGCCTGCGCCAGATGCGCAAGCTTCGTCGCCAGCGACGGCCGGTCGAGGGTGTGGATCGCCTCGAACAGCTCGACCGCGATCTTCGCCTTGTTGGTCTGCAGCGGCCCGATCATGTGTACGGCAACGCCCGGGAAAGCCGCGCGCCAGGCCGGCCACTTGCCCTGCGCTTCCTGCACGTAATTCTCGCCGAAAAGCGTGTGGCCGGCGCGCAGCACCGCCTCGACCCGTTCGGCCGGCTGCACCTTCGACACCGCGATCAGCTGCACCGAACCGGCAGCCCGGCCCGCAGCCGCCTCTGCCGCGGCGACGCGGCGGGTGATTTCGTCAAGTCCCATGGCATCCTCCATCGCGCCCCAGAAACCACGCGATGGCCCAAAAGAAAAGAGCGGGCGCAAGGCCCGCTCTTTCCCAATCAGGTTCTGAAGGATCAGAACTTGAACTTCACGCCGAGGTCGGCAACCGGGTCCGAGCCCTTGATGTCGTCATCAGCGATGCCGCCGACGACCGAAGCGCCGCCGCCCAGATCGTAGGCCGCGCCGAGGCCGTACCAGGTCACGTCGGCGCCGCCGACGAACTCAGCCTTCTGCACGTAGCCCATGACGGTGGTCGCGCCGAAGACCGACGAAACGCCGAGGCCGTAGGAGTTGTCGACCGGGTTCAGGTCGTCGCCCACAGCGTAGTAGGCCTTGACCGAGGTGTCGCCGAAGGTGGCAACGCCGGCCAGCTCGGCCTGGGTCATCTTGCCGCCAGCAGCGAGCTCGAGGTCTTCGTAGCCGAGGCCAACGGTGTAGTTGCCGAAGGTGTAGGCAGCGGCAACGCCGTAAGCCTGGTTCGCATCAACCGAGGTCTGGTCGACGAAGCCGTCCGACAGCGACGCGGCGACCGAGAAGGCACCGGCGGTGTAGGTGTACAGCAGAGCCGACTGGGTGTTGTTGTCGAGGGTCAGGTACGGGATGTCGTTTTCGAGGCCAGCGCCCGAGGTCACGAGATCGGTGTAGCCGACTTCCGGCAGGTCGCCGAACAGGGCTTCCGGAGCCGAGACGACGTCGCCCATTTCGAGCTTGCCGAAGGCGCCCGAAACGTAGACCGAGCCTTCGGTGCCGTAGGCGGCGCCGTTGTTGGCGATCGAGTCGCCAGCCTGGTCAGCGCGGAACGAACCACCGAACTCGAGGCCCGAGTCGGTCTGGCCCGAGAGCGTGAAGGTCACGCGAGCGCGGCTCGAGAAGTTCCAGTCGGAACCGTTGTAGGTGACGCCCATGCGGCCGTCGCCCGAGAGAGTCACTTCAGCAGCGGCGAAGCCAGCCGAGAAGACCAGGGCGGTCGTCGCGAAGAGAACCTTTTTCATCGTTTTCCCTCATTGTCTCTAAGGTAAGCCCCAACTCAGGGAAATCCGAATTGGGTATGGCTGCTTTTTCCCTCCCGGCGCCTCTCATTGCAATGAAAACGACTGGCGTGGGGGCATTGACGCGGGGCGTGGTGCACTCTTGCCACAGTCCACGCGACCCCCTCGGCGCAGCCCTGCACACACGCCCCGCACACGCCCACGTGAAAGCGGTAACCTGCCGGATGAGGCGTGCAAGGGCGCGTCCTGCCGGGAAAATCCTTGTCGCCTCGCGGGGCTTGGGCTAGAGACGGTCAAGGCCATCAGCTCGAAGCTCACGGGGACTGCATCCGATGAAAATCCGACACATCCTGCGCGCCGGGACCATTGCAGGTGTCACCCTCACGCTCGCGGGCTGCGGCGGCATTTCCAGCGGGAATCTCTTCGGTGGCGGCTCGCGAAAGGCCGCTCAGACCGAGACGACCGGGCCGATGCCGGACCCGACGCAGGTCTCGCACATGGCCGGCGGCAACAACGACTGGGAATATCGCCAGAAGTCCTCGACCGTGTGGGATCTGTTCTCGAACAGCGACGATCCGAACGTGAAGCTCGAGGTCAACAAGTACATCTGGAACGCCACGCTCGAGGTGCTCGACTTCCTGCCGATCCAGACCGTCGACCCGTTCTCGGGGCTGATCGTCACCGGCTATGGCACGCCCCCGGGCGGTGGCCGTGCCTATCGCGCCACGATCCACATCACCGATCCGGCGCTCGATGCGCGCAGCCTCAAGGTGTCGCTCGAAAGCAAGGGCGGCGCGGTGTCGCCCGACACCGTGCGCGCGGTCGAGGATGCGATTCTCACCCGCGCCCGTCAGCTGCGGATCGCCGATTCGAACCTCTGAGCCCGGTGCGGGCGGGGAATTTTGCCCCTGCCCGCCGGCTCGTCTCTGGACCTTGAGCCCCGCCACGGTGTAGCAAGCGCCTCGCAGACTTCGTTTGAGGGGCCGAGATGACGCGCTACGCACCCGCCGAGACCGAGAAGAAATGGCAAGCCGCCTGGGATGACGCCGGCGTCTTCACCGCGAAACGCGACCCGGCCAGACCGAAATACTACGTGCTCGAGATGTTCCCCTATCCGTCGGGGCGCATCCACATGGGCCATGTGCGCAACTACACGATGGGCGACGTCGTGGCGCGCTACAAGATGAGCTGCGGCTTTTCCGTGCTGCACCCGATGGGCTGGGACGCCTTCGGGATGCCGGCCGAGAACGCGGCGATGGAGCGTGGCGGCCACCCGAAGGACTGGACCTACGGCAATATCGCCGACATGCGCGGGCAGATGAAGCCGCTCGGCCTGTCGATCGACTGGTCGCGCGAATTCGCCACCTGCGACCCCGAGTATTACGGCCAGCAGCAGGCGATGTTCATCGACATGCTCGAGGCGGGCCTTGTCTATCGCAAGAACGCGGTGGTGAACTGGGACCCGGTCGACATGACGGTCCTGGCGAACGAGCAGGTGATCGACGGCAAGGGCTGGCGTTCGGGCGCGGCGGTCGAGCGCAAGGAACTCACCCAATGGTTCTTCCGGATCTCGGATTTCGCCGGCGAGCTGCTCGATGCGCTCGACGGGCTTGAGCACTGGCCCGAGAAGGTGCGCCTGATGCAGGCGAACTGGATCGGCCGCTCGCGCGGGCTGCAATTCGCCTTCTCGACGATCGACGCGCCGGAGGGATTCGACCGCATCGAGTGCTATACCACTCGGCCCGACACGCTGATGGGGGCAAGCTTCTGCGCGATCTCGCCCGACCATCCGCTGGCCAAGCATCTCGAACGCCACGACCCCGAGATGGCGAAGTTCATCGCCGAGGCGCGCCGCGGCGGCACCACCGAGGAAGCGATCGAGACCGGCGAGAAGCTGGGCATCGACACCGGCATCCGGGTGCGCCACCCGCTCGACGAGGCCTGGGAGCTGCCGGTCTGGATCGCGAACTTCATCCTGATGGATTACGGCACCGGCGCGATCTTCGGTTGCCCGGCGCATGACGCGCGCGACTTCGAATTCGCCACCAAATACGGCCTGCCGATCCACTCGGTGTTCCGCCCGCTGGCCGACGAGGCGGCCGAGGCCGACCTGCCGCCCGCCGAGGAATTCGTGCCGCTGAAGTCGGAGAAGGTCCGCTACATCCGCGGTTTCTCGGGCGAGGAGGTGCAGACCGGCGAGGAAGCCGTCGCCGCCGCGATTGCCTTCTGCGAGGCGAATGGCATCGGCCGCGGCGTGACCAACTATCGCCTGCGCGACTGGGGCCTCAGCCGTCAGCGCTATTGGGGCTGCCCGATTCCGGTGGTGCATTGCCCCGATTGCGGCGTGGTGCCCGAGAAGAAGGAAAACCTGCCGGTCCGCCTGCCCGACGACGTCACCTTCGACAAGCCCGGCAACCCGCTCGACCGCCACCCGACCTGGCGCGACTGCACCTGCCCGAAATGCGGCGGCAAGGCCCGGCGCGAGACCGACACGATGGACACCTTCGTCGATTCGTCGTGGTATTACGCGCGCTTCACCTCGCCGCATGCGACGACGCCGACGGTGGCCGAGGACGCCGATTACTGGATGAACGTCGACCAGTATATCGGCGGCATCGAGCACGCGATTCTGCACCTGCTCTATTCGCGCTTCTTCGCCCGGGCGATGCACCGCACCGGCCACCTGCCGGCAAAAGCGATCGAGCCGTTCAGCGCGCTCTTCACCCAGGGCATGGTGACCCACGAGATCTACATGACCCGCGATTCGTCGGGCCGCCCGGTCTATCACCTGCCCGAGGACATCGACCGCGAGGCCGGCACGGTGAAGGCCACCGGCGAGAAGCTCGAGATCATCCCCTCGGCGAAGATGTCGAAGTCGAAGAAGAACGTCGTCGACCCGATGAACATCATCGCCTCCTTCGGCGCCGATACCGCGCGATTCTTCGTGATGTCGGACAGCCCGCCCGAGCGCGACGTGGAATGGACCGCGGCCGGTGCCGAGGCGACCTCGAAGTTCCTCGCGCGCGTCTGGCGCATCGCCGACGAGATCGCGCAGGGCGCGGGCGGTGATGGCAGCGCCGAGGACGAGGCACTGCTCAAGGCCGTGCACAAGACGATCGACGAGGTCACCCGCTCGATCGACGGCTTCGCCTTCAACAAGGCGGTGGCGGCGATCTATGGCCTGACCAACACGCTGTCGAAATCGGCCGCCTCGAACGGGGCGAAGCGCGACGCGATGAAGCTGATGGCGCAGATCATGGCGCCGATGGTGCCGCATCTGGCCGAGGACGTCTGGTCGATGCTGGGCGGGGCGGGCTTTGTCGTGCAGGCGGGCTGGCCCAAGGCCGACCCGGCGATGCTGGCCGAGGACAGCGTGACGCTGCCGATCCAGATCAACGGCAAGCGCCGCGGCGAGATCACCGTTCCCAAGGACATGCCGAAGGACGAGGTTGAAAAGCGCGTGCTGGCGGACGAAGCTGTGCTCAAGGCGCTGGCCGGTGGCCAGCCGAAGAAGCTCATCGTCGTGCCGGGGCGCATCGTCAATGTCGTCATCTGACCGCAGAACCTTCCTGCTTCTTGCTGCCGCGGCCCTTGCGGGCTGCGGCTTCACCCCCGCCTATGGCCCGCAGGGCGGGGGCGCCCGGCTCCTCGGCACCGTGCAGACCGATTCGCCGAAGACCCGAGACGATTTCGCTCTGACCCGGCGGCTGAGCGAACGTCTCGGCCCGCTGGAAACCGCGCGCTACCGGCTGGCCTACACGGTCAAGACCCAGGCGCTTGGCCAGGCGATCACCCCCTCGAACGCGACGACGCGCTATTCGCTCACCGGCACGGTCGATTACACGCTGCACGACATCGGCACCGATGCCGTGCTGATGGCGGGCAAGGTCGCCTCCTTCACCTCCTGGTCGGCGACCGGCACGGTGGTGGCGACCGATTCCGCCGAGGAAGACGCGCACCGCCGGCTGATGTCGATGCTGGCCGACCAGATCGTCACCCGGCTGCTCGCGCAGGCGGGCTCGCTGCCGCAATGAAGCTCGCGGGCGTCGCAGCGGTCCGCTATTTCGCCAAGCCCGATCCCGCGCGCACCGGGCTGCTGATCTATGGCGCCGACGCGATGCGGGTGGCGCTGCGCCGGCAGGAGGTGATCGCCGCCCTCGTCGGCCCCGAGGGCGAGGCCGAGATGCGCCTGACCCGGATCCCGGCCTCCGAGCTGCGCAAGGACGGCGCGGCGCTCAATGACGCGGTGAAGGCCGTGGGCTTCTTCCCCGGCCCGCGCGTCGTCTTCGTCGAGGATGCGACCGACACCCTTGCCCCCACCGTCTCGGCCGCGCTCAAGGACTGGCGCGAGGGCGATGCGCAGATCATCGTCACCGCCGGCTCGCTCACCGCGAAATCGGCGCTGCGCAAGCTCTTCGAGCCGCATCCGAACGCCGTCGCCATCGGCATCTATGACGATCCGCCGACCCGCGAGGAGATCGAGGAGATCCTGCACCGCGCCGGGCTGCGCCACGTCGATCAGGCGGCGATGACCGACCTTCTGGCGCTGGCGAAGGCGCTCGATCCCGGCGATTTCCGCCAGACCGTCGAGAAGATCGCGCTCTACAAATACGACGATTCGGCGCCGCTGACACCGGCCGAGATCGCCGCCTGCGCCCCCGCCACGGTCGAGGCCGAGGTCGACGACGTGCTGAACATCGTCGCCGAGGGCCGGCCGCAGGAGCTTGGCCCGATGATGCGCCGGATCGAGGGGCAGGGCGTGCTGCCGGTGACGCTGGCGATCATGGCGCTGCGCCATTTCCGCACCCTGCATGCCGCGGCCTCGGACCCGGGCGGGCCCGGCGCCGGCATCGGCCGGGTGCGGCCGCCGGTCTTCGGCCCGCGCCGCGACCGGATGCAGGCGCAGGCCAGCCGCTGGGGCATGTTCCGCCTCGAGGAGGCGCTGAAGTTGCTGATCGAGACCGACCTCACCCTGCGCTCGGCCTCGAAGGCACCGCAGATGGCGGTGATGGAACGCGCGCTGTTGCGCCTGTCGATGCTGGCGCGGCACTGATGGCGCGGGCGCTGGTCATCGGCGGCGGGCCGGCGGGGCTGATGGCCGCAGAGGAGATCGCCCGCTCGGGCCATTCGGTGCTGTTGGCCGAGGCGAAGCCGACGCTCGCGCGCAAGTTCCTGATGGCGGGGAAATCGGGGCTGAACCTGACCAGGGACGAGCCGCTCGACCGGTTCCTGACCGCCTATTCGCCCGACTGGGTGCGGCCGCTGATCGCGGGCTTCGGCCCGGCGGCGGTGACCGCCTTTGCCCGCGGGCTGGGGATCGAGCTCTTCACCGGCACCACCGGGCGGGTGTTTCCGACCGGGATGAAGGCCTCGCCGATGCTGCGCGCCTGGATCGCGCGGCTGACCGGCATGGGGGTCGAGCTCCGCCCCCGCTGGCACTGGCAGGGCTTTGACGGCGACGCCTTCGTCTTCGACACGCCCGAGGGCCGGGTCGAGATGCGCCCCGAGGTCACGGTCCTGGCGCTTGGCGGCGCAAGCTGGCCGCGGCTTGGCTCGGATGCCGCCTGGGTGCCCTGGCTTGCCGCGCGCGGGGTCGAGATCGCCCCCTTCCGCCCGGCGAACATGGGGCTGGTGGTCGAGTGGTCGGCGCATATGGCGCCCTTCCTCGGCCAGCCGGTGAAGGGGGCGGCGCTCGTCACCCCGGGCGCCCGCTCGCGCGGCGAATTCGTGCTGTCGGCCCGCGGCATCGAGGGCGGCGGCGTCTATGCCATCGCCGCCGCGGTGCGCGAGGGGGCGCCGCTGACGCTTGACCTCGTGCCTGATGGCGATGCCGAGACGCTCGCCCGCCGCATCGCCCATGTCAGCCCGAAGGAAAGCGCCTCGAACCGGCTGCGCAAGGCGCTGCGGCTCGATCCGGTGAAGCTCGCGCTGATGAACGAATGGGGCCGGCCGCTGCCCTCGGACCCGATCGCGCTGGCACAGCGGGTGAAGGCGCTGCCGGTGCGGCACGCGGGGCCACGGCCCTTGGCCGAGGCGATCTCGTCCGCCGGCGGCATCACCCGCGACGCGCTGCACGAAGGGCTGGAGCTGGCCGCCCTGCCCGGTGTCTTCGCCGCGGGCGAGATGCTCGACTGGGAGGCGCCGACCGGGGGCTATCTGCTCACCGGCTGCCTCGCCACCGGGCGGGTCGCCGGGCGCGCGGCGGCGCGGCGGCTGGGGCGTTAAACGCCCCAGGTCCGTTCGAGCACCGCCAGCCAGTTGCGGAAGGCAAGCTTCTCGACCAGCGCCGCGCCGAAGCCGTGGTCGTGCAGCGCCGCGAGCAGCCGCGGCAGCCCCGCGACATCGCCCAGATCCGCCGGCACCGTCGCCCCGTCGAAATCGGAGCCGAGCCCGACCCGGTCCTCGCCCAGGATGCCGATCAGATGATCGAGATGGCGCAACACCGGATCCCAGCCGGTGAAACTCTCGCCCACGCCATCCGGGCGCAGGAAGCCCACGGCATAGTTCAGCCCGACCATGCCGTCGCTGTCGCGGATCACCTGCAACTGCCGGTCGGTCAGATTGCGGCTGTGCGGCGACACCGCATGCGCGTTCGAATGGGTGGCGACAAGCGGCGCGTCGGACAGCGCCGCGACGTCGTCAAAGCCCTTCTCGTTCAGGTGGCTGAGGTCGAGCATGATCTTCAGCGCATTGCATTCGCGCACCAGCCGCTTGCCCGCCTCGGTCAGACCGTCGCCGGTATCGGGCGAGGACGGATAGGCGAAGGGCACGCCATGGCCGAAGGCCGTGGGCCGCGACCAGACCGGGCCCAGCGAGCGCAACCCCGCCGCGTGCCAGACATGCAGCGCATCAAGGTCGGGCAGGATCGCCTCGGCCCCTTCCATGTGCAGCACCGCGGCGATCTTGCCCGCCGCCATCGCGGCACGGATCTCGGCCACGCTGCGGCAGATCGCCAGCGTGCCGGTGCGCTCCATCCACCGAAGATGCCCGATCTCGGCCACCGCGACCTCGAGCGCGTCGGCATAGGGCACCGGCTCGGGCAGTGGCACGGCATAGGGCGGATGGCGCAGCATCGCATCGAAATCGGGCGCGTCGGGCGGCATCGGCGAGGGCACCCAGACCGCGAAGAAGCCGCCCGCAAAGCCGCCTGCACGCATCCGCGGCAGGTCGAGATGCCCCTCGCCCGTGCCCTCGAGCCACAGCGCCTCGCGCCGCGCGGGCTCGCGCAGCAGGCGCAGCAGGAAATCGTTGTGCCCGTCAAAAACCGGAATCATCGCCCTCTCCGTCAGTCCTGAGCCTCATGCGCCGCGGCCCGGCCCCAGGCCGGCCGCGCCCGCATCCGTGCCAGATACTCCGTCAGGCGATGCTCGACGATCGGAAACTTGGCGCTCAGCGCCCAGGTCAGGCAATGGGTCAGGATCAGGTCGGGCACGGTCATCGCGTCGCCCATGACGAAATCGCCCTCGCCCATCCGGCTGACCAGCACATGTTGCGAGCGCTCGAACTCCCACCGCAAGGTGTTGCGGATGCCCGACAGGCGCAGCTCCTCGGGCAGGATGTAGCTGTGCCGCGCCGCCATCCACAGCGCCGCATCGAATTCATCAAGCAGGAACTGCGTCAGCCCGTCCTGCCGCGCCCGCGGCAAGGTGCCGGCCTTGTGGGTCAAGGCGCCGTGGCGGTCGGCCAGATACTGGATGATCGCCGTCGTGTCCGACACCGGCGTGCCGTCGACGATCAGCACCGTGCCCTTGCCGGCGGGGGCGATCTCGGCCACGCCTTCGGGCTGCGGATGGGTCTTCACATGGTCGTAGGACTGGCCGAGCTCCTCGAGCATCCACAGCACCCGCATCACGCGCGAGCCCGCGGTTCCGATCACCGTATACATGTCGCCCCCCTTTCGCGCGCATTGGGCCACGCGGCGCGGGCAGGTGCAAGCGGCATTGTTCCCGGCACAATCGCCCCGTTGACGCAGCCGCGCGGGCATGGCGAAAGTGGTCCTCCGCGCGCCGGGAGATGCGCGCAGGGAGACCACACATGACCAAGGCCCGTCTGCTGACCCCCGTGCTGATCGGGGGCTGCGTCATCCTGATGCTGAACTTCGCCGTCCGCGCCTCGTTCGGCGTGTTCCAGATTCCGATCGCGGCAGAGTTCAACTGGCCGCGGTCCGAGTTCAGCCTGGCGATCGCGATCCAGAACCTGGCCTGGGGCATCGGCCAGCCGATCTTCGGCGCGCTGGCGGAACGTTTCGGCGACCGCCGCGCGATCGTCGTGGGGGCCTTGATGTATGCCGCGGGGCTGGTGCTCTCGGCCTTCTCCGTCGCGCCCTGGCAGCACGACCTGCTCGAGATCCTGGTGGGCTTCGGCATCGCCGGCACCGGCTTTGGCGTGATCCTTGCCGTCGTCGGCCGCGCGAGTTCCGACGAGAACCGCTCGCTCGCGCTTGGCATCGCGACCGCGGCGGGCTCGGCCGGGCAGGTGTTCGGCGCGCCGGTGGCCGAGGCGCTGCTCTCCGTGCTGCCGTGGCAGGGCGTGTTCGTGATCTTCGCCGTGGTGATCCTCGCAAGCCTTCTGGCCCTGCCGATGCTGCGCGCCGAGCCCCGCGTGAGCCGCGCCGAGCTTGAGGAAAGCATGGGCAAGGTGCTGGTCCGCGCCTTCCGCGACCCGTCCTACACGCTGATCTTCCTCGGCTTCTTCAGCTGCGGCTATCAGCTGGCCTTCATCACCGCGCATTTCCCCGCGATGGTGACCGAGATGTGCGGCGCGGTGCCGCCTGACAGCATGCTGGCCGGGCTCGGGATTTCCTCGCAATCGGCGCTTGGCGCGGTGGCGATCTCGGTGATCGGGCTCGCCAATATCGTGGGCTCGATCTATGCCGGCTGGGCGGGCAAGCGCTGGTCGAAGAAATACCTGCTCGCAGGCATCTACACGCTGCGCACCATCGCCGCGGCGGTGTTCATCCTGGTGCCGATGACGCCCGCCTCGGTGCTGATCTTCTCGCTCGTCATGGGCGCGCTGTGGCTGGCCACGGTGCCGCTGACCTCGGGGCTTGTCGCCTATATCTACGGGCTGCGCTACATGGGCACGCTCTATGGCTTCGTCTTCCTCAGCCATCAGATCGGCGCCTTCCTCGGCGTCTGGCTGGGCGGCAAGCTCTATGACCTTTACGGCAACTACACCATGGTGTGGTGGGTCGGCGTGGGGGTCGGGGCCTTCTCGGCGCTCGTCCACCTGCCGGTGCGCGAGCGGCCGATGGCGGCTCAGCCGGCCTGAAGCAGCGCCGCGAGCCCAGCGCGATAGTCGGGGTAGCGCAGCCGCACGCCCAGCTCGGTCTTGATCCGGTCGTTCCGCACCCGCTTGTTCTCGGCATAGAAGCTGCGCGCCATCGGGCTGAGCTCGGCCGCGTCGAACGGCACGCCCGGCGGCTCGGGCAGGCCCAGAAGCGCCGCGGCATGGCTCAGCACATCCTCGGGCGGGGCCGGGTCGTCGTCACAGACGTTATAGACCCGCCCCGGGTTCGGCTGCGCGATCGAGGCCGCCAGCACCTGCGCGATGTCGTCCACATGGATGCGCGAGAACACCTGCCCCGGTTTCAGGATCCGCCGCGCCGTGCCCTCGCGCACCTTCTCGAAGGGGCCGCGGCCGGGGCCGTAGATGCCGGCAAGGCGGAAGATGTGCAGCGGCAATCCCGGGATCGCGGCCCAGGCACGTTCCGCCGCCACCCGCATCTCGCCGCGCTTCGTCGCGGGCGTCAGGGGCGTGTCCTCGTCGACCCAGCCGCCGGCATGGTCGCCATAGACGCCGACGGTCGACAGATACCCCACCCAGTCAAGCTGCCCGGCCGCGGCGGCGATCTGCGCGCCGCAGGCCGTCAGCACCGGATCGCCCGCCGCATCGGGGGCGACCGAACTCAGCAGATGGGTGACCCCCGCAAGCGGCAGCGAACCGCCGGCCCAGACCTGCGCCTCGACCCCGGTCGCGCGCAGCGCCACCGCCTTCTCCGCGCTGCGCGTGGTTGCGATGATGCGCCAGCCCTGCGGCCGCAGCACCCGCGCCAGCGCCTGCGCCGAATAGCCGTGACCCACCGACAGCAGCACGCTCATGCGCCGCTCCGGTCGATATGGCCAAGGTCGCGGCCCGGCTCGATGATGTCGCGGATGCGGGCCTTGAGCACCTTCGCCTCGGGGAAACCGCCGTCGCGCTTGCGCTCCCAGACGAGGCTCTCGCCCACCCGCACCTCGTAGATGCCGCCATGGCCGGGGATCAGCGCCACCTCGCCCAGCTCCTCGCCGAAGGTCGACAAAAGCTCCTGCGCCATCCAGCCGGCGCGCAGCAACCAGTTGCAGCCGGTGCAATAGGTGATCGTGATGCGGGGTTTCTGAGCCTGTTCCATCCCCAAGATGTAGCGCGCACCCCCTGTCATCACAACATCACTTGCACGGGCCCGGCACTGGTGGCACCCTGAGACATGGAACAGATGAACACCTTGAAATCATGGCCCGAGGCCGCGCCGCGTCTGATCGCCGTCGCTGCGGGCCGGGCGCCTGCCGACACCGTGATCCGGCAAGGCAAATGGGTCAACGTCCAGTCGCGCGAGGTGCTGGACGGTTATGACATCGCCATCGCCGAGGGGCGCTTTGCCGCCATCGCACCGGATCTGTCGGGCGCCATCGGCCCCGACACCCAGGTGATCGAGGCGAACGGGCGCTTCATGCTGCCCGGGCTGATCGACGGCCACATGCACATCGAATCGGGGATGCTGACGCCCGCGGAATTCGCCGCCGCCGTCATCCCGCACGGCACCACGACGATGTTCACCGACCCGCACGAGATCGCCAATGTGCTTGGCCTTGCCGGCGTGCGGATGATGCATGACGAGGCGCTGATGCAGCCCGTCAGCATCTTCACCCAGATGCCCTCCTGCGCCCCCTCGGCGCCGGGGCTCGAGACCACCGGCTTCGAGATCTCGGCCGAGGACGTCGCCGAGGCGATGACCTGGCCTGGCATCATCGGGCTCGGCGAGATGATGAACTTTCCGGGCGTGATCGCCGGCGATCCGAAGATGCTGGCCGAGATCGCGGCGACGCAGGACGCACGCAAGACCGTCGGCGGCCATTACGCCAGCCCCGACAAGGGCGCGCCGTTCCGCGCCTATCTGGCCGGCGGGCCGGCCGACGACCATGAAGGCACGCGCGAGGATGACGCCATCGCGCGGGTGCGCAACGGCATGCGCTCGATGATGCGGCTGGGGTCTGCGTGGTATGACGTCAAGACGCAGATCACCGCGGTCACCGAGAAGGGCCTTGATCCGCGCAACTTCATCCTGTGCACCGACGATTGCCACTCCGGCACGCTGGTGGAAGACGGCCACATGAACCGCGTCTATCGCCACGCGGTTGCCTGCGGCTGCCCGCCCCTGGTGGCGCTGCAGATGTGCACGGTCAACACCGCGACGCATTTCGGGCTGGAGCGCGAGCTCGGCTCGATCGCGCCCGGGCGGCGGGCGGACGTGATCCTGTCCTCGGATCTCGTCACGCTGCCGGTCGAGACGGTGATCGCCCGCGGCCGGATCGTCGCCGAGGGGGGCCGGCTGCTGGCCGAGTGCCCGCATTACGCCTGGCCCGAAAGTGCGCGCCAGACCGTGCATCTGGGCAAGCACCTGACGGCGGCCGATTTCGCCATCGCCGCGCCCGAGGGGGCGAATACCGTCACCGCCAAGGTGATCGGCGTGGTCGAGAACCAGGCACCGACGAAAGCGCTGACCGCCGAGCTCGCCGTGGCCGACGGCCTCGCCCAGCCCGACGCGGCGAAGGACATCGCCCAGATCGCGCTGGTCGAGCGGCACCGCGGCACCGGCGGCGTGGTGAACGGCTTCGTCTCGGGCTTCGGCTACACCGGCCGGATGGCGATCGGCTCGACCGTCGCGCATGACAGCCACCACATGATCGTCGTCGGCACCGACCGCGACAGCATGGCCGCCGCAGCGAACCGGCTGGGCGAGATGGGCGGCGGCATCACCGTGTGGAAGGACGGCGCCGAGATCGCCGCCGTGCCGCTGCCGATCGCCGGGCTGATGTCGGACGACCCGGCCGCCGAGGTCGCCGCCCGCGCCAGCCGCATGGTCGCCGCGATGGCCGAGTGCGGCTGTACCCTGAACAACGCCTACATGCAGCATTCGCTGCTCGCGCTCGTCGTCATCCCCGAGATCCGGATCTCGGATCTCGGCCTTGTCGACGTGACGCGCTTTGAACTGACGGATCTTTTCGAATGAACGAACCGCTGACCATCCTGACGCCGCATTCCCCCGCGCCCGAGCTGTTCACCGATGCGAAGGCCGCGGTGGCGCGGCTGGAACAGCTTTACGCCGAGGCGACGGAGTTCCTGCTGACGAAATTCAACGAGGTGCTGGAAAGCGGCCGCGCGATGGCGCGGTTTCGCGCCTTCTACCCCGAGGTGCGACTGACCGTCTCCTCGCATCTCAAGGCCGACAGCCGGCTCAGCTTCGGCCATGTGCCGCTGCCGGGCACCTATGTCGCGACGATCACCCGGCCGGACCTGTTCCGCAACTATCTGAGGCAGCAGATCGGGCTTCTGATCCGCAACCACGGCGTGCCGGTGCAGATCGGCCCCTCGGCCACGCCGATCCCGGTGCATTTCGCCGTCGCCGCGCAGCCCGGCGTGACCGTGCCGCAGGAGGGCGTGCTCGCCTTCTCGCTGCGCGACGTCTTCGACGTGCCCGACCTTGCCACGATGAACGACGACATCGTGAACGGCACCGCCGGGCGGAACCCGGACGGCTCGGGCCATCTTGCGCCCTTCACCGCGCAGCGCGTCGACTATTCGCTGGCGCGGCTCAGCCATTACACCGCGACCGCGGCCGAGCATTTCCAGAACCACGTTCTCTTCACCAACTACCAGTTCTACGTCGAGGAATTCGAGAAGGTGGCGCGGGCGAAGCTTGCCGATCCGGCCGAGGGCTATACAAGCTTCGTCGCCCCCGGCAATGCCGAGATCACCAGCCCCGACGGGGTGATCCCGCCGCTGGCGAAGATGCCGCAGATGCCGACCTATCACCTCAAGCGCGCCGACGGGAACGGCATCACGCTGGTGAACATCGGCGTCGGCCCCTCGAACGCCAAGACCGCCACCGACCACATCGCGGTGCTGCGCCCGCATGCCTGGCTGATGGTCGGCCATTGCGCGGGGCTGCGCAATTCGCAGCAGCTGGGCGATTTCGTGCTGGCCCATGCCTATCTGCGCGAGGACGGGGTGCTGGATGACGACCTGCCGGTCTGGGTGCCGATCCCGGCGCTCGCCGAGGTGCAGGTGGCACTGCAGGAGGCGGTGGCCGAGATCACCCGGCTCGAGGGCTACGAGCTGAAGCGGATCATGCGCACCGGCACCGTCGCCACCATCGCCAACCGCAACTGGGAGCTGCGCGACCAGTCCGGCCCGGTGCACCGGCTGAGCCAGTCGCGCGCCGTCGGGCTCGACATGGAATCGGCGACGATCGCGGCGAACGGATTCCGCTTCCGCGTGCCCTATGGCACGCTCCTGTGCGTCTCGGACAAGCCGCTGCACGGCGAGCTGAAACTGCCCGGCATGGCGACCGAATTCTACCGCACCCAGGTCGCCAATCACCTGCGCATCGGCGTGCGCGCGATGGAGAAGTTGCGCGACATGCCGCTTGAGCGCATCCACAGCCGGAAGTTGCGCAGCTTCGAGGAAACAGCCTTCCTCTGACGCGTGGAAATCCGCCCAAGGGCGCCGAAATCGCTTGCCATGCTGGGAAAAACCGTGTGTTAGAGGGCGCACGAAGCCGCGTCACGCGGAAGCTGATGACCCCGGACCACGGGGCACATGAGAGGAAGATTCATGTCGAAACCGATGACCAAGACCCAGCTCGTGGCGGCTGTCGCCGAAGCGATGGGCTCGGACAAGAAGACCGCTTCGGCCGCGCTCGACGCCGTTGCCGCGGTCGTGACCAAGGAAGTCGCCGAGGGTGGCGCCGTCACCCTGCCGGGGATCGGCAAGGTTTCCTGCAAAGCCCGTCCGGAGCGCCAGGTGCGCAACCCCGCCACCGGTGAAACGATCACCAAGCCGGCCGACAAGCAGGTCAAGGTCACCGTTGCGAAGGTCCTGAAGGACAGCGTCAACGGCTGATCATCCGCCGCCCCTTGCGGGGCGCGCCAGGATCGGACAGGGTCGCCCTTCGAGCAATCGGGGCGGCCTTTTTCTTTGCCCCCGCAGGGCAGGAGAACAGCATGGATCTGCGCGCAATCGGCATGGGGCTGGCCTTCGCCCTGATGTGGTCCTCGGCCTTCACCTCGGCGCGGATGATCGTGGCCGAGGCGCCGCCGCTTTTCGCGCTGACGCTGCGCTTCCTGTTCTCCGGGGTGATCGGGGTCGGCATCGCGCTGGCCCTTGGCCAGAGCGCGCGGCTGACCCGGGCGCAGTGGCGCGCGACGCTGATCTTCGGGCTGTGCCAGAACGCGCTTTACCTCGGGCTGAACTTCGTCGCGATGCAATGGGTGCAGGCCTCGGTCGCCTCGATCATCGCCTCGACCATGCCGCTGATGGTGGCCTTCCTCGGCTGGGCGGTGTTTCGCGACAGGGTGCGGCCGCTCGGCCTTGCGGGGCTGGTCGCGGGGGTGATCGGCGTCGCGATCATCATGGGGGCGCGGCTGTCGGGCGGGGTCGATCCGGTCGGCATGGCGCTGTGCTTTGCCGCCGCGCTGGCGCTCTCGGTCGCCACGCTCACCGTGCGTGGCGCCTCGGGCGGGGGCAATGTGATGATGATCGTCGGGTTGCAGATGTTCGTCGGCGCCGCGGTGCTGTCCATCGTCTCGGCGGCGACCGAGGACTGGAGCGCGGTGCAGATGAGCCCGCGGCTGCTCGGCGCCTTCGCCTATACCGTGCTGATCCCGGGCGTGCTGGCGACCTGGGTCTGGTTCAAGCTTGTGGGCCGGATCGGCGCGGTCAAGGCGGCGACCTTCCACTTCCTCAACCCGTTCTTCGGCGTCGCCATCGCGGCCGCGGTGCTGGGCGAGCGGCTTGGCGCGCTCGACCTGCTGGGCGTTGCGGTGATCGCCGGCGGCATCCTGGCCGTCCAGCTCTCGAAACAGGCCTAGTCGCGGAAGGCGGCGGCGAAGGGCTCGGGCAGGTCGAACTCGGCCAGCGCCCGGGCGCGGCCCTCGGCCGACATCTTGCGCGCCGTCTTCTCGACGATCTTCAACAGCGCCTCGGACGATTGCGTCGGCGCGAAGGGCGCGAAGTAGTGGCGCAGGAAGACGAAGCAGATCACGTCTTCCAGCGCCTGCACCTCGGCGTCGCGCTTGATCCCCTCCTTGCGCAGCATCCGCCCGGCCTGCGCGATCGCGTCCTCGTCATAGCCTGCCGCACGCATGATCGCGCCCACCCGCTCGGCATGACGGCGGCCCTGCTCGCGGCGCCACTCCAGATAGCCCGTGCGCCCCTCGGGATAGTCCTTGCGCGGCAGGAGCCAGCGCTCGACATGCTGGCCGCGGGCGGCGATCTGCAAGGGCTCCGAGGCATCGGGGACAAGCCGGGCAAGTTCCGCCGACATCCGCCGGCCATAGAGCAGCGCCGCGGGTTCGCCATCCTCACGCGTCGGATCGGCGGCATTGGCGGTATCGAGCGCGGCAAGCGCGCGGGCAAGGGGCGTGGTCATGGGCAGCTCGGCTGATTGCGGTTTCCTCAGCTTTGCATCATTTCTGGGGACGGTCCAAGAGGAGGCGGCACGATGGCAGGCTGGGGCGAATTTCTTCTGGCAGGGGGTCTGTTCATCGCCTCGCATCTGGTGCCGGCGAATCCACGGCTGAAGGCCCTGCTGATCGCGCGGCTTGGTCGGCGGGGATGGGTCTGGGCCTTCAGCCTGATCTCGACGGCGCTGCTGTTCTGGCTGATCTTCGCCGCCGGGCGGGCGCCCGCTGTGGTGCTGTGGATGCAGCAGGACTGGATGCGCTGGCTCGCCAATCTGGTGATGCCGGTGGCGATCGTTCTGGCCGCCTTCGGCATCGCCGCCCCCAACCCCTTCGCTTTCGAGGGCCGCACCGAGGGTTTCGACCCGGATCACCCCGGCATCGCCGGACTGGTGCGCCAGCCGCTCCTGTGGGCGCTGGTGCTGTGGTCGGGCGTGCACCTGCTGGTGAACGGCGACCTCGCCCATGTGATCCTGTTCGGCGCCTTCCTGATCTTCTCGGTCACCGGCATGCGGGCGATGGAGGGGCGCAAGCGCAAGGCCTGGGGCGCGGCCGAATTCGCACGCCTTTCGGCCCGCACCTCGGCCGTGCCGTTTCAGGCGCTGCTCACCGGCCGCTGGCGCCCGGCGCGAGGTCCGTCGCTTGCCCGGCTCGGCCTGGGGCTTTTCGCCTGGGTCGCTCTGTGGCACCTGCACGCGCCGGTGATCGGCGTCACGCCCCTGCCCTGACGGCCGCGCTCAGCGCAGCCGTTCCAGCAGCGAGAGCGAGGCATAGCCATCGGGCGCCAGCCCGTTCGCGCGCTGATAGGCCTCGATCGCGGCGATGCTGTTCGCGCCGATCATGCCGTCGGTGCCCTGGGTGTCATAGCCAAGCGCGGTGAGCCGCGTCTGCAGCTCGCTGCGCTCGGCCTGGGTCAACGAGCGCGCGTCGCGCGGCCAGGGATGGACAAGGGGCCCCGCCCCCTTCAGCCGGTCGGACAGATGCCCCACCCCGATCACATAGGCATCGGCGTTGTTATAGCGCGAGATCGCGGTGAAATTGCCGAAGATCATCAGCGCCGGGCCGTCCGCGCCGGCGGGCAGCAGGATCGAGGCCGGGCCGTAATTCGGCACCGTGCCACCACCCATCGTGCGCACCCCGAGCGCCGCCCAGTCAGAGGGCGACTTCTTCGTCTTCTTGCCGGCGAGGTTGAAGTTGAACCCCTGCGGCAGGCGCACCTCGACGCCCCAGGGCTGCCCCTTCGACCAGCCCGAACGGGCGAGGTAAGCCGCGGTCGAGGCGAGCGCATCGGCCGGGTTGTCCGACCAGATGTCGCGTTTGCCGTCACCGGTGAAATCGACCGCGAAGGACAGGTAGGACGAGGGGATGAACTGCGTGTGTCCCATCGCGCCGGCCCAGGACCCGGTCATGTGCCGCGCGTCGGTGTCGCCCGCCTGGATGATCTTCAGCGCGTCGATGAACTGCTGCGCGAAGAAGTTGCCGCGGCGGCCATCATAGGCGAGCGTCGCCAGCGCCGGCACGATCAGCACCTTGCCGCGGTTGTTGCCGAAGTTCGACTCCATGCCCCAGACCGCGACGACGACCTCCTTCTCGACGCCATAGCGCGCCTCGATCTGGTTCAGCAGCGCCGCATGCTCGCGCAGCGCCGCGCGGCCGTTCTCGATCCGGGTGTCGGAGACCGCGCTGTCGAGATATTGCCAGATCGTCTTGGTGAACTCGGCCTGATTGCGGTCGCGCTCGATCACCTTCGGGTTGTAGCGGATGCCGCGGGTCGCGTTGGCCCAGGTCGCCTCGCTGATCCCCGAGGCCATCGCGCGCGGCTTGAAGGTGACGAGCCAGTTCTCGAAGCCGCGCTGCACGGCCGGGTCGACGGCGGGAATCTCTTCGATCATCGGGCTCTCCGCGCGTTTCGGCTGCTCGGCGCGGCCGATCGGGCCGGCGCAGGCCGAAAGCCCGGCAAGGGCGACGAGGGACAGGGTGGCAATCTTGACGACACGGATCATGGGCTCTGCTCGGCTGTTCGTTGTTGCGAAACAGTGTAGCAGGCCGGCGCCCGGTCGCAATCCGCCTCGGCGGGCGATCGCTCAGCCGAGATCGCCGCGGTCCTCGCCGTAGAAGGGGGTCATCTGCGCCACGATCACCGAGTTCTCGGCCAGCGCGCGATCCATCAGCGCGCGTTCCTCCTCGTCGATCTCGTGGCCGAGCTTCTCGCGCTCGGCGAGCGTGCCATAGCCGGTGACGTCGAGCGGCGCGAGATCGGCCTGCTTCAGGATCGCCACGGTCTCGCGCACCGCCTCGGCCTCGTCGACGCCCGAGGCATAGATCAACAGCCCCGCCCCGGTCGCGCCCTTCGGCAGGCCGTCGTTCTCGTGCCGGCCGACCTCGACCAGCAGGGTATAGACCTGCTGCGGCCGTTTCGCCTTGGCGGGCTTGTCCTCGGGGGTCTCGGTCATGGCGGGGCTCCGGAAAAGGGGGGCAGGCCCGCGGGCCCGCCCCGGTCGCGCTCAGTCGCGCAGCAGCTCGTTGATGCCGGTCTTCGACCGGGTCTGCGCGTCGACGCGCTTCACGATCACCGCGCAATAGAGGTTCACGCCGTTCTTCGACGGCATCGAGCCCGAGACGACGACCGAATAGGGCGGCACTTCGCCATACATGATCTCGCCGGTCTCGCGGTCGACGATCTTCGTCGACTTGCCGATGAACACGCCCATGCCGAGGACCGAGCCCTCGCGCACGATCACGCCCTCGACCACCTCGGACCGGGCGCCGATGAAGCAGTTATCCTCGATGATCGTCGGGCCGGCCTGCATCGGTTCCAGCACGCCGCCGATGCCGACGCCGCCCGACAGGTGCACGTTCTTGCCGATCTGCGCGCAGGAACCGACCGTCGCCCAGGTGTCGACCATCGTGTTCTCGTCGACATAGGCGCCGAGGTTGACGAAGGACGGCATCAGCACCACGCCCTTGCCGATGAAGGCCGAGCGGCGCACGATGCAGTTCGGCACGGCGCGGAACCCGGCCTGGGTCCATTCCGGCTCGCCCCAGCCGGCGAACTTGCTGTCGACCTTGTCCCACCAGCTCGAGCCCTGCGGCCCGCCCGACTGCATCGCCATGTCCTTCAGCCGGAAGCCGAGCAGCACCGCCTTCTTCGCCCACTGGTTCACGTGCCAGCTGCCGTCGGCCAGCTTTTCGGCGACGCGCAGCTTGCCGGTGTCGAGCGCGGCGAGCGTCTCCTCGATCGCGTCACGCACCGCGCCCTTGGTGGCGGGGGTGATGGTGTCGCGGGTTTCCCAGGCGACTTCGATGGCGGCTTCGAGCGGGAAGTTGGACATGGGCGTCCTCCGGATCTTGCGGTTTCAGGTGGCTTCTGCTTGCCTCTCCCTATAGTTGGTAGCAGCCGCAGGCGCAACGAGCAGGACCGCCATGACAGAAGAGCACCGCAGCCACACCTTCCGTGATTCGATCGAGGATGCGAAGGCCTCGCACCGCATCCCGGACACGCCGCAAAGCCGCTCTCCCGCCTACCGGCTCGCCTTCATCGACGAAGAGTTCATGATGCGCCCCGAGCTGCGCCCGGTGCGGCTGCAGCTCGAACTGCTGAAGCCGCAGATGGTGCTCGACGAGCGCGGCATCGAAAGCACGGTGGTGATGTTCGGCGGCGCCCGCATCCCCGCGCCCGAGAAGAAGGAGACGGCCAAGACCCCGGCCCTGGCCGAGCTGTCGCATTTCTACGAGGAGGCGCGCCGCTTTGCCCGCGCGGTGACCGAGCGTTCGCTCGAGACCTATGGCCGGCAGCTGGTCGTGTGCACCGGCGGCGGGCCGGGCGTGATGGAGGCGGGCAACCTCGGCGCGCACGAGGCCGGCGGCCAGTCGATCGGGCTCAACATCATGCTGCCGCACGAGCAGGCGCCGAACGCCTGGGTGACGCCCGACCTCAGCTTCAATTTCCACTATTTCGCCATCCGCAAGATGCATTTCCTGATGCGCGCGCGGGCGATCTGCGTCTTCCCGGGCGGCTTCGGCACGCTCGACGAGATGTTCGAGGCGCTGACCCTGATCCAGACCCGGCGGATGCGGCGGGTGCCCTTCATTCTCTTCGGCACCGAGTTCTGGAAGAAGGTGGTGAACTGGGAGCTGCTGGCCGAGTCGGGCACGATCGCGGCCGCGGACCTTGAACTGATCTCCTTCGTCGAGACCGCGGGCGAGGCGCTCGAGATCATCGACGGCTGGGACTACGAGTGTGAGTGATCCGATGGACACGACCCGCGCCCGCGCCCTGGCGCTTTCGATGCTGGCGGCCTTTGCCGCTGTCGCCGTGGCGGGCGTGGTGCTGCGCCCGCTGATCCCGATCGACGAGACGCGCTATATCGACGTCGCCTGGGAGATGCGGGTGACCGGCGATTTCCTGGTGCCGCACAAGAACTTCGAGATCTACACCGACAAGCCGCCGATGCTGTTCTGGCTGATGAACCTGGTGTGGTTCCTCACCGGCCATGTCAGCGACATCGGCGCGCGGCTGGTCGGGCCGGCCTTCGGGCTCGCGGCGGTCTGGGGCAGCTGGCGGCTTGGCGCGCGGCTGTGGGACGAGACGACGGGCGCGATCGCCGCCGCGGTTCTGGCCGGAACGAGCTTCTTCGCGATCTATGGCGGCGCGGTGATGTTCGACACGATGCTCGCCGCGGCGACGGTCGGCGGCCTGCTCGCGCTGGTCAGCGCGACCGCGGCGCCGGGGGTGAACCGGCGGGCCTGGGCGGGGTTTGGCCTGGCGCTGGCCTTCGGGGTGCTGGCGAAGGGGCCGGTGATCTTGCTGCACCTCGGACCGGCGCTGCTGACGGTGCCGCTCTGGGCGAATTCCATCCGCCGGCCGGGCGGTGGCGAGATCGCGCGCGGCGCGGCGCTCGCGCTTGTCATCGCGCTGGCGATCATCGGGCTCTGGGTGGTGCCGGCGGCGATTTTGGGTGGGCCGGAATACCGGCACATGATCCTGTGGGAACAGACCGCGGGCCGCACCGTGCAATCCTTTGCCCATGCCCGGCCGTGGTACTGGCTGCTGGCGCTGACGCCGCTGCTGCTCTTCCCCTGGGTCTGGACGCCCTCGCTGTGGCGCGGGCTGCGGCGGCTGTCGCTGTCGGACCGCGCGCTGCGGCTGTGCCTGATCCAGGCCGGGGCGGGGCTCGTGCTGTTCTCGCTCGTCTCGGGCAAGCAGGTGCATTACCTGATCCCGGAGCTTCCGGCCGTGGCGCTGATCTTCGCCCGCGCGCTGATCGCGGGCGGGCGGGGCGAGGTGCGCGGGTCCGGCGCGCTGCCGGCGGCCATTCTGGTGCTGCTTGCGGGCGGGGCGGCGCTGGCCGTCGCACTTGGCAAGGGCGATGCGACGACGGTCGCGATGCTGCAACCGCTCGCCCCGGTCGCGGGCTTTGCGGTCTTGTGCCTGATCCTTGCGCTCGCCGCGCTGGTGCTGCCGCGCGTCGCGGGTCTTGCCACGCTGGGCCTTGGCTTCGTGCTGGCGCTGCTGGGGTTGATCGGCACCACCGGGCTGGCGCCGGCCTATGACACCACCCCGATCGCGCAGATCCTTGCCGCGCATCAGGACCAGGGCATGGCCGTGGTCACCGACCGCTACAATGCCGAATTCGGCTTCGAGGGGCGGCTGACAAAGCCCGTCGACGTGCTGGAACCGGAACAGGCCGAGGGCTGGCTGAGCACGCACCCGGGCGGCATGCTGGCGAGTGAGTGCAAGGCGGTGAAGCGGCCGGGCGAACCCGATCACCGCATCCACTTCTACGGCGCCGACTGGTGCCTGTGGCAGGGTCGCTGAGAACGTCCTGAAACGATCGCGATCCCGGCCGCCTCACGCGGCCGGGCGCGGGGCTTACAGCCCCGCCTCGGCGGCGATCTGCGCCTTCGACTTGCGCGCCCGCTCGGTCGCCGATTTCAGCTGACCGCAGGCGGCCATGATATCCTCGCCGCGCGGGGTGCGGATCGGGCTGGCATAGCCCGCCTTGTAGATGATGTCGGCGAAGGCCTCGATCCGTTCCCAGTCACTGCGCTGATAGGGCGCGCCGGGCCATTCGTTGAACGGGATCAGGTTGATCTTCGCCGGGATGCCGCGGATCAGCTTGACCAGCCGGCGCGCGTCGTCATCGGTGTCGTTCACGTCCTTCAGCATCACGTATTCGAAGGTGATCCGCTCGCTGTTCGACAGCCGCGGGTATTCGCGCAGCGTGTTCAGCAGCGTCTCGATGTTCCAGCGCTTGTTGATCGGCACCAGCTTGTCGCGCACCTCGTCGGTGGTGGCGTGGAAGCTGACCGCCAGCAGGCAGCCGATTTCCTCGGCGGCGCGGGCGATCTCGGGCACCACGCCCGAGGTCGAGAGCGTGATCCGCCGCCGGCTGAGCGAGATCCCCTCGCCGTCCATCACCACCGACATCGCGTCGCGCACGTTGTCGAAGTTGTAAAGCGGCTCGCCCATGCCCATCAGCACGACATTCGACACCAGCCGCACGTCGTTCTTCGGTTCGCCCGGCACGGGCCATTCGCCGAGGTCGTCGCGCGCCACCAGAACCTGGCCGACGATCTCGCCCGCCGTCAGGTTGCGTACCAGCTTCTGCGTGCCGGTGTGGCAGAAGGTGCAGGTCAGCGTGCAGCCCACCTGCGAGCTGATGCACAGCGTGCCGCGGCTCTCCTCGGGGATGTAGACCATCTCCACCTCGTGCCCGCCGGCGATGCGCAGCAGATACTTGCGGGTGCCATCGAGCGAGACCTGCCGGGTCACCACCTCGGGCAGGCCGATCTCGAACTTCTCGTCAAGCAGCGCGCGATAGTCCTTGGCCAGGTTGGTCATCTGCGCGAAGTCGCGCACGCCCCAGTGATAGATCCACTGCCAGATCTGGCCGACGCGCATCTTCGCCTGCTTCTCGGGCGTGCCGGCCTCGATCAGCGCGTCGCGCAGCTGGTCTCGGGTGAGCCCCACAAGGTTCACCTTGCCGCCTTCGGGCAGCTTGCGCGGAATGGTCAGCACGTCTTGAGTGATCGGTGCGGAGGGCGTGGTCATGGCAATGTCCCGGCAATGAAGCGCTTCATATAGGGGATTCGCGCCCGAAACGGTAGTGCAAATGCAAAAGCCCCGGCACTGCCGGGGCCTGCGTCGCGCAACGGGGCGCCTTGCTTACTTGCAGCGCTTGGCCGCCTCGTCCATCGCGGCGGTGAAGCCCATCAGCGAGAACTTGTCGCTGGTCTGCGTGCCGCGCGCCGAATGCGCGGTGATCGTCACGTCGGCACCGCCCTTCAGCGCCGCGATGATCTTCGCGTCCTGATCGGCCGAGCCCGCCCAGGCGCCCTCGCCATCGGTGAACAGCTGGAACTTGGCGCCGTTGTTCACCACCATGTCGGCGGTCGAGCCCGGGGCGAAGGGATAGCCGCCCATGAACGAAACCTCGCCGCCCTTGCCCGGACGGAAGGTGACGAACAGCAGGATGTCGCCGCGCCGCACCTCGGTGGGCTTGCCGTCCTTGGTGTTCACCGATTCCTTGGGCGAGGTGACGCCCCAGCATTCCTTGGGCTTTTCTTCGACGAAGACGCTCCAGTCGGTCTTGGCGGCGACGCGGTTCGAGGTCTGCTGCGCGCCGGCAATCCCGGGAACGAGAAGCGAAGCAGCCAGAATCGCAGCGCCCCGCAGGATGAAAGTCTTCATTGTTACAGCCTCCAGCTGCCTGATGCCTCTAGACCGCCCGCGCGGGCCTTTGGCCCTTCTTGACAATGGCGGTTGCGGATTCAACTCGATATCCCCCAGATAACAAGAAAGTGCCCGGGGACGAAAGCCCCCCGGGCCGCATTTCGCGCATGCGTGAAGAGGAAAAGCCAATGACGGCAGTGCCGATGATCGAACTGTGGCGGGGCGGGATGCTCGAATCGGTCCATGCGGGCCATGCGGTGGTCTTCGGCCCGGGCGGGATCGAGGCGGCCTGGGGCGACCCCGAGGCGGTGATCTTCCCGCGCTCGTCGTGCAAGATGCTGCAGGCGCTGCCGCTTCTGGAAAGCGGCGCGGCCGATGCGGCGGGGCTGAGCGAGCGCCAGCTTGCCCTGTCCTGCGCCAGCCATTCGGGTGCGGCGCTGCACCGCGATGCGGTGGCACACTGGCTCTCCGATCTGGGCATGGCCGAGGGCGATCTGCGCTGCGGCGTGCACATGCCCTGGGACAAGGCCGAGAACACCCGCCTGACCTGCACCCACGAGACGCCCTGCCAGCTGCACAACAACTGCTCGGGCAAGCACGCGGGCTTTCTCACGCTGAACCGCCACCTGAAGGGCGGCAGCGAATATGTCGAGATCGACCACCCGGTGCAGCGCGCGGTGAAGGCCGCCTTCGAGGAGGTGACGCAGGAAACCTCGCCGGGCTACGGCATCGACGGCTGTTCGGCGCCGAACTTCGCCTGCACGGTGACGGGGCTCGCCCGCGCGATGCAGTTCTTCGCCGCGGCGAACCCCGAGGGCTCGATCCGCGAGGCCGCCGCCGCCCGGCTGGCCCGCGCCATGGCCGCCTTCCCCGAGATGGTGGCGGGTGAGGAACGCGCCTGCACCCGGTTGATGCGCGCCATGGGCGGCACCGTCGCGGTGAAGACCGGGGCCGAGGCGGTCTATATCGCGATCCTGCCCGCGCAGAAACGCGGCATCGCGCTGAAGATCGTCGACGGCGGCACCCGCGCCTCGGAAGCGGCGATCACCGCGCTTCTGGTGAAACTCGGCGCGCTCGATCCCGCGCATCCGGTGGTCGAGGAACTGATCCCGAGCGTGCAGAAGAACTGGCGCGGCCTCGTCACCGGCGGCATGCGTCTGGCCCCGGGCTTCGCCTGAACCTTAAAGCATCTGCCAGATCAGCCGCAGCGCGAGCAGGGTCGAGGTGGTCACCAGCAACGGCTTGATCACCTTCGCCCCCACCCGCATCGCCAGCCGCGCGCCCAGCCGGGCGCCGGCCGCCTGCGCGAGCCCCATGGCCAGCCCCATCGCCCACCACGGCGCCCCCGCCGCGGCAAAGGCGATCAGCCCGCCGAGGTTCGAGGCGAAGTTCAGCAACTTCGTATGCGCGGTGGCCTTCAGCACGCCATAGCCCGCGAGCGTGACGAAACCGATCATGTAGAAGGCGCCGGCGCCGGGTCCGATCAGCCCGTCATAAAATCCGATCAGCGGCACCACGAGGGCGGTGAAGGTGGCCGGTCGGATGCGCTCGGCCCGGTCGGTGTCATCCAGCCCCTTCTTCAGCGCGAAAAAACCGGCGATGGCGATCAGCACCACCGGCAGCGCGATCCGCAGCCCGCCGGTCGGGATCACCGAGATGAGCCCCGCCCCCGCAAGCCCGGCAAGGAAGGCCAGCACCGCCGGCCGCAGCTGATGCGACAGCCGCACATGCCCGGCCCGCGCATAGGCGAGCGCCGCCGTCGCCGCACCGAACACCCCCTGCACCTTGTTCGTCGACAGCGCCTGCAGCGGCGTCGCCCCCGCAAGCAGAAGCACGGGCAGGGTGATGAGCCCGCCACCGCCGGCGATCGAATCGACGAAACCGGCGGCAAAGGCCGCGCCGATCAGCATCAGGGCAAGGTCGAGAGACACTTCGAACATCGGGAAAACCGCCGTTGCGCCCGGCGCGCCGCGGGCGGCGCTTCTTCCCCCGCCGCCCGGGCAATGTAAAGCGCGCCTTGCCCCCCGCGCGCCGCAGCATTAGCCTGCGGCGGCCTGCGCAAACCGAGGAAGCAATGCCCTTCAACCTCCTGGTGATCCGTTACGAACCCGCCCGTCTGACGATGGTGGTGATTCCGAAATGCGGCTCCACCACCCTGATCTCGACCTTCCTGATCCTCGCCGGGCTGGGCGACAAGGCCAAGGCGCCCCGCCAGTTCCGCCGCAGCGAGGGCAGCACCGCGCTGATGGCCGCGCATGGGCTGACGATGGAGGCGATGCCGCTTCCCGCGCTGATTGCGCTGCATGAGACCCACCCCGAAGACCGGCTGGTGACCGTGATGCGCGACCCGGCGCAGCGCTTCCTGTCGGGCTATTTCAGCAAGATCAACCGCTTCGCCAAGCGCTATGCAAAGTCCGTCTATCTCTGGGGCAAGCTGTGCCAGGCCTTCGAGGGGCCGCGCGCCTGGGGCGACGTGAACCGCGGCAACCGCCACATGCTGGCCCATATCTCCTTCGAGCGCTTCCTGCGCGGCTTCGAGGAGCACGGCACCGAATGGGACAGCCATTTCGCCTCGCAGGCGCGGATGATCGGACTTGGCCGGCTGCGCTATGACCGGATCTTCGCGCTCGAGCGGCTGGACAGCGAGCTGATCCCCGCGCTTGCCGACTTCGGCGTGCCCGCCGAGGCGCTCGCCCGGCTCGAGGCGCTGCCGCGGATGAACCGCACCTCGCGCGCCGGCGACGGGCGCGAGGCGCTGCTCACCCCCGAAATCCGCGCCCGCATCGCCAAGCTCTATACCGACGATCACGTCGCCCTCGGCGGCGCGGCATGACGCCCGCCTGGCGCCCGCTCGCGGCCTTTGCCGCCCCGGCGCGCCCGCGGGCCGAGCTGTGGCGCACGGCGCTTGGCCTTGTGCTGATCGTCGCGCTCTACTGGGGCGGGGTCTTCGGCCCGCTGACGCTGATCGGCCGTGAACTGAGCGAGATCCGCTTTGCCCGACTGATGGGCGAGATCGCCCGCGCCGGCACGCCTGCGGGGCTGGCGATGCTGCTGGCCACCTTCGTGCCGATGGTGCTTGCCGTGCTCGCCGTGACGCGGGTGCTGCACCGGCGCGGCCCGAAAAGCCTGCTCGGCCTCGGCGCCGGGCGCGACGCGCTGCGCGTGGGCGTGCCGCTCCTCGGCCTTGCCCTCGTGCTCTTCCCGCTGTCGCTGCTCGATCCGAACGTCGGCCGCTCGGTGCCCCTGGCGACGGTGCTGCGCTGGCTGCCGGTGATGCTGCCGCTCCTCTTCGTGCAGATCGCCGCCGAGGAGCTGATCTTCCGCGGCTACCTGCTGCAACAACTGGGCGCGCGCAGCCGTTCGCCCTGGGTGTGGATGGTCGCGCCCTCGGTGCTGTTCGGCGCGCTGCACTACTCGCCGGCCGAATTCGGGCCGATGGCGCTCTGGCCCGCGCTCTGGGCCATGGGCTTCGGCTGCCTTGCCGCCGACCTGACCGCGCGCACCGGCAACCTCGGCGCGGCGCTGGCGCTGCACTTCACCAACAACCTCTCCTCGATGGTCCTCGTCGGGCTCTACGGCCAGCTCGACGGGCTCGCGCTCTACACCATCGTGATCAACCCGCGCGACCCTGCGGCCTTCGGCCCCTATCTCGCCGCCGACGTCGCCGCGATCCTCGTCGCCTGGCTTGCCGCACGGCTTGCCTTGCGCGTCTGATTGCAATTCCCGGCCTGCCGGCTTATCTGGACCAGACGTCGCGGCAAGCGCACGAAAGGGGCTCAAGACCGATGAACTGGATCTCGAACTACGTCAAACCGAAGATCAACTCGTTGTTCTCGCGCCGCGAGATGCCCGAGAACCTGTGGACCAAGTGCCCCGAATGCGGGACCATGCTGTTCCACCGCGAACTCGCCGAGAACCTGAACGTCTGCACGAACTGCGACCACCACATGGCGATCTCGCCGCGCGCGCGCTTCACCGCGCTGTTCGACGGCGGCATCTTCTCCGAGGTCAAGGTGCCCGAGCCGATCGCCGACCCGCTGCAGTTCCGCGACCAGAAGAAATACCCCGACCGGATGCGCGCTGCGCAGAAATCGACCGGCGAGAAAGAGGCGATGCTCGTCGCCGAGGGCGAGATGGGCCGCACCCCGATCATCGCCGCCGCGCAGGACTTCTCCTTCATGGGCGGCTCGATGGGGATGTATGTCGGCAACGCCATCGTCGCCGCGGCCGAACGCGCGGTGAAGACGAAACGCCCGCTGATCCTCTTTGCCGCGGCGGGCGGCGCGCGGATGCAGGAAGGCATCCTCAGCCTGATGCAGATGCCGCGCACCACCGTCGCCGTGCAGATGCTGAAGGAAGCGCACCTGCCCTATATCGTCGTGCTGACCCATCCGACCACCGGCGGCGTCACGGCCTCCTATGCCATGCTCGGCGATGTGCAGATCTCGGAACCGAATGCGCTGATCTGCTTTGCCGGCCCGCGCGTGATCGAACAGACGATCCGCGAGAAACTGCCCGAAGGCTTCCAGCGCGCCGAATACCTGCTCGACCACGGCATGCTCGACCGCGTCACCCACCGCAAGAAACTGCGCGAGGAGCTGGTCACGATCACCCGCATGCTGATGGGCCTCACCCCCGCGATCGCCGGCGACCTGCCCGCCCCGGGCAAGGTCGAAGACCTCGCGAAGGCCTGAGCCCTTCATCTTGCCGAAAATACCTCGGGGGTCCGGGGGCAGCGCCCCCGGCCTCCGACCATTCCGGGGGCCCCGATGGCTGCTGAGACGACCCTTCCCTCCGACGCGATCCTGACGCAGCTGATGGCGCTGCACCCGAAGGTGATCGACCTCACCCTCGACCGGGTCGAGCGGCTGCTCGCCGCCCTCGGCCATCCCGAAAACGCGCTGCCCCCGGTGATCCACATCGCCGGCACCAACGGCAAGGGCTCGACCCAGGCGATGATCCGCGCCGGGCTCGAGGCGGCGGGCAAGCGCGTGCACGCCTATACCTCGCCCCATCTCGCCCGCTTCCACGAGCGCATCCGGCTGGCCGGCACGCTGATCTCGGAACCCGCGCTTGCCGCGCTCCTCGAGGAATGCCGGCAGGTGAACGGGGCAGAGCCGATCACCTTCTTCGAGATCACCACCGCCGCGGCCTTCCTGGCCTTCGCCCGCACGCCCGCCGATTTCACCCTGCTCGAGGTCGGGCTGGGTGGCCGGCTCGATGCGACGAATGTGATCGAGCGACCGGCGCTCACCATCATCACCCCGGTCTCGATCGACCATCAGGCCTTCCTGGGCGAGACCCTGCCCGAGATCGCCGGCGAGAAGGCCGGGATCCTGAAACGCGGCGTGACCTGCGTCGTCGGCCCGCAGGAAGAGGCTGCGCTCGAGGTGATCGAGGCCCGCGCCGCCCGGGTCGGCGCGCCGCTCTTCGTGCATGGCCAGCACTGGCATGCCTTCGAGGAACGCGGCCGGCTGGTCTATCAGGACGAGACCGGGCTGCTTGATCTGCCGCTGCCGGTGCTGCCCGGGCCGCATCAGATCCAGAACGCCGGCGCCGCGATTGCCGCGCTGCGCCTGCTGGGCTTCGACGCCGAGGCCTGCGAGGCCGCGGTCGCCCGCGCCGAATGGCCCGCCCGGATGCAGCGGCTGCGCCGCGGCCCGCTCGCGGAAAGCGCGCCGGGGGTCGAGCTGTGGCTTGATGGCGGGCACAACCCGGCGGGCGGGGCCGCGGTGGCGGCGACGCTGGCGCGCCTGCCAGAACGGCCGACGCATCTGATCTGCGGCATGATCAACACCAAGGACGAGGCGGGCTACATGCGCCCGCTCGCCGCCGTCGCGCAAAGCCTGACCGCGATCACCATCCCCGAGGAGCCGAACTCGCAGCCTGCCGAGGTGACCGAGGCCGCCGCCCGCGCCGCGGGCTTTGCGCGCACCGCCACCGCCCCCTCGGTCGCGGCGGCGCTCGCCACGCTCGCAGCGGCCGATCCCACTGCCCGGGTGCTGATCTGCGGCTCGCTCTACCTCGCGGGCAAGGTGCTGCGCGACAACGGCTGAGCTCCGCATTTCTGCGAAGATCCCTGTGCAGCCCTGCGACTAGGCGCCGGCGCCGCCGGCCCCTATCTTCGCGGCTGCACAACAGGAGCCCCGTCATGACGCAAGCCACGCCCCTCGAATTCGGCCTCGACACCTTCGGGGACATCACCCGCGACGACACCGGGCGCCGCTCGGGCGCCCAGGTGATCCGCGACACCCTGGCCGAGGCGGAACTCGCCGAAGCCGTCGGCGTCGACTACTTCGGCTTGGGCGAGCATCACCGCCCCGATTTCGCGATCTCGGCGACCGAACCGCTGATCGGCGCGATCCTCGCCCGCACGCAGCGGATCCATGTCGGCACCTCGGTGACGGTGCTGTCCTCGGACGACCCGATCCGGCTCTATCAGCGCTTTGCCACGCTCGACGCGATCGCACCGGGCCGCGCCGAGATCACCATCGGCCGCGGCTCCTTCACCGAAAGCTTCCCGCTCTTCGGTTTCGCGCTCGAGGATTACGAGACCCTGTTCGAGGAGAAATCGCAGCTCCTCCACCTGCTCCAGACGCAGGAGAAGGTCAGCTTCCAGGGCCGGCACGTGCCCGCGCTGAAGGGCGTCACCGTCTATCCGCGCGCGGAAACGCCCCTCAAGATCTGGCGGGGTGTCGGCGGCAGCCCGCAATCTGTGGTGGAAGCCGCGGCGATGGACATGCCACTGGTGATGGCGATCATCGGCGGCGACGCCGCCCGCTTCGCGCCGCTCGCCGATCTCTACCGCCGCGCCCGCGCACAGATGGAGGGCCCCATGCTGCCGCTTGGCGTGCATTCGCCCGGCCATGTCGGCGAGACCGACGAGAGCGCGAAGGAGGAGTTCTTCGAGGGCTATGCGACGATGCACGACATGATCGGCCGCTCGCGCGGCTGGCCGCGGCTGACCCGTGCGGCCTACGAGGCCGAGATCGCGCATGGCTCGCTTTACATCGGCTCGCCCGAGACGGTGGCGCAGAAGATCGCGCGCACGGTGCGGGTGCTGGGCCTCGACCGCTTCACGCTGAAATACTCTTCCGGCCCGCAGCGGCCCGAGGTGCAGCTGCGCAACATCGCGCTGTACGGCGAGAAGGTGATCCCGCGGGTGCGCGACCTGCTCGCCTAGTCGCGGGCCCAGTCGGCCGACTGCATCTCGCGCAGTCGGCTGGCGGTGCGCTCGAACTCGAAGCTGCCCTCGCCCTCGATGTAAAGCCGCTCGGGTTCCTCGGCGGCCGAGCAGATCAGCCGCACCTTGGCCTCGTAGAGCGTGTCGATCAGGGTGACGAAGCGCTTCGCCTCGTTGAAGTTCGACGACGACAGATGCGGGATGTCGTCAATCATCAGCACCCGCACGGCGCCGGCGATGGCAAGGTAATCGGCCGGGCCGAGCGCCGCGGCGCAAAGATCCCAGAAGGTGGCGCGACCGACGCCGTTGTGGAAATGCGGGATCACCACCTCGCGTCCCTTCACCTCGAGCCGCAGCACCGCGCTGTCGTCATGGCCCGACAGCTCTTCCCAAAGCGCCGTCATCGCCTCGGTCGCCGGCCGGCCGAGCGGGGTGAAATAGACCTGCGCCCCCGACAGCCGGTGCTGGCGGTAGTCGTTTTCCGAAACGATCTCCTGCACCTCGAGCTCGGCGCGGATGATGCCGATGAAGGGCAGGAACAGCTGCCGGTTCAGCCCGTTCTTGTAGAGATCCTCGGGCACCCGGTTCGAGGTGGTGACCACCGTCACGCCGCGCTTGAACAGCTCGTCGAAAAGCCGCCCGACAATCATCGCGTCGGCGATATCGGTGATCTGCATCTCGTCGAAGCACAAAAGCCGCACCTCGGCCGCGATCGCCTTCGCCACCGGCAACAGCGCATCCTCGGTCTTCGCCCGCCGCGCCGCCTCGATCTGCGCCTGCACCTCCTGCATGAAGGCATGGAAATGCACGCGCCGCTTCGGCACCTCGACCGCGCCGCAGAACAGATCCATCAGCATCGACTTGCCGCGCCCGACGCCGCCCCACAGGTAAAGCCCGCGCACCGTCTCGGGGGGCTTGGCGAAGAGGCCGAAGAGACCCGGCTTCTTCACCGGCGCCTCGAGCTCGGTGCGGATCCGCTCCATCAGCGGCAGGACCGCGCGCTGCGCCGCGTCGGCGTGCAGCGTGCCGGCGGCGACACGGGCGTCATAGATTTGCAGCAGGCTCTGTTTCATCCCCTTTCCCTAGCTGCTCCTCCGGCGCTTGAAAAGCGCTCGCTGCGACATTCGCGCACGGGCGCCGCTTGAGCGCAGGGCGCGCTTGGCATAGGGTTCGCCCGCCATCTCAACGACAGGAGAGATCATGTCCAAATCGACCCAGCGGCTGCACCTCGTGTTCGGCGGCGAGCTCATCGACCCCGCGCACACGCAGTTCAAGGATGTGAGCAAGATCCACATCGTCGGCATCTTCCCGAACTATTCGAGCGCCTTCAACGCCTGGAAGGCCGAGGCGCAACGCTCGGTCGATGACGCCCACATGCGCTATTTCATCGCCCACCTGCACCGGCTGCGCGACGAGGAGGTTCCCGCCTCGCCGACCGAGGAACTCGGCGCCTGATCCCTGACGGAGCCTGCAATGCGCCGGTCCTTCCTGCTGTGGCTGCGCCTCGCGCTCAGCCGCTCGCGCCGGCCGGAGCTGGCGGCCGAGGCCCCGGCGCGTCCGGCGGGCCCCCTGATCTGGCTGGTGCCCGACCCCGGCGCCGCGGACGGGCATGACACCGGCGCCAATGCCGCGCTGCTGCTGCGCCGGTTGCGCCAGCAGCGCCCGGGGCTTTCGCTGCTGGTCAGCGTGCCGCCGACGCTTGAAACCCCCTTGCCCGACAGCGTGATCCGCATCGCCCCGGTCGAGGATGCCCCGACCGCGGTGCGCACGGCGCTGGCACAGTGGCGCCCGGACCTGATCGCGCTGATGGGCAATGCGTTGCCCCCCGCGCTGATCGAGGGCGCGCGCGAGGCCGGTGTGCCGGTGATGCTGACCGATGCCCATGCGCCCGGTCGCGCGGCGCGGCGCGGCTTCTTCGCGCGCCGGTTGCAGCGCGCACTGCTGACGCGCCTCGCCCGGATCAGCGTGCGCGATCCCGAAAGCCAGGCAGCGCTCGTCCGCCTTGGCGCCGATCCCGCCCGGATCGAGGTCGGCGGTCTCCTGTCCGAGCCGCCCGAACCACTGCATTGCTCGGAAACCGAGCGCGCCTCGATCGCGCAGATCACCCGCACCCGGCCGGTCTGGCTGGCCGCCGCGGTGCCGCCGGGCGAGGTGCACGCGGTGCTGACCGCCCATGCCCAGGCACAGCGCCATGCGCACCGCATGCTCTTGATCCTCGCCCCCGACATGCCCGTCGACGGCGCCGAGCTGGTGAGCGAGCTCGAGGCGATGGGATGGGCCGCCGGCCGACGCACGCTCGAGGGCGAGCCGGACGACGAGATGCAGATCTTCGTGGCCGACGACCCAAGCGAATACGGGCTGTGGTATCGCATCGCCCCCGTCACCTACATGGGCGGCACGCTGAGCGGCGCAGCCGGTCAGGCGCGCTCGCCGCTCGAACCCGCGGCGCTCGGCTCGGCGGTGGTGCACGGGCCGCAGACCGCCCCTTACGGGGCCGAATACAGCCGGCTGGATGCCGCCCGCGCGGCGCGCGCGATCTATGACCCGCGCTCGCTTGGTGACGCGCTGGCCGACCTGATCGCGCCCGACCGCGCCGCGATGCTGGCGCACAACGCCTGGGCCGTGACCTCGGGCGGGGCGGGCGCGGCCGAAGCCGTGGCGCGCACCATCCTCGGCACACTCGACACCGCAACGACCGGGGAGATCCGCTGATGGGCGCACCGCTGTTCTGGTTCACCCCGCCCGGCCGCCCGGCGCTTGCGGCGCGGCTTCTTGCCCCGCTCGGGGCGCTTTATGCGGCGGCGACGGCGCGGCGCCTGCGCCGGCCCGGGGCGCGCGTCGGCGTGCCGGTGATCTGCGTCGGCAACATCAACGCCGGCGGCACCGGCAAGACGCCCACGGTGATCGCGCTGGTGCAGCACCTCGCCGCGCGCGGCATCACCGCCCATGTCGTCAGCCGCGGCCATGGCGGCAGCCTGGCGGGCCCGGTGCAGGTCGACGAGCGCCGCCACCGCGCCGCCGAGACCGGGGACGAGCCGCTGCTGATCTCGGCCTTTGCGCCGACCTGGGTGGCGAAGGACCGCGCGGCGGGGGCCCGCGCGGCGGTCGCAGCCGGAGCACAGGCGATCGTGCTCGATGACGGCCACCAGAACCCGGCGCTGATCAAGGATCTGTCGATCGTGGTGGTCGATGCGGCGAAGGGCTTCGGCAACGGCCGCTGCCTGCCCGCGGGCCCGCTGCGCGAGCCCGTCGCCACCGGGCTTGCCCGCGCCCACCTGCTGCTCTCGATCGGCCCCGCCCCGGCACAGGCAGGCTTTGCGGCCGAATGGGGCGGCAAGATCGCCGTGCCGCACCTGACCGGCGCGCTCGAGCCCTTGCAGACCGGGATGGACTGGCAGGGGCTGCGGGTCCTCGCTTTCGCGGGTATCGGCCATCCGGAAAAGTTCTTCGCCACCCTGCGGGGACTGGGCGCCGAGCTTTTGCGCGCCGAGGCGCTCGAGGATCACCAGCCCTACACCCCGCGGCTGCTCACCCGCCTCGAGACCGAGGCGCGGCTTCTGGGCGCGCAGCTGGTGACCACTGAGAAGGACGCCGTGCGCCTGCCCGCACGCTTCCGCCCGCAGGTGCTGGCACTGCCGGTGCGGCTGCAGATCGCCGACACCACAGCGCTCGATGCGGCGCTGGCGCGGCTTGGCCTTTAGGCAAAGGAAAAGGGGGCGCCGCCCCCTCTGCGCCTGACGGCGCATTCACCCCCGAGGTATTTCCGGCAAGGAGAAAGCCCAAAGATCTTTCCGATGGGTTTTTCCCTGGCGCAAATACTCCGGGAGGAGCGCAGCGGGGGGCAGCGCCCCCCGAGCCCCTCAGCCCGCAAGCTTCGCGTCGAGGATCTTCTTCAGCTCCTCGTAGCTCATGTTCGAGTATTTCTCGCCGTTGATGATCAACGTCGGCGTGCCCTCGACCTGGTCGTCGGTCGCGTGCTTCTGGAAGGTGGTCACCATCGCCTCGGCGCGGGCCTGATCCTTCAGGCAGGTGTCGAGCTGCTCGCCGGTCAGCCCGGCCTTCAGCCCGATCTTGCGCAGGTTGTCCGAAATCGTCTGTTCCTTGCCGTCGCCGATCCAGTCGGTCTGCGTGCCATAGAGCATGTCGACGATGCCGTAATACTTCATCGTACCACCGCATTGCGCGATCAGCCCGGCCCAGAGGCCGAACTTGTCGAAATAGACCTCGCGGTGGATGAACTTCACCTTGCCGGTGTCGATATAGTCGCGCTTGAGCGCGCCGAAGACCTCGTCATGGAAATGCGCGCAATGCGGGCAGGTGTAGGAGGCATATTCGATCAGCGTCACCGGCGCATCGGGGCTGCCGAGCGGCACGTCGGGCAAAAGCGCCGCCGCCGGGGCGTCCTCGGCCATCGCCGGCACGGCAAAGCTCGTCTGGCCCGCGCCCTGGCGCGAGGCGATCCAGCCACCCGCGACGGCGATCACGGCGGCCCCGGACAGCCCGAGGAGGAGGGTGCGTCGGTTCATCAGTCAGCCTTTCTTTCTTTCGCCCGCCTTGCGGACTTCATCAGGACGTTTTCAGCAAGTTGTTCGAGTGCGGCGCGCAGGCCGGCGTCAGCGCAGCCCTCGGCGGTCTCGCGCGCCTCGGCGCGCTGCGCCGGGGTGGGTTCGGGGCGGGCCGCGCGCGGCGCCGGGGCGAATTGCGCCTGGCCCTCGGCAAAGCCGGTGGCGGAGGTCTGCGTCAGCACCACCCGCGAGATCGCATTGTAGCCATAGCAGGCGTTCACCTTCTCGCGGATGCGCTCGCGGCTCATGTCGACCATCGGCGCGGCGGCGCCTTCGACGAGCAGCGTCAGCGTCGCGCCGAAGCCGCCCTTGGCATAGCCGATCTTCACCGGGCGGGTGAGGCGGGCGAGATCCTCGCCCACCACCTCGGGCCAATGGGTGAAGAGCCGCGCCACGGCGAACCCGCGCGCCTCGCCCGCGGTGCGGATACGCTCGCGCACGAGCTTCGAGGCGGGCTCGAAGCCGCGGGTGCGGCGCTCTGCATTCGGCGTGGTGCGAGACGTGTCGCTCATCGGCTCCTTCCGGCCTGTCCTTCCCGGCGTTCGGCGTTATTCTAGGCTCCCGCCGGGGCTTTGCCAGATCCCGGACGGGAAGGGGAGCATAAAGATTGCGTGACGGAGACGAAGCGGCGGCGGGCGAGGCCCTTCTGGCCTGGTATGACAGCGCCGCGCGGGTGCTGCCCTGGCGGGTCGGGCCGGCAGAGCACGCCGCGGGTGAGCGCGCCGATCCCTATCGGGTGTGGATGTCCGAGGTGATGCTGCAACAGACCACCGTCGCCGCGGTGAAGGACCATTTCCACCGCTTCACCACGCGCTGGCCGCGGGTCGAGGATCTGGCCGCGGCCGAGGATGGCGCGGTGATGGCGGAATGGGCGGGGCTTGGCTATTACGCCCGCGCCCGGAACCTGCTGAAATGCGCCCGCGTGGTGGCGCAAGACCACGGCGGGGTGTTCCCGGCGACCTCCGAGGGGCTGCGCGCCCTGCCCGGCATCGGCCCCTATACCGCCGCCGCCATTGCCGCGATCGCGCATGACGAGCCCGCGGTGGTGGTCGACGGCAATGTCGAGCGGGTGGTGTCGCGGCTCTGGGCCGTCGAGACACCGCTGCCCGGGGCGAAGGCCGAGCTGACGGCGCTGGCCGGCCGGCTGACGCCCGCGGCGCGCCCCGGCGATCATGCGCAGGCGATGATGGACCTTGGCGCGACGATCTGCACGCCACGCAACCCGGCCTGTGCGATCTGCCCGCTGCGGCCGTTCTGCGCGGCCGCGGCACAGGGCATCGCCGACAGCCTGCCGCGCAAGGCGCCGAAGGCGGAAAAGCCGGTGCGGCAGGGCTTTGCCTTCGTCGCGCGCGACGGCGCGGGGGGCGTGCTGCTGGAACGGCGGCCGGAGAAGGGGCTTCTGGGCGGGATGCTGGGCTTTCCGGGCTCGGACTGGGGGCCGGCGCCCGAATTCACCCCGCCGCTGGCCGCCGACTGGCGCGAGGCGCCCTCGATGGTGCGCCACACCTTCACCCATTTCCACCTGCAGCTGCGGGTCTTCGCCGCGCAGGCGGAGGGGGCGGGCTTCACCCCGCGCGCCGAGTTCCGTCCGGCATCGCTGCCCACCGTGATGCGCAAGGTCTGGGACGCCGCGCAAAGCGCGCTTTCGCCGCATCCCGAGTGATTGCCTCGGGAAAGTCCTCGGCTATCATGGCGCGGCGCGAGAGAGGGGAATGATGTCCAGCCGTGAAGAGATCCGCCGGCCCGGCCGGGCCCTGCCCTTCTGGGTGTCACTCGGCACGCTGCCGCTTGCCGCGATCGAGGCGCGCTTCGGCGGCTGGTCGCTGATCCTGCTGCCGACCTATGCCTGGTGGTCGGTGACCGTGCTCGACCAGATCCTCGGCCGCAACGAGGACCAGCCCGATGTCTCGACCCCGGTCGAGGATCTGTTCTGGTATCGGCTGATCACCCTGATCTGGTTCCCGATCCAGGCGGTGGTGATCTATGGGCTGATCTGGTGGGTGACCCATACCGACCATCTGGCCTGGGGAGAGATCGTCGCGCTGTTCTTCGGGGTCGGCGTGATCTCGGGCACGATCGGCATCGTCTACAGCCACGAGCTGATGCATCAGAAGACCCGGGGCGAGCGCTGGCTCGGCGATCTGCTGCTCGCCTCCGTGCTCTACTCGCATTTCCGCACCGAGCATCTGCTGGTGCATCACCTCTGGGTCGGCACGCCGCGCGACGCGGTGACGGCGCGCTACAATGAAGGTTTCCACCACTTCTTCTGGCGCGTGCTTGCCGAATGCCCCGCAAGTGCCTGGCGTGCCGAGCGGCTGAAGCTTGCCCGTGCCGGCCGGCCGGTCTGGCACGCCAGCAATCCGTTCTGGCGCTATGGCGCGCTGCAACTGCTGACGCTGGCGCTGGCCTTTGCGGTCGGGGGATGGCTGGGCGTCGGGCTCTTCGTGCTGCAAGCCTTCTTCGCCGTCTGGCAGCTCGAGCTGACGAATTACGTCGAGCATTACGGGCTGACCCGCGAATACAAAGGCGAGGGGCGGTACGAGCATGTCCTGCCGCGGCACAGCTGGAACGCCGACCAGATGGCGTCGAACTGGCTGCTGATCAATCTGCAGCGCCATTCGGACCACCATTACAAGCCCGACCGGCGTTTCCCGCTGTTGCAGACCTATGCGCCCGAGGAGGCGCCGCAGCTGCCCTTCGGCTATCCGGCGATGACCGCGCTCGCCATGGTGCCGCCGCTGTGGCGGCGCCGGATGAACCCGCGGGTGCGGGCCTGGCGCAAGCGCTATTACCCGCACATCGAGGACTGGACCCCCTACAGGGAAGGCACCACGCCGATGCCGCGCGGCTCGGTCTGAACCCGCCGGGGGCTTCGCGCCCCCGGACCCCTGCGAGGTATTTTCGGCAAGAAGAAAGCAGCCGGTCTTGCGGGAAGGACCCGTGCTTTGTCCTGGCCCGAATATTCATCTGCCTCAGGTCACCACGCGCAGCGTCAGGTTGAGGCGCCCGCCTTTCGGCAGAAGCATCGAGGTGCCCGCCGCGATCCGGTCGATGCCGTGATGGCGCAGCCGCGCCGCGCCGCCCATCACCAGCACATCGCCCGAGCGCAGCCACAGGCTTTGCGTCGCCCCGCCGCGGCTTTCGTTGCCGATGCGGAAGAGCCCGTCGTCGCCGAGCGAGATCGACACCACAGGTTCGCCGAAATCGGCCTCGTCGCGATCCTGATGCAGGCCCATGCGTGCGCCCGCATCGTAGAAGTTGATCAGGCAGCATTCGGGCTGCCGCGCCGAACCCGAGACCGCGGCCCACACCGAAAGGACGCTGTCGGGGATCGCGGGCCAGGGCGTGCCCTGCGGATGGGTCTCGGCATAGCGGTAGCCGCGCCGGTCGCTGACCCAGCCGAAGCGCCCGGCCGCGCTCATCCGCACCGACATCGGCCGGCCCGAGGGGGTCACCGGCGTGACCATCGGCGCCGCGGCCACCACGGCACGCAGATCGGCAAGCATCTGCCGCTGCTCGGCCGGGGACAGCCAGCCCGGGTAATGCAGAAAGTCCCGGATTTCCTGCGCTTGCGGGCGTTCCGCCGCGTTCTTGTCAGATTCCGTCATTTGTTGCGATCTTCCCCCGGAACGGGTTCTTGCAGGGCCCCGGACCCCTCCTTATATACGCCCAGAAGCCCGGAGAGGACAGTTCCCGCACGGGCAGAGACTTGAACCCTGGGATAGGGGACGGGGGCCTGACGGGACCCGGCCCCGCCGTATCGCCGAAAGAAGAGGTATTGAAATGGCCAAAGTCATCGGGATCGACCTCGGCACCACGAACAGCTGCGTCGCCATCATGGACGGGGCTCAGCCGCGGGTGATCGAAAACTCCGAAGGCGCGCGCACCACGCCGTCGATCGTCGCCTTCACCGACAATGAACGCCTTGTCGGCCAGCCTGCCAAACGTCAGGCCGTCACCAACCCCACCAACACCATCTTTGCCGTGAAGCGCCTGATCGGCCGCCGCGTCACCGACGCCGAGGTGCAGAAGGACAAGAAGCTCGTTCCCTTCTCGATCGTCGACGGCGGCAATGGCGACGCCTGGGTCGAGGTGAAGGGCGACAAGTATTCGCCCGCGCAGATCTCGGCCGTGATCCTGCAGAAGATGAAGGAAACCGCCGAAAGCTATCTCGGCGAGACCGTCACCCAGGCCGTCATCACCGTCCCCGCCTATTTCAACGACGCCCAGCGTCAGGCGACGAAGGACGCCGGCAAGATCGCCGGCCTCGAGGTGCTGCGCATCATCAACGAACCGACGGCCGCGGCGCTTGCCTATGGCCTCGACAAGAAGGACACCAAGACGATCGCGGTCTATGACCTCGGCGGCGGGACCTTCGACATCACCATCCTCGAGATCGACGACGGTCTGTTCGAGGTGAAATCGACGAACGGCGACACCTTCCTTGGCGGTGAAGACTTCGACATGCGGATCGTGAACTACCTCGCCGAGGAGTTCAAAAAGGAGCATGGCGTCGACCTGACCAAGGACAAGATGGCGCTGCAGCGTCTGAAGGAAGCGGCCGAAAAGGCGAAGATCGAGCTGTCGTCGAGCCAGCAGACCGAGATCAACCAGCCGTTCATCTCGATGGATGCCTCCTCGGGCACGCCGCTGCACATGGTGATGAAGCTGACCCGCGCCAAGCTGGAAAGCCTGGTCGCCGACCTGATCAAGGCCTCGCTCAAGCCCTGCGCCGCGGCGCTGAAGGATGCGGGCGTCTCGAAGGACGAGATCGACGAGGTCGTTCTTGTGGGCGGCATGACCCGCATGCCGAAGGTGGTCGAGGAAGTGACGAAGTTCTTCGGCAAGGAACCGCACAAGGGCGTGAACCCGGACGAGGTCGTGGCGCTTGGCGCGGCGATCCAGGCCGGCGTGCTGCAGGGGGACGTGAAGGACGTGGTCCTGCTCGACGTGACCCCGCTGTCGCTCGGCATCGAGACGCTGGGCGGTGTCTTCACCCGTCTGATCGACCGCAACACCACGATCCCGACGAAGAAGTCGCAGATCTTCTCGACCGCCGAGGACAACCAGTCGGCCGTGACCATCCGCGTCTTCCAGGGCGAGCGTGAAATGGCCGCGGACAACAAGCTGCTTGGCCAGTTCAACCTCGAGGACATCCCGCCGGCGCCGCGCGGCGTGCCGCAGATCGAGGTGACCTTCGACATCGACGCGAACGGCATCGTCTCGGTTTCGGCCAAGGACAAGGGCACCGGCAAGTCGCAGAACATCACGATCCAGGCCTCGGGCGGTCTGTCCGACGACGAGATCGAGAAGATGGTCAAGGACGCCGAGGCCAACGCCGAGGCCGACAAGCAGCGCAAGGAGCTGGTCGAGACCAAGAACCAGGGCGAAAGCCTGCTGCACTCGACCCGCAAGTCGCTGGAAGAGCATGGCGACAAGGTCGACGGTTCGACCGTCGAGGTGATCGAGCTGGCCTGCAACGCGCTGGAAGAAGCGCTGAAGTCGGAAGAGCCCGGCAAGATCAAGGGCGCGATCAGCAACCTGACCGATGCCGCGATGAAGCTGGGCGAGGCGATCTACAAGGCGCAGCAGTCGCAGGGCGGCGGCGATGCTGAGGCCGAGGACGAGGCCCGTGGCGGGTCGTCGGATGACGACGACATCGTCGATGCCGACTTCGAGGACATGGGCGAGAACAAGCGCAAGTAAGCGCCGGAACAGCGGAGCGGGCCCCATGGGGCCCGTTCCCGTTCCCCGAAGGGGGCTTCAATGGCAAAACGCGATTTCTACGAGGTGCTGGGCGTTGTCCGCACGGCCTCGTTCGAAGAGATCAAGAAGGCCTATCGCGGCAAGGCGAAGGAACTTCACCCCGATCGCAACAAGGACAACCCCGACGCCGAGGCGCAGTTCAAGGAAGTGAACGAAGCCTATGACGTGCTGAAGGACGCCGAGAAGAAGGCGGCCTATGACCGCTATGGCCACGCGGCCTTCGAGGGCGGCATGGGCGGCGGCCGCGGCGGCTATGGCGGCGGCCAGGGCGATTTCGCCTCGGCCTTCTCGGATGTGTTCGAGGACCTGTTCGGCGACTTCATGGGCGGGCGTGGCGGCCAGGGCGGGCGCTCGCGCGCCACCCGCGGCTCGGACCTGCGCTACAACATGCGGGTCACGCTGGAAGAGGCCTTCAAGGGCGCGCAGAAGACGATCACCGTGCCCGGCTCCTCGGCCTGCACCGCCTGCAACGGCACCGGGGCCGAGGGTGGCGCCGAGCCGCAGACCTGCCCGACCTGTTCGGGTCTGGGCAAGGTGCGGGCGCAGAACGGCTTCTTCACCGTCGAGCGGACCTGCCCCACCTGTGGCGGCCAGGGCCAGGTGGTGAAGAACCCCTGCCGCGTCTGCCATGGCGCCGGCCGGGTCGAGAAGGAGCGCACGCTTTCGGTCAACATCCCCGCGGGGGTGGAGACCGGCACCCGCATCCGGCTTGCCGGCGAGGGCGAGGCCGGGCTGCGTGGCGGACCGGCGGGCGATCTCTACATCTTCCTCGAGGTGCGCGAGCACGCGATCTTCCAGCGCGACGGCGTGCACCTGTTCTGCCGCGTGCCGGTCAGCATCACCTCGGCCGCCCTCGGCGGCGAGGTCGAGGTGCCGACGATCGACGGCGGCCGCTCGCGGGTGAAGATCCCGGCGGGCAGCCAGTCGGGCCGGCAGATGCGGTTGCGCGGCAAGGGGATGCCGGCGCTGCGCGGCGGTGCGGTCGGCGACATGGTGATCGAGCTCGCTGTCGAGACACCGGTGAACCTGACCACGCGGCAAAAGGAACTGTTGCGCGAATTCGAGAAGATCGAGGCCGAGAACAACCCCGAGGGGGCGTCGTTCTTCAAGAAGGTCAAGAGCTTCTGGGACAGCATGACGGGTTGAGAGGGGCGCCTTCGGGCGCCCTTTCCATTTCCGGCCTTCAGGTTTCGTTAACCAGGCGCAGGCACACTTGCCGCATGACCCGCCCGGACCCCGCCTTTGATGACCCGACGCTGCCGCTTTTCGGCGATGCCGACGAGGCGGAGCCGGCCGCGCTGACGGGCGAGCGGCTGCCCTCCTACATCCGCGACCATCGCAAGCGGCTGCGCGCCCGCTTCACCGAGGGCGGCGCGGCGGCGATGCCGGATTACGAACTGCTGGAACTTCTCCTCTTCCGCGCCCTGCCCCGGCAGGATGTGAAGCCCCTCGCCCGCCGCCTGATCGACCGCTTCGGCGATTTCGGCCGGGTGATCTCGGCCGCGCCCTTGCGACTGATGGAGGTCGAGGGCGTCGGCGAGGCGGTGGTGCAGGAGCTGAAGATCACCGAGGCCGCGGCACTGCGGCTCGCGCGCGCCAAGGTGATGCAGCGGCCGGTGCTGTCGTCCTGGGATGCGCTGCTCGATTATTGCCACACCGCGATGGCGCATCGCGAGACCGAGCAGTTCCGCGTGCTCTACCTCGACCGCCGCAACGTCCTGATCGCCGACGAGGAGCAGGCGCGCGGCACCGTCGACCATGTCCCGGTCTATCCGCGCGAGGTGATCCGCCGCGCGCTCGAGATCAACGCCTCGGCGCTGATCCTGGTGCACAACCACCCCTCGGGCGACCCGACGCCCTCAGAGGCCGACATCGCGATGACGGAGCAGATCCGGCAGGCCGGCGCGCTTCTGGGCCTCGTGCTGCACGACCATCTGGTGATCGGCAAGAGCCGCGAGGTCAGCTTTCGCACCGCGGGCTATCTTTAGTTCGTGGCGACCGAGACCGGCAGGTCGGGCAGCGGCACGACCACATCGCCCATCAGGTCGTCGCAGCCGGGCATGGCGACGGCGATCTCCTCGGGCGCCTCGGCCCGGCCGGCGATCACCCGCTGCATCCCCGCCCGCAGATCGGTGCCGCAGGTCACGTCACTCACCGGCGCCTCGAGGTCGAGCGCAAGGCCCGTGAGCCCCGCGGGCGCGGTATAGACCTGCAGATGCGGACCGTCCTCGGCCAGGCCATAGCTCAAGAGCCAGCCCATTCCCGGCGCCTCGGGCATGCCCGGCGCCTCGGCCCGCACATGGCCGGCCCCGCCCCAGGAGGCGCCACGCTCGAAGGCGTTCAGCAGGAACGCGGGCGCGCCGGTCCAGCTCACCACCACCCGGTTCACCGTCTCGAGCCCCGACACCGTGACCGAGGCCGCGAGCGTCTGGCCCTCGGGCAGCTCGAGAGCATAGCCGGCCACGGGCGCCAGTGCCGGCACCAGCCCGCTCCAGTCGCCCGCCGCGTCGAGCTGCACCGGGATCACCAGCCCCTCGTGCCGGATCGCGGCCGCCGCATCCGCCGCACAGGGCGCCGAGATGCTCAGCAGAACCGAAGCCCCCGCGGCGGGGGCAAGCTTCAGCGTCGGCGCGGCGCAGCGGGCAAAACTGGCCGGGGGCGCCTCGGCGAGCGGCAGCGGCCCGATTGCGGCATCCGCGGCCACGGTGCGCCGCGGCAGCGCCTGCAGCTCGGCCACCGCGCCCATGCGCACGCCCGTCACCTCGACCCCGGCGGGGGCATCGGCGATATTCGCGACGGCCGTGACATTGGTCAGGCCGGCGACATCAAGCCCTGCCGGCTGCGACGCCAGACCGAACTGCGAGGCGTTCTGCATCACATGGCCCATCATGCCCGCAAGCGTGACCATCATCGCCGCCGTCGTGATCTTGTGCAGGGCCTTCATCGCCGCCTCCGGAACTTCCACGAGTCGCAGGAGTAGCGGGCGAAACGGGCAAGGCCATGGCCCCGATGGGGCAATGTTTCCAAAATCAGGACGAAGAGGCGGCGTTGTTCACGCGCAGAAAATCAAATGCGATCAACTGGATATGAGAAGGGCGGCCGGTGTCGCCACCGCGCCGCCCCAAGGGTGCCGCAATTCGGTCAGACGATCCGGCCGTGGCAGTGCTTGAACTTCTCGCCCGAGCCGCAGGGGCACGGATCGTTGCGCGAGGGGTTGCCCCAGGTGGTCGGATCCGATTCGACGAAACCGGGCGCCGGCGTGCCGGGCTGCGGCGCCGCACCGGCCGGCAGGTCCGGCTCGGGCTCGATCTCAGGCGCGGCCATCTGCGGCATCTGCTGGGCCAGGATCGCGGCACGCTCCTCGTCGGTCAGCGGGCGGATCTGCGCCAGCCGGCGGGTCACCTCGACGCGCAGCCCGTCGAGCATCGTCTCGAACAGATGGAACGCCTCGGTCTTGTATTCCGACAGCGGGTCGCGCTGCGCATAGCCGCGGAAGCCGACGACCGAGCGCAGGTGTTCGAGCGTCACCAGATGCTCGCGCCACTTGCCGTCGATCGTCTGCAGCAGGATCTGCTTCTCGATCACCCGCATCGTCTCGTCGCCGAAGGCCTCGGCCTTCTGCGCCATGTAGGCATCGGTTGCCGCCTCGAGCCGCTCGCTCACCACGTCCTGATCGACGCCTTCCTCGGCCGCCCAGTCGGCGAAGGGCAGGTCCAGGTTCAGCTGGTCGATGACCGCGGCGCGCATGCCCTCGACATCCCACTGATCGGCATAGGATTTCGGCGGCATGTAGGTGTCGAGGAGATCGGCGACCACCTGCAGGCGCATGTCACGGGTGATCTCCGAGATGTCCTCGGCTTCCATGATCTCGCGGCGCTGGCTGAAGATCGCCTTGCGCTGATCGTTCATCACGTCGTCGAATTTCAGCAGCTGCTTGCGGATGTCGAAGTTGCGGCCCTCGACCTTCGCCTGTGCGCGTTCGAGCGACTTGTTCACCCAGGGGTGGATGATCGCCTCGCCTTCCTTCATGCCAAGCTTCGACAGCACCGCATCAAGCTTGTCCGAGCCGAAGATCCGCATCAGGTCATCTTCGAGCGACAGGAAGAACAGCGAGCGACCCGGGTCGCCCTGACGGCCAGACCGGCCGCGGAGCTGGTTGTCGATGCGGCGGCTCTCGTGCCGTTCGGTGCCCAGAACGAAGAGGCCGCCGGCCTCGATCACCTTCTGCTTCTCCTCGGCGTGCTCGGCCTCGATGCGGCTGCGCAGCGCGTCGGGGTTCGCCTCGGGGTGGGCGGCCAGCTCGTCATGCACCTTCATCTCGACGTTGCCGCCCAGCTGGATGTCGGTGCCGCGGCCGGCCATGTTGGTGGCGATGGTCACCGCGCCCAGACGGCCGGCATCGGCGACAATCTGCGCTTCCTGCGCGTGCTGGCGGGCGTTCAGGACGTTGTGCGGGATGCCGTCCTTCTTCAGCATCTCGGACAGCATCTCGGACTTCTCGATCGAGGTGGTGCCGACCAGGATCGGCTGGCCCTTGGCATGGGCCTCCTTGATCGCCTCGATCACCGCGGCGTATTTCTCGGCGGCGGTGCGATAGACCCGGTCGTGTTCGTCCTTGCGGGCGACGGGGCGGTTCGTCGGCACCTCGACCACGCCGAGGCTGTAGATCTCGGCGAATTCCTCGGCCTCGGTGGCGGCGGTGCCGGTCATGCCGGCCAGCTTGTCGTAAAGGCGGAAGTAGTTCTGGAAGGTGACCGAGGCGAGGGTCACGTTCTCGGGCTGGATCGCCACGCCTTCCTTCGCCTCGATCGCCTGATGCAGACCGTCGGACAGGCGCCGGCCCTTCATCATGCGGCCGGTGAACTCGTCGATCAGCACGATCTCGCCGCCGGCGACAACATAGTTCTGATCCTTGTGGAACAGCTTGTGCGCGCGCAGGGCTTGGGTGATGTGGTGCACGATCGTCGTCGATTCCGGGTCGTAGAGCGATTGCCCCTCGGGCAGGATGCCGACCTCGTGCAGGCGGCGCTCCATGTATTCGTTGCCCTCTTCGGTGAAGGTCGCGTTGCGGGTCTTCTCGTCGACCGTGTAATGCGCCTCGGTCAGCTCGGGGATATACTTGTCGAGCGCGACATAGAGTTCCGAGCGGTCCTGCGACGGGCCCGAGATGATCAGCGGCGTGCGCGCCTCGTCGATCAGGATGCTGTCGACCTCGTCGACGATCGCGAAGAAATGATCGCGCTGCATCATTTCCTCGACCGATCCCTTCATGTTGTCACGCAGGTAATCGAAGCCGAGCTCGTTGTTCGTGGCATAGGTGACGTCGGCGGCATAGGCGATGCGCTTCTCGTCGTCGGGCTGGAACGGATAGACGACACCCGTGGTCAGGCCAAGCGCGCCATAGACCTTGCTCATCCATTCGGCGTCGCGCCGCGCGAGGTAGTCGTTCACCGTGACGACATGCACGCCCTTGCCGGCCAGCGCGTTCAGATAGGCCGGGAAGGTCGCCATCAGCGTCTTGCCCTCGCCCGTCTTCATCTCGGCGATATTGCCCTGATGCAGGAAGATGCCGCCCATCAGCTGCACGTCGAAAGCCCGCAGGCCAAGGGCGCGGCGCGCGCCCTCGCGGCAGTTGGCAAAGGCTTCCGGCAGCAGCGAATCCAGGCTTTCGCCGCCCTCCTGCGCGCGCTTTTGCAGCTCGCGCGTCTTCTCGATGATCTCGGCGTCCGAGAGCTTCACGAAATCGGGTTCGAGCGCGTTGATCTTCGCCACCAGCGGGCGGACCGATTTCACCTTGCGGTCGTTCGGCGTCCCGAAGACCTTTTTCGCGAGTGTTCCGAGGCCCAGCATGTTTTCTCCGCGGGTTGGTCTGACCAAATCGTGTGCATTGCGGCCTTGCCGCCCCCCCGGCCGTTGCCTAGAACAGCGAACGAATACAGGGCGGAGCTGCCTTCACAGGTCCCTAGGCGATGTAAGGGGCGGCCGTCAGAGTGTCAACGCCGCGGGCTGCCGCGGCCCTTGCTGGAGTGGCCTTGATGGCGAAACTGACGAAACTTCTGGGCACCGCCGCGCTGGTGGCCTGCCTTGGCGGCGTGGCCCTGGCCGAGGACGCGAAACCGGCGCCCCGCACCGACCTCGGCGCCGATACCGTCGTCGCCACGGTGAACGGCAAGGACATCACGCTGGGCGAGATGCTGACCGTGCGCAACGGCCTGCCCGCCGAATACAAGCAGCTGCCCGATGACGTGCTGTTCAACGGCATCCTCGACCAGCTGGTCCAGCAGACCGCGCTGTCGCAGATCGGCGAGGGGATGATGACCCACCGCGACGAGATCGCGCTCGAGGTCGACCGCCGCGCCTATCTCGCCGGCGTCGTGCTCGACAGCACCGCGAAGAAGGCGGTGACCGACGAGGCGCTGCAGAAGGCCTATGACGAGAAATACGCCAAGGCCGAGCCGACCAAGGAATATCACGCCGCCCATATCATCGTGCCGACCGAGGACGAGGCGAAGGCGATCAAGGCCGAGATTGACGGCGGCAAGGACTTTGCCGAAGAGGCCAAGGCCAAGTCGCAGGACGGCGCCGCGGCGAATGGCGGCGACCTTGGCTGGTTCGCGCTCGACAAGATGGTGCAGCCCTTCGCCGATGCCATCGCCGGGATGAAGGACGGCGATGTGGTCGGCCCGATCCAGACCGAATACGGCTGGCATGTGGTCAAGCTCTACGGCACCCGCATGGCCGAGGCGCCGAAGCTTGACGACGTGCGCGACCAGCTGACCGGCGATCTGCGTCAGAAGGCGGTCGAGGACCGCGTCAACGACACCATCGCCAAGGCGAAGGTCGAGAAGAAGACGGATGGCATCGACCCTGCCGTCCTGAAAGACGACAAGATCCTCGGCGAGTGAGCCGATTTCGGAGGGGGTGAGCCCATGGCGAAGAAGAAGGACCTCGAGGACAAGGTCGAAAAGCTGAAGTCCAAGGTGAAGAAGCTGAAGACCGAGCTGGCCGATGTGGCCGGCGACGCGGGCGCGGTGGCCGCGGCGGTTCTGGGCGAGATCCGCGAGGAGATCGTCGAGAAGGCCAAGGCAAAGGTGAAGACGGCCAACCCCGTCTCGCCGCTCGCCCCCGAGGCCTTCCCGGCGCTGCCGGTGATCGACGGCGTCGACTTCGCCGCCGCCGCCGCCGGTGTGCGCTATGCCGGGCGCACCGACGTGATGCTCGCCCGCATCGCGCCAGGCTCGGCGATCGCCGGGGTGTTCACCACCTCCTCCACCCGCGCAGCCTGCGTGCTCGATTGCCAGGCGAAACTGGCGGGCCCGGTGGACGAGACCGCGGGCGCCGCGATCATCGTCAACTCGGGCAATGCCAACGCCTTCACCGGCGCGCTTGGCCAGGCCTCGGTCGATGCGGTGACCGGCGCCGTCGCCGAAGCGCTCGGCGTGCCGGCGGCGCGCGTCTTCTCCTCCTCGACCGGGGTGATCGGCGAGCCGCTGCCGCATGACCGCATCGTCGCGGCGATCGACACGCTCAAGGCGGGCCTCAATGCCACCGGCATCGAGGCCGCGGCACGCGCGATCATGACCACCGACACCTTCCCGAAAGGCGCCACCGCCGAGATCGAGGGCGAGGGCGGCACGATCACGATCGCCGGCATCGCCAAGGGCTCGGGGATGATCGCGCCGAACATGGCGACGATGCTGGTCTACATCTTCACCGATGCGAAGATCTCGGCCGCAAATCTGCAGAAGATCCTGTCGCGCAACGTGGACGACACCTTCAACGCGATCACCGTCGACAGCGACACCTCGACCTCGGACGCGCTGATCCTCGCCGCCACCGGCCGTTCGGCCGCGGCCGAGATCGACGACCTGCGCTCGAAGACCGCGCATGCCTTCGAGGCGGCGCTGCGGGGCGTGATGCTCGATCTTGCGCAGCAGGTGGTGCGCGACGGCGAGGGCGCGACGAAGTTCGTCGAGGTCCGGGTCACCGGCGCCGAGACGCCCGAGGACGCGCACAAGGTCGCGATGTCGATCGCCAACTCGCCGCTGGTGAAGACCGCGCTTGCCGGCGAGGATGCGAACTGGGGCCGCGTGGTCGCCGCCGTCGGCAAGTCCGGCGCGAAGGCCGACCGCGACAAGCTGCGCATCGGCTTTGGCGACATGGTTCTGGCCGAGAACGGCTGGCGCGTGCCCGATTACGACGAGGCGGCGGCCTCGGCCTACATGAAGAACAAGGAGCTGGTGATCGCGGTCGATCTCGGCCTTGGCTCGGCGGCGAAGACGGTGTGGACCTGCGACCTGACGCATCGCTACATCGACATCAACGCGGATTACCGCTCTTGAGCGGCGGCTGCGGCCCCGAAGGCGCGCCGGCCCCGGTTTCCCCGGGGCGGGTGCTGCTTGTCTCCGCCGTCGCCCTGATCGACACCGACGGGCGCGTGCTTCTGGCACAGCGCCCGGCGGGCAAGTCGCTGGCCGGGCTGTGGGAATTTCCGGGCGGCAAGGTCGAACCCGGCGAGACACCCGAGGCGGCCCTCATCCGCGAATTGCGCGAGGAGCTCGGCATCGACACCTGGCACAGCTGCCTGGCGCCGCTGACCTTCGCCTCGCACAGCTACGAGGGCTTTCATCTGCTGATGCCGCTCTTCGCCTGTCGCCGCTGGGAGGGCACGCCCATGCCGCGCGAGGGCCAGGTGCTGAAATGGGTGCGGGCGCAGAACCTGCGCGACTATCCGATGCCGCCGGCAGACGAGCCGCTGATCCCGATCCTGCGCGACTGGCTCTGACCGCTCCGGCCCCGCTTCACATTTTGTCCAAAACGCATCCAAAGACCGCGAAAAGCGGTCTTTTTTGTTTGCCAATTAACAATGTTCTGTGACAATGGGCCAGCATGAGAGATTTGGAGGATATCTGATGCTCCGCACCATCACGGTTGGAAGCTGCGTGTCCGTGCAGGGCACCTTCGAAATGCAACATGACGACGGCCGGGTCTCCGTCCGCGTCGACGGGCGTCTCTTTGTCGGGCGCCCCGTCACCCGCAAGGCCGACTGAGCGGCGCTTGCCGCAGCCTGTGCCGCGCACACCATTCACGGAAACGAAGAAGGGGGCCCACCGGGCCCCCTTCGCATTTCGTGCGGCATCCTGCGATTACAGGCTGCGCTCGACCTCTTCTCGTTCGAAGATTTCGATGACATCGCCGGGGCGAACATCGTCGTAATTCTCGAAGGCCATGCCGCATTCCTGGCCGGAGATGACTTCCTTCACCTCGTCCTTGAAGCGCTTGAGCGTCTTCAGCGTGCCCTCGTGGATCACCACGTTGTCGCGCAGCAGGCGCACGCCCGCCGAGCGGCGTGCCACGCCCTCGGTGACGAGGCAGCCCGCGACCTTGCCGACGCCGGAGACCTTGAAGACCTCCTTGATCGTGGCATAGCCGATGAAGTTCTCGCGAACCTCGTTCTTCAGCAGGCCCGAGGCCGCCGCCTTGATGTCGTCGACCAGGTCATAGATGATCGAGTAATAGCGGATCTCGACGCCCTTCTGGTTCGCCGCGGCACGGGCCGGGGCATTCGCACGGACGTTGAAGCCGATGACCGGCGCCTGGCTCGCCTCGGCCAGACCGATGTCGCTTTCGGTGATCGCGCCGACGCCGGAGTGGATGACGCGCACCCGCACCTCGTCGTTGCCGATCTTCTCGAGCGCCTGGACGATCGCCTCGGCAGAGCCCTGCACGTCGGCCTTCACCACCACCGACAGCTCGGCCACGTTCTCGTCGGCCTTGGCCTTCGCCATCAGCTGCTCGAGCGTGGTCGCGGCCCCGGCGGCAGCGCGCTTGTCCTTGGCGGCCTTGATCCGGTAATCGGCGATCTCGCGGGCCTGCGCCTCGGTCTCGACGACGTTCAGGACGTCGCCCGCCTCGGGCGTGCCGTTGATGCCAAGCACTTCGACCGGAACCGACGGACCGGCCTCGTCGACGCGGTCACCCTTGTCGTTGATGAGCGCGCGGACCTTGCCCCACTGCTCGCCGACGACGAAGATGTCGCCCTTCTTCAGCGTGCCGTTCTGCACCAGGACGGTCGCGACCGGACCGCGGCCCACATCGAGCTTCGCCTCGATCACCGCACCCTGCGCCGCCCGGTTCGGGTTGGCGCGGAGTTCGAGGATCTCGGCCTGCAGCGCGATCGCCTCGAGCAGCGTATCAAGCCCCTTGCGGGTCTTGGCCGAGACCTCGACGGTCTGCACGTCGCCGCCCATCTCCTCGACGACAACCTCGTGCTGCAGCAGATCGGTGCGCACCTTCTGCGGGTTGGCAGAGGGCTTGTCGATCTTGTTGATCGCCACGATCATCGGCACCTTCGCAGCCTTGGCGTGGTTGATCGCCTCGATCGTCTGCGGCATCACCGCGTCATCCGCAGCGACGACCAGCACGACGATGTCAGTCACCTGCGCACCACGGGCCCGCATCGAGGTGAAGGCCGCGTGGCCGGGGGTGTCGAGGAAGGTCAGCACCGCCCCCGATTCCGTCGTCACCTGATAGGCACCGATGTGCTGCGTGATACCGCCGGCTTCGCCCGACACGACATTGGTCGAGCGGATCGCATCGAGCAGCGAGGTCTTGCCGTGGTCGACGTGGCCCATGATCGTGATGATCGGCGGGCGCGACTGCCGGTCCTCGTCCTTGTCCTCGACGGTGTCGATCACCTGCTCGACGTCCGAATCCGAGACGCGAACGGCGTGGTGGCCGAATTCCTCGATCACCAGCTCCGCGGTGTCGGCGTCGATGGTCTGGTTGACGGTGACCATCATCCCCATCTTCATCAGCACCTTGACGACATCCGCGGCGCGTTCGGCCATGCGGTTCGCCAGTTCGGAGACGACGATGGTCTCGGGCAGCTGCACGTCACGGGCCTGCTTCTCGGCCTTGTGGCCCATGCCCATGGCCTTCTGCCGCGCCTTCTCCTGCTTGCGCTTCATCGCCGCAAGAGAGCGCTGACGCCCGCCTTCGCCTTCCATCTCGCTCAGGCTGAGCTTGCCGGCGCGACGACCGTCGCCGCCCTTGCCCTTGCCGCGGCTGTCGCGATCCGTCGCGGTCGAGCGATCGTCACGGTCGCGGTCGGTCTTGCGCGGACCGGTGGCCGAAACGCCCTTGGTCGCGGCACGCGCGGCCGCAGCCTCGGCCGCGGCCGGATCGGCCGGGGTCTCGGGCTTCGGCGCAGGCTTCGCCCGGACCTCTTCCTTCTTCTTCTCGCGCAGTTCGGCCTCGCGGGCCTTGCGTTCCTCTTCCTCGGCCTTCAGGCGCAGCGCCTCTTCGCGCTCGCGTTCCTCGCGCTCCTTGGCCTCGATCTCGGCACGCCGGCGCTCGCGCTCTTCCTCGCGGGCCTTCTCATCAGCCTCGCGCTGCGCGGCTTCCTCGACCTCGCGGGCCTTCGCGGCCCGCAGAGCGGCGAGACGGCGTTCCATCTCGGCGTCGGAGATCCCGGCCGGGCGGCGCGACGGATCGCCCAGGTGCGCCTTGCCGGTCCCCTTCACGGGGGCTGCGGCTGCGGGTTTCGGCACCACCACCTTCTTGCGCTTGGTCTCGACCACGACATTCTTCGTGCGCCCGTGGCTGAAGCTCTGCTTCACCGAACCGGGTCGCGCGCCGCCACCAAGGCCGAGGGGTTTTTTGCCGTCCGTATCGCTCATGCCGTCTTACTATCCTTCATGGCGGTCTTGCCGCCGTCCTGCCTGCGCAACCCCGCAAGCCTTGCCGCTTCTCTAATCACACGAGGGGTGAGTCCGCCAGCCGCAAGCGCGCCGTGTATCGCATGATCGCGGCCGAAAGCCAAACCCAATTCCGAGGAGGTCAGGCAGCCAAACCAGCGCCCGCCCTCCGGTGTCCAGAGCTTGCCCTTGCCGCGCTCCGATCCATCGGAGGCTTGCAGGAGGACTTTCGCCTTGCCGTCGGCAAGCCAGCCCTTGACCTTCTCGAATCCGACGACAGCTCCGCCGGCCTTCCTCGCCAGAGAAATAAGCTCAACCACGCGATGCGCAAGCCCTTCCTCGACCATGTCGGCAAGGTTTTCAGGCACCCGCACCTGCGCCCTGGCCGCGCGGGCGAACAATCCCTTCGCCGCGGCCTTCTCGATGACCTCCCGATCGGAGGTCACCCAGATCCCCCGGCCCGGCAGCTTTTCCGCCAGGTCCGGGAAGATCGTGCCATCGGGGCCGACGACGAAACGCACAAGCCCCGGCTTGGGCTGCACGTCACCCGTGACGATGCAGCGCCGTTCCGGCCGCTCGTTTTCCTTTTCCCGGCCCCCGCGGCTCATCTTACTCCTCGACCTCCTCTTCCGACTCCTCGGGCTCTTCGGCGAGCTCCGACGGGTCGACCCAGCCAAGCTGGATGCGTGCGGTCATGATCATGCTCTGCGCGTCCTCGAGGCTCACGCCGAACTTCTCGAGAATGCCCTCGTCCTTGACGCGGGCGCCGTTCACCGTGGTCCAGCCACCGGCAAGTTCCCAGTCGGCGCAGGTGGCGAAGTCCTCGAGCGTCTTGACGTCGTCCTTGGCCAGCGCCTCGATCATCTGCGGCGTCAGCCCGTCGAAGTCAAAGAGCGACTGCTCGACACCCAGAGCCTTGGCGGCCTCGATGGCCTTGCGGTTCTGTTCCTCGATGTAGTCGCGGGCGCGCGCCTGCAGCTCCTCGGCGGTGCCTTCGTCCACACCCTCGATCGACAGCAGCTCGTCGAGATCGACATAGGCCACTTCCTCGAGGTTGGTGAAGCCCTCGGCCACCAGCAGCTGGGCGAAGAACTCGTCCAGATCCAGCGCATCGACGAAGAGCTTGGTGCGCTCGGCGAACTCGGCCTGACGACGCTGCGATTCCTCGGCCTCGGTCAGGATGTCGATATCCAGCCCGGTCAGCTGCGAGGCAAGGCGCACGTTCTGGCCGCGACGGCCGATGGCGAGCGACAACTGCTCGTCGGGCACCACGACCTCGATCTTGCCGGCGTCCTCGTCGACGACCACCTTCGACACTTCGGCCGGCTGCAGCGCGTTCACCAGGAACGTCGCCTGATCCTCGTTCCACGGGATGATGTCGATCTTCTCGCCCTGCAGCTCGCCCACCACGGCCTGCACGCGCGAACCGCGCATGCCGACGCAGGCGCCGACCGGGTCGATCGAGTTGTCATGGCTGAGCACGGCGATCTTGGCGCGCGAGCCCGGGTCGCGCGCGACGGCCTTGATCTCGATGATGCCGTCATAGATTTCCGGCACTTCCATCTTGAACAGTTCCGCCATGAACTGCGGATCGGTGCGGCTGAGGAAGATCTGCGGCCCGCGGGTCTCGCGGCGCACATCCTTCACATAGGCGCGGATGCGGTCGTTCGGGCGATAGCTCTCGCGGCCGATCTTCTCGTTGCGGCGCAGGATCGCCTCGCCACGGCCGACATCGACGATGATGTTGCCGTATTCCTCGCGCTTGACCACGCCGTTGATGATCGTGCCCTTGCGCTCCTTGAACTCGTCGAACTGACGATCGCGCTCGGCCTCGCGCACGCGCTGCAAGATCACCTGCTTGGCCGACTGCGCCGCGATGCGGCCCAGATCGACCGGTGGCACCTCGTCGATGATCTCGTCACCGATCTCGGGATCACGCTTGTACTGCTTCGCCTGGGCGACGGTCAGCTGCGCCTGATAGTTCTCGACCTCTTCATCGGCCACGACCGTGCGCACGCGGGTGAAGGTGGCGCGCCCCGTCTTGCGGTCGATGTGGACGCGGATGTCCATCTCGCTGCCGTAGCGCGACTTTGCCGCCCGCGCGAGGCTGTCCTCCATCGCCTGGATCACCAGATCCGGGTCGATCATCTTCTCGCGCGCGACGGCTTCGGCCGTCTGCAGCAGTTCGAGCTGGTTGGCAGAGGTGATTGCCATCTCTCAGATCTCCTCGTCGGGGGAATTCGTGTCGTCTTCTTCTTCGATCTCGTCGAACTTCGTCTCGTCGAGCGTGCCGTCGGCCTTCTTCTGCCGCAGCATCTCCTCGATCAGCTCGTCGGTCAGCACGAGCTTGGCGTCCGACAGCCAGTCGAACTGCAGCCCGATGGTGACCATCTCGCCCTTCTCCTCGATCTCGACCAGCACCTCGTCGCCCTCGGTGCCACGCAGGATGCCCTTGAAGCGCTTGCGCCCGTCGATCTGCTCGAAGGTCTCAAGACGCGCCTCGTAGCCCTCCCAGACATCGAAGTCCTTCAGCCGGGTCAGCGGCCGGTCGATGCCGGGCGAGGAGACCTCGAGCGTGTATTGGTCCTCGATCGGGTCCTCGACGTCGAGCACGGCCGAGACCGCGGTCGAGATTGCGGCGCAATCGTCAACGACGATGCCGCCCTCGGGCCGGTCCGCCATGATCTGCAGCAGCGGGTGGCGCCCGCCCTGCAGCCGCAGGCGGACAAGCTCGAAGCCCAGCCCCTCGATCACGGGGGAGACGATCTCGGCAAGACGCCGGTCGATCGCGGTCTTGGCGATCAGGTCGGTCATGTTCCGATCCTCTGAATAACAAAAAACGGGCCGAAGCGGCCCGTCACACTTCTCCGGTGGGCGTCAGGTTTGGACCCCGGCGCGCCGCTGTTGAGAAGCCATATAGGGCAAACGCCCCGAGTCTGCAAGCGTTTCACGCCGGGCGCCCCGTGCGGGTGCGCAACAGCGAGGTCACGACGCCGGTGGCGAGGATCGCGACGGTGATGCCAAGCGACCAGACCGGCGGGAATTTCTCCCAGCCCATCAGGTCGGCCACGAACATCTTCGAGCCGATGAAGACCAGCAGGATCGCCAGCGCATATTTGAGATAGGCGAAGCGGTGCAGGATCGCCGACAGCGCGAAATAGAGCGCGCGCAGGCCGAGCACCGCGAAGATGTTCGAGGTGTAGACCACGAAGGGATCGGTGGTGATGGTGAACACCGCCGGCACCGAGTCGACCGCGAAGATGATATCGGCGAACTCGATCATCAGCAGCGCAAGGAGCAGCGGCGTGGCGTGGCGCACGATCCGCCCCGTCCGGTCCGGCTGTTTCACGGTGAAGGCATGCCCCTCGATCCGGTCGGTGACCGGCAGCACCCGGCGCAGCAGCTTCAGCAGCGGGTTGTTCGACAGGTCCGGATGCGCCTCCTCGCGGGTGAACAGCATCTTGACGCCGGTCAGCATCAGGAAGACGGCAAAAAGATACAGAACCCAATGATATTGCGCGACGATCGCCGCACCGAAGCCGATCATCAGCCCACGCAGCACGATCACGCCGAGGATGCCCCAGAACAGGACCCGGTGCTGATATTGCCGCGGTATGCGGAAAAAGCCGAAGATCAGCGCGATGACGAAGATGTTGTCGAGCGCGAGCGTCTTCTCGACGACGAAGGCGGTCACGTAATCAGCCGTCGCCTCCGCCCCCTTGAGAAACCAGACGAAGCCCGCGAAGGACAGGCCAAGCGTGATGTAAAGCGCCGACATCCGCAGGCTTTCGGCAACGCCGATCTCGTGATCGGTGCGGTTCAGAACGCCCAGATCCAGCACGAGAAGTGCCAGAACCAGAGCAAGAAAGACGAGCCACATCCAGACCGGAGTGCCCAGGAACGCAAAGAGAAGGAATTCCACCATGACCTCGTGTTGCAACGCGCCGAGGTCGACCGTGCCACCGGGCCGACATCGAGCGCACTCGATGCGGTCCGACATCGCGTCTCACAGGAAACGCCAGAGGGGCCCGGCCCGCCGGAAACAGATGGGAAGCCGCCATGGACTTTCAAGAGGTCGTGATCGGCTTGCTCTCAGCGCATCCGGTCCATCGCCGCGACCAGCGCCGAGGCGATGCCGGGCTCGCTCAGCGCGTGGCCGGCGGCGGGCACCATGCGCAGCTCGGCCCGGTCCCAGCCCTGCGCCAGCCGCCAGGCCGAGACCGGCGGGCAGATCATGTCCATCCGCCCCTGCACGATCATCGCCGGAATGTGCGCGATGCGGCTGCGGTCGCGGAGGATCTGGCCGTCTTCCTCGAGGAAGGCGCCATGGGTGAAATAGTGGTTCTCGAGCCGCGCGAAGGCGCGGGCGTAATCGGCCGGGGCCTCGCCCGGGAACCCGTCGTAATCCACCGAGGCAAGGGCATTTTCCCACATCGCCCAGTGCCGGCCGAAGCGTGCCTCCTCGGCGTAATCGCCCGAGAAGAGGCGCTTGTGATAGGCCGCGATCAGGTCGCCGCGCTCATCCTCCGGGATCGGCCGGGTGAAGCGCTCCCACAGGTCGGGGAAGAACTGCCCCGCGCCGCCGCCATAGAACCAGTCGAGCTCGCTGCGCATGGCGAGGAACACCCCGCGCAGCACCAGCGCATCGACCCGCTCGGGATGGGTCTCGGCATAAAGCAGCGACAGCGTCGCCCCCCAGCTGCCGCCGAAGACGATCCAGCTGCGCAGCCCGAGGGCGAGGCGGATCTTCTCCATGTCGGCGACCAGATCCCAGCTGGTGTTCCTTGTCACCGAGGCATGCGGGCGCGACAGACCGCAGCCGCGCTGGTCGAACAGAATCACCCGGTAATGCGCCGGATCGAAGAACCGCCGCATCGCCGGGCTGCACCCGCCCCCCGGCCCGCCGTGACACACCACCACCGGGCGCCCCTGCGGATGGCCCGATTGCTCGACATAGATCCGGTGGCCATCGCCCACGTCGAGCATGCGCTGGTCGAAGGGCTCGACCGGCGGGTAGAGAAAGGCGCCGGCTGCGCGTTTTTGCCCTGCGTTTCTATCCATGATCCGACTATATAACGGCTCAGCTCCGCCCGCCACGGGGGAGGCGCAAGGAATGACGGAGGACGGCATGGAAGCTGCGACGCAGACGATCGACCCGGCAGAAGTGGCCAAATTCGAGGCAATGGCCGCCGAATGGTGGGATCCGAACGGCAAGTTCAAGCCGCTGCACATGCTCAACCCCTGCCGGCTCGACTATCTGGTGACGCAGATCGCCGCGCAGTTCGGCCGCGACCTGAAGGCGCCGCGCCCGTTTGACGGGCTGCGGCTGCTCGACATCGGCTGCGGCGGCGGGCTGCTGAGCGAGCCGATGGCGCGGCTTGGCGCGACCGTGATCGGCGCCGATGCCGCCGGCGGCAACATTCCGGTGGCGAAACTGCATGCGGAACAGTCGGGGCTGACGATCGACTATCGCCACTGCGCGGCCGAGGACCTGGCCGCGGCGGGCGAGCGCTTCGACGTGGTGCTGGCGATGGAGATCATCGAGCATGTCGCCGATCCGCAGGGCTTCGTGAACACCTGCGCCGAGCTGCTGGCGCCCGGCGGGCTGATGTTCTGCTCGACGATGAACCGCAATCCGAAAAGCTACATGATGGCGATCATCGGTGCCGAACGGGTGATGCGCTGGCTGCCGGTGGGCACGCATGACTGGTCGAAATTCGTGACGCCCGACGAGCTTTACGCACTGATCCGCGGCGCGGAGCTCGATCCGGTCGACCGCAAGGGGATGGTGTTCAACCCGCTGTCCTGGCGCTGGTCGCTGTCGGACCGCGATCTGAGCGTGAATTACGTCACCGCAAGCGTGAAACGCTGAACCGGGGCGCTGCCCCGGACCCCGGGATATTTGGAGCAATCGGAAGCGGGAAAGCGGCCCGCGCCTTCCGAGGGCGCGAAAGGCCCGTGACCGGCCGTCACTTCGCCTTCGGGCGGAACGCCGCGATCTTCGCGGGATCGGTTTCGATGAAGGCGGCGCCGATCAGGTCGAGGCAATAGGGCACGGCCGCGAAGACCGCATTCAGGCAAGTGGCGATCGCCGAGGGCTTGCCCGGAAGGGTGATGATCAGCGACTTGCCGGCGATGCCCGCCGACTGGCGCGACAGGATCGCCGTCGGCACCTCGAGCAGCGAGGCGCGGCGCATTTCCTCGCCAAAGCCAGCGAGTTCCTTCTCGATCACCTGCGCGACACCCTCGGGCGTCTCGTCGCGCGGCGCCGGGCCGGTGCCGCCGGTGACAAGGATCAGATCCGCCTCTTCCCCGACAAGCATGCGCAGCGTGTCGGCCACGCTCTCGCGCCCGTCGGGGATGATGTGGCGGGTGATGGCGAGGGGGGTGGTGACCACCTCCCGCAGCCAGGCCTCGCAGCCCGGGCCGCCCTTGTCCTCATACTCGCCGCGCGAGGCGCGGTCGGAGACGGTGACGATGGCGGCGCGGGGCTGCGAGTGGCTCATTTCTTCGCCACGCGGGCGTTGCGGGTCGCGATCAGCTTCAGCCGCAGCGCGTTCAGGTGGATGAAGCCTGCCGCGTCGCGCTGATCATAGGCGCCCGCGTCTTCCTCGAAGGTCACGTGCTTCTCGGAATAGAGCGAGTAGTCCGACCACCGCGCCACGGTCCGCGCCGAGCCCTTGTAGAGCTTCAGCTTCACCGTGCCGGTGACGTATTCCTGGGTCTTGTCGATCAGCGCCTGCAGCGCCTCGCGCTCGGGCGAGAACCAGAAGCCGTTGTAGATCAGCTCGGCGTAGCGCGGCATGATCGAGTCCTTGAGGTGGCCCGCGCCGCTGTCCAGCGTGATCTGCTCGATGCCGCGGTGGGCCTCCAGCAGGATGGTGCCGCCGGGGGTTTCGTAGACGCCGCGCGACTTCATGCCGACGAAGCGGTTTTCCACGAAATCGAGCAGGCCGATGCCGTGCTTGCCGCCGAGCTCGTTGAGCTTGGTCAGGATCGTCGCGGGCGACATCTTCTCGCCGTTGATCGCGACCGCATCGCCCTTCTCGAAGGTCACCTCGATGAATTCGGGCTCGTTCGGGGCCTGTTCGACCGGCACGATGCGCTGCGCGACATAGTCGGGCGCCTCTTCGGCCGGGTTTTCCAGCACGGTGCCTTCCGACGAGGTGTGCAGCAGGTTCGCGTCGACCGAGAACGGCGCCTCGCCGCGCTTGTTCTTCGCGATCGGGATCTGGTTCTGTTCGGCGAATTCCAGAAGCTTGGTGCGCGAGGTCAGATCCCACAGCCGCCAGGGCGCGATCGTCTTGATCGAGGGATCGAGCGCCGCGACGCCCAGCTCGAACCGGACCTGGTCGTTGCCCTTGCCAGTCGCGCCATGCGCCACCGCATCGGCGCCGGTGCGCTGCGCGATCTCGACCAGATGTTTCGAGATCAGCGGCCGCGCGATCGAGGTGCCGAGCAGGTAAAGCCCTTCATACTGCGCATTCGCCCGGAACATCGGGAAGACGAAGTCGCGCACGAATTCCTCGCGCAGGTCGAGAATGTTGATGTTCTCTTCCTTGATGCCCAGCATCAGCGCCTTCTGCCGCGCGGGCTCCAGTTCTTCGCCCTGGCCGAGGTCGGCGGTGAAGGTCACCACCTCGCAGCCGTATTCGGTCTGCAGCCATTTCAGGATGATCGAGGTATCGAGGCCGCCCGAATAGGCGAGGACGACTTTCTTGGGCGCGGACATGGAGAGCCTCCGGATATGGTTTTGGCGCGGGATAGTGCGTTTTGCCCTGCATCTCAAGGCCTGCAAGCATGCAGGGGGGCGCGGAATTGTTCCCGACACAAAGGGAATCGGCTTGCCTGCCCGAAGTTTGCGCGCCACAGCTGGCGCCATGACCCAGTTCGCCCTTTCCGCCCTCGCCGCCACCCGCGCCCTGCGCGCACTGTTCGAGCCGACCCCGCTGCAGCGCAACGACTTCCTGTCGAAGCGCCATGGCGCCGAGATCTGGCTCAAGCGCGAGGATCTGACGCCGGTGCGCAGCTACAAGCTGCGCGGCGCCTTCACCGCGATGCGCAAGCTGCGCGAACACGACCCCGAGGCGCGCCATTTCGTCTGTGCCTCGGCCGGCAACCACGCGCAGGGCATGGCCTTCGCCTGCCGTCACTTCGGGGTGAAGGGGACGATCTTCATGCCGGTGACGACGCCGCAGCAGAAGATCGACAAGACCCGCACCTTTGGTGGCGATGCGGTCGAGATCGTGCTGACGGGCGACTACTTCGACCAGACGCTGGCCGCCTCCAAGGCCTATTGCACCGATGTGCAGGCGCATTTCCTGGCCCCCTTCGACGATACGGACGTGATCGAGGGCCAGGCCTCGGTCGGGGTCGAGATCCTCGACCAGCTTGGCCGGGCGCCCGATCTGGTGGTGCTGCCGGTGGGCGGCGGCGGGCTGGCGGCCGGGGTCACGGGCTATCTGCGCGCGACCGCGCCCGGCACCGATTTCCGCTTCGTCGAGCCCGCGGGCGGCGCCAGCCTGACCGCGGCCGTCGCGGCGGGCGAGCCGGTGACGCTGAAACAGGTGAACAGCTTCGTCGACGGCGCCGCGGTGGCGCGGATCGGCGCCCTGCCCTTTGCCGCACTCGACTGGGTCGCGCCCGAACAGATCCTGCGCGCGCCCGAGGACCGGATCTGCGTCACCATGCTCGAGATGCTGAACGTCGAGGGGATCGTTCTTGAGCCCGCCGGTGCGCTTGCCGTCGACGCCCTGCCCGAGCTTGGCCCCGAGATCCGCGGCAAGACCGTGGTCTGCGTCACCTCGGGCGGCAATTTCGACTTCGAGCGCCTGCCCGAGGTGAAGGAGCGCGCGCAGCGATTCTCGGGGCTGAAGAAGTATTTCATCCTGCGCATGCCGCAGCGCCCCGGCGCGCTGAAGGAATTCCTGCAGATGCTGGGCCCGGACGACGACATCGCCCGCTTCGAGTATCTGAAGAAATCGGCGCGCAACTTCGGCTCGGTGCTGATCGGGATCGAGACGAAACAGGCCGGGGCCTTTGCCGCGCTGACCGATCAGCTCGATGCGGCGGGCTTCACCTATCGCGACATCACCGATGACGAGGCGCTGGCCGAATTCCTGATCTGAGCCTCGGGGCGGGACAGGAATTCCGCCGCGCGGGCCATGAAGGCCTGCTTCGAGCGGGCATAGCTTTCGCGCACCGCGCCGATCTCGACGCTGCCCCCCCGCCCCGCGGCACATTGCCTTTCGCCGTCCTGACACAGCGCACCGAATTCGCGGAAACCGAGATTCCACGCCGAGCCCTTGAGAAAATGCAGCTCGTCCTCGAGCTGCCCCGGGGCCTCGCCAAGCCGGGCGAGCGTGGTCTCGACCTCGTCGAGGAACAGATCGACCACCTCGGCGAATTCCTCGGCGCCAACCTCCTCCCGCAACTCCGTCACCCGCTCCCAGTCAATCATCGCGCGCGCCTCCTCGGCATGTCTCCTGATGCGCAAGCTAGGCGGCAATGCTTGCGGAAGGCTTAACCAGATCGATTCACCTGATCTTAAGCCCGTCGCCGGACACTCCGAGCGATGCAGATGGCCCTTGCCGAGAGTTCGAGTCAGACGATGCTGCCCCAGCGCAGGTCCGCGCAAGACGCGGCCACCTTCCGCACGACCCGACGCGTCCTGGTTGTCGACGACAGCCGGATGCAGCGGCGCATCCTCTCGGCGCAGCTCACCCGCGCCGGCTATGAGGTGATCGAGGCGGGCTCTGCCGAGGAGGCGCTCGCGATCTGCACCGAGATCGAGCCTGACATCGTGCTGTCCGACTGGATGATGACCGGCATGACCGGCATCGAATTCTGTCGTCGCTTCCGCCAGATGGACCGTGCGAGCTATGGCTATTTTGTTCTTCTGACCTCGAAGAACGACAAGAACGACGTCAGTTACGGGCTGGAGAGCGGTGCCGACGACTATCTGTCGAAGCCGGTGAACGGCACCGAGCTGCGCGCCCGCCTTGCCGCGGGCGAGCGGATCCTGACGATGGAGCGCGAGCTGCAGGAGAAGAACCGCATGCTCTCCTCCACCCTGCGCGAGCTGCAGGGGCTCTATGATTCGGTCGACCGCGACCTGACCGAGGCCTGCAAGCTGCAGCAGAGCCTGGTGAAGGAACGCTATCGTTCCTTCGGTTCGGCGCAGGTGTCGCTGATGCTGCATCCCTCGGGTCATGTCGGCGGCGATCTGGTCGGTTTCTTCCCGATCAACGCGCGCCGCGTCGGCCTCTACGGGATCGACGTCTCGGGCCACGGCATCACCTCGGCGCTGATGACGGCGCGGCTGTCGGGCTATCTGTCGGGCTCCTCTCCAGACCAGAACATCGCCCTGATCCAGACCGAATACGGCATCTACGACGCCCGCGACCCGGCCGAGCTGGCGGCCTTCCTGAACGCGCTCGTGCTGCAGGAAATGTCGACCGACAGCTATTTCACCCTGATCTATGCCGATGTCGACCTGATCTCGGGCCGGGTGGCGCTGGTGCAGGCGGGCCACCCCTACCCGGCGGTGCAGCGCAAGGGCGGCGAGATCGAGTTTCTCGGCACCGGCGGCATGCCGATCGGTCTGATCGACGATGCGCAATACGAGACCATCACCACCCAGCTCAACCCGGGCGACCGGCTGCTTCTGGCCTCCGACGGCATCACCGAGGCCTCGAGCCAGCACGGCATGCTGCTGGCCGAGGAGGGGCTCGCGCGGATCATGCGCAGCTGCAGCGGCCTGCGCGGCCCCGCCTTCCTCGATGCCTTCTACTGGGATCTCGAGAAATTCACCGGCGGGCAGCTGAGCGACGACGTCTCGGCGATCCTGTTCGAGTTCGACGGCTCCAAGCAGAACGCCGACTAGACCGCGCCCCCGCGCAGCACCTGCGCCAGGAAATGCCGGTCGCCCGCGCTGGCAAGCAGGTCGATCGCCTCCTCGGGCGCCAGCCAGACGGCGCTGTGGCCCGGCTCGCTCGGCGGACCGCGGCGCAGCACCGGGCGTGCGAGGAATACGGTGCAGATCTTCTCGGCCCAGCGGTCGTATTCGGGCATGTAGGCGAAGCGGCGATAGGCGCCAAGCCGCCGCGCCGCGCCGATCGACCAGCCGGTTTCCTCGAACACCTCGCGGTGCAGCGCCTGCAGCGCGCCCTCGCCCGGGTCGATGCCGCCGCCCGGCAGCTGGAACTCGGGATGTGGCCGCGACTGATGGGTGATCAGCACCTGGCCCGCGCGCATCAGCACCGCATAGGCCCCCGGCCGTGGCCGATAGGCCTGCCCCCGCACGATCGCCTCTCCAAACCGCCGCATCCTGCCCTCCTGTGCTGCGCCCCCTTGGTCGAAAGGTTGCCGCGCCTATATAGGCAGGATATGGCAGCCCAAGGGCTGAACGAAAACCCCCGGGAAATACATGACCACGCTTTCGCAAATCGCATGGGACGATACCGTCCTGCCGTTCCAGCTCGACCGTTCCGACGTGCGCGGCCGCATCGCGCGCCTTGACGGCGTGCTCGAGCAGGTGCTCGCACAGCACAATTACCCGCCGATGGTCGAGGCCCTGGTGGCCGAGGTCGCGCTGCTCACCGCGCTGATCGGCCAGACCATCAAGCTGCGCTGGAAACTCTCGATCCAGGTGCGCGGCAATGGCCCGATCCGCATCCTCGCCACCGATTACTACGGCCCCGGCGAGAATGGCGAACCCGCCCGTATCCGTGGCTGGGCGAGCTTCGATGCCGACCGGCTCGACCCCGACGCGCCGCCCTTCTCGCAGATTGGCGAGGGCTATTTCGCCATCCTGATCGACCAGGGCGAGGGCACGCTGCCCTATCAGGGCATCACGCCGCTTGACGGCGGCTCGCTGGCCGCCTGCGCCGAGACCTATTTCGCGCAGTCCGAACAGCTGCCCACCCGGTTCGAGCTGGCCTATGGCCGCTCGATCCTGCCCGGTCAGGGCGAGCGCTGGCGGGCGGGCGGCGTGATGCTGCAGATGATGCCGGCCGTTGCCGGCGCCGCGCGCGAAGGCTCGGGCGAGGGTGGCCTGCTGCGCCACACCGACATCCTTGCGGGGGAAGAAGACGAGAACTGGGTGCGCACCAACGTGCTGCTCGACACCGTCGAGGACATGGAGCTGATCGGCCCGGGCGTCGAACTGACCGGCCTGCTGGTGCGGCTGTTCCACGAGGAAGTGCCGCGCGTCTTCGATCCGCAGCGGGTGGAGTTCGGCTGCACCTGCTCGGCCGAGCGGGTGCGCGACAGCCTGGCGATCTATTCCGCCAAGGACATCGGCCACATGACCACCGAAGACGGCAAGGTCACCGCCGATTGCCAGTTCTGCGGCGCGCACTACGAGTTCGACCCTGCCTCGCTCGGCTTCGAGGCGACGGTGAACCCCGACGGCACGCCGAAGGCGGCTGCCGATGAGTGATGCGTTCGCCCCGGTTCTGGCCGCCCTGGCCCGCCCGGGGCGGCCCTCCTCGGATTACGACCTGAACCCGGACGTCGTCCTGCCCGAGGGGCGCAAGCTGCGCCCGGCGGGGGTTCTGGTCGCGCTCGAGGAACACGAGGCGGGGCTGCGGCTGTGGCTGACCAAGCGCAGCTCGCATCTGCGCCACCACCCCGGCCAGATCGCCTTTCCGGGCGGCAAGGTCGAAAGCGGCGATCCGAGCGCAGCGATGGCCGCGCTGCGCGAGGCGCGCGAGGAAATCGCCCTGCCCCCCGAGAACGTCGAGATCCTCGGCACGCTCGATCCGCACGAGACCGTGACCGGCTTTCTCGTCACCCCGGTGATCGCCCGCGTCGCCCGCCCCTTCGTGCCGCAGGCCGAACCCGGCGAGGTCGAGGAAGTGTTCACCGTGCCCTTCGCCCATGTCGCCGACCCCGCGCGTTTCCGCATCGAGAAGCGGCGCTGGCGCGGCACCTGGCGCAGCTATTACGTCGCGCCCTTCGGCCCCTATTACATCTGGGGGGCAACCGCGCGGATCCTGCGCGCGCTGAGCGACCGGATGGCACCATGAGGCTGACCGGCGCCTGGATCGAGGCCGCGCATGTGCAGCGGGTTCTGGCGCTGCTCGAGGCGGGCGGGCATCTGGCCTTCCTGGTCGGCGGCTGCGTGCGCAACGCCGCCCTTGGCACGGCAGTCTCGGACATCGACATTTCCACCGACGCCCGGCCCGAGCGGGTCGTGGCGCTGGCCGAGGCGGCCGGGCTGCGCGCCGTGCCGACCGGGATCGAGCATGGCACGGTCACGGTGATCGCCGATCACGAGCCGCACGAGATCACCACCTTCCGCCGCGACATCGAGACCTTCGGCCGCCACGCCACCGTCGCCTTCTCGACCCGGATCGAGGAGGACGCGGCGCGGCGCGACTTCACGATGAACGCGCTCTACGCCCGCGCCGACGGCACCGTGCTCGACCCGCTGGGCGAGGGGCTGGCCGATCTGGCGGCGCGCCGGCTGCGCTTCGTCGGCGAACCCACGCAGCGCATCCGCGAGGATTACCTGCGCATCCTGCGCTTCTTCCGCTTCACCGCCTGGTATGGCGCGCCCGAAGAGGGCTTCGATGCCGAAGGGCTGGCCGCCTGCGCGATGCTCGCCGAGGGGATCGAGCGGCTCTCGCGCGAACGGGTCGGCCACGAGATGCGCAAGCTTCTGGGCGCCCCCGACCCCGCGCCCGCCATCGCCGCGATGGCCACGACCGGCATCCTGCCGCATGTGCTTCCGGGCGCCGATCCGGCCGGGCTCGCGCCGCTTGTTCACCTCGAGGCCGGGCTGCCCGCCGACCCGATCCGCCGGCTGGCGGTGCTGGGCGGCACCGATCCGGCCGAGCGGCTGCGGCTGTCGAAACCCGAGGCGCGGCGGCTCGAGCGGCTGCGCGAGGGCGCGCTCTCGGGCGAGGGGCCGGCGGTTCTGGGCTATCGGCTGGGCGCGCGCGACGGGTTGGATGCGGTGCTGATCCAGGCCGCGCTGACCGGCATGCCGCCCGCGGAAACGAGCCGGAACAGGGTCGAATTCGGCGCCGCGCAGCGCTTCCCGGTGCAGGCCGCCGACCTGATGCCCGCACTTCAGGGCGCGGCGCTTGGCGCCCGTCTGAAGGAGCTCGAGGCGCGCTGGATCGCCTCGGGCTTTGCCCTCGACCGCGCCGCCCTTCTGGGCTGAGCCCTTTCCCCCGGCCGCCCCGCCCCTATATTCGGCGGGCAGAAAGGGTTTTCGATGATCGACGCATTCCGCCCCGCCGAGGGGCCACCGCCGCAGCGCCTTGGCGCCTTCTTCCGCTGGTGCCTGCGCGGGGCCTGGCCCGCGATCTGGGTCTCGGGCTTCTTCTCGGCCGCCGCCGGCACGATGGAGGTCGCCGCCGCCTGGCTGCTGGGCCTGGTCATCGACAGCGCCACCGGCACCCCGGGGCCGACCTATCTGCAGGACAACTGGGCGCTGCTGCTGGCCTTTCCGCTGTTCTACCTGGTGATCCGGCCGGCGGCCTTCGGGCTCTCCACCTGGTCGTCGAACATGCTGATCGGGCCGAACGTTCTGCCGCTCGTGCTGTCGCGGCTGCACCGCTGGACGATGGGCCAGGCCGTCACCTTCTTCGACAACGACTTTGCCGGCCGCATCGCGCAAAAGCAGATGCAGACCGCCCGCGCCGTCACCGACACCGTGTCCGAGGTGATCGGCACGGTGTTCTTCGCGCTCGCCTCGATCGTCGGTTCGGTGGTGCTGCTGGCCGGCATCGACGGCTGGGGGGCGCTGGCGCTGGCGATCTGGCTGGTCGCCTATCTGGCGCTGATCCGCAGCTTCCTGCCGCATGTGCGTGGCCGCTCGAAGGCGCGGGCCTCGGCGCGGGCGATGGTCACCGGGCAGGTTGTCGACACCATCACCAACATCAAGACGGTGAAGCTCTTCGCCCATGCCGAGCACGAGGACCGCGCCGCGCTTGGCGCGATGGAGACCTTCCGCGACCGCGCCCGCGACTTCGGCGTCACCAGCACCTGGTACCGGCTGTCACAGATCACCTTCTCGGGGCTGCTGCCCATTCTGCTCGTCGGCGGCGCGATCCTGATGTGGCAAAAGGGCGCTGCGACCCCCGGCGACATCGCCGCGGCCGGCGCCATCGCCATTCGCATCGCGCAGATGTCGGGCTGGGTGTCGCAGGCGCTGATGGCGATGTGGGGCAATGTCGGCGAGGTCGAGGACGGCATGCGCACCCTGACCCCGGCACACGCGCTGACCGATGCCCCCGACGCGCTCACGCTCGCGCGGGTGCGGGGCGAGATCGCCTTCGACCATGTCTCCTTCGCCTATGGCCGGCAGGCGGGCGGGCTCGATGACGTCACCCTGACCATCCGTCCGGGCGAACGCATCGGCATCGTCGGCGCCTCGGGGGCGGGGAAATCGACCCTCGTCGCGCTGCTCTTGCGGCTCTATGACACCGAGAAGGGCGCGGTGCGCGTCGACGGCCACGACCTGCGCGCGGTGACGCAGGAATCCCTGCGCCGGCAGATCGGCATGGTCACGCAGGAGACCGCGATGTTCAACCGCTCGGCGCGCGAGAACATCCTTTACGGCCGCCCCGACGCGACCGAGGCCGAGATGATCGCCGCCGCGAAGGCCGCCGAGGCCGACGAGTTCATCCGTGGCCTCGTCGATTTCCAGGGCAACCGCGGTTATGACGCGGCGCTTGGCGAACGTGGCGTGCGGCTCTCGGGCGGGCAGCGACAGCGCATCGCGCTCGCCCGCGCCTTCCTCAAGAACGCGCCGATCCTGGTGCTGGACGAGGCGACCTCGGCGCTCGACAGCGAGGTCGAGGCGCAGATCCAGGAGGCGCTGACCCGGGTGATGGAGGGCAAGACCGTGCTCGCCATCGCGCACCGGCTGTCGACCATCGCCGAGATGGACCGCATCGTCGTGCTCGACCGCGGCCGCATCGTCGAACAGGGCAGCCATGCCCAGCTGCTGGCGGCGCAGGGGCTCTATGCCCGCTACTGGAGCCGGCAATCGGGCGGATTCCTCGGCACCGAGGAGGTCACGGCCGAGGAGGAGGCCGCGCAATAACGATGGCGCGGCGGGCCCGGCTTTGCTACTTCCCGCGCAAAGGAGCCACGCCATGACGCTGACCATCGACCGCCTTTCGCTGCACGCCGACGGGGTTGCCCACGGCCCCGAAGGCACCGTGCATGTCGCCATGGTCCTGCCCGGCGAGGAGGTCGAGGGCGAGGTCGAGGCCGGCCGCATCGCCGCGCCGCGCATCCTCACCCCCTCGGCCGACCGGGTGAAGCCGCCCTGCCCGCATTACCGCGCCTGCGGCGGCTGCGTGCTGCAGCATGGCTCGGACGGGTTCGTCGCCGGCTGGAAGGCCTCGGTGGTGCTGAACGCGCTTGCGCAGCGCGGCATCGAGGCGACGGTCGCCCGCGTCGAGACCTCGCCCGAATTCTCGCGCCGCCGCGCCACGCTTGCCGGCCGGCGCACGAAGAAGGGCACGCTTGTGGGCTTTCACGCCCGCGCCTCGGACACGCTGGTCGAGGTGCCCGGCTGCCGCATCCTGCGCCCCGAGCTTTTGGCGATGGTGCCAGCACTGCAGGAGGCGACCGCGCTTGGTGCCTCGCGCAAGGGCGAGATCGCCTTCGCCCTGACCCTGAGCGAGGCCGGCGTCGAGATCGCCGCGAAGGGCGGCAAGGACATGGACCCGGCACTCTTCGAGGCGCTCGCGGGGCTTGCCCGCCGCCATGACCTTGCGCGGCTGAGCTGGGGCGAGGAAACCGTCGCCGCCCGGCGCCCGGCGCAGCAGGTCTTCGGCCGCGCCCGCGTCACCCCGCCGCCCGGCGCCTTCCTGCAGGCAACCGCCGAGGGCGAGGCGGCGCTGGTGGGCTTCGTGCGGCAGGCGGTGGGCAAGGCCGCCCGCGTCGCCGACCTGTTTGCCGGCTGCGGCACCTTCGCCCTGCCGCTCGCCGAGACCGCCGAGGTCCATGCCGTCGAGGGCGAAGCGGCGATGCTGGCCGCGCTTGATCGTGGCTGGCGCGAGGCGCAGGGCCTCAAGCGTGTCACCCACGAGGCCCGCGACCTGTTCCGCCGCCCGCTGCTGCCCGACGAGATCGGCCGCTTCGACGCGGTGGTGATCGACCCGCCGCGCGCCGGCGCCGAGGCCCAGATCGGCGAGATCGCCGCCTCGCGACTCGGCCGGCTGGTGCATGTCTCGTGCAACCCCGTCACCTTCGCGCGCGACGCCCGCCGTCTGCTGGATGCCGGTTTTTCGCTCGAAGAACTGATCGTCGTCGATCAATTCCGCTGGTCTGCGCATGTCGAGCTTGCCGCACGTTTCGAACGGCGCTAGGGGCTTCGCGCGATCCGAGAATTGTGCTAGGGTCAGCGAAAAATGAGCAGCAGATAACAGGCATGAACATGCACCGGCGCACGCTTCTTGCGGGACTTTCGACCGTCCCGTTCCTCTCCGCCTGTGGCGGCGATTCCACCAAGTTCCAACGCTATTCCGGCCCGCCCGTGACCCAGATCCAGGTGCACAAGGCGCAGCGGGAGATGTATCTGATCTCGGGCGACAAGGTCGTGCGCGACTACAAGGTCGCGCTTGGCGGCAACCCGGTCGGACGCAAGCAGTTCGAGGGCGACGGCCGCACCCCCGAGGGGCTTTACTACATCAACCGCCGCAATCCGAACTCGGCCTATCACCTGTCGCTCGGCATTTCCTATCCGAACGACCAGGACCGCGTCTTCGCCGAATCGCTCGGCCGCAAGCCCGGTGGCGACATCTTCATCCATGGCCGCGCCGGCAAGGACGGCGGCCGCCAGGACTGGACCGCCGGCTGCGTCGCGGTGACCGATCCCGAGATCGAGGAGATCTACGCCATGGTCGGAACCGGCACCCCGGTCTTCCTGATGCCCTGAGCGGCGGACAGATCCCGGAGACGGCAAAGGGCCCCGCGGGGCCCTTTTTCATGCGCTGTCGGTGGCGGACCGGGCTCAGTTGTGCCCGGTCACCATGGTCCACCAGATCTTGCCCGAGGGCTCCTGATACCAGGCAAAGCCCATCTCGGTCGCAGTCGGGTTCAGGATCACGTCGCGGGTGTCGGAGAGCCCCATCCAGGCCGAGAGCGTCTCGGTCTCGGTCTCATAGGTCTCGGAGATGTTCTCGCCCACCAGCTCGCCGGTGAAGCCCTGCCGGCGCGCCCGGTCGATCGGCGAGGAGCCGTCAGACCCCCAGTGCCACGGCCGGTTCTGCTGCGCCATGTCCTGCGAATGCGCCGCCGCCGCCGCCATCAGCTGCGGGTTCAGCACGACAGGTGCGGTGCCGCGCGCGGCGCGCAGCGAGTTCACCGCTTCGAGCACGCGGCCGGGAATTTCTTTCCCGACCTTCGAGGTGATCTGGTACACCTCCGGCAAGGGTTTGCCGTCAGGGCCGAGTTCGGGCCCCGAAGGCTGGCAGGCGGCCACTGCCATCACGGCAAGCAGCATCAGGGCTTTCACGCTGGTCATTCTCTGTCCCCCGGAATTTCAGCGCCGAGCCTTACACCTCGCGCAAAGGCCACGCAAACCCACAGTTGCGTGAAATCGCCTGATGACGATGGTTTGATTTGCACCTGCGGCAAAGGCGCACTAATGCTGCGCGCGAAGCGGCCGCGGGACTCGGCCGCAAGCGGAGTTGACCCATGACCATCGCGCGCAAAACGCTTGATCGTCGCGCCTTCCTCGGCACTGCGGCCCTTGCCGGTGCAAGCCTTGCCGCCCCTGCCGTGTTCGCGCAGACCCCCGACGCCGGGCTCGAGACCTTCGAGGAATCGGCGAACACCAACATGCGGCGCAACATCTCGAGCTTCCGCGAGCTCGACTGGCATGATTACTTCAGCAACACGACGAACGGCATCATCCTCGTCGACACGATCTCGCGCTGCCTGCATTTCTGGTCCGAGGATCAGTCGGTCTACAAGCTCTACCCGACCTCGGTTCCGGTCTCGAACGAGCTGACCCGCCGCGGTCGCACCGAGGTGATCCGCAAGGTCGAGGGCCCGACCTGGTCGCCCACCCCCTCGATGAAGCAGCGCAACCCCGACTGGCCGGATTTCGTGCCCGCGGGCCCGGACAATCCGCTTGGCACCCACGCGCTCTACCTCAGCTGGCAGTATTACCGCATCCACGGCACCCACGACACGCGCAAGATCGGGCGCAAGTCGTCGAACGGCTGCATCGGTCTTTACAACCAGCACATCAAGGAACTCTACGGCCTGACCAAGGTCGGCACCCAGGTCGTGCTGATCTGACCCCACGCCGCAGACCGGATGCGAAAGGGCCCCTCGGGGCCCTTTTTTCATGACCGTTCGCAGCGGCCGACGCGGATCCTGCAGATCCTGCCGACACGCGGCGCCGCCGTCCCCGGTCTCAGTCGATCCAGCCGGCGAGGTTTTCCTCGACCACTTCCATCAGCGCGCGCACATGCGGTTCGTCGTCGTTGAGGCAGGGGATGTAGGTGAAACTCTCGCCGCCCGCATGCACGAAGGCCTCGCGGATCTCGCCGTTGATCTCCTCGAGCGTCTCGATGCAATCGGCCGAGAAGGCCGGCGAGATCACCGCGATGTTCTTCTTGCCGGCCTTCGCAAGCTCGGCCACGTGCTCGACGGTATAGGGCTTGAGCCATTCCTCGCGGCCGAAGACCGACTGGAAGGTGGTGTCGATATCGCCCTTCTGCCAGCCAAGCCGTTCCATCAGCAGGCGCGAGGTCTTCTGGCACTGGCAATGGTAGGGGTCGCCTTCCATCAGATAGCGCTTGGGCATGCCGTGATACGAGGCCACCAGCACGTCGGGGCGGGCGGGCAGCGTGGCATAGACCCGCTCGACCGACTGCGCGAGCGCGTCGATATAGCTCGGCCGGTCGAAATACTCGGGCACGGTGCGGGCGGCGGGCGCGCGCTTTTGCGTCATCAGCGCGCGGAAGAAGGCGTCGTTCGCGGTGGCGCTCGTCGCGCCCGCGTAGTGCGGGTAAAGCGGGAAGAACAGGATCTTCTCGCAGCCCGCCTGCACCATCCGCTCGACCACCGAGGCGGTCGAGGGATTGCCGTAACGCATGCAGAAATCGACCATCACGCCGGCGCCGAAGCGCGCCTCGATTGCCTCGCGCAGCTTCGCGACCTGGCTCTTGGTGATCGTCATCAGCGGGCTTTCATTCGCCTCGGTATTCCAGATCGAGCGGTAATTCGCCCCCGAGGTGAAGGGCCGCTTCGTCAGGATGATCAGCTGCAACAGCGGCTGCCATTTCCACGACGGGATGTCGATCACCCGCTTGTCCGAGAGGAATTCGTTCAGATAGCGCCGCATCGACCAGTAGTCGGTCGCATCCGGCGTGCCGAGATTGGCGAAGAGCACCCCGATCTTGGCTTGCGGCACCGGCGGGTGGTCGGCGGGGGCGTGGGCAAGGCGCGGGTTCGGGTCGATCTTCATCTCATGTCCTGTCGCTTCGGGAACCACCCCCGACTTATCGCGTTTTCCCCCCGGGTCAATGCGACCGTTGCAATCAGGACAGGATGACCTACCCTTCAGCCATGACTTCCGACAGCCCCTTTTCCGCAAGCGCCCCGCCCGCGCCCGATTTCGCGCGCGCCTCCCTCTTCCTCGACTTCGACGGCACCCTCGTCGGTATTGCGCCGCGACCCGACGCGGTGGTGGTCCCGCCGGGCCTTGCCGCGCATCTGCGCCGGCTGAGCGAGATCTTTGACGGTGCGCTCGCCATCGTCTCTGGCCGCTCCCTGCCCGAACTCGCCCGCTTCCTCGACGGCTTCGACGGGCTCCTCGTCGGCAGCCACGGCGCCGAGGCACGGGGGATGGCCCCGCCCCTCGCCCGCCCCCCCGCCGGCATCGTCGCGGTGCAGGCTGCACTTTCGGGCTTTGCCGCACGCGAAGGCCTGCTTTACGAGCCGAAGACGCTGGGCGGGGCGGTGCATTTCCGCGACCGGCCCGCGGCCGGGGCCGCGGTGGCCGCCTTCGTCGAGGCCCTTGCCGCGGCGAGCCCCGGCTTTGCCGTGCAGCCCGCGAAGATGGCCTTCGAGCTGAAACCCGAGGGCGCCTCGAAGGACCGGGCGCTGGCCGCACTGACCGCGCTGCCCGCCTTTGCCGGCCGCGCGCCGGTGTTCCTCGGCGATGACGCCACCGACGAGCCGGCGCTGGCCTGGGCCGGCGCGCAGGGCGGTTTCGGCATCAAGGTCGGCCCAGGCGACAGTGCCGCGCGCTATCGCCTGCCGGACCCGCAGGCGGTGCTGCACTGGCTTGGCATGGAGGGCTGAGATGGGACGCCTGATCTGCCTCTCGAACCGCCTGCCGCTTGGCCCCACCCCCTCGGGCGGGCTGGTCGTCGCCCTTGCCGATACCCTGGCCGAACGCGGCGGGGTCTGGATCGGCACCTCGGGAGAGCTCTCCGAGACGCCCGAGAACCGCTTCACCGAGATCGAGGGCGGCCCGTTCCGCCGCCTGGCCTTCGACCTCAGCCCCGAGGAGCAGGCAAGCTATTACCACGGCTATGCAAACTCGGTGCTCTGGCCGCTGTTTCACGGCCGAACCGACCTGCTCGACATCCGCGGCGATTATCTCGCGGGCTACAAGGCGGTGAACCGGCGCCTGGCAAAGATGCTGCTCGAGGTGCTGGAGCCCGACGACCGGATCTGGGTGCATGATTTCCATCTGCTGCCGCTGGCCCATGACCTGCGGGTGCTGGGTGCCGAGAACCGGATGGGGTTCTTCCTGCACACCCCCTTCCCGACGCCGCTTGCCCTTCAGGCGCTGCCGAACGGGCCCGAGCTGTGCGCATGGCTTTCCCATTACGAGCTTGTCGGCCTGCAATCCGAACGCGACGTGCGCAACTGCATGGATGCGATGGTGCAGATCGGCGGCGCGACCGAGCTTGCCGGCGGCTTCATCCACCTCGAGCCGCGGCAGGTGCGCATCGCCGCCTTCCCGATCGCCATCGACGCGGCCGAGTTCCGCACGCTCGCCGAAGAGCAGGTGACGAAACTGCCCGAGGGGCTGGTGAAGCCGAACCGGCGGCTGATGATCGGCGTCGACCGGCTCGACTACACCAAGGGCGTGCCGCAGCGCTTCCGCGCCTTCGGGGAATTCCTCGACCGGCACGAGGACTGGCACCGCCTCGTCTCGCTGATCCAGATCTCGCCGCCGACGCGCGAGGGGGTGCCGGCCTATGACGACATCCGCCAGGAGACCGAGCATCTCTCGGGCCAGATCAACGGCACCTTCGCCGACATCACCTGGACGCCGATCCGCTTCATCAACCGCCCCGTCCCGCGCGAGGTGCTGGCCGGGCTCTACCGCGCGGCCGACATCGCGCTGGTGACGCCGCTGATGGACGGAATGAACCTCGTTGCGAAGGAATTCGTCGCGGCGCAGGACCCCGACGACCCCGGCGTGCTGATCCTGAGCCAGTTCGCCGGCGCCTCCGAGCAGCTGGTCGACGCGCTCACCGTGAACCCGCACGACCCCGAGCAGATGGCGACGGCGATGATGACCGCACTCGCCATGCCGTTGGCCGAGCGCCAGCGCCGGCACGAGGGGATGATGCAGCTCCTTCTGAAGAAGGATGTGCACTGGTGGTCGAAAGGGTTCCTGACCGCGCTTGGTTAGCGCCCGGCCTTGTCGCCCGCCAGCAGCTCGAAGGTGCCCAGCACCTCGGCCAGCCGATGCGCGGCCGAGCCGGGGCGCAGCGGCTTCTGCTGGCTTTCATGCGGCTTCCAGCCGGTCAGCCAGACCATGTCGAAGGTCGCCCGCACCCGGCCGTCCGGCTCGGCGAAATTCTCGGCATAGTGGCGCAGCGCCTCGGCCATCACCGCGCGACGGGTGAAATGGCGCGGCCGCGCGCTCAGCGCGTTGGTCTCGCCCATGGCGCGCAGATCGGTCAGCAGCCGCAGCGGGTCGGGATAGGTGACCTTGCGGATCACGCTGTCGGCGACCGGCAGCGCGAGCCCCGCGCGCTGGATCAGCGCGCCGAGGTCGCGGATCTCGCCCATCGGCAGCACCCGCGGGCTGAGCCCGCCGGTGACGGCGATCTCGGCCTCGCCCAGTGCCGCACGCAGCTCGGTCAGGGTCTGGCCGCCGAACATCACCGCGATGAACAGCCCGTCGGGCCGCAGCGCGCGCGCCGCCTGCACCATCTGCCCGACGATGTCGTTCGACCAGTGCAGGCACAGCGCATGGACGACAAGGTCATGCGCGCCGGGGTCGAGGCTCAGCACCTCGTCATCGGCGACGACCTTTGCCCCGGGCAGCACGGCACGCCAGGGACCCGGGAAATTCGTCACCAGGGCCGGGTCCGTAAACGTTCTGTTAACCTCGAGCAGCCTCTCCTGAAGTTCGGCGGCGGCATCCTCGTGCAGGAACAGCGCGGGCTCTGCGGCGGCGCGGCGGCGGTGGCGCGTCAGCGCGTCTCGATCGGTCAGGGGGAGCGGCGTGGTCATGATGGGGCCGGAGATTACGGCGATCCGCGAACGGATGCCAGCGGCGATCCGCGCCATGGCGCTGCAGCTGCTGCATGTCGTGCTGCCACCGCGCTGCATCGCCTGCGGCGCGGCGGTGGCCACCGACTTCGGCCTGTGCGGCCCATGCTGGAGCGAGACCGGCTTCATCACCGGGCTGGCCTGTGACGCCTGCGGCGCACCGCTGCCGGGCGAGGCCGAGGGACAGGTCCAGTGCGACGATTGCCTTGCCACGCCGCGGCCCTGGGCGCAGGGGCGCGCGGCACTGCACTATGCCGGCACCGGGCGGCAGCTGGTGCTGGCGCTGAAACACGGCGACCGGCTTGACCTGGCGCGCCCGCTCGGCGGCTGGCTCGCCCGCGCCGCGGCGCCACTGCTGAGCGCCGAGACGATCGTCGCCCCGGTGCCGCTGCACCGGCTGCGGCTGATCCGGCGGCGCTACAATCAGGCGGCGCTGCTGTCGCGCGAGGTGGCGCGGGCGGCGGGGGGCAGGCATCTGCCCGACCTGCTGGTGCGCCTGCGCGCCACGCCCAGCCAGGACGGCCGCAGCCCTGCCGAACGCTTCGCCAATCTCGACGGCGCGCTCGCCGTGCGGGCACGCCACGCCGCCGCGATCGCCGGCCGGCCGGTGCTGATCGTCGATGACGTGATGACCACCGGCGCCACCCTTGCCGCCGCGGCGCAGGCGGTGCTGGAGGCCGGCGCGGCACGGGTTTCGGTCGCGGCACTGGCGCGCGTTGCGAAAGACGCCTAAATCCCTCTAATCTGCCCGGACCGGAGGGATTGCCCATGAAACGCGTCGAGATCTACACCACCCGCACCTGCCCCTATTGCATCGCCGCCAAGGCGCTGCTGACGAAGAAGGGCGTGACCTTCGAGGAGACCGACGTCGGCGCCGATCCGTCGCTGCGCAGCGCGATGATGGCGCGGGCGAACGGCCGGCGCACGGTGCCGCAGATCTTCATCGGCGGCGCGCATGTCGGCGGCTGCGACGATCTGCATGCGCTTGACGCGGCGGGCAAGCTCGACGCGATGCTGGCCGACGCATGAAGGCCGCTCTTGTCCAGCTGTCGGTCAGCGACGATCCGGCGGCCAACCTGCCGGTCACGCTGGCTTTCATCCGCGAGGCCGCGGCCGCCGGCGCCAGCTTCGTGCTGACCCCCGAATGCACCAACCTGCTGTCCTCGGACCGCGGCTGGCAGCGCGAGGTGCTGTGCCACGAGGAAGACGACCCGACCCTTGCCGCGCTGCGCGCCGAGGCCGCGGCGCTTGGCATCACGCTGCTGATCGGCTCGCTCGGGTTGAAGACGCATGACGCCGATGGCCGCTTCGCCAACCGCTCGTTCCTGATCGGCCCCTCGGGCGCGATCGTCGCGCGCTATGACAAGATCCACATGTTCGACGTCGATGTCTCGGAAACCGAGAAATACCGCGAATCGGAGGGCTATCGCCCCGGCACGCGGGCGGTGGTGGCCGACGCAGGATTCGCGAAGATCGGCATGGCGATCTGCTATGACCTGCGCTTCCCGCAGCTGTTCCGCCGCAGCGCGAAGGGTGGCGCACAGATCCTGACGCTGCCCGCCGCCTTCAACGACACCACGGGCGCGGCGCATTGGGAAAGCCTGATCCGCGCCCGCGCGATCGAGAACACCTGCTTCGTCCTTGCCCCCGCGCAATGCGGCGCCCATGCCGTGCATGACGCCACCCCTGGCCAGCGGCTGCGCCGCACCTGGGGCCACAGCCTGGCCGTCGCCCCCTGGGGCGAGGTGCTGGCCGATGGCGGCGAGGCGCCCGGGGTGACGCTGGTCGAGATCGACATGGCGCGCGTCGCCGAGGCCCGCGGCCGCGTGCCCTCGCTGTCCCACGACCGCGACTTCGAGGGCCCATGAACGACGGCTCGGATCCTCTGGCCGCCTCGCTTTTCGCCGAGGTCTTCATGGTCGACCAGCTTGCCCGCAACACGGTGAGCCGGGCGCTGCCACGCGGCATGGAGATCTCGCATTTCTCGGTGCTGAACCATCTCGCCCATATCGGCGAGGAGCGCACCCCCGCGCAGCTCGCCGCGACCTTTCACGTCACCCGCGGCGCGATGACCAACACGCTGTCGAAGCTTGAATGGGCGGGGCATGTGCATATCCGCCCCGACTGGGACGATGCGCGGCGCAAGTTCGTCTCGATCTCGCCCGCCGGGCGGCATGCCCGCGACGCGGCGCTGGCGGCCTTCATGCCGGTGATCGCGGATGTGGTGCGCTCGGTCGGGCCGGAGAAGGTGCGGGCGGTGCTGCCGGTGCTGCGCGAGCTGCGCGCGCATCTCGAGGACGGCTGAGCGGGATCGGGTGGATCGCGCCGGGGGCTGCGCGCCCCCGGACCCCCGCGAGGTATTTCAGGCAAGATGAAAAGTGCGGCGGCCCTTGGCCAAAAGACCCCGCCGAGCGAACGGCGGGGCAAGGTCGTACCCGCGGGCGGACCACGGGCACTGGCGGTAACCCGTGATCGGGATCAGTTCAGCTCGGCACGGATCTGCTGACGCAGCAGGTCGATCGGCACGAGTTTCCCCTCGCGCTTGAAGTGCCAGTAGGTCCAGCCGTTGCAGGACGGCGCGCCCTCGAGATGGGCGCCGACCTGATGGATCGACCCCTTCACGTCATTGCCGACGAGCGTGCCGTCGGCACGGACCTTGGCCTTGAAGCGGTTGCCGATGGAGTAAAGCTCTTCGCCCGGGCGCAGCATGCCGCGTTCGACCAGCTGGCCGAAGGGCACGCGCGGCTCGGCGCGTTTCGAGGTGGTGGTCTCGAGCGCTTCCTTGTCGAACTTGCGCACCTTCTCGAGCCGCTTCAGAGCGACCTTGCGATAGGCTTCCTCGCGCTCGATGCCGATGTAGTCGCGGCCGAGCATCTTCGCCACGGCGCCGGTGGTGCCGGTGCCGAAGAACGGGTCGAGCACCACGTCGCCCGGGTTCGTCGTGCCGAGGATGATGCGGTGCAGCAGCGCCTCGGGCTTTTGCGTCGGATGCGCCTTGTCGCCGGCGTCGTCCTTCAGCCGCTCGTTGCCGGTGCAAATGGGCAGCACCCAGTCCGAGCGCATCTGCACGCCTTCGTTCAGCGCCTTCAGCGCCTCGTAGTTGAAGGTGTATTTGGCACCTTCGCCCTTCGAGGCCCAGATCAGCGTCTCATGCGCGTTGGTCAGCCGCTTGCCGCGGAAGTTCGGCATCGGGTTCGACTTGCGCCAGACCACGTCGTTCAGGATCCAGTAGCCCTGATTCTGCAGCTCGGCACCGAGGCGGAAGACGTTGTGATAGGAGCCGATCACCCAGATCGCCCCGTTCGGCTTCAGGATCCGGCGCGCGGCGGCGAGCCAGTCGCGGGTGAAGCGGTCGTAATGGTCGAAGGAACCGAACTGGTCCCAGGCGTCATCGACGGCGTCGACCTTGGAATTGTCGGGCCGGTGCAGCTCGCCGCGCAGCTGCAGATTATAGGGCGGATCGGCGAAAATGAGATCGATGCTTGCCTCGGGCAAGCTGTTCATCATCTCGATGCAGTCGCCTGCAAGAATCTGGTTGAGCGGCAGCAAAGGCTGCTGCGCCCGCACGGTGGTTTTCGTCATGTCTGCCTCGTTCTGCCCTTTGCGGGCTTGCCCGTATGGGTGTCGGCTTGTGCCGATCTGGTGGGGTCAAACATGAGTCAAAGGCGATTCCCCGTCAAATTCTTTTTTGAATCAAGCACTTACAGATTTCGCTTGGCACAAGATGTTGTGTACTGGCTTGAACGAACGCCTATGAACGGGGGTCACGCCAAGATCTAGAAGGGCCTGCAGGTGATCCCGTGTCGGGTAGCCCGCATTCCGTTCCCAGCCATAGCCGGGGTATTGTTGCGCCAAGCCCACCATGAGCGCATCGCGTGCTTCCTTGGCCAGGATCGAGGCCGCCGCGATCGAGACGGAGCGCCCGTCCCCCTTCACGATCGCCTCGGCCGAGACCCCAAGATCTTGTGGCAAGCGGTTTCCGTCCACAAGAACATGATCGGGCAGCCGCCGCAGCCCGGCGACGGCGCGGCACATCGCCAGATGGCTTGCGCGCAGGATGTTGAGGCTGTCGATCTCCTCGACGCTGGCGTGGGCCACGCACCAGTCGGCGGAGGCGGTGATCTCCTCGACCAGCGCGGCGCGGCGCTTCGCCGTCAGCTTCTTCGAATCGTTCAGCCCCTCGGGGATGCGCGCAGGATCGAGAATCACCGCGGCGGCGGTGACCGGGCCGCACAGCGGGCCGCGGCCGACCTCGTCGGTACCGGCGATACGGAGCAGGCCGCGCGCCTGCGCCGCCAGCTCGAAGGAATAATCGGGTGCCTGTGTCATGGCCCCGTCCTGCCCGTTCAGCCCCTGCCGCGCAACGGAAAAGGGCGGGGATCCCCCCGCCCTCTCGCCGCAGTCGGCCGACTCAGTACCGGCCGATGCGGAACCCGCGGTCCTCGAGGCAGTTGCGGCCATAGACGCGCTCGCGCCCGCCACGGTCGGTGAGCAGGTCGAAGGCGCAGCTGCGCGGCAGCTCGACCCGGCCAAGCGCGCGCTGCGCACACCTGCCGTCGATCACCTCGCGGCGGCCGTCCCGGGTGCGCACCTGCATCAGGCAGCTGCCCGGGACGGAATTGCGCGAGGGGGAATAGGCGCGGCGATCGTCCCGGTCATAGTGGTCGTCCCGGTCATAGCGGTCGTGGCCGCCGCCGTAATATCCGGCGGGCGGCGCATAGACCGGGGCCGGCGCGGCACGGCGGCGGTCCTTGTCCTTGTCGATCTCGTTCAGCAGCAGCGCCGCGGCGCCGAGGCCGACGACCCAGCCGAGCGCCTGCCGGCCGTCATCGCTGAGCGCGGCGGCCGGGCTGGCGGTGGTGGCGAGAGCGCCGAGCCCCACCGCGGCAGCGGTGATGGCGGCGGTCAGGCGGGTGCGGAAAACTCCGGTCATGGGATCTGTCCTGGCTGATGCGGGAGGGCCCGCAGTTGCGATGCCTCACCCTTGGCCAGAGCCCCTCCGCCGCGCAATATCAGCCCCCGGTTATCCGATAACAACGGGCGCAAACCCCTTTTGTCATTGCATAACCCCGCATCCCATCGCAGCCTGTCAGGCATGATGACACACGCGCTCTCCGCCCTTGCCATTGCCCTTGCCGTGCTGGTCGCCGCCCCGGCGCAGGCGCAGTGCTTTGCCGATTACAAGGCCAAGCGGGACGATCCGCTGCGCCTGCACTACGGCGTGGCGCAGCTGCCCGACAATGCCTGCACGAAACAGGCGGCCTCCCGCGCATTGGCGCCGCGACTGGCGCGAGACGGCTGGACGCTGCTCAACATCGTGTCCATTTTCGGGCCCGAAGGACTCGAGCAGAGGAAAGCCAGTGCCGGACCATACTTCCTCCGTTACTGAGGGGCTGAAGACCGGCGCCCGCGCGGTGACCTGGGGGGTGGCGGGCATCACCGCGATCCTCGGTCTTGCCGCCGCACTGCTGTTCCTGTCGCTGCCCGACGCCGATGCCTTCAACGCGCGCGTCGAGCAGATCTTCGTGCAGAACGATGCCCTGACCGACCCGACGCAGCTGCGCCTGCTCGAGGTGCTGGGCCAGTCCGGCACCGCCTTTTCCGAGATGCTGACCTCCTATCGGATCATCATCTTCATCCTGCTGGTCTTTGCCACCGCGCTGATGGTGGCGGCCCTGGTGCTGCTTTTGACCATCGTCGGGCTGAACCGGCGCATGGGCGAGATCCGCCGCACCGGGATCGAGGTGCAGAGCCTGCGCATCCGCCGCGCCGAGAATGCGGTGATGCTGAACGACATGGCCTTCTCGCTGACCCCCGCCGCGATCGAGACCTTGGCCGTGCTGGCCGAGGCGCGGATGGATGACGACATCCTCACCGGCGCGCAGATCGAATCGGTGATCTCGGGCAAGCCCGAGGCCGAGTGCGACGAGGCCGCCGGCGCCACAAGGATCAAGCGGCTGCGCGACGGGCTCGGCAACGCGCTTGTCTCGGAACTGCTTGTCAGGAACATTTCACGCAAGGGTTACACTCTGGCGGTAGCCAAGGACGCGCTGCGGGTCGACTGAGTTTTCCTTGCGAAGGCAGGGGCGGGGGCCTATATCGCGGCTTCACTTTGCCGCTTGGGGGGGCCCATGATTCCGACACCCTTCTACCTGATCGACGAAGCGCGTCTCCTCGAGAACATGCGCAAGATCGCCGCCCTGCGCGAAGCGTCCGGGGCGAAGGCGCTGCTGGCGCTGAAATGCTTCGCGACCTGGTCGGCCTTCGACATCATGCGCCCCTGGATGGACGGCACCACCTCGTCCTCGCTCTACGAGCTGCGCCTTGGCCGCGAGAAGTTCGGCAAGGAAACCCACGCCTATTCCGTCGCCTGGTCCGACCGCGAGATCGACGAGGCCTGCGGTTACGCCGACAAGATCATCTTCAACACCACCGGCCAGCTGAAACGCTTCGAGGCGCAATCGGCCGGCATCCAGCGCGGTGTGCGGCTGAACCCGCGCTTCTCGACCTCCGGTTTCGATCTGGCCGACCCGGCGCGCCCGTTCTCGCGGCTTGGCGAGTGGGACATCGCGAAACTGCTCGACGTGGCCAGCCTGATCTCGGGCGTGATGATCCACTACAATTGCGAGAACCGCGACTTCGCGCTTTTCGATGAACAGCTCGGCCGGATCGAGCGCGACTTCGCACCGCTTCTGGAAAAGCTCGACTGGGTCAGCCTGGGCGGCGGCATCCATTTCACCGGCGAAAACTACCCGATCGAGGAACTGGCCGCGCGGCTGAAGGCGTTCTCCGAGCGCTTCGGCGTGCAGGTCTATCTGGAACCCGGCGAGGCCTCGATCACGCAATCGACCACGCTCGAGGTCTCGGTCCTCGACCTGCTCGAGAATGACAAGCAGATCGCCATCGTCGACAGCTCGATCGAGGCGCATATGCTCGACCTGCTGATCTACCGCGAAAGCGCGAAGCTGCCGCAGGACGGCGATTTCCCCTATCAGATCGCGGGCAAGAGCTGCCTGGCGGGCGACATCTTCGGCGAGGCGCGCTTTGCCGCGCCGCTGCAGGTCGGCGACCGGATCTCGGTGCGCGACGCGGCGGGCTACACGATGGTCAAGAAGAACTGGTTCAACGGCGTCAACATGCCCTCGATCGCGATCCGTCGCGCCGATGGCACTGTCGAGCTGATCCGCGAATTCACCTATGAGGATTACACCTCTTCCCTGTCCTGAGGGGCTGAACACCCCCCTTCCCCTTGCTCGTGAAAGGAGCCAGCTGAAGTGAAAAAGAACGTGCTCATCATCGGTGCCGGCGGTGTGGCGCAAGTGGTCGCCCACAAATGCGCGCAGTCGAACGACATCCTGGGTGACCTGCACATCGCCTCGCGCACCAAGGCGAAATGCGACGCGATCATTGCCTCGGTCCACGAGAAGAAGGCGATGAAAGTGCCGGGCACGTTCGAGGGACACGCCGTCGACGCGATGGACAGCGCCGCGGTCGCCGCGCTGATCCGCAAGACCGGCGCGGAAATCGTCATCAACGTCGGCTCCTCCTTCGTCAACATGACGGTGATGGACGCCTGCATCGAAACGGGCGCCGCCTATATCGACACCGCGATCCACGAAGACCCGGCGAAGATCTGCGAGATCCCGCCGTGGTATGGCAATTACGAGTGGAAGAAGCGCGAGCTTTGCGCCGAGAAGGGCGTGACGGTGATCCTGGGCGCGGGCTTCGACCCCGGCGTGGTGAACGCCTATGCCCGCTTCGCCGCCGACGAATATCTCGACACTGTCACCGCGATCGACATCGTCGACATCAACGCGGGCAGCCACGGCCGCTATTTCGCGACGAACTTCGACCCCGAGATCAACTTCCGCGAGTTCACCGGCACGGTCTATTCCTGGCAGGGTGGCAAGTGGCAGGAAAACGCCATGTTCGAGGTGGGCAAGGAATGGGACCTGCCCGTCGTGGGCAAGCAGAAGGCCTATCTGTCGGGCCATGACGAGGTGCATTCGCTCTCGGCCAATTACCCGCAGGCCGACGTGCGCTTCTGGATGGGCTTCGGCGATCACTACATCAACGTCTTCACCGTGCTGAAGAACCTCGGCCTCTTGTCGGAACAGCCGGTGAAGACCGCCGAGGGGCTCGAGGTGGTGCCGCTGAAGGTGGTGAAGGCGGTGCTGCCCGATCCGGCCAGCCTGGCGCCGAACTACACCGGCAAGACCTGCATCGGCGACTATGTGAAGGGGCTGAAGGACGGCAAGGAGACCGAGGTCTTCGTCTATAACGTCGCCGATCACAAGGAAGCCTATGAGGAGGTCGGCTCGCAGGGCATCTCCTACACCGCGGGCGTGCCCGCGGTGGCGGCGGCGCTGATGGTGGCCGAGGGCACCTGGGACGTGCACCGCATGGCGAACGTCGAGGAGCTGCCGGCGCGGCCCTTCCTCGAGCGTTTGGGCAAGATCGGCCTGCCGAGCCGGGTGATCGGCCCCGACGGCGTCGACGTCGCGATCTGACCCCGCGCGACACATTGCAAATCATCCCGGGCAGAGGCACTCTCGCCCGGGATTTTCCTTCCCAGCGGCAGCCCGGACCTTCGCGATGACCCTTGCTTCGACCTTCTTTTCAGACTTCGTGACCGATCTCGCGAGTGATCCGCTCACCGCGGCGCTGATCCCGGCCTCGGGCGGCTATACCGTGCCGACGCAGGACCCCGCGCCGGTGGTGGTCGTGGGCACCTCGGTCACCGCGACGGGGCGCGGCGACATCCTCGCAGGCACCGACGGTGCCGACCTGATCGACGCGCGCGGCGGCAATGATCTCGTCGACGGGCTGGGCGGGGATGACACCCTGCTGGGTGGCGGTGGCGGCGACACGCTTTCGGGCGGCGACGGCGATGACCGGCTCGACGGTGGCGCCGGCAACGACCGGCTGAACGGCGACGCAGGCGCCGACACGCTTCTGGGCGGGAACGGAAGCGACCGGATCTATGGCGGCGATGGCGATGACCGGCTGTTCGGCGACGCCGGATCGGACACGCTCGAGGGCGGCGACGGCAACGACCTGCTGGACGGCGGGCGCAGCAACGACCGGCTGGACGGCGGCCTTGGCAACGACAGCCTGACCGGCGCGCGGGGCAATGACGCCCTCGTGGGCGGTGACGGCGCCGACACGCTGGCGGGCGATGGCGGCAACGATTCGCTGGCCGGTGGCGACGGGAACGACCTGCTCAACGGCGGCGACGGGCGCGACCGCCTCGATGGCGGTGCGGGGGCCGACACGCTGTGGGGCGGCGCCGGCGCCGACCGCTTCGTCTTCACCGATCTTTCGGACAGCACGCCCGAGGCGATGGACGTGATCGGCGATTTCATCACCCGCGTCGACCGCATCGACCTGAGCGCGCTTGACGCCGACCTCACCCGCGCGGGCGACCAGGCGTTCCAGTACATCGGATCGGAGACATTCAGCACCGCGGGGCAGCTGCGCGTTGCCTCTGCCGACGGGCATGTCCTGCTTCTGGGCGATGTCGACGGTGACGGAACGGCCGATTTCGCGCTGCAGATCTCGGGCGGCCTGGCGCTGCGCGACCTGCTGCTCTAGCGGCCCCGTCCGCCCCGGCACGCCGTCGGCCGACGGCACACGTGCCGGCGCGGCCCCCTACAGGAGAACCGCGATGGCGCAGATCATCGTTCTGGGCGCCGGAATGGTCGGCGCGGGGGCGGCCCTTGCCCTGCAGGCGCATGGCCACGACGTGACGCTGGTCGACCGGCGCGGCCCCGGCGAGGAGACGAGCTTCGGCAACGCCGGTTTCATCCAGGCCGAGGCGGTCGAGCCCTACCCGATCCCGCGCGACCTGCGCACGCTGGTCGCCTATGCCGCCGGGCGGACGAACGACATCGTCTATGCCCCCGGCGCGCTGCCGAAGATGGCGCCGGGGCTGTGGTCCTATTTCCGCAACTCCGCCCCGGCGCGGCACCGGCAGATCTCGGCGATCTATGCCAGGCTCACCCAGCGGGCGACTGCGGATCATCAGCCGCTGATCGCGGCCTCGGGTCAGGACGCCCTGATCCGCCGCACCGGCTATGGTCAGGTCTACCGCGACCCCCGCGCCCTTGAGCGCGCCGCGCGCGGGGCCGAGCGGCTGCAGCGCGACTATGGGACCGCCTCGGAGGTGCTCGACGGCCCCGCCCTGGCCCGCGCCGAACCCGCGCTCAAGACCGCCGTGCCCGGCGCGCTCTTCTGGCACGACTGCTGGACCTGTGCCGATCCGGGCGGCCTGACCGCCGCCTATGCCGCGCTTCTCGTGCGCCGCGGCGGGCGCTTCCTGACCGGCGACGCCCTCAGCCTTGCGCAGTCGGGCGCCGGCTGGTCGGTCGCAACCAAGGCCGGCCGGATCGATGCCGAACGGGTGGTGGTGGCGCTCGGCCCCTGGGCGCCGGACCTGCTTGCCCGCTTCGGCTATCGCGTCGCGATGCTGTGGAAACGTGGCTATCACGGCCATTTCGACAGCCCCGCAGCGCTGAACCGGCCGCTGATCGACGACGCAAACGGGGTGGTGATGACCCCCACCCGCTTCGGGCTGCGGCTGGCCACGGGCGCCGCACTCGTCGACCGCAAGGCCCCCGCCGACCCGGTGCAGCTGCGCCGCGGCGCGGCCGCCGTCGCCGACCTGATCGAGCTTGGCCCGCGCGTCGAGGAACCGCAGTGGTTCGGCCACCGCCCCTGCCTGCCCGACATGTTGCCGCTGCTGGGCGAGGCGCCGCGCCACAAGGGGCTGTGGCTCGACTTCGGACATGGCCATCAGGGCTTCACCCTTGGCCCGACGACGGGACTGCTGCTGGCCGAGGCGATGGAGGGCCGGCGCGATGCGCTTCTCGACGCGCTCGCCCCCGCCGCCCGGCCATCTGTCCTGCGCTGAGGCCCGGTCCCGATCTTGCCGCCCGCCCGGGCGTTTCGGTCTTGGCGGCGCCGGCTCGGGAACGGATCATCGACCGGGACACTGTGGCGCCCGTCAAGCAGGCGCACTTTCCCGGATCGCCAGAGGCCATGATCCGGCGGCTTTCGGGGTGATACCGAAACCGCCGCCGCGTCCCGCGGCCCTCTATCAGGAAGGCGGCCCGGGTCAGATCTCCGCCGGGACGAGGCGACTCTTCTCGGTGTTCAAAAGCTGCTCGACCCGTTCCATCACTTCGGCAGCGGGCAGGCCAGGCGGAATCGGCGGAAAATAGGAAACGATGATCGTGCCGCCGCTTTTGGCACCCTTGCCCCAGAAGCACCCGGCATTGTGCACCACCGGAACCATCGGCAGGTTGAGCTTGCGATAGAGCGCGATCAGCCCGGGCTGAAATTTGCGCTGCTCATGCACGCCAATGCGCGTGCCCTCGGGGAAGATCAGGATCGAGCGACCGAGCGCCACTTCCTGCCGCGCCTCGGAGATCATCGCAGCCATTGCCCGGCCGCCACCTTTGCGGTCGATCAGGATCATCGGCGCATGGCTCAGGAACCAGCCGAAGACCGGAATCTTGCGCAGCTCCTGCTTGGCGACGATGCAGACATCGGGCACCAGCTGGTTGAACGCAAGGGTTTCCCAGGTGGACTGGTGGTTGCAGACATAGATGCAGGGACTTCCGAGATGCTTGTTCTCGAGCCCCTCCTCACGCAGACGCAGCCCGAGGATGCGGTGCGACAAGCCGACAACGCCGCCCGTCCAGAACCGGATCGCGGCGCGGGTCAGACCCGGGCGCCGCAGCAGGGCGAGCACCGGGATGAAGGGGCTCTGGAGCAGGGTCCAGAGCCCGAAAAGCACGTCGAAAAGTCTCGATCGGACGATCAGCATCCTTGGCCTCGCACAACGTCGGGGGAGTCTGCAGTCAGGGGGTCCTGGCCGCCATCAGGCGGCGCAGAGCTGTTCCGCGCGGCCTTGCGGAACGAAGCCCGCGGTCCTGGCAGCCCGCAGGAAAGCGGTGCGCGCCTCGCCGACGGAGCCCAGACAGTCCATGGCGGCCTCGAGCCGGCCAAGGGCATTGTGCCGGGCCTCATCCGCGACGGGCCATTTCTTGCGCAGCCAGTATTGCGCCTGTTCGATCGTGCTGAACCTCTGCACATCGCCTTCCGGCGAGATGACGAGCGACATGGGTTCACCCCAGTAGATTTCTATCAAAGTCTTGGTCTTTCATGGAAAGCGTGAGGGCCGCGGCAACGCCGGGGGCCCGCTCACGAGAGGCGCTTGCGGTCGATCACCGGTACGCCAGGTGGATTTCTTCGGCGTCGGCTCAGGCAAGCGCATTGCGCAGGACACAGAGCCCGACTGTGTGGTCGACAGCGGCGCACGCCACCATCCGACCAGGGTTCGGCATGGCAAGATGACCTTGCCCACGTGCCGGGACATGCATGCCCCGCTCCATTCCACCGACCGCCGTTGCGGTTCGGTCGCGTGGCTCGGTCTGCTCGACCCGCTTCACGCTGCCCTGCTGGGCCATCGTGTGTTCCTTTCCGATATGCCACCCGCAGGATGCAGAGGCCAGGCAAAGCTCAAGATCGTCGCTGAGCCGAAAGGAACAGGGGCCGAGGAGAAGAGATGCAGGACCTAGATAGGGGCTCGCCCCTCGAATTGCGAGAAAATAAAGCACCCTTCCGGCTGCCGCCCCGCAACCATTTGCCCTAAAAGGAGATTATCTTTCAGATTTCGGCGATCTGCGCAGTGCGGGATGGGTCTCGGTCCGCTCGGCCGCCGGTTTCTGGCGGTTCTTCGGCGCGGGGGCTCGCAATCTCGTGCGCATTGCCCATATCATGAGGACCTGCAGGGGCGATCCCGAGGCGGCGTCCTGTCGGCCTGCGCGAACGCCACAGCGCCGGTCTCGGCACCGGGCGATTCTCCCGGTCGATCCGATCGCCCGGACCTGCAGGCCGAAGGCCTGATCGCGACGGCGCCCTCCGCCCGTGCGACGCGTCATCAGACCCAGAGTGGACGTGTTGCCAGAAAAGGATGCCTCAAGATGAAATCCCCCGAAACAGAAGACCGCAAGCCCGAAGCGGCTGTGCCTTCCCCGACCGTGGCCTCGAAGACGCCGGAATCGCCGCGCGCGGAGCCGCGCAAGTCGATCTTCGACCCCTCCTATGCGCCCGAAGGTGCCGAGCTGCGCCGGGCCTGGTCCCGCTTCGATCGCAAGAAGCAATGAGGCGGGCGGGCATCAACCGGGACCACCGCCCGTCCCTTTCCACGATCCGCGAGGTGCACGATGTCGCCAGATAACCTCCGGATCAAGCTCGGCTGCCGGTTCAACCTGCGCCTGCCGCAGCCGACGCCGATGATTGCACTGCTGAACGTGCATTTCTCGCGCGTGGGCGATCTCGAATACCCCGACCATGTGAAAACCTGGCCGCCTGTGCCGCTGAGCGCCTATCGCGACGGGTTCGGCAACTGGTGCACGCGGCTCGTCGCGCCGCAGGGGGAGTTCTGCATCGGCACCGAGGGGGTGATCGGCGACAGCGGCCTGCCGGACGCCCGCCCGCCCGACGGCGGCCAGAGCGCGGTCGAAACCCTGCCCGACGAGACGCTCGCCTTCCTGCTGGGCAGCCGCTATTGCGAGACGGACGTGCTCTCCGACACCGCCTGGCGACTGTTCGAGCGCACGCCCCCCGGTCGCGCCCGGGTGCAGGCGATCTGCGATTTCGTGCATGGGCACATCCGGTTCGACTACCTCGCCGCGCGGGCGACCCGCAGCGCGGCGCAGGCCTATGCCGAGGCGCAGGGCGTATGCCGCGATTACGCGCATCTGGCGATCACCTTCTGCCGCTGCATGAACATCCCGGCGCGCTACTGCACCGGCTATCTGGGCGACATCGGCATGCCGCCGCCCTATGCGCCGGGCGATTTCGCCGCCTGGATGGAGGTCTGGCTTGACGGTCGCTGGTGGGTGTTCGATCCGCGCAACAACACCCCGCGGATCGGCCGTGTGCTGATCGCCCGCGGGCGCGATGCGGCGGATGTACCGATGATCCATTCCTTCGGAACGAATATCCTGACCGGCTTCGAGGTCTGGACGGATCAGATCGGCTGACGCGCGCAGGAACAGGGTGACGCGGGCGGGGGCCGTTCCGCCATTGGCACATAATATCGGCGGGGGCGTCTTTTCCTTTGCAAAATGCAGTAAAATCTCATATGCAAATTGAGCTACGTTGTTCCCAACTGCACCTGTCTCCTTTGTCGGCTTCAGTCTGCCTTTTAGAATTGACTGAGCCGGGCTGCCGCGTCTTGCGGGCGGTATTTATTTAAGGAGATCTCACGATGGCCAATGGCACCGTGAAATGGTTCAACAGCACCAAGGGTTTCGGCTTCATCGAACCGAAGAACGGCGGACGGGACATCTTTGTCCACATCTCGGCGCTCGAGCGCGCAGGCATCGCGCAGCTCAATGATGGCCAGGCCGTCACCTACGAAGTCGAGACCGGCCGCGACGGCCGTGAATCCGCTCGCGATCTGAAGGTCGCCTGATCGGAACGATCCTGGATCCGGCCCCACCGGCCGGATCACACGATCAAGGAGGCGTCATGCCCCGCAAGGATAAGACCAGCGGTTTTTTCCGCGAAATTGCTCAGGCGCCGACCTCGGCGCAGGAGCGCACCGATGCCGCGGTCAAGCTGATCCGCGAGACCGAAGCGGAATCGCGCGCGGATCTGACCGCAAGCCTGCGCGCTGCACGCATCGCACGTGACGCGGGCGGCATGCCCCCCGCTGCACCGTCCGGCAAGGCCAAGTCGCGCAGCTGAGCCGCGCGCATCCAGCACACAGAGATTCCCGGAGCTTCTCTTCGGGATGTTACGGAGGGCCCAACCATGGCTGCCGAAAAAAAGCCTTCGGGCAAGACCCACGGGGTGCATAAGGCGCCTCATCGGGAAGAGCACCCCAGCCTCGGCTGGCATGAGTTCTTCCAGAGCCTCGTCACCGAGAGATCTCCGGACCGTCGGCGTGCACTGCCGCATGGGATCCAGGAGTAGGCTTTCACCGCCACGACGGTGAAGGGCATTCCCGGTGAGGCGGCTGAGTGCGATATGGCTCCACGTCGAGCCGATCAGTGTTCGTCGGATCACTCACCGGGAGGTGGAGCGGCAGGGGGAAATCCCTGCCGTTTCGCTTTTGGCTGTTCCCGGCGCCCGCACCGACTCAAGGCGGGCGGGCACGATTTCGCGCCCCTCCGCTGCGGCGGCCATGATGGCGTTTCGGCGTTGATCCGGGCCATCTGCCGGCCGGACGTCTCTAGCGCGCTGGTCACTGCTGATCCCGGCCTCGGTTGTCGCCGCGCCGGCATTGAGCATTGCACGCCACATGATCTGCGCCGAACCGCAGGCCGATTCATGGTCGAGGCGGGCGTTCCGATCGAGGAGGTGGCGCAGTATCTCGGGCACTCGAACCCGAGTGTGACCCGCTCGACCTATGCGCAGTTCAGCCCGCAGCATCTGCGCGCCGCGGCAGGTTCACTGGAGCCCTCTGGACCCGTGTTGGTCCAGCGCACTAGAGGGAAAACCCTGAAAAACTCATAAGTATTTGATTTTATTGGTGACCCCGAGTGGATTCGAACCACCAACCTGCCCCTTAGGAGGGGGCTGCTCTATCCAGTTGAGCCACGGGGCCACACTCGTCTTTTTTGCGGGGAAAACCGCTGAAACGCAAGCATGCGGAGGACGAGGATACGGGAAACTGCGGACATGAAAAGGGGGAGCGTATTGGCCCACCGCTCCCCCCCTCAATTTCCCTGCTGCGATCGGAGTCTACACGCGGCAGCTGTTCGGTTTCGGGTTTTTCGGAGTCTCGCCCGTCGCCGTTATCGCTAACATAGCGCTTGCCAGACGCTTGCGCAAGGGAAATATTTGGCGCTAAGCATGAAGGACATTCACGAAAGGTTTTCGATTGGCTCGCTCTCCGGTTGACCCGCGTCGTCCCCTTACCCTGCGTGACGTTTCCGAGGCCTCGGGGGTCTCCGAGATGACGGTCAGCCGCGTGCTGCGCAACCGCGGCGACGTGTCCGAGGCGACGCGCGAGAAGGTGCTCGAGGCGGCGCGCACGCTTGGCTATGTGCCGAACAAGATCGCCGGCGCCCTCGCCTCGCAGCGGGTGAACCTGGTCGGCGTGATCATCCCGTCGCTGTCGAACCTCGTCTTTCCCGAAGTGCTCTCGGGGATCTCGGCCGAGCTCGAGGACACCGGGCTGCAGCCGGTCGTCGGCGTCACCAACTATCGCCCCGACAAGGAAGAGGCGGTGCTCTACGAGATGCTGTCGTGGCGCCCCTCGGGGGTCATCATCGCCGGGCTCGAACACACCGAGGCGGCGCGCGCCATGCTCGAGAACGCCGGCGTGCCGGTGGTCGAGATCATGGATGTCGACGGCGAGGGGGTCGACTCGGTCGTCGGCATCTCGCACCGGCGCGCCGGGCGGCACATGGCCGAGGCGATCATCGCCGCGGGCTATCGCAAGATCGGCTTCCTCGGCACCAAGATGCCCGAGGACCACCGCGCCCGCAAACGCTTCGAGGGCTTCAGCGAGGGCCTCGCCGCCGCCGGGCTGACGGTCAACGACACCGAGTTCTACTCGGGCGGCTCGGCGCTGCTGAAGGGGCGCGAGATGACCCAGGCGATCCTCGCGCGCAGCCCGGAGCTCGATTTCCTCTATTACTCAAACGACATGATCGGCGCGGGTGGACTCCTGTGGTGTCTCGAGAATGGCTATGACGTGCCCGAACGGCTGGGCCTTGCGGGGTTCAACGGCGTCGACCTGCTCGAGGGGCTGCCACGGCGGCTCGCCACGATGGACGCCTGCCGGCGCGAGATCGGCCGCAAGGCGGCCGAGATCATCGCCGGGCGCCCGCACAGCGGCATGATCGGCGGCGAGGTGATCGAGCTTGAACCCGTGCTGCAGCTCGGCGACACGATCCGGCGGCGCTGATCAGCGCCGCGCCGCCCAGCTGGCGGAAGCATATTGCCGGGTGTAGAATTCGCCCATCAGCCCGATCATCAGCAGCGCCAGCCCGAAGACCAGCGAATAGTGCCAGTTCGAGAAATGCGGGTTGTAGTTGATGAAGGTGTATCCCCGCGCTTGGTCGATGGTGTGGAACAGCGGGTTCCAGCTGAACAGCGCCAGCATCTTGTGGGTCAGGTTGTTCGCCACGAACATCTTGCCCGAGGCGATCATGTTCGCACGCGAATAGACCGCCTGGAGAATGCTGACGAAGCCCGGCGCCCAGGGCTTGGCCGCGAGGAAGACGAGGCCGAGCGCCACCCCGGTGAACCACGACAGCAACACCATCCCCATCGCCCCCACCCAGTCGTAGATCTCGATCGGTCCCCAGGCGGCGTGGTAGATGTAGAGCACCACCACCATCGACAGCACCTGCAGGTAAAGCGCGCTCAGAGCCGCCGCGGTGATCGAGACGGCCGTGGTCATCGGCGCATGTTTCATCATCGCCGAGGTCGAGCTTTCGGCCCCGAAGACCGCCCCCATGGCCTTGGTATGGGTCAGGTAGAGAAAAATCCCGCTCATGATGTAGAGCAGGAAGTTGCCGCGGATCGCGCTGCCGCGCATCCCGAGCAGCGAGTACATCACGTAAAAGCTCACCACGAGCAGCACGGTCTGCACCATGTTACGCAGAAGGCCGAGGATGGCGTTGCCCTGCGAACGGCGGATATGCCGCACCGTGGCGTGATAGATCAGCTCCAGAAGACTGAAGGTCGACCCGAGGGTACTTTTGCTGCGCTCTGCCCTGAACATGGTCCCGCCCTGCTGCCTCGCGACGATTGTGGCCCGGGAACCTTGCCGATCCCTTGACAGTCATCTTAAGTTCCCCGTCAGATCATGGCAATTGGGCCTGGATGTGGCCGGAATGGAGTTGAAAATGGATTTCGAGCGTCTCGTGACGATCATGCGCAGGCTGGCCCTCGAGGCGGGCGACAGGATCATGGAGATCTACAACTCGCCTGATTTCGAGGTGAAATCGAAATCCGACAACTCGCCGGTGACCGAGGCCGATGAGGCAGCGGATGCGCTGATCTCGGAGGGGCTGGCCGAGGCCTTCCCGCAGATGGCCCTCGTCACCGAGGAACAGGCCGCCTCGCACGGCCAGCACGTCAGCACCTTCCTGATCGTCGACCCGCTCGACGGCACGAAGGAATTCGTCCAGCGCCGCGGCGATTTCACCGTCAACATCGCCTATGTCGAGAACGGCGTGCCGCTGCGCGGCGTGGTCTATGCCCCGGCGAAGGGGCGGCTTTTCTACACCCTCGCCGATGGCCGCTCGGTCGAGGAGGTCGGCCCCGACTTCGCCAAGGACGCGCCCGGCGAACAGCGCCCGATCACCGCCTCGGTGCCGGACAACCGCGGGCTGATGGTCGTCGCCTCGAAGTCGCACCGCGACCAGGCGACGGACGATTACATCGCGCGCTATGCGGTCAAGGACATGACCTCGGCCGGCTCCTCGCTGAAGTTCTGCCTGGTCGCCACCGGCGAGGCGGATCTTTACCCGCGCCTTGGCCGCACCATGGAATGGGACACCGCGGCGGGCGATGCCGTGCTGCGCGGCGCGGGCGGCACCATGGTCCGCTTCGAGGATCACGCCCCCTTCGTCTATGGCAAGGAAGGCTTCGCCAACCCGTTCTTCATCGCCTATGCGCCCGGCGTTCTGCTGGTGAAGTGACCCCGGCTGCCGCGGCGTGCCCCCGATTCGCCGCGGCAGCCCCCCGTTCCGGGCCCCTGCCCGCGCCGCCCCCCGCGGCCGGAAATATCCGCCCAAGCAACAATGAGCCGAAATCCGCGGCTTTTTCTCACAACTCATTTTTCCGCTCGGCAGCGCGCTTGAGAACCCCGCGGTTCTGGACGAGAATGCCGCCGTGTCTACGCGAGCCGACAGGCTCAAATCAAAAAGGTGCATAATGAAACGCAAGGTCACGAAAGCGATTTTCCCCGTCGCCGGCCTCGGGACCCGCTTCCTCCCGGCCACCAAGTCGATCCCGAAAGAGATCCTGACCCTGGTCGACCGGCCGCTCATTCAATACGCGATTGACGAGGCCCGTGCGGCCGGCATCAAGGAATTCATCTTCGTGACCTCGCGCGGCAAGTCCGCCCTGGAAGACTATTTCGACGACGCCCCCGAACTCGAAGCGTCGCTGCGCAAGAAGGGCAAGACCGAGCTTCTCGAAGCGCTCCAGGCCACCAACATGGATTCCGGCGCCATCGCCTACGTTCGTCAGAACCGCCCGCTCGGCCTTGGCCATGCGGTGTGGTGCGCGCGCAAGCTCGTCGCCGACGAGCCCTTCGCGGTGATCCTGACCGATGACGTCATCGCCGCCGACAAGCCCTGTCTGCAGCAGATGATGGAAGCCCATGCCGAAACCGGCGGCAACGTCGTCGCGGCGATGGAAGTCCCGACCGAGAAGACCTCGTCCTATGGCATCCTCGACATCGAGAGCGAGAACGGCCAGATGGTCAAGGTGCGCCACATGGTCGAGAAGCCGAAGGCGGAAGAGGCGCCCTCGAACCTCGCCGTCATCGGCCGCTACATCCTGACGCCCGAGGTGATGAACAACCTCAACCAGAAGAAGGAAGGCGCCGGCGGCGAGATCCAGCTGACCGACGCGATCGCCGAGGAACTGACCAAGGGCAACCCGGTCTATGGCTTCCGCTTCCGCGGCCAGCGCTATGACTGCGGCTCGAAGGCGGGCTTCCTGCAGGCGACGGTGGCCTTCGGCCTTGCCCGTCCGGACCTGCGCGACGAGTTCGCGGGCTTCCTTTCCGACATCATGGCGATGCAGAAGGCGGCCGAGTAAGCAACGATGGCAAAGCACGTTCTGGTCACCGGCGGCGCCGGCTACATCGGCTCGCACGCCTGCAAGGCGCTGCGGGCGGCGGGCTATGTGCCCGTCACCTATGACAGCTTCGTCACCGGCTGGCGCGACGCGGTGAAGTTCGGTCCGCTCGAAGAGGGCGAGCTTGCCGACCGCGCGCGGCTCGACGAGGTCTTCGCCAAGTGGAAACCGGTCGCGGTGATGCATTTCGCCGCGCTCAGCCTCGTCGGCGAGTCGATGAAGGACCCCGGCAAATACTGGCGTGCGAACGTGCTTTCGTCACTCACCCTGATCGAGGCGGCCGCCGCGGCCGGCTGCCTCGATTTCGTCTTCTCCTCGACCTGCGCCACCTATGGAGACCAGGACGGGGTGGTGCTGGACGAGACGACCCGGCAGATGCCGATCAACGCCTATGGCGGCTCGAAACGCGCGATCGAGGACATCCTGCGCGATTTCGGCAACAGCCACGGGCTGCGTTCGGTGATCTTCCGCTATTTCAACGTGGCGGGCTGCGACCCGGAGGCCGAGGTCGGCGAATTCCACCGCCCCGAGACGCATCTGATCCCGCTGATGCTCGACGCGATCGACGGGCGGCGCCCGGCGCTGACCGTCTTCGGCTCGGATTATGCCACCCCCGACGGCACCTGCATCCGCGATTATGTCCATGTCTCGGACCTGGTCGATGCGCATGTGCTCGGCCTGAAATGGCTCGAGGAGGGCAAGCCGTCCGAGGTGTTCTGCCTCGGCACCGGCAAGGGCTTCTCGGTGCGCGAGGTGATCGCGCAGTCGCGGGCGGTGACGAACCGCGACGTGCCGATCATCGAGGGCGACCGGCGGCCGGGCGATGCCGCGGTGCTGGTCTCGGGCTCGACCAAGGCGGTCAACACGCTGGGCTGGACCCCGAAGCGGGCCGACCTGACGACGATGATTGCCGACGCTTGGCGCTGGCATCAGAGCGGACATTATGAAAAATGACACCCCACGGGGGGTGCCATGATTTCACTTGCTGATCTGTGGCAGGCAGGACGGCTGCGCGCGAAGCGCCGCTACCTGCTGGCCCGCGCGATCCGGCGGCGGCGTCATCTCACGTCGCGCGTCGACCGGACGGCGCAGATCCGCAAGGGGGATATCCTTCTCTTCGCCACGATCCGGAACGAGGCGGCGCGACTGCCGTTCTTCCTGCGCCATTACCGCGCGCTTGGGGTGAATCATTTCCTGTTCGTGGACAATGCCAGCGACGATGGCAGCCCCGAGGCGCTGGCGGCCGAGCCCGACGTGTCGCTCTGGACGACGCGGGCCAGCTATCGCGGTTCCCGCTTCGGGATGGACTGGCTGAACGGGCTGCTCGCGCGCCACGGCAGCGGGCACTGGTGCCTGACCGTCGACGCCGACGAGCTTTTGCTGATTCCGCATGGCGATCGCGCGACGCTGCGCGAGCTGACCGCGGCACTCGATGCGCGCGGCCTGCCGATGATGGCGGCGATGATGCTCGACCTCTATCCCGAGGGGCCGCTGTCCACCGCCCATGCCGCGCCCGGCGAGGACCCGACTCGGGCCCTGCCGCTCTTCGACGCCGAGGGTTACGATTGGGAATATCAGCCGAAATTCGGCAATATCTCGATCCGCGGCGGGGTGCGCCAGCGCGTCTTCTTCGCCGACGCCCCGGACCGTGCGCCGCATCTGCACAAGACCCCGCTGATCCGCTGGCACTGGCGCTATGCCTATGTCAGCTCGACCCATATCGCCCTGCCCCGGCGGTTGAATGCGGGCTTCGATGTCCGGCTCGACGCGCCGACCGGGGTGCTCCTGCACACCAAGTTCCTCGGCGAGGTGATCGCGAAATCCCGCGATGAAAAGCTGCGGCGCGAGCATTTCACCCATGCCGAGCGCTATGATGGTTACTATGACGGGATCATCGCCGATCCGGTCTTGCGCGATGCGCAGTCGCACCGGCTTTCGGACTGGCGCGATCTGGAGGCCCTCGGACTGATGACGCGCGGCAACTGGCAGGAGCCAAACCGTTGACCACACAGAGACAATTGTTTACGCGACCGCCGCGACCGCCTATTCTCCCCCCGAATTCGTGAGGCCGGAAGGAACGGGCGGGCGAGGCGGGCAAGATGTTTCCGGAACGGAGACGATTTTACCCAGTTTCAACGGCTTTCCGTCACATTCTGGCCGGATGTGCAGATTTCTGGTGAGAGACGATCGGTGAACCTGAGAAGCCTATATCGCCTGAGGATGGAGCGCCGGCGACGTCAGCTGCGCGCATTCCGCAAGCGGCGGGAGCTTCGCATCGTCATCGACCGCACCAAGGCGATCGCGCCCTCCGACATCCTCGCCTTCGTCACCTTGCGCAACGAACGCATCCGCCTGCCCTATTTCCTGCGCTATTACCGCAACCTGGGGATCAAGCACTTCCTGATCGTCGACAATGGTTCGGACGACGGCTCGGACGCCTATCTCGAGGCGCAGGAAGACGTGTCGCTGTGGAGCACCGGGGCAAGCTACAAGGCCTCGTCCTTCGGTGTCGACTGGCTGAACCACCTGCTGCGCCATTATGGCACCGGGCACTGGACGCTGACCGTCGATCCGGACGAGTTCTTCGTCTACCCGTTTTGCGACACCCGCCCGATCGAGGCGCTGACCGACTGGCTCGACACCTACGACATCCGCTCCTTCCCGGCGATGCTGATCGACATGTATCCGAAGGGGCCGATCGACGCGGTGCCCTATCGCGAGGGGCAGAACCCGTTCGAGATCGCCTCGTGGTTCGATGCCGGCAATTACACGATCGCGCGCAACTGGTATTTCCAGAACCTCTGGATCCAGGGCGGGCCGCGGGCGCGGATGTTCTTCTCGAAGACGCCCGAGGCGGCGCCCTCGCTGAACAAGATCCCGCTGGTGAAATGGGAGCGAGACTTCGTCTTCGCCTCCTCGACCCACATGCTGCTGCCGCGCGGGCTGAACATGGTCTATGACGAATGGGGCGGCGAGAAGGCCTCGGGCTGTCTGCTGCACGCAAAGTTCCTCTCGCCCCTCACCGCCAAGGTCGCCGAGGAGATGAAGCGGCGCGAGCATTACGCCGGCTCGCGCGAATATGCCGCCTATCAGGAGACGCTGAGCGCCGAGCCGGACCTGTGGACGAAATGGTCCGAGAAATACATCAACTGGCGCCAGCTCGAGATTCTCGGGCTCATGTCGAAGGGCAACTGGGCATGAGGGGTCGGCGGTGACGGTCGGGTTCGTGATGATGTGCCACACGGCGCTGCACCGGGCGGCGCAGGTGGCGCGCTACTGGGCCGAAAGCGGCGCGCCGGTGGTGATCCATGTCGATGCGCGCGTGCCGTCGAAGGAGTATTCCGCGCTCGGCAAGAGCCTCGCCGATCTCGACACCGTCTCCTTTTCGAAGCGCTACAAGTGCGAATGGGGCACCTTCTCGCTGGTCGCGGCGGCGCAATCGGGGGCCGAGCAGCTGCTGGCCCGCCACGCCGACGTGCGCCACGTCTTCCTCGCCTCGGGGTCCTGCCTGCCGCTGCGCCCGGTCGAGGAGCTGGTCGACTATCTCGACGCCCGCCCGCACACCGATTTCATCGAGAGCGTCACCACCGCCGAGGTCGGCTGGACCGTCGGCGGCATCGACATGGAGCGCTTCACCCTGCGCTTCCCGTTCTCGTGGAAGAAGCAGCGCCGGCTCTTCGACCGCTATGTCGATTTCCAGCGCCGCATCGGCGTCAAGCGCCGCCTGCCCGACGGGCTGGTGCCGCATCTGGGCAGCCAGTGGTGGTGCCTGACCCGGCAGACGCTCAGCGCCATCCTCGAAGACCCGGACCGGCCGATGTATGACCGCTTCTTCAAGCGGGTCTGGATCCCCGACGAAAGCTATTTCCAGTCGCTCGCACGGCTCTATGCCACCAGCATCGAAAGCCGCTCGCTGACGCTGTCGAAGTTCGACTATCAGGGCAAGCCGCATATCTTCTACGATGACCACCTGCAGCTGCTGCGCCGCTCGGACTGTTTCGTCGCGCGCAAGATCTGGCCCAAGGCGGACCGGCTCTACGCCACCTTCCTCGCCCCCCGCCCCGCCGTCAGCCCGCCGGCCGAGCCCAATCCGGCGAAGATCGACCGGCTGTTCTCGAAGGCGGTCGAGCGGCGCACCAAGGGGCGGCCGGGGCTTTACATGCAAAGCCGCTTCCCCCGTCAGGACCAGGAAAACGGCAAGACCTCGGCGCCCTACTCGGTGTTCCAGGGATTTTCCGATCTTTTCGAAAACTTCGAAGGATGGCTCGCGAAATACGTCGTCGCCCGCGTGCACGGCCATCTCTTCGGCCACGACAGGGCCGAGTTCGCCGGCGGCGAGACGATGTTCAACGGCTGCCTCTCCGACAGCGCCAGACTGCGCGACTACAACCCGCGCGGCTTTCTCACCAACCTGATCTGGAACGCCCGCGGCGAGCGGCAGTGCTTCATGTATTCGCCGCGCGACAACCAGTCGATCGACTGGTTCACCGCCACCGACCCCAATGCACAGATCTCGGTGATCAGCGGGGCCTGGGCGGTGCCGCTGTTCCGCTCGAACCGCAACTTCCGCGACATCCGGCGCGAGGCGGCGCGGCTGCAGCGGATCGAGACCTATCACCTCGACATCCTGCGCTCGATGTATGTGAAGGCCCGGGTCCGGATCTGGACCATGGCCGATTTCATCGAGAACCCGATGGAGCCGCTGCAGACGATCATCGACGAGATCAGCCCGCGCAGCGCCCGCCGGCTGACCGAGGCGCCGCAGATGGTCGACCTGACCGGCTTCGGCCAGTTCCTGCAGAACCTGAAGAACCAGGGCATGCAGCCGCGCCTGATGGGCGACTTCCCCGTGGGCGACGACCCGCAGCCGAAACACACGCGCCGTGGGCGCCCCTATCTGGTGAAATGAGATGGCCTCCTTCGACAGCTTCGTGATCTTTGCCGAGATGCGCACCGGCTCGAACCTGCTCGAGGCGGCACTGAACCTGCTCGACGGCGTCACCTGCCACGGCGAGGCCTTCAACCCCGCGCTGATCGGTTATCCGAAGAAGACGTCGCTTCTGGGCGTCAGCCGGGCCGAGCGCGACGCTGACCCGATGGTGCTGTGGGACCGCATCCGCAGCGCGCCGGGGCTGAACGGCTGCCGCTATTTCCACGACCACGACCCGCGCGTCCTGCGCGCGCTGCTGGACGATCCGCGCTGCGCCAAGATCGTTCTGACGCGCAACCCGATCGAAAGCTATGTCAGCCTGCAGATCGCCCGCGCCACCGGGCAGTGGAAGCTCGGCGATGCCAAGCACCGCAAGGCGGCGCAGGCACATTTCGACGCCGCGGGCTTCGAGGAACATCTGGCCGAACTGCAGGATTTCCAGGTGCTGCTGATGCACGCGCTGCAGGTCTCGGGGCAAAGCGCCTTCTACATCGATTACGAGGACGCGCAGGATCTCGAGGTGCTGAACGGGCTCGCCGCCTGGCTGGGCGTCGCGGGGCGGCTGAGCGCCCTGCCCTCGAGCCTTGTGGTGCAGAACCCCGAGGCGCTCGAGGCGAAGGTGACGAACTTCCCCGAGATGGAAGCCTCGCTTGCCCGGATCGACCGTTTCAACCTGTCGCGCACCCCGAATTTCGAGCCGCGCCGCGGCCCGAACGTGCCCGGGTTCATCGGCTGCGATGCGGGACTTCTCTACATGCCGCTGCGCCCGGCCTCGGACGGGCCGTTGCGCGCCTGGCTGGGCGGGCTTGGCGCGCTGACCGAGGATTTCTCGCAAAAGACCCTGCGGCAGTGGAAGCGCCAGCACCCGGGGCATCGCAGCTTCACCGTGCTGCGCCACCCGCTTCTGCGCGCCCATCTGGCTTTTGCCGCGGTGCAAAGCTGGAACAACCTGGCCGAGACCCGGGCCGTCTTGCGCGACACCTACAAGCTGCCCCTGCCCGAGGAGGGCAAGACCCTCTCCGCCGCCGACTGGGCCGCGGGGCTCGAGGCCTTCCTCGGCTGGCTGAAGTCGAACCTGAACGCGCAGACGAGCCTGCCGGTGCACACGCTCTGGGCCAGCCAGTCGGCCGCGCTGCAGGGCTTTGCGCAGGTCGCACCGCCCGATCTGGTCGCGCGCGAAGACCAGCTGGCGGACGACCTCGCCTATCTCGCCCGCACCGCCGGACTCGAGGCGCCGGCCTTCGCAGCGCAGGACGGCGACACCGCACCGGTGAAGCTTGCGCAGATCTGGACCCCGTCCCTGGAAAAAGCCGCGCGTGAGGCTTACACGCGCGACTTCATGCAATTCGGGTTTTCGGACTGGAAGCGGGCCTGACTCAGGCCGCCTGCGCACCCTGCGCCGCGGTCAGCACCGCGTGCAGCGCCGCCGGGTCGGTGTTCGCCCGCAGCTTGGCGCAGGTCTCGGCGTTGCGCATCGTGCGCGACACCAGAGCCAGCGCCTTCAGGTGCTCGACCCCGGAATCCTTCGGCGCGAACAGCGCGAAGACGAGGTCGACCGGCTGCCGGTCGACTGCGTCGAAATCAAGCGGCTTTTCCAGCCGCAGGAACACGCCGATCACCGTCTTCAGACCGTGCAGACGCGCATGCGGCAACGCCACGCCATGCCCCACGCCGGTGGGGCCGAGCGTCTCGCGTTCCTGCAGCGCGTCGACGGTCTGGATCGCATCCAGCCCGTAGGCTGAATGCGCGATGTCGCCAAGGTCCTGGAACAGGCGCTTCTTGCTCGTCGCGGTTGCCAGAACCTTGACGGCATCCGGCTTGAGCAATGTCGAAAGATCCATCTGTCCTTTTTCTGCGCCCGCCATGGATCAGACGCTCACTTGCTGTGACGCGGGTCGATCCAGCCGACGTGACCGTCGTCGCGACGGTAGACGACGTTGACCCCGCCATGTTTCTCGTTGCGGAAGACGAGCAGAGGCTTCGAAGCGAGCTCCATCTGCATCACCGCCTCGCCGACCGAGATCGTGGGGACGCGGGTCTCCATCTCGGCGACGATGACCGGGGTGAGGCTTTCGCCCTCGGCCGCCGACTCGTCTTCATCCGAGGCGAGCACATACAGATCCGCGGCGTCGAATTCAACCGGCTCCGAACGTTCCTTGTGGTGGTCCTTCAGGCGGCGCTTGTGGCGACGCAGCTGCTTGTCCATCTTCTCGCGGCACGCTTCGAAGGCCGCATAGACCTCGGTGGCGCGCCCGCTGGCGGAAGCGGTGAGGCCGGTGGACAGGTGGACCGTGGCCTCGCAGATGTATTCATGCGCGTTGCGCGAAAAGACGACAGTCGCATCGGTCGGACGCTGCATGTACTTGTCCACGGTTTCGCCAAGTTCGGACTTCACGTGGCTTTGCAGCGCTTCCCCGATGTCGATCTGTTTTCCGCTGATCTGGTAACGCATGGCTTCTCCTTCACGTCAGTGACCTGCGAGCGGGACAGAACGTCCACGCGGCAGGCTGGTTAAATCCTTGGGGGAACTGCCACATTGCACCCTGGAAGCAAAGCCCCAATGATGCCGTGTTTGAGGCGGCGCGGTCGCTCGGGAAGGGGGGCGGTGTTCACGCATTTGTCTCATTTGGGAACGGAACGGCGGGGGTGTCAACGGGGGACCTACGCCGCGGCGCAGCACCGGTCAGCTGATCCGGAAATTCTCGCCCAGATAGACCCTGCGGACGTTCTCGTCGCGCACCACCTCGTCGGTGGTTCCGGACATCAGAACCTGCCCATCGTGCAGGATATAGGCCCGTTCCACGATCTCCAGCGTCTCGCGCACGTTGTGGTCGGTGATGAGCACGCCGATGCCACGTTCCTTGAGGTGCGACACCAGAGCGCGGATCTCGCCGACGGCGATCGGATCGACGCCCGCAAAGGGTTCGTCGAGCAGCAGATATTTCGGGTCGGCGGCGAGGCAGCGGGCAATCTCCACCCGGCGCCGCTCGCCCCCCGACAGCGCCAGCGCCGGCGCCTGGCGCAGATGCGCGATCGAGAAGTCACCCAGCAGCTCCTCGAGCCGCTCGCGCCGCCGGTGCGGCTCGGGCACGGCGATCTCGAGAATGGCCATGATGTTCTGCTCGACCGTCAGGCCGCGGAAGATCGAGGCCTCCTGCGGCAGATAGCCGATGCCCATCCGGGCGCGGCGATACATCGGCAGGCCGGTGGCCTCGCGGCCGTCGATCGTCACCTTGCCCGAATCGGGGCTGATCAGCCCGGCGATGGCGTAAAAGCAGGTGGTCTTGCCCGAACCGTTCGGGCCGAGCAGCGCCACGACCTCGCCGCGATCGAGATGCAGCGACACGTCGCGCAGCACCAGCCGCTTGCGATAGCTCTTGCGCAGGTTGACGACGCGCAGCCCGCCTGCCTCGGCCGGCGCCTGCAGGCCGAGATCCGCCACCGGATCGAGGTCGTTCATTTCTTCGTCTCCGGCTGCAGGATGGTACGCACCCGCCCGTCCATCTGGCCGGTGCCGGTCTTCAGATCGACGGTCAGCTTCTGGCCCGACATCACGTTCTGGCCCTGCGTCAGCAGCACGTCGCCGGTCATCACCACATTCGAGGCGGCGACGTCATAGACCGCCTCCTTCGCTTCGGCGGCCTCGGTGGGCGACACCAGCGTCACCCCGCCGGTCGCATGCATGCGGTTGATCTTGCTGCGGTCCTTGGGGTCGTATTCGACGCTCACCACGGCCGCCTTCAGCCGCATGCCGCCCTGTACCACCAGCACATTGCCGGTGAAGGTGGCGGTGCCGTCGGTCTGGTTCACCGCAAGACTGTCCGCGGTCACCTCGACCGGGGCCTTGGCATCGGCGCGGATACCGCCAAGCGCGATCTGCTGGGCAAGGACCGGCCCGGGCAGAAGACCAAGGCACAGCAGGGCGAGAACGGCGGGCAAACGCATCGGAACCTCTTTATTGCGGCTGATATATCAGCTTCACGCCGCCGTTGAAAACCAGATCATAGGGCGTCTCGGGGGTGGCGCGGGTCATCTGCATCGCGCCCGAGGTGATCGTGCCATAAGGCGCCTCGGCCGAGACCGCCCCGGGCGCCACGACGCTCGAGCGGTCGGTCGCCATGTCGACCGCCGCCGTGCTCATCCGGTAGCCGGTCGAGGTCTGCAGCGCGACGCCCTCGCTCAGGTGGATCTGCTTCGACTGCGGGTCGATCACCCCGGCCTTCGCGGTCAGATCGGCGACCACCCCGCTTTTCGCCTCGAGCTTGGCAACGATCGCCTGGGCGCTGGCCCCCGACCCGCCCTTGGCATCGGGAAAGGCGGTCTTCGCCTTCACCGTGATCGAGGCGCCATCCTCGGTCAGGCCCGAATATTCGGGCATGGTCAGCCGTGGCTCGTTCGCGAGCTCGGTCACGTCGACATTGGCATAGGGCGTCGCGGTGGTCGGATCGACCTTGTCCGAAAACAGGAACATCGTCGACAACAGCGCCAGCGCCGCCAGCGGCAGCGCGACCTTGGCCAGGGCCACAAGCCGCGAATGGCGGTTGTCGAACACCATCAGACCACCCCGGCGCGCAGGCAGTCGTGGATATGCAGGATGCCGACCGGGCGGCGCCCGTCGACGGCGAAGAGACAGGTGATCTTGCGCTCGTTCATCAGCGCCACCGCCGCCTCGGCCAATGCGCCGGGCGCGATGGTGCGCGGGTTGCGCGTCATCACCTCGGCCGCCGCGTGATCCAGAAGCCCCGCCATGTGGCGCCGCAGGTCGCCATCGGTGATGATGCCGATCAGATCGCCGCGCGAGTCGGTCACGCCGACGACGCCGAAGCCCTTGCGCGAGATTTCCAGCAGCACCTCGGACATCGGCGTCGCCTCGCCGACCAGCGGCATGTCGTCGTGCATCAGGTCCGCCACCTTCGACAGCCGCGCGCCCAGCTTGCCGCCCGGGTGGAAGGTGCGGAACATCTCGGGGGTGAAGTGCCGATGCTCCATCAGCGCCACGGCGATCGCGTCGCCAAGCGCCAGGGTCATCGTCGTCGAGGTGGTGGGCACCACACCCGAACCGCAGGCCTCGGGCGCCTGCGGCAGCACGAGGGCCACGTCCGACTGCCGCAGCAGCGTCGACTCGGGCCGGCTCGCCACGCCGATCAGCGGGATCGAGAAGCGCCGGGTATGCGCGATCAGGTCGGCGAGCTCCGGCGTCTCGCCCGAATTCGACAGCACCAGCGCCACGTCGTCGCGGGTGACCATGCCAAGGTCGCCGTGGCTGGCCTCGGCCGGGTGGACGAATTGCGCCGGCGTGCCGGTCGAGGCGAAGGTCGCCGCGATCTTGCGCGCGATATGACCCGACTTGCCCATGCCCGAGACGATCACCCGGCCCTTCGCCTGCAGGATCGTCTCGACCGCGCGGGCAAAGCTGTCGTCAAGGCTGGCGGCGAGTGCCGTCAGCCCCTCGGCCTCGATCGCGATGACCTTGCGCCCGGTGGCCAGATACTCAGTGGTGGAAGAGGTCATTGGGCTCGTCCCATCCCATCAGGTCGAGCCGCGCGCGCGTCGGCAGGAAGTCGAAACAGGCCTGCGCCAGCTCGGTCCGGCCCTCGCGCGCCAGCCGCTTCACCAGCTCGGCCTTCAGCGCGTGCAGGTAAAGCACGTCCGAGGCGGCATAATCGAGCTGCGCCGGGGTCAGCTCGGCCGCGCCCCAGTCCGAGGTCTGCTGCTGCTTCGAGACATCGACGCCCACCAGTTCCTGCAGCAGGTATTTCAGCCCGTGCCGGTCGGTGAAGGTGCGCACCAGGCGCGAGGCGATCTTGGTGCAGAACACCGGCGCCGTCACCACGCCAAAGGCGTTGTACAGCGCGGCGATGTCGAAACGGCCGAAATGAAAGAGCTTTTCCACCGCCGGATCGGCCAGCATCGCGCACAGCCGCGGCGCCTCGGTCTGCCCCTTGGCGATCTGCACCAGATGCGCATTGCCGTCGCCCGAGGACATCTGCACGAGGCAGAGCCGGTCGCGCCGCGGGTCGAGCCCCATCGTCTCGGTGTCGATCGCGACCACCGGGCCGAGGTCGAGCCCCTCGGGCAGGTCGTTCTTGTGCAGATGGATGGCCACGCCTGTCCCCTTCGATGCTGTCGAGCGAGATATAGGCCGTATCAAGCGCCTTTGCCACCGGACCGCAAGGGCGCGCCGGCATGAAAACCCCGTGACCGGCAGCTTCCGGCCGCAGCCGCACTGCGGGGCCCGGACAATGTCATTCAAATCGGAAGCAAAGACCGCCGTTGCGCCGCAATCCGCTCAGCCCCCGTTAACGGCGACAGGCGCAGAATGGACCCTGGCGAACACGGGGGATCGCGCGATGGCGGAGATCAGGCTCACCCATCTGGGCACCGAGACGGCGGCGGGCGACACCTGGCTCGAGGGAATCACCGATCTCGTGGTCGAGCAGGGGCCGGACGGGCCGCGCATCCTCTCCGTGACCCGGCCCGATGGCGGGCTTGGCCTTGCCGTGTGGGAGCTTGACGCAGGAGGCGACGGGCTCGACCTCGTCAGCCGGAAGCCGATCGCGGGGGCGGCCACCGTCGGGGTCGAACCGACGATCGAGGTGGTTTCCTTCGACGGCGAGAGCGAGGTGGTCACCCTGACCGGCGTCGGCAGCAGCGGGCTGACCGGGGTCGAGATCGACGACGCGGGCCGCCTTGGCGCCAGCACCCGCAGCTTTGCCACCGCCGCCCTGCCCGAAGGCCTCTCCGAGATCGAGCTGGTCGAGGTCGGAAGCCGCCGCTTCGTCTTCGGCGCGGTGCATGGCTCGGACGGGCTCGAGCGCTGGCAGGTCGGGGCGGATGGCACGCTTGGCAACCATGTCACCCTCGCAAGCGGGGCAATCGGCGGCGCCACCGGACTCACCTGCCTCGAGCAGGTGCAGATTGACGGCACGCCCTTCCTGCTCGCGGGCTTCGATGGCGCCACGGCCTTTGCCGCCTATTCCGTCGGGCCGAACGGCACCGTCACCCAGACCGGCCGGCTCGACGTGACCAGCGGCCTTGGCATCGCGGGCGCGGTGCAGATGCAGACGACGACGGTCGCCGGCGTCACCTATGCGGTGCTGACCGGCGCCACCTCGAACAGCCTGAGCGTGGTCGAGATCACCGCGACCGGTGCCCTCGTCGCGCATGACCACGTGATCGACGATCTGGGCACCCGCTTCGCCAATGCCTCCCACATCGCGATCACCGAGGTGAACGGACAAAGCTTCATCGCCGTCAGCGGCTCGGACGATGGCGTCAGCCTGTTCCAGCTGCTGCCCGGCGGCTATCTGCTGCTGCTCGACACCATGGCCGACAGCGATGCGATGACGCTCGACGCGATCTCGGCGCTGGCGATGACCGCGACCGACGAGGCGGTGCAGATCCATGTGGCAAGCGGCACCGAGGCCGGGATCACCACGCTCGAGGCGACGCTCGGCCCGATCGGCGCGACACTCCTCGGCAGCCACGGCGCCGACACGCTGTCGGGCGCGGCCGCGGGACGCAACGTGATCGACGGCGGCGCCGGCAACGACCGGATCGAGGCCGGCAGCGACGGCGCCGTGCTGATCGACGGGGCGGGCACCGATACGCTGATCGGCGGCGCCGGCACCGACATCTTCGTGCTGTCGCCCGACGGGATGCATGACGTCATCACCGGCTTCGACCTCGCCACCGACCGCATCGACCTGTCGCTCTGGCCGATGCTGCGCTCGGTCTCGCAGCTGACGATCACCGAGACCGCGACCGGCGCCACGATCACCTTCGGCCGCGAGAGCCTGACCATCGTCTCGCGCGATGGCCGGCCGATCGGTGCTGCGGCGCTGGCGGCGGATGGCATCATCAGCATCGCCCATTACCTGCCCGAAGACCCGACGGACACCACCGGGCCAGAGCCCCCCGGCACGGTCTCGGTGATTCTGGGCGACGATCAGGCGAACAGCCTCGCCGGAGGCGCCGGCGCCGACCGCCTGGAAGGGCGCGGCGGCAACGACACGCTGATCGGCGGCGCCGGAAACGACCTGCTGATCGGCGGGGCGGGGGCGGACAGCATGGTGGGCGGACCGGGCTGCGACCGGTTCTGGGTCGATAATCCGAATGACGTGATCGTCGAGGCGGCGGGCGCGCCCGGCGTCGACACGGTGCTGAGCCGCGTCACCTACCGGCTGAGCGCCGGCGCCGATGTCGAGAACCTCACCCTGCTCGGCACCCGCGCCCTGAACGGCACGGGCAATTCGCTGGCGAATGTGATCACCGGCAATGTCGGCGACAACGCGCTGGCCGGCGGGGCGGGCGCCGACACCATCTTCGGCGGCGCCGGCGACGACACGATCTGGGGCGGGACCGGCGCCGACCGGATGGTGGGCGGCTCAGGGTCCGACCGCTTCTTTGTCGACAATCCGAATGACGTGGTGGTCGAGCTGCCCGCCTGGGCCGGCCGCGACACCGTCGTCAGCAGCGTCAGCTTCCGCCTCGGCGCCACCACGGCGATCGAGAACCTGACACTCACCGGCACGGCCGATCTGCAGGGCTTCGGCAATGCGCTGGCGAATGTGTTGGCCGGCAACACCGGTAACAACCTGCTCGTCGGCGGGGCGGGCGCCGACACCATCTTCGGCGGCGCCGGCGATGACACGATCTATGGCGGCGCCGGCATCGACCGGATGACCGGCGGCCCGGGGTCCGACCGCTTCTTCGTCGACACCCCGAATGACGTGGTGATCGAACTTCCCGCCTGGGCCGGCCGCGACACCGTCTTCAGCAGCGTCAGCTATAGGCTTTCCGCCGCGGTCGAGGACCTGACGCTCACCGGAACCGCCGATCTGCAGGGCTTCGGCAATGCGCTGGCGAATGTCCTGACCGGCAACACGGGCGACAACCGCCTTGCCGGTGGCGCGGGCGACGACACGCTGATCGGGGGCGACGGCAACGACACGCTGGCCGGCGGCGCCGGTGCCGATACGTTCCTGTTCGACACCGCACCGGATGAGGACACCGTCGACACGATCGTCGATTTCGAACCGGGGCGCGACCGGCTGGTGCTGCGCATGGCCGTCTTCACCGGCATCGGTGCCGGGCGGCTCGGCAATGCGCTTTTCGCCGAGGGCACCGAGGCGCAGGACGCCAATGACCGCTTCTTCTACGATCACGACAATGGCGCGCTCTGGTATGACCCGGATGGCACTGGCGACATCCGGGCCCAGCTGGTGGCCGAGTTCACCACCCACCCGGATCTCGATGCGGCCGACATCTTCGTGGTCTGAAGCCCGGCGCCGCCCTCCCGTTCCGGACCGAACCACGCAGTGGACGCGACGAAACCGGCCAGAAAACCTCGGAAATGGCGCAAGTCGGTGCCGTTTTCGGCGCAATTCCCCTCCCAAATGCGGCAGCCGGATGCTAGCCCTTTGGGGGACGCCGCATTTGTCCGGCCGACACTGATCTTGCACAACGGGTCATTGAACACATGTCTGGAAGAAAAATTGCCGTTGCCGGCATCGGCTATGTCGGCCTTTCCAATGCGGTTCTGCTGTCGCAGCGCAACCGCGTCCGCGCCCTCGACGTCGACCCCATGCGGGTCAAGCTGTTGAACGATCGCAAGAGCCCGATCATCGACACCGAGCTCGAGGCCTATCTCGCCGAAAAGCCGCTCGACCTGACCGCGACCACCGACCCCGCCGTGGCCTTCGAGGATGCCGAGTTCATCATCGTCGCGACGCCGACGAACTATGACCCGCACACCAACTATTTCGACACCTCCTCGGTTGAGACGGTGGTGAAGGAGGCGCTTGCGATCGCGCCCGCGGCAACCATCGTCATCAAGTCGACGATCCCGGTGGGCTATACCCGCCGGCTGAACGCCGAGCTTGGCACCGACCGGATCATCTTCAGCCCCGAATTCCTGCGCGAGGGCCGCGCGCTTTACGACAACCTGCACCCTTCGCGGATCGTCGTCGGCGAGCGGTCGGAGCGGGCCGCGGCCTTCGCCGGTCTGCTGAAGGAAGCCGCGCTCGACCCCGATGTGCCGGTGCTGCTCACCGATTCCGCCGAGGCCGAGGCGATCAAGCTCTTCGCCAATACCTTCCTTGCGCTCCGCGTCGCCTATTTCAACGAGCTCGACAGCTATTCGCTGGCGCATGGGATGGACACGCGGCAGATCATCGACGGCGTCTGCCTCGATCCGCGCATCGGCCGGCATTACAACAACCCGTCCTTCGGCTATGGCGGCTATTGCCTGCCGAAAGACACCAAGCAGCTTCTGGCGAATTACAGCCATGTGCCGCAGAACCTGATCAGCGCGATCGTCGATGCGAACCGCACCCGCAAGGATTTCATCGCCGATCAGATCCTTGCCAGGAAGCCGAAACGCGTCGGCGTCTACCGGCTGGTGATGAAGGCGGGCTCGGACAATTTCCGGCAAAGCTCGATCCAGGGGATCATGAAGCGGATCAAGGCGAAGGGCGTCGAGGTCATCGTCTATGAACCGGCGATGAAGGAGGCGGATTTCTTCGGCTCGCGGGTGACGCATGACCTGGCCGAGCTGAAGGCCTCGTCCGATCTGATCCTGGCGAACCGGATGGTGCCCGAACTCGGCGACGTCGCCGACAAGGTCTTCACCCGCGACCTCTTCGGCGCCGACTGAGGTCGCCCGAAAGCAAAAAGGGGCAGCCCATCGGCTACCCCTTTTGTATTTTCAGAACGATCCGAAATTTCGGGAAGATCAGAGGCTCGCGTCCAGCGCGGCGATGATCTTGGCGCCCATCTCGGTGGTCGAGACCGGGGTGCCGCCCTCGGGGCCCATCAGATCCGCGGTGCGCACGCCATCGGCCAGCACCTTCTCGACCGCCTTCTCGAGACGGGTGGCCTCGTCGCCCTGGTCGAAGCTGTAGCGCAGCGCCATCGCGAAGCTGAGGATGCAGGCGATCGGGTTCGCCTTGCCCTGGCCGGCGATGTCGGGGGCCGAGCCGTGCACGGGTTCGTACATCGCCTTCGGCCGGCCGTTCGCCATCGGCGCACCGAGCGAGGCCGAGGGCAGCATGCCGAGCGAGCCGGTCAGCATCGCGGCGCAGTCGGACAGGATGTCGCCAAAGAGGTTATCGGTCAGGATCACGTCGAACTGCTTGGGCGCACGCACCAGCTGCATCGCGCAGTTGTCGGCATACATGTGGTTCAGCGTGATCTCGGGGTATTCGGCGTCGCGGATCGCGGTGACGACCTCGCGCCACAGGATGCCCGACTCCATCACGTTCGCCTTCTCGACCGAGGTCACGCGGTTGTCGCGGCGCTTGGCCAGCTCGAAGGCCGAGCGGGCAACGCGGGCGATCTCGCTTTCGGTGTAGCGCTGCGTGTTCAGGCCGACGCGCTCGCCGTTCTCCTCGAAGATGCCGCGCGGCTGGCCGAAATAGACGCCCGAGGTCAGCTCGCGCACGATCATGATGTCGAGCCCGGCGACCACGTCCTTCTTCAGCGAGCTGAAGTCGGCGAGCGCGTCGAAGCACTGCGCCGGACGCAGGTTCGCGAACAGGTCCATCTCCTTGCGCAGGCGCAGCAGGCCACGCTCGGGCTTCACCGAGAAGTCGAGCACGTCGTATTTCGGGCCGCCCACGGCGCCCAGCATGACCGCGTCCACTTCCTGCGCCTTGGCCATGGTCTCGTCGGTCAGCGGCACGCCATGCGCGTCATAGGCGGCACCGCCGACGAGATCCTCGGTCACGTCGAAGGCAAGGCCGCGCTTGTCGCCGTACCAGGTGATGATCTTCTTCACCTCGTCCATGACTTCGGGGCCGATGCCGTCGCCGGCAAGGATCAGGATAGAGGGGTTCGACATGCTTTCCTCCCATAGAAAAAAGGGTTGCAAGCGGCCTAGCGAATGCCCCGCCCGGGGTCAAGCGCGGCCCCTCTCAGGGCAGGGAAATATCGACCCAGACAAGGGCGCGGCGGGGCGCGGTCTCGCCCGCCTCCGGCCAGATCACCCCCGCGCCGGTGACGCGCAGATCGGCCGAGGGCATGATGTAGTGAAGCCGAAGCGGCGCGCCATAGAGGGCCGTGGCCGTGCCCTGCGCGCCCTCGGGGCGCGGGTCCTGCAACCGCGGGTCAGCGAGCAGCGCCACCAGCGCATCGCGCCGCCCCTCGCCCGCCACCTGGTCGATATCAGCATCCCCCAAGATCGCGAAGGGTGCGAGCGGCGGAGGCACCGGCAACGCGCCGTCGAGATAGCGCAGCCAGAAGGCCGTCTCGTCGCGGTTGCGCCTGCCGTTGCGGTCCTCGGGCCCGTCGAAGAGCGGCGGCGTCGCGGCGAAGGCCAGCAGGTGCAGATCCCGCCCCGAGGGCAGCGCGACCGGCACATCCCAATGCCCGGTCGAGGACAGCCGCTGCACCGCCCGCGCCGCAGGCGACAGCCCGGCGCCGTCGATCAGGCTGCCGGGCAGATCGGCCCAGAGAAAAGCCGAGAAGTCGCGCGCGGCCTCGGTCCGCAGCGGCAGGCGCGACAGCAGCGCCATGCCGCCCTGCCCGGTGAAGCGGCCATAGCCCTGCGCGTCGCGCGGCTCGCCCATCCGGCCGTTGCCGTCAAGGTCGAGCCAGCTTTGCACCCCGGCATTCGGGCGGGGCGCGTAGCGATGGGGCAAAACCAGCCCGGCGGCGTCGAGGGCCGCCGAAAAGGCCGCAAGCGCCCGCCCGTCGTGGTCCCAGTCAAAGCCTGTCAGCAGCAGAACGTCCGGCCGCGCCCCGGCGATCAGCGCCGCCGCCGCCGTCACCTGCGGATCGCCCGTCTCGATGTCGGCCAGCAAGAGCCCCGGCCCGCGCCGGCTCAGCCCCGCATCCCAGGTGGCGAGCCGCAGGCTCTCGGCCGCGGCCGGCGCGGCCAGCAGGCACAGCGCCGCGATCAGGCCGGCAGCAGACCGGTGGCCCCCGCCTCGCGGCGCTTGTCCTCGATCATCTGCGCGATCCGGCCGACCGCGATACCGCGCATGAAAAGGCTTGCCGGAAGGAATGCCCATGCCGTCACCACCCAGATCATCGTCAGCGGACTGTCGAGCGTGACCGGTGAGACCGCGACGGAGACCGCCTTGATCACCACCGGCACGAGGAAGGGCAGAAGGAAGCCCAGCGAGATGTTGAACCAGGCGTCGCGGCGCAGCCGCTCGACCACATCGGCGCCCGCCGTCGGCTCGAAGGTGGGCAGGTTCACCCAGACGTTGAAGCTGCCCTGCGACTTCGGCCAGCCAAGCGCGCGGATCGTCACCACGAAATAGCCAAGCGCGATCAGCGCCGTCATGTAGGCGATGCCGGCGGCGGTGCGCAGCGCCTCGACACGCGCGGCGGGGGCGTCCTCGGGCAGGATCAGCACCAGAAGCCGCACCGGGCTGTAGGGGATGTCGACCGAGCGCGCCATCATCGCGCCGAGCACATAGACGAATTGCGACAGCGTCGAGGGCTCGATCTGCGCAAGCGCCGTCACCGAAAGCAGCGTCACCATGGCGAAAAGGGCGGTGAAGCGGATGCGGTTGTAGGGCGGGGCGTCGCGGAACTCGATCAGGCCGGGATAGACCGAGGCATATTCGAAGAAGGTGATTGCGGCGGCAAAGAAGGAGACGAGGGCGACGATCTGCGTGGCATCGTCGCTGACGACATGCAGCGTCATCGACGGGATGGACACCACCAATGCCACGAGCAACGCCCGCAGCAATGCGCCTGCATAGCGAGAAACCACGATACTGCCCTTTGCCTTCCGCGCCCCCGATCGAATGCCGGGGTTTCGCCGTCTGGACCCGCCAATTGTGACGGACTGCCTCAATATTGCCTTGATTTTGTCCATTTTTGCCTCGGCTGGCAATGTCTGGTTAACCAATGGCGCGACAATCGGGCGATTTGGTGAAGGAACTGGTGCCGCATTGCATCAAATCCGGCGCAAAAATAAGGCCGCCTCGAAAGGCGGCCTTCATCTTGTGTTTCAAGGGCTTGCAGCCACTAGACCGGATCAGACCCAGGGGCGCGACTGCGCGGCCTGCGCCTCGAATGCGTCGATCGCCGCGACCTTTTCCAGCGTCAGCCCGATGTCGTCGAGGCCGTTCAGCAGGCAGTGCTTCTTGAACGGGTCGATCTCGAAGGGAATCACCACGCCGTCCGAGGTGGTGATCTCCTGCGCCTCGAGATCGACGGTCATGCGCGCGTTCGATCCCTTCTCGGCATCCTTCATCAGGATGTCGACCTGCTCTTGCGGCAGAACGATCGGCAGCATGCCGTTCTTGAAGCAGTTGTTGAAGAAGATGTCGGCGAAGGAGGTGGAGATGACCGCCTTGATGCCGAAATCGGCCAGCGCCCAGGGCGCATGCTCGCGCGAGGAGCCGCAGCCGAAGTTGTCGCCGGCGACGAGGATCTCGGTCGCGCGATACTGCGGCTTGTTCAGCACGAAGTCGGGCTTTTCGGTGCCGTCGAGGTTGTAGCGCATCTCGTCGAAGGCATGGACGCCAAGCCCGGTGCGCTTGATCGTCTTCAGAAAGCCTTTCGGGATGATCATGTCGGTGTCGATGTTGACCAGCGGCATCGGCGCCGCGATCCCCGTGAGTTTCGTGAACTTCTGCATTTCAGTTTTTTCCGATTTTCTTGAGCTCAAGGCCCAGAGCAATGAGAGAGGAGCCGATCACCACCAGCTCGACCGCAAGCAGCGTGCCAAGCAGGATCGGGCTCGAGTCCGGAACGGTGAACAGGATGAACAGGCCCAGCCCGCCGGAGATCACCCCCGACAGCAGCATCGCCCAGAAGGTCGAGCTGCCGCTGAAGGCGAAGGCGACGATCAGCCGCCCGATCCCCGAGACGAGGAACAGCGCCCCCACCACGATCGTCAGCGAGACGAGACCGGCGAGCGGGTTCGCCAGGATCCAGACGCCGACGACGAGATCGAGCAGGCCGAAGCCCATCAGCCAGCCGCGCGCCGGGATTGTCTTGTCCGAGAACCCGGCCCAAAGGGCGAAGACACCGCTGAACAGGAACAACCAGCCCACGAAGACCGCCACGGCAAGCGAGGCGGGCAGCGGGAACAGGATCGCGACCAGCCCGCCCAGAAGGGCGAGCGTGCCGGCGACGAAAAGGGAAGTCGTGCCTTTCATGGGTCCACTCCTGTGAGGTTTGCCGAAAGCTTACCCCATCCGTCCGCTGTTCACATCAGTTCCCGCACGTCGGTCAGGTGGCCGGTGATCGCCGCCGCCGCGGCCATCGCCGGCGAGACGAGGTGGGTGCGGCCGTTGCGGCCCTGACGGCCCTCGAAGTTGCGGTTCGAGGTCGAGGCGCAGCGCTCGCCCGGGCTCAGCTGGTCCGGGTTCATCGCGAGACACATCGAGCAGCCGGCAAGGCGCCATTCAAAGCCCGCGTCGATGAAGATCTGCGCCAGGCCTTCCTCTTCCGCCTGCAGCCGCACGAGGCCCGAGCCCGGCACGACCATGGCGCGCATGCCGTCCTTGACCTTCTTGCCCTTCACGATCTCGGCCGCGGCGCGCAGATCCTCGATCCGGCCGTTGGTGCACGAGCCGATGAAGACGGTGTCGATGGCGATGTCGGTCAGCTTCATGCCAGGCGTCAGCCCCATGTAGTCGAGCGAGCGCTTCGCCGCCTCGACCTTGCCGCCGTGGAAGTCCTCGGGCGAGGGCACCACGCCCGAGATCGGCAGCACGTCCTCGGGCGAGGTGCCCCAGGTCACGACCGGCTCGATCTCTTCGCCCTTCAGCGTGACGACCTTGTCGAAATGCGCGCCCTCATCGGTGAAGAGGGTCTTCCACCAGGTCAGCGCGGCCTCGAACTGCGCGCCCTTCGGCGCGTGCGGACGGCCCTTGATGTAGTCGAAGGTGGTCTCGTCGGGGGCGATCAGGCCGGCGCGCGCGCCACCTTCGATCGCCATGTTGCACACCGTCATCCGGCCTTCCATCGACAGATCGCGGATCGCCTCGCCGCAATATTCGATGACATGGCCGGTGCCGCCGGCGGTGCCGGTCTTGCCGATCACCGCAAGGGTGATGTCCTTGGCGGTGACGCCCGGACGCAGCTTGCCGGTGATCTCCACCTTCATGTTCTTCGATTTCTTCTGGATCAGCGTCTGCGTCGCCAGGACGTGCTCGACCTCCGAGGTGCCGATGCCATGGGCGAGCGCGCCGAAGGCGCCATGCGTCGCGGTGTGGCTGTCCCCGCACACCACGGTCATCCCCGGCAGCGTCCAGCCCTGCTCAGGCCCGACGATGTGCACGATGCCCTGACGGATATCGGAGACCGGGTAGTAGTTGATGCCGAAATCCTTGGCGTTCTTGTCGAGCGCCTCGACCTGGATCCGGCTTTCCTCGTTCTTGATCCCCTGCTCGCGGTCGGGGGTGGTCGGAACGTTGTGGTCGGGAACGGCGATGGTCTTTTCCGGCGCGCGCACCTTGCGGCCGGCCAGACGCAGCCCCTCGAAGGCCTGCGGGCTGGTCACCTCGTGCACGAGGTGGCGGTCGATGTAGAGCAGGCAGGTGCCGTCGGCGTCTTCGGAAACGACGTGGGCATCCCAGATCTTGTCATAGAGGGTCTTCGGAGCGGACATGGCTCTCTCTTTCGATGGCTTGTAACGGATCGGGCGGGCGGTCGGGCAAAGGGCGCGGCCGCGGGCGACAGGGGCGCAAAAGGCGCCCCCGCGCCGACATCAAAGTCGGGCGAGGATGGAGCGGCTTTCGCCGTAGAAGCGCTCTTTCAGCCGGGCGCGGTCATCCATGTCGAAAACGGTGATCATGCCCGGCGATATAGGCGATCCCCTGCTCCCAGGCAAGAAAATCTCGCCCCGCCGCAGCGCAGCAAGGGCCGCAGGGGTTGACAATCGGCACCAAATCGCAGAGCCGGCTCGGATTGCGCGCTCCGATCGGTTGAGATTTCAGGGGCGCGATGCTACGTTTTTGTCATGCCCCGCGCCGGGGCGGAGGCGGCGCGCGAACCTTCGGAGGACAATGTCCTGTCTCATCTCTCACTCGCGTCCGGTGTCTCGGACGCAAAGGCGGCACCCATGAGCACGAAGCTCGCCGGGGCCGACCCCACGAGCGACCAGATCCTGGCGCGCGTGATCTCTTCGCTCGAGGACGACAAGGCCGAGGACATCATCACGATCGACCTGCGCGGCCGGTCGTCGATCGCGGATTACATGGTGATCTGCTCGGGGCGCAGCTCGCGGCAGGTCGGCGCCATCGCCGAGAAGCTGGTCGAGCGGCTGAAGGAAGACTTCGGGCGCAACAGCAAGATCGAGGGCAAGGACCAGGGCGACTGGGTCCTGATCGACACGCAGGACGTCATCGTCCACGTGTTCCGCCCCGAGGTGCGCGAGTTCTATCAGCTCGAGAAGATGTGGATGCCCTCGGGCGCCCACGTCTGATCCGGCGATGAAGGTGACGGTCTGCGCGGTCGGCCGGCTGCGCAAGGGGCCCGAGCTCGACCTGATCTCCGATTATCTCGAACGGTTCTCCAAGGCCGGGCGGTCCTACGGGCTGGGCCCGGCCTCGGTCGTCGAGGTCGAGGACAAGAAGAACCTCGGGATGGAGGCGGAGGCGGTCCTGCTCAAGCGTGCGATCCCGGCCGGCGCGGTGCTCGTCACGCTTGACGAGCGCGGCGATCTGCTCACCTCGCCCGAGTTCGCGGCGAAACTCGCGGGCTGGCGCGATGCCGGGCGCGATCTGGCCTTCGTCATCGGCGGCGCCGACGGCATCGCCCCCGCCCTGCGCGCCAAGGCCGACTGGTCGCTCAGCTTCGGGAAGATGGTCTGGCCGCACATGCTGGTGCGGGTGATGCTGGCCGAACAGCTGTATCGTGCCGGCCAGATCCTCGCCGGCACGCCCTATCACCGCGCCTGAACCTCAGGCCGGCAGCAGCCCCCGCCCGCGCATCGCCTCGATCATCATCGCCCCGCATTCCGCGGTGGCATGAATGCCGTCCTCGGCCATCAGGTCTTCCGGCAGGAAACCATCCTCCCCGGCAAGATCGTCGGCCGGGTCATAGACCGTCAAGCCGAGGCCACGCAGATCCTCGGTGATGATCCTCTGGAAGCTGTCGTAATTCGGCCGGTCATGCACCCGCGGCGGCACCACGACGATCAGCGGCGTCAGCCGGGCAAGGCGGCGCAGCAGCCGGAAATGCCGCCGGCGGTAGTGCTGCACATAGTCCTGCGTGAAGGCGCGCGAGGCGGTCAGCCCTTCGGTGATCCCGGGGGCATCCTCCTCTTGCACCTGATGGCCGTTCCAGCCGAAGGGCGGCACCAGCCGGCCAAGGTGGAAGCCCACCGTGGTCAGTACCGGAATCCCCGAAGCAAAGACATCCACGACCCCCAGCTTCTCGCGCAACGCGCGCAGCTGGCCGGCGGCCCGCGGAATACCCCGCACCTCGAGCCCGTTCTCGCCCAGTGCGAAGCGCTGGTCGTGCCAGCCCGCGCCCGAGAATTGCAGCTCTTCCGCCGCCAGGCCAAGCATGTCGGCGCCCTGCCTCAGCGCGATGGCGTGGCTGTCGCCAAGGATCAGCAGCGCGGGCTTATCGCTCATTGAAGGTCTCCAGCAGCATTTCCTCGCAGACCAGTTCCTCGGCCTGCATCTGCGCCTCGGCCGCGGCGCGACCGGCATCGGGGGCCGCGCCCGCGCGCCGTGACGGCGCCGACAGGTCAAGCCCGGCGAAGAAGTGCCGCATCACCAGGTCGACGCCGTCATGGGCGATGGCGCGCATGTTCGGCTCGAAGAAGGTGGCGCGCGACGAAGGGGCGGCGATGATCTCGTAGGAGGGGAAATAGTCGACCTGCGCATGGCTGCGCGCCATGTCACCCGCCACCGCCCGCAGCACCGATTTCGAATATTGCGTGGCGACAAGGACATGATCGCCCGAGGCGGTCGCGACCAGCGGCACCGGCGAGACGGTCAGCAGCACGTGCAGATCCGGGTTCATCTGCCACATGATCGCCAGCGCCGCCTCGAGATCGCGCAGGATCTCGGGATAGGTATAGTTGTGGAAGGCATGCACCCCCTCGTCGAAGGTGCCGACGCCAGTGCCCGGACAGATCGAATAGCTCTGCCCGGTCGCGGTGTTGATCCAGCCCTCGGTCAGGCCGAGGGTGAAGACCAGCACGTCCGCCTCGGTGATGCAGCGGGCAAAGGCGCGGGCGGTCGAGGCGACCGAGGCCTCGGCCTCCTTGCGCGACACGAACCCCTGCGGCTCGATCTTCGGGCGCAGCATGTCATGCACGAGGCCCTTCTCGTCGGTCCAGTATTCGATGCTGTCCGTGCCCGCCGCACCGCTCGCCAGCCGCGCCCAGAGCAGCAGCTGCGCCGCGGTGTAGATATTGCCGGTACGCGCCGAGAACACGCCGTAATTGTATTTCTGCGCCAGCTCCGGCGGGGTGCGCCCCGGCGCCGGCTCGGCGTTCAGCCAATTCATCTTGCGGCTGATCAGCGCGCGGCTGATGTGCTGGGCAAAGCAGGAGCCGAAGGTGGCGAATTGCGCATCCGCGGGCAGCGTCCAGGCCGAGGACCAGAGCTGCGACAGGCCGAAAAGACCCGCCTCGGCGACGCCCGTGCGCCAGAAGGCCTTTGCCGGCAAATGCCGGTAAGGGTTGTCGGATTTCTCGCCCATTCTGCCCTGCCGAAAACACTGAACTATCGGGGCCGATGCTAGGACCGGCACCCGGGGGCGTCAACTCGGCATCCTGTGGGCTCAGGGCGTGTCGGCCAGAATCGTGGCGAGCGTGGTGAAACTTGCGGCGGTGTCGTCGGGCTCGTCGCGGGCGATGAAACCATCGAGCGCCGGCCAGACCCGGATCGCGGCGTCGATCACCGGGTCGGAGCCTGCGGCATAAAGCCCCGCCTGGATCATCAGCTCGGCCCGGTCATAGGCGCCCAGCAGCCGCCGCGCCCGGGCGATCAGCGCATTCTCGGCCGGGGTCGCCGCATCGGGCAGCGCGCGCGAGACCGAGCGCAGCAGGTCCACCGCCGGAAAGCGGCCGCGTTCGGCAATGGTGCGGTCGAGAATGACATGACCGTCGAGCGTGCCGCGCAGGATGTCGGCCACCGGCTCCTCCATGTCCGAACCCGCGACCAGCACCGAGAACACGGCGGTGATGTCGCCCGCCCCCTCGGGCCCCGGCCCCGAGCGTTCGGCCAGCGCCATGATCTGATGCGCGGTCGAGGGCGGATAGCCGCGCAGGCTGGGCGGTTCGCCCGCAGCGAGCGCCACCTCGCGATGCGCCTCGGCAAAGCGGGTGACGCTGTCGGCGAGGAACAGCACCTGCCGGCCCGCGTCGCGGAAATGCTCGGCCACCGCCATCGCCGCCCAGGCACAGCGGCGGCGCACCAGCGGTGACTGGTCCGAGGTGGCGGCGACGATCACCGAGCGCGCCATCCCCTCGGGGCCGAGCACCTTCTCGACGAATTCGCGCAGCTCGCGGCCGCGCTCGCCCACCAGCGCGATGACGACGACATCGGCCGCCACCCCGCGCGCGAATTTCGCCAGCAACGAGGATTTGCCCACGCCCGAGCCCGCGAAGAGCCCGATGCGCTGGCCCCGCACCAGGGGCAGCAAGGTGTTGAACACCGCCTGCCCGGTTTCCAGCCGCGCCCCCAGACGACGGCGCTGCGCAGCGGGCGGCGGGTCGGCGCGCAGCGGCCGTTCGGTGGTGCCGCGCAGGATCGGCCGGCCATCGAGCGGGCGGCCGAACGGATCGATCACCCGGCCGATCCAGCTGTCATCGGGGGCGATGCCGGTCTGACCCAGCACCTCGACCGCATCGCCGATCGCGACGCCTTCGGGCGCGCAATCGGCCAGCAGTGTCACCGCCTCGGGCCGCAGCCCGATCACCTCGGCGCCGAAAAGGCGCCCCGAGCGGCAGCGGATCTGCGCGCGATCGCCCAGCGAGACCCGCACCGACAGCCCGCCCGCGTCGATCGTGCCGCCGCCCACGCCCAGCACCCGCCCCACCGGGCGCAGCGCCGCGATCTGCGAGATTTCCGCACACAGCCGTTCAAGCCCCGCTGACGCCATCCTGCACTCCCGTGTTTCTGAAAGGTTTTCTTAAATGATTCGCCCTTAAGCGAGTGTTGATGGCTCGGAGGAGAAACCCCGATGTTCGAGAAGATCCAGCTGATGCAGATGGCCCAGTCGATGGCCCAGCAGGCCGCGTTCCGGCAAAATGCCGTGGCGCAGAACGTCGCCAATGCCGACACTCCCGGTTATCGCGCCCTCGACGTGCCGAGCTTTGCCGAGACCTATCAGGAAGAACTTGCCACCCCGATGCGGTCAACGCGGACAGGCCACCTTGGCGCCTCGAACGGCCTCACCGTGGCAATGGCCCCCGACCCGACGGCCGAGGCGACCTCGCCCAGCGGCAATTCCGTCTCGCTCGAGGACGAGATGGTGAAATCGGCCGAGGTGCAGCGCTCGCACACTCTGGCGCTCACCGTCTATCGCAGCTCGCTCGACATCCTGCGCACCAGCCTCGGAGGGAAATGACGATGAACGATTTCAATTCGGCCTTCTCGCTCTCCGCCTCGGGGATGAAGGCGCAGGCGCAGCGGCTGCGGCACGTGTCCGAGAACATCGCGAATGCCGACACCCCCGGCTATCACCGCAAGATCTCGTCCTTCGAACAGGTCGCCGAGATGGGCGAGACGACCGGCGCGGTCGCCCTCGGCCCGGTCGAGCTGGACCGGTCCGAGCTCGAGCAGGTCTATGACCCGTCGAACCCGCTGGCCGACGAGACCGGCTATTACCAGGGCTCGAATGTCGACCTCGTGGTCGAGATCGCCGACGCGCGCGAGGCGCAGCGCAGCTACGAGGCGAACCTGAAGATGTTCGACCAGACGCGACAGATGTCCTCGGCGCTGCTCGACCTGCTGCGCCGCTGATCCGGAAAGGCCCCTCCCCCCATGGAACTCAATACCTCCGTCGCCGCCCAGGCCTATGCCCGCGCCCGGACCGCCGCAGCCCCGGACACGGGCTCACCCGCGAAAACCACGCTCGGCTCGCTGGCCAACAGCTTCGAGGCGACGCTGCGCTCGGGCGAGGAAACGGCCAAGGCCACGATGCTCGGCAAGGCCGATCCGCATTCGCTGGTGCAGGCCCTGGCCGAGACCCAGCTTGCCGTCGAGACCGCGGTCACCGTGCGCAACAAGGTGGTCGAGGCCTATCAGGAAATCCTGCGGATGCCGGTGTGAGATGAACGACCTCGTCTTCTTCGACACGATGCGCCAGGCGCTGTGGATCGCGGTGATGATCTCGGCCCCGATGCTGACCGTGGCGCTGATCGCCGGCGTCACCATCGGCCTGTTCCAGGCGCTGACCTCGGTGCAGGAGATGACGCTGACCTTCGTGCCGAAGGTGGGGGCGATGCTCGTGGTGTTCTGGGTGTCGATGTCCTTCATGTCGGAAACGCTGGTCGATTTCTTCACCACGCGGATCATTCCGATGATCGCCGGGAGCTGAGCCATGGACAACGCGATCTACGCCACCCTTGCCCGCCAGTCCGGCCTGATGCGCGAGATGCAGAGCGTCGCGAACAACATCGCGAACGTCTCGACCACCGGCTTCCGGCGCGAGGGGGTGATCTTCTCGGAATATGTCGCCGATCTCGGGCTCGAGAGCGAACCGCTCTCGATGGCCTATGCGCATGGCCGCAACGTCGACCTGTCGCAGGGCCCGATCGACCAGACCGGCGGCGCCTTCGACTTCGCGATCGAGGGCGACGGCTTCTTCCAGATCGAGACGCCCGAGGGCAATCAGCTGACCCGCGCCGGCAGCTTCACCCCCTCGGCCGAGGGCGAGCTGGTCACCCCCGACGGCTTTCGCCTGCTCGACGCGGGCGGCGCGCCGATCTTCGTGCCGACCGACCAGGGCCCGGTTGCCCTGGCGCAGGACGGCACCCTGTCGGTCGCCGGCGCGCCGGTGGCGCAGGTGGGGGTGTTCCTGCCCGCCGACCGCACCGAACTGCGCCATGTCGCCGGCACCCGCTTCTCGGCCCCCTCGGGCGTCGAGCCGGCCGAGAAGGCAACCCTGCTTCAGGGCTTCGTCGAGGGATCGAATGTCGATCCCGTGTCCGAAATCTCGCGGATGATCGAGGTTCAGCGCGCCTACGAGCTGGGCCAGAACTTCCTTGACCGCGAGGATGAACGCATCCGCGGCGTCATCTCGACGCTTGGCAAATAGGAGATCTGAATGCGTGCCCTGCAGATAGCCGCCACCGGGATGAGCGCCCAGCAGACGCGGGTCGAGGTGATCTCGAACAACCTCGCGAACATGTCGACGACGGGGTACAACGCCCGCCGCGCCGAATTCGCCGACCTGTTCTACCAGCAGCAGACGCGCCCCGGCACGATCAGCTCGACCGATGGCACGGTGATCCCGGCCGGGGTGCAGCTGGGCCTCGGCGTGCGCCCGACGGCGGTCAGCGTGAACCTTGCCCAGGGCACGCTCACCCAGACCGGCGGCGATCTCGACCTCGCCATCGACGGCGCCGGCTATCTCGAGGTGACGATGCCCTCGGGTGCCTCGGGCTATACCCGCGACGGCGGTCTGAAACGCTCGCCCGATGGCGAGATCGTCACCTCGGACGGCTATCCGGTGGCCCCCGGCATCACCATCCCCGACGATGCCAGCACGCTTGCGATCAACGCCGCGGGCGAGGTCTATGCCTATTTCAACACCCAGGTGCAGCCGCAGCTTCTGGGCCAGATCACGCTGGCGAATTTCACCAATGACAAGGGGCTCGAGGCGATCGGCTCGAACCTCTTCCTCGAGACCGAGGCCTCGGGCCCGCCGCAGGTCTCCGAACCCGGGCAGAACGGGCTCGGCACGCTGCGCCAGGGCTATCTCGAGGAAAGTTCGGTCGATGCGGTGCGCGAGATCACCGAGCTGATCAAGGCGCAGCGCGGCTACGAGCTGAACGCCAAGGTCATCACCGCCGCCGACGAGATGCTCGGCGCCACCACGCAGCTGCGCTGATGCGGACCGCGCTGCCCCTTGTGCTTGCCCTGCTCGCCGCGGCCCCCGCCCCGGCCGAGACGCTGGTCGCGGCGCGCGTGCTGCGCGCGCAGACCGTGCTGACCGCCGCGGACGTGACGGTCGACGGGCAGACGGTGCCGGGCGCTCTGACCGACCCGCGCGACGCGATCGGGCTCGAGACCCGGGTCGCGATCTACCCGGGCCGGCCGATCCTGCTCGCCGATCTCGGCCCGCCCGCGATCATCGAGCGCAACCAGACCGTGCCGCTCGCCTATCACCGCGGCCCGCTCGACATCCGCACCGAGGGCCGCGCCCTCGAGCGGGGCGGTGTCGGCGACACGATCCGCGTGATGAACACCGCCTCCAAGGCCATCGTCCTCGCCACCATTGCGGCCGACGGCTCAACCCAGGTCCAGTCGCAATGAAAGGGCTGCCATGCGTCCGCTGATCCTGATCCTCCTCGCCGGATCGCTTATCGCCTGCCAGAGGCTCGAGAACGTCGGCAAGGTGCCCGGCATGACCCCGGTCGAGGATGGCGACGAATTCTTCGCGATGAACAGCGCCGCGATGCCCGACCGGCTGAACCGGCAGACCCCCGCGCAGGAGGCCTCGCTGTGGTCGGGCACCCGCGGCTCGCTGCTCGGCGACCGGCGCGCGATGGGGCGCGGCGACATCCTGACCGTGGTGATCGAGATCGACGACAAGGCCGAGATCTCGAACACCACCGGCCGCAGCCGCTCGGGCTCGGACAAGATGGGCATCCCGAACCTCGGCGGCATCCCGCAGCGCATCGACCGGCACATGCCCGACGGCGCCTCGATGGCGAACGCCTACGAGACGAATTCAAGCTCGTCCTATCAGGGCGACGGCTCGGTCGCGCGCAAGGAAAAGCTGACGCTGCGGGTGGCGGCGACGGTGCTCGACCGGCTGCAAAGCGGGGTGCTGCGGATCCAGGGCAGCCAGGAGGTGCGGGTGAACTACGAGGTGCGCGAGCTGCTGGTCTCGGGCTTCGTCCGGCCCGAGGACATCAGCCGGCAGAACGAGATCACCTATGACAAGATCGCCGGCGCGCGGATCTCCTATGGCGGGCGCGGCCAGATCACCGACGTGCAGCAGCCGCGCTATGGCCAGCAGGTCGCCGACGTGCTGTTGCCGTTCTGAGGCCCGGGAATGCGCAGGCTGCTCCTCCCCATCCTGCTCGCGCTGCTCGGCATCGGCGCCGGCGCCGCGGCCGGCTATTTCCTGCGCCCGGCCCCAGCAGACCCGGCCGAGCCCCCCGCCGAGGCAGCCCCCACAGCACAGGCCGCAGGCACCGAGAGCGCGGCGGACGGCGTGGCAAGCTCCGAATTCGTCAAGCTGAACAACCAGTTCATCGTGCCTGACGTCGAGGACGGCGCGATCGTCTCGCTGGTCGTGCTGTCGCTCAGCCTCGAGGTCGCGACGGGCGGCACCGAGGCGGTCTATGCCGCCGAGCCGAAGCTGCGCGACACGCTGCTGCAGGTGCTGTTCGACCATGCCAATGCCGGCGGCTTCCGCGGCGATTTCACCTCTGCCGGGCAGATGGAGGACCTGCGCCGGGCGCTGCTCGAGGCCGCGCGCCGGGTCCTCGGGCCAACGGTGAAGGCGGTGCTGATCTCCGACATCGCGCGTCAGGACAATCGCTGAGTTCAGCGGCGCAGCCCCTTGCGCAGCCGCTCGGTGATCTGGTCGAGCACCTGCTGGCGGCCGACGGCCTGCGCCGCCACCGCGCGCTGCGCGGCCTTCTGCGCCTCGGCCTCGGCGAGTGCGGCCCGCAGCGCCGCATCCTGACCGTCGACCCAATGGCCGAACTGCTCGGCCGCCTGTGCGGCGGCAACCGAGCCCTGCCCGTCGCGCCGCGCGATCTGCGCCGCCTCGGCCAGCGCGGCGCGCGCCGCACTCAGCCGCGCCGCCTCGGCCGCGCGGGCGGCCAGCTCGGCCAGCTCGATCTCGCGGCGCATCCGCGCGATGCGGTTCAGCCCGGCCAGATCCTTCGCGCGCATCACCGCCTGCCTTTCGCGCGGGCGCGCATCTTCTCGGCGAAGCGGATCGCGGCGGCGACGGCCCGATACTGCTCGGGCCGGATCTCCTCGCCGATGTCGATCGTCGCATAAAGCGCGCGCGCCGTGGGCGGGTCGGAATGGATCGGCACCGCGGATTTCTGCGCCACCTCGCGGATCCGCGCGGCAATCTCGTCGACGCCCTTGGCGATGCAGACCGGCGCCCGACCCGAGCCGCGCTGCCATTGCAGCGCGACGGCATAATGGGTCGGGTTCACCACCACGACATCGGCCTTCGCCACCTCGGAAATCATCTGCCGCGTGGCGATCGCGATCGCCTTCTGCCGGCGCTGCTGACGGATGTGCGGATCGCCCTCGGACTGCTTCATCTCGTCCATCAGCTCCTTGCGGGTCATCCGGTTGCGGCGCAGGAATTCGGCGCGCTGCCACAGGTAATCGATCGCCGCGATCACCGCCGCGATCACCGCCAGAAGCGTCAGGAAATCGAGCAGCATCCGCAGCATCTCGCGCACCGCGATCTGCACGCCCATCTCCTGCGTGGCGATGATCTGCGCCACCTTGCCCGACAGGAACCGCGCCAGGATCACCGCGATCACCACCAGCTTGACGAAGCTTTTCAGGAATTCGAAAAGCCCCGTGCGACCGAATTTCTGCCGCGCATTGCCCAGCGGGTCGATGCGGCTGAGCTTGGGCATGATCTTGTCGGGCGCGACGACAATCGCCCGCTGCGCGAGCAGGGCGAGCAGCACGAGGACTGCCGGCGCCAGAAGCCACAGCATCGCCGGTCCCAGCAGCCGCGCCACCACCCCCGCGGCCACCGCGCTGCCGCCACCGAGCATCTGCCGCGACAGCCCGTCCGCCTGATCGAGCAGCACCATCGCCTGATCGCCAAAGGCGATCAGCGCCCGCCCGCCAAGCGCAAGCGAGGCGAGCAGGATGCCGCCATAGGCCGCGGCCACGGTGATCTCGCTCGAGCGCACGATGTCGCCCTTGCGCCGCGCCTCCTCGAGCTTGTGCGGCGTCGGGTCGAATTCGCGTTCGCTGTCGTCCTCCTCGCTCATCGGCTTACCTCGTACGGGTCGGCGATGAAGGCGTCGAAGGCGCCGTACCAGAGCATCAGCCCCGAGGGCAGCGCTATGAACAGCAGGATCAACCCGCCGAGCGTCAGCGCCGGCGCGCCGACGAAGGCCACCATCAGCTGCGGCATGGCGCGGTTGATGGCGCCAAGCGCGACGTTGTAGACGAGCGCGCCCAGCACGAAGGGCATGGCGATGGAGAAGGCAAGCGTGAAGGTCTGCGCCACGCCCGACAGCCCCCAGGCCTGCACCAGCGCCCCGTCCGGGAAGCGCCCCGGCGGCAACGCGTCATAGGACAGCACCAAAAGCTGCGCGAGCTTGACCGGCAGGCCAAGATGCACCGCCACCGCCAGCCCCGACAGGATCAGCAGGTTGCCGACCGCGGGTTGCGGCTCGCCATCGGTGCCGCCGAAGAGCTGCGACAGCGAGATCGACTGCGCGATCATCGTGCCCGCGACCTGCAGCGCCAGCACGAAAAGCCGCAGCATCATCCCCAGAAGCAGGCCGATCAGCACCTCGGCGAAAAGCACCGGCGAAAAGCCCGCGACGGGCAGACCGGGGCCAAGCGCCGGCAGCACGATCAGGGTGAAAGCGACGGCCAGCGCCAGCCGCACCCGCATCGGCAGCAGCTGCTCGCCGAAGGCCGGCATCAGCGCCATCGCCGCACCGACACGCAGGAAGACGACGAAGGCCGCGGCCAGAAAGCCCTGCGCCTGCGCCATCAGCTGCGCAAGCTCGGCCGTCATGCCGGCACCACGCCGACCATCGCCGGGCGTGCATCGAGGCCGATCTCCTCGAAGCTGAGCACCGGCGTGGTGATCCCCTTCGCGCCCAGCACCGTGCGCAGGAACCGCCGCCGCCGGGTCGAGGTGACAAGCGCCGGGAAGATCCCGGCCTCGCCCGCCCGCGCGATGCGCTCGGCCACATTGGTGGCCAGACGGTTGAACTTGTCGGGCGGCAGGGCCACATCGCCCGCGCCGCGATCGCCCGGCAGCTGATAGGCGGCGAAGGTCTCCTCCCACTCGGGCGCCAGTTGCAGAAGCGGCAGCGTGCCATCCTCGCGCCGCAGCTCGGCCACCAGCTGGAAGCCGAGACGCTGACGCACATGCTCGCAGATCGCCTCGGGCGATTGCAGCGCGCGCACCTCGGCGATCGCCTCGACGATCAGCAGCAGGTTGCGGATCGAGACCCGCTCCTCGAGCAGCAGCCGCAGCACCGCAAGCAGCAGATCGATCGGCACCTTGTCGGGGATCAGCTCGTCGAGGATGCGCCGGTTCGACTCGGCGCGCGCCGGGTCGGACAGGTTGCCCATCTCCTCGAGCAACCGGCGCAGCGCGCGCAGCGTCATCAGCCGCGGGAAGTTGCGCTTGATGACCTCGAGCAGATGCGTCGCCAGCACCTCGGTCGGCGAGACCACAGTCGAGCCGGACAGCGACGCCTCTTCCTGCTGCGCGCGCGGCAGCCAGCGCGCCGGGGCGCCATAGACCGGCTCGCGCACATCCTCACCCTCGGGCAGCAGGTCGCGGTTGTCGGCGATCAGCGCCAGCACCCGGTCGGGATGCAGCCGGTCCTTCGCCTGCTCGACCCCCTGGATGCGGATGCGGTAGCAGCCGGGGTCGAGCGTCGGGTCGTCGGTCAGCCGGATCTCGGGCAGGATCAGCCCGTAGCTTGCCGCGACATGGTTGCGCATGTTCGTGATCCGCGCATCGAGGCCCGTCGCCGGATCAAGCGCCATGGTCACCAGATCGGGCGCGAATTCGACATGGATGTCATCGACGTCGAGCACATCGCCCATCGAGCGCCGCTTCGGCTCGGCCGGCAGCGGCATCTTCATCGCCTCGCGTCGGGCACGCTTCTGCTCGGCGCGCTGCACCATCCAGGCAGTGCCGCCAAGGATCAATGCCCCGGCCATGAAGGGCAGGAAGGGCAGCCCCGGCACCAGCGCGAAAAGCGCCATCAGCACCGCGACGGTGCCAAGCGCCGGCGGATAGCGCGAGAGCTGGCGGAACAGGTCCATGTCGGCCGAGCCCTTGGCGCCGCCGCGCGACAGCAGGATCGCCGAGGCGATCGAGATGATGACCGCGGGGATCTGGCTGGTCAGCCCGTCGCCCACCGTCAGGATCGCATAGGTTTCCAGCGCATGGCCGATCGGCATGCCATGCACCACGGTGCCGATGATCAGCCCGACGACAAGGTTCAGCAGCGTGATCATCAGCCCCGCCACCGCATCGCCCTTGACGAATTTCGACGCGCCGTCGAGCGAGCCGAAGAAGGTGGTCTCGGCCTGTTCGCGCTCGCGCCGGGCGCGGGCCTCGGCGTGGTCGATGGCGCCGGCATTCATGTCGCTGTCGATCGCAAGCTGCTTGCCCGGCATCGCGTCAAGGGCGAAGCGCGCGCCCACCTCGGCCATGCGGCCGGCGCCCTTGGTGATGACGATGAAGTTCACGATCAGGATCACACCGAAGACCACAAGGCCGATCAGCACCGAGCCGCCCATGATGAAATTGGCAAAGCCCTGGATCACGTGCCCCGCGGCGCCGGTGCCGGTGTGGCCCTGGCCGATGATCAGCTTGGTCGAGGAGACGTTCAGCGACAGCCGCAGCATCAGCGAGGCCAGCAGGATCGTCGGGAAGGCCGAGAAGTCGAGCGGCCGCTCGATGAACAGGGTGACGGTGAAGATCAGGATCGCCAGCGCGAAGGAGGTGGCGAGGCCGATGTCCAGCACGAAGGAGGGCACCGGCAGGATCATCATCACGATCACCGCCATCAGCGCCAGGGCCAGCAGGATCGTCGGCTGGAACAGGGTGGTCAGCAGAAGGCGCTGCATTCTCACTCCACCCCGGCGCGGGTGAGCGCGGCGGCGAACAGGCTGGCGCCCGCGGCGGCGCCAAGCGGCGGCGGCGCGGCGTCCTCCTTGCGCTGCAACAACGGATAGGTGTTCACCCGCGGCGGCCGCTCGGGCCCGTTCATCGCCATCACGATATCCGGGATCTCGGGGATCCCGTCCCCGGGCGCCGAGGAACCGCCGGGCGGCAGCGGCATCCCGTCCTGCGCGGCGAACCGCTGCCGCAGCGTGGCAAAGCGGGCGGCATAGCGATCGGCGAATTCCTTGGTGCGCGAGTGATAGGCGCCCGCTGCCGTGTTCCAAGACCCGGATTCGGCATAAAGCTCGGCGAGGAATTTCGCGGCGTAGACCGCGCTCGACATCGGGTCGAACATCTCGTCGATCGACGAGAAATTCTCGTTGTGCCACTTGTAGTTGATCTGGAAGCAGCCGACGTCGAAGCTGCGCGCGCCGCGCTTGAACTCCTGATAGACATAGGCGCGCGCCTCGTCGAGCGTGTCGAACCAGTGTCCGGCGCCTTCCATGTTCACCGTCCAGGGCCAGGGGCCGAAGCCCGCGCCGACCTTGCGCCCGCTTTCATTGAGCGCAATCGCCTTCAGCACCGAGACCGGCACGCCGGTGCGGCGCGAGGCATCCTCGGCCGCGCGTTCGCAACTTGCCGACAGCTCCACAGGCGTCGCGGCGACGGCCGGCAGCGCAGCGCAAAAGGGCAGCACGGCCAGGAGGATGCGCCAGAGGGTCTGCAATGGGATTCTCCCCGCTTCAGCAGTTCTTGCCGAGGCCGAAGCTAGGGGGTGAATCTTTACATCCGGTAAGTGCCGCTCAGCCCGGCCAGGGGCGCAGCCGGCGGATGTAATCGGCGTGCAGATCCTGCGGTGCCACAACGAGCCCGTTCGCCTGCGCATTGGGAGAGTTGAAGGCGATCGCGCGGCCCAGCCGGTCGCTGGCGACGGCGCCGGCACGCTCGGCGATCAGGCTGCCGGCGGCGATGTCCCATTCCCAGGCCGGGCGCAGCGAGATCGTCGCATCGAACCGCCCCTCGGCCACGAGGCACAGCCGCCAGGCCAGCGAGGTGCGCAGGCTGCGCCGATAGTCGGGCACCGGGCCGCGCCACTGCGCGGGATCGTCCGAAAGCTTCGAGGTCAGCACCGTGCTGCCGTCGACCGCGGCCGTGGCGCTCGGCCGGATCGGTTCGCCGTTCAGCAGCGCCGGACCGGTCGCGGTGGCGCTGTAGTGCAGGTTCAGCACCGGCAGGTGCACCACCCCCGCCACCACCCGGCCGCGCTCGACCACCGCCAGCGCATGGGCGAACCCGCCCTCCTCGTTCAGGAAGGCGCGGGTGCCGTCGATCGGATCGACGACGAAGATCTTCTCGGCCTGCAACCGCGCCGGATCGTCGAGGCTTTCCTCGGACAGCCAGCCATACCCGGGCCGCGCCGCGCGCAGCCGCGCCTCAAGCAGATCGTTGACCGCCAGGTCGGCCTCGGACACCGGGCCGGCACCGCCGTCCTTTTCCCAGGCGCTCGGCCGGTGCTTCCAGTAGCGCAGCGCAAGCGCGCCTGCCTCTTCGGCCGCCTCGCTCAGAAGCTGAAGATCCGCGTCGTTCTCAGGCACCGGCAAGCGTCAGCCCCTCGACCAGAAGCGACGGCACGACATGGCTCAGATGCGCGCGCGCGTCGTTCGCCGGGGTGATCCGGCGCAGCATCTCGTGCAGGTTGCCGGCGATGGTGCATTCGTTCACCGGATACAGAATCTCGCCGTTCTCGACCCAGAAGCCCGAGGCGCCGCGCGAATAATCGCCCGTCGTCGGGTTGATCGTCGCGCCGATGAAGGAGGTAACCAGAAGCCCCGTCCCCATCTCGGCAATCAGCCCGTCGCGGCCGAGGTTGCCCTGCGTCAGCGCGACATTGCCGACCGACGGCGACGGCGGCGAGGCCGTCCCGCGTGAGGCGCTCGCGGTGCTTTCAAGACCGAGCTTGCGCGCCGTGGCCAGATCGAGCGTCCAGCCCTGCAGCACGCCATCCGCCACGATCGCGCGCCGCGCCGTGGCCAGCCCCTCGGCATCGAAGGGGCGCGAGCCCGAGATCCGCGGCCGCAGCGGGTCCTCGATCAGGCTGATGCCGGCGGGCAGCACCTGGGTTCCCATCGCGTCGCGCAGCCACGAGGCGCCGCGGGCGATCGCCGTGCCGTTGATCGCGGCCAGAAGGTGACCGATCAGGCTGCCCGAGATGCGTTCGTCGAACAGCACCGGGAAGGCGCCGGTCTTCGGCCGGCGCGGATTTGCCCGCTCGACCGCGCGCTCGCCCGCCTGCCGGCCGACGCTGTCGGCTGCCGGCAGATCCGACTGGAAGGTGCGGCTTTCGGCAGCCCAGTCGCGCTCCATCGACAGCCCCTCGCCCGAGATCGCCACCGCCGAGACCGAGCGCGAGGTGCGGGCATAGCCGCCGGAAAAGCCGTTCGTCGCGGCGAAATGCAGCCGCCGCGCGGAATAGGAGGCGGAGGCCGACTGCACCTGCGACACGCCTGCGACGGCCAGCGCCGCGGCCTCGGCCGTGCGGGCGTCGTGCTCGAGATCGGCCGCTGCCGGTTCCGCCGCGGGATCGGCCAGCTCAAGCGCCGCCACATCCCAGCCCCGCGCCAGCTGGGCAGGATCGGCAAGGCCGATATAGGGGTCTTCGGGTGCCAGCCGCGCCATTGTCACCGCACGTTCCGCCATCTCGGCGATGGTGCGCGCGGAGATGTCCGAGGCCGAGACGCAGGCCTGGCGCTGGCCAAGCAGCACGCGCAGCCCGATCTCGACGCCCTCGGCGCGCTCGGCCTGCTCGAGCCGGCCCTCGCGCACGTCGATCGACACCGCCCGGCCATCGACGGCAATCGCGTCGGCCGCCCCCGCACCCGCCTTTTTCGCCGCGTCGAGAAGGGCTTCGGTCAGATCGCTCAGGCGTGTGTCGGACATGGGGTCTCCGTGACTCAGAAGCCGCCCGGAAATTCCCGGGCGGCCCCGCAATGTGGGTCTCTTACTGGATCTGCTGGCCGTTGGCGAGGATCTTGCCGCCTTCCTTGAACTCGATCTTCGAGGTCATCAGGTCGTCGCCCGCCGGAACGGCATAGAGCCCAAGCATCATGCGCGCGAACATCACCTGATCTTGCGGCATCAGCCCCATCTTCACCAGGCTGTCCATCAGCTTGTTCGCGCCCGACAGTTTCAGATCGACCGCGCCAAGCGGCGTCGGCGTGCCCAGCGAATTGTCGAAGGTCACGCCCCCCTGCCCCGACAGATCGGCCCCCGCCAGCGTCAGCTGCAGCCGCTTGACCTCGAGGCTGTTGACCTCGACCGGCGGCATCTGCGCCTGCGCCGCCTCGGGCGAGAACAGATCGATCAGCGGACGCGCGGTGCCGGTGAGGTCGACAACCAGCGTCGCCGGATCATGCGGCAGAAGACCCTGCGCATCGACCATCTTCCAGACGTCCTCGGAAAGCCCGAGCCCGTCGAGCGCGATCCGCCCGGTGAAGGGCTGCGGGGCATCGCTGCTCTTGAGCGGGAAGGAGGCCTCGAAATCCGCGCGATCGAGCGTGGCCGACAGCGGCACCGGCACCTGCGCCGTCTTCGCCTCGATCGTCGCGCCTTCGCCGGTCGCGGCGTATTTCATCCCCTCGGGCGCCAGCGTCATCGTGAAGCTGCCCGATTGCGCCCCGCCCGACAGCCCCGAGGGCCCCTCGGCAGCGGCGGCGTCGACAGTGAAGGTGGTGGCGCCGTAGCTGCCCGAGACATCCATGGCGAGGCCCTTGCCAAGCGCCGCGCCCAGATCCTCGAGATCGGCGCCCTCGGGCATCCTCATGGTGCTCTTCATCTTCAGGTTCACCAGGCTGGCCGCCAGGTTGAAGGTGCCGTTGGTCTCGGGATCGGCGCCCGAGGCGGTCATCTTCATCCCGGCGATGGCGAAGTCCGAGGTCTCGTTCTGGCCGCCGTCCGTGGTGACCTGATAGGTCCCGTCGATGCCCGACATCGACATCCACACCTTCACCGGCACCTCGGTCTGCGCGCCCGCGGTGGTCTGGTCCATGTCGATCACCAGCTCGGGCGCGGTGACGTGATAGGACAGCGCATCGGGCGTGCCCGAGACGATCGTCACCCCGTTCGCCTGGGTGATGCCGATTTCCATCTGCAGCGGCGTCTGGCCCTCGACGGCGCTCGTCGCCTGGGCGCTGATCTTTTCGGAGCCGGTCACCTCGACGGTGCCGTCGCCCATCTCGCGCAGGCGCAACTCGGGGATCGTCATGGTGAAATCCGATCCCTCGACATGGTTCGTCAGCTGCACGTCGCGCTGCGTCAGCGTATCGCCCGCGCGGGCACTGTCGCCGATCGCCACCTGATAGCCATAGGCCGTGTATTGCTTGGTCCAGGCCTGCCAGACCTCGTCGGCCGTCACATCGGCATGAAGCGCCGTCGTCGCCATCAGCGTGAAAATCGCCGCGCTCATCGCCGCGGAACCGACCCGTGCCATTGTGCACCCTTCCAAAAGAACTGTCGCGCGAAGCATCCTTTGGCCCGGGGTGATGGTCAAGAGCCCGCGGCCTTGCTAGGACTTTCACGAATGCCTGCGCGAGGGGAGAAGGATGATCCAGGTTGAAACCGCGGACGGTGTCCGCACCGTCACCATCGACCGGCCGGAAAAGGCCAATTCGCTGACCACCGAGATGCTGACGACGATCGCCGTGGCAGCCGAGACGGCGGCCGAGGCCGGGGTGAAGGTCTTCGTTCTGCGCGGCACCGGCAAGGTGTTCTCGGCCGGCGCCGACCTTGACGAGGCGCGGGCGGGTCTGGCCACCAGCCCGGTCTGGGAACGGCTGTCGGGCGCGATCGCGCGCATGCCCTGCCTGACGATCGCGGCGCTGAACGGCACGCTGGCGGGCGGCGCGATGGGGATGGTGCTGGCCTGTGACCTGCGCCTTGCGGTGCCGGGCGCGAAGTTCTTCTATCCGGTGATGAAGCTCGGCTTCCTGCCGCAGCCCTCGGACCCGGGCCGGATGGCGGCGCTGATCGGGCCGGCGCGGGCGAAGATGATCCTGATGGCGGGGCAGAAGATCGAGGCCGAGGAGGCGCTGGCCTGGGGGCTGATCGACCGTATCGTCGCCCCCGAGGCGATGGCCGAGACCGTCACAGCGCTGGCCGCCGATGCCGGGGCCGCGGCGCCCGCGCATATCGCCGGGATCAAGGCGCTGTTCTGAAACGAAAGCGCCCGGGAGTGCCCCGGGCGCCTTCGGCAGCCTTGCGGCTCAGGCGTAGACGGCTTCCTTGCCGAATTGCTTGACCAGCATGTAATAGACCACGGCGCGATACTTGTTGCGTTCCGACCGGCCATAGGTCTCGACCACGGCGTCGATCGCGTCCATCAGCTCGGGCCCGTCGGCAAGGCCCAGTTTCTTCATCAGGAAATTGGTCTTCACCGTCTCGAGCTCGCTCGGGTCGGAAGCGGCGACGGTCTCGGCATCGGCATTGTAGATCGCCGGGCCGCAGCCGATCGTGACCTTGGTCAGCAGATCCATGTCCGGCGTCATGCCGCATTTGGACTGCAGGTCCTCCGCGTATTTCGCAATCAGTTCGTCTCTCTTCCCCATCCCGGAATCCTCACCTGAAATGTCGATCTCGCGGCCGTCTTCGGGGCGGCCTCGCGGTCGAAGCCTAGGACAGGGCGCGCCGGGAACAAAGTCATTCTTCCGCGGCAGATCCCCACAGGGGAAAATCCGCCGATCAGGCCCCCTGAAACGCGAAAACCGCGCCCCCGGAAGGAGGCGCGGCCTGATGTCGCCGGTCGGGCGGCTCAATAGCGGTAGTGATCGGCCTTGTAGGGGCCTTCGACGGTGACGCCGATATATTCGGCCTGATCCGGGCGCAGCTCGGTCAGCTTGACGCCGATCTTCGCCAGATGCAGCCGCGCCACCTTCTCGTCGAGATGCTTGGGCAGGATGTAGACGCCCGGCGCATACTCCGCGCCCTTGGTGAAGAGCTCGATCTGCGCCAGCACCTGGTTGGTGAAGGAGGCCGACATCACGAAGCTCGGGTGGCCGGTGGCGTTGCCGAGGTTGAGCAGACGCCCTTCGGAGAGCAGGATGATCCGGTTGCCCGAGGGCATCTCGATCATGTCCACCTGATCCTTGATGTTCGTCCACTTGTGGTTGCGCAGGCTGGCGACCTGGATCTCGTTGTCGAAATGGCCGATGTTGCCGACGATCGCCATGTCCTTCATCACCCGCATGTGCTCGATGCGGATCACGTCCTTGTTGCCGGTGGTGGTGACGAAGATGTCGGCCTTCGGCGCCTCGTCCTCGAGCAGGACCACCTCGAAGCCGTCCATCGCCGCCTGCAGCGCGCAGATCGGGTCGACCTCCGTCACCTTCACCCGCGCCCCCGCACCCTGCAGCGAGGCGGCGCAGCCCTTGCCCACGTCGCCATAGCCGCAGACGACGGCGACCTTGCCCGCCATCATCACGTCGGTGGCGCGGCGGATGCCGTCCACGAGCGATTCCTTGCAGCCATACTTGTTGTCGAACTTCGACTTGGTCACGCTGTCGTTCACGTTGATCGCCGGGAAGGGCAGCAGGCCCTTCTTGTGCAGGTCATACAGGCGATGCACGCCGGTGGTGGTTTCCTCGGACACGCCCTTGATCGCGGCGCGCTGCTGGGTGAACCAGCCGGGGGTTTCCGCCATCCGCTTCTTGATCTGGTTGAACAGGCAGACCTCTTCATCCGAGGTCGGCACCGCGATCAGGTCCGTCTCGCCCGCCTCGACCCGCGCGCCGAGCAGGATGTAGAGCGTCGCGTCGCCGCCATCGTCGAGGATCATGTTCGCCGTGCCCTCGGCAAAGCGGAAGATCTGGTCGGTATAGGCCCAGTATTCCTCGAGGCTCTCGCCCTTGATCGCGAAGACCGGCGTGCCGGTCGCGGCGATCGCGGCGGCGGCGTGGTCCTGGGTCGAGAAGATGTTGCACGAGGCCCAGCGGACATCGGCGCCCAGCACCTTCAGCGTCTCGATCAGCACCGCGGTCTGCACCGTCATGTGCAGCGACCCGGCGATGCGCGCGCCCTTGAGCGGCTTGGTCTTCCCGAACTCCTCGCGGCAGGCCATCAGGCCCGGCATCTCGGTTTCGGCGATATCAAGCTCCTTGCGGCCAAAACCGGCCAGAGCAATGTCCTTGACGATGTAATCGGCCATGAGAGGCTCCCCAATGTCGGAATTGGGGCGTTGTCTATCATTTCAGGGCCCGGGCGGCAATCAGGACCGGGCCGGGCTCAGGCGGGCAGGAGCCCCTCGGATTTCAGCAACGCAACGGGGTTGTCGCCTTTCTCCCAGCCAACGCCCGAGGAGATCACGCAGGCCACCCCGTCGGCACGGGTATAGACCGCCGTCCAGGTGCCCATGATGTCCGACGCCCAGAGCTCGACCGAGCGGTTCTGCTCAAGCGGAGTGATCACCCGCGGCTTCTCGGCGAAGTCGTGGTCGAGCGTGTCGAGCAGCGCGCGGCGGTGATCGCAATAGGGCACATCGGGCGATTGTTCCGCACCGATCTCGGAGATCGAGTCGAACACCGACAGATCGCCCCAGCGGAGATCGGGGCCGACGTCATCCATCGGCCGATCGGCGCCGGCCGACACCTGCGGGAAGACCGAGGTGCGGGCAAGCGGTGCGGCCTCGCGCGGGCCGACCATCGAGACGGCCATGCTGACCGAGCCCGCAAGGGCGATCGCCATCACCGCGGCCACGGCGGAAAGCTTCTTCGGATCGGGCGTCATGCGTATCCTCTCCTGTCATCCGTTCAAGGGGGGAACGCGGGCCGTGCCGATCCGGTTCCGCGCCGTTTACAGCCCGGCACGCTTTCGCTAGCACGGGCAGGACCACAGGGAGGGCGGCATGAAACGGGCATGGCAGCGGATGCTCTCGGGGCGCAGGCTCGACCTGCTCGACCCGACACCGGTCGATATCGAGATCGAGGACATCGCCCACGGCCTTGCCTTCGTGGCGCGCTGGAACGGCCAGACCCGGGGCGATTTCCCCTATTCGGTGGCGGAACATTCACTGCTGGTCGAGCAGATCTTCGACCGGCAGAACCCGGGCGTCGGCGCGCGCTGGCAACTCGCCGCGCTGCTGCACGATGCGCCCGAATACGTTCTGGGCGACATGATCAGCCCGGTGAAGGCGGCGATCGGCGAGGGCTATGGTGAACTCGATGCGCGGCTGAGCGCGGCGGTGCACCTGCGCTTTGGCCTGCCCGCGGTGCTGCCCGGCCCGATCAAGACGGCGATCAAGAAGGCGGACATCCTGTCGGCGCGGCTCGAGGCCGAGGCGATCGCGGGATTTTCACGGGAAGAGGCGGACCGGATCTTCGGGCGCCCCGATGCGGGGCTGATGCGGGGGCTCGCGATCCGGCTGCGCCCCCCGGCCGAGGTGCGCGCGGACTATACCGCGCGCCACATGGCCTTGCTGAGCGCGCTCAGCGATTGAACTTGTATTCACCCTTGCCCGCGGCACGCGGCGCATAGCCGCCCATGGCGAGGGTCATCACTTCTGCAAGCATGCGGATCATTTCCTGATCTCCTTTCTTGTGTTGATGCCCTGTATTTGCGTTGACGCGCGGATTTTTGCGAGTCAGGAATTTTTCCAGACCTGCAAGAATGGCTAACAGATGAGTGAAATCGACTGGCGTCACATGCCGGCGCTGACGGCGCTGCGCGCCTTTGCCGCAACGGCGCGCGAGGGTGGCTTCAGCGCCGCCGCGCGCAAGCTCAACGTCACCCATGCGGCGGTGCAGCAGCAGGTGCGCGCGCTCGAGGCCGAGCTTGGCATCGCGCTGCTGTGGCGCGAGGGCCGGCACGTGCATCTGACGGCCGAGGGCGAGCGGCTGGCCTCGGCGCTGACCGATGGCTTCCTGCTGATCCAGACCGCGGTCGAGGGGCTGCGCGCGGCGCGCACGGAACGGCCGCTGACCGTGACCCTGCCCCCGGCCTTCGCCGCGGAATGGCTGATGCCGCGGCTGGCGAAATTCTGGAAACGGCATCCGGAAATTGCGCTCTCGCTCTTGCCCGAACCGCGCGTCGGCGATCTGCGCGAAATGGGCGCGCATCTGGGCATCCGCTTCGGCAATGGCCGCTGGCCGGGGGTGAATTCCGAATTTCTCACCTCGGCTCCGCAAATCGTGGTCGCCGCACCGGAATTGCTGGGCGGGCGGCAGAAACTCAGCCTGCGTGAAATGTCGATGCTGCCCTGGATCCGCGAGGGCGATTGGCCAGAACAGATGCAATTGCTGGAATCCATCGGGTTGAAACCCGCCGCGCTGAAATTCGTCGACTTCCCGAACGAGGAACTGGCGCTGTCGGCCGCACGCGAAGGCATTGGCCTGCACCTCGAAACCGAGGCGCTGATCGAGGAAGACCTGAAAATCGGCTGGCTGATTAAAATCCGCGAGCTGAACGAGGAAAGCCTCGGCTATTATCTGGTCTGGCCACCGGGCCCGTTGAGCCCGGCAGCACAGATTTTCGTCGACTGGCTGAAAGCCGAGGTCTGAGCCTCAGATTGCCAGATCTTCCAAAGACTTGCCGGCCGCCAGCGCCGCCTCGACCCATTTCGGCTTGCGCCCGCGCCCGGTCCAGGTTTCGGCCGGATTTTCGGAGTTGGCATATTTCGGTGCCACCGCCTTGCGGGGTTTTGCGCTGCTCAGCTCGGCCAGTTCGGCAAGCGAATAGCCCATCTTGCGCGCGCTTTCCTCAAGCTCGGCCAGCGCCTCGCGCTTCTTGCGATCCTCGTAGGTTTCAATCGCACGGTCGACCTTGGTGCGCAGCGTCTTGAGTTCGGCAAGCGTCAGATCGTCGAAACTGATATCCATTCCAGAGCCTCCGGGGTGGGTTTCCCGGAAGATAAACATCAAAATGGAGTGGATTTCAAGTTTTTCCGAAAATCAGCGCGGGCTGCGTTTCGCCAGAATGCGCTGCAGCGTGCGACGGTGCATATTCAGCCGGCGTGCAGTTTCAGAAACGTTGCGGTCGCACATTTCATAAACGCGCTGGATATGTTCCCAGCGCACGCGGTCGGCGCTCATCGGGTTTTCCGGCGGCGGCGGCAGGGCCTCGCCATTCGCCAGAAGCGCGCTGGTGATGTCATTCGCATCCGCGGGCTTCGACAGGTAGTCGGTCGCCCCCATCTTCACCGCGGCCACCGCCGTCGCGATCGCGCCATAGCCGGTCAGAACCACGATCCGCGCATCGGGGCGTTTCTCGCGCAGCGCCTCGACCACCTCGAGCCCGTTGCCATCCTCAAGTCGCAGGTCGATGACCGCATAGGCGGGCGGGCGCCCCTGCGCGATCGCCTTGCCGGCGGCGACGGTCTCGGCGGTCTCGGTCTCGAAGCCGCGCTTTTCCATCGCCCGGGCGAGACGGGTCAGGAAGGGCACGTCGTCATCGACCAGAAGCAGCGTCCGGTCCGCCCCCAGTTCCACGAATTCGTCCTCGGCCATCTTCCGTCCCCCGCATGTTTGCTGAGACGGTTCTAAGGCGTCCCGCGGAACGGGTCAATTTCCGGCTGCCCCGGAAATCCCTTATTTTCCCGCGCCCTTCCACGCATCGACGAAACAGGCGACCGAGTCGGCCATCTGTTCGGCGGTGGTGTCCCGGTTGTAGAATTCCACAAAGCCGATCTCGGGGAAGACCAGATAGGTCTGCGTCGAGTGGTCGATCAGCGTGTAGGGGTCGCCCGGATTCTGCACCTTGAAATAGGTACGATAGGCGCGCGAGGCCGCCGCCACCTGCTCTTTCGAGCCCGTGAGCCCGATCATCTTCGGGCTCATGATATCGGTGAATTCGCGCAGCAGTTCGGGCGTGTCGCGGTCGGTGTCGACCGAGATGAACACCGGCGTCACGTCATAGCCGCGCCCGTCGAGGATATCCGTCGCCTCGGCATTGCGCGAATTGTCCATCGGGCAGACATCGGGGCAATAGGTATAGCCGAAGTAGAGCAGGCTCGGCTTGGTGAAGACGTCCTTGTCGGTGACGGTCTTGCCGTTCTCGTCGACCAGGGTGAAGGGCCCGCCGATCTTCGCGGTGCCGCCGACGACACCCTTGCGGCATTGCGCGAACATGTCGGCATCGCCGCCGCGGGTGGCAAGCCAGGTGGCGCCCAGTCCGGCGACCACGAGGACGGCGGCGGCGATGGCGGCGGCTTTCGGGGTGATCTTCATCGTCGGTCCTTCCGGTGGGCTGTGCATTGATCGCAGGGCGGGACGCTACTATCAAGGTTCGCAACGGAAAATGTGACAACAGGACCCATCAATTCCGGGTCCGGATCGGAGCAGAGATGGCGGAACGGCCCGAACCCGGACTGCGCCTGGCCGAAAGCCATCAGGACTGGGTCCGCCTGCGCACGCTGATCTTCCTGCGCTGGACGGCGATCGCCGGGCAGCTTGGCGCGCTGCTGGTCGCCCTTTACTGGTTCGACATCGCGCTTGATCTGCCGCTGTGCCTGGCCACCATCGGCGCCGCGGTCGCGGCAAACCTGGTGGCGATCCGGCTCTTCCCGGAAAGCCGGCGGCTGAGCCAGGCCGAGGTGACGGCGACGCTGCTCTTCGACACCGCCCAGCTCGCGCTGCTGCTCGCCCTCACCGGCGGGCTGAACAACCCCTTCGCGCTGCTGATCCTGGTGCCCGCGACGATCGCCGCCACCGCGCTCGAGCTGCGCCCGACGCTGCTTCTGGGCACCGCGACGATCGCGATGATCTCCTGCGTGGCGCTGTTCAACCTGCCGCTGACCACAAAGGACGGGATCGAGCTGGCGATGCCGCCGGTGATCGAATTCGGCACCTGGGTCGCGATCGTGGTCGGGGTGATCTTCCTCGGCGGCTATGCCCACCGCATCGCCGGCGAGATCCATTCGATGGGCGATGCGCTGCTGGCGACACAGCTGGCGCTCGCCCGCGAGCAGAAGCTGACCGACCTCGGCGGCGTGGTGGCGGCGGCGGCGCATGAGCTCGGCACGCCGCTCGCGACGATCAAGCTGGTGTCCTCGGAGCTTGCCGACGAGCTTGATGACCGGCCCGAGCTGTACGAGGACGCGCTGCTGATCCGCGAGCAGGCCGACCGCTGCCGCGACATCCTGCGCTCGATGGGCCGCGCCGGAAAGGATGACCTGCACCTACGCTCGGCACCGCTGCTTGCCGTGCTGCGCGAGGCGGCCGAGCCGCATCTCGACCGTGGCAAGGAGATCCGCTTCGAGGCCGCCCCGGCCCCCGGCGGGTCCGACCGGCAGCCGACGATCTACCGCTATCCCGAGCTCATCCACGCGCTGCGCAACCTGGTGCAGAACGCCGTCGACTTCGCGCAAAGCACGGTCTGGGTCGACGCCGAATGGACCGGCCAGCAGATCACCGTGCGCATCACCGACGATGGCCGCGGCTATGCGCCGGGGGTGATCGGCCGGATCGGCGACCCGTTCCTGCACAGCCGCCCGACCGAACGCGGCACCCGCCCGGAATACGAGGGCATGGGTCTTGGCCTGTTCATCGCCAAGACCCTGCTCGAGCGCACCGGCGCCCGGCTGCGATTCGCCAATGGCCTGGAACCTGCAGGCGAGGACGGCGCCGCGCCGCGCCGTTCAGGCGCGGTGGTCGAGGTGCGCTGGCCCGCCGCGCGCCTTCTTGCCCCCGAAACCGGCCCTCTGGGCGAAAATGTCCCGATCACGGCATAACCCCAGGGCGAAAACTCTCGCGCAATACACGCTTAACGTGTAATTCACCATTCTGCCCGGAGGATTCCCTCGAAGGGCGGAAAGGACATGGGCGATGCAGGGTGGATGGCTCGAGGCCGTGATCATCGTGACCACCTCGATCGGCGCGGCGATGCTGGCGCTGCTGCTGCTGTCGCATTTTGCGCCGCGCCAGACCCCTGCACGCCCGAGCGCCGCCGCGCATCCGGTTCTGGAACCCGCGGTGTTCCTGTTCGACGATCATCACCTTGTCGATGCCACCGGCCCCGCCCGCAGCCTGATCGCCGCGACCCGCGCCAGCGGCAGCGACTGGGACCGGCTCTGCGCCTTCCTCGCGCCGCGGTTCGAGGGCTTTGCCCGCGCCATGGGCGCACTGGCCGAACAGGGCCGGATCGAGCTGACCTCGGTGCCCGATCCGGAACGCCGCCCACCGCTGCGGCTGCTGGCCGAACATCTTGGCGGCCTGGCCCGCATCACCCTGATCGACCCAGCGGCCGAGGGCAGCGGCGTGCTGGTCGACGGGCTGTCGCAGCGCGCCCTCGAGGACGAGCTCGCCCTGCTGCGCCAGGCCTTCGACTCACTGCCCGCCCCGGTCTGGCGCGAGGATGCGCAGGGCGGCATCTGCTGGGCCAACCGCGCCTATCTGCTGCTGTCCGAGGCCTTCGGCGACAGCGAGGAGTGCCTCGTCTGGCCGCTGCCGCGGCTGTTCCCGCATGAGGAGACACCGCATCCGACGCCGCGCCGGCTGCGTCTGGCCCGGCAAAGTGGCCCGGTCTGGTTCGACTGCCACAGCTTCGCGCTGACCGACGGCACGCTGCATTACGCCCAGCCCGCCGATGCCGCCGTGCGCGCCGAGACCGCGCTGCGCGATTTCGTGCAGACCCTGACGAAGACCTTCGCCGGCCTGCCGATCGGCCTTGCGATCTTCGACCGCGAGCGCCGGCTGCAGTTGTTCAACCCGGCGCTGATCGACCTGACCCAGCTCAGCCCCGATTTCCTCTCGGCGCGGCCGACGCTCTATGCCCTGCTCGACCGGCTGCGCGAGTCGCGGATGATGCCGGAACCGAAGGACTATCGCAGCTGGCGGCTGCAGATGACGGCGCTGGAAAAGGCCGCCGCCGCGGGCTTTCACACCGAGACCTGGAGCCTGCCGGGCGGGCAGACCTATCGCGTCACCGGCCGCCCGCATCCCGATGGGGCCGTCGCCTTCCTGTTCGAGGACATCACCGCCGATATCTCGCTGTCCCGCCGCTTCCGCGCCGAACTCGAGCTTAGCCAGGAGGTGCTCGACCTGATGCCCGAGGCCGTCGCGGTCTTCCGCGCCTCGGGCGAGCTTGCGCTGTCGAACCGTGCCTATGACCGGCTGTGGCAGGTGGAGCCCGGCACCACGCTGGGCCGCGTCACCATCCTCGATGCAACCCGGCGCTGGCAAGAGGTTTGCGGCGCAAGCATGCTCTGGCCGCAGGCGCGCGCCTTCTGCCTGCGCTCGGCGGAACGCCTGACGATCGAGGACGAGGTGTCGCTGCCCGACGGCACGCCACTGCACTGCCGCTTCGTGCCGATCCAGGGCGGCGCGATGTTGGCCGGCTTCAGCCCCGCCCGGGTCCCCGTCGGCGCCCTGCCGCAGTCGAGTATCTGATACGGGTTGCGGCGCGGACCGGGCGCGGTAGAGTGCGCCCATGCCGACCCAGACGCCCCCCCTCTTCACGCTTGACCTGCCCGATGCCGAGGCCACCGCCCGGCTGGGTGAAACCCTCGCCCCGCTGCTGCATGCGGGCGACGTTCTGCTGCTCGAGGGCCAGATCGGCGCCGGCAAGACGCATTTCGCCCGCGCCCTGATCTCGGCCCGGCTTGCGGCCCTTGGCCGGCACGAGGACATTCCCTCGCCGACCTTCACGCTGGTGCAAAGCTATGATGCTGCGCCCGAGATCTGGCACGCCGACCTCTATCGGCTGACCCACCCCGACGAGGCGATCGAGCTCGGCCTGGAAGAGGCGTTCGAGAGCGCGATCTGCCTTGTCGAATGGCCCGACCGGCTGGGGGATCTGACCCCTGCGGGCGCCCTCACCCTGCGCTTTTCGCTGCGCGCGGGCGGCGCGGCGCGCGCAGTCGAGATCGCGGGCGATGCCGGCTGGCGCACCCGCCTGCAGCCGTTGGAAAGCTGGCCCGATGCCTGAGACACTCAATGCCTTCCTCGCCGCCGCCGGCTGGGCCGACGCCACCCGACGCCCGCTGGCGGGCGATGCCTCAGCCCGCCGCTATGAACGCCTGGCGCGCCCCACGGGCGCCCGCGCGGTGCTGATGATTTCGCCCTCGGCCGACGAGATCAGCCGCTTTTCCCGCATCGGCCGCTGGCTGCGCGCGGCCGGCTTTTCCGCCCCCGAGATCTTCGCCGAAGACGCGGCGGCAGGGTTGATGCTGCTCGAGGATCTGGGCGATGACCTGCTGTCGCGGCTGCTGCACGACGATCCGGCGCGCGAGGGCGAGATCTATGGCTTCGTCACCGAGTTCCTGCTCGACCTGCACCGCCTGCCCGCGCCGGAATTCGTCGCGCCCCTCGACGGGCCGGCGCTGGCCGAGCTGGTCGAGCTGACCGTCGAACACTATCCGACCCTGTCGCAGACTGCCGCCGAGGCGGTGCCGGGCCAGATCACGGCGCTTTACGCCGGGCTTGTCCCCGTGGCCCCGGTGCTGTGCCTGCGCGATTTCCATGCCGAGAATGCGCTCTGGCTGCCCGGGCGCAGGGGCACGGCGCGGCTTGGTCTGCTCGACTTCCAGGATGCCGTTGCCGCGCACCCGGCCTATGACCTCGTCTCGGCATTGCAGGACGTGCGCCGCGCCGTCTCGCCCGCAGTCGAGGCGCGCGAAAGGGCCCGCTATGCGGCGGCACGCGGGCTCGATCCGGTTGATTTCGACAGGGCCTGCGCCCTGCTCGGCGCACAGCGGGCACTGCGCATCCAGGGTGTCTTCGCCCGCCTCGCGAAGCTTTACGGCAAGCCGCATTACCTCGATCTGATGCCGCGCAACTGGGCGAACCTGATGCACAACCTCGCCCATCCGGCGCTCGCCGATCTGGCGGCGACGGTCACCGCGGCCTTCCCCGCCCCCGATGCCGCGCTCATCGCCCGGCTGAAGCAGGAGGCCGCATGAGCCCCGACGCGCTGATGCTGTTTGCCGCGGGATTCGGCACCCGGATGGGAGAGCTGACCCGCAGCCGGCCGAAGCCGCTGGTCGAGGTGGCCGGACGGCCGCTTCTCGACCACGCGCTCGACATCGCGCGTGCGGCGGGCGTCGCCCGGATCGTCGCAAACACGCATTACCTTGGCGAACAGGTCGCGGCACATCTTGCCGGCAGCGAGGTGCGGATCTCGGACGAGAGCGAGCGCATCCTCGAAACCGGCGGCGGGCTGCGCAAGGCGCTGCCGCTGCTTGGCCCCGGCCCCGTCTTCACCCTGAACACCGACGCGATCTGGACCGGGCCGAACCCGCTCGCCACACTGCGCGCCGGATGGGACCCCGCCCGGATGGGCGCGCTGCTTGCCCTCGTGCCGGTCGAACGCGCCACCGGCCACAGCGGCACGGGCGATTTCTCGCTGGCCCCCGATGGCCGCATCCGGCGCGGGCCGGGCTATGTCTACACCGGCGCGCAAATCCTCGATCCGGCCGGAATAGAGACGATTTCGGACGAGATCTTCTCGCTTAACCGGCTCTGGGACCGGATGCTGGCCGAGGGCCGCGTCTTCGGCGTGGTGCATCCGGGCGGCTGGTGCGACGTCGGTCGGCCCGAAAGCATCCCGCTGGCCGAGGCGATGCTGGGCGCCCGCCATGGCTGAGGCGCCGCTCTTCGCCCTGCCGCCGGGCGTCGACTTCGCGCGCGAGCTTGTCACCGGCCTGATCGCCCGCATGCAGGCCGAACCGCCCGAGGCGATGGCGCGGCTGCGGCTGTACCTGAACTCGGGCCGGATGATGCGCCGCGTGCGCGAGGAATTCGACCGTGCCGGCGCCCGCTTCCTGCCCCGCCTCGCGCTGATCTCCGACCTGCGGCGCGAGCCCGTTGCCGGCATCCCGGCCAATGTCTCGCCGCTGCGCCGGCGGCTGGAACTCGCTCAGCTGGTGGCGGGGCTGGTCTCGCGCCTGCCCGCTTTCGAGGCGGGCGCAGGTCTGTTCAGCCTGACCGACAGCCTTGCCACGCTGATGTCCGAGATGCAGGGCGAGGGCGTGCCGCCCGAGGCGCTCGAGGCGCTCGACATCCGCGACAGCCACGCCGAGCACTGGCAGTTCAGCCTCGAGTTCATCCGCATCGTCGCCCGCTTCTTCGAGGAAGACAGCGCCCCCGACATCGAGGCGCGCCAGCGCCGCATCGTCGAGGCGCTGGCCGCGCGCTGGCGCGACGCGCCCACGGACGAGCGGATCGTCGTTGCCGGTTCGACCGGCTCGCACGGGGCGACGGCGCTGTTCATCGAGGCGGTGGCGGCGCTGCCGAACGGGCTGATCGTGCTGCCGGGCTTCGATTTCCAGATGCCCGAGCCAGCCTGGAACAGTCTCTGTTCCGGCAAGATGCCGATCGAGGATCATCCGCAATTCCGCTTCCGCGCGCTGCTCGACCGGCTTCACCGCAGCCCGGCCGAGGTGCAGCGCTGGACCGATGCCGAGCCCGACACCGGCCATCGCAATGCGCTTGTCTCGCTCGCGCTGCGGCCGGCGCCGGTCACCGACCAGTGGCTGAACGAGGGCGCGCAGCTCGGTGACCTGCGCCCGGCCTGCGAGGGGCTGTCGCTGATCGAGGCGCCCGATCCGCGGCACGAGGCGCTTGCGCTTGCACTGATCCTGCGCGAAGCGGCCGAGCGGGGCGAACCCGCCACGCTGATCACCCCGAACCGGATGCTGACCCGCCGCGTCGCCGCCACGCTCGACCGCTGGGGCATCCTGCCCGATGACAGCGCCGGCGCGCCGCTGCACCTGTCGGCCCCAGGCCGTCTGCTGCGCCATGTCGCGCGGTTGCGCGGCCGCACGCTGATGATCGAACCGCTTCTGGTGCTGCTCAAGCATCCGCTGACCGGCGCCGGCGCCACGATGCGCGGCCATCACCTGCGCTTCACCCGCGAGCTTGAACTCTGGCTGCGCCGCCATGGCCCGGCCTTCCCCGATGCCGCGGCGCTGACCCGTTGGGCTGGGGGCGATGCGGCGAAACAGGCCTGGGCCGACTGGCTGGCCGCCCTTCTGCCGCGCTTCGAGGACGCCCCGGTTCAACCACTTTCGGCCTGCATCGAGACGCATCTGGCGCTGGTGGCCGCGCTGGCCGCCGGCCCGGACGGCTCGCCCGAAGCCAGCGGTTTCTGGCAGCTTGATGCCGGGCAGGAGTGCCTGCGGGTCTTCACCGAACTGGCGGCCGAGGCCGAGCATGGCGGCAGCTATGGCCCCGCCGATTACGCCGATCTGGTCGACACGCTCTTGCGCGCGGGGCAGGTGCGCAACCCGCTCACCGTGCATCCTGGCATCACCTTCCTCGGCGCGCTCGAGGCCCGCGTGCAGGGCGCGGGGCTTGTGCTTCTGGGCGGGCTGAACGAGGGCAGCTGGCCCGAGGCGCCGGCCCCCGACCCGTGGCTCAGCCGCAAGATGCGGCTCGATGCCGGCCTGCCGCTGCCCGAACGCCAGATCGGCCTCTCGGCGCATGACTTCCAGCAGGCGATCGGCGCACGACAGGTGGTGCTGTCACGCTCGCGTCGCGATGCCGATGCGGAAACCGTGCCCTCGCGCTGGCTGAACCGGCTGACGAACCTGCTGGGCGGGCTGACCGAGGGCCATGGCCCCGAGGCGCTGGCCGCGATGCGGGCGCGCGGCAGCGGCTGGCTGCAGCTCGCCGAGGCCGCCGAGGCGCCGCGGCTGAGCCTGCCCCCCGCCCCCCGCCCCGCGCCCCGCCCGCCCGCCGAGGTCCGCCCGCGCGAGCTGCCGGTGACCGCGATCAAGACGCTGATCCGCGACCCTTACGCGGTTTACGCCGGGCGCATCCTGCGCCTGCGCCCGCTCGATCCGCTCCGGCCCGAACCCGACCCACGGCTGCGCGGTCAGGTGCTGCACCTGATCGTCGAACGCTTCCTGAAGACCCGGCCCGAGGTCGAAAGCCTCGACGCAGCCGAGGCGCGGCTGCTGGCGATCGCCGAAGAGGTGCTTGCGACCGAGATCCCCTGGCCAAGCGCACAAAGGCTCTGGCTCGCCCGGATCCGCCGCATCGCCCGCCGCCTGGTCGAGGACGAGGCCCGCCGTCAGGCCGAGGGCACGCCCGTGGTGATCGAGACCCGCGGCACCCAGGCCCTGCCTGCGCTCGGCTTCACCCTGACCGCGAAACCCGACCGCATCGACATCCGCACCGACGGGCGCGCGCATCTGTTCGACTACAAATCCGGCCTGCCGCCCTCGGACAAGGAAGTGCGCTATTACGACAAGCAATTGCTGCTGGAAGCCGCGATGATCGAGCGCGGCGCCTTCACCGCGCTTGGCCCGCGCGAGGTGGCGGCAATGACCTATATCCGGCTTGGCGGCGAGGGCGAGACCCGCGACCTGGCCATCCCGCGCGAGGAGGTCGCCGAGAGCTGGGAGAAATTCACCCGGCTGATCGCGCGCTATATCGACCCGAAGACCGGCTATACCGCGCGCCGCGCGCTGCGCTCGACCCGCGACGTGAGCGATTACGACCAGCTCTCGCGCTTTGGCGAATGGCAGCTGAGCGACCGGGCCGAACCGGAGGATCTGGCATGAACAGACCCGATCTGGCGACCGAGCGGCAGATCCGCGCCGCCGATCCCGCCGCCTCGACCTGGCTGTCGGCGAATGCCGGCTCGGGCAAGACCAAGGTGCTGACCGACCGCGTGGCGCGGCTGCTTCTGGGCGGGACCGAGCCGCAGAAGGTGCTGTGCCTGACCTATACCAAGGCCGCGGCAAGCGAGATGCAGAACCGGCTGCTGAAGCGGCTCGGGGCCTGGGCGATGCTGGAAGACGGCGCGCTGCGGGGCGAGCTTGACCGGCTGGGCGAGGCGGGACCGATCACCGACGAGCGTCTGGCGCAGGCGCGGCGTCTCTTCGCGCAGGCGATCGAGACCCCGGGCGGGCTGAAGATCCAGACGATCCATTCCTTCTGCGGCGCGCTTCTGCGCCGCTTCCCGCTCGAGGCGGGGGTGCCGCACGGCTTCACCGAGCTTGACGACCGCAGCGCAGCCGAGCTGCGCGCCGATGTGCTGGAAGAGATCGCGGCGGGACCGGAGCGGGCGGTTCTGGATGACCTCCTCGCCTTCCACACCGGCGAGGATCTGGGCGAGATCATCGACGAGATTCGCAAGAACAGGGTCGCTTTCCAGCGCGAACCGGACCGCGCGGCGCTGCTCGAGGGGCTGGGCCTGCCCGCCGGTTTCGGCCCCGACGATCTGCCCGGGATCGCCTTCGACGGCAGCGAGGCGGCGCTGATCGAGGCGGTGCTGCCGGTCTTGCGCGGGCAAAGTGCGACGATGAAGAAGCTGGCCGAGGTGCTGGCCGCGATCGACTGGCGCGACCCGGGCCCCGCGGCACTGCCCCCGCTGTTCGCACAGTTCCTCTACAGCAAGGACGGCCTGCGCATCGCCGAGGCGAAAAGCGCCAGCCTGCTGACCAAGGGCGCGGTCAAGGAGCTGGGCGAGGATCTGACCGACGCCTTCCGCGCCCTGATGGAGCGCGTGGCCGAGGCGCGCGGCGCCGAATTCGCGCTGGCCAATGTCGGCCGCAGCCTGGCGCTCCACCGCTTCGCCCGCGTCTTCCTGCCGCGCTATCGGGCGCGCAAGACGCTGGGCGGCTGGCTCGACTTCGACGACCTGATCGACCGCGCGGCACAGCTTCTGTCGCGTGGCTCGGTGGCACAATGGGTGCTGTTCCGTCTCGATGGCGGCATCGACCACATCCTCGTCGACGAGGCGCAGGACACCAGCCCCGGGCAATGGGCGGTGATCGAGCGGCTGGCCGACGAGTTCACCGCCGGCGAGGGCGCCCGGCAGGAAACCCGCACGATCTTCGTGGTGGGCGACCGCAAGCAGTCGATCTATTCCTTCCAGGGCGCCGACCTGCACCGTTTCGAGGCGATGCAGAGCCACTTTTCGGCGAAATTCGCGGCGATCGAGCGGCCCTTGCAGGTGAGCGAGCTGCAGCACTCCTTCCGCTCCTCGCCGGCGATCCTGCGGCTGGTCGATCTGACCTTCGCGGGCGAGGCGGCAGGCGGGCTCGGTGGCGTGCCCGAGCATATCGCCTTCAAGACCGGCCTGCCCGGCCGCGTCGACCTCTGGCCCGCGATCGAGCAGTCGAAGGACGAGAGCGAGGACGACTGGGAGGCCCCGGTCGATCTGCCCGGTGCGGAAGATGCACAGGTCATTCTGGCCCACACCATCGCCGCCGAGATCGCCGCGATGATCGCGCGCGGCGTGCAGATCCCCGAGGGCGCGGGCGCGCGGCCGGTGCACGAGGGCGACTTCCTGGTGCTGGTGCAGCGCCGCGGCCCGCTCTTTGCCGAGATCATCCGCGCCTGCAAGGCGGCGGGACTTGCCGTCGCCGGCGCCGACCGGCTCAAGCTGGGCGCCGAGCTTGCGGTGAAGGATATCGGCTCTGTTCTGGCCTTTCTGGCCACGCCCGAGGATGACCTGTCGCTCGCCGAGGCGCTGCGCTCGCCGATCTTCGGCTGGAGCGAGCGCGAACTTTACGCGCTCGCCCAGCCCCGCAAGGGCTATCTGTGGCAGGCGCTGCGGCGCGACGGCACCCGCCCCGAAACGCTCGAAATCCTGCAGGACCTGCTCGATCAGGCCGACTTCCTGCGCCCCTATGACGTGATCGAGCGGTTGCTGAACCGTCACGGCGCGCGCGAACGGCTGATCGCGCGGCTTGGCGTCGAGGCGGAGGATGGCATCGACGAGCTGATCTCGCAGGCGCTGGCCTATGAGAGCACGGAAATCCCCAGCCTCACCGGCTTTCTCGGCTGGCTTGGCGCCGAGGAGATCGAGGTCAAGCGGCAGCTCGAGAACGAGGGCCGCACCGTCCGCGTGATGACCGTGCACGGCGCCAAGGGGCTCGAGGCGCCGATCGTGATCCTGCCCGACACCGCGAAACCGCGCCCGCCGAACGGCTCCGATGTCTACACCACGACCGAGGGCACCGCCTATTGGAAGGGCCCGACGGCCGAGATGCCGCCGGTGCTGCGCGGCTTGCACGAGGCAGCGATTGCGCGGGCGCGCGAGGAGCGGATGCGGCTTCTGTATGTGGCGCTGACGCGGGCCGAGAAATGGCTGATCGTGGCGGCTGCAGGCGATGTCGGCGAGGACGAGGACAGCTGGTACACGCTGGTACAGGCGGGGCTCGAACGGGCCGGAACAGAGCCTGTTTTGGCGCAATCGGTGCAGGCGCAGGCGCTTGGGCCCGTCGCGCGCCTTGCGCATGGCGACTGGCCCGCCTCTGCCGCGCCTGCGGCCGCAGCACGCTCCGATGCCACCGCCCTGCCCGACTGGATCCGCAGCCGGGCGCCGCGGGGCGAGCGGCCGGCGGCGGCGCTCTCGCCCTCGGACCTTGGCGGGGCGAAGGCGCTGCCGGGCGAGACCGACTTCGCCACCGAGGAGGAAAGCAAGCGCCGCGGCCGACAGCTGCACCTGCTCCTTGAACACCTGCCCGAGCGGCCGCGCGAGGACTGGCCCGAGGTCGCGCGCGACCTGCTGGCCACCGGACCGGACCGCACCGACGCGACCGAGGCCGAGGCACTTCTGACCCTCGTCACCCCGGTGCTCGACCGGCTGGACGAGATGGGCTTTCTCGGCCCCGACACGCTCGCCGAAGTGGAGATCACCGCGACCCTGCCCGAGCTGGAGAACCAGCGCATCCACGGCACCATCGACCGGCTGCGGGTGACGCCCGATCTGGTCAGCGTGCTCGATTACAAGTCGAACGCGGTGCTGCCGGGCAGCGCCGAGGAGGTGCCGCCTGGCCTTGTCCGCCAGCTCGCCGCCTATCGCGCGGCGCTGCGGCAGATCTATCCCGGGCGGCGCATCGAATGCCTGCTGGTCTGGACCCGCAGCGCCACGCTGACACGGCTTGACGACGCACAGATGGATGCGGCATTGCGCACAGCCCCCGCGTCTTGACGCTTCGGGGGGCGGGGCCTACCTTCCCCGCAACCAGACCCTCAGGAGAACCCCATGACCACTGTTGCCGTCACCGACGCCACTTTCGATCAGGAAGTGCGCAATTCCGACATCCCCGTCGTCGTCGACTTCTGGGCTGAATGGTGCGGCCCGTGCCGCATGATCGGCCCGTCGCTCGAGGAGATCGCGGCCGAGTTCGAAGGCAAGGTGAAGATCGCCAAGGTCAACGTCGACGAGAACCCCGACAGCCCGGCCGTTCTGGGCGTGCGCGGCATCCCGGCGCTGTTCCTGTTCAAGAACGGCCAGGTCGTCTCGAACAAGGTCGGCGCCGCGCCGAAGGCCGCGCTGAAGTCGTGGATCGAATCGGCGCTCTGATCGCCGCCAGACCGGATTGACAGAAAGGGCGCCGTCGGGCGCCCTTTTTCAGATCGGCCAGCCGTTGCGGCGCAAGGCGGTCAGGATGCGGTCGCCACTGTCGCCCCGCCCGGCGTTGATCGCGCGCTGCTGCAGGAACCAGTAGAGATAGCGGCGCACATCGGGCGCTGGCCGCGGCGCAAGGGCCGCCTCGATCCCGTCGCGCGGCACGCTCGCCGCGATGTGATGAAAGTCGATCTGCGCGAAAAGCAGCGCGGGCTTTTCCAGGAAATACCCCTCGAAGGCCATCGCGCTGTTCTCGCAGGCGACCATGGTGCAGCCTGCCAGCACCTCGGCCGAACCGCCCTTCTGCACGGTGAGCCGCGGATGGCGTGCGGCCAGCGCCGCGAGCGCCGCGGTCTCGTCGTCGAGATAGATCTCGTTCGGGTGCAGCGTAGCGATGATCGGCCGGTAGGTCCGCGCGAGCAGCGTCTCGAGCATCGCAAGCGGGCTCATCGACTGGAAGCTGCGATGATCGAGCAGCCGCCCCTGCAGCGGCACGAAGATGTGGCCGCGGTCGGTGGTGTCGCACCCGCCGGGCCAGAGCCTGTTTCTCCAGTTCCGGAAGAAGATTTCGGCCTGCCGCGCATCGACCGTTTCGGGGTCGAAAGCCGCCCGCGCCACCGGCCAGTGCCAGCGCTCCGCCACCGCCTCGATCTGCCAGAAGGCGCCGACATAGCTGCGCCGGCAGGTCAGCGCGCGCTCATGCGTCGGCTCTTCCATGTGGAAAAGCGCATGACCCGGCCGCGCCGGCGCGGCAAGGCGGCTTGCCAGCGTGCTTTCCTCAAGCGCCACCTGCCAGCCCGCGCCCGTCACCGCCGCAATCACCTTGCCGAAGAAGTTGTGCGTGCCGGCCTCGACCCGCCGCAGCGCGGGGGCGTCAAGATACAGGGTCAGGGTCTCGCGGGAACTCATGGTGCGCAGGCTACGCGGGCGGCACGCGCCCGGCAAGGGTTGCAGCGCGACCGAAGCGCCCTCATATCTGGCAGCGCAAACGGAGGGTGACATGGCGGAAGACAAATTCCCCGGCTGGCACGGCACGACGATCATCGGCGTGCGCAAGGGTGGCCGCGTTGTGGTGGCGGGCGACGGGCAGGTCAGCCTTGGCCAGACGGTGATCAAGGGCACGGCGCGCAAGGTGCGTCGTCTCTCGCCCGGCGGGCGCGACGTGGTGGCGGGCTTTGCCGGCTCGACCGCCGATGCCTTCACCCTGCTCGAGCGGCTGGAGAAGAAGCTCGAGGCCGCGCCCGGGCAGCTGGCCCGCGCCTGCGTCGAGCTGGCGAAGGACTGGCGCATGGACAAGTATCTGCGCAACCTCGAGGCGATGCTGATCGTCACCGATGGTGCCGACCTTTACGTCATCACCGGCGCGGGCGACGTGCTGGAACCCGAGCATGACATCGCCGCGATCGGCTCGGGCGGCAATTACGCGCTCGCCGCGGCACGGGCGCTGATCGACAGCGATCTCGACGCCGAAACGATCGCCCGCAAGGCGATGGCGATCGCGGCCGAGATCTGCGTCTACACGAACGGCAACCTGACGGTGGAGAGCATCGCGAAATGACCGACCTGACCCCGCGCGAGATCGTCTCGGAACTTGATCGTTTCATCATCGGCCAGGGCGACGCCAAGCGCGCCGTCGCCGTCGCCCTGCGCAACCGCTGGCGGCGCAGCCACCTTGCGCCCGAGCTGCGCGAGGAGGTCTATCCGAAGAACATCCTGATGATCGGGCCGACCGGCGTCGGCAAGACCGAGATCTCGCGCCGCCTGGCCAAGCTTGCGAAGGCGCCCTTCCTCAAGGTCGAGGCGACGAAATTCACCGAGGTCGGCTATGTCGGCCGCGATGTCGAGCAGATCATCCGCGACCTGACCGATGTCGCCGTGACCGAGACCCGCGAGCGGATGCGCGAGGAGGTCAAGGCGCGCGCCCACAAGGCCGCAGAGGACCGGGTGATCGAGGCGCTCGCGGGTTCCGACGCACGCGAAGGCACGCGCGATCTGTTCCGCCAGAAGCTGAAGAAGGGCGAGCTCGACGACAAGGTGATCGAGCTCGAGGTCGCCGATGCCGCCCCGGCGATGCCGATGATGGGCATGGGCGGTCCGGGCATGGAAACGCAGATGCAGGGTCTGCAGGACCTGTTCAAGGCCTTCGGCGGCGCGCGGCGCACCCGGCGCAAGATGACCGTCGCGGAAAGCTATGAGGTGCTGATCCAGGAAGAGGCGGACAAGCTTCTCGATGACGAGGCGGTGAAGACCGCGGCGCTCGAGGCGGTGCAGCAATCGGGCATCGTCTTCATCGACGAGATCGACAAGGTTGCCGCCCGCGCCGAGACCCGCGGCGCCGATGTCTCGCGCGAAGGCGTGCAGCGCGACCTGCTGCCGCTGATCGAGGGCACCACCGTCTCGACGAAATACGGCCCGGTGAAGACCGACCACATCCTGTTCATCGCCTCGGGCGCCTTCCACATCGCCAAGCCCTCGGACCTGCTGCCCGAATTGCAGGGCCGCCTGCCGATCCGGGTCGAGCTTCGGGCGCTGACCGAGGACGATTTCACCCGGATCCTGACCGAGACCGACAACGCCCTGACCCGGCAATACACCGCGCTGATGGCCACCGAGGAGGTCACCGTCAGCTTCACCCCCGAGGGCATCGCGGCGCTCGCCCGCATCGCCGCCGAGGTCAACCGCACGATCGAGAACATCGGCGCGCGGCGTCTCTACACGGTGATGGAGCGGGTGTTCGAGGAGCTGTCCTTCTCGGCCCCCGACCGCGGCGGCGAAAGCGTCGTGGTGGATGCGGCCTTCGTCGAGAAGCATCTGGGCGATCTGTCCCGCTCGACCGATCTGAGCCGCTACGTGTTGTGACGCGCGTCTGGTGAAGCGGGCGGCATCTGCTATCTTGCGCGCAGCCAAGGAGGCCCCGTGCGCAAGATCGTCCTCGCCCTGCTGATCGCCCTTGCCGGCTGCGCCCCGCGCGCCGAGATCGCCTATGCGCCCGATCCCGCCGCGCCGGCGCGGCCGATCTTCGTCGGCTCGACCCGGGGCGCGAACCTGCAAAGCGGGCAGGACTTCAGTTTTGCCCGCAGCCCGGCGCTGGCACTGGCGCGCTTCGACGTGGCGGTGCCGCCCGAGCACAAGACGGGCGAGCTGCAGGTGCCCGAGGAAGGGCACAGGCCCGACCCGAAGCGCGACTTCCTCGTCGCCCGCTCCGAGATCTACCCGACCCCCGCCGCCTTCCGCACCGACCTGCACCGTGCGCTCGCCCAAAACGGCAACGAGGCGATCGTCTTCGTGCACGGCTACAACACCAATTTCGCCGAGGGGCTCTACCGCTTTGCCCAGCTTGGCGCCGATTTCGATCTGCCCGGGGTGCTGGTGCATTACTCCTGGCCCTCGCGCGGGCAGGTGATGGGCTATGCCTATGACCACGACTCGGCGCTGTTCGCGCGTGACGGGTTCGAGACGCTGCTGCGCGACCTGCGCCTTGCGGGCGCGCGCCACATCCTGATCGTCGCCCATTCGATGGGCGCGGCGCTGAGCATGGAAACCCTGCGGCAGGTGTCAATTTCAGCTGATACAGAGACGATGTCGCGGATCTCGGGCGTGGTGCTGATCTCGCCCGACATCGACGTCGACGTGTTCCGCGCGCAGGCAAAACGCATCGGCCGGCTGCCGCAGCCCTTCATCATCTTCACCTCGCAAAAGGACAAGGCGCTGCTGCTGTCCTCGCGGCTGAGCGGCGAGCGCGCCCGGCTCGGCAACATGACAAGCGTCGACCGGCTGGCCGACCTGAAGGTGACGGTGGTGGAAACCGGCGCCTTCAACACCCGCGAGGGGCATTTCAACATCGGCAATTCGCCGGCGCTGATCCAGCTTCTGCGCAGCTCCAGCCGTCTCGCGAAGATCCTCGAGGGCGCGCAATCGGCGAATTCCACCTTCATCGCCGGGGTGGTGATGACGGTGCAGGACGCCAAGCAGGTGATCCTGACCCCGGTGCAGGCGATCGGCGGCTAGCGGCGGCGCAGGTAGATGTAATAGGCGCCCGAGCCGCCGTGCTTCAGATGCGCCTCGCTCACCTGCATCACCACCGCGCCCAAGGGCGGCAGCCGCAGCCAGTGCGGCACCTGATGGCGCAGCACGCCCATGCGCTGCGGGATCGGTCCGTCGTCAAGGCCGCGCTTGCCCTTGCCGGTGATGACCAGGATCAGCCGGCAGCCGCGATCGGCTGCGCTGAGCACGAAGTGAATGAGTTCCGGATGCGCCTCGGACAGCGTCATCCCGTGCAGGTCAAGCCGCGCCTCGGGCTCGAGCTTGCCGCGGGTCATGGCGCGATGCGCCTTGCGGTCCATCACCACCGGCTGCCGTGCCAGATGCTCGCCGATGCTGGGGGCCAGGTCATGGCCGTGCCGCGGCGGCGCGGCGGTCTGGCCAAGACGGAAGGCCTTCGCCTCGAACCGCGGCGGCTTTTCCGGCGGCAAGACGGGGTCTGGCGGCAAAACAGGCTCTGTTTCGGCCGGTTTCGGGTGTTTCGGGTGCATCGCCCGGGCCGAGGCCGCGACCTTGTCCCACAGCTCCCGCTCTTCCGAACTCAGCTTGCGGCGCCGTTTCATCCCCGCCTCCGCAGCCAGATCATCCGCCCGCGGGCGTTGATCGCCCCAGCCTGCCGCCCGGCCTCAGCCCCGGATCCCAAGAACAGATCGCCGCGCCCCGCGCCGCGGATCGCCGAGCCGGTGTCCTGCGCCACCATCAGCCGCCGGCCGAAGCCCGGGCAATCGACCCAGACCGGGCTGCCAAGCGGGATGACCTCCGGATCGACCGCAAGGCTGCGCCCGGCGGTCACCGGCTGGCCCATGGCGCCGATCGGGCCGGTGCCCTCGGGCAGGTCGAGCAGGCGGAAGAACACGAAGGACGGGTTGGTGTTCAGCAGATCCTGCACCGCCGCCGGGTTCTGCGCGCACCAGCGGCGGATGCGGTCGGGCGTCATCTCGGCCACCGGTGCAACACCCCGCGCCACCAGCTCGGCCCCGATCGAGCGATAGGGCTGGCCGTTCTTGCCGGCAAAGCCGAGGCGCAGCGTGCCGCCTTCGGCAAGCCGCAACCGCACCGAGCCCTGGACCTGCGCCAGGAACGCCTCGATCGCGCTTTCGACGAAGGCGATCTCATGGCCCGCCAGCAGATCGCCCGCGACGATCTCGGCCCGGCTGGCCCAGGGGCGGGAGAAATCGACCCCGGCGGGCAGCGCGTAAAGCGGCGCCGGAAAGCGGACCGAGCGCGACCGCGAGGCCGGAAGTTCGGGCTCGTAATAGCCGGTGAAATGCGCGCTTCCCGGATCGGTCACCTCGACCGGCTCGAAAACCGTCTCGAACCAGGTGCGGGCATCGCCCTCGGGCGCCACGCCCGTCACGCAAAACGCCGCCCGTGCGGCGGCGTGATCGTCTGCGTCCCAGCCGGGAATCTCTGCCCAGTCGAGCGGGCGCATGGCTCAGCCGCCCGTCGCCACAAGCTGCCAGTTCGGGTCGGCGCTGCCCATCTTGCGCGCGAAGGTCCACAGATCGCGCTGCTTGCGCGGCGCGCGGGCATCGCCCTCGACCACCGTGCCCGCGGCATCGCGCGCCACCGAGATCAGCTCGCCACCGAAGCGCACGGTGATTTCGGCCTCCTGCGTGGCGGGGTCGAAGCTCGCCTCGCTCAGCACAAGCTCGCGCAGGCCGACGAATTCCGCCTGCACCTCGAGCCCGCGGGCGGCGCGGTCCTGCACCGCCGCGTTGAAGGCATCGAAAACGTCGGGCGACAGGAAGGGACGCACCTTCTCCAGATCGCCGGTCTCGAAGGCCATCACGATCATCTCGTAGGCGCCGCGCGCCCCTTTCAGGAACTCGGCCACGCTGAAGGCGGGCTCGAGCCGCTTCATCTGCGCCAGCGCCACGGCGGCGTCCGAGCCCTCGGGCACATGGTCGATGATGTCGCGATCGGGGCCGCCCTCGATCACCTCGAAGGCGCGGCGTTCGGCCGGTTCGGGCGCCTCGAGCGGCGGCACGACCGGCTTTTCGAACCCGTCGCGGGTGCCAAGCACGTTCTTCAGCCGCAGGATCAGGAAAATGGCGATCCCGGCGAGGACGATGAGCTGAATGACGGCGTTCGACATGAGGTTCCGTTTCGAGGCAGGTTTGTAAATTCGCACTCCCCACTTATGTAGGCTACGGGCGCGATCAAGTCCACCGGCGCCCAAGGAGTGATGTATGTGGATCTTTCTGGCCTTCCTGGCCGTACCCGTGATCGAGATTGCCCTGTTCATCCGCGTCGGCGGCTTGATCGGGCTGTGGCCGACACTGGCTCTGGTCGTGCTGGGGACGCTGGCCGGGGCGCTGGTGGTCCGGAGCCAGGGAACGCGAACGCAGACCGAGCTGCGTCGCGCCATGGCCGGGCTCGGCGACCCGGCCGAGCCGCTTGCCCATGGCGCGATGATCCTGCTTGCAGGGCTTTTGCTGATGCTGCCGGGCTTCTTCTCCGATGCCTGCGGTCTTGTGCTGCTGATCCCGCAGGTGCGCTCGGCGGTGTTGCGCTGGCTGTCTGGGCGGGTTCGGGTGAGCGGGTTCACGACCCGTAGCGGCGCCTTTGCCGACAGCAGCTTCGTCCGGCGCGATACCGGCCCCGGCGTGATCGACGGCGATTTCCACGAGATCGACCCCACGAACCTGCCGCCGCGTGGTCCCTCGGGCTGGACGCGCCATTGAGACGCGCGGGCCGGGATGCTACACCCGGCGCAGACAGAGTGTGGAGGGACACATGACCCAGCAGACGAACGGCGCCGCGCCCGAAGCGCCGCAGATGAAAATGAGCATCCTCGCGCAGTTCGTGCGCGACATGTCCTTCGAGAACGCGGTGGCGCTGAAGGGGCTGCAAAGCAACGACGTGCAGCCCGAGATGCAGGTGCAGGTCAGCCTCGACGCGCGCAAGCGCTCGGTCGAGCACCAGTTCGAGGTGATGGTGAAGCTGAAGATCACCGCCACCAACAAGGCGAACAACACGCCGCTCTACCTGCTCGAAGTCGATTACGGCGGGATCTTCCACATCGAGGGCGTGCCGGAAGAGCAGATGCACCCCTTCCTGCTGATCGAATGCCCGCGGCAGCTGTTCCCCTATGTGCGGCGCATCGTCTCGGACGTGACGCGCGACGGCGGCTTCCCGCCCTTCAACCTCGAGCCGATCGATTTCGTCGCGCTCTACCGCGCCGAGCTTGCCCGCCGGGCCGAACTGCAGGCCGCCGAGGCGCCCGCCCACGTGTCCTGAGCCCGTCCGGGGCCGCGGCACGCTGCCTCAGGGGCGCCATGACCCGATGACATCGACCGCCGCCGCGAGCATTCTGCGGCGGCGTTTCCATTCCCGCAGGACAGCGATGAACGACCAGATCCCCGCCTGGGTCGGCGACCGGCTGACCCCCATGGACAAGATGGAGGTGCACCGTCAGGGCTTGCGCCATCCGGCGGTGTCGATCTTCGTGCTCGACGGCAACAAGGTGCTGATCCAGCGCCGCGCCGAGACGAAATATCACTCGCCCGGGCTTTGGGCGAACACCTGCTGCACCCATCCGAAATGGAACGAGCGGCCCGAGCACTGCGCCCTGCGCCGGCTGAACGAGGAGCTGGGCATCACCGGCCTCTATCCGGCCCATGCCGACCGGCTCGAATACCGCGCCGAGGTCGGCAACGGGCTGATCGAGCATGAGGTGGTGGACATCTACCTCGCCTATGCCCGCCCCGGCATGACGATCACCCCGAACCCCGAGGAAGTCGCCGAGATCCGCTGGGTCGGGCTTTACGACCTTGCCGCCGAGGTCCGCCGCCACCCCGAGCGCTTCTCGAAATGGCTGGCGATCTATCTGGCCGAGCACATGGACCGGATCTTCGGCGCGCTGATCCGCGGCTGAGCGCGCGGTCAATTTTCCGCCGATGGCCGGAAAAACCCCGCAGGGCGGGGCCTCGGCTCTGGGCATTCGGCACCCGATCCTGCATCTTGGAAACACTGTGATGGGAGTGTTTCCGTGCGTCGTCCGCAATTCGTGTTTTCCGCCCTTCTCGCGGCCTCGGTTCTGGCCGGGCCGGCCCATGCCGCGGATCTTGTCAGTTTCATCACTCCGGGCGCCGACGAGGCGTTGCGCACGACGTTGCAGAACGCCTCGCTCTCGCGCGAGGCGGGGGCCGCCAAAACCCCGAACGCACAGGATCTTTTCGCCTCTGCGCGGGCCGATTACGCCCGGCTTCTGGGCGTGCTCTACGATCAGGGCTATTACTCGGGCACGATCTCGATCCGCATCGACGGGAACGAGGCGGCGGCGATCGCGCCGATGGATGCGCCGGCCCGGATCGGCAAGATCGAGCTGACGATCGAACCGGGCCCGCGCTTCGTCTTCTCGCAGGCGGCGATCGCCCCGGTCGCCCCCGGCACCCAGCTGCCGAAGGACTACAGGATCGGCGCCACCGCCCGATCGGGCCTGATCGTCGAGGCGGCGACCGCGGGTGTCAGCGGCTGGCGCGAGGCCGGCCACGCCAAGGCCGCCGTCGCCGGCCAGAAGATCATCGCCGATCACCGCGAGAACACCCTTGCCGCCGATGTCACCCTGGCCCCCGGCCCGGTCGTGCATTTCGGCGATCTGCACACCTCGGGCAACGAGCGGCTGCGCACCAAGCGTCTGGTCGAGATCGCGGGCTTTCCGACCGGCGCGACATACGCGCCCGAGAAGATGGACGAGGTCCGCACCCGGCTGCGCCGCACCGGCATCTTCAGCTCGGTCACCCTGACCGAGGCCGACAAGCTCGGCCCCGGCAACAGCCTTGATGTCGAGCTGGCCGTGGTCGAGGAAAAGCTGCGCCGGATGGGTGTCGGCGCCGAGATCGCCAGTTCCGACGGGTTGACGCTGAACGGCTACTGGCTGCACCGCAACCTTTTCGGCGGCGGCGAGAAGCTGCGCATCGACGCCGAAGTCGCAGGGGTCGGCGGCGCGACCGGCGGCACCGATTACACGCTCGGCGCCCGGCTCGACCGGCCCGCCACCTTCACCCCAGACACCTCGGCCTTCGTCGTCTCGGAAATCGCCAAGACCTATGAGGAGGATTACGACGAGCGCACCTTCACCCTCGGCTTCGGCCTGTCGCATATCTTCAGCGACCGGCTGACCGGCGAAAGCGCGGTCGAATACCAGTGGTCGGAGGTGAACGACGCCGCCGGCAAGACCATCTTCCGCCAGGTCGCCTTCCCGAACACCCTCACCTGGGACAACCGCGACGTCGCCGCCAATGCCACGAAGGGCTATTACGGGATGGTCGCGCTGACGCCCTTCGTCGGACTTGGCGACACCGGATCGGGGGCGCAGCTGAAGGGCGATTTCCGCGCCTACAAGGGCTTTGGCACCGGCAACCGCTTTGTGCTGGCCGGGCGCGCGCAGATCGGTGGCGTCTTCGGGCCAAGCCTTGCCGCGACACCGCGCGACTATCTCTTCTATTCGGGCGGCGGCGGCACGGTGCGCGGCCAGCCCTATGAATCGCTTGGCGTCAACGTGCTCGAGGGCGGCACGCTGCGCACCGGCGGCACCCGCTTCCTCGGCGTCTCGGGCGAGTTGCGCGCCGGCATCACCGATGCGATCGGCATCGTCGCCTTCTATGACGCGGGCTTCATCAGCGCCGACGCGTATTTCAGCGGCGGCGAATGGCAATCGGGCGCGGGCCTCGGGCTGCGCTACAACACCCCGATCGGGCCGATCCGGCTTGATGTCGCGGCGCCGGTCAGCGGCAGCACCGGCGACGGGGCACAGATCTATCTCGGGATCGGGCAGGCCTTCTGATGCGCATTCTGGCTCTTCTCCTCCTGCTTCTGACCCCGATCGCCGCCGCCGCACAGGACGCGACGCTTCCCGACGCGCCCGCCACGGTCGAGGCCCCGGCCGAACCCACCGCCGAGCAGACCGAGCGCGACCGCTCCTATCTGACCGGGCTGATCGAGGACAATCTCTCGGGCGCGGGCCGCACGATCCGGCTCGAGGGGTTCAAGGGCGCGCTGTCGTCGCGCGCCACCTTCGACACGCTGACCATCGCCGATGACGAGGGGGTCTGGCTGACCATCCGCAACGGCGCGCTCGCCTGGGACCGCACCGCGATCCTGACCGGGCGGATCAAGATCGGCGAGCTGTCGGCCGACGAGATCGACCTGCCCCGCCTGCCGGTCGCCGCCGCGAGCAGCGCCCCAGGCCCCGAGGCCAAGCCCTTCTCGCTGCCCGAGCTGCCGGTCTCGGTCGAGATCGGCGCGCTCAAGGCGCAAAAGGTCGTGCTCGGCGCCCCGGTTCTGGGCGAGGAGGTCACGCTGGCGGTGAACGGCGCGATGTCGCTTGCGGGCGGCGAGGGCAGCGCGAAGCTCGACGTCACCCGCAGCGGCGGGCCGAAGGGCAAGGTCTCGTTCAACGGCAGCTATGCCAATGCCAGCCGGGCGCTCTCTCTCGACCTGCTGGTCGACGAGGGCAAGGACGGGATCGTGTCGAAACTGGCGGGCCTGCCCGGCACGCCGGCGCTGACGCTCGCCGTTGCCGGCTCGGGCACGCTCGACGCGTTCAGCGCAGATACCGTGCTCAGCACCGAGGGTGCGCCGCGGCTGACCGGCAAGGTGACGCTGACCTCTGCCGTGCCGAAGGGCGCGCCCGCGGGCAGCACCCCGGTGCAGGGCTTCCGCGCGCTTCTGGGCGGCGACATCACGCCGCTGCTGCCGCCCGACTACCATGACTTCTTCGGCACCCAGAGCGCGATCTCGGTCGCGGGCGAGCGGGCTCCCAGCGGTGCTCTCAGCCTGACGAGCCTGAGCGTCAAGAGCGACGCACTTGACCTCTCGGGGCAGCTTGACCTGCTGCCCTCGGGTCTGCCCTCGCGCTTCGACCTGACGGCGAAGCTGGGCCTTGCCTCGGGCGCGCCGGTGCTGCTGCCGGTGTCGGGCGGGCAGACGATGGTTCAGAAGGGCACCGTCTCGCTCGCCTATGACAGCGCCACCGCGGATGGCTGGACACTCGACGCCCGGCTCGACGCGCTGGAACAGCCGACGGCCAGGGTGCAAAGCCTGCGCCTTGCCGGATCGGGCCGGATCGGCACGGCGAGCGGCACCCCGACCGCCGGCGGCACGCTGACCTTCACCGCGAACGGCATCGAGATGACGGACCCGGCGCTCGCCTCGGCGATCGGCCCCTTCGTCACCGGCCGCACCGTGTTCTTCTGGCAGCAGGGCAAGCCGCTGCGCCTGCCGGCACTGAAGCTGATCGGCCGCGACCTGTCGCTCTCGGGCCTTCTCACCCTCGACAACCTGTCGGGCGGTGTGGACGTGACCGCCGATCTCGACGCCCGCGCCGCGGCGCTGTCGAACTTTGCCGCACTTGCCGGCCAGCCGCTCTCGGGCGCGGCCGAGGGCAAGGTGAAGGGCAGCATGACCCTGCTCACCGGCGCCTTCGACCTCGAGACGACCCTGACCGGGCAGGACATCAAGACCGGCGTCGCCGAGGCGGATGCGCTGCTCGCCGGCACCTCGGTGATCGAGGCCTCGGCCAAGCGCGACGAGACCGGGCTCTTGCTGCGCAGCTTCCACGCCAGTGCCGGCAGCCTTGATGCCACCGCCTCGGGCAGGCTCTCGACCGGCAAGAACGACCTGACCGCGAAGATCACCCTGCCCGATCTCTCGGTGCTGGGCCGCGGCTATCGCGGCGCGCTGAACGCCACGGCACGGGTCTCGGACGTCGAGGGCGCGCGCGAGATCAGCGCCGAGGCGGTGGCGAAGAACCTGGCCTCGGGCCGGGCCGAAATCGACCGGATTCTGGCGGGCGAGAGCCGCATCTCGCTGCTGATCGACCAGAAGGACGGACGCACGCTGCTGAAAAGCCTCGACCTCGCCGCGCCGCAGCTGACGGCAAAGGCGAGCGGCACGGCCGAGGGCGCGGGGCAACGCATCGCACTTTCGGCGCGGCTCGCGAATGCGGCGCTGCTGGCGCCGGGCTTTGCCGGGCCGGTCACCCTTGCGGGCACCGTCACCGACACCGGCAAGGGCTATGGCGTCGACCTCAAGGGCACCGGCCCGGGCGGCACCCAGGCCGCCGTCACCGGCTCGGTCGCGGCCGATTTCGCCAGCACCGACCTGAAGATCACCGGCACCACCGAGACCGCGCTGGCGAACACCTTCCTCTCGCCGCGCTCGGTGCAGGGGCCGCTGCGCTTCGATCTGCAGATGAAGGGGGCGCCCGGGCTGCCGGCGCTGTCGGGCCGGATCACCGGCACCGATCTGCGGCTGACCGCGCCCACCTTCGGTCTGGTACTGCAAAACATCGGGCTGCGTGCCGATCTGTCGGGCGGGCGGGTGCAGCTCGCACTCGACGGCGCGCTGAAGGGCGGCGGCACCGTCGCGCTGAAGGGGCCGGTGACGCTGTCGGCGCCCTATGCGACCGACCTTGCGCTGACGCTGAACGGCGCGCATCTGCGCGACCCCGAGCTGTATGACACCCGCGTTTCAGGAGCGCTGCGCATCGCCGGACCGATGGCGGGCGGCGCAAAGATCTCGGGCGCGCTGACGCTGGCCGAGACCGAGTTGCGCGTGCCCTCGACCGGGCTTGGCGGCGCGGCCGCGATCCCCGACATCACCCACCTGCACGAATCCGCCGCCACCCGCACCACCCGCGCCCGCGCGGGCCTGTTGCAGCAGGATAATGGGGGCGGTTCGGGCAGCAGCAGACCCTATGCGCTCGACATCACCATCTCGGCGCCGAAGCAGATCTTCGTGCGCGGCCGCGGCCTTGACGCCGAGCTGGGCGGGGCGCTGCGGCTGACCGGCACCACGGCGAACATCGTGCCGGTGGGTCAGTTCAGCCTGATCCGCGGCCGGCTCGACGTGCTGGCCAAGCGCTTCACGCTGAGCGAGGGGCAGGTCGCGATGCAGGGGGCGCTGGTGCCCTGGATCCTGTTCAGCGCAGTGACCGAGCAGGACGGCTACACCATCACCCTGACGCTTGAAGGCGAAGCCTCGGCGCCCGAGCTGAAGATCTCCTCCTCGCCGGAACTGCCCGAGGAAGAGGTGCTGGCGCGGCTGCTGTTCAACCGCGGCCTGACCAACCTGTCGCCGCTTCAGGCGGCGCAGCTCGCCTCGGCCGTCGCCTCGCTCGCCGGCAAGGGCGGCGAGGGGATTGTGGCCAAGCTGCGTCAGGGCTTCGGCCTCGATGACCTCGACATCGGCACGGATGCCTCGGGCAATGCCACGCTGCGCGCCGGCAAATACCTGTCCGAGAACATCTATACCGACGTCGAGGTGGAAAGTTCGGGCTCGACCGCGATCAACCTGAACCTCGACCTGACCTCGCATCTGACGGCGCGCGGCAGCGTCGATTCGACCGGCGATAGCGCGCTCGGCCTCTACTTCGAAAAGGACTACTGAGCCGCGACCGAGGCGATCCAGTCGCGAAAGGCGATCAGCGGCGGCGAGGGCGCGACATCGGCCGGCCAGACCAGCGAATAGGTGCCCACCCCCGCGACCACGTCGCCGGGGGTGCGCACCAGCCGCCCCTCGTCGATCTCGGTGCGGGCCAGGAACTCGGGCAAGAGCGCGATGCCGACGCCATGCACCGCGGCCTGGGTCATCGGCGCGAACTGGTCGAACATGATGCCCTGCGTGTGCGGCGCCTCGAGCCCGTGATGCGCGAACCAGGCGTTCCAGGCATTCGGCCGCGATTCCAGCTGCAACAGGGACTGTTTTTCCAGATCCGCCGGCACCGTCATCGGGTGCTGGCGGGCAAACTCGGGCGAGCAGGCGGCGACGATCCGCTCCTCGAAGAGCGTCAGATGCTCGGCCCCGGGCCAGGGCCGCACGCCGAAATGAATGGCCGCATCGAAGGTTTCCGAGGCGAAATCGAAGGGCCGCATCCGGGTGCCGAGATTGAGCGTGATCCCCGGATTGGCGGCCAGAAAGGCGCCAAGCCGCGGCGCCAGCCAGCGCGTGCCGAAGGTGGGCAGGATGGCGAGGTTCAGCACCCCGCCCCCCGGGTTCGCCCGCAGCCCGAGCGAGGCCCGCGCGATCAGCTCGAGCGCCTTGCGTACGTCGCGCGCATAGGAGAGCGCCGGTTCCGTCGGCTGCAACCGCCGCCCCTCGCGGCGAAACAGCGTGACGCCGAGCTGCCCCTCGAGGTTTTGCACCAGCCGACTGACCGCGCCTTGCGTCAGGTTCAGCTCGCGCGCCGCGGCGGCGGTCGAGCCAAGCCGGCACACCGCCTCGAAGGCAGACAGCAGCGAGACCGAGGGGATATAGCGGCGCGGCAGGCTCATGTATGTGCTCCGTGCATGATCTGCCGCCAGAATAGCGGTAGAAACACGCGGGAAACAGGCCCATAAAGCATGAAACACATGGAGGACCCCCGATGGCCCTGAAGCCGAAAGACGCCCCTGACCTCTCCAGCTTCAACTGGGAAGACCCTTTCCGCCTGGATCTGCAGCTCACCGAAGAAGAACGGATGCTGCGCGACGCGGCCCGCGCCTATGCGCAGGAAAAGCTGCAGCCGCGCGCCATCGAGGCCTTCGAGAATGAGAAGACCGATCCGGCGATCTTCCGCGAGATGGGCGAGATGGGCCTGCTGGGCGTGACCGTGCCCGAGGAATACGGCGGCATCGGCGCCTCCTATGTGGCCTATGGCCTTGTGGCGCGCGAGATCGAGCGGGTCGATTCGGGCTATCGCTCGATGATGTCGGTGCAAAGCTCGCTGGTGATGTACCCGATCTATGCCTACGGCTCGGAAGAGCAGCGGATGAAATACCTGCCAAAGCTCGCCTCGGGCGAATACATCGGCTGCTTCGGCCTGACCGAGCCGGACGCGGGCTCGGACCCGTCCTCGATGAAGACCGTGGCGAAGAAGACCGCCGGCGGCTATGTGCTGAACGGCTCGAAGATGTGGATCTCGAACAGCCCGATCGCCGATGTCTTCGTCGTCTGGGCGAAGTCCGAGGCGCATGGCGGCAAGATCCGCGGCTTCGTCCTCGAGAAGGGGATGAAGGGTCTGAGCGCGCCGAAGATCGGCAAGAAGCTCAGCCTGCGCGCCTCGATCACCGGCGAGATCGTGATGGACAATGTCGAGGTCGGCGAAGACGCGCTGCTGCCCGGCGTCGAGGGGCTGAAGGGCCCGTTCGGCTGCCTCAACCGCGCCCGCTATGGCATCGCCTGGGGCGTGATGGGCGCCGCCGAGTTCTGCCTGCATGCCGCGCGGCAATACGGGCTTGATCGCAAGCAGTTCAACAAGCCGCTGGCACAGACCCAGCTGTATCAGCTCAAGCTCGCCAACATGCTGACCGAGATCAGCCTCGGCCTGCAGGGCTGCCTGCGCGTCGGCCGGCTGATGGACGAGGCGAATGCCGCGCCCGAGATGATCTCGATCATCAAGCGCAACAACTGCGGCAAGGCGCTGGATGCGGCGCGGCTGGCGCGTGACATGCACGGCGGCAACGGCATCTCGGGCGAGTTCCAGGTGATCCGCCACATGGTGAACCTTGAGACGGTGAACACCTACGAGGGCACGCATGACGTGCATGCGCTGATCCTCGGCCGCGCGATCACCGGGCTTCAGGCGTTCTTCTGAAGGGCACGGCGCGCCCTGCACGCGGCCAGTTCCGCGTTCAGGGCCGCCCCCAGAAGAACCGAAAACACGCTGAGATAGAGCCACATCATCAGCGCGATCACCGCGCCGATCGAGCCGTAGATCTTGTTGTAGCTGCCGAAGTTCGCAAGATAATAGGTCAGCGCCAGTGAGGCCCCGGCCCAGACCAGCGCGGCGAGGATCGCGCCGAAGGTCAGGATCGGGTCACGCCCGCCGCGGGTGTTCGGCCCGTAGCGGTAGAGGATGCCAAGCGCGGTCAGCATCAGAAGCAGCATCCCGCCCCAGGGCAGCCCCGACAGCAGCCAGCCCGTGAGCGCGTGAAACGGCAGGAAGTTCACCGCGATCGGCACCACGACGATCGTCGCCAGCGCGGCAAGCATCACCCCCACCAGCGCCAGCGTCATCACATAGCCGAAGAGATAGCTGAGCAGCGTGGTGCGTGAATGCGTGCCGTGGATCACGTTCAGCCCCTCGATCAGCGCGCCGACGCCCGCCCGCGCCGACCACAGCGCGACGGCGACCGAGATCAGCGTCGACAGCCCGATGCTGTCGCGCGGCCCGTTCAGCAGCGCCAGAATCTGCGTGTTCAGGATCTCGTAGGCCTCGGGCGGAATGAAATCATCGGCCACCTGCAGATAGGATTCGATCACCATCGGATCGGAAAAGGCGCTCCAGACCGCGATCGTCGCCGAGATGCCGGGAAACACCGCCAGCATCGCGTAGAAGGCGACGCCCGCCGCGATCAGCGTGATCTTGGTGTCGGCCAGCCGACCGGCCAGCGCCAGAAGAAATGTCCAGATGCCGCGCACGCGAAAACCCTTTTTCGCCACCTTCCCCCAAGGCGACGACCGGCGCAACCATGCCGGCACACGCAACTGCGACTGCAAGGCCCTTTCCGTCCGGCTTCGAAAAGGCTAGCGATATCGAAAGGTTCCTCTGGCTCTTCGAGGTTGTCATGAGCAAACGGATCATCGCCTTCGTCGACGGCTCGATCTATTCGGCCAGCGTGTGCGATCACGCGGCCTGGGTGGCCAAACGCATGGGCACCTCGGTCGAGCTTTTGCACGTTCTGGGTCGGCGCGGCTCCACTGCCCCCTCGGAGGGGCTGGGCACGCGTTCGGCGCTGCAGGCCGAGCTTGCCGCGGTCGATGAACAGCGCGCCCGCCTTGTCACCCATCGCGGCATCGCCATCCTCGAGGATGCGCGCCACATGCTGACCAGGGGCGGCGTGCAGGCGGTTTCGAGCGAGCTTGTGCATGGCGATCTGCTCGACACGCTCGCGCGGCACGAGATGGGCGCCGAGATGGTGCTGATCGGCAAGCGCGGCGAGGCGGCCGATTTCGCCATCGAACACCTCGGCTCGAATCTCGAACGGATCGTGCGCTCGGCACAGCATCCGGTTCTGGTCGCCTCGCGTGCCTTCCGGCCGATCAAGAAGGTGCTGGTGGCGCATGACGGCGGCGCCTCGTCACTGAAGGCAATCGACTATATCGCGCGCTCACCGCTGTTCCCCGATCTGCAGATCACCGTCGTCGCGGTCGGCGTGAAGACCGCCGAGACCGAGCGCCGGCTGGCCGATGCGGCGGCGCTGCTGCGGGCCGGCGGCATCGCGACCGAGACGCTGACGGTGGGCGGCGTGCCCGATGTGGCACTTGGCAATCTGGTCGACAGCGCCGGCTTCGACATGCTGGTGATGGGCGCCTATGGCCATTCGCGCATCCGCTCGCTGATCATCGGTTCGACCACCACGGCGATGATCCGCTCGTGCAAGGTGCCGGTGCTTCTGGTGCGCTGAGCCGGGCAGGACAGCGCCCCGAGACCAGCGGCCCCGGGGCGTGAAAAAGGCTCTGTGCCGGCTTATTTCAGCGATTTCACCACATGGTCGGCAAAGGCGTTGACCATCGCCTGGTAATAGACCGGGCTGTCCTTCGTCAGGCTGGTCACGTCCGCCCCCTCGGGCAGGAAGGCGATCACGTCCGGATAGGCGACGGTCAGCGTGTAATTGTCGAAGTTCGAGTTGTCGACGTCGGAGGTCACGCTCACCGTGCCGGTCAGCTTCGACTGCGACAGGTCGTTCAGCGCGGCCCAGCTGCTGGCCAGCGCCAGCGCGTCGATGTCGACGGTGATCTTCGAGCCGCCTTCGGTCACCAGCCGGTCAGGCGCGAGATCGGCGGCGATGCGCGCCTGAAGATCGTCGGGCAGCTTGGCGAAATAGGCCGCGGCGGCGGGGTTCTTGATCGCGGTCAGATCGGCGTTCACGTCGATCTCCTGCACCGGGGTCGGCTGGGCGAACGCCCCACCAGCCAGAAGCAGCGTCGCGGTCGTGGTCATCAGGATCTTGCGGATCATGGGTCTCTCTCCTTCATGGGCGGACGTCGTCCGCTGATGGAAGGGAAACGAGCGAGCGACGGCCCCGGTTCCGGCACGATCGCGTCAACAGACCCTGTTCCGGCGGAAATCCGCATGAGAAAGGCCCCGACATGATGCCGGGGCCCTGCGTCATTCCAACCGGTCCTCAGGCGACGAGGGTCTCGGTCGAGGAGAAGAACATCGCCTGGCTGACCGCCGAGCGCACCTGCGTCTCGGTATAGGGCTTGGTGATCAGGAAGGCGGGTTCGGGGCGTTCGCCGGTCAGCAGCCGCTCGGGGAAGGCGGTGATGAAGACGACGGGCAGCTCGTCGAACTGCTCGAGGATGTCGTTCACCGCGTCGATCCCCGAGGAATTGTCGGCCAGCTGGATGTCGGCAAGGATCAGATCGGGCTTTTCGCGCGCGGCCAGCGCCACGGCGGTGCTGCGGGTGGCGGCGATGCCGGTGACGCGGTGGCCCATCTCCTCGACGATGCTCTGGATATCCATCGCGATGATCGCCTCGTCCTCGATGATCATCACCTTGCCGGCGACCGAGGCCTCCATCTCGCGCAGCGCGATCTCGATCAGCTCGGCCGCCTCCTCGGCGCCGACCTGCATGATCGCGCCGATCTCCTCGACGCGGAACCCCTCGATCGTGTTCAAGAGCAGCGCCTCGCGGGTGTTCGGCGTCAGCGTCGCCATGTGGTCCTGCGCCCGCGCCGAGAGCCGCGTGTCGGGCTCGCCCAAGGGCGCCCCGGCCGAGGCCCAGACCAGGTGGAAGGCGTGGAACAGCGCCACCTTGGGATCGCCCGCGCCGTCGAAGGGCGTCGGATCGGCCAGAATCGCCTCGAGCGTCGCGGCGGCGAAGCGGTCGCCCGAGTCCTGACTGCCCGTCAGGGCCCGCGCATAGCGGCGCAGGTAGGGCAGGTTCGCGCCAATGGACCCTGCGAGATCGGTGGACATGAAAAGCTCCCTCTTTTCGTTTTTTCGGGAACCAAACGTCTGGCCCCGCGTTCGGTTCCATGAGAAGTTACGGGGATCCGAGGAAAATGTACAAAGACATGGCTGACGATACGTCGAAAGCCAGCATCCGGGAACAGATCAACGAAAACCTGAAGCGGGTCTACGAGGACACGCTGAAGGAAGAGGTTCCCGATCGGTTCAAGATCCTGCTGGCACAACTCAAGGAAAAGGAGGGCGGCAAATGACGGCGCCCTCCGACACCTTGACCGATCCGCGCGACGAGCTGCCCGAGCATCTGCCGGCGCTGCGCGCCTTCGCGATGTCGCTGACCCGCAATTCCGCCAGTGCCGACGACCTCGTGCAGGACACGATCGTCAAGGCCTGGAGCAACATCGGCAAGTTCCAGGCCGGCACGAACCTGCGCGCCTGGCTCTTCACCATCCTGCGCAACACCTTCTATTCCGACCAGCGCAAGCGCAAGCGCGAGCTGCCCGACCCCGACGGCATCCACGCCGCCAGCCTGTGCGAGAAACCCGCCCATGACGGGCGGCTTGCGATGAACGACTTCCTGCAAGCCTTCGACCAGCTGTCGCCCGAACACCGCGAGGTTCTGGTGCTCGTCGGCGCCTCGGGCTTCGCCTATGAGGAGGCGGCGCAGATGATGGGCGTCGCGGTCGGCACGGTCAAAAGCCGCGCAAACCGCGCCCGCGCGCGTCTGGCCGAGCTGTTGCAGCTCGAGGATGGCGAGGATCTGCTGGTCGAGGCCGACAAGGCCGCACTTGGCGTTCTCGGTCAATCGGGGATCGCGGCTGCATGAGCACCGAAGCCGGCGACACGGCGCGCAGCCATCCCTTCGGCCGGCTGGGGGTGCGGCTGGCCTTCCTGCTGGCGGTTGCGCTGTTCCCGCTGCTGCTGATCGCGATCGTGCAATCCCTGTCGACGATGCGCGAGACCCGCGCCCGCTCGGAGGCGGCGCTGATGGGCGAGACGCTGCGCGCGGTCTCGGGTGAGACCCGGCTGATCCAGCAGGCGCAGGCCGAGGCGCGGCTGCTGAGCGACGCGGTGCGGCCGCTGATCGGCGACCCCGCCGCCTGCTCGGCGCTGATGCGCCGGGTGGCGGCCTCCGACGGGCATATCTCGCTTGCCGCCTTCATCCCGCGCGACGGCCAGATGACCTGCGCCTCGACCGGGCGGGGTTATGACTTTTCCGGCAACCCGCTGTTCGAGCGGATGCTCGAGGCCGAAGGGCCCTCCTTTGCGGTGAATCCGGCAGGGCCGATCTCGAAAGCCTCGATCCTCGGCATTGCCCACCCGGTCACCGACGACGCCGGCAACCGGCTTGGCGTGATCTCGCTGTCGCTGCCGCATTCGGAACTCGCCCGGGCCGAAGACGCGCAGGCGCCGTCCGACGAGCGGCCGCTGGTGATCATGACCTTCGATGCCGATGGCAATATCCTGACCTCCTCGGGCGGGGTCGAGGATGCGCCAAGCCGCCTGCCCGTCGATCATTCGCTGCAGCAACTGGCCCGCGACCGCGCGACCACCTTCACCGCCGAGTCGCGGCGCGGCAACACCCGGGTCTATTCCGTGGTCGAGCTGGTGCCGAACCTGCTCTATGCGCTTGGCTCCTGGCCCGCGGACGAGGCCTTCGGCTTCGGCCCCGTCACCCGTTTCCCGCCGGTGCTGTTTCCGGCGCTGATGTGGGCGGCCTCGCTTTTCGTCGCCTATTTCGCGATGCAGAAACTGGTGATCGGGCATGTGCAGAGACTGTCACGGGCGTTGGCCAGCTTTGCCTCGGGCAACCGCATCGTCGGCGACCTGGAGGTCGAGGGCGCGCCGCAGGAGATCCGTGATCTCGCCGAGAATTACGAGAAGATGACCGAGACGATCCTGCATGACGAGGCCGAGCTCGAGGACATGATCCACCACAAGGAGGTGCTGCTGCGCGAGGTGCACCACCGGGTGAAGAACAACCTGCAGCTCATCGCCTCGATCATCAACATGCAGATGCGCAAGGCCCGCTCGCCCGAGGCGAAGGGGATGATGCGCTCGCTGCAGGAACGGGTGATCAGCCTCGCCACCATCCACCGCGGGCTTTACCAGACCTCGGGCCTGTCGGACATCAGCGCGAACGAGCTGATCCCCGACATCGTGCGCCAGATCACCCGCCTGGCCACCGGGCCGGGCCGCCGCATCGAGGTGACGACCGAGATCGCGCCGATCCGCCTGACCCCCGATCAGGCGGTGCCGCTGTCGCTGCTGGTGACCGAGGCGATGACGAATGCGATGAAATACGCCTCGGCCGATGCCGGCACGCCGCAGCTGAGCGTGACGCTGGGCACGCCCGAAGCGGGACGCGCCCTGCTCGTCGTGCGCAACACCGTGGCGACCGAGGCCGCGCATCAGGCGCCGCCCGAAGCGGCCGAGGGCACGGGGCTTGGCTCGCAGCTGGTCGGCGCCTTCGTGCAGCAGCTGGGCGGGCAGATGGAGATCGACGCGCCGCCCGGAAGCTATGCGCTGACGGTGCGCTTCGAGATTCGGCCCCTCGACGAGGCCGAGCTGCGACACGAGGAGGGGGCGCGGGGCTGATTTTCCGGGAACCGGACGGGGCGATCCCCGTTCATCCGGAAAGACGGCCGGGGAGGCGCAGCAGGAAGGACCATGGAACGGCTCAGACAGGCAGGCATCAACGCCCGCGGGCGGATCGGTTGGGAGCTTGACGGCTCGAAGGCGCGCATCGCCTTCGAGGCCGCGGTGCTGGATGCCCGCCACAGCCTTGACGCAAGCTTTCAGCGCTTCGATCCGACCCGGCCGCTGATCTCGGCCCGGGCGCGGCGCTTCGGCCCCTCCTGGGCGGATCTGCTGCATCACCTGCTGCGCCGGGGCGTCACCGTGTCGATCGCGCTCGACGCGACCGAGGGCGCGGCAGACGCCGACGCCCTGGCCGCGATCGCGCAGGCGGCCGAGGCAAGCGGCATGGCCGGCCGGCTGACGGTGACGCGCGTCGCACATCCCGCCGCGCGCCGGTCGCCCCTGCTGCCCTTCGCGCTGTTCCCGCGCGGCCATCGGCAATCCCTCGCGCTGATCGACGACCGGCGGCTGTTCCTGTCGGGCACCCCCGCAGGCACGGCCACCACCGGGCGCAGCCTGTTCCTGCAGGCCGAGGGCCCGGTGGTGGCCGAGGCCCGCCGCCATCTCGACGGTTTTGCCGCCTTCACCGCGGGCACGCGCCCGCCGCCGCCTGCGCAACGGCTGCTGCGCACGCTCTCCTGCCCGCGGCCCGGGCTTGCGGGGCTTTTCGCGCCGCGCCACCTCGCGATCGAATTCGAGACCGCGCATCACATGCTGCTGCGCCGGGCGCAGCGGCTGGTCTATGTCGAGACCCAGAACTTCGACTGCCTCGGCCTGGCCCGCCATTTCGCGCAGCGCGCGGCGGCGGCACCACAGCTGGGCCTGATCCTGATCCTGCCCGCGACCGAACCCGCGGACCGCAACTGGTTCGACCGGCTGCGCCAGCGACAGGCGCTCTCACTCGTGACGCGGGCCTTCGGCGCCCGGCTGTTTCTGGGCCTTGCGCCCGGGGGCTGCGCCAATGTCACCCTGTTTGACGAGGAGGCGGCGATCGCCGGCTCGGCCGATCTGAGCCGCCGCGCGCTGCGCGCCGAAACCCATGCCGGGCTCTATCTGCGCCGTGGCGACGACATCGCCGGGCTGCGCTGCGCGCTGATGCGGCAGTGGCTGCCCGAGGCGGCCGGCGACAGCTTTTTCGACCCTGTACGGGCGGTTTCTGCCTGGCGCGAACTCGCACAGGAGAATGCCCGCAGCGGCGTGAGCGGTGCCCGCGTGCTGCTGCCCTGCAACCGTCTGCCCGGCTGAGCGCACAGAAAAAGGCCCCGCATCCGAAGAGGCGGGGCCAGGTGAGGGAAGGGAAAACGCGGCGGATCAGCCGTTGCGCGAGGAGGCGCGCGGCCCCGCCAGGAGCCAGACGAGAAAACCCAGGACAGGCAGCAGGATCACCAGAAGCGCCCAGAGAACCTTGGACCCGGTGCTGCGACCCGAGGTGACGATCGAGACCAGCGCCCAGAGATCGAGCGCCAGGATCACCAGCCCCCAGACCCCGTTCAGATGCATGATGTTGCCGCCCATCGCCGATATCCTCGCCTGCAATCCGCGGGGGAAACGCAGGCTTTGCCGTTCGGGTTCCCGCCGGGACGAAAAATTTCTGCGCGCGCCAAACCGGAACCCCGCCGGGCGCCGGACGTTGGAATGGCATGAGATGCAGGGACAGCCCGCATCCCCCATTCACAAGGAGAGACACCATGCTTGGCTGGGCACTGACCTTCCTGATCATCGCGCTGATTGCCGCGGCGCTCGGTTTCGGCGGCATCGCCGGCGCCTCCGCCGGGATCGCGCAGATCCTGTTCGTGATCTTCCTGATCCTCTTCGTCGTCGCCATGCTGGCGCGCGCGCTGCGCGGTCAGCCGCCGGTCTGACCGGACGGCAAACGCACATGGAAGGGCCGCCCCGGGGCGGCCCTTTTCAGGTCAGGCCTCGCCCACGGCGGCCGCAGCCGTGGCCAGTTCGACGATCTCCGTCGTCATCTGCTCCTGCCGCACGCGCTGGAAGCCCTGCCGCAGGTCACCCGAGATCCGCTTCACCGCGCTCTGCGCGCGCCCCATCGCCTCGGCCCGCGCAGCATTCTCGGCGGCAAAGCCCAGCATCAACCCCTCGCAGATCTCCGTGAAGACATATTCCTCGATCAGCGACGCAATCAGGCTCTGCGCCGGCAGGTTCAGCATCGGCGCGGGCCGGGCGTCGGGCAGGAAGCGGCTGGTGTCGAAGGGAAACAGGCTGCGGTGCTGCGGTCCCGCCCCAATGTCGTCCGGATCGGCATGGATCATCCGCACCGAGGCCTCGGGCGCCTCTGCCAGCCGCTCGAACAGCGCGTCGGTCATGCGGATCGCCAGCGGCGGCACCTCGGGCGCATGCGGCGCCATCTCGGCGCTCCAGTCGGGCACGATGCCCTGATCGGCGAGCGCCCCAAGCGTGCGGCTGCCCACCACCATCAGCCGGTCCCCCGCCTGCACGGCGGCCTGCGCGGCTTCGGCCATGCGCTCGCCATAGGTGCCCGAAAACCCCTGCGCCGCACCGATGACAATCGTGATGCCCGGCGCCGGAGCGCCTGCACCATTCGGCCCGCCAAGTGCCAGCGCCACCGACAGCGCCTCGGCCACGGCCGCCTCCTGCGCGCGGATCGCCTGCAGATGCGCCTTCGCCTCGGCCTGATGCGCGGCGGCAATCGCCCGCAGCGTGGAGATGATCGAGCCGATCTGGTGAACATTCGCCAGCCGGTCGCGGATCTCCTCGGGCCGGCTCACGTCGCCCCCCCGGTGATCCGCCCGACCGCCGATTTCACGCAGGCGACCAGCACCGCGCGCAACTCGTCGCTCAGCTTCGCCGGGCTTTCGCGGAAGGCGGCCAGCTTCGGCTCGGCCGCGATCAGCGGCTCGAGCGCCTGTTTCACCGCGGCGATCTGGCCGGGCTCGATCGTGTCGAGCAATCCGGCATCCAGCGCCGCAAGCAACGCCACCTGCGCGGGCGTCGACAGCGGCTCGAACCGGGGCTGGGTCAGCAGCGCGCCGATCCGCTCACCCCGCGCCAGCCGCGCCTTCATCGCCGCGTCACCGAACCCGCCAAAGCGCGAGAACATCTTCATTTCCAGATATTGCGCGTAATCGAGCCGAACCCGGCCCGAAACGGCCTTCAGCGCCCCCCATTGCGCCTTGCCGCCGACCCGGCTGACCGACAGGCCGATATCGACCGCCGGCCGCTGGTTGCCGGCAAACAGCGCCGCCGAGGTGACGATCTGCCCGTCGGCGATCGAGATCAGGTTGGTCGGGATATAGGCGGACAGGTTCCCGGCCTCGATCTCGGCGATCGGCAGCGCGGTGAGCGAGCCCGATCCCTTCTCCTTCGACAGCTTCGCCGACCGTTCGAGGAGCCGCGAATGCAGGTAGAAGATGTCACCCGGATAGGCCTCGCGCCCCGGCGGCTGGCGCGACAGCAGCGCCAGCTCGCGGTGCACGGCGGCGTGTTTCGTCAGGTCGTCATAGACGATCAGCGCATGCCCGCCGCTGTCGCGCACCCATTCCGCCATCGTCGTCGCGGCAAAGGGCGCAAGCCAGCGCAGCCCGGGCTCGGCCGTGGCGGGGGCGACGACGAAGATCGTGCGCTCGAAGGCGCCCTTCTCGCGCACCGCCTCGATCACCCGGCGCACCGCGGTGCTGCGCTGCCCGATCGCGACATAGACCGAGATGATGTCGGAGCGTTTCTGGTTCACGATGGCGTCGATGGCGATCGAGGTCTTGCCGGTCTGCCGCTCGCCGATGATGAGTTCGCGCTGGCCGCGCCCCACCGCGAAGAGCGCGTCGACGACCAGGATCCCGGTCTCGACCGGCTCGGCGACGAAATCGCGCTCGATGATCTCGGGGGCGGGGCGTTCGGTCTCCATCATCGCCTCGGCCACGATCGGTCCGAGCCCGTCGAGCGGCCGGCCGAGCGGGTCGACGACCCGGCCGAGCAACCCCTTGCCCACCGGCACCGACAGAAGCTGTCCGGTGCGGCGCACCACCGATCCCGCCTCGACCCCGGTCATCGGGTCGAGAAAGGCGGCCTTGACGCTGTCGGTGTCGAGCATCTGCACGAAGCCGCGCGCGCCGGTGTCGAAGACCAGGATCTCGCCGAATTGCGCGTCGGGCAGGCCCGAGATATCGGCCAGACCGTCGGCGAGATGGGTGACGGTGCCGATCTCCTCTGCCTCGGGGCCAAGCGCGGCCGTGGCCACCTTCGCCTTCAGCCCGTCGAGGGGGGCGTCGCTCATGCCGCCGCCTCCGCCGTCAGGGCCTGCGCGATCCGGTCGAGATCATGCGCCAGCGAGTTGTGCACAAGGCCGGTGTCCGAGCGCAGCTCGAGCCCGGCAATCAGGCTCTGATCCTGCTCGAAACCGATGTTTTCAAGGCCGAGTGCCGCCAGTGCCACGGCCTGATCGGCCGCGCTCAGTGGTGCCGGGGCCGCGAGCCGCAGGTTCGCCCCCGACAGGATCGCCGCGCGCTGGTCATCAGGCAGAGCCGTCAGCGCCTGCGCCAGCCGCGCCGCATAGCCCGCGCCGTCAGGCTGCGCGGAAAGCGCGCGCCGCGCGATCACCTCGGCCAGATCACGCGCGCGGGTCAGCGTCTCGGCCGCCGCGCCGGTGACCGTCGCCTGCGCCTGCGCCGTTGCCTTTTGCACCAGTGACGCCGCCTCGGCCCGCGCCGCGTCGAGGATCGCCTTGCGCTGTGCCTCGGCTTCGTCCTGGGCCGCGGTCAGCACGTCGTGGCGGGCGGCCTCGGTCTGATGCCGGGCCTCTTCGGCGGCGCGCTCGGCCGCCCCCGCATCCTGTTCGGCCGCCTCGGCACGGCGCAGCGCCTCCTGCGTTTCCGCCTGACGCTTGGCGATGATCTCGGCCACCGGGCGGAACAGGAAATGCTGCAAGATCGCCAGCAGAACCAGAACGTTCACCAGCTGGAAGCCGAATGTGACCCAGTCGAAGCTCATGTCAGTGAACGAAGGGGTTGGCGAAGAGCAGAAGCAGCGCGATGACGAGGCAATAGATCGCCATCGTCTCGATCATCGCGAGGCCGACGAAGAGCGTGCGCGAGATCGTGCCCGCCGCCTCGGGCTGACGCGCGATCGCCTCCATCGCGGCGGCGACGGCGCGGCCCTCGCCCAGTGCCGGCCCGATCGCGCCGAAGGACACGGCAAGCGCAGCGCCAAGAATGCTGACGATTTCGACCCAGTTCATGCGTCTTTCTCCTGTTTCGGGGGAGGATTCCTGCTGCCTTCGCCCTCGACGGCAGAGCCGATGAAGACGAGGGCGAGGATGGCGAAGATGTAGGCCTGCACGGCGCCGGTCAGCAGATCGAGCGCCATCAGCGGGATCGGCACCAGAAGGCCCGCCAGCGTCAGCACGATGCCGATAACGAAGACGCCGCTCATCACATTGCCGAAGAGGCGCACCATCAGCGAGAAGTTGCGGGTCACCTGTTCGACCAGATTGAGCGGGACCATCACCCAGCTTGGCCGCGCGAAACTGGCCAGATAGCCGCCAAGGCCCTGCGCGCGGATGCCATAAGCGATGGTCGCGACGAAGACGATCACGGCGAGCGCGGCGTCGGTTTCCAGCCGCGCCGTCGGCGGCTCGACCCCGGGGATCAGCGAGGACCAGTTCGCGGTCAGGATGTAGAGCAGAAGCGTGCCGATCAGCGGGCGGAAGCGCGCGGGCTCGCCCGCGATGGTGGCGCGGATCTGCGCATCAAGCGTGGTGACCACCAGCTCGACCACCGCCTGGACCTTGCCCGGGCGCAGGGTCAGCCGCCGCGTCACCGCCCAGGAGCCGAAGCCGAGCGCGCCGATCAGCACCCAGGTGGTGACCACCGCCTTGTCGATGCCGAGCGGGCCGATCGAGAACAGGATGTCGCCGGACAGCGGAGACTGGATCATGCCGCGGCCTCCATCCGTTTCAGCGCGATGCGCCGCCCGATCAGCACCCCCGCCGCGCCAGTGACCAGCGGCGCCGCGCCCGCCCTGGCGCACAGGAAGAGGAAGAGGCCGAGCACCGCAAAGCGGCCGACCTGCAGCGCGACGGCGGTCAGATCGCCCGACAGAAGCCGGTCCGACACCGCGCGCAGCGTGCGAAAATGCAGCCAGCCCGCGCCGGTGCCAAGCCCCAGCGCCGCAAGCGAAAGAAGGATCTGTGCGCTCTGGCTCATTGCTGATGCATCCATCTGAAGGCGAGATAGAGACCAAGCCCGGCGCCCAGCATGGTCAGCGCCGCACTCACCGTGATGCCGGAGTTCAGGGCCCCGTCGATCCAATGGCCGAGCGCCAGCCCCGCCAGCGTCGGCCCGACGATCACCCAGCCCAGCACGCCGATCTGGCCGAAACGGCGGGCCAGCGGCGGTTCTGGATCCTTCTGGCCGGCCTCGACCCGGCCACGCGCCTCGTTGACGGCGCGGCGCAGTTTCGGGTCTGCATCGTCGATCATCGGAACGCCTCCCCGATCTCGTCGAACTCGGGCTCGGGCCCGCCACCGGGGCCGAGCTTGCGCATCAGGTTGCGGATCGCCGCGGTATGCAGGCGCAGCTGTTCGCCACGCGCGCGCCGGGCGGCATCGGCCTGGGCGGCGGCCTGTTCGACCACCAGCGCCTCGAGCTGGTCAAGATCATCGCCCGCCACCGCCTCGCGGCAGGCGACGCGCACGGCATCGCCCGCGACCCGCATCACCCCGCCACGCAGCGCGACGTGATGCCAGGGGCCATCCGCCCGCCGCCAGTGCAGCACCGAGGGGCGCAGCACGGTCAGCAGATCGGCGTGCCCGGGCATCAGACCGAAACCGCCGCTCTCGTCCTCGGCCCGGATCGAGGCGACCTCGCCCTCGTCCAGCACCACCGCAAGCGGCGTGGTCACGGTGAGGTGCAGCCCGCTCATGCCGCCTTCCCCTTGGCACGGCGCGCTTCCTCGCGCGAACGCGCCTCGTCGAGCGTGCCGATCATGTAAAGCGAGCCCTCGTCCCAGTCGTCGCAGGCGCCGTCGAGGATCGCCTTGCAGCCCTTCACCGTCTCGGCGATCGGCACCGAGCGCCCCTCCATCCCGGTGTAGGCGGAGGCGACGAAGAACGGCTGGGTCAGGAAGCGTTGCAGCCGCCGCGCCCGGCCGACCAGCAGACGCTCCTCGCGGCCCAGCTCCTCGACGCCCAGAAGCGCGATGACGTCGCGCAGTTCCTGATAATGTTCGATCACCTCGCGCAGCCGGCCGGCGACGCTGGCGTGTTCGACCCCCACCACCCCCGGATCGAGCAGCACCGAGGTGGTCGAGATCGGGTCGATTGCCGGATAGATCCCTTCCGAGGCGAGCGCGCGCGACAGCACCACGGTGCTGTCGACATGGGCCGAGATCGCGGCGACGGCCGGGTCGGTGAAATCGTCGGCCGGCACATAGACCGCCTCGATCGCGGTGACCGAGGCCTGCCCGACCGAGGCGATGCGTTCCTGCAGATCGGCCACCTCGGTCTCAAGCGTCGGCTGATAGCCCACGCGCGAGGGCATCCGGCCCAGAAGCCCCGACACTTCCGAGCCCGCCTGAACGAAGCGGAAGACATTGTCCATCAGCAGCAGGACGTTCTTCGCCTCGACATCGCGGAAATGCTCGGCGATCGACAGCGCGGTCAGCGGCACCCGCCAGCGCGCCCCCGGCGGCTCGTTCATCTGGCCATAGACCAGCACGGTCTGATCGAGCACGCCGGAATCGCGCATCTCGTTCAGCATCTCGTGCCCTTCGCGCGACCGCTCGCCGACGCCGGCGAAGACCGAGATCCCGTCATAGCCCGAGACCATGGCGCGGATGAGCTCCATCACCAGCACGGTCTTGCCCACCCCCGCCCCGCCGAACATCGCCGACTTGCCGCCCTGCGCGAGCGGCGCCAGCAGATCGAGCACCTTGATCCCGGTCGAGAACACCTTGGTCTGCGCGCTTTGTGCGGCAAGCGGCGGCGCGGCGCGGTGAATGGGGGCGCGCGGCGCGTCCGCGGGCAGCGCCGGGCCATTGTCGCCGGTCGCGCCCAGCACGTTCAGCAACCGGCCCAGAACCGCCTCGCCCACCGGCACGGAAAGCGGCCCGCCAGGGATGCGCGCGACGCTGCCACGCGCCACGCCCTGCGTCGATTGCAGCGCGATCGCGCGCACATGCCGGGCGTCGAGATGCGCCTGCACCTCGGCCACCACCGTGCCGGCGGGGCCGGGGATCTCGACGCCGTCGTTGATTGCGGGCAGCGCGCCCTCGACCCGCAGGTCAAGCACCGGGCCGCGCACCGCCGTCACCACCGCATCGCTCATCGCAGCCCCCGCATCGCAGGGAGGTTTCGCGAGAAAGGGGAAATGCCCGCCATCGTCGGTTCCCTTCTGCCGAACCAGCGTCCGACCGCGCAAAGGCTGCAACCGACCGCAGGAAAAATCTGATTCGCTTTGATCTTACGACGAAATTCTGCAGATGCACATCACGATGCCGGTGACGTCGCATCCCGGGCAAAGGCACAGCCTTCCGGCGCAGGGACGGCAGATCGAGCACAGAGATTCAGAAAAGAAAAAAACCACCATCCCGGGAAGGATGGTGGTGCCGGTGAAGGGACTCGAACCCCCGACCCCATCATTACGAATGACGTGCTCTACCAGCTGAGCTACACCGGCACGGTGGGTGGCGCGCACCTAGCATGCCCGCGCGCCGATGTGTAGCCCTAATTTTCGTCTTTCGCGTCAGAACCCTGCGCCGCATCGATCAGATCGGCTTCGGGGATGTCGCCGGGCTTCGCCTGCGGCTTGCCGACGATCACCGGCAGCATCTCGGCCCCATGCGGCAGCGGCATCTCGGCCTGCACCGGCTCGCGCCAGCTCAGCGTGTCGAAACCACCGCAATTGTCGCAGATCGGCGTCCATTCGGCCTGGATGTTCTGACATTTGTCGCAGCACCATTGCGGCCCGCGCGGCGCGGTCAGCGCCCGGGTCAGCCAGCCGCGCACGACCGCATCCTCGGCGCCCTCGCCGCGCTCGACCGCCGCCATGATGGTCAGCACGCGCGCCGTCGGATGGGTTTCGACCAGATCGCCCAGCGCGCGCCGCGCCGCCGGGAAATCCTCGGCCGCGATCAGCAGCTCGGCGCGCAGAAGCCGCGTTTCCTCGTGGTCGGGACGCAAGGACAGCAGCTTCTCGAACCGCCGCAGCCGGTCGGCCGGGGCCTCGTCGGGGGCGATCTCGGCATAGGCCGCGGCAAGGTCGGGATGCGGCTGCGCCTCCCAGGCCTTTTGCAGCACCCGCGCCGCGTTCTTCGGGCTGCCGGCCTCGATATAGGCGCGCGCGGCCATCACCGCGGCGGGGATCAGATCGGGCGATTCCTTGTTCGCCGCAATCGCCGCCTCGCGTGCCTCGACGGTCGCACCTTCCTCGAGCACGCCCTTCGCCTCCTGCAGCGCCATCACCGCATCGCGGCGACGATGCACATCCTTCGGCAGCTGGCCCTGCGCGCGTTTCGTGCTCAGCACCTCGCGCGCGCCCTTCCAGTCGCCCTTTTCCGCCTGCAGCTTCAGCAGCGTATCCTGCACCTCTTCATGCGCAGGCTTCAGCGCATAGGCCTTCTGCGCGAGCTTCAGCGCCGTCTCGGTGTCGCCCTCGGCCAGCTTCTGCCGCATCAGCCCGCGAATGCCGACGAAACGGGTGCGGTCATCCTCGAGCAGCTTCTTGTAGGCGCGGGTGGCCTTCACCCGGTCGCCCGCAACCTCGGCCGCCTGCGCCGCCAGAAGATTCGTCAGTTCGGGCCGCTGCAACAGCCGCTGCGCCTTCGTCGCCTTGGCCAGCGCCAGACGCCCCTCGCCCGAGGCGACGGCCAGCATGCCCTCGGCCAGCGCGCGATAGCCCTTGCGCTCGCGGTTGCGGTCGAAATAGCGGCTGACCGCGGTCTCGTCGCCGTTCAGGAAGCGCAGGAAGGCGATCAGAAGCCCCACCAGCTTCATCACCAGCCACAGCACCGCCAGCACCACGACAAGCCCGATCGCCGCCTGCAGCGGGCCGAAGCTGTACTCGGTGCCCAGCACGATCACCCGCACGCCCTCGCCGCTGTCGGAGAGATGCGCAGCGCCAAGGGCGACGGCCGCCACCAGGACGAGGAAGAGCGCGACTTTCACAAAGGATCTGATCATCGCCCCCTCCTCACTTCACCGACTGCGCGAGATCACTCACCGCCCGGGCGGCATCGAGCCGCTTTTGCGCCTGCGTGAGCCAGCCGGTCATCACCGCCTGCCCCGCCTGCGGCAGCGCCGAAATCTCGGTCATGGCGGTGACCAGATCGCCGGCATCCACCGCCGCCTGCGCCCGCGACAGCACCGCATCGGCATCCTCGCCCGTCTTCGGTTCCAGCGACCGCGCCCCGGTCTGCGCCATGAAGAAGGATTTGAACCGCGCGCCCAGCGTCTGCCCCGGCGCCGCCTTGCGCGAGGCGGCAAGCCCCGCCCGCGCCGCCTCGGGGAAGGCGGTCTGCAGCGCCGAAAGCGTCGGCACATCGCCCGACAGCACGGCCGGAACGGTCAGGCCCGCGGCCTGCGCATCGGCAAGCGCCGGCGCCATCGGCGCACCGCTTTCGAAGGCGGCGGCAACACGGGCGACGGCGGCCTGCGCCACCGCACGCTGCGCCGCAGCCTCGGCCCCGGCGCTGAGCTTGCCGGCCTCGTCACGCACCGCGCCGATCTGCGCCTGCGCCTCGGCCACCGCCGCCGCGATCTGCGCGCGCGCGGCCGCTTCGGCCGGCCCCCCGGTCGCCATCTCGGCGCGCAGCGTGTCGATCTGCGCCTGGATCCCGCTCAGATCGACCGGCGCGGCACCGCCCGCAACCGGGGCCGCCGGACGGTTTTCCAGCGCCGTCACCCGCGCCTCGAGTGCGGCCAGCGTCTCCTGCACCGCGCGCGTGGCCGAGCCCGCCTCGTCCAGCGCGGCCTGCACGCCCGACAGGTCCGGCGGCGTCGGCGCGGCGGATTTCAGCGTCTTCAGCTCGGCCGTCAGGCTGTCGATCTTGGCGTTCGAGGCGGCGATCTCGGTCTCGAGCGCGGCGGTGCGGTCGGTCCCCATCGGGATCATCGCGGCAAGCTGCGGCGGCAGGTTCGGAAGCGCCCAGACCGTCGCGCCGGCCCCCAGCGCCGCCGCGATCACGCCCCCCAGGAACAGCGGCACGAAGCCCTCCCGGCGGGGTGCAGCGGGGTCGGCTTTCGCCTCCACCGCGGGGGTGGAGGCCGGTGCGGCCACCGTGGGCTCGACGACCTCGGCCTCGTCGATCGGCGCCTTCGTCTCGGGGGTGTCCTGTGCCGCGCTGACCTCGGCCGCTTCGGATTTCTCGTGTTCGGTATGTGCCACGGCAGCTCCTCCAGTCCCGGCGCGACGATGCGCAGCCAACGTTTGTCAGCGGCAGTCTAGTGGCCCGGTCGACATGGCTCAACCCGCCTTGTCCGCCCCGGGGGCCTCCGCGCCAAGAAGCCGCGCAAGCGCGCTCAGCACGCCCGCGGCATCCGGGGTCGGCGCAACCTCGATCCGCGCGGCGATCCCGGCACAGCCCTCGGCCGCCGCGGCAGAGATCGGCGCCAGCCACAACGCCGCCCGTGCCCCCGAAACCGCCTGTGCCAGAAGGCGCCCGCTGCGCGGCGAGAACACCGGGGCCAGAACCACCGGCGCCCGGGCCAGAAGATCGCACGCGGCCGTGGACAGGGGCAGCGCCTCCTGGGCGTAGACCACCGCCTCGATCGTCTCTGTTCCGGCGGAATTCAGCCAGTCGGCCAGCGGCGCCACCACCTCGCGGCCGCGCGCATGCAGCAGGCGACCGCCGCGGTGCTGCGCCGCGATCAGCGCGGCAAGGCCCCGCGCCTCGCCCGGCCCCTCGACCACGTCGAAGCCTGCCGCCCGCGCCACCTCGGCCGTGCGCGCGCCGACGCAATAGGCACGCTGCCCCGCCGCGGGGCCGACCGCAATGACCGGCGCCACCGCCTGTTCCGAGGTGAAGATCAGCGCCTCGGCCGCGGGCAGCTCGGCCCCGGTCGGGCGGGTCTCGGTCAAGGGCGAGATCAGCACCGGCCAGTCCGCCCCGAAACGGGCACGGAACTGCGCAGCGAACCGCTCCGATCCCGCGCGGGGGCGGGTCAGCAGCAGCGGCGGACGGGGGGAATTGGCCTCGGTCACGGCACGTCCCGGGATTGCAGGGTCTGTGCCCCGGTGTTACCTGCGAAGAAAGCACCGTGCAACCGAGGCGCCATGACCCGCACCCTCACCTTCCTCGGACTTGAGTCGAGCTGCGACGACACCGCCGCCGCCGTGGTGCGGATGGAGGCGACCGGGCCGCGCATCCTGGCCTCGGTCGTCGCCGGGCAGACCGCGCTGCACGCCCCCTATGGCGGCGTCGTGCCCGAGATCGCCGCCCGCGCCCATGCCGAGAAGCTCGACCTTTGTGTCGAGGAGGCGCTGGCCGAGGCCGGCGTGACGCTTGCCGACCTCGACGGGGTGGCGGTGACCGCCGGGCCCGGGCTCATTGGCGGGGTGATGTCGGGGGTGATGTGCGCGAAGGGCATCGCCGCGGGGGCGGGTCTGCCGCTCGTTGGCGTGAACCACCTTGCGGGCCATGCCCTGACGCCGCAGCTGACCGAGGGGCTGGCCTTCCCCTATCTGCTGCTCCTCGTCTCGGGCGGGCATTGCCAGTTCCTGATCGCGCATGGGCCCGAAGACTTCACCCGCCTTGGCGGCACGATCGACGACGCCCCGGGCGAGGCCTTCGACAAGACGGCGAAGCTTCTGGGCCTGCCACAGCCGGGCGGGCCGGCGGTCGAGGCCGAGGCGATGAGCGGCGATCCGAAGGCCGTCCACTTCCCGCGCCCGCTGCTGGACCGGCCGGGTTGCGACATGTCGTTTTCCGGGCTGAAGACCGCCCTTCTGCGCGCCCGCGACGCCGAGGTGGCCGAACATGGCGGTCTGCGCCGGCAGGCACGGCGCGACCTGTGCGCCGGGTTCCAGGCGGCGGTGACCGACGTTCTGGCGGAAAAATCGCGCCGCGCTCTGCGCGAGTATCTGGCGCATGCCCCCGAACACCCGGCCTTTGCCGTGGCGGGCGGCGTGGCGGCGAATGCGACCATCCGGACGCGGCTCGAGCAGGTGGCGGCCGAATTCGGCGCGACCTTCGCTGCGCCGCCGCTGAAACTCTGCACCGACAATGCGGCGATGATCGCCTATGCCGGGATCGCGCGGTTCGAGGCCGGCGCGCAAGACGGGATGGACCTGTCGGCCCGGCCGCGCTGGCCGCTTGACCGTTCCGCGCCGGCGATGCTCGGCTCGGGCAAGAAGGGGGCGAAGGCATGACGGTTGCGGTGCTGGGCGCAGGGGCTTTCGGCACGGCGCTGGCGGTGACGCTGGCGCAGAACGGGCCCGTCACGCTCTGGGCCCGCGACGCTGCCCACGTCGCCGAGATGCAGGCCAGCCGGCGCAATGACCGCCGCCTGCCGATGACCGTTCTGCCCGAAAACGTCTCTGTGACGGCGGAAATCGAGGTGGCGACGCAGGCGCCGGTGCTGCTTCTGGCGATGCCGATGCAGCAGATGGGCGGCTTTCTGACGGCCCATGCCGCGCGCCTTGCCGGCAAGACCCTCGTCGCCTGCTCGAAGGGCATCGACCTGACGACGGGCCGGGGCCCGACCGAGCTGATCGCTGCCGCCTGCCCCGATGCGACGGCCGCGATCCTGACCGGGCCGAGCTTTGCCGCCGACATCGCCCGCGGCCTGCCCACGGCCCTCACCCTTGCCTGTGCGTCGGAGTGCGAGGCGCTGCAGGCCCGGCTGTCGACCCCGACGCTGCGGCTTTACCGCAGCACCGACCCGCTCGGCGCGGAACTCGGCGGGGCGCTGAAGAACGTGATCGCCATTGCCGCCGGCGTGGTGATCGGCGCGGGGCTTGGCGATTCCGCCCGCGCCGCGCTGATGACCCGCGGCTTTGCCGAGATGAGCCGGCTGGCGCTGCGCCTTGGCGCTCGTGCCGAGACGCTGGCGGGCCTCTCGGGCTTTGGCGATCTGGTGCTCACCTGCACCTCGGCGCAGTCGCGCAACTTCCGCTTCGGTCAGGCGCTTGGCGCCGGCGAGGCGTTCGACCCGACCACCACGGTCGAGGGCGTGGCCACCGCCAAGGCCGTCTCTGTTCTGGCCCAAAAGCGCGGTGTCGAGATGCCGATCGCGACCATGGTCGCGGCGCTGAGCGAGCACCGCATCACCGTTTCCGACGCCGCGCAGGCGTTGCTGTCCCGCCCCCTGAAGGAGGAATGAAATGCCCTATGCCGTGATCTGCCGCGACAAGCCCGGTGCCCTGCAGACCCGCCTCGACAACCGCGCCGCCCACCTCGCCTATATCGAGGAAACCGGCATCGTCTTCGTCGCCGGCCCCTTCCTCGAGGACGGCCAGATGGTCGGCTCGCTGGTGATCCTGAACGCCGACAGCATGGCTGCGGCGCAGGACTGGGCGGCGAACGACCCCTATGCGAAGGCGGGGCTCTTCGACAGCGTCTCGGTCACCGAATGGAAGAAGGTCGTCGGCTGATGGCATACTGGCTGTTCAAGTCCGAGCCGAACAAGTTCTCCTGGGAGATGCTGGTGGCGAAGGGCGCAGCCGGCGAGGAATGGGACGGGGTGCGCAACTACCTTGCCCGCAACAACATGCGGGAGATGAAGGTCGGTGACCGCGGCTTCTTCTACCATTCCAACATCGGCAAGGAGATCGTCGGCATCGCCGAGGTCTGCGCCGAGTCGCATCACGACAGCACCACCGAGGACCCGCGGTGGGATTGCGTCGACATCCGCGCGGTGAAGCCCTTCGTCCGGCCGGTGACGCTGGCCGAGGTGAAGGCCGACCCGCGGTTGACCGAGATGTCGCTCGTCACCTCGATGCGGCTCTCGGTGCAGCCGGTGACCGAGGAGGAATGGCGGATTCTCTGCGCGCTTGGCGGCGTCGAGCCCTGAGCGCGGCCGCGAAGTGAAGGCCGGGGCTGCCGGCCCTTCCTTCACCCCGCATGTGCCCGCGAAAGACCCGGGCCGGAGGTCTGCTCCTGCCGGCCCGGTCCGGACCACCGGCCCTGTCAGCCGATTGCCTTCCGGGTATGCCAGCGGGCGATTCGCCTCAACGACGTAACAGTTTCAATTTTACTCAATCTTGCCGAATCGAGCCCCGGTCAGGCGCCCCGCCCGTTGCCGTTTCGCTGCCGGCCCCTAACTTGCCTCCCATGCGTCAGATCGTCCTCGTCTCCCATGGCTCGCCCTCCGACCCGGCCCCGCTTGATGCCGGGCTGAAGTCGATCGCCGCACGGGTGCAGGCGCTGTGCCCGGAGCATCAGATCCGCGGCGCGACGCTGGCGCTGCCGGGCGCGCTCGAGGCGGCGCTCAGTGGGTTCGACGCGCCCGAGATCTATCCGTTCTTCATGGCCGAGGGCTGGTTCACCCGGCGCGAGCTGCCGCGCCGGCTGGCACTCGCCGGGGTGACGGCACGGGTCCTGCCGCCCTTCGGCACCGAACCGGACCTGCCGGGTCTGATTGCGAAAACTGTCACGGAAGCGACAAAAAGTGCTGGCATCGAGCCTGAAAGTTCCGATCTGATCCTGGTGGCGCATGGCTCGCAGGTGGCGCGGCGCTCGAAGGATACGGCGCAGGCGATGGCGCGCCGCTTGCGCCCGCTCACCCGCTTCTGGCGCATCCGGACCGCCTTCATCGAGGAGGCCCCCTTTCTGGCCGATGTCGCGGCCGAAAGCCTTTCCGGCTTGTGCCTGCCCTTCTTCGCCCAGCGTGCCGGCCATGTCGCCGAGGACATTCCCGAGGCTCTGGCCGCCGCGGGCTTCACCGGCCCGCTTCTGCCCGCGATCGGCGAACACCCCGAGGCAGCGGCGCTGATCGCCCGTTCCCTGACACGATGAGACTTGCCCGAAAGGGTTTGTCACGCAACTGTCACATATGTTTTGCATAAGCGTCACGGGCAGATCCTAGGAGAAGCCCGAGGCCGCGACCGGCCCCGCAAGTGAACTCAGGAGTGTTCCATGAAGTCCGTGAAACTCACCGTCTCGGCCGTGGCCATCGTGGCTGCCTCGGCCTCGGGTGCCCTCGCCCGTGACCAGATCCAGTCGGCCGGTTCCTCGACCGTGCTGCCCTACGCGACGATCGTTGCCGAAGCCTTCGGCGAGAACTTCAGCTTCCCGACCCCGGTCGTGGAATCGGGTGGTTCGGGCGCCGGCCGCAAGAAGCTGTGCGAAGGCGTGGGCGAAAACACCATCGACATCGCCAACTCGTCGAGCCGCATCAAGCAGTCGGACATCGACACCTGCAAGGCGAACGGCGTCAACGAGATCATGGAAGTCCGCTTCGGCTATGACGGCATCGTCTTCGCCAGCGACATCAACGGCAAGGAATTCGCCTTCACCCCGGCCGACATCTATGGCGCGATCGGTGCGAACGTGGCGAAGGACGGCAAGGTCGTCGCCAACACCGCCAAGACCTGGGCCGACGTCAAGGCCGACTTCCCGGCGCAGGACATCCTGATGTTCATCCCGGGCACCAAGCACGGCACCCGCGAAGTCTTCGACACCAAGGTGATCGAGGCCGGCTGCAAGGCCACCGGCGCCTATGACCTGTTCCTCGCCGCCGCCGAAGGCGACGACAAGGCGAAGGAAAAGGCCGCTGTCGCCCAGTGCAACACGCTGCGCACCGACGGCACCTCGGTCGACATCGACGGCGACTACACCGAGACCCTGTCGCGCATCGACGCGAACAAGAACGCCATCGGCGTCTTCGGCCTGTCGTTCTACCAGAACAACACCGACAAGCTGCGCGTCGCCACGATGGACGGCGTGATGCCGTCGGTCGAGACCATCGCCAAGGGCGAATACCCGGTCTCGCGTCCGCTCTACTTCTACGTGAAGAAGGCGCATATCGGCGTGGTCCCGGGCCTGCAGGAATACATCGACTTCTTCGTCTCGGACGACATGGCCGGCCCGAACGGCCCGCTGGCGGCCTACGGCCTGGTTCCCGATCCGGAACTGGCCAAGACCCAGGAGATGGTGAAGAACGACGTCGCGATGGGTCCGCTGAACTGATCCTCGCAAGGAACTCCGGTGGCGCCTTCGGGCGCCACCTTTCCCTTCTCAGCTGGAATTTCCCATGAGCATCGGCCTTCTTTCCCTGATCGTGATCGCCCTTGCCGCCGCCGGCTTTCTCATCGGTCGGCAGCTTGCACTGTCGAAGGCCGGGGGTGACATCCGGCGCCTGCATTCCCTTCCCGGCTATTACGGCCAGACCGTCTTTCTTTTCACTGCCGTTCCCGCCCTTCTGCTGATGCTGCTGTGGCTCCTGGTGCAGCCGCTGCTGATCGAGACCCGCGTGACCTCGATGATCTCGGCTGCCGACATTCCCGATGGCAGCTCGGCCAACCTGGTGATGACCGACGTGCGCCGCGTCGCCGAGGGCATCGACCTGATCCTTGCCCGGGGCCAACTGGGCGAAACCGACATCGCCGCGATGCGCGCCGATCTGGCCGACGTGCGCAGCCGTCTGGCCGAGGTGGGCGTCGCCGTCGGCACCAATGTGAAACCCGGCGTGTTCGAGGCCGCCAAGGCCTATCGCGATCTGTCGCACGGCGGCCATCTGGCGCTGACCGTCGCGGTGCTGGCGCTCGCGCTCGCGGGCTTTGGCTATGCGCTCTCGCGCATTCGCCCCGAGTTCCGCGCCCGCAACGTCTCCGAAGGCTTCGTGCGTGTGCTGCTGATCGCCGCCTCGCTCGTCGCGATCCTGACCACCGTCGGCATCGTGCTGTCGCTGGTGTTCGAGACGATCCACTTCTTCCGGCTCTATCCTGCCAGCAAGTTCTTCCTGAGCACCACCTGGAACCCGAAATTCGGTGGTGGCTCCGATCTCGGCATCTGGCCGCTGATCTGGGGCACGCTCTACATCTCGGTGATCGCGCTGGTCGTCGCGGTGCCGGTGGGCATCTTCGCCGCGATCTTCCTGGCCGAATATGCCAGCAAGAAGGTGCGCGCGATGACGAAGCCGCTGCTCGAGGTGCTCGCCGGCATCCCGACCATCGTCTACGGCCTCTTCGCCCTGATCACCGTCGGCCCGGTGCTGCGCGACTGGTTCGCCCAGCCGCTCGGCCTTGGCACCTCATCGAGCTCGGTGATGACCGCGGGCCTCGTCATGGGCATCATGCTGATCCCCTTCGTCTCGTCGCTGTCCGACGACATCATCAACGCCGTGCCGCAGTCGCTGCGTGACGGCTCCTATGGTCTTGGCGCGACGCAGTCGGAGACCGTGCGACAGGTGATCCTGCCTGCCGCGCTTCCCGGCATCGTCGGCGCGATCCTTCTGGCCGCCTCGCGCGCGATCGGCGAGACGATGATCGTGGTCCTCGGCGCCGGCGCCGCGGCGAAGATGTCGCTCAACCCGTTCGAGGCGATGACCACCGTTACCGTGAAGATCGTCAGCCAGCTGACCGGCGACACCGAATTCGCCAGCCCCGAGACCCTCGTCTCCTTCGCGCTCGGCCTGACGCTGTTCGTCTTCACGCTCGGGCTCAACATCCTGGCGCTCGTCATCGTGCGCAAATACCGGGAGCAATACGAATGACCGCCGAGGCCACGAACATGCCCGCGAAGGCCCGCCCCTCGCTTTACGCCATCGATCCCCGCACCAAGCGCCGCAACGCCGCCGAGAAGCGCTTCCGCCTGTATGGCGTCGCCGCGGTCGGCTTCGGCCTGCTCGCGCTCGTCGTGCTGCTCAGCTCGGTGCTCGGCTCGGGCCTTGGCGCCTTCCGCCAGAGCGTGCTGACGATGCAGGTGCCGCTCGATGCCGCCGTGCTCGACAAGGAGGGCACCCGCGACCCCGCCGCGATCGCCAAGGTGACGACCATCGCCTATGGCAAGCTGCTGCAGGACGCGCTGACCGCCGAGCTGACCGAAAAGGCGCTGCTTCCCGCCGGGATGAAACCGAAGGACGTCGGCGGCATGATCTCGAAGGAAGCGCCGGCGCAGCTGCGCAATCTGGTGCTGGCCAATCCTGATCTGATCGGCACCACCGTCAGCTTCGACGCGCTGGCGAACGGCCGCATCGACGGCTTCTTCAAGGGCCGGGTGACGATGGAGAGCGCCAAGCTCGACAGCAACGTCTCGCCCGAACAGCTTGAACTCGCCCAGGCGATGCGCGACGCCGGCCTGCTGGCGCTGAAGTTCAACCCGGGCTTCATCTTTGCGCCCGACGCCTCGGAACTGCGCCCCGAGGCCGCGGGCCTTGGCGTCGCGATCCTCGGCTCGGCCTACATGATGCTGATCGTGCTGGTGCTGTCGCTGCCGATCGGCGTCGCCGCCTCGATCTACCTCGAGGAATTCGCGCCGAAGAACCGCTTCACCGACCTGATCGAGGTGAACATCGCCAACCTCGCCGCCGTGCCCTCGATCGTCTTCGGCATCCTCGGCCTCGCCGCCTTCATCAACTTCGGCGGGCTGCCGCAGTCCTCCTCGGTGGTCGGCGGTCTGGTGCTGACGCTGATGACGCTGCCGCGGATCATCATCCCGGCCCGCGCCGCGCTGAAATCGGTGCCGCCCTCGATCAAGGATGCCGCCCTTGGCGTCGGCGCCTCGAAGACGCAGACGATCTTCCACCACGTGCTGCCGCTTGCCATGCCGGGCATCCTGACCGGCGCGATCATCGGCCTGGCCCAGGCGCTCGGCGAGACCGCGCCGCTTCTGCTGATCGGCATGGTGGCCTTCGTGCGCGACTATCCCGCCGCCCCGCCCGAGGGCTTTTTCGACCCTGCCTCGGCCATTCCGGTGCAGATCTACAGCTGGACGCAGCGGGCCGATCCCGCCTTTACCGAGCGCGCCTCGGGGGCGATCATCGTGCTGCTCGTCTTCCTTCTCGTGATGAACTCGCTCGCGGTCGTCCTGCGCCGCAAGTTCGAGCGGCGCTGGTGAGGAGTGACCACCATGAACGACATGCGACTGACGGAGAGAGCCGTGGAGACCAAGGACATCAAGATCGCCGCACATGACGTGCAGGTCTATTATGGCGCCTCGCACGCGATCAAGGATGTGCACATCGACATCCTCGACAAGACGGTGACCGCCTTCATCGGCCCGTCGGGCTGCGGCAAGTCGACCTTCCTGCGCTGCCTGAACCGGATGAACGACACCATCGACATCTGCCGGGTCGAGGGCGAGATCCTGCTCGACGGCGAGGATATCTATGACAAGAAGGTCGACCCGGTGCAGCTGCGCGCCCGGGTGGGGATGGTGTTCCAGAAGCCGAACCCCTTCCCGAAATCGATCTATGACAACGTCGCCTACGGGCCGAAGATCCACGGCCTGGTGAAGAACAAGGCCGAACTCGACGCGGTCGTCGAAAGCTCGCTGCGCAAGGCGGCGCTGTGGAACGAGGTCAAGGACCGTCTCGACGCGCCGGGCACCGGCCTCTCGGGGGGCCAGCAACAGCGCCTGTGCATCGCCCGCGCCGTCGCCACCTCGCCCGAGGTTCTGCTGATGGACGAGCCCTGCTCGGCCCTCGACCCGATCGCCACGGCACAGGTCGAGGAACTGATCGACGAGCTGCGCGAGAACTTCTCGGTGGTGATCGTCACCCACTCGATGCAGCAGGCCGCGCGCGTCAGCCAGCGCACCGCCTTCTTCCACCTCGGCAATCTCGTCGAATACGGCGAGACCGGGCAGATCTTCACCAACCCGAAGGATCCCCGCACCGAGAGCTACATCACCGGCCGGATCGGCTGACGGAGAGACACATGAGCCAGCATATCGTTTCCTCTTTCGACCGCGACCTCGAGGCGGTTCAGGCGATGGTCGTGAAGATGGGCGGCCTCGTCGAAGCCCAGCTTCTCGACGCCGCCCAGGCCCTTGAAACCCGCGACGACGAACTTGCCGAGACCGTGCGCCGCCGCGACAAGGCGGTGGACAAGCTCGAGGAGCAGATCAACGGCGAGGCCGCACGGCTGATCGCGCTGCGTTCGCCCGCCGCCTCGGACCTGCGCGTCGCGCTCTCGGTGATCAAGATCGCGGGCAGCCTCGAGCGCGTCGGCGACTATTCGAAGAACATCGCCAAGCGCACCCAGGTGCTGTCGCAGATGCCGACGATCAGCGGCTCGGCCGGCGCGATCCGGCGCATGGCGCAGGCGGTCGAGGGCATGCTGAAGGATGCCATCGACAGCTACATCCAGCGCGACGAGAAACTGGCCGCCGATGTCCGCTCGCGCGACATCGAGGTGGACCAGATGTACAACGCGCTGTTCCGCGAATTCCTGACCTACATGCTGGAAGATCCGCGCAACATCACCGCCTGCATGCACCTGCATTTCATCGCGAAGAACATCGAGCGGATGGGCGACCTGGCCACCGGCATCGCCGAGCAGGTGATCTATCTCGTCACCGGCGAAATGCCCGACGAGGACCGGCCGAAGTCGGACAGCGTGAGCCTGGACAAGGTGGAGGACTGACGCATGAGCCCCGCCCAACAGCCCTGCGTGCTGGTGGTCGAGGATGAATCGGCCCAGCGTGAGGTTCTGCAATACAACCTCGAGGCCGAGGGATTCCGCGTCGCCATGGCAGTGAATGGCGACGAGGCGCTGCTGATGGTCCGGGAGGAAAAACCCGACCTGATCGTGCTCGACTGGATGCTGCCCAATGTCTCGGGAATCGAGATCTGCCGGCGCGTGAAAGCCAGCCCCGAGACCCGTTCGATCCCGATCATCATGCTCTCGGCCCGCTCGGAAGAGGCCGACCGCGTGCGCGGCCTCGAGACCGGCGCCGACGACTATGTGGTGAAGCCCTATTCGGTCGTCGAGCTGATGGCGCGACTGCGCACCCAGCTGCGCCGCACCCGCCCGGCGACGATGGGCGAGCGGCTGCAGTTCGAGGACATCATCCTCGACGCCGCCGAGCACCGCGTCTTCCGTGACGGCGCACCGCTGAAACTCGGCCCGACCGAATTCCGGCTGCTCTCGACCCTGATGGAGAAACCCGGACGGGTCTGGACCCGCGACCAGCTGCTCGACCGGGTCTGGGGGCGCGACATCTACGTCGACACCCGCACCATCGACGTCCACGTCGGGCGGCTGCGCAAGGCGCTGATGGCGAATGGCGGGGATGATCCGGTGCGCACCGTGCGCGGCACCGGCTATTCGCTCGGCTGAGCCGCCAGAAAGCGCGTGACCTCATCGCGGGCGGGGATGGCATCGGCCGTTCCCGCCCGTGTCACCTTCAGCGCCGCGGCAGCCGAGGCCAACCGCATCGCGGCCTCGGGGCAAAGCCCCTCGGCCAGCCCGGCGACCAGATAGCCCGCAAAGGTGTCGCCCGCCGCGGTGGTGTCGACCGGCGTCACCGCAAAGGCCGGGGTGCGGTGCACCCCGGCGCCGGCGCGGTCATGCCATTCGGCGCCGCGCGCCCCCCGGGTGACCACCACATGCGGCACCGCCAGCGCCTCGAAGGTCAGAGACAGCGCCGAGCACAGCTGCGCCGCCTCGACCTCGTTCATGATCAGAAGCGACAGATAGGGCAGCACCGCCTCGACCGCCTCGGCCTCGAAGGGCGCGGCGGAATAGACGACGAAAAGACCCTGTTCCTGCCCGATCCGCGCCGCCTCGACCTGGGCCGAGGTCTCGTTCTGCAGCATCAGCATGTCGCCCGGACGGGCGCCTTCCAGCGCCGTGCGGACCATCGCGGCATCGATCTGCCGGTTCGCGCCGGGATGGAGCAGGATCGCATTCTCGCCCGCCGCGTCGACCGCGATGATCGCGTGGCCCGAGGCCCCCTCGACCTCGGACACTGCCGCGCAATCGACGCCCGCCTCGGTCAGCCGCGCCACCATCCACAGCCCGTCGGCCCCGACCGCGCCGATGTGGCGCACCGTGGCCCCGGCGCGGGCCAGCGCCACCGACTGGTTCGCGCCCTTGCCGCCAAGCCCGACGGAATAGGACTGCGCCGCCAGCGTCTCGCCCGGCGCCGGCAGATGCGGCAGCCGGTAGAGATGATCGGCATTGATCGAGCCCAAGGTGTAGACGGTCATGCGGCTGCCTTTCATCTTGCCCGAAATACCTCGCGGGGGTCCGGGGGCGCGAGGCCCCCGGGGCCGGGGTCAGCGCCGCTGGCCGAGCTTGCAGGCGGCGATCGAGGCCATGTTCAGGATGTCGTTCACCGTCGACACCGTCGAACAGATCTGGATCGGCGCCGAGACGCCGGTCAGGATCGGGCCGATCACCGTCGCCCCGGCCATCTCCTGCATCAGCTTGACCGAGATCGAGGCCGAATGCCGCGCCGGCACCACCAGCACGTTCGCCGGCCCGGTCAGACGGCAGAACGGATAGTTCTTCATCTGCTCCATGTTCAGCGCGACATCGACGGTCATTTCGCCATCATATTCGAAATCGACCCCGCGCTCGTCCAGGACCTGCGGCGCGATATGCATCTTCGTCGCCCGTTCCGACACCGGATAGCCGAAGGTCGAGAAGGAGCAGAAGGCCACCCGCGGCTCGAGCCCGAGCGCCCGCGCCACCTGCGCCCCCGAGGTGGCGATATCGGCGAGGTCATGCTCGTCGGGCCATTCGTGCACCAGCGTGTCGCCGATCAGCACCACGCGCCCCTTGTGCAGAAGCGCGGTGATCCCCACCGCCCCATCCGAGGGGCGCGCGTCGAAGACCTTGTTGATCAGCTCCATCACATGGCCCGACTTGCGGGTGGCGCCGGTGACCATGCCGTCGCCATGCCCATGCGCCAGCATCAGCGCGGCAAAGACATGGCGGTCGCGGGTGGCCAGCTTGTGCGCATCCTCGCGGTCCACGCCCTGACGCTGCAACCGGGTATAGAGGAAGTCCTTGTAGGCCTCGATGTGCTTCGAATTGACCGAGTTCACCACGGTCAGCTCGCGATAGGCATCGCCCAGCCCCGCCGTTTCCAGCTTTTCGCGCACGTCGCTCTCGCGGCCGACGACCATCGCCCGGCCCATGCCGTTGCGCTGATAGGCCACCGCGGCGCGCAGCACGCGCGGATCGTCGCCCTCGGCGAAGATCATCGTCGCCTGCGCCTGCCGCGCCCGCGCCTGGATCCCCTGCAGGATCGACGCCGTCGGGTCCATCCGCGTCTTCAGGCCCAGCACATAGGCGTCCATGTCGATGATCGGCCGGCGTGCGACGCCGGTGTCCATCCCGGCCCGGGCGACCGCCGGCGGGATCACGTGGATCAGCCGCGGGTCGAAGGGCGTCGGGATGATGTAGTCGCGCCCGAAGGTCAGCTTGCGGCCATAGGCGATCGCCACCTCGTCGGGCACGTCCTCGCGGGCCAGCTCGGCCAGCGCCTTGGCACAGGCGATTTTCATCTCGTCATTGATCGCGCGGGCATGGATGTCGAGCGCGCCGCGGAAGAGATAGGGGAAGCCGAGGACGTTGTTCACCTGGTTCGGATAATCCGACCGGCCCGTCGCCACGATCGCGTCGGGGCGCACGCCATGCGCCTCTTCCGGGGTGATTTCCGGATCGGGGTTCGCCATCGCGAAGATCACCGGATTGTCGGCCATCTTCGCCACCATCTCGGGCGTCACCGCACCCTTGGCCGAGACGCCGAGGAAGACATCCGCACCCACCATCGCCTCTTCCAGCGTGCGCGCGTCGGTCTTCGCCGCATGGGCCGATTTCCACTGGTTCATGCCCTCGGTGCGGCCCTGCCAGATCACGCCCTTGGTGTCGCACATGATGCAGTTGTCATGCTGCGCGCCCATGGCCTTGATCAGCTCGAGGCAGGCGATGCCGGCGGCGCCGGCGCCGTTCAGCACGATCCGGCAATCCTCGATCTTCTTGCCGCTCAGCTCGAGCGCGTTGATCAGGCCGGCCGCGCAGATCACCGCCGTGCCGTGCTGGTCGTCATGGAACACCGGAATGTCCATGATCTCCTTCAGCCGCTGCTCGATGATGAAGCACTCGGGCGCCTTGATGTCCTCGAGGTTGATACCGCCGAAGGTCGGGCCCATCAGGCTCACCGCCTTGATGATCTCGTCCGGGTCCTCGGTGTCGAGCTCGATGTCGATCGCGTTGACGTCGGCAAAGCGCTTGAACAGCACCGCCTTGCCTTCCATCACCGGCTTCGAGGCGAGCGCGCCAAGGTTGCCCATGCCAAGGATCGCCGTGCCGTTCGAGATCACCGCAACCATGTTGCCCTTGACCGTGTAGTCATAGGCGGTCTCGGGCCGGTCGGCGATCGCCTCGACCGGAACCGCGACGCCGGGGCTGTAGGCAAGGCTCAGATCGCGCTGCGTCGTCATCGGCTTCGACGCCGTGATCTCGTATTTCCCGGGCGTCGGGTCGAGATGGTAAGCCAGCGCCTCTTCAGGCGTGATGCGGTTCTTGCTTGACATGGTGCTCCTCCGGTCGCGCCTTCTCATAACGCCACCTCTGGCACGTCTCAATGGATTTGCACCCGGATTCCGCCTTTTGTAGGGTCGCGCCAAACGGGGGAACGCATGGCCGAGCCGACAGTCACGCCGATGATGGCGCAATATCTCGCAATCAAGGAGGCGAATCCGGGGGCGCTGCTGTTCTACCGGATGGGCGATTTCTACGAGATGTTCTTCGACGATGCCGTCGCGGCCTCGGCCGCGCTCGACATCGCGCTGACGAAACGCGGGCTGCATCTGGGCGAGGAAATCCCGATGTGCGGCGTGCCGATCCATGCCGCCGAGGGCTATCTGCTGACGCTGATCCGCAAGGGGTTCCGCGTCGCCATCGCCGAACAGCTGGAAGACCCGGCCGAGGCGAAGAAGCGCGGCGCGAAATCGGTGGTGAAGCGCGACGTGGTGCGCCTTGTCACCCCCGGCACGCTGACCGAGGAAAGCCTGCTCGAGGCGCGGCGCCACAACTTCCTGGCCGCCTGGAGCGAGATGCACGGCGAGGGCGCGCTGGCCTGGGTCGACATCTCGACCGGCGAGTTCCGGGTGATGCCCTGCCCGTTGACCCGGCTTGCGCCCGAACTGGCCCGCCTTGCCCCGCGCGAGGTGCTGGTGAGCGAGCTGCGCGAGGCCGATTGCGCCGAGATCGTCACTGATCTGAAGGCGGCGCTGACCCCGCTCGCGCGCGCAAGCTTCGACAGCGAGGGGGCGGAACGGCGGCTTCTGGGCCTGTTCTCGGTCGGTTCGCTCGATGCCTTCGGCAGCTTCTCGCGGGTCGAGATCTCGGCCATGGGGGCGATCGTCGACTATCTCGAGCTGACGCAGCGCGGCAAGCTGCCGCTGCTGCGCCGGCCGCTGCGCGAAGAGGCCGGCAGCCTGATGCAGATCGACGCCGCCACCCGGCGCAACCTCGAACTGACGCAGGCGCTGTCGGGCGGGCGCGAGGGCTCGCTGCTGACCACCATCGACCGCACCGTGACCGCCGCCGGCGCGCGGCTGCTGGAACGGCGCATCTCGGCCCCCTCGCGCGATCTGAACCAGATCCATGCCCGCCATGATGCCGTGCGTTTTCTGCTGGAACAGGGTCGATTTTCGGAGGATCTGCGCGCCGATCTGCGGCGCTGCCCCGACATGGACCGCGCGCTGAGCCGGCTTTCGCTCGACCGTGGCGGCCCGCGCGACATGGCGGCGATCCGCAACGGGCTCGACCAGGCCGGACGCATCGCCGAAAGCCTTGCCCCGGTGGAGCCGCCCGCGCTTCTGGCCGAGGCGGCCGCGGTGCTCGTGGGCCACGATGCCCTCGCAGCGCTTCTGGATGCGGCGCTCGTCGCCGAGCCGCCGCTTCTGGCGCGCGATGGCGGCTTCATCGCGACGGGCTATGACGCCGAGCTCGACCAGACCCGCCAGCTGCGTGACGAGGGCCGCGGCGTCATCGCCCGGATGCAGGCGCAATACATCGAGGAAAGCGGCATCACCTCGCTGAAGATCAAGCACAACAACGTGCTGGGCTATTTCATCGAGACGACCGCCACCCATGCCGAGAAGATGCTCTCGGCGCCCTTGAACGAGCGCTTCATCCACCGTCAGACCACGGCGAACCAGGTGCGCTTCACCACGCTCGAGCTGAGCGAGCTGGAAACCCGGATCCTGAACGCCGGCAACCATGCACTCGAGATCGAGAAACGGCTCTATGACAGCCTGAAACAGGCCATTCTCGCCCATGCCGGACCGATCGGCGAGGCCTCGCGGGCGCTTGCCGAGATCGACCTGGCCACCGCCTTCGCCGATCTGGCCGCGGGCGAGGACTGGGTCGAACCCACGGTGGACGCAAGCCGCGCCTTCGAGATCGAGGGCGGCCGCCACCCGGTGGTCGAGGCCTCGCTGAAGCGCTCGGGCGAGCCCTTCATCGCCAATGACTGCGCCCTGACCTCGGGCGAGACGCCGGCGATCTGGCTGCTGACCGGCCCGAACATGGCCGGCAAATCGACCTTCCTGCGGCAAAACGCGCTGATCGCGCTGCTGGCCCAGGCCGGCAGCTTCGTGCCCGCGCGCCGCGCCCATATCGGGCTGGTGAGCCAGCTCTTCTCGCGCGTGGGTGCCGCCGATGACCTTGCCCGCGGCCGCTCGACCTTCATGGTCGAGATGGTCGAGACCGCGGCAATCCTCAATCAGGCCGACGATCGGGCGCTTGTGATCCTGGACGAGATCGGGCGCGGCACGGCGACCTATGACGGGCTGTCGATCGCCTGGGCGGTTCTGGAACATCTGCACGGGGTGAACCGCTGCCGCGCGCTCTTCGCCACCCATTACCACGAGATGACGGCGCTTTCGGCGAAGCTCGACGGCGTCGAGAACGCCACCGTCTCGGTCAAGGAATGGCAGGGCGAGGTGATCTTCCTGCACGAGGTGAAGAAGGGCGCGGCCGATCGCAGCTATGGCGTGCAGGTGGCGCGGCTCGCAGGCCTGCCCGAAAGTGTGGTGGCGCGGGCCCGTGTCGTGCTCGAAGCGCTGGAACAGGGCGACCGCGAGGGCGGCGGCAAGAAGCAGATGGTCATCGACGACCTGCCGTTGTTCTCGGCCGCCGCGCATCCGGCGCCCGCACCCGCAGCCCCCGAAAGCACGGCCATCGCGGCGGCGCTGCGCGACATCAACCCCGACGAGATGACGCCGAAACAGGCGATGGAGGCTCTTTATGGCCTCCGGGCCCTGCTCAAGCCCTGATCTTCCAATTGCCGGAAATATCCCGGGGTGAGGCGTAAAAAAACGGCCTTCCGGAGGAAGGCCGTTTCACAGACCGGGCAAGGCGCCCGGGCTTTCGGAGGACTCAGCCCTTCGGCATCGAGCTGACACCGACCTTGGCCGGACGCAGCAGCCGGTCATGCAGCAGGAAGCCTTCGGTCATCACCTGGATGATGTCGCCCGCGGTGGTGCCGGGCACCGGCGCCTCGAACATCGCCTCGTGCTGCTGCGGATCGAACTTGTCGCCGACCTGCGGCATGATCGCCTGGATGCCGTGACGCTTGAAGACGTTCAGCAGCTCGCGCTGCGTCAGTTCCACGCCCTCGATCAGCGCCGGCGCCGCGGCCCGCACCTCGTCGCCCGCCGCATCGAGCGCACGCTTCAGCGCGTCGAACACCGGCAGCATGTCGCGGGCCAGTTTCGAGCCGCCATAGTTCTCGGCCTCGCGACGGTCGCGATCGGCGCGCTTGCGGGCGTTCTCGGCATCGGCCAGCGCGCGCATGAAGCGGTCCTTGAACTCGTCGCGCTCGGCACGCAGGGCCTCGATCTCGTCGAAGCCTTCCGCCATCGCCGCGCCCAGCGGGTCGTTCAGCTGCTCCTGATCCTCGAGGATCTCGTCTTTCTTCTCGGTCATGGTCCTACCCCTTGCCGCGGCCGGACAGAACCCGCCCGACCAGCTGCGCCGTATAATCGACAATCGGCACGATCCGGCCGTAATTCAGCCGCGTGGGCCCGATCACGCCGACCGCACCGATGATCTTCCGATCCGCGTTCATATAGGGAGAGACGACCAGAGAGGAACCCGAAAGTGAGAAAAGCTTGTTCTCCGAGCCGATAAAAATGCGCACACCATCGCCTTCCTCGGTCAGGTCGAGGAACTCGGCGATATCGCGCTTGCGTTCCAGATCGTCGAACAGAGACCGAATCCGGTCGAGATCCTCCTCGCCGTCGAGCAGGTTCGAACGCCCGCGCACGATCAGCCGCTCGTAGGGCGCGCCCTGATCGGCCCATTGCGCGAGCCCGCTTTCGACCAGTTCCGCGGCGAGCGTATCAAGCTCCTGCCGGCGCGCGACGATCTCTTCGCGGATATCGGCGCGCAGCTCGCTCAGCGTGCGACCCTCGGCCAGCGCATTGAGGAAATTCGCGGCTTCGCGCATCGACGAGGGGGTCTGCCCCGGCGGCGGGGTGAAGACGCGGTTCTCCACCTGCCCGTCAGCAAAGACCAGCACCACCAGCGCCCGATCGGGCCCGAGCGAGACGAATTCGATGTGGCGGATCGGCGCTTCGTGCTTCGGCGCCAGGACCAGGCTTGCGCCATGGGTGATGCCCGACAGCGCCGCGCCGACGCGGTCGAGAAGCGAGCCCACCCCGGGCTCGTTCGCGCCCAGCGTCGCATCCAGCGCCTGCCGGTCAGTCACGTGAACCTCGCCGACCTCCATGAAGCCGTCGACGAACATCCGCAGCCCGAGCTGCGTCGGCACCCGCCCGGCCGAGACATGCGGGCTGCCCAGGAGCCCCATGTATTCGAGATCCTGCATCACGTTGCGGATCGTCGCGGCGGAGAGCTTCTCGCTCATCTGCCGGGTCAGGGTGCGTGACCCCACCGGGTCGCCGGTTTCGAGATAGCCCTCGACCACCCGCCGGAAAACCTCGCGCGAGCGGTCGTTGAGTTCCGTCAGAAGTTGTGTCTGGTCGTGCATGGCGTGGCTCATCCCCGCATTAAAGCCGCCCTGCCGCGCCCGTCAATCAGGCGTCGCCCTGCTTCGGGGTTGCATCATGGCGCGGGCGGCCTCAAATGAGGCAAACTCTTCGAAAGGACTGATCATGCGCCCCTCCGGCAGAAATCTAAGTGAATGCCGCCCGATTTCAATCGAAACCGGGATCACGAAGCACGCCGAAGGCTCGTGCCTGATCAAGGTCGGTGACACCCATGTGCTGTGCACCGCGACGATCGAGGATCGCGCGCCGTCCTTCCTGAAGGGCACCGGGCTGGGCTGGGTGACAGCGGAATACGGCATGCTGCCGCGCGCCACCAATTCGCGCACCCGGCGCGAGGCGGCGGCCGGCAAGCAGTCGGGCCGCACGCAGGAGATCCAGCGCCTGATCGGCCGCGCGCTGCGCGCCGGCGTCGACCGCTCGGCCCTTGGCGAGCGGCAGATCGTCGTCGACTGCGACGTGATCCAGGCCGATGGCGGCACCCGCTGCGCCTCGATCACCGGGGGCTGGGTGGCGCTGCGTCTTGCGGTGAACAAGCTGCTGAAATCGGGTCTGATCACCTCGGATCCGCTGGTCGACCATGTCGCGGCGATTTCCTGCGGCATCTATGCCGGCCAGCCGGTGTGCGACCTCGACTATGCCGAGGACAGCGAGGCGGGCACCGACGGCAACTTCATCATGACCGGCGCCGGCAAGCTGATCGAGGTGCAGATGTCGGCCGAGGGCGCGACCTTCTCGCGCGACGAGATGACGAAGCTTCTCGACCTGGCCGAGGCGGGCGTGGCGCAGCTGGTCGCAGCGCAGAAGGCGGCGCTGGCATGAGGAAGTTCACCGGCGACAGGCTGCTGTTCGCCACCCACAACAAGGGCAAGCTGGAGGAGATGCGGGCGCTGCTCGCGCCCTTCGGCATCACCGTGCTGTCGAACGACGATTTCGGCCTGCCCGAGCCCGAGGAAACCGAGACGACCTTCGTCGGCAATGCCCGGATCAAGGCACATGCGGCGGCGAAGGCCACCGGCCTGCCGGCGCTGTCCGACGACAGCGGCATCGAGGTGGACGCGCTCGACGGTGCCCCCGGCGTCTATACCGCCGATTGGGCCGAAACCCCGACCGGGCGCGACTTCACGCTTGCGATGACCCGCACCTGGGACGCCTGCGAGAAGATCGCCGCGCCGATGCCGCGCACCGCGCGCTTCCGCTCGACCCTCGTGCTCGCCTGGCCCGATGGCCATGACGAGGTCTTCGAGGGCAAGGCCGAGGGCCAGCTTGTCTGGCCGATGCGCGGTGCGCATGGCCATGGCTATGACCCGATGTTCCAGCCCGAGGGCCATGACATCACCTTCGCCGAGATGGACCCGGCGAAGAAGAACCAGATCAGCCACCGCGCGGATGCTTTCCGCAAGCTGGTGCAATGTTTCGAGGCGAAGATGGCACGACAGAACATCTCGGGCGGCTCGCCCTATGAACCGAAGCTTGGCTATTCGCGCGCCGTGGTGCAGGGCGACTGGTGCTTCGTCGCCGGCACGACCGGCGCCGATCCGGTCAGCAAGACCTTCCCGGACAGCGTTCTCGATCAGGCGCGCAACGCGCTCGCCACGATCCGGGGCGTTCTGGAAGGCGCGGGCTTCTCGATGGCCGATGTGGTGCGGGCGAATTACGTCATCACCGATGCGGCCTATGTCGAAGAGATCATCCCGGCGCTGTCGGAAACCTTCGGCGAGATCCGCCCGGCTGCGATGATGATCGTCGCGGGGCTGGTGAACCCGGCGATGAAGATCGAGATCGAAGTGACGGCGTTCAAGGGATGAGCGACGATTGGCGGCACGGCGGGTTCGGCCTTTACCTGCACTGGCCCTTCTGTGCCGCCAAATGCCCCTATTGCGATTTCAACAGCCATGTGGCGGCGGAGATCGACCAGGCACGCTGGCAGCGCGCCTATCTTGCCGAGATCGACCGTCTGGGCGCCGAAACGCAGGACCGGGTGCTGAACTCGGTCTTCTTCGGTGGCGGCACCCCCTCGCTGATGGACCCCGACCTTGTCGCCGCGATCCTCGAGCGGGTGCGGCGCACCTGGCGGCAGGCGAATGACATCGAGATCACCCTCGAGGCGAACCCCACCAGCATCGAATCCGGCCGGTTCAGAGCCTATTCCGCGGGCGGCGTGAACCGCGTCTCGATGGGGATGCAGGCGCTAAACGACGCCGATCTGACGCGGCTTGGCCGGATGCACAGTGCCGCCGAGGGACGCGCCGCCTTCGATATCGCCCGCAGCCATTTCGCCCGCGTCAGCTTCGATCTCATCTATGCGCGTCAGGATCAGGACCTGACCGCCTGGGAGGCCGAACTGCGCGAGGCGCTGGCGATGGCGGTGGATCACTTCTCGCTTTACCAGCTGACGATCGAGGAAGGCACCGCCTTTGGCCGCCGTGCCGCGGCCGGCAAGCTGACCGGCCTGCCAGACGAGGAACTGGCCGCCGACATGTATCTGCGCACGCAGGAAATCTGCGAGGCGGCGGGGCTTCCGGCCTATGAAGTGTCGAACCACGCCCGCGAGGGGGCGGAAAGCCGGCACAACCTGATCTATTGGCGCTATGGCGATTACGCCGGCATCGGCCCTGGCGCGCATGGCCGGCTGACCCTTGGCGACACGCGGCAGGCGACGGTCACGCCCAAGGCCCCTGCCCTGTGGCTGCAATCCGTGGAGCAGCGCGGCTCGGGCGAACTCCCGCGCGATGCGTTGCCGCTCGAGGATCAGGCGGTCGAATTCCTGCTCTTCGGGCTGCGGCTGAGCGAGGGGATCGATCCGGCGCGCTATCGCGCGCTCTCGGGCACCGACCTGCCCGCCGAAAAGCTCGCCGATCTGGGCGAGCTTGGTCTGGTGGAAACCGTCGATGGCCGGATCCGCGCCACCCGAGAGGGCCGCGCGGTGCTGAATGGCGTGATCCGGGAGTTGATGCCCTGAGCCTCAGCGCCCGGCGCTGAGGAGCGAGCAGATCCGGTCCAGCTCGTCGAGGTCGCGATAGGCGATGGTGACGAGACCCCCCTCCGACCCCTTGTGGTCGATCGACACCTTCATACCAACGCTAGCGCTCAGATCGCCTTCCAGCGCCCGGGTATCGGCATCCTTCTCGGACGGGCGGCGCGGCTTCGGCGCGCCCCCGCCCGGCGGCGTCACCGACTTTTTCGCCAGCCGCTCGACATCGCGCACCGAGAGGCCCTTCAAAACGGTATCTCGCGCCAGCTTGACGGGATCGGGCGCGGTGATCATCGCCCGCGCGTGCCCCGCGCTCAGCTGCCCCGCGCGCAGCATCCCCTGCACCTCGTCGGGCAGGTTCAGCAGACGCAGCAGGTTCGCGATATGGCTGCGGCTTTTCGACAGCGCCTCGGCCACCTTTTCCTGGGTATGGCCGAAACGATCCATCAGCGCGCGATAGCTGAGCGCCTCTTCCAGAGGGTTCAGATCGGCGCGCTGGATGTTTTCGATGATCGCGACCTCGAGCACCTCGTTATCTGTGAACTCGCGCAGGATCACCGGCAGCTCGTGCAGCTGCGCCAGCTGCGAGGCACGCCAGCGCCGTTCGCCGGCGACGATCTCGTATTGCCCTTCCTTGCGCGGATGGCGGCGCACGATCAGCGGCTGGATGACGCCCTTCTCGCGGATCGAGGCCGCAAGCTCATCCAGCGCCTCGGGCTCGAAATCGCGGCGCGGCTGGTCGGGATTGGGCTCGATATTCTCGATCGGGACGAACATTTCCGCCCGACGCGGTGCCGCCGCGGGTTCGGCCGTGGGCGCCAGATGGACATCCGCCATCAGCGCCGACAGACCACGCCCCAGACCACGCCGTTCGGGTTTCTTCTCCGCCATCCCTTATCCCCTGGTAGTCGCCGCGGCATGCCGGGCAAGAAGTTCACTCGCCAGCGCGCGATAGGCCGTCGCCCCACGCGAGCCGGAATCATAGCTGGTGACCGGCATCGCATAGGACGGCGCCTCGGACACCCGCACATTGCGCGGGATCATCGTGCGGAACACGAGCTCGCCCAGTGTGTTGCGCGCATCCGCCTCGACCAGCTGCGAGAGGTTGTTGCGCACGTCATACATGGTCAGAACCACGCCTTCGATGCGCAGGTCGCGATTGGCGCTCTGCCGCACCTCGCGGATCGTCAGCATCAGCTGCGACAGGCCTTCGAGCGCGAAGAATTCCGCCTGCAGCGGCACCAGAACCGAATGCGCCGCGACCATCGCGTTCACCGTCAACTGGTTCAGCGACGGCGGGCAGTCGATCAGCACATAATCAAGCGCGAAGGCGTCGATGTCGGGCTGGCGCAGCGCGTCATGCAGCAGGAAGCTGCGCTTTTCGTTCGACACCAGCTCCATGTCGGCCGACGAGAGATCGGTGGTCGCCGGGCAGATCCACAACCCCTCGATGCCGGTTTCCTGCACGACCGAGGAGATCGGTGCGTCTTCGAGGATCAGCTCGTAGGTGCTCGACTTCCGATCCTCGGTCTCGAGGCCGAGCCCGGTCGAGGCATTGCCCTGCGGGTCGAGATCGACAAGCAGCACGCGCTGCCCGGCCTCGACAAGGGCAGCGGCAAGGTTGATTGCGGTGGTGGTCTTGCCCACCCCGCCCTTCTGGTTGGCGACGGCGATGATTCTGGGCCCGGGCGGCCGAGTCGGATCAGACACGTTTCACTCCATCGATCTGCAGGATAACGGCTTCGGACTCGGTCTCGCTGGGATGCGGGTTGAGGTGAAAGGACCACCTTTCTTGCGCCGGCGCAAGCTCTTCGCGCCAGCGCGCCCCTTTCGGGAAAAGACAGGTTCCGCCGGGGGCAAGGTGGCGCTCGGCAAAGCCCAGAAGATCGCTCAGCGGCGCCAGCGCGCGCGCGCTGAGGATATCGGCCTGAAGCGGCGCAAGTGCCTCGATCCGGTCGCTTTTCACCGCAACGGAAAGGCCGAGTTCACGCGCCGCGGTCATCAGGAAGGCCGACTTGCGCCGGTCACTTTCAACCAGCGTCACCACCAGATCGGGGCGTTTTTCGGCCGCGAGCACCGCGATCACCAGTCCGGGAAAGCCGCCGCCACTGCCCAGATCGGCCCAGATCCGCGCCGTCTCCGGGCCAAGCGCGAAGATCTGCGCCGAATCGAGGAAGTGCCGCGTCCAGACCTGCGACAGCGTCTGCGGCGAGACCAGGTTGATCGCCGCATTCCACTTGCGCAGAAGCGCCTCGTAGGCGGTCAGCCGGTCGAGTGTTTCACGTGAAACATCGACGGCCGCGGAGAAGACCTCGACGCTCATGCCGAGGCCACCCGGCTGGCCTGGCGCAGGCTGGCGAGGATCAGCGCCAGCGCCGCCGGCGTCACCCCATCGACCCGGCTGGCCTGGGCGAGCGTCTGCGGCCGCGCCCGACCGAGCTTCAGTTTCAGCTCATTCGACAGGCCGGACAGCGCCGCATACTCGAAATCGGCAGGAATTTCCCAATGCTCGTCGCGCTTCATTGCGGCCACGTCGCGCTCCTGCCGCTCGATATAGCTGGCATAGAGCGCGTCCTTGGCCAGCTGATCGGCGATTTCGGTGGGAAGCTCCGTCATCTGCGGGAACACGGCCGACAATTCGGCCAGGCCGATGTCCGGGAAGGACAGAAGCTCGAAGGCCGAGCGCTTGCTGCCGTCCTGGTTCACCTTCAGCCCGGCGGAAATCGCCTGCTTCGGCGTCAGAATCAGCGAATCGAGCAGCGCACGGCCGACGTCCAGCGCCTCCATCTTCTGCGCAAAGGCCTGCTGCCGCTCCGCCCCAACGCAGCCAAGCGCGATCCCCATCGGGGTCAGCCGCTGGTCGGCATTGTCGGCGCGCAGCGACAGGCGGAATTCGGCGCGCGAGGTGAACATGCGATAGGGCTCGGCCACACCGCGCGTCACCAGATCGTCGATCATTACCCCGATATAGCTGTTCGTGCGGCTGAAGACGGCAGGCCCCTGCCCCTGCGCCGCCCGCGCCGCGTTCAGCCCGGCGACCAGCCCCTGCGCCGCGGCCTCTTCATAGCCGGTGGTGCCGTTGATCTGCCCGGCAAGATAAAGCCCCGGCTGCTCGCGCAGTTCGAGCGTCGGCGTCAGCGCACGCGGGTCGACGAAATCATATTCGATCGCATAGCCCGGCTGCAGGATCCGCACATCCTCGAGACCGCGGATCGAGCGGACATAGACCTCCTGCACATCGACGGGCAGCGAGGTGGAAATGCCATTCGGATAGATCGTGTCGTCGTCCAGCCCCTCGGGCTCCAGGAACACCTGATGCGAGGTCTTGTCGGCAAAGCGCACGACCTTGTCCTCGATCGAGGGGCAATAGCGTGGCCCGACCCCCTCGATATGGCCGCCATACATCGCCGACCGGCCGAGGTTTTCGCGGATCACCTCATGCGTGCGCTCGTTCGTATGGGTGATCCCGCAGGAGATCTGCCGCACGAAGGGCGCCTTGTGCAGGAAGCTGAACATCGCCGGATCGTCGTCGCCCGGCTGGCTGTCGAGAACCGACCAGTCGATTGTCCGCCCATCGAGCCGCGGCGGCGTGCCGGTCTTCAGCCGGCCAAGCGGCAAGGCCAGATCGCGCAGCCGGTCGGCCAGCGCGATCGACGGCTTGTCGCCGATGCGGCCGCCGGGCTGACGCTGATCGCCGATATGGATGACGCCGTGCAGGAAGGTGCCGGTGGTCAGCACCACCGCCGCCGCGCCGATCTCGCTGCCGTCGGCCAGACGCACGCCGGCGACGCGGCCTTCGGTCACGATCAGATCGGCGGCTTCGCCCTCGATCACCTCGAGGTTTTCCTGCGCCTCGGTCAGCCGCGCCATCGCCTGGCGATAGAGCTTGCGGTCGGCCTGCGCGCGCGGACCCTGCACCGCCGGCCCCTTGCGCCGGTTCAGCAGGCGGAACTGGATGCCGGCAAAGTCGGCCGCCCGCCCCATCACGCCATCGAGCGCGTCGATCTCGCGCACCAGATGGCCCTTGCCCAGCCCGCCAATCGCCGGATTGCACGACATCACGCCGATCGCCTCGCGCCGCAGCGTGACCAGCGCCGTGCGCGCCCCTGCCCGGGCCGCCGCATGGGCTGCCTCGGTGCCGGCATGACCGCCGCCGACGACGATGACGTCAAGATGTTTCACGTGAAACACTCCTCACTTGCCGATGCAGAAGCTCGCGAAAATCTCGTCGAGAAGATGCTCCACATCCACCCGCCCGACCATGGATTCAAGCGCCCGGGCCGCCTGACGCACCCCTTCGGAGGCCAGCTCGACCCGATCGGACCCGCGCAATACCTCATTTCGCGCCGATTCCAAAGCCTGAAATGCGCGCTCCATTGCCACCCGGTGTCGCTCGCGGGTCATCACGCCGGCCGCTGCGGCCCGATCCTGCAACCGCGCGGTGACCTCGGCGACCAGCCGGTCAAGGCCCGCCCCGGTCTTGCCCGAGACAGTGAGCCCCTCACCCGGGTGAAGATCGGCCTTGCCCTGCACGACCAGATCGCCCGGCTCGGGCAGCAGCAGCGGCACTTCCGCCCCGTCGAGCAGGAAGATCCGCAGATCGGCCTGCTCCGCGCGGGCAAGCGCGCGCTCGACGCCGATCGCCTCGACCACATCGCCGGTCTCGCGCAGCCCGGCGGTGTCCAGCAGGGTGACCGCCAGTCCGCCAAGGTCCATCCGCACCTCGATCACGTCGCGTGTCGTGCCGGCGATTTCCGAGGTGATCGCCGCCTCGCGCCCCGCCAGCGCATTCAGCAAGGTCGACTTGCCGGCATTCGGCCGACCGACGATTGCCACCTCGAAGCCCTCGCGCACCCGCTCGGCCGCGCCGACCCGTGCGATCTGATCGCGTAGCGCGGCGATGACCCCGTCGATCAATGTGGTCACCTCGGGGCTGACATCGACCGGCACCTCTTCATCGGCAAAGTCGATCGTCGCCTCGAGCAGCGCCGCCGCCCGGATCAGCCGCGCGCGCCAGTCCTCGACCACCTGACCGACCGAGCCCGACAGAACCGCCAGCGCCTGCTTTCGCTGCGCCTCGGTCTCCGCCTCGATCAGGTCCGACAGGCCTTCGACCTGGGCGAGGTCCAGCCGGCCATTTTCCAGCGCGCGGCGGGTGAATTCGCCGGGCTCGGCCAGCCGCAGCCCCTCGATGCCCCCAAGCGCCCGCAGCACCGCGGCGACCGTCGCCACCGCGCCATGCACATGCAGCTCGGCCACCTCTTCGCCGGTGAAACTCGCGCCGGCGGCAAAGCACAGCACCACCGCCTCGTCGAGCTCGTCCCCCGCCAGCCGCAGCCGGCGCAGCCCGGCCTGGCGTGGCACGGGCAAGGACCCGGCCAGCATCTCGGCCGCCGCCCAGGCCCGCGGGCCGGAAATGCGGACGACCGCGACGCCCGCCTTTCCGCGGGCCGTCGCCAGGGCGAAGATGGTGTCCATCGGTCGAAAGACCTCAGCCGTTCATCGACTCGAAGAACTCGCCGTTCGTCTTCGTCTGCTTCAGCTTCGAAATCAGGAACTCGATCGCATCGGTGGTGCCCATCGGGTTCAGGATGCGGCGCAGCAGATAGGTCTTCTGCAGGTCCTTCTGGTCGACCAGCAGGTCTTCCTTGCGGGTGCCCGATTTGAGGATGTCCATCGCCGGGAAGACGCGCTTGTCCGCCACCTTGCGGTCGAGCACGATTTCCGAGTTGCCGGTGCCTTTGAACTCTTCGAAGATCACCTCGTCCATGCGCGAGCCGGTGTCGATCAGCGCCGTCGCGATGATCGTCAGCGAGCCGCCCTCTTCGATGTTGCGCGCGGCACCGAAGAAGCGCTTCGGCCGCTGCAGCGCGTTCGCGTCGACACCGCCGGTCAGCACCTTGCCCGAGCTCGGCACCACGGTGTTGTAAGCGCGGCCGAGACGGGTGATCGAGTCGAGCAAGATCACCACGTCGCGCTTGTGCTCGACCAGGCGCTTGGCCTTCTCGATCACCATTTCGGCGACCGCGACGTGCCGCGTTGCCGGTTCGTCGAAGGTCGAGGAGATCACCTCGCCCTTCACCGAACGCTGCATGTCGGTCACTTCTTCCGGACGTTCGTCGATCAGAAGCACGATCAGGTAGCATTCCGGATGATTGGTCGCGATCGAATGCGCGATGTTCTGCAGCAGAACCGTCTTACCGGTGCGCGGCGGCGCCACGATCAGGCCACGCTGCCCCTTCCCGATCGGCGCCACGAGATCGATGATCCGTGCCGAACGATCCTTGATCGTCGGATCCTCGATTTCCATCTTCAGCCGCTCGTCGGGGTAAAGCGGCGTGAGGTTGTCGAAGGCGACCTTGTGGCGGGCCTTGTCCGGGTCCTCGAAGTTGATCCGTTCGACCGAGGTCAGGGCGAAATAGCGCTCGTTTTCGCCGGGGGCGCGGATGATCCCCTCGACCGTGTCGCCGGTGCGCAGGCTGTATTGCCGGATCATGTCGGGCGAGACGTAGATGTCATCCGGGCCCGGCAGATAGTTCGCCTCGGGCGAGCGCAGGAAGCCGAACCCGTCCTGCAGCACCTCGAGCACACCGTCCCCGCCGATCTCGACGCCTTCCTCGGCATGCTCTTTCAGGATCGAGAACATCATCTCGCCCTTGCGCATGGTCGAGGCGTTCTCGATCTCCCAGTCCTCGGCCATCGCCAGCAGGTCCTTCGGGCTCTTGGCCTTCAGATCCGCAAGATTGAGCCGTTCGGTTTCGGTGTTCATCGGCATTCCATCCGCAAAGGGCGCCGGCCGGCGTCCCGGCAGCGCGTGTCCATCGTCGTCTTCAGAAGAACCTGTCGGCCGGACGGCCGGGGCTGATTTCGCAGATAAGCCCTGAGGGGCCGCGAGTCAACGAATGCTCAGAACTTCACGATCACCGCGAGCACGATGACGATCATCAGAAGCGTCGGAACTTCGTTCATCATCCGCCATTGCCGGCCGGTCATCCGGTTCTCGCCAGCGATGAAGCGTTTGCGCGCGACCTCGAGGAAGAAATGATAGCCAGTCATCGCGATCACCGCGGCGCCCTTCGCCCAGGGCCAGGCGGCAGACCAGTCGATCACCGCCGGGGTGACGACCAGCAGCAGCCCGAAGAACCAGCTCGAGAGCATCGCGGGCGCCATGATCGCCTTCATCAACAGACGTTCCTGATGCCGGAACAGCAGCTCCATGTCCGAACCGCGGGTCACGCCCTGCTTTTTGAGGCCCTCGACATGATAGACGTAAAGCCGTGGCAGGTAGAACAGCCCCGCCATCCAGGCGAGCACCGACATGACATGCAGGCTTTTGACCCAAGGGTAGGTGGTCAGCAGAAAGTCGGTCATCGGTCCCTCCGTTCGCATCACTTCATAAAGATAAAAAGAAATAAAAGAAAAGATGATGATGATGTTTGCCCTGTGGATAATGGGGATTACGCAGTTTCAGCACAGTTTTCCCCAGGGTGGACAAGAGTCCCCATCTGTTTGTCCCGGACTCGGGATGTTGCGGAATTATCTTTCAGCTTCAATGAGATTCACGAAATCATCGGGCGGGACGAATCTGTGGAAAAGCCGGACGACTCACTGGCGACTCATGAGTCGCTCACATTTGCCCCCAGAGCGGAGTCACAGGTGCAGAGTCCGCTTTCGTTCCAGGCCGAAACGCGCCAGAACAGGGGAGGAAATTCCATACCCCGGCGGCTCCACAGCTTTGCCCCGGCAGTTCTCCCGGATGTTGTCCACATGACCTTCGCCCTCACCCTCGCCTCTTCCTCCGAAATCCGGGCGCGTCTGCTGCGCGCCGCCGGCATCGAGGTCGAGATCCTGCCCGGTCGCATCGACGAAGAGGCGATCCGTGCCTCGCTCGAGGCCGAAGGGGCCACGCCGCGCGACGTTGCCGATGCGCTGGCCGAGATGAAGGCCGCGAAAATCTCGGCGCGGCGGCCGGGGCACCTGGTTCTTGGCGCCGATCAGGTGCTGGAGCTGAAGGGCCGGATCTTTGCCAAGCCCGCGACGCCCGAAGAGGCGATCGCGCATCTGCGCGCGTTGTCGGGTCAGACGCACCGGCTGCTGTCGGCGCTGGTGGCGCTGCGCGACGGGGCGCCGCTGTGGCGCCATGTGTCCGAGGTGCGGCTGCGGATGCACCCGCTCTCCGACGCCTTCATCGAGGACTATGTCGCGCGCAACTGGGACAGCATTCGCCACGCCGTCGGCTGCTACAAGCTCGAGGAAGAGGGCGTGCGGCTTTTCTCTGCCGTCGAAGGCGATTACTTTGCCGTCCTGGGGCTCCCGCTGATCGAGTTCCTGAACTGGCTGCATGTGCGCGGAGATCTGACGACATGAACGACCATCCCCGGATTCCGCTGGCCGGCGTCATCGGCTCGCCGATCGCACATTCGCGTTCGCCGGCGCTGCATGGCTATTGGCTGAAGCAATACGGCATCCGCGGCCATTACATCCCGATGGATGTGGCGGCCGAAGACCTGGAGACGGTGCTGCGCGCGCTGCCGAAGGCCGGTTTCGTCGGCTGCAACGTCACCATTCCGCACAAGGAGACGGTGCTGGCGCTGGCCGATGTGGTGTCGGACCGCGCCGCGCTGATCGGGGCGGCGAACACGCTGATCTTCCGCCCGGACGGCCGTATCCATGCCGACAACACCGACGGCTACGGCTTCATCGCCAACCTGCGCGAGGGCGCGCCGGGCTGGGCACCGGCCGAGGGGCCGGCGGCGGTGATCGGCGCCGGTGGCGCTGCGCGCGCCATCGTCGCCTCGCTGCTCGAGGTCGGCGTGCCCGAGATCCGCATCGCGAACCGCACCCGGGCGCGGGCGGATGTGCTGCGCACCGAATTCGGCGCCCGCGTCGTCGTCTATGACTGGGTGCAGGCCGGCAACATGATGGAGGACGCCCGCACCGTGGTGAACACCTCCTCGCTCGGCATGGAGGGCAAGGCCGAGTTCCGCGTGCCCCTTGATGCGCTCGACAGTCGCGCCGTGGTGACCGACTGCGTCTATACCCCGCTGCGCACGAAACTTCTGGAAGAGGCGGCGGCCATGGGCTGCACCACGGTCGATGGTCTGGGCATGCTTCTGCATCAGGCCGTTCCGGGCTTCGAGCGCTGGTTCGGCCATCGCCCAGAGGTCACGGCCGAGCTGCGCGAGGCGGTGCTTTCGGCATGAACAGACCCTTTCTCCTCGGCCTGACCGGCTCGATCGGCATGGGCAAGTCGACCACGGCGAAGATGTTTGCCGAGGAAGGCGTGCCGGTCTGGGATGCCGATGCGACGGTGCATGCGCTTTACGCCCCGGGTGGCGCCGCCGTGCCGGCGATTGCCGAGGCCTTTCCCGGCGTCGTGGTCGACGGTGCCGTCGACCGCGCGCGCCTGCGCGAGGTGCTGCACGGCGACAAACAGGCTCTGTCCCGGCTGGAATCGATCGTTCACCCGCTGACGACGGCCGCGCGGATGGAGTTCATCAAGGACCATTCCGAGGCCGACCTGATCCTTCTGGACATCCCGCTGCTGTTCGAGACCGGCGCCGACAAGATCTGTGACGCCGTGCTTGTGGTCTCGGTCCCGGCCGAGCATCAGCGTGCCCGGGTCCTGGCCCGCGGCACGATGACCGAGGCGCAGCTCGACCTGATCCTCGAACGCCAGCTTCCCGATGTGCACAAGCGCGCCCGCGCCCATCATGTGATCGAGACCCACACGATCGAGGGCACCCGCGCCGCCGTGCGCCAGTTGATTGCCGAGATCAGGGCCCGCCATGCGTGAGATCGTCCTCGACACCGAAACCACCGGCTTCGAACCGAACGAAGGCCACCGCATCGTCGAGATCGGGGCAGTCGAGCTGTTCAACCACGTGCCGACCGGCCGCACCTATCACCAGTACATCAACCCCGAACGCGACATGCCGACCGAGGCCTTCGAGGTCCACGGGCTGGGCGAGGAGTTCCTGCGCGACAAGCCGGTCTTTGCCGCCATCGCCCAGGACTTCCTCGATTTCATCGGCGAGGATGCCAAGCTCGTCATCCACAATGCCGCCTTCGACATGAAATTCCTGAACGCGGAACTGGGCTGGGCGAAGAAGCCGCTGATCGCGAATGACCGCGCGCTCGACACGCTGATGATGGCGCGCCGCCGCTTTCCGGGCTCGCCCGCCTCGCTCGACGCGCTGTGCCGGCGGTTCAACATCGACAACTCCTCGCGCACGCTGCACGGGGCGCTGCTTGACTCGGAAATCCTTGCCGACGTCTATCTCGAGCTGATCGGCGGCCGGCAGCCGGTCTTCGGTCTGACGGTGGATACCTCGCGGGCGAAGAATGCGAGCGCCGAGGATGACTGGCGTCCGCGTCCGCGTCCGACGCCCCTGCCCTCGCGCATCACTCCGGAGGAGGCCGAGGCCCATGCTGCCTTCGTGGCCAAGCTGGGCGAGAAAGCGATCTGGAACCGGTGAATCGGACCATCCGATAAAAGTTTCATAAATTCGTCTTTTCCAGCAATTTTGCTGTTTCACCCGGCGGTCCGAGCCCTTACATGCTGGCTCGTTCTCATGTGTCGGGAGGAAACATGCTGGACCTTGCCGTGATCCGTGCCACCCTGGCCGAGGCCTATGACCTTGCGCCGTCGCTGACACTGGCCGAGGAGATGCGCGACATCCATGCCCGGATGGACCGCGTCGTCCCCCTGCCCGACTTCGCCCGCCACGCCCCCTATATCCGTGCGATCAACCGGCTGAAGCGCGAGAAGAACGCGGTGATCCTGGCGCACAACTACATGACGCCGGAGATCTATCACGGCGTTGCCGATGTCGTGGGCGACAGCCTGCAACTGGCGATCGAGGCGACGAAGGTCGAGGCGCAGGTGATCGTGCAATGCGGCGTGCATTTCATGGCCGAGACCTCGAAGATCCTGAACCCGGCGAAGACGGTGCTGATTCCCGATGTCGAGGCCGGCTGCTCGCTTGCCGAATCGATCACGCCCGAGGGAATCGCCCAGATGCGGGCCCGATATCCCGGCGCTCCGGTCGTGAGTTATGTCAACACGACGGCCGCTGTGAAGGCGGCGTCTGACATTTGCTGCACATCTGCCAACGCAGCGCAAATTGTCGCGGCGATGCCGGAAGACACGGTAATTATGACGCCAGATCAATACCTTGCGCAGAACGTGGCAAAGCAGGTTCCGTCAAAACGCGTGGTCTGGTGGGCCGGGTCCTGCATCGTGCACGAGCAATACACCGCGCGCGACCTGCGCGAGTTCCGTGCGTTGCACCCCGAGACGCGAATCATCGCCCATCCGGAATGCCCGCCAGATGTCGTGGCCGAATCGGACTTCTCGGGGTCCACTTCGGGAATCATCGACTATGTCACCCGCGAACATCCGAGCCACGCGATGCTGGTCACCGAATGCTCGATGGCGTCGAACATCGCCGACGCGCTGCCGGATGTGGATTTCGTCGGGCCCTGCAACATGTGCCCCTACATGAAGAAGATCACACTCGAGAAAATCCTGTGGTCGCTGCACACCGGGACCGAGGAGGTCACCGTCGATCCCGTCGTCGCCGCGAAGGCGCGCGTCGCGGTCGAGCGGATGATCGATCTCTCGCGGAAGATCGCGAAGTGATCGAAACCCCGCGCATCGTGATCGTCGGGGCCGGGCTCGGCGCGCTTTATGCGGCGCTGAAGCTCTCCCCGCGTCCGGTTCTGGTGATCTCGCCCGAGGTTCTGGGCGAAGGCGCCTCTTCCGCCTGGGCGCAGGGCGGCGTTGCGGCGGCGATGGCCTCAAGCGACAGCCCCGCCGCCCATGCCCGCGACACCGAGACCGCGGGGGCCGGCATCGTCGATCCCGACATCGCCCGGCTGGTGACGGGCGAGGCGCCGAGCCGCATCCTCGACCTCACGGCGCTTGGCACGCCCTTCGACCGCAGCCCCGAGGGCGGCTATGTGATGTCGCGCGAGGCGGCGCATTCGACCGCCCGCGTGGTGCGGGTGAAGGGCGATCAGGCCGGGCACGAGATCATGCAGACGCTGATTGCCGCCGTGCGTGGCACTGCCTCGATCCAGGTCGCCGAGGGGGTGCTTGCGACCTTGCTCGAGGTGACCGATGGCGCGGTGACCGGGGTCTGGGTGAAGAAGGCGCATACGCCCTCGGGCAAGCTGTTGCTCCGCGCGCCGGCGGTGCTGCTGGCCGGCGGCGGCTCGGGCGGGCTTTTCGCCGTCACCACCAACCCGCCGCGGATCCGGGGACAGGTGATCGGCATGGCGGCGCGCGCTGGCGCCCGCATCGCCGATCCGGAATTCGTGCAGTTTCACCCGACCGCGATTGCGAGTGGCGAGGACCCTGCCCCGCTTGCGACCGAGGCATTGCGCGGCGAAGGCGCGGTTCTGGTGAATTCGCGGGGCGAGCGCTTCATGCTGCCCGTGCACAAGGATGCCGAACTTGCGCCGCGCGACATCGTCGCCCGCGCCGTCTATCTGGAGCGTCAGGCCGGCCGTGCGCCCGCGCTCGACACCCGCGCCTGTCTGGGCGCCGAGATCCTGACGCGCTTCCCGGCCGTGGCGCAGGCCTGCAAAAGGGCCGGAATAGACCCTGTTTCGCAGCCGATCCCGGTTGCCGCCGCCGCGCATTACCACATGGGTGGCATCGACGTGACCGAGGATGGCCGCGCGTCGCTCGGGCACCTGTGGGTCTGCGGCGAGGCCTCCTCGACCGGGCTGCATGGCGCGAACCGGCTTGCCTCGAACGGGCTGCTCGAGGCGCTGGTCTTTGCCCGGATCTGTGCCGAGGGCATCGCTTCGGCCGTGCCGATGGCATCGGCGCCCGAGGTCGATCTGGAGATCCCCGAGGGAAATGAAGTGACCGATGAGGCCGCGGTCACCCGGCTGCGCGCGGCGATGACCGATGGCGTCGGCGTGGTGCGCACCGCTGCCGGGCTGAAAGCCGCGCTGCGCACCATCGCCGAGATCGAGGCCGCGGCCACCGGCGACTCGCTGCGCAACATGACCGCGACGGCAACGCTGATCGCGGCGGCGGCGCTGGCGCGCGAGGAAAGCCGCGGTGGCCACTTCCGCGCCGATTTTCCACAGGCAGACCCGACCCGGGCCCGCCGCACCCGCATCACGCTTGACGAGGCGTGCGCGATCCGCGCCCGCGCGACGGAGGACCGATGACCGCCCCCCTGCCCGATTTCCTGCTTGAACCGCTGGTGCGCGCGGCGCTGACCGAAGACCTGTCGCCGATGGGCGATGTCACCACCCGCGCCGTGGTGCCAGCCGGCACCCGCTATGCCGCCCGGCTGAATGCGCGCGAGGCGGGCGTGGTCTCTGGGATGCAGATCGCGGCTCTCGCCTTCCGCTTGGTGGACCCGGCGCTGAGCGTCGAAACGTGTGTCACCGACGGCAGCCCGATCGCGCCGGGCGACACGCTGATGCGGATCGAGGGGGATGCCGCCTCGATCCTGATGGGCGAGCGCGTCGCGCTGAATTTCGCCGGGCGGCTGAGCGGCATCGCCACGCTGACATCGGCCTTCGTCGCCGAGACCCGCGGCACGAGAACCCGCATCACCTGCACCCGCAAGACGACTCCGGGCCTGCGGGTGGTGGAAAAGATGGCGGTCGCGCATGGCGGCGGCTCGAACCACCGCTTCGGCCTGTCGGACGCGATTCTCATCAAGGACAATCACGTCGCCGCGGCGGGTGGCATCCGTGCCGTGCTCGAGGCGGCGAAGGCCGCGCGCAGCCACATGATGCGCGTCGAGCTGGAGGTCGACCGTCTCGATCAGCTGGAAGAGGCGCTGGAGGTCGGCGGCGCCGACGTGATCTTGCTCGACAACATGGACACCCCGACCCTGCGCCGCGCCGTGGCCCTTGCCGGCGGTCGCGTGGTTCTGGAAGCCTCTGGAAACATGCAACTTTCCCGCATCTCCGAGGTCGCGGCGACGGGCGTCGACTATATCTCGTCGGGCGCGCTCACCCATTCGGCGCGCACGCTCGACCTTGGTCTCGACTTCTGAGGATCAGGCGAAATAGTCGCGGAATTCGGCGAAGACCGCCTCGTAGACCGCGCGCTTGAAGGGCACGATGCCCTCGAGCACCTCGGTATGGGGCTTCCAGGCCCAGACCGAGAATTCGGGATGCTCGGTCGCGATGTTCACGTCACTGTCGTGCCCGAGGAAGCGCAGCAGGAACCATTTCTGTTTCTGCCCCCGGTAGCGGCCCTTCCAGATGTTGCCGACCAGATCCGCGGGCAGGTCATAGGTGATCCAGTCGCGCGTCTTGGCGATCTTCTCGACCAGATCGGGGCGCACGCCGGTTTCCTCCCACAGCTCGCGCAGCGCCGCTTCCTTCGGCTTCTCGCCCTCGTCAATGCCGCCCTGCGGCATCTGCCAGGCGGGCACCGGGCTGTCGATGCGCTGGCCGGTGAAGACCAGACCTTGCGGGTTCATCAGCACCACGCCGACGTTGCGGCGATACGGGAGGGCGGAGATTTCTTCGGGGGTCATGGTCTTCTTCCTGGCGAAAGAGGGGGGGCCGATCGGCCCCCCGTTGTCTCAGTTCGCGGGTTTCGGCGCGGGTTTCACCGGCGCCTTCTCCGGTGCCTTTTCCGGCGCGGCTTCGGCCGGGGCCGCGGGCGTCGCCGGATCGGCGTCAGTGTCCTGCGCCATCACCTTCATGCCCTTGATGATGTCGATCGCATAGGCAAGCTGGAAGTCCTGCAGGCGCAGCTTCGCGGCCTCCTCTGCCTTGGCGCGCTCTTCCTCGGCCTGCTTCTTCTCGTCCTCGGTCATCGAGTCGTTGGTCAGAATCCCCTGCAGATCGGCTTCGGACCGGGTCTTGGCTTCGGGCTTGTCCTCGCTCGTCTGGTCCTCGGCGGCCGGGGCGGCATCGGGTTGCGGCACGACGATATCGGGCTGGATGCCAAGCGCCTGGATCGAGCGGCCCGAGGGCGTGTAATAGCGTGCCGTGGTCAGTCGCATCGCCCCTTCGCTGCGGATCGGCATCACCGTCTGCACCGAACCCTTGCCGAAGCTCTTGGTGCCGACGACGATCGCGCGGTGGTGGTCCTGCAGCGCACCGGTGACGATTTCCGAGGCCGAGGCCGAGCCGCCGTTGATCAGCACGACGATCGGCTTGCCCTGCGCCAGATCGCCCGCTGTCGCGTTCCAGCGCTCGCTGTCTTCGGGCTTGCGGCCGCGGGTCGAGACGATCTCGCCCTTGTCGAGGAAGGCGTCGGAGACCGAGATCGCCTGGGTCAGCAACCCGCCCGGGTTGTTGCGCAGGTCGATCACGATACCGTCGACCTTGTCCATGCCACCGGCCTCGTCGACCGCCTTTTTCAGACTTTCCTGAAGGTTCGGGAAGGTCTGATCATTGAAAGTGGTGATCCGCAGCACGACGGTCTTGCCCTCGAGCCGGCCCTTCACCGCGGTGAGCTTGATCGTGTCGCGGGTCATCGTCACGTCGAAGGGGTCCTGCTGGCCCTGGCGCGCCACGGTGATGGTGATCTCGCTGCCGACCGGGCCGCGCATCTTGTCGACCGCCTGGTCGAGGGTCAGGCCCATCAGGCTCTCGCCGTCGACATGGGTGATGTAATCGCCCGACTGGATGCCCGCTTCGGCCGCCGGCGTGCCGTCCATCGGCGAGACGACCTTCACGAAGCCGTCTTCCTGCGTCACCTCGATGCCGAGTCCGCCGAAGGAACCGCGCGTCTGCACCTTCATGTCGGCGTAATCGTCGGGCGGCAGATAGCTCGAATGCGGGTCGAGCGAGCTGAGCATGCCGTTGATCGCGGCCTCGATCAGCTTCTTGTCGTCGACGGGTTCGACGTAATCTGCGCGGATCCGCTCGAAGATGTCGCCGAACAGATCGAGCTGTTCATAGACCGAGGCGGGTTTGCTGGCCTCCTGCGCCAGCAGCGGGGCGACCTGCGTCGAGATCAGCACCCCGGCAACCGTGCCGCCGAGTGCGGCCATGACGAACTTCTTCATACTCTACCCCTGGTCTTTCGTCTGGGTGAACCACGCGGCGGGGTCCACGGGCGCCTTGCCCTTCCTCAATTCCAAATACAGCGTCTCGGTGCGGCCCGCACTGCCGCCCTTCTGCGCCGCCTGCACGAAATCGGCACCGAATTCCTGCGCGCCGGGTTCCGTGCCGCCCATGAGCCCCACCGGGGCCCCGGCGGCCAGCACGTCGCCGGTTTCACCATAGACGGTGCCCAGCCCGGCCAGAACCAGAAGATAGCCCTTCGCCGGTTCGAGAATCATCACATTTCCGTAGTCGAGCAGCGGCCCGCGATAGCGGATCGTCGCCGGCCAGGGCGCAGTGACCAGCGAGGCGGGCGCCGTCGCCACCACCAGACCGGGCCGGCGGATGCCGGCGGCGTCGGCCTCGTTGAACTGGCGCAGCACCGAGCCGATCACCGGCATCGGCAGGCTGCCCTTGGCCGAGGCGAAATCCTCCATCGGTGCGCCGATGTCGTTGTCAAGATCGGCAACGCCGGTGGCAAAGCCCTCGAGCGTGTCGGCGCTTTCGACCAGCTGGCGCAGCTCCTCCGGTTCCTCGAGATAGCGCTTCGGCAGCTTGGTGCGTTCCGACACCGCCTCGCTCAGCGCGGTGCGCGCGGCCTGCACCGAGGCGAGCCCGTCCTCGAGCACCTTCTCGGCATTCCCTTGCACCGCGCGCAGCGTCTTGATCTCCTCGAGGTCGGTGCGCATCTTCTCGGCCTCGGCCTGCAGCGCCGGGGTGACGGCGCCCAGAACCATGCCTGAGCGCGCCGAGCCAAGCGGCCCCGCGGGGTGCAGCAGCAGCAGCGGCCCTTCGGACCGCTCCATCGTGCTCATCACGCCCAGAAGCCGGCCGATGTTCTCGCGTTTCGCGTCGAAGCCCTGCTGGATCTCGTGTTCGCGCACCGCGGCCCGTCGCAGCCCGTCGCGCAGCGCGCCAAGCCCCTGCTCATAGGCGGTGATCGTCGCGGTCAGCGCGGCGACCCGGTCGGCCTTGGTCTGCGCCGCGTCGAGCGCGCCGATCGAGGCGCGCAGATCCTCCGCGGCCTTCAGCGCAGCATCGGTCGCGGTGCTGGCCGAAGCCGCCCCGGCGCCCAGCATCAGCGCGACGATCGCAGCCCGCATCAACGGACGATCAGTGTCTTGCCGGTCATCTCGGGCGGCACCGGCAGCTGCATCAGGTCAAGCAGCGTCGGCGCCAGATCGGCAAGGCGGCCGCCATCGCGCAGTGTCACCCCCTCGGGCCCGCCGATCAGCGCGACCGGCACCGGGTTCGTGGTATGCGCCGTGTGCGGCCCGCCCGTCACCGGGTCGATCATCGTCTCGCAATTGCCGTGGTCGGCGGTGACGATCATCGCCCCCCCCGCCTTCTTCAGCGCGGCGATCACCTTGCCCATGTCGCGGTCGATCTCCTCGCAGGCGGCGATGGCGGCGGGCAGGCTGCCGGTATGGCCGACCATGTCGGGGTTGGCAAAGTTCACCACGATCAGGTCATAGCCCTTCTCGATCGCGTCGATGAAATGCTCGGTCACCTCGGGGGCGCTCATCTCGGGCTGCAGATCATAGGTCGCGACCTTGGGCGACTTCGGCATGAAGCGGTCCTCGCCCTGCCACGGCGCTTCCTTGCCGCCGTTCAGGAAGAAGGTGACATGCGGGTATTTCTCGGTCTCGGCGCAGTGGAACTGCGTCAGCCCCTGCTTCGACACCCATTCGCCCAGCGTGTTGACCAGGTCGCGCTTCGGATAGGCGGTGGCCATATAGGCATTGTGCCCCGAGGAATACTCGACCATGCCCAGCATCGCCGACCAGACCGGTCGGGCCGAGACGTCGATCTCGGCAAAGTCCGGCTCGGCCAGCGCGCGCAGGATCTCGCGGGCGCGGTCGGCACGGAAGTTCAGGCAGAAGAAGCCGTCGCCATCCGCCGTGCCGGCGTAGTCGGCGATCACCGTGGGCTTGATGAACTCGTCCATCTCTTTCTTGGCATAGCTTTGCGCCACCGCCTCGGCCGGCGTCGCGGCATGCAGCCCCTCGGCCTTGACCATCGCGTCATAGGCGAGCCCCACCCGCTCCCAGCGGTTGTCGCGGTCCATCGCCCAATAGCGGCCGATCACCGTGGCGACGGTGCAGCCTTCGGGCAGCCGCGCCACCAGGTCATCGACGAACCGCGCGGCGCTGTCGGGCGCGACGTCGCGGCCATCGGTGATCGCGTGGACGACGACCGGCACCCCTGCCCCGGCAATCATCCGGCAGGCGGCGAGCAGATGCTCGATATGGCCATGCACGCCGCCATCCGAGACGACGCCCATCAGATGCGCCCGACCGCCGGCGGCCTTCACCTTGGCGATGAAGGCAAGGATCGCCTCGTTCTGGAAAAAGCTGCCATCCTCGATCGCCAGATCGATCTGGCCGAGGTCCATCGCCACCACGCGGCCGGCACCGATATTGGTGTGCCCGACCTCCGAGTTGCCCATCTGCCCGGTGGGCAGGCCGACATCGGGGCCGAAGGTGATCAGCGTCGACTTCGGACAGGTCGCCCAGACCTTGTCGAGGTTCGGGGTGTTGGCGAGCGCAGGTGCGTTGCCCTCGGTCTCGGGGCGTTCGCCCCAGCCATCCAGAATGCACAGCACAACGGGTTTCGGACGGGTCATCGGAGCCTCCTGCGAAATCTGGCTTCTATTTACGCGCCCGGGGCCCGCGCGGCAACTGCTACGGGGCCCTTCTCACGCGTGCGTGCGCGAGCGCGCGTCTATCCAGACTATATCCGGCCCTGCCCTGCCCGCCGTTCGCGGTCGGTTGAGGATGCTTTCGTCGGGGCGGGTGATTTGCGAAAGATTCTTGCGTCGGCATTCCGGGTGATCGTCATCGGCAAGATTCATTGAAAAGAAAATCATTATAAAACAATAGCTTGATGATATATTCTTAATCGGATGCGTTTTTTCCGAAAAAGTCTCTTGCGGAGTCGTGAGGTGATCCGTAAATAGCCCCTCACCGAAGCGGAACACACCGCGCCGGTCGCCGGAAAGCGCCGCAAGGCACTGGAAAGCAAACGAAAATTTGGGAACGGGTTGGCTAGCGGCGCAACGAGATGGTGCGCAACTGGTTGATTTTGTTTCCGTGCTCTTTGACATTGACGGATATCTGAAGAGATATGCGGGCGGTTTGGTCGCAAGCGACGCGGACCGTAGCATATCGCTCACTAGGG
>NZ_RCHI01000020.1 GCF_003664585.1 Paenirhodobacter hankyongi
GCTCTTCGCTGAAACGGCTTCTCTTCATCGTCTGTCTCCTTGGTTGGAGAACAGGCTAACCTCAAAACGAGGACGTTTCAGGGGAGCAGGTCATGGCCTCTGAGGCTTTCTCGGCCATCGGCAATCCCCCCGATCTTAGGGGAATGCGGAAGTAGAATTTTCTCGGCAGGATGAACGAGGAGATTTCGATGAAGAAGACACGATTCACAGAAGCGCAGATCATGGATCTGCTGCGCCAGATGGAAGGCGGTGTGCCTGCTGCCGAGCTGTGCCGCGAACATGGCATGAGCAGCGCCACGCTTTACAAGTGGCGGGCGAGGTATGGCGGCATGGATGCAAGCCTCATCAGTGAGATGAAAGCGATGGCCGAGGAGAACCGACGCCTGAAGCGTATGTTTGCGGACGTCAGTATGCAGAACGACCTGCTCAAAGAGGCTTTGGGGAAAAAGTGACGCGGCCACCTCAACGCCGGGAGCTGGCCGTAAAGGCAGTGGCAATGAAAGGTGTCAGCATCGCGCTGGCCTGTCGGACATCCGAGATCTTATGGCCGGTCGAAGCCCCTCACTGGATCGGCTACCTAGAGGAATGACAGAAAAGCCGAGTGAAGGTGGGATGCATCCCTGCCCTTCGAAACAGACCTTGGCTACCCCATGTGGTCTCGTCATCCGAAATTTGACCCCGATCGATACGAGAGGGTGCGACATCAACATATGGAGAAGGCGCCCATGGGGCGCCCTATATCTTGCTCCAAGCTTAGCTTCGCGGGATTCTTGCCCCGATTTCGAGACAACTTTGCCCCGTTTTACACCCTCAGTGGGTCCAGTTCGCGCGGCGATCCGAGGCGAAGTTCTCGCCATAGCCGCGGGCGCGGATGTTGGCGGTGCGCTTGTGCGGCTCGGTCACGGCATAGTCGATGCCGTTTTCCTTGGCATAGGCCTCGGCGGCCTCGCGCGTCTCGAACTTCAGGCGCACCTGCGACTGCGTGTCGTCGGAACTCGTCCAGCCCATCAGCGGGTCAATCTCCCGCGCATCGGCGGGCTCGAAATCGAGATACCAGACCCTGGTCTTGGCCTGACCGGATTGCATCGCATTGCGGGCCGGCTGATAGATACGCGCGCGCATGGTCTTCCCCTTCTCGGAACTCGCCTTTTTCTAGTCGATCCACGCGAAAGCGCAAGCCTTCACCGCCACCGCCTGCGCATGGGACGAAACGGAGGGCGAAACGCGCAGGCGCACTGCCGGCCAGGTCGCGGGAACGAAGCGTCAAAGGGACTGCCCGGCCGGCAGGCAGACGCGCCTGCACGAACAATCTGCGAACAACGCGCCGGAAAAGCAACGGAATTTTTGCGCCAATATTCTGATTTCATTTCTAAAATTGCCGAAACCCATTCACCCTTGCTTAACCCGCACCGGCAAGGCCTTGAAAGAGAACGAAAAGAGATCAAGTATGGCGGGATTGCCGCGCCCGCGCGAGGAGCCTGCCCATGCCGCACAACACCACCAACCAGCCCAGCGAACGCTTCGACGTGCTCACCCGTCCGAAGCTCGAGGGCGGGCGGCGCTTCGTCATGCACAGCGAATTCTCCCCGGCGGGCGACCAGCCCACCGCCATCGCCGAGCTTTCGGCGGGCGTCGAGGCGGGGGACCGCGATCAGGTTCTGCTGGGCGCCACCGGCACCGGCAAGACCTTCACCATGGCGAAGGTGATCGAGCAGACGCAGCGCCCGGCGATCATCCTTGCCCCGAACAAGACGCTTGCCGCGCAATTGTATGGCGAATTCAAGGGCTTCTTCCCCGAGAACTCGGTCGAGTATTTCGTGTCCTACTACGATTACTACCAGCCCGAGGCCTATGTCGCGCGCACCGACACCTACATCGAGAAGGAATCGATGATCAACGAGCAGATCGACCGGATGCGCCACGCGGCGACCCGGGCGCTGCTCGAACGCGACGACGTGATCATCGTCGCCTCGGTCAGCTGCATCTACGGCATCGGCTCGGTCGAGACCTATTCGGCGATGACCCAGGACATGGCGGTGGGGCAGCTCTATGACCAGCGCAAGTTCCTGGCAGAGCTCATTGCGCAGCAATACAAGCGCCTCGACGCCGCCTTCCAGCGCGGCGCCTTCCGGGTCAAGGGCGACACCATCGACCTGTGGCCGGCGCACCTCGAAGACCGCGCCTGGCGCTTCAGCTTCTTCGGGGAAGAGCTTGAGAGCATTACGGAATTCGACCCTCTGACCGGGCAGAAGACGGATAGTTTCAAGCAGATCCGGATCTATGCCAACAGCCACTACGTGACGCCGCGCCCGACGCTGCAGCAGGCGACGAAGCAGATCCGGGTCGAGCTTGCGCAGCGGCTCAAGCAGTTCCACGACGAGGGGAAGCTGCTCGAGGCGCAGCGGCTCGAACAGCGCACGAATTTCGATCTCGAGATGCTCGAGGCGACCGGGATGTGCGCCGGCATCGAGAACTATTCGCGCTATCTGACCGGCCGCGGTCCGGGCGAGCCGCCGCCGACGCTGTTCGAATTCATCCCCGACAACGCGCTGGTCTTCGCCGACGAATCCCACGTCACCGTGCCGCAGATCGGCGGCATGTACCGGGGCGACTACCGGCGCAAGTTCACCCTGGCCGAGCACGGCTTCCGCCTGCCCTCGTGCATGGACAACCGCCCGCTGAAGTTCGAGGAATGGGACGCGATGCGGCCGCAGTCGGTCTTCGTCTCGGCCACCCCGGCGAAATGGGAGATGGAACAGGCCGGCGGCGTCTTTGCCGAGCAGGTGATCCGCCCCACGGGTCTTCTCGACCCCGAGATCGAGATCCGCCCGGTCGAGACCCAGGTCGACGACCTGCTCGACGAGATCCGCATCGTCGCGGCGAAGGGGCTGCGGGTGCTGTGCACCACGCTGACCAAGCGCATGGCCGAGGACCTGACCGAATACCTGCACGAACAGGGCATCCGGGTGCGCTACATGCATTCCGACATCGACACGATCGAGCGCATCGAGATCCTGCGCGACCTGCGGCTTGGCGCCTTCGACGTTCTGATCGGCATCAACCTGCTGCGCGAGGGGCTCGACATCCCGGAATGCGGGCTGGTCGCAATTCTCGACGCCGACAAGGAAGGCTTCCTGCGCTCGGAAACCTCGCTGATCCAGACCATCGGCCGCGCCGCGCGCAACGCCGACGGCCGGGTCATCATGTATGCCGACAAGATCACCGGCTCGATGGAACGCGCGATCGGCGAGACCAACCGGCGCCGGGCGAAGCAGATGGCCTATAACCTCGAACACGGGATCACGCCGCAGACGGTGCGCAAGAACGTCGAGGATGTGCTGGCGGGGCTCTATCAGGGCGACACCGACATGGCGCGGGTCACGGCGAAGATCGACGCCCCGAAGGTCGGCGCGAATCTCGAGGCGCATCTGGCCGATCTGCGGTCGCGGATGCGCAAGGCGGCCGAGAACCTCGAATTCGAGGAGGCGGCGCGGCTGCGCGACGAGGTGAAGCGGCTCGAGGCGGTGGAACTGGCCATCGCCGACGATCCGCTGGCGCGCCAGGAGGCGGTCGACGAGGCCGTCGAGGCGGCGGTGAACGTGCGCGGCCGCTCGACCGCCGGGCGGCCGGGCCAGCGCGGCGGGGTCAAGCGGCCGAAGAAGCGCTGAGGCTCATTCGCCGCCCAGCACCTCGTTGAGCAGTGCCTCGACCTCGTCATGGGCGGGGCCGCGGCGCACCGCCTCGACCACGCCAAGCCCCTGCCCCAGCGTCTCGGCATAGACGACGCGATGCGCCAGCACCGGCTCCAGCAGCTCGCCCTCGAGCTTCTCGGCCGCCGCCCGCACCTCGCCATCCAGACGCGTGCCGCGTTTCACCCGGTTCAGCACCAGTTTCGGCTGCTTGCCCTCGCGCCGGGCCAGGTCGAGCACGCCTTCGGTGGCCCACAGATCGACAAGGCTGGCCGAGATCGGCACCAGCACCATGTCCGCCTCGCGCAGCGCCGGGCGCAGGTCGCTGTCGACCTTGGGCGGCGTGTCGATGATCACCACGTCGACCAGCTTCTTCAGCTTTTCGACCTCATAGCTCACTCCCCAGGCAGAGGAGGTGGAAAACTCGAGCCCCGCCTCGCCCAGCGTCTCGCGCCGGGTCATGAACCAGCGGCCGAGCGAGCCTTGCGGGTCGGTGTCGAGCAGCGCGACGCGTGCACCGCGCTTCGTCAGCGCCACAGCGAGGTTGACCGCGAGCGTGGTCTTGCCCGCACCGCCCTTCTGCTGTGCGACCGTGATCACCGTGCCTGCCATGTCCGTCCCCCCACTGTCTTTGCCGCACCGCAGCACAATCCCGGGCGCCGCGCAAGGTAGGCGGCGCCCGTTGCGGGGAGAATACGGCGTTTTCGGCCGGCGCGAAGTCAGAAAACGGCGCCGACCTCGTACATCACCGGCTCGAAACTGCGGCACAGCGTGGCGATGTGGCGGTTGCGCGTGATCATCTCGGGGGTGCGCAGCATCGCCTGATAATCGCCGCGCTTTTCCCATTTCGAGTAATTCGCGATCCGTGTCTGCGCGTCGTTCATGTGCAGCCCCGCGCCAAGGAATCCGGGCTGGAGGCGGATGCAGTTCTCATAGGCATCCTCGAGCGCGGCCATCAGCTCGGCCGCGGTGGCGGGGGTCATCTCGAACGTGCAGATCACCGTCTGCCCGTCAAAATCCGTCGTGATTTCGGTCATGTGTCGGTCCTCCCTCGGCCATCCTGCCATGGCTGCGACAAAAAATCACGCACGCTGCCGTGCCGGGTGACGACGTGACGGCAGGCGACACCGGAAGATGACAGCCGCGCAACAGATTTGTTGCAACGCGCCCGGAATCGGGCAAGTCTTGCCCCGCTGGTCAAAACTTGACGGCCCGAAGGCGCCCGTGTCGCGTGACTGTCACAGAAGGCGCCTAGGTGCATCCTGCAGCCCATCCCGGGCCCAGGCTTCCGATACACGGGGAGAGACCGAATGACGATGAAACCGATGCACTGGCTCGCCGGCGCCGCCGCGCTGCTCGCCACCACCGCGCTCGTCCACGCCGAAGACATGTCCGCACTCGAGGCGGCGGCGAAGGCCGAGGGCATGCTGACCACGATCGCGCTGCCGCACGACTGGTGCGGCTATGGCGCGGTGATCGACGGCTTCAAGGCCAAGTATCCCGACATCAAGGTGAACGAGCTGAACCCCGACGCGGGCTCGGCCGACGAGCTCGAGGCGATCCGCGCCAACAAGGGCAACACCGGCCCGCAGGCCCCCGACGTGATCGACGTCGGTCTGAGCTTCGGCCCCCAGGCCAAGGAAGAAGGGCTGATCCAGCCCTACAAGGTCTCGACCTGGGACGAGATCCCGGACACCATCAAGGACGCCGACGGCTACTGGTACGGCGACTATTACGGCGTGATGTCGTTCATGGTGAACAAGGACCTCGTCGACACCGTGCCGGGCGACTGGTCCGATCTGCTGAAATCCGACTATGCGGGCCAGGTGGCGCTCGCGGGTGATCCGCGTGCCTCGAACCAGGCGATTCTCGCGGTTCTCGCCGCCGGCATGTCCGAGGGCGGCAAGGCCGGCAAGGACGCTGGCGAGAAGGGCCTCGGCTTCTTCAAGAAGCTGAACGACGAGAAGAACTTCGTTCCGGTGATCGGCAAGGCCGGCACGCTTGCGCAGGGCGCGACGCCGATCGTGGTGATGTGGGACTACAACGCGCTCGCGGCCCGCGACACGCTCGCCGGCAACCCGCCGGTCGAGGTCGTGGTGCCGGCCTCGGGCGTGCTTGCCGGTGTCTACGTGCAGGCGATCTCGGCCCATGCGCCGCATCCGAACGCCGCGAAGCTGTGGATGGAATACATCTACTCGGACGAGGGCCAGAACCTCTGGCTGAAGGGCTATTGCCACCCGGCGCGCTTCAACGCGATGGCCGCCAACGGCAAGGTCCCGCAGGAGCTGATCGACGCCCTGCCGCCGGCCGAAAGCTATGCCAAGGCCTATTTCCCCTCGCTCGACGAGCAGGCCGCGAACAAGGAAGCGGTCGTCGCCGGCTGGGACAAGGTCGTCGGCGCGAACGTCCAGTAAACCGGGGCCCCTCGCCCCTCGTGCCGCCCCCGATCCCCGGGGGCGGCCTTCTCCATTCAGACCGGACCGCCCCGTGAGCGACACCCCTCCCCCCGTGCGCCGGCGCCTGCCGCTGACCTGGCTCGGCCTGCTGCCCTTCGCGCTGTTCGTCGCGCTGTTCCTGATCGCGCCGACGATGAAGATCGTGCTCGGCGCCTTCCAGCGTGCCGATGGCAGCTTCACCTTCGAGAACGTCGCCGGGCTGTTCACCGACTCGATCCTGTCGAGCTACTGGATCTCGATCAAGATCTCGGTCGCCTCGGCGGCGCTTGGCTGTCTGGTGGGCTTCCTGATGGCGGCGGCGATGGTGCTCGGCGGGCTGCCGCGGGCGATCCGCTCGCCGCTGCTGACCTTCTCGGGCGTCGCCTCGAACTTCGCCGGCGTGCCGCTCGCCTTCGCCTTCCTCGCCACGCTCGGGCCGCTTGGCCTGGTGACGCTGGCGCTGAAGACGCATCTGGGCATCAACCTGCGCGTCTACGGCTTCAACATCCTCAGCTTCTGGGGCCTGACGATCACCTATCTGTTCTTCCAGATCCCGCTGATGATCCTGATCATCACCCCGGCGCTTGACGGGCTCAAGCGCGAGTGGCGCGAGGCGGCCTCCTGCCTCGGTGCCTCGGGCGCGCAATACTGGCGAATGGTGGCGCTGCCGATCCTCTTCCCCTCGATCCTCGGCACCTTCGCGCTGCTCTTCGCCAATGCCTTCGGCGCGGTGGCGACGGCGATCGCGCTGACCGGCTCGAGCCTGAACATCGTGCCGATCATGCTGTTTGCACAGATCCGCGGCGACGTGCTTGGCAACCCGCATCTGGGCTATGCCATGGCCTTCGGCATGATCCTGATTACCGGCATCGCCAACGTGCTCTATATTGTGCTGCGCATGCGCTCCGAGAGGTGGCTGAAATGAAACGCGCTGCCGCCTGGGCGATCCTGCTTCTCGGGATGGCCTATTTCATTCTGCCGCTGATCGGCATGGTCGAATTCTCGCTGTCGATGAAGCGCGGGATCTACAGCCTCGAGGCCTATCGCGTCGTGCTGGCCGATCCGCGCTTCCGCGAGACCTTCACCTTCTCGGTGGTGATGGCGCTGCTGACCATCGTCGTCGGCATGGCGATCGTGGTGCCCACCGCCTTCTGGGTGCGGCTGAAGATGCCGGGGCTGCGGCCCTATGTCGAGTTCGTCACCCTGCTGCCGCTCGTCATTCCGGCGATCGTCATCGTCTTCGGCTATATCCGGCTTTACAACACCTCGAGCGCGCTGCCGCTGACCGGCACGATCTTCGGCACCAACCTGCTGCTGGTCTTCGGCTATGTCACCCTGTCGCTGCCCTACATGTATCGCGCCGTCGATACCGGGCTGCGCACCATCGACGTCGCCACCCTGACCGAGGCGGCGCAGTCGCTCGGCGCGGGCTGGGTCACGATCCTGGCCCGGGTGATCCTGCCCAACGTGCTCGTCTCCGTCCTCTCGGGCGCCTTCGTGACCTTCGCCATCGTGATGGGCGAGTTCACCATGGCGGCCCTGCTCAACCGGCCGGCCTTCGGTCCCTATCTGCAGCTGATGGGCGCCAACCGCGCCTACGAGCCCTTCGCGCTGGCGACCATCGCCTTCGTCATCACCTGGGCCTGCATGGGGCTGATCCAGCTCGTCACCCGATTCTCGAAACACGACAAGGCTGCGCGATGACCTTCCTCACCCTCTCTCACCTCGAAAAGAGCTTCGGGCCGACGCGCGTGGTGAAGGATTTCAACCTCACCGTCGAGCAGGGCGAGTTCATCTCGCTGCTGGGTCCCTCGGGCTGCGGCAAGACCACGGTGCTGCGCATGGTCGCGGGGTTCGAGACGCCGAGTTCGGGCGTGATCGCGATCGACGGCGCCGACATGGTGCGGCTGCGGCCGAACGCGCGCAACATCGGCATGGTGTTCCAGGCCTATGCGCTGTTCCCGAACCTGACCGTGGCGCAGAACGTCGGCTTCGGCCTGAAGGTGAAGGGCACGCCCGCGAAGGAGATCGCCGGCCGGGTCGAGGAGATGCTCGACCTGATCGGCCTGCCCGATCTCGGCGGGCGCTATCCGTTCCAGCTCTCGGGCGGGCAGCAGCAGCGCGTGGCGCTTGCCCGCGCGCTGGCACCGCGGCCGCGGGTGCTCTTGCTTGACGAACCGCTCTCGGCGCTCGATGCGAAGATCCGGGTGTCGCTGCGCAACGAGATCCGCGCGATCCAGCGCCGGCTCGGCATCACCACGATCTTCGTGACGCACGATCAGGAAGAGGCGCTGTCGATGTCGGACCGGATCGTCGTCATGCATCAGGGCGTGGCCGATCAGGTCGGAACACCGTTCGAGATCTACAACACCCCCGCCACCCGCTTCGTGGCGGGCTTCGTCGGCACGCTGAACACGATCGAAGCCGAGGTGAAGGATGGCGCGACCGGGCGCGTGGCGCTGGCCGGCACCGAGGTGGTTTTGCACCGGCCGCTGAGCGGGGACCGCGTCACGCTGGGGCTGCGCCCCGAGGCGGTGCGCCTGGGTCAGGGGGCGTGCGAACTGGGCCTGTCGGGCAAGATCACCGAGGTCGATTTCCTCGGCTCGGTGATCCGTCTGCGCGCCGATCTCGGCGGCCAGAGCCTGGCCTTCGACACGTTCAACGCCGCCCATTCGGTGCCGCCGCGGGTCGGCGAGACCGTGGTGCTTGGCCTGAATGCCGCGGATCTGATGGTGATCGGCGCCTGAAGAGAGGGGGCGCTGCCCCCTCGGCCCTTCGGGCCTCACCCCCGGGATATTTGGGGCAATTGGAAGCCCGGAGCCGTGAACACGCGGACAGGGAGGCCTGTCGCGGCGGGCGGAATTTGCGATGTGCGGGAGAAAGGGGCGCGGGAAGGGCCATCGATTGGCCGAACCTCTGCGCGAGGGGGCCCCGGCTGTCGTCGGGGGCCCGGATTTCAGCGGATCGTCGGGCCCCTGAGCGGGGCCCGAAGCCGGGGATCAGGCCAGAGCCAGATCGCGCGCCGACTGACGGCCGTCACGGCCGGTCTCGATCTCGAAGGTCACCTTCTGGCCGTCGGCCAGGTGCGGGATGCCGGCGCGTTCAACGGCCGAGATGTGCACGAAGATGTCCTTGTCGCCGCTTTCCGGCTGGATGAAGCCGAAGCCCTTGGTGGCGTTGAACCATTTCACGGTGCCCTTGGCCATCGTGAGATCTCCTTTTATGTTTGCTGCCCACGAAATTGCGGCAGCCCGGCTTGGTCAGATCGAGAAGCAGACTGAAGCCGATAAAGGAGACAGGTGCGGTCAGATTAACGTAGCGATGAACAACATAAGGCCGGTTTCCCATATTGCAAGGGGTTTATCTGTCGCAGGCTTTCCCACCTGCCACCAAAACAGGCAGGGCGGCCGGAGTTCGCGCAAAGCGCAGCGGGCACGGATTATAACAGCCGGTCAAAATCCTTCGGGCGTTGACAGCACCGTGAGCGCAGGCCGAGCCTTCGCACAACACAAGAAAAACAGACCACCGACAGGGGATGATGAATGACCGGCTTGTCCGCCCGGCGGCAGAGGCACTGATGCCCGCCGTCCTGAAATCCTATGTGCATCTGGTCGACACGCTGAACCGCAGGCTCGGGCGCGTCGCGATGTATCTGCTCTACGCGATGATGGCGATCCTGATATGGTCGTCCTTCACCAAGATCCTGCACATCCCGGCGATCTGGACGCTCGAGATGGCACAATTCACCCTCGTCGCCTATTACATGCTGGGTGCGCCCTGGGCGTTGCAGACCGATGCCAACGTGCGCATGGACCTGCTCTACTCCCGCTTCTCGACGAAGGGACAGGCGGCCTGGGACGTGTTCACCGTCTTCTGCCTGATGTTCTATCTGGGCGTGATGCTCTGGGGGGCCTTCGACTCGACCGTCTATTCCTTCGAGGTCGGCGAGCGGAACCCGAGCGCCTGGCGCCCGGTGCTCTGGCCGATCAAGGTGATCATCAGCCTGTCCTTCGCGCTGATGCTGCTGCAGGCGGTGTCGATCCTGATCCGCGACGTGGCCACCCTGCGCGGGGAGAAGATCTGATGGACCACAACACCATCGCGATCCTGATGTTCTCGACGATGCTCCTGATGATGATCACCGGGCAGCGGGTGTTCGGCGCGATCGGGGTCGTCGCCGTGGTCGCTGCGCTGGCCCTTTGGGGGCCGGGCGGCACCGACATGGGCTTTTCCGCGGTGATGAAGCTGATGAAATGGACGCCGCTGCTGACACTGCCGATGTTCGTCTTCATGGGCTATGTGATGAGCGAGAGCCGGCTCGCCGAAGACCTCTACCGGATGTTCCACGTCTGGTTCGGCCCCCTGCCCGGCGGGCTTGCGATCGGCACGATCCTGCTGATGGTGATGATCTCGGTGATGAACGGGCTCTCGGTCGCGGGCATGGCGATCGGCGCCACCATCGCGCTGCCGGAACTCGTGCGGCGCGGCTATGACCGGCTGATGATCTCGGGCGTGATCCAGGCGGGCTCGAGCCTCGGCATCCTGATCCCGCCCTCGGTGGTGCTGGTGCTGTTCTCGCTGATCGCGCGGCAGCCGGTGTCGAACCTGTGGCTTGCGGGCGTGGTGCCGGGGCTGCTGATGGCGGCGCTGTTCGTTCTCTACATCGTCATCCGCTGCACGCTGAACCCCGCGCTTGCCCCGGCGATGCCGGCCGAGGAGCGCGCCCGAATCACCTGGCCCGAGCGGTTGCGGCTGTTGCGCGCGGGCCTCTTGCCGGTCTTCATCTTCGTCGCGATGATGGTGCCCTTCCTGAACGGCTGGGCGAGCCTGACCGAGGCCTCGGTGATCGGCGCGCTCGCCTCGGTCGCGGCGGCGCTGGTGAAGGGCCGCTTCACCTGGGCGGTGTTCGAGACAGCAACCCGGCAGACACTGATGATCACCGTGATGTTCATGATGATCATCACCGCGGCACTCTCTTTCGGTGCGGTCTTCGACGGGCTCGGTGCGGGCCGGGCGATCAACGACTTCTTCCTCGACAGCCTCGGCCTTGCGCCCTGGCAGGTGCTGGTGCTGATGCAGGCGAGTTTCCTGGTGATGGGGATGTTCCTCGACGACACCGCGATGCTGGTGATCGTGGCGCCGGTCTTCGTCAGCCTGGCGAAAAGCCTGGGCTTCGATCTGGTCTGGTATGGCGTGCTGTACACCATCACCTGCCAGATCGCCTATCTGACGCCGCCCTTCGGCTACAACCTGTTCCTGATGAAGGCGATGGCGCCGCCCGAGTTCACCCTGCCGGTGATCTATCGCTCGGTCTTTCCCTTCGTCCTCGTAATGATCCTGACACTGGTGCTGGTGATGGTCTTTCCCGAGCTCGCCCTGTGGCTGCCGCGCGAGGTGCTGGGCCGCTGAGCCCCCCCAATTCCAAACGACCCCGGAACGGGGCATTCGACCAACAAGGAGAGACAGATGACGACGACCAGACGGAAATTCCTCGCCACCGGCGCCGTGGGGGCCGCGGCGGCGGGGCTCGCCGCACCCGCAGTGGCGCAGGAAAAGGCGATCAAGTGGCGGCTGCAGACCTATGCCGGTCCGGCGCTGGCCGAGGAGGTGGTGAAGCCCGCGATCGAGGCCTTCAACACCATCGCCAATGGCCAGATGGAGATCGAGCTTTACACCTCGGACCAGCTGGTGCCGACCGCCGAGCTGTTCCGCGCGATGCAGAACGGCACGATCGACGCGGTGCAGTCGGATGACGATTCGATGGCCTCGCCCACCGAGGTCACCGTCTTCGGCGGCTATTTCCCCTTCGCGCTGCGCTATTCACTCGACGTGCCGGCGCTCTTCAACTCCTGGGGGCTGAAGCAGATCTGGGAAGAGGAATATGCCAAGGTGGGCATCAAGCACATCTCGGCGGGCTCGTGGGACCCGTGCAACTTCAACATGAAGGAGCCGATCAACAGCATCGCCGACCTGAACGGCAAGCGCGTCTTCACCTTCCCGACCGCGGGCCGGTTCCTGGCGCAGTTCGGCGTGGTGCCGGTCACCCTGCCCTGGGAAGACGTCGAGGTCGCGCTGCAGACCGGCGAGCTCGACGGCCTCGCCTGGTCGGGCATCACCGAGGATTACACCTCGGGCTGGTCGAAGGTGGCGCCCTATTTCCTGACCAACAACATCTCGGGCGCCTGGATCGGCCATTTCTTCGCCAACATGGACCGATGGAACGAGGTGCCCGATCACCTCAAGCAGCTGATGCAGACCTGTTTCGACCAGTCGCATTACCATCGGCAATGGTGGTACTGGGCCGGCGAGGCGAAGCTGCGCGTCGAGGGGGCGGACATGAAGCTGACCTCGATCCCGGCCGAGGATTACGCCAAGATGGAAGCGGCCGCGCACACCTTCTGGGACGAGATCGCCGCCGAAAGCCCGCTCAAGGCGAAGGTCGTCGAGATCATCAAGAAATACAACGAGACCATGGCGAAGGCCGGCCAGCCCTACCGCTACGGCTGAGCCCGGGGCGGCCCGCCCCGGCGCGGGCCGATCCCGCAGGGACGGGAAGGTAAAAGACACTGGCGCGGCGGCAAGGGACGCAAGACCGCCGCGCCGGCATCTGTCCGCCCTGGCCGGCAGCGCTGGCAAGCCGAGGGTCGGGCGGGCATCCGATTCTCCCGCGGGAACGGCGCTCATGATATCATGTATTTTTGATGCTTCATTGGGACGGATTGCCGCAACCCCGCCCGGCGATTGCGAAACTGCCGCAAGGTGATGCAGCCGCGCCAGAGACGGCAGGGTTTTGCCACCGCCCACGGCTTTCCTCTCGCTCCCGTGAGAAAAGCCGGTATAACTGGCGCAAAGACGGCGGAGGGAAGCGTGACGGTCTCGAGCATTCAGCGCAAACGCAGACGCAGGGCAAAGGTTGCGGGGGCGCTGGGCGTCTTCTCCGTTGCGGCCGGCATTGCCGCCCCGGCGGGTCACGCAGAGCCTCTCGTCGGGCAGAGCCGCAACACCTTCGGCATGCCCGGCCTGATCGACATGCCCTCGGCCGAGATGCGCCCCGACGGCGAGCTCGGCCTGTCGCTGACGGGGCTGAACGACGGCACCATGCGCAACACGCTGACCTTCCAGATCGCGCCGCGCCTGACCGGCGCCTTCCGCTATTCGAAGGTGCCCGGGCTGATGCCGAAGGACGACGGCACCGGCCGTTACGAGGCGCTGTACGACCGCTCCTTCGACATCCGCTTCCAGTTCCTCGACGAGGGCAAATGGGGCTGGACCCCGGCGATGGCGATCGGGTTGCAGGACTTCATCGGCACCGGCGTCTATTCCTCGGAATACATCGTCGCGACGAAGAGCATCGGGTCGAAACTGCGGGTGAGCGGCGGCCTCGGCTGGGGCCGGCTCGGCTCCTTCGGCTCGATCGGCTCGACCGGCACCCGGCCCGACTACGACGTCACCAGCACCGGCGGCAAGTTCAACTCGGGCTCCTGGTTCAAGGGCGATTTCGCCCCCTTCTTCGGCGTCTCCTATGCCGCGACCGACCGGCTGACGCTGAAGGCCGAATATTCCTCGGACGCCTATGTCAAGGAAACGCTGCTCGACGGGTTCAACCGCAACAGCTCGATCAACTTCGCCGCCGACTATCAGGTGAGCGAGTTCTTCGGCGTGCAGCTTTACTACATGTACGGCGAAAAGGTCGGCTTCCAGTTCGTGCGCAACATCAACCCGCACGAACCGCCCTTCCCCTCGGGGATCGAGAAGGCGCCGCTGCCGGTGCGGCCGCGCCCTACCCCCGCCGCCGATCCCGAGGGCTGGTCGGGCGCCTGGGCGGCCGATCCCGAGGTGCATCCGGGCATCCAGAAGGCGCTGGCGGCAAGCCTTGCCAAGGACGGCCAGATCCTCGAGTCGATGTCGCTCAGCGCGACCCGGGCCGAGCTGCGGGTGCGCAACGAGACCTACGGTGCCGAACCGCAGGCGATCGGCCATGTCGCGCGCATGGCGACGCGCGCGCTGCCGCCCTCGGTCGAGACGATCGTGGTGACGCCGGTGCAGAAGGGCATGGCGCTGTCCTCGGTCACCTTCCGCCGCTCGGATCTCGAGCGGATGGAGAACACCAATTCCTATGACATGCTGCCGCAGGTGTCGATCACCGCGGCGCCGCAAAACGCCCCCGGCCTCGTGCGCAGCGACGCGCTCTATCCGCGCTTCCAATGGGCGCTGACGCCCTATGCCGAGGCCTCGATCTTCGACCCCGACAACCCGTTCCGCCTCGACGTCGGCGCCGAGCTCTCGGGCCGCTACGAGATGGCGCCGGGCCTCGTGCTCTCGGGCAGCGTGCGGCAGAAGGTCGTGGGCAACCTCGACGACACCACGCGCGACTCGAACTCGGTGGTGCAGCATGTGCGCTCCGACCTCGTCGAGTATCAGAAGAACGGCGACCTCGCGATCCAGCGCCTGACGCTGGCGAAATACGGCCATCTGGGCGAGAACATCTATACCCGCGTCAGCGTCGGCTATCTCGAGCGGATGTATGCGGGCGTCTCGGGCGAAGTGCTCTGGGCGCCGGTCGACAGCCGCCTTGCCCTTGGCGTCGAGACGAACTGGGCCAAGCAGCGCGACTTCGACCAGCATTTCGGCCTGCAGGACTATTCCACCGTCACCGGCCATGTCTCGGCCTATTACGACATCGGCAAGGGCTATACCGCCGAGCTCGACGTCGGCCGCTATCTGGCCAAGGACTGGGGCGCGACGATCGCCATCGACCGCGAATTCGAGAACGGCTGGAGCGTGGGCGCCTTCGCGACCTTCACCGACATGTCCTCGAAGGATTTCGGCGAAGGCTCGTTCGACAAGGGCATCCGCCTGACGATCCCCGTCGCCTGGACCACCGGCCGGCCCTCGGTCAACAAGCTGAAGACCACGATCCGCCCGCTGATGCGTGACGGCGGTGCGCGGCTCGACATCGACGGCCGCCTCTACGAGACGGTGCGCATGGCGCATACCGGCGACCTTTACGACAGCTGGGGGAGATTCTGGCGATGACGGGCCTTCGGAACCGGGCACTCGCCCTGGCCGCGGTGATCGGTCTGGGCGGGCTTGCCGCCTGTGGCTCGGACACCAACCAGACCGAGAACACCCGCATGGCGGGCGAGTCGCTCAAGCAGATCTTCTCCGTCTTCAAGCGCGACAAGACCGTGGCCGCCGCCCCCGATGCCGAGGCGATGGCGCGTTCGGCGCTCGAACTGAACAAGGGGCCGCTGATCCTGCTGTCGCAGGAGACGCCGAAGAACGTCACCATCCTCGGGATGATCGGCGAGAACGGCACGATGCGCACCTATGCCACGCCTTCGATGCAGTCGGTGATCCTGCGCGGCGGGATGCTGGCGGGCACGCGCGGGCTCGGCTTCGACATGATGTCGGCCGAGGTCGAGCAGACCGGCCGGCTGATCCGCGCCCGCACGCCCGGCACCGGCAAGAAGGTGATCCGCTATCTCGACGGGCTCGGGCTCGAGCGGCCGATCCCGCTCGACTGCACGGTCAGCGTCGGCGCCGACACGAGCTATCCCTTCGCCGGGAAGACCTGGTCGGGCCGGCAGGTGGTCGAGCATTGCGAGGGGCTGGGCATGAAGATGGACGACACCTTCATCGTTTCGTCCGCGGGTCAGATCGTCGCCTCGCGGCAATGGATCTCGCCGCAGCTCGGCTATGTCACGATCCAGACCGTGCGCCCCTGAGCGCCACGCACCCTCCCCCGAAACGACAAAGGCGCGCCCATGGCGCGCCTTTTGCCTGTCGGGCCCTGCCCTTGCCGCATCGCGCGCTCCGGTCGTCGGGCGGGCAAAATGAACAGGGCCGGGAAGCGATGCTTCCCGGCCCCTTTCGAGATCCCGAAGGATCGTCGAAATTAGTTCGACGACGCGGCGACCGCGATGCCGACGAGCAGCAGCGCCGGGATCAGGATGCCGGCGTTCGACGACGACGACTGCTTCACGACGACCGGCTCGGCTTCGACGACCGGAGCGGTGTAGCCGCCGGCGAAAGCGGTCGAAGCCGACAGGCCGAGGGCGAGAGCGATGGTGGCGAGTTTTTTCATAGTAATCTCCGTCATTACCTTTGGGAGCCGCCTTCTCTGGCAGCATCGGGGCGAGAGTTGCACAGCCGATGCGCGTTGCAAAGATAGAATCTCGCTGCGTGATGCGCGCGCGGTCCGGACTGTTGCACTTTGGCATGAGTTTCACCCGCCCCCTCGCCCCGCACCATACACGGTCGCGTGATCACGCGGGTTTCCCGGGGAAACCCGCGTGATTCCCGGTGCTTGCCGGCGTGTTTGCAGGCGCGGCGCGACTCAGCCGCGCCGACGCACCAGCAGCGAGATCACGAAGAGAACCGCCGCCGCCGCGACAATCGACGGGCCGGCCGGGGTGTCCCAGCTCAGCGAGGCGGCAAGCCCCGCAAGCACCGAGAGGCTGCCCACCACGGTCGCGCCAAGCGCCATCACCTCGGGGCCGCGCGCAATCTGCCGCGCCGCAGCGGCGGGCAGGATCAGCAGCGCCGAAATCAGCAGGGCGCCGACGATCTTGATCGCCACCGCGACGGTGAGCGCCAGTGCCAGCGTCAGCACCAGCTGCTCGGCCCGCGGGTTCAGCCCCGAGGCCTGCGCCAGCTCCTCGTTCACCGTGGCGGTCAGCAGCCCCTGCCAGCGCCAGGCAAGCAGCAGCGCGACCAGCGCCGACCCCGCCCAGATGATGCCGACATCGGCCCGGCTCACGGCCAGGATATCGCCGAAGAGATAGGCGCTCAGATCGACGCGCAGCCCCGAGATGAAGGAGGCGGCGACAAGCCCGAAGGCGAGCGCCGCATGGGCCAGAACGCCCAGCAGCGTGTCCATCGCATGGCCGCGCCCCGACAGGATCGCCACCGTCACCGCCATGGCGAGCGCCACCGCGAGCGTGCCGACATAGATCGACAGGCCGAAGCCGAAGCTGAGCGCGACGCCCAGAATCGCGGCATGCGCCGTCGCATCGCCGAAATAGGCCATGCGCCGCCACACCACGAAGGAACCGAGCGGCCCAGTGGCGAGCGTCAGGCCGATGCCGGCAAGACCGGCACGCATCAGGAAATCGTCAAGCATGATCGTGCTCGTGGCTGTGGGGATGGGCGCAATGCGGCGCGCTCGGATCGTGGCCGTGGCCCTCGTCCGCCTCGTGGTCGTGATCGTGCTCGTGGCGGTAAAGCGCAAAGGCGCCGCCGGTGCCGAGCCCGAAGAGCGCGCGATATTCCGGCGCCTCGGAGACCACGCGCGGGGTGCCGGCGCAGCAGACATGACCGTTCAGGCAGATGACGCGGTCCGAGGCCGACATCACCACATGCAGATCGTGGCTGACCATCAGCACCGCGCAGCCGGTCTCGCCGCGCACCTCCTCGATCAGCTTGTAGAAGGCCGCGGTGCCGGGCTGGTCGAGGCCCTGCGTCGGCTCGTCGAGGATCAGGATGTCGGGGCGCGCGAGCAGCGCGCGCGCCAGCAGCACGCGCTGGAACTGCCCGCCCGACAGCCGCGCGATCTGCCGCCCGCCAAGCCCCGGCACGCCGGTGCGCATCAGCGCCGCCTCGGCCGAGACATCGTCGACCCGTCGCGGCAGCGACAGGAAGCGGCGCACCGTCATCGGCAGGCTCGGATCGATATGCAGCTTCTGCGGCACATAGCCGATCACCAGATCCTCGCGCCGGCTGACCGTGCCGCTTGCCATCGGTTCGAGCCCGATCAGCGCCCGGATCAGCGTCGACTTGCCCGAGCCGTTCGGCCCGACCACGGTGACGATCTCGCCCGGCGCGATGGTGAAATCGACCTGCGACAGCACCTCGGCGTCGCCGTGGCGGACGCTGAGCCCCGAGGCGGTGATGAGCGGGATCATGGCGTCTCCTTCGCGGCGCAGACCGGGCACAGGCCGAGCGCCTCGATATTCGCGCGCTCGATGGTGAAGCCAAGCGCGGCGGCGGCCTCGTCGAGCGCCGCGCGCACCGGCGCGCCGGGCGCCTCGGCGACGCTGTCGCACTCGCGGCAGATCAGGAACACCGGCGCATGCGCCTCGCCCGGGTGCATGCAGGCGGCGAAGGCGTTGAGCCGCCGCACCCGATGCGCCAGCCCGTTCTCGACCAGGAACTCGAGCGCGCGATAGGCCACGGGCGGCTGATTGCCGAAGCCCTCGGCGGCAAGCCGGTCGAGCATCTCATAGGCGCCCATGGCACGGTGCGATTCGAGCAAGATCTCGAGCGTGCGGCGCCGCACCGGGGTCAGCCGCGCCCCACGCCGCGCCGCCTCGGCCTCGGCGCGGGCCAGCGTCTCGCCCATGCACTGACTGTGATCATGCGTCGCGAAGGCCGCGGCGGCGTCGGAATCCGGTTCGGAGTTCATGTTATCTTATCACATTTCTCTTGACGCGTTACGATATAACATAAATAACCGAGGCCCCGATCACAAGAGATGAAGAGGTGCCCGATGCGCTCTCCCCTGATGCTTGCCGCCCTGCTGGGGGGCACCGCCCTGCCCGGCCTCGCCCTGGCCGAGGTGCCGAAGGTGGTGACCGACCTGCCCGCGGTGCAGTCGCTTGCGCTGCAGGTGATGGGCGATCTCGGCCCGGTCGACGTGCTGCTCGAACAGGGCGCGAATGCGCACAGCTATCAGCTGAAACCCTCGCAGGCGCGCGCGCTTGAACGGGCGGATCTGGTGCTCTGGGTCGGAGCCGAGATGACCCCCTGGCTCGACCGCGCCATCACCTCGGTCGCCCCCGACGCGCATGCGCTGTCGCTGCTGCATGCCGAAGGGACACATCTCCAGAATTTCGCCGCGGCCCATGACCATGGCGCGGACGAACATGCGACCGACGCGCATGACCATGCCGCCGAGGGTGCCGATGCGCATGGCGAAGCCGACGAGGACGGCCATGTCCACGAGGGCGTCGACCCCCACGCCTGGCTCGACCCGGCGAATGCCGAGCTGTGGCTGGGCCTGATCGCGGATGAGTTCAGCCGCCTCGACCCCGAGCATGCCGCGACCTATGCCGCCAATGCCGCGGCCGCAAAGGCGAAGATCGAAGCACTCGACGCCACGCTGACGGCAGAGCTCGCCCCGGTGAAGGACCGCCCCTTCGTCGTCTTCCACGCCGCCTATGGCTATTTCGCCGATCATTACGGGCTGAAGGTCGCCGGCGCGATCGCGCTTGGCGATGCGACGGATGCCGGCGCGGCGCATCTGAGCGAACTGCGCGCCGATCTGGTCGCGGATGGCGTCGTCTGCGCCTTCCCCGAGGCCCAGCACGACACCCGCCCGGCCGAGCGGCTGATCGAGGGCACGGGCGTCAGGCTTGGCGGGGCGCTCGATCCCTCGGGCAGCACGCTGAGCTATGGCGCGGACCTCTACGAGCGGCTGATGCAGGGCCTTGCCGGCACGATCTCGGGCTGCCTCGCCGGCTAAGCCGCAATGCGGCATCAGGGTGCAGGGCAGAGGGCGACAAGCCCGCAAAGCCCTGCTAGAACCGGGGGCGAAGGAGACCGTGAATGCCCGCCACCCCGCCCCCGGACCTTGCCCGACTCTTCGCCGAAGCGGCCCCCCGCTTCGGTCTCAGCCGCCCCGCCGGCGCCTGTTTCGCCGCGATCTGGCGCGCCGCACAGGCACCCTCGGCCGAAGATCTGGTGACGATCCTCGGTCTGTCGCGCTCGAACGTCTCGGTGGCGCTGAAGGAGCTGCGCGAGCGCGGCCTGATCCAGGCGGCGCGCAGCTTCGGCTCGCGCAAGGATTACTTCGTCGCCGATCCCGACCCCTGGGCGCTGCTGCGCTCGCTGCTGATCGAGCGTCAGCGTCGCGACCTCGCCCCTCTTGCCGAGCGGCTGACCGCGCTTGCCGCCACCGCGGACGATCCGCGGCTCGCGCCGCTCGCGCAGATGGTGCAGGCGGCGGATGACTGGTTCGCACGCCTTGCCCGGCACGACGCGGCCGAGCTTGCTCAGCTGATGCAGGCGGGCGATCTGCCGAAGAAGAAAAAGAAGAAGAACCGCGACTGAAGGCCCGGACAGGCCCACAGGAGCGGAGACGGGCGGGGTTTCCCCGCCCGGGTCCTGTCAGCCCTGCATCTCGACGCCAAGGTGGCGCGCGACGGTGAAGATGTCCTTGTCGCCCCGCCCCGAGAGATTGACCACGATGATGTGGTCCTTCGGCAGCGTCGGCGCGATCTTCTTCACATGGGCAAGCGCATGGCTCGGCTCCAGCGCCGGGATGATGCCCTCGGTCCGGCACAGCATCTGGAAGGCGTCGAGCGCCTCCATGTCGGTCACCGAGACATAGTCCGCGCGGCCGATGTCATGCAGCCAGGCGTGCTCCGGCCCGATCCCCGGATAGTCGAGCCCGGCCGAGATCGAATGCCCTTCGAGGATCTGGCCGTCCTCGTCCTGCAGCAGATAGGTGCGGTTGCCATGCAGCACGCCCGGACGCCCGCCGGTGAGCGAGGCGCAATGCTCCATCCGCTCGTCGACGCCATGGCCGCCCGCCTCGACGCCGATGATCTTCACCGAGGGATCGTCGAGGAAGGGATAGAACAGCCCCATCGCGTTCGAGCCACCGCCGATCGCCGCGATCACCGTGTCGGGCAGCCGGCCCTCGCCTTCGAGCTCCTCGAGCTGCCAGCGGGTTTCCTTGCCGATGATCGACTGGAAATCGCGCACCATCGCCGGATAGGGATGCGGGCCCGCCACCGTGCCGATGCAATAGAAGGTGTCGCGGACGTTCGTCACCCAATCGCGCAGCGCGTCGTTCATCGCGTCCTTCAGCGTGCCGCGGCCCGAGGTCACCGGATGCACCTCGGCGCCCAGAAGCCGCATGCGGAACACGTTCGGCGCCTGCCGCTCGACATCGGTCGCGCCCATGTAGACGACGCATTTCAGCCCGAACTTGGCGCAGACCGTCGCGGTCGCCACACCATGCTGGCCGGCACCGGTCTCGGCGATGATCCGGGTCTTGCCCATGCGGCGGGCGAGCAGGATCTGGCCGAGCACGTTGTTGATCTTGTGCGCGCCGGTGTGGTTCAGCTCCTCGCGCTTGAGATAGATCTTGGCGCCGCCCAGCTCCTCGGTCAGGCGCTCGGCGAAATAGAGCGGCGAGGGCCGGCCGACGTAGTATTTCCACAGATACTCCATCTCGGCCCAGAATTCCGGGTCGGTCTTGGCGTGTTCATATTGCGCCTCGAGCTCCAGGATCAGCGGCATCAGCGTCTCGGACACGAAGCGCCCGCCATGGATGCCGAAGCGCCCGTTCTCGTCGGGGCCGGTCATGAAGCTGTTGGGAAGGTCCTCGGCCATCGTCTCACCTCGCGCAAATTTCCCAACGGAGATAGCGCGCCGGCACCCGGTGGTAAAGTTCCCGTTTCCTCTCGGGTAAAATACATTGCCCTGCCGTAACGACGGGGCCGCACGGCGGCACAGTTGCTTGCATTCTAGCCCCCGACCGCCCTAGGGTCGGAACGGAACCGGGAGTCTCATCAACCGACCGTTTTTCCTGAATAAAGTTATTCCGAGCTGGAGATCATCATGCGACGCCTTGCCATTCTTGCCGCTCTCTCCCTGGCCGCCTGTGCGCCGCCGCCCGAAAACGTCTTTGCAACCGGCTACAATCGCGACAGCGTTGTCTTGAAGACGAACTACGGCCACCTGACCAACGGCACCTATCGCGAGGCGCAGCGCATCTGCAGGGACAAGGGGCTCAATGCGGAATACGCGTCGACTTTGACGAACCGCGTCAGCAATGAAAGCAGCCACCTGTTCCTGTGCCTGAACAACCCGAAGCGGAATGGCGGCATGCCGGCCGATCTGACCAGCAGTCCCGCAACCGCGGCGACGACCGGCGGGCCGAATTACCTCGAAAGCAGTTCGACCCTGTGACCGGACAGCGCGCGCGGGGGCATCATCCCTGCGCCGCCGCGACGAAGGCCCGGATCAGCGCCGCGTCCTTCTCGCCCGGCAGGCTCTCGACGCCCGAGCTGACATCGACCTGCGTCGCGCCGGTCAGGCGCACCGCCTCGGCGACGTTCTCGGGGGTCAGGCCGCCGGCCAGCATCCAGGGCCGCGTCCAGCTGCGCCCGGCGATCAGCTGCCAGTCGAAGGGCAGCCCGTTGCCGCCCGGCAGCGCCGCGCCCGCAGGCGCCTTGGCATCGACGAGGATCTGGTCCGCCACCGCCTCGTAGGCGTCAAGCTGCGGCAGGTCCTCGGCGGTCGAGACCCCCACGGCCTTCATCACCGGCAGCCCGGCGCGCGCGCGCACCTCGGCCACCCGCTCGGGGCTTTCATGGCCATGCAGCTGCACCAGATCGAGCGGCACCAGCGCCAGAACCTCGTCAAGGAAGGCATCGCTCGGATCGACGAACAGCCCGACCTTCGCCACCCCGAAGGGCACCTCGAGCGCGAGGTCGCGCGCCACCTCGGCCGGGACGTTGCGTGGCGATTTCGGGAAGAAGACGAAGCCCACATAGGCCGTGCCCGCCGCCACCGCCTCGGCGACATGCGCAGGCCGGCTGAGCCCGCAGATCTTCACCCGCGTGCCGCCCGGACGGCCCCGATTGACTGCGATCGTCACCATCTCAGCGCGCGGTCTTGTCCAGAAGCGCCAGGACCTCGTCCTTCGGCTCTTCGTGGGTGGTCTTCAGCCGCTCCACCTCGCCCTCGAGCCAGGCGGCATGGCGGGCCGTCTTCGCCGCGCCCGAACGGATGCGATGCTCGCGCATCCATTCCCAGACGAAGCCCAGCAGCAGCCCGACCAGCAGGCTGGCGAAGATCACCAGGAACAGCGGCAGCTGCACCGCCCAGGAGAAGCCGAGGAAATCGCCGGTCTCGGGCGCCAGCAGCCGCAGCGTCACCGGGGCGCGATTGGCCAGCGCGATGGCCACCAGCAGCACGGCGAGCACGCCGAGCAGCAGGAAGCGCAGGTATTTCATCATTTCAGTCCGCCTCTCCGTTCAGCCGGTCCCGCAACAGCTTGCCGGTCTTGAAGAAGGGAACGTGCTTTTCCTCGACATCGACGGCATCGCCGGTGCGCGGGTTGCGGCCGGTGCGGGCGTCGCGCTTCTTCACCGAGAAGGCGCCGAAACCGCGCAGCTCGACCCGGTCACCGCGCGCCATGGCCTCGATGATCTCCTCGAAGATCGTGTTGACGATCTTCTCGACGTCGCGCTGGAAGAGATGCGGATTTTCCTCTGAGATCTTCGCGATCAGCTCGGACCGGATCATGCGTGCGTTCCCCCCAAGGGTGTCCGGGTGGCAGCCCCGGCACTGGATTCTTCCCGGACTATACGGAGAATTTTTTCCAGCACAAACAGCAAAGGCTTGGAAAGGCGTGGGATTCGGCGGGATGCGGCGCGGTGTCGCCGGCCCTGCCCGCCGTGACGGCGGATGCAGGCGCAGAAATCCGGCACGACGGGCGGCGGCGCGGTCGATCCGGGCGAATCGCCCGGTGCGGGGCGGAAACGGCACGGGGCGCCCGATGGGCGCCCCGGTCGGGTCATGGGATGCGGCAGGCTGCGCGCTCAGCGCCAGCCAAGCGCCGGGGCGACATGCGTCAGGATGCTCTCGATCACATGGGCGTTGTAATCGACGCCGAGCGAGTTCGGCACCGTCAGCAGCAGCGTGTCGGCTTCGGCAATCGCCTCGTCGCGCTTCAGCTGCTCGACCAGCTTGTCGGGCTCGTCGGCATAGGAGCGGCCGAAGATCGAGCGCTGCCGCTCGATGAAGCCGACCTGGTCATCCTCGCTGCCGCCACGGCCGAAATACATCCGGTCCTCGTCATTCGTCAGCGCGAAGATCGAGCGGCTGACCGAGACGCGCGGCTTGCGCTTGTGGCCCGCGGCCTTCCAGGCCTCGCGATAGGCGCGGATCTGCTTGGCCTGCTGCACGTGGAAGGCCTCGCCGGTCTCGTCGTCCTTCAAGGTCGAGCTTTGCAGGTTCATCCCCAGCATCGCCGCCCATTCGGCCGTCTTGTTCGAGCCCGCGCCCCACCAGATCCGGTCGCGCAGCCCCTCCGAATAGGGCTCGAGCCGCAGCTTGCCCGGCGGGTTCGGGAACATCGGCCGCGGGTTCGGCTCGGCAAAGCCATGGCCCTCGATCATCTGCAGGAAGGCCTGCGCGTGCCGGCGCCCCATGTCGGCGTCGGTCTCGCCCTCCTCGGGCGCATAGCCGAAATAGCGCCAGCCCTCGATCACCTGCTCGGGGCTGCCCCGGCTGATGCCAAGCTGCAGCCGGCCGCCGCTGATCAGGTCGGCGGCGCCCGCCTCCTCGGCCATGTAGAGCGGGTTCTCGTAGCGCATGTCGATCACGCCGGTGCCGATCTCGATCTTCGAGGTGCGGGCGGCGACGGCCGACAGCAGCGGGAAGGGGCTCGCGTGCTGACGGGCGAAGTGGTGGACACGGTAATAGGCGCCATCAAGGCCGAGCTCCTCGGCCGCGACGGCGAGGTCGATCGCCTGCAACAGCGCGTCGCCGGCGGTCCGGGTCGCCGAGCCACGCTGCGCCGACCAATGTCCGAAGGACAGGAAACCGATATTCTTCATCGCATTGCTCCTCGGGCAGCACAGGCGGGGGCTTGACCCCTGCCCGGTCCCGTTCGGCACATAGCTAGTCACTGCGCCCCCGGCTTCGCAACCGCGGTGAGTGTTTGCCGAAGCGCAGCCACTGTGCACGCCCCGGCAGGCAAAAGAAAAACCCCGCCCTTTCGGGCGGGGTTTCCGGGGTGGGGCCGAAGCCCCTGCCCGTATCGCGGATTACTCGCGGCTCTTGAGCGCAGCGCCCAGGATGTCGCCGAGCGAGGCGCCCGAGTCGGACGAGCCGTACTGTTCCACGGCTTCCTTCTCTTCGGCGATCTCGCGCGCCTTGATCGACACGCCGAGCTTGCGGGTCTTGCTGTCGACGTTGACGACGCGCACGTCGACATGGTCGCCAACCTGGAACCGCTCGGGGCGCTGATCGGCACGGTCACGGGCGAGGTCCGAACGGCGGATGAAGGACTTCATGCCGTTGTATTCGACCTCGATGCCGCCGTCTTCGATCGCGGTCACGGCAACGGTGATCACCGAGCCGCGCTTCACGCCGTCAACCGCATCCGAGAAGGTGTCGGCGTCGAGCGCCTTGATCGAGAGCGAGATACGCTCTTTCTCGATGTCCACCTCGGTGACCGCGGCCTTGACCACGTCGCCCTTGCGGTAGTCCTGGATCGCTTCCTCGCCGCGCTTGTCCCACGACAGGTCGCTGAGGTGCACCATGCCGTCGATGTCGTTGTCGAGGCCGATGAACAGACCGAATTCGGTGATGTTCTTGACTTCGCCTTCGATCATCGAGCCGACCGGATGGGTCTCGGCGAAGACTTCCCACGGGTTGCGCATGCACTGCTTGAGGCCGAGCGACACGCGACGCTTCGCGGTGTCGATCTCCAGCACCATGACGTCAACCTCCTGCGAGGTCGAGACGATCTTGCCGGGGTGCACGTTCTTCTTGGTCCAGGACATTTCCGAGACGTGAACGAGACCCTCGACACCGGCTTCCAGCTCGACGAACGCGCCGTAGTCGGTGATGTTGGTGACGCGGCCCTTGTGCACCGAACCGATCGGGAACTTGGCTTCGACCGAATCCCACGGATCGTTCTGCAGCTGCTTCATGCCGAGCGAGATGCGGTGGGTTTCCTTGTTGATCTTGACGACCTGGACCTTGACGGTCTCGCCGATCGACAGGATCTCCGACGGGTGGTTCACGCGGCGCCACGCCATGTCGGTGACATGGAGCAGACCGTCGACACCGCCGAGGTCAACGAACGCACCGTATTCGGTGATGTTCTTGACCACGCCGTCGACCACCTGGCCTTCGGTGAGGTTCGAGATGACCTCGGCGCGCTGTTCGGCACGCGACTCTTCGAGGATCGCACGACGCGAGACAACGATGTTGCCACGACGACGGTCCATCTTGAGGATCTGGAACGGCTGCTTGAGACCCATGAGCGGGCCGGCGTCGCGCACCGGGCGCACATCGACCTGCGAACCGGGCAGGAAGGCCACGGCGCCGCCGAGATCGACGGTGAAGCCACCCTTGACGCGGCCGAAGATGGCGCCTTCGACGCGCTCTTCGCTGGCATAGGCCTTCTCGAGACGGTCCCAGGCCTCTTCGCGGCGGGCTTTCTCGCGCGAGATCACGGCCTCGCCACGGGCGTTCTCAACGCGGTCGAGGTACACTTCCACTTCGTCGCCGACGGCGATCGAGGGGGCCTCGCCCGGGTTGGCGAATTCTTTCAGGTCGACGCGGCCTTCCATCTTGTAGCCGACGTCGATGATGGCCTGGCCCGCCTCGATGGCGATGACCTTGCCCTTGACGACCGAACCCTCCTGGGGGGTGTCGATCTCGAGGCTTTCGTTGAGAAGGGCCTCGAATTCTTCCATGGTAGCTTTAGCGCACATGCGTTTCAGTTTCCTTTGCGTGTGTTTCACTGGCCTGACGGTTGGCTCCGCCGGTCTTTTGTGGATACGCCGAGGCGGGTGCAGACAGGCGTCTGCCCCCTTCGGTCGGGGCCATATAGGCGCAATTCGCCTGTGGGGCAAGGAGTTTCGGCGCCGTTCAGGCGCTCGCGTCGAGGCGGGCGAGCCAGGCCGCCTGGTCCTCGCCCGGGCTTCGGGCATGCGGGAAGGCCGAGCCGTAGCGGCGCACTTCCTCGGCAGCCTCGACCATGCGCGCAAAGACCGCCCGGCTCTCCCCGGCCGACAGCGGCGGGCGGGCCCCGTCCGGGTCGAGATCGGCGCCGAGTTCGAGGGCGAGGAAATGGTCATAGCCCATCGACCAGTCCGGAAAGGGCGAGACCGCCTCGTCGGGCTCCTCGAACAGCAGGTCCAGATCCCGGTGGCGCGGGTCTGCGGCGATCCGCGCCATCAGCGCGGCGATCTCGCCCGCGGGCCCGTGCAGCGCCTGGAAGAACTGGCCGTTCGCGCGCCACAGATAGCCGGTGATCCCCGCCGCCGCGTTGTGGCGCAGCGCGACGCGCAGGATGTCGAGGTCAGAGGGGTCGAAATCGGCCCGGGCCGGAATGCTTCGATAGAGCAGGCGCGTGAAGCCCATGATGTCCCTCTGCTTTCACGCCCCAGTGATAGCCGATCGCGGCGCCAAGGCAAGGACCGGGCTCAGCCCGCATCGTCGCAGAAATGGCTGCGCAGATCATAGCGCGGCGCGGTGAAGGGGCCGGGCTCGCGCGGATCGCGAAGGCCATGCGGGTGCTGTCGCGCCCAGGAGCGCGAGAGGCTGTCGGGATCGAGCGCGCGGCGCTGGCACAGGCCGATGTCGCGCAGAACCGGGCTTGCGCCGCGCAGATCGATCAGATGGCCGCTCTTGCGCGCCGCGCCCTCGGTCTGGAAGACCAGCGGCTCGGGCAGCGCGATGACCTCGGTCGCGGCGCCGAAAAGCCCGTCCTCGCCCTGCCAGTCCTGCCCCTGCGCGTCGCGCCCACGGGCGAATGTCAGCGCCCAGCGACCGGGCGGCACCAGCACGCGGAAGAAAGCGCCGCCGCGGACATAGGCCGCCAGCACCGCCTGCCCGGTCGCGGGGTCGGAGAGCTGCAGGTAAAGATCGGCCCCCGGATCGCTCTTCACCTGCAGCGGCAGGGTCAGCGGCAGGCCGGAGTGGTTCCACATCAGCCCCGCCGGGCGCTCGATCGCCGCCGCGGGCAGGGCCAGAAGGAGAAGCACGATCACAAGGGACAAGCGGCGCATCATCGTCGCATCATGCGCCTGCCCCGCGCGCTTGTGAAGTCAGCCGCGCAGCCTTTCGATCTGCGCGACCGCGGCAGCCACCGCCTCCTCGATCGTCATCTCGGAGGTGTCAAGCACCATGGCATCCGCTGCGGGCCGCAAGGGCGCATCGGCGCGGTTCATGTCGCGCGCGTCGCGCTCCCTCACCTCGGCCAGCACCTGGCGCTCGTCGCCACCGACCTCGAGCCAGCGCCGATGCGCGCGCACCTCTGGCGAGGCGGTGACGAAGAGCTTCACCTCGGCCTCGGGGCAGATCACCGTGCCGATGTCGCGCCCGTCGAGCACCGCGCCGCCCTCGCGCCGGGCAAAGCCGCGCTGGAAGTCGAGAAGCGCCTGCCGCACCTCGGGGATCACCGCGACGCGCGAGGCCGCCTGCCCGGCTTCCAGCGTGCGCAGGTCGGCGCGCGCCAGATCCTCGGGCGTCAGTCCGCGCGCCGCGTCGACCGGGTCACCGCCCTTGACGCCCACGGCGCGGTAAAGCGCTCCGGTGTCGAGATGGGCAAAGCCGAAGCGGTCCGCCACGGCGCGCGAGATCGTGCCCTTGCCCGCCGCCGCCGGCCCGTCGATCGCTACGGTGAATCTCATGGCGTTCCCCTCAGTTCCGGCCTCGCTGTCGCGTCCGAGCATTTGACCCAAGAAAAGGCCAAGGTGCAAAGACCCCCGGCTTTTCCTTGCCCAAAGACTCCCGCCGGAGGCGTCCTTGCTTTCAGCCTTCGCGGACGATCTCGGCGCCGAGCCCGCGCATCAGCGGCTCGAACACCGGGAAGGAGGTGGCGATCGGCGAGCCGTCGTCGACGGAGATCGGCGCGCGCGACGCAAGGCCCAGCACGAGGAAGCTCATCGCGATGCGGTGGTCGATGTGGGTGGCGACGGTCGCGCCGCCCGGCACGCCATCGGGGCCGAGGCCATGCACGATCAGCGTGTCGTCATCTTCCTCGACGGTGACGCCGCAGGCCTCGAGCCCGCGCGCCATCGCGTCGATGCGGTCGCTTTCCTTGACCCGCAGCTCGTGCACGCCACGCATCACCGTGGTGCCGCGCGCGCAGGCCGCCACCGCCGCCAGCACCGGGTATTCGTCGATCTGGCTTGCGGCGCGTTCGACCGGCACCTCGATGCCGGTGAGTTCGGAGAAGCGCACGCGCAGGTCGGCGACGGGCTCGCCGCCCTCCTCGCGCTCGTTCTCGAAGGTGATGTCGGCGCCCATCTCGCGCAGGGTCAGGAACAGGCCATTGCGCGTCGGGTTCTGGCTGACGCCGGGGACAAGGATGTCCGAGCCCGGCACGATCAGCGCCGCACAGACCGGGAAGGCGGCCGACGACGGGTCGCGCGGCACCGCGACGGTCTGGCCGCGCAGCTCGGGCTGGCCGGTCAGGGTGATGCGATTGCCCTCGGGCGTCGCCTCGACGCTGACCTCGGCACCGAAGCCGCGCAGCATCCGCTCGGTATGATCGCGGGTCGCGGTCTTCTCGATCACCACGGTCTGGCCGGGGGCGTTGAGGCCGGCGAGCAGCACCGCAGATTTCACCTGAGCGGAGGCCATCGGCGTCGCATAGGTCACCGGCACCGGCTCGGCCGCACCGACCACGGTCATCGGCAGCCGGCCGCCGGCGCGGCCATAGGCCCGCGCGCCGAAAAGCGCCAGCGGATCGGTCACCCGCCCCATCGGCCGCTTGCGCAGCGAGGCGTCACCGGTGAAGGTCGCGGTGATCGGCGAGGTCGCCATCGCGCCCATGATCAGCCGCACGCCGGTGCCCGAATTGCCGCAGTCGATCACGTCGGCGGGCTCGGCGAAACCGCCCACCCCCACGCCCTCGACCGTCCAGGCGCCCGCGCCCTCGCGCGTCACGCCGGCGCCGAAGGCCGCCATCGCCTTCGCGGTGTCGAGCACATCCTGCCCCTCGAGCAGGCCGGTGATTTTCGTGGTGCCGACCGACAGCGCGCCAAGGATCAGCGCGCGATGCGAGATCGACTTGTCGCCGGGCACCTCGGCCACGCCGGAAAGCGCGGCGCTCTTGCGCGCGGTCATGCGGATCGGATCGCCGTGGCCGGACATGGAAACCTCCCTGAAAGATCGGCCCCTGTTAGCGCAGCGCGCGCGCCCGCGAAAGCCCCCGGCCGGCGCGCGGCGCAAAATGCCGCCCCGCCGGGGCCCGCGGCGCGTTCAGAGCCGGCGGAAGGTGGCGTAATCGGGGGTGCGGCCCTCGCGCAGAGCCTTCTGCTCGTAGCGGGTCGAGATCCAGTCGCTCCAGGGCGTGCCGGAATGGGCGACAAGCTCGAACCCCGCCTTCGGCACCTCGCGCAGGGCCTGGGCCATGTAGCTCGGAATGTCGGTCGCGACGCGGAACTCGGCACCGGGCGCCATCACCCGGGCAAGCGGCACCAGATGCTCGGCGGTGACGAAGCGGCGGCGGTGGTGGCGCCGTTTCGGCCAGGGGTCGGGATAGTTCAGGAAGGCCTTGGCGATGCAGCCCTCGGGCAGCACGTCCATCAGGTCGCGCGCGTCGCCCGGATGCACGGCCAGGTTCGTCACATCGGCGGCGCGGATCTTGCCGAGCAACATCGCGACGCCGTTGATGAAGGGCTCGGCGCCGATGATGTTCACCTGCGGATAGCTCGCCGCCATGTGCACCAGATGCTCGCCGCCGCCGAAACCGACCTCGAGCCAGATCGGCGCGTCATTGCCGAAGATGGTGGCCGGGTCGATCACCTCGCGCGCCGGGTTCTCGGCCCGGGTGATGCCGCGCGGGCGCAGGCTGTCGAGATCCTCGCTCAGATAGGTCTTTTGCGAGGCGCGCATCGTCTTGCCGCGGATGCGGCCGTAGAAATTGCGCCATTCGGGCCGGCTCGTGTCGCCGTCCGCTGCCTCGGGATGTTCGCTCTCGTCGCTCATGGCCGGCCTCTAGGGCGGCGGCGCGGGCCGGTCAAGCCCCGCGGACAGCGGCGCCGGGCAAATCTTGACCGCAGCGCGGAACGGCGTTAGAACTTAATGTGAACTCACCGCGAACAAAACCGGGATGCACCGCCGATGCTGACGCGCAAGCAAATGGAATTGCTGGATTTCATCCAGAAGCGGGTGGCGCGCGACGGCGTGCCCCCCTCCTTTGACGAAATGAAGGACGCGCTCGAGCTGCGCTCGAAGTCGGGGATCCACCGGCTGATCACCGCGCTCGAGGAACGCGGCTTCATCCGCCGCCTTGCGCACCGGGCCCGCGCGATCGAGATCGTGAAGCTGCCCGAGGCGATGGAGACCGCAAGGCCCGGCTTCACGCCGCGGGTGATCGAGGGCGAGAAGGTGGCACCGCCGCGCGCCGCGCAGCCGGTCGAGGCGGTGCATGCGCTCGAGCTGCCGGTGATGGGGCGGATCGCCGCCGGCGTGCCGATCGAGGCGATTGCCGAGATCTCGCATCACATCGCGGTGCCGGGCTCGATGCTGTCGGGCCGGGGCGAGCATTACGCGCTCGAAGTGCGGGGCGATTCGATGATCGGCATCGGCATCAACGACGGCGACATCGTGGTGATCCGCGAACAGGGCACGGCCGACAACGGCGACATCGTGGTGGCACTGGTCGACGGGCACGAGGCGACGCTGAAACGCTATCTGCGCCGCGGCGCGATGATCGCGCTCGAGGCGGCGAACCCCGAGTACGAGACCCGGATGCTGCGCGAGGATCAGGTGAAGGTGCAGGGCCGCCTTGTCGGGCTGATCCGCAGCTATTGACGGCGCGGGCCCCCGGTCCAGCGCCGCGCGCCCTGCCCCGGCCCGATCTGCCGGCCATCCACGGCAAAGGCCACACCGCCCGCGCGCAGCCTGTCACGATCCCAGATCTCGCAGCCCGCGGGGGCCGGATCGGGCGCGGAAGCCGCCAGAATGACAAGGGCATCGCCGTGGCAGGCGGCGCTCAGCGCCGCGAGCGCGCCGGTGCCGCTCAGATGCACCACGGCGCGGCCGTTCCAGGTGCCGACGCGGGCGCCGCGCGGGCCGGTGAACCCCGGACGGGCGGCCGCGGCCTCGGGCGTGCTCTCGTCGCCATCGGCCTTGAGCCAGCTTTCGGCGACGAAGGCGGCACCGGGTTTTGACAGCGCCCGGCCCTCTGCGGTCGCCAGCCCGACCAGCGCCCCCTCGGGCGCGATCAGCAGCGCGGGCCGCACCGCCGTGCCCCACAGCCCCGCCGCCACGGCCATCGCGGAAAGCCCCGCAACGCGCGGCAGCCCGCGCGCCAGAACCGCCACCAGCGCGCCAAGCGCCAGCAACGGCAGCACCGCGGCGGGCGGCGCCGGCACGGCGATCACCGCACCATCCAGCGCCGCGACCCGCTCGGCCACAAAGATCATCCAGCGCGTGCCCTGCTCCATCACCCACAGCGCCGGCGCGGCCAGGCCAAGGGGCGCCAGCAGCGCCGCGATCACCCCCGCCGGCATCACCAGCGTGCCCATCACCGGCACCGCGAGCAGGTTCGCCAGCAGCCCGTATTCCGCCACCCGGCCGAAATGCAGCGCCGCGATCGGCGCCGTCGCCGTGCCCGCAACCAGCGAGGTCAGCACCAGCATCGCCACCGGGCGCACCAGCCACGGCAGGAGCGGCGCGATCCGCGCCCAGGGGCCGAAGGCCAGCACCAGCGCCACGGTCGCCGCGAAGGACATCTGGAAGCCCGGTTCGGTCAGGCTTTCGGGTTCGAGCACCAGCAGCACCAGCGCCGCCAGCGCCACCGTGCGCAGCGAGATCGCGCGCCGGTCGAGCAGCACCGCCAGCAGCATCACCGCGGTCATCAGCCAGGCGCGGGTCGTCGCCACCTCGGCCCCGGCAAGCCACAGGTAGACGGTCGAGGCCACCAGCGCCACCAGAGCCGCGATCTTCTTCACCGGCCAGATCAGCGCGAAGGGGCCGACGGCGGCGAGGCCATAGCGGAGCGCCGCAAAGACAAAGCCCGCCAGCATTCCCATGTGCAGCCCAGAGATCGAGATGATGTGATAGAGGTTCGCCGCCCGCATCACCGCATTCGTCGCCTCGGAAATCCCCGACCGGTCGCCGGTCATCAGCGCCGCGGCGACGGCCCCCGCCTGCCCCGGCATCCGCGCCTGCATCGCCGCCGAGAGCCGCATCCGCAGCCGGTGGCCGGCCAGCGCCCGGTCGTGCGGATCGGGGGGCGCCACGCGCAGCACCGGGCCGCGGGCGAAACCGACCGCGCCCAGCCCCTCGAACCAGGCCGTGCGGCGAAAATCCCAGGCGCCGGGTTCGACGGGCGGCGCGGGGGGCTGCAGGTTCGCGGTCAGCATCACCCGTTCGCCCGGTTCGGGCAGCGCCGCGGTCTCGGGGCGCAGGGTCACGCGCACCATCGCGGGGCTGCGGTCGGGGTCGATGTCGGTCAGCTGCACCGCGTCGAGAGTCAGCCGGATCCGGTCGCGCGACGAGCGGTCGACCGCCAGCACCCGCCCCTCGACCGGGCCGTCATAGCGAAAGGGCAGCACGGGGGCGGCGACGGCCCCGGCGCGGGCCTCGGCCAGAAGCACCCCGGCCGCCAGCAGCGCCAGAAGGGCCGCCGGAAAGCGCAAGGGCTCCGCCCCGCGCGCCCAGATCAGCAACGCAACGACGGCAAGCGCACCAAGCCCCCAGATCACCCCTGCGGGCGGATCAATGGGCGCGGCGAACCACGCCCCGATGCCCGCGCCAAGCGCCACCGGCGCCCAGAGCGGCAGGTCGAGCCGCGCCCGCACCAGCGCCCCCGCCGGATCCTCGAGCCCCGCGCCAAGCGCCCGCAGCAGCCCCGCCCACAGCGCGGGGGCCGGCAGGCGCGCCGGTGCGCGCCCGGTCGTGATCGCGCTCCCCGGCTCGGACACCTTGTTTCTCTGCCCCTCCGCGCTTAGACAGACGCCGAAGATCAGCCTAGTGGCTGCATGGTTTACAGATCGTTAACAACGCCCCTCCCGGCGCCCGCCGGACCGGGCGAGAAAGGCCCCGATGTCGCAAAAGATCGTCACCCGCTTCGCCCCCTCGCCGACCGGCTACCTGCATATCGGCGGGGCCCGCACGGCGCTGTTCAACTGGCTGTTCGCACGCGGCCATGGCGGCACCTTCCTGCTGCGCATCGAGGACACCGACCGCGCCCGCTCGACCCCCGAGGCGACGGCGGCGATCCTGAAGGGGCTCGAGTGGCTCGGCCTCGACTATGACGGCGAGGTGGTGAGCCAGTTCGAGCGCGTGCCCCGCCACGCCGAGGTGGCGCGCGAGATGCTCGCGCGCGGCGCGGCCTACAAGTGCTTCTCGACCCAGGAAGAGATCGAGGCGTTCCGGGAAAAGGCGAAGGCCGAGGGCAGCTCGCAGCTGTTCCGCTCGCCCTGGCGCGACGCCGATCCCTCGACTTATCCGGATGCGCCCTATGTGATCCGGCTGAAGGCGCCGCGCGAGGGCGCGACGGTGGTGCACGACAAGGTGCAGGGCGACGTGACCGTGCGCAACGATCAGCTTGACGACATGGTCTGCCTGCGCTCGGACGGCACGCCGACCTACATGCTCGCCGTGGTGGTCGACGACCACGACATGGGCGTGACCCATGTGATCCGCGGTGACGACCATCTGGTGAACGCGGCGCGGCAGATGCAGATCTATCTCGCCATGGGCTGGGACGTGCCGGTCTATGCCCATATCCCGCTGATCCACGGCCCGGACGGCAAGAAGCTGTCGAAGCGCCACGGCGCGGTCGGGCTCGAGCAGTATCAGGCCATGGGCTATCCGGCGGCGGGGATGCGCAACTATCTGGCGCGACTCGGCTGGAGCCACGGCGATGATGAATTCTTCACCGACGAGCAGGCGAAGAGCTGGTTCGAGCTGGAAGGAATCGGCCGTTCGCCGGCGCGTCTCGACTTCAAGAAGCTCGAGAACATCTGCGGCCGGCACATGGCTGTGGCCGATGATGACGCGCTGATGCCGCAGGTCGCAGGCTATCTGGAGGCTGCAGAGCTGCCCGCACTGACCGAAATGCAGGCAAAGGGGCTGCGCGCGGCGATGCCCTATATCAAGTCGAGCGCGAAGACCTTCCCGCAACTCATTGAAAAGGCTCACTTCGCCTTGGTTCAGCGGCCGATCGACGTGGACGAGAAGGCGGCAAAACAGCTTGATCCGGTATCCCGTGGTATACTGAAAGAATTGACGCCGCGCCTGCAAAATGCTAGCTGGACGCGCGACGATCTGGAGGCCATCGTGAAGCAGGTTGCGGAGGAGAAAGACCTCGGGCTCGGCAAGCTGGCCTCCCCCCTGCGTGCCGCACTTGCGGGGCGGTCGGTGACCCCCGGCGTGTTCGATATGATGTATGTCCTGGGCCGGGAGGAGACCTTGGCCAGGGTGAACGATCAGGTGGCCTGAGGGCGGGCCGCCTCTCCGGTGAAACCGGACCCAACAGACCGGCGCGCCCGGCCGGACGACAGGAAAGGGAAGCTCATGGCTGACACGAAACGAACTGCCACACTGACGCTCGACGGCAAGACCTACGAGCTGCCGGTTCTCTCGCCCTCCGTGGGTCCGGATGTTCTCGACATCCGCAAGCTCTATGGCCAGGCCGATGTCTTCACCTACGACCCCGGTTTCACCTCGACCGCCGCCTGCGAGTCGGCGATCACCTATATCGACGGCGACAAGGGCGAGCTGCTCTATCGCGGCTATCCGATCGACCAGCTGGCCGAGAAGTCGCATTACCTCGAAGTCTGCTATCTGCTGCTGAACGGCGAACTGCCGACCCGCCAGCAGATGGAGGACTTCGAGTACCGGATCACCCGGCACACGATGCTGCACGAGCAGATCCAGTATTTCTTCCGCGGCTTCCGTCGTGACGCCCACCCGATGGCGACGATGGTCGGCGTCGTCGGCGCGCTCTCGTCCTTCTACCACGACAGCCTCGACATCAACGATCCGTGGCAGCGCGAAGTGGCCTCGATGCGCCTCATCGCCAAGGTGCCGACGATCGCCGCCTGGGCCTACAAGTACTCGATCGGCCAGCCCTTCGTCTATCCGCGCAACGAGCTGAGCTACGCCGAGAACTTCCTGCACATGTGCTTCTCGGTTCCGGCCGAGCCCTACAAGGTGGAACCGGCGCTGGCGAAGGCGATGGACCGCATCTTCACCCTGCATGCGGACCACGAGCAGAACGCCTCGACCTCGACCGTGCGTCTGGCCGGCTCCTCGGGCGCGAACCCGTTTGCCTGCATCGCGGCCGGCATCGCCTGCCTCTGGGGCCCGGCGCATGGTGGGGCGAACCAGGCCTGCCTCGAAATGCTGCGCGAGATCGGCACCGTGGATCGCATCCCGGAATTCATCGCCCGCGCCAAGGACAAGAACGATCCCTTCAAGCTGATGGGCTTCGGTCACCGCGTCTACAAGAACTTCGACCCGCGCGCGAAGGTGATGAAGGAATCGGCCGACGAGGTGCTCGACCTGCTCGGCATCCACGACAACCCGACGCTCCAGGTCGCCAAGGAGCTCGAGAAGATCGCGCTTCAGGACCCCTACTTCATCGAGAAGAAGCTCTATCCGAACGTCGACTTCTACTCGGGCATCATCCTTGAGGCCATGGGCTTCCCGACTTCGATGTTCACGCCGATCTTCGCGCTGTCGCGCACCGTCGGCTGGATCTCGCAGTGGAAGGAAATGATCGGCGACCCCACCGGCAAGATCGGCCGTCCGCGGCAGCTCTATACCGGCGCGACCTTCCGCGACTACGTCGACGTCGACGCGCGCTGAGGGGCACGCAAGCCACTCGAGGGCCGGGGATTTCCCCGGCCCTTCGCATATCTGCCCGAACCTCCGAGCCCGCGATGTCCGACCGCCCGCTGCGCTACCGCCCGCATCATTTCCTGTGCTCCCTGGGTTTCGAGGGGAAGGGCTATTCCGACGCCTTCACCGCCAACATGACGGCGATCGTCATGGGCCGGCTGCGCACCGAGGCGGGCCCGGCGGTCGAGATCGAGGTGACGGCGGCGGCCGACGACATCTGCGCCCCCTGCCCGGCGCGGCGCGGCGAAGGCTGCGACACCGCGGCGACGATCGACCAGCTCGATGCCGCACATGCCCGCGCGCTCGGCCTGACGACGGGCGACCGGCTGAGCTGGGGCGAGGCGCTCGACCGGATGCGCGCACTGCCGGCCGAGGCGCTGAGCGAGATCTGCGCGCCCTGCCAGTGGCTGCGCTACGGCATGTGCCGCGCCGCCCTCGCCCGACTGCAATCAGACAGCTGAGACCGCAACAGGATGCCGCAGGCGCGCCCGCGCGAAATGCTTGCGCGCCGCCTCCCCCTCTGGCAAGGAGCCGTCATGAGCACCGAGACCACCGAAAAGAACATCGCCCTCGTCACCGGCGCCTCGCGCGGGCTTGGCGCGGCGCTTGCCGAAACCCTTGCCGCCCGGGGCTGGCACGTGATGGCCGTCGCCCGCACCGTGGGCGGGCTCGAGGAACTCGACGACCGGATCCAGGCGGCCGGCGGATCGGCCTCGCTTGCGCCGCTCGACGTCACCGACCCGGCGCAGATGGAGCATCTGGCGAACGCGATCGCCGGCCGCTGGGGCCGGATCGGGCTTTGGGCGCACACCGCGATCCACGCCGCGCCGCTTGCGCCCGCAGGCCATATCGACGCCAAGGATTTCTCGAAATCCGTCGCCACGAACGTCACCGCGACGGCAATGCTGATCCCGCTGATCGAGCCGCTGCTGCGCGCGGGCGCGGGCACCGCGCTCTTTTTCGACGATCCGCGCGGCGGGCAGAAGTTCTTCGGCGCCTATGGCGCGACCAAGGCCGCACAGATCGCACTCGCCCGCAGCTGGCAGGCGGAAAACGTCAAGATCGGTCCGCGCGTGGTGATCGCGGAACCGCGGCCGATGCCCACGGCGACGCGCGCGCGTTTCTTCCCCTCCGAAGACCGCGCGCCCCTCTCTGATATCCGCGACGAGGCAAAACGCCTCCTCGGCGAGCTCTAAGACCGGCGGGCCAAGGGGGCGCTGCCCCCTCGCGGCTTCGCCGCTCACCCCCGAGGTATTTCGGGCAAGGAGAAAGCTGGGGCCGGGTTCGGGTTCCGGGGGCTGCGCAAGTGGCCCCTTTTGCTTTCATCTTGGCACAAATACCTCGGGGGGAGCGCAGCGGGGGGCAGAGCCCCCCTCGCCGCCCGCGCCGCAGCGCTGCCCTCTGACCACACATCTGGCGGAAATCCCGACGCATGCGCCCCGTCGCTTGTCGCGCCGGGCCTTGCGAGCTAAGCAGGGGCAACACGAGCCGGACGGGGACTTTATGCGCATTCTGATCACCAATGACGACGGCATCCACGCGCCGGGGCTCGAGGTTCTGCTCGATCTCGCCACCGAGCTGGCCGGACCCGAGGGCGAGGTCTGGACCGTCGCCCCCGCCTTCGAGCAATCGGGCGTCGGCCATTGCATCAGCTACACCCGGCCGATGATGATCGCCAAGCACGGCCCGCGCCGCTATGCCGCCGAGGGCAGCCCGGCCGATTGCGTGCTCGCCGGGCTTTACGACGTCTTCGAGGGCGGCAAGCCCGATCTGGTCCTCTCGGGCGTCAACCGCGGCAACAACTCGGCCGAGAACGCGCTCTACTCCGGCACCCTTGGCGGCGCGATGGAGGCGGCGCTGCAGGGCGTGCCCGCGATCGCGCTGAGCCAGTTCCTCGGGCCGGACTGCATGGCCCCCGGCATGGACCCGTTCGAGGCCGCCCGCGTGCACGGCCCCGCGCTGCTGCGCCAGCTGTGGCAGAAGGGGATCTGGGACGATGGCCCCTATCGCGTCTTCTACAGCATCAACTTCCCGCCGGTGCCCGCCGCCGCGGTGAAGGGCTGGAAGGTGGCGCCGCAGGGCTATCGCACCGACAGCTTCTTCTCGGTCGAGCCGCATCATTCGCCGACCGGGCGGCGGTTCCTCTGGGTCAAGGGCGGCCCGCAGCACACCGCGACCGCCCCCGGCACCGATGCGGCGCTCAACCTCGAGGGCTGGATCTCGGTCACGCCGATGCGCTGCGACCTCACCGCCCATGACGTTCTGGCCGAGCTGGAGGCGCGCCTCGCATGACCGACACGCCCGAGGAGGACGGCATCGAACCGATCGCCGAGCGCAAGATGCGCTTCCTCTTCGCGCTGCGCTCCAAGGGCGTGACGGATGCGCGGGTGCTGGCCGCGATGGAGAAGGTCGACCGCGGCCCTTTCGTGCGCGGCCTCTTCGCCGAGCGCGCCTATGAGGACATGCCGCTGCCGATTGCCTGTGGCCAGACGATCTCGCAGCCCTCGGTCGTCGGGCTGATGACCCAGGCGCTTGGCGTCGGGCCGCGCGACACCGTGCTCGAGATCGGCACTGGCTCGGGCTATCAGGCGGCGGTGCTGAGCCTGCTCGCGCGCCGCGTCTACACCGTCGACCGCTATCGGCGCCTGGTGCGCGAGGCCTCCGAGATCTTCACCGCACTCGCCCTGCCCAACATCGTCGCGATCGCCGGCGACGGCACCCGCGGCCTGCCCGATCAGGCGCCCTTCGACCGCATCCTTGTGACCGCCGCCGCCGAGGACCCGCCCGGCCCCCTGTTGTCCCAGCTGAAGATCGGCGGTATCATGGTGCTTCCCGTCGGCCAGTCGGACACGGTCCAAAGCCTGATCCGCGTGCGGCGTCTCGAGACGGGTTTCGATTACGAGGAATTGCGCCCCGTGCGTTTCGTGCCGCTTGTCGAGGGCATGGCAAGCGACTGAGTTCAAGGCCCCGGCGACAGGGGCCACCAAGATGACGAGGACCGAGCCGATGACCGCTTCCCTGCGCCAGCCCCTTTCCCTGCCGCGCCGCGCGGCACCGCGTCTGCTGCTGGCAGGCTGTGCGCTTGCCGCGCTTGCCGCCTGCAGCAACATGGACGCCGACCTGCGCGGCTTCGGCAAGCTGGGTTTCGACACCAGCTCGGCCGCGCGCAGCGCGACCGCCGCCCGCCCCGAGCCCGACAGCCGCGGCGTGATCTCCTATCCGAATTTCCAGGTCGCTGTCGCCCGGCGCGGTGACACCGTCGCCACCGTCGCGACCCGGGCGGGCGTCAATGCCGAAGAGCTTGCGCGCTACAACGCCATCTCCTCGAACACGCCGCTGAACAAGGGCGAGGTGCTGGCGCTGCCGCGGCGCGTGGCCGAACCCGTGGCCACCGCCTCGGCCCTGCCCGCCGCGACCGCCCCCACCGCGACCGGGGCCGGCACCGAGCGCATCGACATCACCTCGCTCGCCTCCTCGGCGATCGACCGCGCCGCGGCGAGCAGCCCCGCCCCCGCCGCACCGAGCGCCACAACCGCGGCGCCCGCCCCGACGAAGACCGCCGCCGCCCCGGTTGCCGCAAAGCCCGCGACGGGGATGCAGCCCGCCTCGGCCGAGCCGGTGCGCCACAAGGTCGCCCGCGGCGAGACCGCCTATACCATCGCGCGCTATTACAACGTCTCGGCCAAGGCGCTTGCGGAATGGAACGGCCTGCCGGCCGATCTGAGCGTGCGCGAGGGGCAATATCTGCTGATCCCAGTCGCGACCGCCGGGGCCGCGCCGGCGAGCGCCTCGACGGTGACGCCGCCCGGCGCCGCCTCGCCCACGCCCGAGCCGCCCTCGGCCTCGAAACCGCTGCCCGCCGAAAGCCCGGTCAAGGCCTCGACCCCGGTCGACACCTCGGGCGTGCCGGACCTCGGCGCCACCCGCACCGCGGCCTCCTCGGGGTCACAGCTGGTGATGCCGGTCGGCGGCTCGATCATCCGGCCCTATGTGAAGGGCAAGAACGACGGTATCGACATCGCGGCGGCCGCGGGCACCGCGATCAAGGCCGCCGATGCCGGCACCGTCGCGGCGATCACCAAGGACACCGAGCAGGTGCCGATCCTGGTGCTGCGCCACGCGAACGGCCTGCTCACGGTCTATGCCAATATCGACGGCATCGCGGTGAAGAAGGGCGACACGGTGAAGCGCGGCCAGGCGATCGCGAAGATCCGCGCGGGCGAACCGGCCTTCGTCCATTTCGAGGTCCGCAAGGGCTACGATTCCGTCGACCCGGTGCCCTATCTGCAATGACGCAAGCCGGGGGCGCTGCCCCCGCTTTTGCCTGCCGGCAAAATTCACCCCCGAGGTATTTCGGGCAAGGAGAAAGCACGGGCCTTTCCCGCTTCCGATTGCCGCAAATATCCCGGGGGGAGTCCGCAGGACGGGGGGGCAGCGCCCCCCTTGCCCGCTCGTGGCCTCAGGCAGACGGAAAGACGAAGCAGCGGTCGCGGCGGATCATCAGCCACATCGGCGTGCCGGGCTTCGGCAGGAACACGTTCGGCACCGTCGCGCGCAGCACCGAGCCGTCGAACTCCATGCGGAACTCGACGAGGCTCTCGCGCCCCATGAAGCGGGCGCGCTCGACCACGGCGCGGGCAGGCGTGCCGTCCTGCACGGTCGGGTTCGGACCGCGGCCGGCGCGGTCGAAATCGATCTTCAGGTGCTGCGGCCGGATCACGATGTCGACGGCGGTGCCATCGGCCAGCCCCGGGGTCAGGAAATCGCCGAACGGCGTCGGCGTCAGCGCCCCCTGCACCCGCCCGGTGAGCACGTTGATATCCGAGAAGAAGGCTGCCGCCTTGCGGTCGACGGGCGCGTTGTAGAGGTTGTAGGGCGCGCCGCGCTGCACGATCCGGCCGTCCCGCATCAGCAAGATCTCGTCGGCCATCCGCATCGCCTCGTGCGGCTCGTGGGTGACCAGCAGCACCGCCGTGCCCTCCTCCTTCAGAAGGGCCAGCGTCTCGTCGCGGATGTCGTCGCGCAACCGCTCGTCGAGGCCCGAGAAGGGCTCGTCCATCAGCAGGATCCGCGGCCGCGGCGCAAGAGCACGGGCCAGCGCCACACGCTGCTGCTCGCCGCCCGAGAGCGCATGCGGCATGCTGTCGATGTGGCGCGCCAGATGCACCCGCTCGAGCAGTTCGCTGACCCGCGCGCGCTTCTCGGCCTTGCTTCCCGAAAGACCGAAGGCCACGTTCTCGGCCACGCTCAGATGCGGAAACAGCGCAAAGTCCTGGAACATCAGCCCGATCGCGCGCCGTTCGGGCGGCACGCGGAAGACGGTGTCGCACACCAGCGCCCCGTCGACGAGGATGCGCCCGCGGTCCTGCATGTCGACGCCGGCGATGATGCGCAGCGTCGTCGACTTGCCGCAGCCCGAAGGGCCGAGCAGGCAGGTCACCTGCCCCGCCGGAATCGAGAAGCCGACGTCGTCGAGCACCTGACGCCCGCCGAAGCTGCGCATCAGGCCCTCGACCTGCAGCCGGGGCGGAACGTGGGTCTGGGTCATTGCGGCTCCCGAGTGAAAAACTCGGGATTGGCCCTAGCATCCCCGCCCCGCCCGTGCAAGCTCACAGCGTCAGGTTCGCCGCGCCGCCGTCGACCAGGATGTTCTGCCCGACGATGAAGCCCGCATGCACCGAGCACAGGAAGGCGCAGGTCGCGCCGAACTCGGCCGGGGTGCCGAAGCGGCCCGCCGGGATCGCCGCCGCGCGCCGCGCCGCCGCCGCCTCGAGGGTGATCCCCTGCTCGGCCGCGGTGCGGCTGTCGAGCGCGATCATCCGGTCGGTGGCGTGGATGCCGGGCAGCAGGTTGTTGATCGTCACGCCGGCATGGGCGACCTGCCGCGAAGTGCCGGCGACGAAGCCCGTCAGCCCGGCGCGCGCCGAGTTCGACAGCCCGAGCTGCGCGATCGGCGCGCGCACCGCGGCCGAGGTGATGTTGACGACCCGGCCCCAGCCGCGCTCGATCATCCCGGGCAGGCAGGCCTGCATCATCGCGATCGGGCTGAGCATGTTGGCGTCGATCGCGCGCAGGAAATCCTCGCGCGACCAGTCGCTCCAGAGCCCGGGCGGCGGGCCGCCGGCATTGTTCACCAGGATGTCGACCTCGCCCGCGGCCGCGAGCACCGCGGCGCGCCCCTCGGGCGTGGTGATATCGGCCGCGACCGGCACCACGGTGACGCCATGGCGCGCCTCGAGCGCATTCGCCGTCGCCGTCAGCGCCTCGGCGCCGCGCGCGTTCAGCACGATCTCCACCCCGGCCGCCGCGAGCGCCTCGGCGCAGCCGCGCCCGAGCCCCTTCGAGCCCGCGCAGACGATCGCGCGCTTGCCCCTGATCCCCAGATCCATTTTCCCCTCCGTCTTCCGTTCGTGGTCGGCGCAGGAAACACCGGGGACGGGGGGAAAGGCAATGCGCCACGCGCCCTTGACGCAAGCCGCCGCAGTTGCTTTACCGACCACAGGTCTTCTCAGGCCTTGCCGGAGCGCATTTCGCCCCGGAACAGGGAGCACACCATGACCTCAGCCCAGGCCCTGCCGCCCCAGACTGTCCACGTCTTCGACGCGGAGCTGATCTGGGTGACCTCGGGGGCGAACCAGGGCGATGCGATCGACGTGCCCGCGCACAGCATCGCGGGCGATGTCTATCAGCTCGAGCGCGGCGCCACGCCGCTCAGGCTGATGCTCGAGGCGGAGAGCGGCACGGGCTGTCAGCGCATCGCTCCGGGCTCCGAGGTCGGCACCCCGGGCAACACGATCACCGTCATCGCCCGTCATGTGATGATGACGCCCGAGGGCGACACCGTCGACATCCTGTTGCTGCGCGACGAGGCGAGCGGCGATCTCTTTGCCCTGCCGCTCTCGCCGATCGCGGCGCGCACCGATTACACGCTGATCGAGGCGCAGGACGACCCGGGCTCGGCACGGCTGAGCGACCTCGTCTGCGTCGCCTTCACCACCGGCACGATGATCACCATGGCCGGCGGCGCACAGCGCCCGATCGAGACGTTGCAGGCGGGCGACCGGGTGCTGACGCGCGATTCCGGACCGCAGCCGGTGCGCCTTGTCGCCCGCGCCACGCTGCGCGCGCTCGGCTCGCTTGCCCCCGTCGTGATCTCGGCCGGCACGCTTGGCAACGAGGGCGACCTGATCGTCTCGCCGCATCACCGGATCTTCCTCTACCGGCGCGGCGAGCGACGGATCGGCGATACCTCGGAAATCCTCGTGCAGGCCAAGCACCTCGTCGACGGCGAACATGTCTGGCGGCGCGAAGGCGGCTATGTCGACTATTACGCGCTCGTCTTCGACCGGCACGAGATCATCTATGCCGAGGGCATCCCGGTCGAGAGCCTGATGGTGAGCGAGGCGACGCTCGGCCTGCTGCCCGAGCAGCTGACCGCCGAGATCCGCGCCCGCCTGCCGGATCTGAAGCACAAGCCGCATTTCGGCACCGAGGCCGGGCGCGAGACGGTGGAACGTGTCGGCCGCGCGAAGATTTTCCGGCCGCGCAACAAGGACTGAGGGCGCAGGGGGTGAGGCCCGACGGGCCGAGGGGGCGGCGCCCCCTGACCCGGTTTCAGTGCGCGCCGCCCTTGCCGCGGATGCGTGCGATGACCGGATTGATGGCCTGCGTCACCAGCGGCACCAGCGCCATGCCGAAGGCAAGCCCGAAGATCCCGTCACAGGCCGCGGTGACGAGCCATTCGACAGTGCCGGCAAGGCTCTCTCCGACGCCAGCGGCAACCACCACGGCGAGGTGATGGATCGCCTCGTAAGGCGCCGCCCAGACGGTTTCCGCCGCGCCATGCAGCACGATCGAACCGCCGACCCAGAGCATCGCCGCCGTCCCCACCGCCATCAGCCCCGAGAGAAACCCCGGCATCACATGGACAAGGCCGCGGCCGAAGGCGCGGGTCGGCGCGAGCCGGGCGTTGCGGGCAAGCCAGAGCCCGATGTCGTCCATCTTCACGATCAGCGCCACCCCGCCATAAACCGCCGCGGTGATGCCGAGCGCGACGACGGCAAGCGCCAGCGCTTCCATCCAGACCGACTGACCTGCCGGCAGTGCGGCCAGCGCGATGGTCATGATCTCGGCCGAGAGGATGAAATCGGTCTTCACCGCGCCCGAGACCTTCGCCGCCTCGAGATGGGCCGGGTCGCCGGTCTCCTCCGTCGCGCCATGGGCCGCGGCGGGACGGAAGAGGTGCAGCACCTTCTCCGCCCCCTCGAAGCACAGATAGCTGCCGCCGAGCATCAGCAGCGGCGTGATCGCCCAGGGCGCGAAGGCCGACAGAAGCAGCGCCAGCGGCAGCAGGAAGACGAGCTTGTTGCGGATCGAGCCGAGCGCGATCTTGCCGACGATCGGCAGCTCGCGCGCCGCGGCAAAACCGTGCACATATTTCGGCGTCACCGCCGCGTCGTCGATCACCGCGCCCGCAGCCTTGGCGCCGGCTTTCGCCGCCTGCCCCGCCACGTCGTCCACACTCGCCGCCGCGATCTTGGCGATCCCCGCCACGTCGTCGAGAAGCGCCAGAAGCCCGCTCATGAAAAACCCCATCCACCGTTTGCGGCAAGGTATGAAGCGGGCCGTCGCGATGCAAGGGCGGGAACATCGTCCGACGGGAGCAGGTCAGGCGCCAGAGCCGCCGGCCGGAGGCATGACGAGTACGGCAATCAATGCAAAGACGCCGAAGAGAGCGCCAAGAAACAACCATCCAATAGCGCTGCGCCCACGCCCATTCGCGGCAATGGCAGTCACCACGGCGAAGCCGATCCAGATAGCAATAAGCATGATGAATTCCTGTCGATCAAAATCCGTCGCCGGTCGCCCGCGACATTTCGATCATCCCTCGCCCCCGCCGGCCTGACAACAGCTTTCTCGTCGCAGCGAGGGGCGAGGCACGGAGCGACTGCCGGTCATCTGCGGAGCGAACTGTATCCGGGACAATCCGCCCCTTGCGCGGCCCCGTGCGATGGTTCACAAATCCATCCGACCGCAGGATAAGGACGCCCGCCATGCTCGACACCAATGCCAAACCCACCGAAGAAATCGACGTGCGCGAGGTCTTTGGCCTCGACAGCGACATCAAGGTGAAGGGCTTTGCCGAGCGCACCGAGCGCGTGCCCGACCTCGACCCGACCTACAAGTTCGATCCCGACACCACGATGGCGATCCTGGCGGGCTTTGCCTACAACCGCCGCGTGATGATCCAGGGCTATCACGGCACCGGCAAATCGACCCATATCGAGCAGGTCGCGGCGCGGCTGAACTGGCCTTGCGTGCGCGTCAACCTCGACAGCCACGTCAGCCGCATCGACCTGATCGGCAAGGACGCGATCAAGCTCGTCGACGGCAAGCAGGTCACGGTGTTCCACGAGGGCATCCTGCCCTGGGCGCTGCGCAACCCGACCGCGATCGTCTTCGACGAATACGATGCCGGCCGCGCCGACGTGATGTTCGTGATCCAGCGCGTGCTGGAAACCGACGGCAAGCTGACGCTGCTCGACCAGAACGAGGTGATCACGCCGAACCCGTATTTCCGTCTTTTCGCCACGGCGAACACGGTGGGTCTGGGCGACACCACGGGCCTTTACCACGGCACCCAGCAGATCAACCAGGGCCAGATGGACCGCTGGTCGCTGGTCGCCACGCTGAACTATCTCAGCCATGACGCGGAAACCGCGATCGTGCTGTCGAAGGCGCCGCATTACAACACCGAGAAGGGCCGCAAGATCATCTCGCAGATGGTGCATGTGGCGAACCTGACCCGCACCGCCTTCATGAACGGCGACCTCTCGACGGTGATGAGCCCGCGCACGGTGATCGCCTGGGCGCAGAACGCCGAGATCTTCCGCAACGTCGGCTATGCGTTCCGGCTGACCTTCCTCAACAAGTGCGACGAGCTCGAGCGCTCGACCGTGGCCGAGTTCTTCCAGCGCCTCTTCGACGAGGAACTGCCGGAGTCGGCCGCGGTGATCGCGACGCGGTGAGGCGCGGCGCGGCTATCATCTGTGCGGTGCTCCTTTGCGCACCGCACATGGTTTGGGCCAATGCGGCGGAAGAGATCAGCACCGCGCTGATCCCGCTGGATGCCGATCCGCAGGCAGCCGATCCTGTCTACCTGCAAAGCCGCTGCCGCGATTTCGTGACCGTGGTGCAAGCGCTGAAAATGATCGCCGAAAGCAATCCGGTGACCGGGCGCAATGCCGCTGCGGGTGCGGCCTTCGAATGGGCCACCAGGGTCGATGGGGAGGCGAGCTTTCCGCTGGCCGTCCCTCGCGGCGAAGACGACGGATTCGGCCAGATCTATTTAGATGCCTTCAGCCCGATCGACGCGCGCACCCCGGAACCAAAGGCGGCGATCTACGCGCGCGACAAGGCGACCTGTGCGCCCCTGCTGAAAATGCTGCGATAATGCAAACGGCGCGCCCAAGGGCGCGCCGTTTCGTTTCGCGAGTGGTGTTTCGGGAGTGGGGGCCGGACGGCCCGGGCTCAGCCGCGGGCGGCCTTGGTGGCCTTCGCCCACCAGGCGATATCCTCGAGCAGCGCCTTCGCCGAGCCGGCGATATGACCCTCGATCGAGGCCATCTCGCCGTTCTGGCCGAGCGGCGAGACCGCGAAGAAGTCGCCGCCGCCGATATGCACGGCGTTGCGCACCGGCACCATCTGCAGCTCGACCGCGATCGCGCGCAGATGCTCGATCGCGCGGGCCGCGCCCACGCCGCCATAGCCCACGGCGCCCATCGGCTTCTTGCCCCATTCGACATAGGCCTGATCGAGCGCGTTCTTCAGCGAGCCGGTCAGCGAGTGGTTGTATTCGGCGGTGACGAAGATGTAGCCGTCGAATTCGGCGATCTTCTTCTGCCAGGCCTGCGCCTCGGGCGCGGCCGAGGGCATCCAGGCGTTCGAGGCCGCCTCGTTGAACAGCGGCAGGTTGAAATCGCGCAGGTCGACCAGCTCGAAGCTCAGGTCGGGACGTTCCTTCGTCGCGAAGTCGAGGAACCAGTTGGCGGGCTTGTCGGCAAAGCGCGTGGCGCGCGTCGAGCCGATGATGATGGCAATCTTCGGGGTGCTCATGTCTGTCTCCGGTGGTCCGACGGGGCGCTTTCCGGCCCCGTTTGCAAGATCACTATGATCGCAGAGAGCAAAGGCTCAAAGACATAGTTCTGTTCAGATCCGCACCGATCCGGTGCAGCGCGGAAAACCCGCCGGCAGCGGTGTGCCGCGGCTCCGCAAATCCCTTGCCGAGGGGGCGGCGGGGTGCTTTACCTGAGCCATGAGCAAGCCCATCGACAACCCCGCCGATCCCTTCAAGAAAGCCCTCGCCGAGGCGACCAAGACGCTCGCCGACGCGCCCGAGCTGACGGTGAGCTATTCCGTCGACCCTTCGGGGGTCTCGGGCGACCAGATGCGCCTGCCGCAGGTCAGCCGGCGGATGACGCGCGACGAGATCATGCTGGCACGCGGCACCGGCGATGCGCTGGCGCTGCGCCGGCGTCACCACGACGACGCGCTCGGCGCGCGCTACCTGCCCACGGGCGACATGGCGCGGGCGCTTTACGAGGCAATGGAGGGGGCGCGCTGCGAGGCGCTTGGCGCGCGCGAGATGCCGGGCACGCTGACCAATATCGACGCGAAGATCGCGCATGAGGCCGAGCGCAAGGGCTATGCGCAGATCCGCTCGCGCGCCGAGGCGCCGCTGGCGGTGGCGGCGGGATACCTCGTGCGCGAGATGGCGACCGGGCGCAAGCTGCCGGCGGCGGCCGAGCATGTGCTCGACCTGTGGCGGCCGTTCATGGAGGAGGCGGCGGGCGACGCGCTTTCCCAGACCAGCGACCTGCTGGCCGATCAGGCGGCCTTCGCGAAGCTTGCCCGCCAGGTGATCGCCGATCTCGGCTATGGCGATCAGCTTGGCGAAGATCCCGACGAGGAGATGAACGACGAGGCCGAACCCGAGGAGGAGGCCGAGGAGAACGAGAACGGCGAAAGCCAGGATCAGGAGCAGAGCGAGCAGGACGACAGCGAGGCCAGCGCCGAAAGCTCGCAGGAGCAGACGCAGGACCAGCAGCAAAGCGCGGTGAGCAGCGACTCGGTCTCGGAAGACGAGCTGGGCGAGGAAATCGACATGCCCGCCGATGCCCCGCCCGAGCCGCCGGCGCCGCCCGCGGCTTCGCAGGCCGATCCGAACTATCGCGTCTTCACCACCGCCTTCGACGAGGAGATCCGCGCCGAGGATCTGGCCGAGCCGGTCGAGCTCGAGCGGCTGCGCGCCTATCTCGACCAGCAGCTCGAACCGCTGAAGGGCGCGGTGTCGCGGCTGGCGAACAAGCTGCAGCGGCGACTGCAGGCGCAGCAGAACCGCAGCTGGGAATTCGACCGCGAGGAAGGCATCCTCGACGCCGGCCGGCTGGCCCGCGTGGTGGCGAACCCGACGATGCCGCTCAGCTTCAAGGTCGAGAAGGACACCGAATTCCGCGACACGGTGGTGACGCTGCTGCTCGACAATTCGGGCTCGATGCGCGGCCGGCCGATCTCGATCGCGGCGATCTGCGCCGATGTGCTGGCGCGCACGCTCGAACGCTGCTCGGTCAAGGTCGAGATCCTCGGCTTCACCACCCGCGCCTGGAAGGGCGGGCAGAGCCGCGAGCAGTGGCTGGCCGAGGGCCGCCCGCAGCAGCCCGGCCGCCTGAACGACCTGCGCCACATCATCTACAAATCGGCCGATGCGCCCTGGCGGCGGGTGCGCTCGAACCTCGGGCTGATGATGAAGGAAGGCCTGCTGAAGGAGAACATCGACGGCGAGGCGCTCGAATGGGCGCACAAGCGGATGCTCGCCCGCCCCGAGGCGCGCAAGATCCTGATGGTGATCTCGGACGGCGCGCCGGTCGACGATTCGACGCTCTCGGTCAACCCCGCGGTCTTCCTCGAGAAGCATCTGCGCGACGTGATCGCGATGGTCGAGAAGCGCCGCGCGGTCGAGCTGATCGCGATCGGCATCGGCCATGACGTGACCCGCTATTACCAGCGCGCGGTGACGATCACCGATGTCGAGCAGCTGGCCGGCGCGATGACCGAACAGCTGGCAAGCCTGTTCGACAGCGACCCGCGGGCGCGCGCCCGCGTCTTCGGCATGGCTCGGGCAGCACGCTGATGTTTCAGGAATTTTCCGCGAAATCCTCGCCCGCGAACGGGCCCGTGCGTCTGGCCGCGCTGCGCCGCGAGATCGGGCGCGCGGGACTTGACGGCTTCATCGTGCCGCGCGCCGATGCGTTTCAGGGCGAATATGTCGCCGAAAGCGACGCGCGGCTCGGCTGGCTGACGGGCTTCACCGGCTCGGCGGGCTTCTGCATCGCGCTGGCCGATCGCGCCGGGGTGTTCATCGACGGCCGCTACCGCGTGCAGGTCCGCGCCGAGGTCGATCTTGGCGCCTTCACCCCGGTGCCCTGGCCCGAGGTGAAACCCGGCCCCTGGCTGCGCGAGCAGATGCCGCAGGGCGGCGCCGTCGGCTTCGATCCCTGGTTGCACACCCGCCGCGAGATCGAGGAGCTGGCGAAGGCGCTGGCCGGATCTGGCATCACGCTGGTCGAGAGCCGCAACCTCGTCAACGCGATCTGGACCGACCGCCCTGCCCCGCCGCGCGCCCCCGCACGCATCCACCCGGCCGAATTCGCGGGCGAGGACAGCGCCACCAAGCGTCGCCGCCTTGGCGCCGCGATCGCCTCCGGCGGCGCACGCACCGCGGTGCTGACGCTGCCCGACTCGATTGCCTGGCTGTTGAACATCCGCGGCGCCGACATCCCCCGCAACCCGGTGGTGCAGGCCTTCGCGCTGCTCGACAGCACAGGCGGCCTGGCGCTGTTCGCCGACCCCGACAAGTTCGACGCGGCCCTTCTGGCCCATCTCGGCCCCGAAGTGCGGCTGGCCCCCTTCGACGCCTTCGGCGAGGCGCTGACCGATCTGGCGGGTCCGGTGCAGGTGGATCCGGCCACGGCACCGCTGGCGGTGTGGCGACAGCTCGAGGCCGCGGGCATTCCGGCGATCGCGGGCGAAGACCCCTGCATCGCCGCGAAGGCGCGCAAGAACCCGGCCGAGGTCGCCGGGATGGAGGCCGCGCATCTGCGCGATGCCGCGGCGCTGACCGAGTTCCTCGCCTGGGTCGATGCCGAGGCGCCGACGGGCGGGCTGACCGAGATCGACGTGGTGACGCGGCTCGAGGACTGCCGGCGCGCAACCGGCGTGCTGCTCGACATCAGCTTCGACACGATCTGCGGCGCGGGCCCCAACGGCGCGATCGTGCATTACCGGGTGACCGAGGGCACGAACCGCGCCGTCACCCCGGGCGAGCTGCTGCTGGTCGATTCCGGGGCGCAATATCCCGATGGCACCACCGACATCACCCGCACCCTGGCCGTGGGCCCGGTGCGTGACGACGCCCGCGCCCCCTTCACCCGCGTGCTGCGCGGGATGATCGCGGTGGCGCGCGCGCGCTGGCCGCGGGGCCTTGCCGGGCGCGATCTCGATGCGCTGGCGCGGGCACCGCTGTGGGAGGCGGGGCTCGATTACGACCACGGCACCGGCCATGGCGTCGGCGCGGCGCTCTGCGTGCACGAGGGCCCGGCGCGGATCTCGCGGATCTCGGACGTGGCGCTTGCGCCCGGCATGATCCTGTCGGACGAGCCCGGCTATTACCGCGAGGGCGCCTTCGGCATCCGGATCGAGAACCTGCTGCTGATCGAGGAGGCGCCGAAGCTTGGCGACGGGCGCGACCATCTGTGCTTCCGCACCCTGACCTGGGTTCCGATCGATCGCCGGCTGATCGTCGCCGAGATGCTGAGCACGGAGGAACGCGCCTGGCTCGACGGCTATCATGCCGAGGTGCTGGCCCGCGTCGCACCGCTGGTGAGCGCCCCCACCCGTGCCTGGCTCGAGGCGGCCTGCGCGCCACTGTGACCCGCGGCAGCAAGATGTGAAAAAGGGCGGGGAGACCCGCCCTTTCCGGTTTCCGGGCCCGTAAGCTCAGAGCGTTTCCAGCACATGCGCCGCGGCGCGGGCGATGACGATTTCCTCGTTCGTCGGGATCACCAGAACCCGGGTCTTGCCGGTCGAGATCTCGCGCGCATGGGTGACGTTCTTCTCGGCATCGAGGGTGATGCCCAGCCACTCCATCCCCTCGCAGACCTGGGCGCGGACATTGGCCGAATTCTCGCCGATGCCGCCGCAGAACACGAGCCCGTCGATGCCGCCAAGCGCCGCCGCGATGCCGCCGAGTTCACGCCGGATGCGGAAGCAGAAATAGTCGATCGCCTCCTGCGCATGCGGATCGTCCGAGCTTTCGAGCGTGCGCATGTCGTTCGACACCCCCGACAGCCCCTGCAGGCCGGATTCCTTGTAAAGCAGCTCGGACAGCCCGTGGCTGTCGAGCCCGTCGGTGTCCATCAGATAGAGCAGCACGCCCGGGTCGATCTGCCCGGTGCGGGTGCCCATCGGCAGCCCGTCAAGCGCCGAGAACCCCATCGTGGAGTCGATCGGATGGCCGCCCTTCATCCCGCACATCGAGGCACCGGAGCCCAGATGCGCCACCACGACCCGGCCCTTGTGCAGCGCAGGCTCGGTCCGGGCCAGCTCGCCGGCGATGTAGTCATAGCTCAGCCCGTGGAAGCCATAGCGCCGCACGCCCTTCTCGTAATACCGCCGCGGCAGCGCGTAGGTGTCGTTGACGAAGGGATGCTCGCGGTGGAAGGCGGTGTCGAAACAGGCGATGTTCGGCACGCCGGGGAAGGTGTCGACGGCGGCACGCACACCGGCAAGGTTGTGCGGCTGATGCAGCGGTGCGAAGGGGGCCAGACGGGCCAGCTCCTTCATCGTCGCCTCGGTCAGGCGCAGCGGCTCGGCGTGCTTCACCCCGCCATGCACCACGCGGTGGCCGACGGCGATCACCTCGAGCCCCGGGAAGTCGGCCTGGAACACCTCGAGCGCGGTGCGCAGCGCGGCGCCGTTGGTGCGGAAAGCGGTCGGTGCGTGCTCCGGCATCGGCAGATTGCGCCCCGCCGCGTCGCGGATCTTCATCGCCGCCTCGCGCCGGCCGATGCGGTCGACGTGGCACATGGCGAGGGTCTCGAGCTCCTCGGTGAAGAGCCCAAGCTTGAGCGAGGAGGAGCCCGAGTTGACGGTCAGGATCGCGCGCGTGGTCATTTCGCCGCCCCCTTCACCCGGTTGTGGTGAATGGCCGCGACCGCCGCCGAGGCCAGCCGCGCCATCGCGCTGTCCGAGCGCGAGTTCAGGATCACCGGCACCTTGGCGCCCAGCACCAGCCCCGCCCCTTCGGCATGGCTGATATAGGCGAGCTGCTTGGCCAGCATGTTGCCCGAGTCGATGCCCGGCACCACCAGCACCTCGGCATGGCCCGCAACCGCGCCGCGCAGCCCCTTGGTGCGCGCCGCGCCGATGTCGACGGCATTGTCCATGGCGAGCGGCCCGTCCACGACGCCGCCCTTGATCTGGCCGCGCTCGGCCATCTTCGACAGCAGCGCCGCATCGATCGAGGAGGGGATCGCCGGGTTCACCGTCTCGACCGCCGACAGTACGCCGACCTTCGGCACCTCGATGCCCAGCGAGATCGCCAGGTCGATGGCGTTCTGCACGATGTCGACCTTGGTCGCGAGGTCGGGCGCGATGTTGATCGCCGCATCGGTGACCAGCAGCGGATGGGCCACGCCGGGGACGTCCATCACGAAGACATGGGTGAAGCGGCGCCCGATGCGCAGCCCCGTCGCCTTGTCGAGCATCGGGTGCAACAGGTCGTCGGTGTGCAGATGCCCCTTCATGATCGCATTCGCCCGGCCCTGGTTCACCAGATCGACAGCGAGCCGCGCCGCCGCCGCATCGGTCGGCACGTCGATCACCTCGTAGGCGTCGAGCGACTTGCCAAGGCTGGCCGCCGCGCGCGCCATCTTGGCGCCATTGCCGATCAGGATCGGCCGGATCAGCTTGCGCTCGGCCGAGATCAGCGCGCCATCAAGGGCATGTTCCTCGACCGGGCAGACGACGGCCGTGTCAAGCTCGGGCAGCCCCTCGGCGACCTCGAGCAGCGCCTGGAAATGGCGGTGGCGCTGCACGATCAGGCCGGGCACCTCGATCTCCTCGAAGCGCAGCTTGGCGGGCGGCGCCTGCACCGTCGCCTCGCCCTCGACCACCAGCGCGTCATCGCCGACCCGGCGCACCTCGGTGCGCAGCGTGATGCTGCCGTCGGGGTCCTTCGCGGTGACAGTGACGCGCGAGATCAGTTCCTCGCCCTCCATCACCCGGGAATGGAAGGTCAGGGTCTGGGTCTTGTAGAGCGTGCCGGGGCCGGGCAGGAAATTGCCCAGAACCGCCGAGATCAGCGAGGCCACGAACATGCCGGGCGCCACCGCCTCGCGCTTGCCGTCGCCGTCGCCATCCTCTCCCGCCAGGTGCAGCGGGTTGTAATTGCCCGAGGCGGCAGCAAAGACATAGAAGTCATCGGCGGTGCACAGGCGGCGCAGCTCGGCGCTCGTGCCCGGTTGCAGCTCGTCCCACATCCGGCTTTCCAGAATCATCGCGCATTCCTTTCGATCTGTTCGCCAGTCCCGACTGTGTGCGGAGACCGGAGTTTCTGCAACCGCAACGCTGCGCCGCGGCATTTTCGCCCGCTTCTAGCGCGGGAAGGTGACACAAACCTTGATCGGGGACAAAGAGCGGTCTGCCGCGCATGATTTTTCCCCGCCTCTTTCTTCGGGCGTCGCAACGTCATAAGACGGAGCCGGATTTGGATTTCGCGGAGGTGAAGATGGCACTCGCAGCGGCGATCACGGCGCTTGAGGCGCTGTTTGGCACGCGGTTCACGCAGACCCGGCCCGAGCGCGAGGCGCATGGCCATTCCGAGGCCTGGTTCCCGCTGACCCCGCCCGACGCAGTGGTCTATCCCGAGACGACCGAAGAGGTCGCGGCGCTGATGAAGATCTGCGCGGCCGAGGGCGTGCCGGTCACCGGCTGGGGCGCGGGCACCTCGCTCGAGGGCCATGCGCTGGCGCTGAAGGGCGGCATCTGCGTCGACTTCACCCGGATGAACCGCATCGTCGATCTGTCCGCCGAGGACCGGCTGGTGCGGATTCAGCCCGGCCTGACGCGCGAGGAGCTGAACACCGAGCTGCGCGCGACGGGCCTCTTCTTCCCGGTCGATCCGGGCGCGAATGCGACGCTTGGCGGCATGGCCTCGACCCGCGCCTCGGGCACGACCACGGTGCGCTATGGCACGATGCGCGACAATGTGGCCGCACTCGAGGTGGTTCTGGCCGACGGGCGGGTGATCCGCACCGGATCGGGCGCGGCGAAATCGGCCTCGGGCTATGACCTCACCGCGCTCTTCCTCGGGGCCGAGGGCACGCTCGGGCTGATCACCGAACTCACGCTGCGCCTGCACGGCCAGCCCGAGGCGATCTCGTCCGCCGTGTGCGCCTTCGACACGCTCGAGGCCGCGGTCGAGACGGTGCAGACGACGATCCAGATGGGCATCCCGATGGCGCGCATCGAATTCGTCGACGAGGAGATCGCGCGGATCTTCAACGCGATCAACGGCACCCACCTGCCGGAGAAACCGCATCTGATGATCGAGTTCCACGGCTCGGACGCCACCGTGGCCGAGGACAGCCGCCGCTTCGGCGAGGTGGTGGCGGACATGGGCGGCGCCGATTTCCAGTGGGCGACCACCACCGAGGACCGCAACCGGCTGTGGAAGATGCGCCACGAGGCCTATCTTGCCTGCCTTGCCTCGCGGCCGGGCAGCATGGGGCTCATCACCGATGTCTGCGTGCCGATCTCGCGCCTGCCCGAGGCGGTCGAGCGCGGCCGCGAGATGATCGCGAAGGCGGGCCTCGTCGGGCCGATCCTCGGCCATGTCGGCGACGGCAACTTCCACGCCATCCTGCTGCTCAGGCGCGACGATGCGGGCGAGCTCGCGAAGGCGAAGGAGGTCGCGCATGACCTCGCCCACATGGCGCTCGAGATGGGCGGCACGATCACCGGCGAACATGGCATCGGTGCCGGCAAGCGCGGGCTGATGGCGGCCGAGCATGCCGCGGCCTGGCAGGTGATGGGGCAGCTCAAGGCGGCGCTCGATCCGCAGGGGCTGCTCAACCCCGGCAAGATCGTGCCCGGGCCGGAGGATGCCGCATGAGCCTGGCCCGTCCCGACGAGCTGCCGCGCGCCTTCGCCCTTGCCTGGGGGGCGCATGACGCCCGCGCGCTGGCCGATCTCTTCGCCGCCGATGCCGATTTCCTCAGCCTGACCGGCGGTTTCGCCGAGGGCCGCGCCGAGATCGCCGAGCTGTTCGCGGGCGAGCTGGCCGGCGCCTTCGCCCGCGCCCGCCTCGTCACCGGCAAGACGAAGATCCGCCCGGCCGGCAGCGAGGCGGTGGTGCTGATGCAGCGCTTCGTGCTGAGCGGCATCGTCAATGCCGACGGCACCGACGCCGGCCGCATCGGCGCGATCCTGTGCGCGACGCTCGGCCTGGCGGCGGACGGCTGGCAGGTGATCGCGGCGCAATTCGTCGTCGAGGCCTGAGCCCCCGCCTGCGGGCACCGCGGAAAACGAAAAAGGCCGGGCGCCCTGCCCGGCCTTTTCCATTCCCTTCTGCCCCGATCAGAGCGCCTTCTTCAGCGCCTCGGTCAGGTCGGTCTTTTCCCAGCTGAAACCACCATCCGCCTCGGGCGCGCGGCCGAAATGGCCATAGGCCGCGGTGCGGGCATAGATCGGCTTGTTCAGGTCGAGATGGGTGCGGATGCCGCGCGGCGTCAGGTCCATGCAGGCGGCAACGATGCGCTCGATCTCCTCGTCGGGCACCTCGCCCGTGCCATAGGTATCGGCATAGATCGACAGCGGCTTGGCCACGCCGATCGCATAGCTCACCTGGATGAGGCACTTCTTCGCCAGCCCCGCCGCAACGACGTTCTTGGCAAGGTAGCGCGCCGCATAGGCGGCCGAGCGGTCGACCTTGGTCGGGTCCTTGCCCGAGAAGGCCCCGCCGCCATGCGGCGCAGCCCCGCCATAGGTGTCGACGATGATCTTGCGGCCCGTCAGCCCCGCGTCGCCATCCGGCCCGCCGATCACGAAGGTGCCCGTCGGGTTCACCCACCATTCGGTCTTGTCGGTGATCCAGCCCTCGGGCAGGACCTCGCGGATATAGGGCTCGACGATCGCGCGGATGTCGGCCGAGCTCTGGCTTTCATACTTGTGCTGGGTCGAGAGCACGATCGAGGTCACGCCGACCGGGCGGCCGCCCTCGTAGCGCACCGACAGCTGCGATTTCGCATCGGGGCCGAGCGTCGGCTCGATGCCCGATTTGCGCACCTCGGCGAGGCGACGCAGGATCGCATGGCTGTAGAGGATCGGCGCCGGCATCAGCTCGGCGGTCTCGTCGGTCGCGTAACCGAACATGATGCCCTGGTCACCCGCCCCGTCCTTGTCGACGCCCTGGCTGATATGGGCCGACTGCGGGTGCAGGTAATTGGCGAAGTTCAGCGTCGCCCAGTGGAACTTGTCCTGCTCGTAGCCGATGTCCTTGACGCAATCGCGCACGATGCCGTCGATGCGGCTCATGAACTCGGCGAGCTTCGACTTGTCCGACAGCCCGACCTCGCCGCCGACGACGACCTGGTTGGTGGTGGCGAATGTCTCGCAGGCGACGCGGGCATTGGGCTCCTCGGCGATCAGCGCGTCGAGCACTGCATCCGAGATGCGGTCGCAGACCTTGTCGGGGTGTCCTTCCGAAACGGATTCGGAAGTGAACACGTAATTCTGTCGTGCCATGGGGAAGTGCTCCATTGGTAAATCCCCGCTCCGTCAGGAAGCCGTTGGAGCGGTTCGATAAGCTTGCCTAGACCCGGCGGGCGGCGAGGTCAACGCGCCATTTGGGGGCCGCAAGGAAAATCAGCGCGGCCAGCAGCGCAAGCAGCGCCATCACCGGCGCGTCGCCGGTGCGTGCATAAAGGGTCTCGGGGAGCGCCGGCGGCAGGGGCGCGTCGATCACCCCCTCGACGCCCATGCCAAGCTCGTCCGTCACCCGGCCCTTCGCGTCGATCATCGCGCTGACCCCGGTGTTGGCGGCGCGCGCCAGCGGCAGGCCGAACTCGATCGCGCGCAGCCGTGCCTGCGCCAGGTGCTGCCAGGGGCCCGAGAGCTCGCCGAACCAGGCGTCGTTCGTCACCTGCATCAGCCAGTCGGGGCGCGCCGGCACCCGGCGGATGTCTTGCGGGAAAACCGCCTCGTAGCAGATCAGCGGCTCGACCCGGCCGAGCCTGCCAAGGTCGAGAAGCCGCTCGCCCGGGCCCGAGGAATAGCCGTTCCCCTCCTGCGCGGCGAAGGCGGCGATGCCGAATTCGGCCGCCAGATCGCCAAGCGGCATGTATTCGCCAAAGGGCACGAGGTGCACCTTGTCATAGACCCGCCCGACGCTGCCGTCGGCGCCGATCACCGCAAGGCTGTTGTAATAGCGCCGCCCCTCCTCGCGCTGGATGCCAAGCGCGACGGGAATGCCACCCGCGGCCTCGGCCACCATCTTCAGCCCGGCACCCGGGTCGTTCAGCAAGAAGGGCACCGCGGTCTCGGGCCAGATCACCAGATCGGGGCGCGGCTTGCCCGGCGCGGGTTCCTCGGCGGTCAGATCGAGATGACGATAGAAGAACTGCAGCCGGTATTCGGGCAGCCATTTCAGCGCCTGCGGCGCGTTCGGCTGCACGAGGCGCAGATTGACCGGCGGATCGCGCGGCGCCTCAGGCGCCGCCAGCCGCGCGGTGCCGCCAGCCCAAAGGCCGGCAAGCGCCACGACCGCGACGCCCGTCCCCAAGGCCCGCCCGCGCGGGCTCCGCGCCAGCCAGGGCGCAGCGGCCAACGCCAGCGTCAACAGGCTCAGCCCGATCGGGCCGACGAAAGCCGCCGCCTGCGCGACCGGCGTGCCGATCCAGAGATGACCGAAGAGCACCCAGGGAAATCCGGTGAAGACGTAGGAGCGCAGCGCATCCGAGGCGACAAGCCCCACTGCGACGCCCACGACCCGCGGGCCGGTCCTGCCACGGCCAAGCCGCGCGCCAAGCCCCGCGCCAAGCGCCCAGAAGGCGCCCATCCCCGCCGCCATGAAGACGAGCGCAAAGGGCGCCATCCAGCCATAGACCTCGGGTTCGACCATGAACGGCTCGACGATCCAGAACATCGCCGCGGCGGCATAGCCGAAGCCGCCGGCAAAGCCGATCCAACCGGCGCGCGAACTGGCGGCGAGTGCCAGCAGCCCGCTTGCCGCCGGCAGTGCCACCAACCACGCGCCGAGCGGCGCCTGCCCCGCCGCGACGCCCACGCCCAGAAGCGCGGCCAGGGCCAGCGCCCGCCAGGACGGGCGGCACGGGGCACGCAGGAAGGCAGGCCAGCGCAGGCTCATCGCGTCCGCGTCACTCCGCCGGCGCTACGCCCGGCAGGCGGACGCGCAACCGCTTGATCCGGCGCGGATCGGCATCGACGATCTCGTATTCGACGCCGTTCTCGCCCTTGATCACCTCGCCGCGCGCCGGCACCCGGCCGATCTGCATGAAGACGAGACCGCCCATCGAGTCGATCTCCTGCTCCTCTTCGGGGTCGGCGAGGGTCATGCCGATCTCGGCCTCGAAATCCTTCACCGGGGCGCGCGCCAGCACCACCCACTGGCCGGGTTTCTCGAGCTTCCAGAACCCGCCCTCGGCCTCGTCATGCTCGTCCTCGATCTCGCCGATCACCTGCTCGATCAGATCCTCGAGCGTGACCAGCCCGTCGACGCCGCCATATTCGTCGATCACCAGCGCCATGTGGATGCGCTGCACCTGCATCTTCTGCAACAGCACCCCGATCGGCATCGAGGGCGGCACGAACAGGAGCGGGCGCAGCAGCTTCTTCACCGAGAACCGGCTCGAGGCGGCACCGAAGCCGTATTCCAGTGCAAGGTCCTTCAGGTGAATAAGGCCAAGCGGGGTGTCGAGCGTGTCCTTGAACACCGGCAGGCGCGAATAGCCCTGCTCGCGGAACACCGCCACCAGCTCGTCGCGGGTGATGCCCTCCGGCACCGCGACGATCTCGACCTTGGGGATCGCGACGTCGCCCACACGCATCCGGCGCAGGTTGCCGATGCCCGGCAGACCGGCGGCCGCCGCGGTTTCAGGCGCGGGCGTGGCAGGAGCCTCGCTGTCATTGTCGGGGGTGGAGGCGCCAAGCGCCTCGAAGAGTCGTCCCAGCAAGCCGCGCGAGTGCGGCTCGGAACTGTCGCCCGCGTCGGCATCCGACGCAGGGGCGTTGGCGGAGAGAGCTCCGTCAGCGGCGTGTTCCATCGTACCTTTCCAGATCACGCGGCGAAAATTGCCGCATCATGCCAAATATGGGTCATCAATGCCCATCTTTTCAAGAATGCGCACTTCCGTGGATTCCATCAAGGTGGCATCGCCCTCGCGCACGTGATCGTAACCGAGAAGATGCAAAACGCCATGCACGATCAGGTGCGTGACGTGATCGGCCATCGTCTTGCCGCCCTCGGCCGCCTCTCGCGCGCAGGTCTCGAAGGCGATGGCGATGTCGCCAAGGCTGTCACGCTCGCCGGGCAGGAAGGGCTCGGGCGGCTCGGGCACCTCGCCCTCGTCTTCCGCCGCAAGATCTTCGGCGGGCCAGCTGAGCACATTGGTGGGGGTGGGCTTCGCGCGGAACTCGGCGTTCAGCACGGCGATGCGCGCGTCGTCGCAGCCGAGCAGGCTGATCTCCCAGTCGTCGGGCGAGATCTCCTGATCGGCCAGAACGGCGCGCGCGGCACGCTCTGCCAGCGCCGGGAGGTCAATCTCCTCCCAGCGTGGCTCTTCGATCAGAATGTCAACCAGCGGCTCCATCGTCGCGGTCATAGGCGTCAATGATCCGCGCCACAAGGGGGTGGCGCACCACATCCGAGGCGGTGAAGTAGTTGAACGAGATCCCGCGCACGCCATCAAGGATGCGCTCGGCGTCCTGCAGGCCCGAGGGCACGCCGCGCGGCAGGTCGATCTGGCTGCGGTCGCCGGTGATGACCATGCGGCTTCCCTGCCCGAGACGGGTGAGGAACATCTTCATCTGCATCGTCGTTGCGTTCTGCGCCTCGTCGAGCACGACGAAGGCATTCGACAGCGTCCGGCCGCGCATGAAGGCCAAGGGCGCGATCTCGATCCGCTTCTCCTCCATCAGCTTCTGCATCTGCTTCGCCGGCAGGAAGTCGTTCAGCGCGTCATAGAGCGGCTGCATGTAGGGATCGACCTTCTCCTTCATGTCGCCCGGCAGGAAGCCGAGACGCTCGCCCGCCTCGACGGCGGGACGGGAGAGGATGATCTTGTCGACATGGCCGCCGATCAGCATGGTGACGCCGACGGCAACCGCGAGATAGGTCTTGCCGGTGCCGGCCGGGCCGATGCCGAAGGCCAGTTCATTCTCGAACAGCGCCTTCACATAGGCCTTCTGCGCCTCGGTCCGCGGCTCGACCTGCTTCTTGCGCGTGCGGATCTCGTATTTGCCCGCCGCGAACATCTCGAGCTGTTCGTCCACCGTCATCCCCGCATTGCCGAGATCGGCCATCCGGATCGCCGCATCGACTTCGCCGGCGTCAACCGCCTTGCCCTGTTCGAGGCGCTGGTAGAGGTGGTGCAGGATGCCGGTCGCCTGCATCTGCGCCTCTGGGGTGCCGACGATGGCAAGCTGGTTGCCGCGCCGCAGGATGTGCACCGAGAGCTTGTGCTCGATCTGCGCCAGGTTGCGGTCGAACTCGCCGCACAGCCCGATCAGCAGGCGGTTGTCCGGAAACTCCAGGAGTGCTTCGAAGCTGTCCTGAGAACGAGGCGGGGGTGAGATCGCGCTGAAGCCCAATAACGTCTCCCTTGGCTGGCTTGGTAAAGATATGGTGCCTCTCCCCCCCGAGTCACGCAAGCGCTGGTTCGTTTTTCAGCATGTGCCTGCGAAAATTTCACAAAACTGCAAAGAAATGAGCCGTGGGAGGGACCCCACGGCTCATTTGCCTGTTTTTTGGGCGAATGCTTACTGATAGTTCGACGGCCGGACCGGGTCGCCGATCTCACCACCCGACTTGAACGGGCCGACCGCGGTCGAGGCAGGGCCGGCGCCCGAGCAGATCGGCTTGCCGTAATCGTCGACGCGGGCGGTCATGTAGCCCTCGGCGCCGTCGTCGATGATCCAGTGGTCGCAGCCTTCCGGGTCGATCCAGACGCCGGCCTTGAGCTGGCTGAGGTGCTTGGCGCCGCCGATGTTGCGGTCCCAGCCCTTGTCCGAAGGTTCGGCGACGTCGCAGGCGGCAAGCCCGGCCGCGGCACCGAGGAGCAGGAGGATTTTGATCGCTTTCATGTCCCGTCTCCTCACTTCACGCAGATCACTTCGACGCGGCGGTTCTGCGCCATGCCGGCAGCGGTGGCATTGGTGGCCCGCGGCCAGCGCTCGCCATACCAGTTCACCGCAAGCACCGGCGCGCCGATCGACTGGGCAACGCCCGCCACGGCCTCGGCGCGGTTCTTCGACAGCTGCATGTTGTATTCATCCGAGGCGCGGCTGTCGGTGTGGCCGGTGATGATGAAGCTGCGCGCCTGCGCGGTGCGGAAGAAGTTTTCCAGATAGTTGCGGCCGGTGGCGGTGATCTTCGCGCTGCCGGTGGCGAAAAGCGTATCGGTCTGCAGCACTCCGCAGACGTCGCGGTGGCACACCGGGCGGCCGTCGCGGGTCTTGCGCGCGTCCATGTAGCCTTCGAGCCCGTCATCCATCGCCCAGTGCTCGCAGCCGTCGGGGTCGATCCAGATGGTCGGGACATAGCGTTCCGCGCGGCCGGCGTTGGTCTGCTGGGCCGAAGCGGAACCGGAGATCATGGCCAGTGCCAGCGCCGCAACCCCGAAAGACGCAATCGCCGGTTTCACGGCCTTGGAGAGAGTCATCATCGCCGCTTCCGCCTCCTCATCGCAAATGGGGCCCGTCCAGCGGGCCATTAACCAAATATGGCGCTTACAATAGCAAAACCCTGCGGCTTTGAAAGCAATTAAACCCATATATTGTAGGGTTTCCCGCAACAAATCCGCCGTTGAGACGGGCTGCAGGCAATCATGGAAACGATGTCCGCCGCCCGCCAGGCGGATCAGAGCAGAACGCCCGCCAGCGAGTTCGGGCCGCTCGCGGTGATTCTCACTTTCGCGAGAGCCCCCTGCAGCGGCGTTTCCGACGTCACATGCACCGCCTGCAGGTAGTCGGACTTGCCCACCCATTGCCCCGGCAGCCGGCCCGGTTTCTCGAACAGCACCCCCACCTCGCGCCCGACCATCGCGGCCTGGCTTTCGTGCTGCAGCCGGGTGATGAGGGCCTGCAGCTCGTGCAGGCGCCGGTCGGCAACCTCGGGGTCGACGCCCGCGCGCTCGGCCGCGGGCGTGCCCGGGCGCGGCGAATACTTGAACGAGAAGGCGGCGCCGAACCCCACCTCCTCGATCAGGGCGAGCGTGTCGCGGTGGTCCTGCTCGGTCTCGCCGGGGAAGCCCGCGATGAAATCCGAGCTGAGCAGGATGTCGGGCCGCGCGGCGCGAATGCGTTCGATCAGCCGCAGGTATTCCGCCGCGGTATGATGGCGGTTCATCAGCTTCAGGATCCGGTCCGCGCCCGACTGCACCGGCAGATGCAGATAGGGCATCAGCTTCGGCTCGGCGCCATGCGCCTCGATCAGGTCGTCGGCCATGTCGTTCGGATGCGAGGTGGTGTAGCGGATCCGCTCGAGCCCCTCGATCCGGGCGAGCTCGCGCACCAGCCGGCCAAGGCCCCAGACCCCGTCCGCGCCCTCGCCGTGATAGCCGTTCACGTTCTGGCCAAGCAGCGTGATCTCCTTCACCCCCTTCGCCACCAGCTTCCCGGCCTCGGCCAGGATGCGGGCGACCGGGCGCGAGACCTCGGCGCCGCGGGTATAGGGCACGACACAGAAGGCGCAGAACTTGTCACAGCCTTCCTGCACCGTCAGGAAGGCGGTGGGGCGGCCGGTCGCGGGGCGTTCGGGCAGCTTGTCGAACTTGTCCTCGACCGGGAATTCGGTGTCGACGGGGCGCTCGCCACGGGCGGTGGCGGCGACCATCTCGGGCAGGCGGTGATAGTTCTGCGAGCCGACGACCAGATCGACGAGCGGCATCCGGCGCATGATCTCCTCGCCCTCGGCCTGCGCGACACAGCCCGCGACGCCGATCTTCAGCCCGGGCTTCGCCTCCTTGAACGGGCGCAGCCGGCCGAGGTCGGAATAGACCTTCTCGGCCGCCTTCTCGCGGATGTGGCAGGTGTTCAGCAGCACCATGTCCGCCTCGGCCGGATCGTCGGTCAGCACATAGCCCTGCGTGCCCATGGCCTCGGCCATGCGCTCGCTGTCATAGACGTTCATCTGGCAGCCGTAGGTCTTGATGTGCAGCTTCTTCGGCGCGTCCGACATGGCGATCCCCCGCGTTTCAGACCCGCCCGATAGCGCAGAATCCCCCCGCCCCGCAACCGCTGCGCGCCGCTTTCCCCGCCATTCCCCGTCTTGCATTCCCCCGGCCCTTGCCCGATCCTCGCGCAAAATCCGGGGACTGGCATGAATTACGCTTCGCTTGACGCATTCCTGGCCGAGGGGACGGCCGCCCTTGCCAAGGGGCCGGTGGCCCTGATCCTCGTCGAGGATCTGGTCGAGGCCGAAAGCACGATCCGCCACCACCTGAAGGCCGGGTTCCGCTCGGTTCTGGTCTTCGCGCCCGAACGGCTGGTGCTGCCCGAGGATCTGGCGGCCAAGATCCACCGCATCCCGCGCGACATGCACCGCCCCGGTGCGCTGACCGAAACCGTGAACCCGGTGATCGCCGCAGCGCCCGCCGATACCTGGATGTATTACTGCTACAATGCGGAATACCTGTTCCACCCGTTCTGCGAGACCCGCAGCGTGCAGGAGCTGCTGGCCTTCCACACCGAGGAACGGCGCCGCTCGATGCTGACCTATGTCGTCGACCTCTACGCGCCGGACCTCGCACAGAACCCGAATGCGGTGAACCTGCGCGACGCGATGCTCGACCGGGCGGGCTATTACGCGCTTGCCCGCCCCGATCCCGCCACCGGCCACGCCCGCGAGCGTCAGCTCGATTTCTTCGGCGGGCTGCGCTGGCGCTTCGAGGAGCACATCCCGGTGAAGCGGCGCAAGATCGACCGGATCGCGCTCTTCCGCACCCGGCCGGGGCTGGAGCTGCGCCGCGACAACACCTTCAACGACGAGGAATACAACACCTATTCCTGCCCCTGGCACCACAACCTGACCGCGGCGATCGCCTCGTTCCGGGTGGCGAAGGCGCTGAAGTTCAACCCCGGCTCGACCTATGACATCGCCGATTTCCGCTGGTACAATTCGGTGCCCTTCACCTGGCACAGCCAGCAGCTGATGGACCTCGGGCTGATGGAGCCCGGGCAGTGGTTCTGAACCCGCCGGCGCCGCGCTTCCTGCCCTGTGGCGATGCGGCGTTGACGGTCGAATTCGCGCCGGGGATCGAGGCGCGGGCGAATGCCCTGGCGCTCGCGCTGGCCACCGATCTCGAGGCCGCCCCTCTGCCCGGTCTGCGCGAGGCGCTGCCCACTTATCGTTCGCTGACGCTGAGCTATGACCCGTGCGTGACGGGCTTTGCGACGCTGCGCGCGGCCCTGATCCCACGCATCGCCGCGCTGCGCCCGGGCGCGGTCGAGGGCGCGCTGCGCAGCATCCCGGTCTTCTATGGCGGCCCCGCCTGCCTCGACCTCGCCCGCCTCGCCACCGAGAAGGGGATGGCCGAGGACGCGCTGATCGCGCTCCACCTCGGCGCCGCCTACCGCGTGGCGATGATCGGCTTCGCCCCGGGCTTTGCCTATCTCTCGGGCCTGCCCGCGGCGCTCGCCACCCCGCGCCGCGCCGAGGTCCGCCAGCGCGTGCCGGAAGGCGCGCTCGGCATCGGCGGCGGGCAGGCGAGCGTCAACTCCGTCGCCGCGCCCAGTGCCTGGTCCTACATCGGGCAGACGCCGCTGCGGCTCTTCGATGCGCGCCGCGCCCGCCCCTGCCTGCTGGCCCCGGGCGACCGGCTGCGCCTGCGCCGGATCGGGGAGGCCGAATTCGACGCGCTCGCCGCCCGCGCCCGCCGCGGCGAGATCCTCTTCGACCCGGAGACACCCGCATGACCGGCACGCTCGAGATCCTCGCCGCCGGGCCGATGATGACCGTGCAGGACCGCGGCCGCACCGGCTTCCTGCGCTTTGGCGTCTCGGCCTCGGGGCCGATGGACGGCGCGGCCTTCGCCGCCGCCAACGCCCTTGTCGGCAACGCGCCCGGGGCGGCGGCACTCGAATTCGCGCTGACCGGCGGCCGGTTCCGGGCGAGCCGCGACGTGCTGGTGGCCCTCACCGGCGGCGAGATGCGGGCCGAGGCGGGCGGCCGCCCCCTCGCCCCCTGGAGCTCGGCCCGGCTGCGGGCGGGCGAGGAGCTGACCGTCGGCGCCCTGCGCGGCGCGGTCTGGGGCTATCTCGCCGTCTCGGGCGGGATCGAGACGCCCTTGGTGATGGGCGCCCGCGCCACCCATCTGCGCAGCGCGATCGGCGGGCATGAGGGCCGCGCGCTGCGCCCCGGCGACACGCTGCCCCTCGGCCCCGAACCCGGCGCCCTGCCGCGCCGCCTGACCCGCCCGCTGCGCCCCCGTCACGGCCCGATCCGCGTGGTTCTCGGGCCGCAGGACGACGCCTTCGCGCCCGAGATCCTGGCCCGTTTCCTCGGCGCGCCCTATGCCGTCAGCGCACAGCGCGACCGCATGGCGATGCTGCTCGAGGGCCCGGCGTTGCCCGCGGCGCGGGGCCACGACATCACCTCGGACGGCACGCTGATGGGCTCGGTGCAGGTGCCGCCCTCGGGCCGGCCGATCGTGCTGATGGCGGATCGGCAGACGACCGGGGGCTTTCCGAAGATCGCCACGGTCATCACCCCCGACCTCGGCCGGCTGGCGCAGATCCCCACGGGCGCCATGCTGCGCTTTCATGCGCTGAGCGTCGAGGCGGCCGAGGCCGAGGCCCGCGCCGCCGCCCGCCAGAGCGCCGAGGCGCTGGCCGATCTCGCCCCCACGGGCGCCTGAATGTCCGGGTGCGACGTTTTCGCGCGCGGGATATGTGAAGTGAATATATTTCATTATCATTCAATGTGTTATGGCGCCATCTTGAGAAAAATGATGAACACTGCCCCTTGCCGGAACGGGCAATCTTCGCCCCGCGCCTTGCCGAACCCGCCTCCGCGCCCCTAGCTCTGCCCGAAGGAAACGCGACCGAAGACATGCCCCAGACTGATGAACCGCCCGCCGCGAACCCCGGCCGCGCCGATGCCGCGCTGACCCGCCTTGCCGCCCCGGCCACGCCCGCACTGCGTCGCGCTGGCGCGCTTTCGGCACTCGCGGAACTCCTCTGGGCGGCGCAGGCGGCACTGGTCGCGCTGGCGCTTGGCGGGCTGATCAGCGGCACGGAGCGGCTGTCGCCACTGGCTGCCGCGGCGGGGTTCCTCGCGCTCGCCGCGCTGCGCGCGCTGCTGGATGCCCGCGCCGGAGCACTTGCACAGCGTGCGGCGACGGCGCTCGTCGAAAGCACCCGGCACCGGCTGATCGGCGCTGCCTCACGGCAGGACGCCCGCGCCCGCAGCCCCGCCCCGGCCGAGCTTGCCAGCCTTGCCGCCGAGAAGGTCGCGATGCTTGCCCCCTGGGCCGCGCGCTACAGCCCGGCGATGGCCCGGGTGCGGATCGTGCCACTGGTCCTTCTGGCCCTCACCCTGCCCTTCAGCTGGGCCGCGGCGCTGGTGCTGCTGGTCGCCGGCCCGCTGATCCCGGTCTTCATGGCGCTCGTGGGCATGGCCGCGCGCGACGCCTCCCAGCGGCAGATGGCCGAGATCGGCACGCTCAACACCCTGCTCGTCGACCGCATCGCCGCGGTGGCCGATCTGCGGCTTCTGGGCGCCGAGGCGCGGGCCGGCGCCGACCTTGCCGCCGCCTCGGACGATCTGCGCACCCGCACGATGCGGGTGCTGGCGGTGGCGTTCCTGTCCTCGACCGTGCTCGAACTCTTTTCCGCGCTCGGCGTGGCGATGGTCGCGGTCTATGTCGGCTTCGCACTGCTGGGCGAGCTGAATTTCGGCAGCTGGGGCGGGCTGTCGCCCGAGGCCGGGATCTTCCTGCTGATGATCGCGCCCGAGTTCTTCCAGCCGCTGCGCGATCTGGCCGCCGCCTGGCACGACCGCGCCTCGGCCCTTGCCGTCGCCGACGAGATCGAGACGGCCGAGGCCGCGATCGCCGCCTCGGGCACGATCCTCGGGAACGGCGCACCGGCCGCGGCGCTGCCGCCCGCCCCCTTCTCCTGGCGCGGGCTGGTGCTGTCGCCCGGCCCGGGCGCGGCGCGGCTCGGCCCGCCCGATGGCGCGGTGCGGCCCGGCGAGGCGCTGGCCATCGCCGGCCCCTCGGGGGTGGGCAAGACGACGCTCCTTGCCGCGCTTGCCGGGTTGATCCGCCCCGAGGCGGGCGAGATCCGCTGGGGCGAGACCGTGCTTTCGGACAGCACCGCCGACGCGATCCGCGCCGGCATCGGCTGGCTGCCGCAGGCGCCGCGCTTCATCGACGCGCCGCTCGGCGAGGCGCTGATGCTGGGCCGCGCGGGCGACCTCGACGCGGCGCTGACCGCGGCACAGGCACAAGGCATCGTCGCGGCCCTGCCCGGCGGGCTTTCTGCGCGGCTTGGCGATCTCGGCGGTGGCGTCTCGGGCGGAGAGGCGCGGCGGCTGATGATCGCGCGTGCCCATGCCGCGAAGGCCAGCCTGATCCTTGCCGACGAGCCGACGGCCGACCTTGACCATGAGACGGCGCAGGCGGTGCTGGCGGGGCTGCTGGCCCTGCGCGCGACCGGCGCGGCGCTGATCGTGGCAAGCCACGACCCCGCGGTTCTGGCGGCGATGGACCGGGTCTTGCCGATGACGGCGGAGGGGGGCGCATGAGACCGCTTCTGCACATCGCCCGCCGCCTGCTGAAGGCCGAGCCCGTGGCCTTCCTGCGCGGCCTGGCGCTTGGCATCACCGTGCTTGCCATGGGCGCGGCGCTTCTGGGCCTCTCTGGCTGGTTCGTCACCGCCGCCGCCGCGGCCGGCATCGCCGGGATCGGTATCGGCTTTGATTTCTTCCGCCCCTCGGCCGGGGTGCGGTTCCTTGCCCTTGGCCGCTCGGGCGCGCGCTATGGCGAGCGGATGCTGACCCATGACGCGACGCTGCGCGCGCTCGCTGCGCTGCGGCTCGGCCTTTACGCCGGCATCACCCGCCTGCCCTTCGAGGCCCAGACCCGCCTGCGCGGCGCCGAGGCGCTGAACCGGCTGACCTCGGATGTCGACGCGCTCGACGGGCTGCTCTTGCGCCTTGTGCTGCCGGCGGTCTCGGCGGTCGCGGTGCAGGCGGGCGCCTTCGTCGCGCTGTGGGTCCTCGTCGCGCCGGCCGTCGCCTGGGGGGTGCTTCTGTCCTTCGGGCTGGGCGGCGGCGTGGCGCTTGTCTTCACCCTGCGCCATGCCCGCGCCCGGTCCGAGGCCACCGAGGCCGCGCTGCAATCGCTGCGCGCGCAGGCGCTCGACCTTGCCCAAAGCCGCGCCGATCTGGCCGTGGCCGGCGCCCTTGCCCGGCAGGAGGCGGGGCTGGCCAACACGATCCGCGCCGAAGCCCGCGCCCGCGACGGGCTCGAGACGACCGAGCGTCAGGGCAGTGCGGCGATCGCGCTGACCACGGGGCTTGCCGCCACCGTGGCGCTCGCCCTTGGCGGGCCGCTCGCCGCCGCCGGCACGATCAGCCCGGCGCGTGCGGCGATCGGCGTCTTCACCGCGCTCGCGCTTGGCGAAACGCTGGCGCTCTTGCGCCGGGGGCTCGCCGAGCTCGGCCGGATGCAGGCCGCGGGCGCCCGCGTCACCGCGCTGAGCGACACGCCGCCCCGCCCCAAGCCCGCGGCCCCCGCGCCGCGCCCCGATCGGGCGGCGCCGCTGCTGCAGGTCACCGCCCTGCGCCATCACCGCGCGGGCGCCGCGCGCGACACCTTCGGCCCGCTCGATCTGAGCCTGTCGCGCGGCGAGATGGTGCTGCTCACCGGCCCCTCGGGCGCCGGCAAGTCGACGCTGCTCGCCACCCTTGCCGGGCTGATCGCGCCGACCGCGGGCGAGATCCGGCTGCTGGGCGCCCCCCTCGCCGCCTGGCCCGAGGCCGACCTGCGCGCGCATCTGACGCTGGTGCCGCAACGCTCGGCGCTGATCGCGGGCAGCGTCGCCGAGAACCTGGCCCTTGCCTTGCCCGCCGGCACCGTCCTGCCCGAGGCCGAGGCCTGGGCCGCACTCGAGGCCGTGGCGCTCGCCGATGTGCTGCGCGCGCGCGAGGGGCTGGCGACCCGCCTCGGCCCCGGCGGCGCGGGCCTGTCGGGCGGACAGGCGCGCCGCCTGGTCCTCGCCCGCGCCGCGCTGCGCCGCGCCGATGTGCTGCTTCTCGACGAGCCGACCGAGGGGCTCGACCCGGCCACCGCCGCCGCGATGCTGTCGGGCCTGCGCGCCTTCGCGCCCGAGTCGGGGTTCCTGGTCGTCAGCCACCGCAACGCCGATGCGGGCGCGGCGACTCGCTCCGTCTCGCTGACAGTTCCCGGTCACGCCTGAGGCATACTGTCCCACCTGCCGCGGAGTTGCGGAAATCCGCAGGGCTGCGACCTTACGTCTCTTTGATCCCGGTCAAGGAGAGGGAAAGGAATGCCCGCATATGATGCATCCGCGGGAAATGTTTCGCCTGCATGCATCTTTCGCGGAGGCATCCCCCCGCGACAGGCAAGGAATGGGAGACGACGGATGGATTTTGGTATTGTGGAGCTGTCGCGCCTTCAGTTTGCGATGACGGCTCTGTATCACTTCCTCTTCGTGCCGCTGACGCTGGGAT
>NZ_RCHI01000021.1 GCF_003664585.1 Paenirhodobacter hankyongi
GCTCTTCGCTGAAACGGCTTCTCTTCATCGTCTGTCTCCTTGGTTGGAGAACAGGCTAACCTCAAAACGAGGACGTTTCAGGGGAGCAGGTCACCATGCGCACACCTGCCGAGGCATTCAGATTAGCGGCTTAAACTGAGCAGATTCCGCTGGGTCAATACAAATCTTCGATCCCATCAACGACCCCCGGCGGAAGCTGCCACACCGCCGTCGGACCGAACTCCGCTCCGGGCAAGCAGACACCCCAGAAGCGCATTGTGCGCTTGCGCAATCAGAGCGCCCGGCCACGCCACCCGGCCACGCCACCCGGCCACGCTACCAATGATACGTCTCCCTATCTCTATACCGAACGCGCCCGTCACGAACGGGGGACCTAAGAGCGGAAGGCTTGCTCTTGCTTGCCATCCTGTCCTATGAAGTCGACATGACTGACCAATCTGATGCGGAAACCGGCTGGAGAGGCTCCTACGAAGGTTGGCTCGAGGCGGCCTATGAGGCGCTCGTCGAGAACGGCATCGACGCGGTCAAGATCCTGCCCCTTGCCAACCGTCTCAAGCTGTCCCGCACCAGTTTCTACTGGCATTTCAAGGATCGGGAGACGCTGCTCCAGGCGCTCGCCAGTCGTTGGGACACGCGCACGACGGCGCCGCTTGTCGCGGCGGCATCAAGCTATGCCGAAACCGAGGCCGAGGCGCTTTTGAACGTGATCGGGTGTTTCCTGCGCGAGGAGACCTTCGATGACAGGCTTGAATTCGCCGTGCGGAGCTGGGCGCTTCAGGACGACCGCATCATGGAGAGGGTCCGGGCCGCGGATTCACTGCGGCTGACGGCGCTTTGCGATCTGCTGCGCAAATGGGGGCATGAGCCGATCGACGCAGACGTGCGCGCCCGCACGATCTACCTTGCGCAGATCGGCTATATCTCGATGCAGGTTCGGGAACCGCTTGCCCTTCGCATGGCGCGGATCCCGAATTACGTCGAGATCTACAGTGGCGGCAAGGCGCCGGAGCCGCGCGAGATGGCCCGGTTCTATGCCAGGCATGACTATGTGCCCGTCAGCTGATCTGCGCGAGTGGACGGGGGGATTCCCGTCCGCTCGGTCCGTTGTGCCCTGCTCGCCGCGAGGATCTCGGCGCGCGTGCGACAGTCGCCGCCAACGGCCTTCGGGCAAGCGACACGCCGGCCCGAAGGGGCGCGGTGCGGGCCGGAGTCACAGATCCTTCACCAGCCGCAGCGCGTCATAGAGCGCCGCATGGGTGTTGCGCGCGGCCACCGCATCACCGATGCGGAACAGGCGGAACGCCCCGTCGGGATTGGGGGCGAGGGTCTGCAGACCGCCGGTCGTCAGGGCCTCGTAATCGACCTCGCCGAGGTTCGACGACAGCGGCTTCAGCTCGAAATAGAGCTCGTCGAGCGGCCGGGTGCCGTGGTTCACCACGACCTGATCGACCAGCCGGTCGCGCGTGACATCGCTGTAATCCGAGCCCAGCACCGCCCGCAACCGATTGCCCTCGCGCGCGACCGCGTGCAGCCGCCAGGTCACGGTGAAGGTCGTGTCGCGCTTTTGCAGATTGCGCATGTAGGGCACGAGGTTCATCGCCATCACCTCGGGCGCGAAGCTGCGGTCCGGGGTCACGATCTCGACCGCGGCGCCGGTGCGCGAGATCAGGTCGGCGGCCTGCAGGCCCGCGTGATCGCCCGCATCGTCGAAGATCAGCACCGTGCGGCCGGGCTTCACATCGCCCGAGAGAATGTCCCAGGCCGAACAGACGAGGTCGTTGCCGGCCGTGAGCACCTCGGTATGGGGTAGCCCGCCGGTCGCGATGATCACCTCGTTGGGCGCGGTGGCCAGAACGGTCCCGGCATCGGCAACAGTGTTGAAATGGAAGGTGACACCCTTCTTCTCGCATTGCGCCATGCGCCAGGCGATGATCGAGATCATCTCGCGGCGGCGTTCGTCAAGGGCAGTGAGGCGGATCTGGCCGCCGGGTTCGTCTGCCGCCTCGAAGACCGTCACCGCATGGCCGCGCTCGGCCGCGACACGGGCGGCCTCGATCCCGGCGGGACCGGCGCCGACGATGGTGACGCGGCGCCTTTCCGTGGCGGCGGGGATGGTCTGCGGCATCGTCTGCTCGCGCCCGGTGGCGGGGTTGTGCAGGCAAAACGCCATGCCGCCCTGGTAGATCCGGTCGAGGCAGTAGTTCGCACCGACGCAGGGGCGGATGTCGTCCTCGCGGCCCTCGATCACCTTGCGCACCAGATGCGGGTCGGCCATGTGGGCGCGGGTCATGCCGACCATGTCAACGAGCCCCGCGGCGATCGCGTGACGTGCCGTCGGCACATCGGGGATCTTGGCGGCGTGGAAGGTCGGGACATTGGTCGCGGCGCGGATCTTGCCGGCAAATTCCAGATGCGGCGCGTTGCGCATGCCCTGCACCGGGATCACATCGGTCAGCCCGGCGTCGGTGTCGATATGGCCCTTCACCACATTGAGGAAGTCGACCAGCCCGCTCTCCTTCAGCTTGTGCGAGATGGTGAGGCCGTCCTCGGCGGTCAGCCCACCGGGCAGATCCTCGTCGCCGGTATAGCGCACGCCGAGGATGAAATCCTCGCCGCAGCGGTCGCGGATGCCGCGCAGGATCTCGAAGGTGAAGCGCAGCCGGTTGTCGAGGCTGCCGCCATAGGGGCCGTCGAGATCATTGGTCAGCGGCGACCAGAACTGATCCATCAGATGGCCATAGGCCTGCAGTTCCAGCCCGTCGAGGCCGGCGGCCTTCATCCGTTCCGCCGCGTCGACATAGTCGTTGATGATGCGGGCGATATCCCAGTCTTCCAGCTTCTTCGGGAACGACCGGTGCGCCGCCTCGCGCTCATGTCCGGGCGAGACGACGGGCAGCCAGTCGGCCTTGTCCCAGCGGGTGCGGCGCCCGAGATGGGTCAGCTGGATCATCACCGCTGCGCCATGATCGTGGCATTCGTCGGCGAGCTGCTTCATCCAGCCGACGACCTCGTCCTTCCAGGCGAGGATGTTGTTGAACACCGGCGGGCTGTCGCGCGAAACCGAGGCCGATCCCGCCGTCATCGTCAGCGCCACCCCCGCCTTCGCCCGCTCGACGTGATAGGCGCGATACCGTTCCTTCGGCATGCCGTCCTCGGGATAGGCCGGCTCGTGGCTGGTGATCATGATGCGGTTGCGCAGCGTGAGATGCTTGAGCTGGAAGGGCTGGAGGAGGGGATCGTTCGACATCGGAGCGGCCTTTTCGGGTGGGATGTACGGAGAGATTGGCTGATAATGTTCACATGTGTCAATTAAAAGTCCGCGGGTGAACTCTCCGGGCGCCAATATGCCATCGAGGAGTACAGAGGTGGACATTATTCGTGCCGAGCGCGCCGGCCGGCCCGGCATGCCGTCCGTTCTCCATCGTCGGATCGAGCCGGATCAGGGGAGAAAACGCCACGGGACGGAAACGCCGCAACCGGATGGGGGGGGGCGTCCTTCGGGCACGGGGGCAGGCTTCGGCATGGCGACGATCGACCCCTCGGGATTTCAAGGCGGGTTTCCTCTCACCGGCTTTTGCAACCGGGCCGGGCGGCGAACGCAACCAACGCGCGGCACAGGGCATTTGACAGAAATGAAAATGACTCATAACTTTTCACGAAACGATAAATTATGGATCCGGTTTTCGATTCCCGCCGTGATCCCCCCGACATGGGAGGGGAGAGAAGATGCGACGACTGGCAAACGGGGCGGGGTTCCTGTGCGCGATGTCCTTGCCCGGCGCGCTGGTGACCTTCGGACTGGTGGCCTTTGCGCTGGCGCTGGTGCTGGGGCTCGGGTTCCGGGTCAATGACCAGGGGCTGCTGCGCGGCCCGCTGACGCTGGGCAATTTCGCGCAGATCCTGGCCGACCCGCTCTATGCCAAGGTGATGCTGCGCTCGCTCTGGATCTCGGGGCTGGTGACGCTGGCCACCGTCGTCACCGCCTATCCGGTCGCCTGGTATCTGGCCTTCCGCGCCGGGCGGCATCGCGGCCTGCTGCTGTTCCTCGTCACCTTGCCGTTCTGGACGAGCTACCTGCTGCGCGTCTTCGCCTGGAAGATCGTCCTTGCCTACAACGGCGTGCTGAACTCGGCGATGATCGAGCTTGGCCTGTGGGACAAGCCGTCGATGATGTTCCTGAACAACCCGGCGGCGGTGGTGCTGACGCTGGCCCATGCCTATGCGCCCTTCGCGATCCTGCCGATCTATGTCGCGCTGCAGACGATCCCGCGCTCGCTGCTCGAGGCGGGGGCGGATCTTGGTGCCACCAAGGCGCAGCTGTTTCGCCGCGTGGTGCTGCCGATCTCGATGCCCGGGGTTCTGGGCGGGGCGCTCGTCGTCTTCGTGCCGACGCTGGGCGACTACGTCACGCCGGCGATGGTCGGCGGCCCGGCCAGCACGATGATCGGCACCCTGATCCAGGCGCAGTTCGGCAAGGCGAACGACTGGCCGTTCGGCGCCGCACTCGCCACCGCCACCATGCTCGTCATCCTGATCGCCGTCGCGCTGGTGCGGCAGGCCGATCGCCGCTGGGGGAGCCGGACATGAAACAGGGCCGCCTGCTGCCGATCTACATCGGCGCCTATCTCGTCTTTCTCTATCTGCCCGTGGCGCTGATCCCGCTGTTCTCCTTCAACGATTCGATCCAGGCCGCGTTCCCGATGAAGGGGTTGACGCTCGAGTGGTATCGCACGCTGCTGCAAACCCCGGCGATCGGGCAGGCGCTGAGGAACAGCCTGGGCATCGCGATCGCCGCGGCCAGCATCGCGACGCTCTGCGCCACCACGATCACCTATCTCGAGGTCTTCCCGCGCCCCGTGCTGTCGCGGCTGATCGGGGTGCTCGCGCGGCTGCCGATCCTGATCCCGGGGGTCATCGTCGGCATCGCGCTGCTGATCCTCGTCAATCTCGCCGGCCTCGGCCCCTCGCGGATCGCGATCGTGCTGGGCCATGTGCTGGTCTGCCTGCCCGCGGCCGTCACCGTGCTGCGCGCGCGCTTCGCGGCGATCCCGCGCTCGATCGCCGAGGCGGCGGCCGACCTTGGCGCCTCGGATTTCACCGTGTTCCGCCGCGCCGTGCTGCCGCTCGCCTGGTCGGCGATCGGCTCGGCTTTCACGTTGTCCTTCCTCACCTCGTTCGACGAGTTCATCGTCGCCTATTTCCTCGCCGGCACGGAGCCCACGCTGCCGCTTTATATCTGGAGCCAGCTGCGCTTCCCGAAATCGCTGCCGGTGGTGATGGCGCTTGGCGCGCTGATCTTGCTGGTCTCGGCCCTGCTCGCGGGTCTCGCGGAGCTGCTGCGTCGGCGCAGCCGGGTCTGAGCCCGCCCGGAACGACAAGAAAACCAAGACGAACAACAACAGGAGGTCATACCAATGAAGAAGACGCTGCTTACGCTGACGCTTGCCGCCGGGGTCGCCACGCCCGCCTTGGCCGAGGACAAGCTCAGCTATTTCACCTGGTCGGGGTACGAGCTGCCCGAGTTCAGCCAGAGCTTCCTGAAGGCGCATCCCGACGCGCTCGAGACCTCGGTCTTCGGCGATGACGACGACGCCTTCACCAAGGTCAAGGCGGGCTTCCCCCCCGATGTCGCCCATCCCTGCTACGACAAGATCGCGCGCTGGAACAAGGAAGGCCTGCTGCAGCCGATCGACACTACGCGGATCAAGAACTGGAACAGCATCTTCCCGGTTCTGCGCGAGCTGCCCGACATCCAGGCGGGCGATGGCAAGGTCTGGATGGTGCCGTGGGACTGGGGCAATACCTCGGTGCTCTACCGCTCCGACATGGTCGCGCCCGATGCCGAGCAGAGCTGGAACATGCTCTGGGATCCGCAATATGCGGGCCGCCTTGCCACCATCGACGCGGTGCATGACACGCCGGTCGTCGCCGCGCTTCTGGCGGGGGTCAGCCCCTTCGACATGGACGCCGACGGCCTGAAGAAGGTCGAGGAGAAGCTGCGCGAACAGCGCCCGGTGCTGTCGAGCTATACCACCGACATGACCTCGGTCGAGCAGTCGCTCGCCTCGGGGGAACTCGTCGCGGCGATGACCTGGAACGCCTCTGCGGTGGCGCTGAAGAAGCAGGGCGTGCCGGTCGAGTTCATGAACCCGAAGGAAGGCATGCTGACCTGGACCTGCGGCTTCGTGCTGCTGAAGGACGCGAAGAACGTCGATCTCGCCTATGATCTGATCAACAGCCGCCTCGAGCCCGACTCGGGCAAGGCGCTGATCGAGAATTACGGCTATGGCGCCTCGACCGCGACCGCCTTCGCCGAGGTGCCGCAGGAGAAGCTCGACGAGCTGAAACTGCCCGCCGATCCGCAGACGATGCTCTCGACGACGGTCTTCACCGGGCCGATGAAGCAGAATGACGAGCTTGCCAAGATGTTCGAGCGGATCAAGGCCGGCGGCTGAGCAGGGCCAGGAACAGGGCGGGGGCCGGTGGCCTCTGCCCACAGCCGGAAAGCGAGAAGAAAGAGACGATGGGTCAGGACATTTCCACCGACGCCGCCGACACCGCGCGCGACGAGAACAACGCCGACGTCATGGTCGGGCGGCGCCTGCGCGCGCTTCGGCTCGAGGCGGGGCTATCGCTGACCGAACTTGCCGGGCAGGCGGGGATCTCGGTCGGCGCGCTCAGCCAGATCGAGCGCGGGGTCTCCTCGCTCCGGGTGCGCACGCTCTGGCCGCTCGCCACCGCGCTCGGCGTCGATGCCGCGCGGCTGCTCGAGGACAGTGCCGAGAGCAACGACATCTACTGCGTGCGCGCGGGCAACCGGCGTGACATCCCGGTGCATTCCGAGGGGGTGCGCAAGCAGCTCCTCTCCCCGCCCGGCGCCGCGCTCACCGGCATGCTGGTCGAGGTCGAGCCCGGCGGCGGCACCGCCGAGGCCTATTCGCATCAGGGCCACGAGTTCGGCTTCGTGATGCAGGGCACGGCGCAGCTGGTGATCGACGGCACCACCTATCATCTGCGCACCGGCGACAGCTTCGCCTTCCGCTCGTTGCTGCTCCACTCCTTCCGCAACGAGGGAGACGAGCGCTGCATCATCATCTGGATCAATGCCACCAAGAAATCGGAGGTGCGCGATGACGAATGACCCGCTCCTGAGCCTGCGCAAGGTCAGCAAGATCTTCGGCAACGGGCATTTCGGCCTGAAGGACATCGACCTCGACATTGCGGCCGGCGAATTCGTGAGCCTGCTCGGCCCCTCGGGCTGCGGCAAGACGACGACGCTGCGCGTGGTCGCGGGGTTCGAGGCGGCAAGTTCGGGGCAGATCCTGCTGGGCGGTGCCGAGATCGGCCATCTGCCGCCGAACCGCCGGCCGGTGAACACGGTGTTTCAGGATTACGCGGTCTTTCCGCACATGGATGTGGCCGAGAACGTGGCCTTCGGGCTTTCGGTGCGCGGCACGCCGCGGGCCGAGATCCGCCGCAAGGTGGCCGAGGCGCTCGAGCTCGTGGGCCTTGCCGACAAGGCGAAACGCCCGGTCTCGGCGCTCTCGGGCGGGCAGCGCCAGCGTGTGGCGCTGGCCCGCGCGATCGTCTGCGAGCCGCAGCTTCTGCTGCTGGACGAGCCGCTCTCGGCGCTGGACGCGAGCCTGCGCGAGCAGATGCAGATCGAGCTGAAGAACCTGCAGGCGCGGCTTGGCACCACCTTCGTGATGGTCACCCACGACCAGACCGAGGCGCTGTCGATCTCGGACCGGATCGCGGTGATGCAGGGCGGCGAGATCGAGCAGATCGCCTCGCCGGCCGAGCTTTACGATCGCCCCGCCACCCGCTTCGTCGCGGGGTTCATCGGCACGATGAACCTGCTGCCGGGCAAGGTCTCGGCCGATGGCCGGCTCGAGGTGCCGGGATCGAGCCTGCCGATGCCGGCCGAGGCGCATGGGTTCGGCGCGGGCAGCGCCGTGGTTCTGGGCCTGCGCCCCGAGGATCTCGAGCTGTCGACCGCCGCCGCCGGCATCCCGATCCGGGTCGAGAACGTGGTCTTCCACGGCCGCAGCCTGCGGGTGATCGGCCGGGTTTCCAGCGGCGAGGAGATGATCCTCGACGTGCCGCGTTCGGCCGCGGCCGAACTGCCCGCCGCCGGGGCGAGTGCGGCGCTGCGCCTGCGCGCGGGCGCGGTGCCGGTGGTGCTGCCGGCCTGAGCCCGGTCCGATCTTTACGGGTGGCGCGCCTCAGGCGGCGCGCCGCTGCGGGGCCGCGTTGCGCAGGAACCCCACCACGGTGAACAGCAGCCACGCGCCTTGCGACACGAAGGCGCCCAGATTCCACTGCCAGAACAGCGACGTCAGCAGCGCCAGCGCGCCAAGCACGTTCAGCAGCGCATAGCGCCCGTCGCGGACGGAAAGCCGCCCCATCTGCAACAGCGCATAGGCGCCAAGGTAGGCTCCGGCCCCGACAAGGCCGATCACGTCAGGCAGGTTCATGCCCGTCACTCCGAGACTGCCGGGTGCGACCGGCGGGATATCTTGCGCGGCCGCGACGCGCGTCCGTGTGCCGCCGTTCTAGACCACGCGGTGGAAAACGAAAGGGGGGCTTGCGTCTGGAGCCATGATAAATTTTCATGGCGGGTGTCCGGCCGGTTTCATGCCATTCCTGCCGCCATCTCCACTCGAGGAACGCATGACGACCGGCCCGCGCATCCCCCCGCTCAACGCCCTGATCGCCTTCCAGACGGTGGCGCGCTGCGGCTCGATCTCGGCCGCGGCGCAGATGCTTGGGCTGACGCAAAGCGGGGTCAGCCGGCAGATCTCGCGGCTCGAGGACCACGTCGGCGCGGTGCTCTTCGAGCGCACCGCCGCGGGGGTCGCGCTGAACGCGCTTGGGCAGGAATATGCGCTGCAGGTCGGGCAGGCGATGGATGCGCTCTCGGTGCTGGGCGAGGGCATGCAGGGGGCGCGCGACAGCCACCGTGTGGTGCTCGCCTGTTCGCAGGGCGTGGCCGATCTGTGGATCATGCCGCGCCTTGCCGCGCTGCGCCGCGAGCTGCCCTGGCTGGAGCTGAAGCTGCGGGTGGACGAGAACATCTCGCAGCTGCGGCCCGACGAATACGATCTGGGGATCTATCACCGCCCGGTGCGGATGGCCGATTTCGTCATGCAGCCGCTTGGCCCCGAGCAGATGGTGCCGGTCTGTGCGCCCGGTCAGCCGCCGCTGGTCGAGATGGAGGCGCCGCTGTTGCTGACCATGGAGGAGACCTTCAAGGAATGGACGGACTGGGGCAATTGGCTGTTCAGTGCCGATGTGGCGCTGCCGCCCGACACGCTGCGCTGGAAGATGGGCAGCTACCGGCTGGCGATCGAGGCCGCGATGCAGGGCATCGGCGTCGCCATGGGCTGGACCTGGCTGGTGCAGGACCTGATCGACGCCGGCCGGCTGGTCGAGGCGCATCCGCATCGCCTGACCGGGCAGGGACAATATTACCTGATGCGCTCGAGCCAGCGCCACCTGCGCCAGTCGGCCCGGCGTCTGGCTGACTGGCTGGTCGCCAGCAACCGTCACGGCACCGGCGCGCCCGCGCCGCCGGGGCCGGGCGACTGACCGTCCGTCACGGGGGTATGACGGAAATTCATTTGCCCGCCGGGGCGGTTTCCCTAGGTTCGAGTGAACAACGAAGCGACCCCGGTCAGGGGCAACACCAGGGAGACGCCGCGAAAGCGTGCGGGGCAAGATGACGACACGAGGAACGGGATTTCAGATCGGGCGCCGCGGCCTGCTGGCCGGCGCCGCGGGGCTTTCGGCGCTGTCGCTGCTGCCCGGGCAGCTGCGCGCCGAAGACGCGCCGAAGCGCGGCGGACTGCTGCGCATGGGCATCGGCGGCGGCTCGACCACCGACGATTTCGACCTGCGCAAGCTGAACGACTGGGTGCCGGTGAACCAAGCCTACATGGTGATGAACGGCCTCGTCGAGATCGACGCCGACAACATCGCCCGGCCCGAGCTGTTCGAAAGCTGGGAAGCGGGTGCGGGCGCGCTGGAATGGGTGTTCAAGGTGCGCCAGGGCGTGACCTTCCACAACGGCAAGACGCTCACCGCCGATGACGTGGTCTATTCGCTGAACCTGCACCGCGGCGACAGCTCCTCGGCGGCGCGCTCGGTCGCGGCGGCCTTTGCCGATGTGCAGAAGCTGTCGGAGCACGAGGTGAAGATCACCCTCGCCTCGGGCAATGCCGACCTGCCCTATGTGCTGTCGGATTATCACTTCCTGGTGGTGCCCACGGGCTTTGACGACTGGGCGAACCCGATCGGCACCGGCCCCTTCATCCCGGATAGCATCGAGCCCGGCGTGCGCGCCCGCTTCACCCGCAACCCGAACTACTGGAAGCCGGGCTGTGCCAATGTCGATGCGGTCGAGGTGATCGTCATCAACGACATCGCGGCGCGGACCAATGCGCTGATGTCGGGGCAGGTGCAGGCGATCAACAGCCTCGACTTCAAGACCGTCGACCTGCTCGCCCGCAACAAGAACCTGCAGATCGTGCGCTCGAAGGGCGGGCAGCACTACACCTTCCTGATGGATTGCACGCAGGCGCCCTTCACCGATGTGAACGTGCGCCAGGCGGTGAAATACGCCGTCAACCGCGAGCAGCTGCTGCAGACCGCGCTTTTGGGCTATGGCACGCTTGGCAATGACCACCCGATCCCGGTCACCGACCGCTTCTTCAACACCGAGCTGGCGCAGCGCGCCTATGACCCGGAGAAGGCGAAGTTCTTCCTGAAACAGGCGGGCATGGACGGGCTGAAGCTGACGCTGCAAAGCTCGGATGCGGCCTTCCCGGGGGCGGTCGACGCGGCGGCGATCTATCGCACGGCGGCGGCGCCCGCCGGCATCGAGGTGTCGATCCAGCGCGAGCCGGCCGATGGCTATTGGGACAATGTCTGGATGAAGGCGCCGTTCTGCATGTCCTATTGGGGCGGGCGGCCGACGGCGGACCAGATGCTGACCATCGCCTATTCCTCGGCCTCGGCGCAGAACGACACGCATTGGGCCAATGCCGATTTCGACCGGCTGCTGGGCGAGGCCCGCGCGCTGCTCGACGACCAGAAGCGGCGCGAGATCTATTGGGAGCTGCAGCGCATGATCCATGACGAGGGTGGCGCGATGATCCCGATGTTCGGCGACTATCTCGACGGGGTGTCGAAGAAGGTGAAGGGCGTGACCCCGCACCCGATGTTCAACCTGATGGGCGCCCGGCTCGCCGAAAAGGTCTGGCTGGACAGCTGATGGGCAAGCTGATCGTGCAACGTCTGGGGCTGGGGGTCGTGACCCTCGCCCTGGTTTCCGTGCTGGTCTTCGCCGGCACGGAACTCCTGCCCGGCGATGTCGCCGCGGCGATCCTGGGACAGAATGCGACGCCCGAGTCGCTGGCCGCGCTGCGCGAGCAGCTGGGCCTGAACGCCGGGCCGGTGGCGCGCTATCTCGGCTGGGCCGCGGGCATCGTGCAGGGCGATCTGGGCGTGTCGCTGGCGAACCGGCAGCCGGTGGGCGAGCTGCTCTGGCCGCGGTTCTGGAACACCATGGCGCTCGCGGGCTATGCCGCGGTGATCGCGGTGCCGCTGGCCGTCGGGCTGGGCATCGCCTCGGCGGCGTTCCGCGGCTCGCTCTTCGACCGGGTGGCGACTGTGGTGGCGCTGGCCACCGTGTCGCTGCCGGAGTATTTCCTCGGCCTGCTGCTGATCCTCTTCGTGTCCGTGCAATACGGGCTGCTGCCGAGCCTTGCCGACACCTGGTCGGGGATGGGGCTTGCCGCCTGGCTCGAGGCCACCACCCTGCCGATGCTGGTGCTGGTTCTGGTCACCGTGGCGCAGATCATGCGGATGACGCGCACCACCGTGCTTGCGGTGATGGACCAGCCCTATATCGAGACCGCCTATCTCAAGGGCATGAGGAACGGCCGCGTCGTGCTGCGCCATGCCGCGCCGAACGCCCTGGCGCCGATCGTCAACGTCGTCGCCTTCAACCTGACCTATCTGATCGCCGGCGTCGTGCTGGTCGAGTCGATCTTCAACTACAACGGGCTGGGCCGGTTCATGGTCGATGCGGTGTCGAAACGCGACCTGCCGATGGTGCAGGCGGCGGCGATGGTCTTTGCCGCGGTCTATGTCGTGCTGAATCTCGTGGCCGATGTCGCCGCGATCGCGCTGAACCCGCGCCTGCGCCATCCGCGCGCGAAGGAGGTCTGAGATGACCCTTCCGGTTTTCGGGCGGCTGCCGCTTTCTGCCCTGCTCGGGCTGCTGATCGTCACCGCCACCGCGGCGCTGTTTCTGTTCGGGCCGATGCTCGCCCCCTTCGGGCAGGAGGAGGTGCTGGGTACGCCCTTCGCCGACCCCTCTGCGGGCCATCTGCTCGGCCTCGACCAGAACGGGCGCGACATGCTCTCGCGGCTGCTCTATGGCGCGCGGATGTCGGTCGGCGTGTCGCTTGCGGCGGTGGTGATCTCGTTCTGCATCGGTGTTCCGCTGGGCTTTCTGGCCGCGCTGAACGGCGGCTGGCCCGACCTGATCGGCGCGCGGCTGATCGACGTCATCATGTCGATCCCGGTGCTGATCTCGGCCCTCGTGGTGCTGCAGGCGCTCGGCTCCAGCCTGCCGGTGCTGATCGGCACCATCGCGCTTTTGGACAGCACGCGGGTGTTCCGGCTGTCGCGCGTGGTGGCCCAGGGCATCGTGGTGATGGAATATGCCGAGGTCGCCCGCCTGCGCGGCGAGGGGCTGTGGTGGATGCTGCGCCGCGAGATCCTGCCCAATGCGCTGCCGCCGCTGATGGCCGAATTCGGCATGCGCTTCTGCTTCACCTTCCTGTTCGTGGCGGGCCTGTCCTATCTGGGCCTTGGCGTGCAGCCGCCCTTCGCCGACTGGGGCGGCATGGTGCGCGACAACCAGCAGGGCATCCTTTACGGCCTCTACGCGCCGCTGTTCCCGGCCGGGGCGATCGCGCTGGTCACCATCGGCGTCAACCTCGTCGTCGACTGGGCGCTGGCCGGCCGCACCACCGTGCAGGGGGAAAACCGATGAGCCATGTGCTTGAAATCCGCGACCTGCGGGTCGAGGCGCCGAATGGCGCGGTGCTGCTGCACGGCGTCTCGCTCGATCTGAACCCGGGCGAGGTGCTCGGCCTGATCGGCGAATCCGGGGCCGGCAAGTCGACGATCGGTCTGGCCTCGATGGGCTATGGCCGCGGCGGCTGCCGGATCACCGGCGGCGAGATCCGCCTTGTCGGCACCGAGATGCGCGAGGCCTCGCGCCCCACCCGCGAGGCCCTGCGCGGCACCCGCATCGCCTATGTCGCGCAAAGCGCGGCCGCCGCCTTCAACCCGGCGATGCGGCTCGATACCCAGATCCTCGAGGTGCCGCTGCTGCACGGGCTGATGCCCGAGGCCGAGGCCCGCGCCTGGATGCTCGAGCTGTTCCGGGCGCTGCAACTGCCCGACCCAGAGCATTTCGGCGCGCGCTATCCGCATCAGGTCTCGGGCGGCCAGCTGCAGCGCGCGATGATCGCGATGGCGATGGCGGGCAAGCCCGACATCCTGGTGCTCGACGAGCCCACCACCGCGCTTGACGTGACGACCCAGATCGAGGTGCTGGCCCTTCTGCGCGAGGTGATCCGGCGCTATGGCACCGCGGCGCTCTACATCACCCATGACCTCGCCGTGATCGCGCAGATCGCCGACCGGCTGATGGTGCTGCGCCATGGCCGCGAGGTGGAAACCGGTCCCACCGCCGCGCTGCTCGAGGCGCCGCAGCAGGACTATACCCGCGCGCTGGTGTCGGAGCGGCGCGAGAGCCTTGGCGCGGTCTCGGGCGCGCATCACCGCACCGGCAAGGCGCTGCTGTCTGTCGAGAAGGTCACTGCAAGCTATGGCCAGACGCCGGTGCTGCATGACGTCTCGCTGACGCTGAAGCGGGGCGAGACGCTGGCGGTGGTGGGTGAATCCGGTTCGGGCAAGTCGACGCTGGCGCGGCTGGTGTCGGGGCTGTTGCCGCCGCGCGCCGGCTCCGTCGCCTTCGACGGCACGTCCCTGCCGCCGCGGTTCCGCGACCGGAGCCCCGCGCAGCTGCGGCGCATCCAGCTCGTCTATCAGCTGCCCGACGTGGCGCTGAACCCGCGCCAGAGCGTGGGCGAGGCGATCGGCCGGCCGCTGGCGCTGTTCCGCGGGCTGCGCGGCAAGGCGCTGGCGGATGAGGTGGCGCGGCTGCTCGAGCAGATCGGCCTGCCGGCCGACTTCGCCGCGCGCCTGCCCTCGGCGCTCTCGGGCGGACAGAAGCAGCGGGTCTGCATTGCCCGCGCGCTTGCCGCCGAGCCCGAGCTGATGATCTGCGACGAGGTGACCTCGGCGCTCGATCCGCTGGTGGCCGAGGAGATCCTGCGGCTTCTGCGCAAGCTGCAGGACGAGCTGGGGATGACCTATCTCTTCATCACCCATGACCTCTCGGTGGTGCAGCGCCTCGCCGATCGGGTGATGGTGATGCAGAAGGGCCGGGTGGTCGAGACCGGCGAGACCGCCGCGCTGTTCGCCGATCCGCAGGACCCCTACACGCGCCGGCTGCTCGATGCGGTGCCGCAACTGCGCACCGACTGGCTCGACGAGGTCATGGCCGCGCGCTGACCCGAATTTCCTCAAGATCCTGCAGGGGGCGCGCCGCGCCCCCCGTTTCCCGACATGCCTTCGGAGGGCAAAATGAACTTGGAAATCATTGAAAACACGTGGATCACGCTGCGCGATGGCACTCGCCTCGCGGCCCGGATCTGGTTGCCCGAGGGGGCGCGGTCGAAGCCGGTGCCGGCGGTTCTCGAATACATTCCCTACCGCAAGCGCGACGGCACCCGCGGCCGGGACGAGCCGATGCACGGCTATTTCGCGCAAAACGGCTATGCCGCGGTGCGCGTCGACATTCGCGGCACGGGCGACTCCGACGGGCATATGGCCGATGAATACCTGAAGCTCGAGCAGGACGACGCGCTCGAGGTGATCGCCTGGATCGCGGCGCAGGACTGGTGCTCGGGCAACGTGGGCATGATGGGCAAGAGCTGGTCGGGCTTCAACTGCCTGCAGGTGGCGATGCGCCGCCCGCCGGCGCTGAAGGCGATCCTGACCTGCTATTCCACCGACGACCGCTTCCGCGACGACATCCATTTCATGGGCGGCTGCCTGCTGAACGACAACCTGTGGTGGGGCTCGATCATGCTGGCCTATCAGTCGCGCCCGCTCGATCCCGAGATCGCGGGCGAGGGCTGGCGCGCGCGCTGGCTCGACCGGATCGCGACCTTGCCGTTCTTCCCGGGGATCTGGACCGAACACCAGACCTATGACGCCTACTGGAAGCACGGCTCGGTGCAGGAGGACTGGTCGGCGATCCAGTGCCCGGTGCTGGTGGTGGGCGGCTGGGCCGACAGCTACACCAACACCGTGCCGCGGCTGCTGGCCAATCTGCAGGTGCCCGCGCGTGGCATCATCGGGCCCTGGGGCCACATCTACCCGATGGACGGCGTGCCCGGCCCGGCGATCGGCTTCCTGCAGGAGGCGGTGCGCTGGTGGGACCAGTGGCTGAAGGGCGTCGACACCGGGGTGATGGACGAGCCGCAGCTGCGCGCCTTCATCAACGACCCGGTCGCGCCCACCGGCACCCGCAAGGCGCAGCCCGGCCGCTGGGTCGGCGAGCCCTCCTGGCCGAGCCCGGCGATCGCCGACCGGCTGTTGCACCTGCGCGCCGACGGCGCGCTTGCGGACACGCCCGAGAGCTCGGATGCGACGCTGCCGGTCTGCTCGCCGCAGGACCACGGCCGCGCGGCGGGCGAATGGATGGGCACCGGCTGCGACGGCGAGATGCCGACCGACCAGCGGCTCGATGATGGCGGCTCGCTGAACTTCACCACGCCGGTGCTCGAGGAGGCGATCGAGATCCTCGGCGCGCCCGAGCTGATGCTTGAGCTCAGCGCCGATGCGCCAGTGGCGCAGCTGGCGGTGCGGCTGTGCGACGTGCTGCCCTCGGGCGAGGTGCTGCGGGTCTCGTATCAGGTGCTGAACCTGACGCATCGCGACAGCCACGAGACGCCCGCGCCGCTCGTGCCCGGCAAACCCTATCGGGTCCGGGTGACGCTTTCGGCCTGTGGTCATCGCTTCCTGCCCGGCCACCGGATCCGGGTCTCGGTCGGCACCGCCTATTGGCCGGCGATCTGGCCCGCGCCGAGCGCCGCCACCGTCACCGTCACCCCGGCGGGCTCGACGCTCGCCCTGCCGGTGCGCGACCCGGCCGCGCCGCAGGCCGAGGTGCGTTTCGCGCCGCCCGCCCATGGGCCGCGCACGCCGATGACCCAGACCGACCCGGGGCTGATGCTGCGGCAGTCGAGTTTCGACCATCTGACCGGCGTCGCGACCTATGTCACGGAAGGGCGCGGCGGCCTCTTCGGCGAGGGCGTCGTGCGCTTCGACGAGATCGGCACCGAGCTGGAACACAACCTGCGGCGCGAGCTGACGATCCGGCCCGAGGACCCGCTCTCGGCGCGCTACGTGCTGACGCAAAGCTACGAGATGGGGCGCGAGGGCTGGCGCACCCGGGTCGAGACGGTGACCGAGATGACCTCGGATGCGACGCATTTCCACCTCAGCGGCCATCTGGTCGCGCGCGAGGGCGACAGCGAGGTGGCGCGCCGCGACTGGTCCGAGACCATCCCGCGCCACCTGATCTGAGCTGGGGACGGGGGCCGCAGCGGCCCCCGTCCGGCCCCTCAGGGCATTGTGCCGCGCGCGATCGCGTCTTCGCGCTGCCCGGCAAGGACGTCCTCGGCTGCATCCGCGACCCCGGGCACGCGCATCGTTCCCCTCAGCGCCCCCCCGGCTGCGGCAGGGACTTCACCTGCCGTCACGTCGATGAGGTGATGTCGACGAGCGGGCGGTGCTGACCTGTCTCGACGGCGATCCGACGGCGCAGGCCGGCCGCGCTTTTTCGTTTCGCGCAGTCGCCCGCTCAGGCGGGCTGCAGATAGTCCGGGAAATCGGAGGCCGGCTCGATGATCGAGGTGATCTTGAGCTGCGCGATCGTCCGCTCGCGCGCCTTGTGCAGATGCGTCGCGAGCATGCTGGCCGCGGCCGAGATCGAGCCCGACAGCGCCAGCTCGACCACCTGCCCGAGTTCGAGCAGCGATTGCGTGTCGGGCGGCAGGCCGAGCGAGAACAGCGCCGACTGGCAGGCCTCGAGCGCAAGCCGGTTGCTCGAGGCATAGCCCGCCAGATCCTCATTCGGGGTGGTCAGGATCATCATCTCGAAGAAGCGCCGGTCGAGCGAGAACCATTGCCCCGGGGTCAGCCGCGTGCGCGGCGACAGCGCCGCGATCTCGTCCGCCAGCCCGCGCAGCTCGGCCACCGGGAACTTGGCCGAGCGCAGCGCCGCGGTCTCGAGGATCACCCGCAGCTCGTACTTGTCCTTGATCCGCTGCGAGGTCAGTGGCTCGACCACCCACCGCGAGGTGCGGCTTTTCTGGATCAGGCCGCGCTCCTGCAACCGGCCCAGCACGTCGCGGATGATGGTGCGCGAGACGCCATATTCCTCGGCCACCAGCGCCTCGATGATCCGGTAGCGGCCGAAGGCCGGGCAGCGCGTCACGTGATGGGCGACGTCGTCATAGATGCGCAGCCAGTTCGGCTTGCCCACGCTGTCGTCGAGGCCGGTCAGGTCGAGCTCGATCTGGCGCAGGTCGTCGCGGCGCGGATCGCCGCTGCCGCCGCAGACGAGGAAGCCGCGACCGGAAAAGCGGCGGATCCGGCCCTCGGCCTCGATCATCTCGAGCGCGCGTTTCACCGTCGCGCGCGACATCTCCATCCGTTCGGAGAGCGCGCTTTCCTGCAGCACGAGGCCGGGGGACAGCCGCCCGGTCTCGATGTTGTGGCGGATCAGGTCCGCGGCCAGCTCGAACAGGGTCGAAGGCCTGTCCGAGTCATCCGCCTCGCGCGCGGGGAGTGCTGAAACCGGCATCCGGGCCTCGTGTCGTGTCGTTCCGTCAGAACCATACGAAGCCCGCGGCCCAGAGGGAAACGCTTTTTGTTTGCATGCAAAATTCGTTTAGTGCGCGCCGCTGTTTTCTGGGTTTGCACAAGATTTGTGCGAAAATTCAGCATTGCTGGCGCGTCTTCTGGCGCTGCACTTGCAGCATACATTGGTTTTCGTCCGGTAAAATGATTTTTTGAATGCCGAAATCATTTTCTGTTTGATCGGACTCGCGAATCGATGTTTGCATGCGAAAAATCGATAAACGGGGAGACCGATGTGCTGACGCTCAGCCGAGTAACGCGCCGATATGGCGCGAACACCGCCCTCGATGGCGTGGACCTCGTCGTTCCGGACAACACCTACATGGCGCTGCTCGGTGCGTCGGGGGCGGGCAAGACGACGCTTTTGCGCCTGATCGCGGGCTTCGAGGAGCCCGATCAGGGCGAGATCGCGATTCATGGCGAGCGCATCGACGGCCAGCCGCCGCATCTGCGCGACATCGGCTTCGTGTTCCAGAACTTCGCACTGTTTCCGCATCTGACCGTGGCGCAGAACGTCGAATTCGGCCTGCGTCATCGCGCGCGGGCCCCGATCACCGACGACGCCGAGATCCGCGCCCGGGCCGAGGCGGCGCTCGAGCTCGTGGGGCTTGCGGGCTTTGGCCATCGCGGCGTCGGCGCGATCTCGGGCGGCCAGCGCCAGCGTGTCGCGCTGGCGCGCACCCTGGTGTGCGAACCGCGCATCGTGCTGCTGGATGAACCGCTCGGCGCGCTCGATGCGAACTTGCGCGCGCGGATGTGCGACGAGCTGCGCGCGATCCGCGAGCGGCTGAAGGTCAGCTTCCTGCATGTCACCGGCTCCGAGACCGAGGCGCTGACGATGGGCGACGAGGTCGCGGTGCTGGCGGGCGGGCGGATCGTGCAGTCGGACGCGCCCGAGATGCTGTTCACCGCCCCGCGCAATGCCGCCGCGGCGCGCCATCTGAACGCCTGGAACATCTTTCCCGCCGGGCTGTGCGCGGGCGGCGCGGCGCAGGGCGAGATCGCCGTGCGCTTCGACCAGATCGACGTCAGCCCCCCCGGCGCCGTGCCCGACGGGCGCCCGCATCTTGCCGCGCAGTATCTGACCGGCGAGTTCAACGGCCCGACGGCGCTGTCCTTCTTCCGTGCCGAGGACGGCACGCTGTTGCAGGTGGTCGACCATCTCAGCACCCCGCGCCTGCCCGAACTGACCGAGGGCGCGCGCTATGACCTTCACTTCGCGCCCGATGCCGCGCGCCAGTTCCACGGAGCCGCCTGATGACCGCCCTGTCGACGGAGACCCCGTCCCGCCCCGCCGCCGCCGCCTCGCCCGCCGCGCTGCGCGCGCGCAAGGACCGCAACCGCGCCCTCGCCCTGCTCTCGCCGGGGCTGATCTGGATGGCACTCTTCATGGTGCTGCCGATGTGCATGGTGGTCTATGTCTCGTTCTGGACGCAGACCACCTTCTCGGTGGAACCCTCGCTGACCACCGCAAGCTGGCAGCGCTTCCTCGGCTCGTCGACCTATCTTGCGGCGATCGGCACGACGCTGCGGATCTGGGCGATCGTCCTCGTCGCGACGGTGGCGATCGGCTATCCGGTGGCGCTGTTCATCGGGCTGTTCGTGCGCAACAAGACGGTGCAGACGGCGCTGCTGGTCGCCTGCGTGATCCCGTTCTGGACCTCGTTCCTGATCCGCGTCATCGCCTGGCGGCCGATGCTGGGCACCGAGGGCGCGATCAACATGATCCTGATGAAGCTCGGGATCATCTCGCATCCGCTCGAGTTCCTGCTGTTTTCTGAATTCTCGGTGCTGGTCGGGATGACGCAGATCTACTGCGTGTTCATGGTCGGGCCGATCACCTTCATGCTGGGCCGGATCGAGCCCTCGGTGATCGAGGCGGCGCGCGATCTTGGCGCCTCCTTCGGCACCATCTTCCGCCGCATCATCCTGCCGCTGTCGCTGCCCGGGGTGATGGTCGGGGCGATCTTCGTCTCGGTCATGGTGCTCGGCGAATTCGCCACCGCCGCCTCGCTGTCGGGGCGCAAGGTGAACCTGCTCGGCAACATCATCGTGAGCCAGGTCGGCTCGCTCAAATGGGCCTTCGCGGCGGTGGCCGGCGTGGTGCTCACCGTCATCATCACCGCCGTCATCGCGCTCGCGCTGCGCCTCGTCGATCTGCGCAAGGAGATGTGAGCCATGCAATCCCGTGCTCTCCGCCCCGTTCTCGCCACCTATACCGCGCTGTTCCTGCTGTTCCTCTACGGGCCGATGATCGTGCTTGCGATCCTGTCCTTCCAGGGGCCCGAGGGCGGGCCGCAGTTCCCGATCCAGGAATGGTCGGTCTACTGGTACAAGCATCTGCTCGGGTTCGCCGGCACCTCCCGCGTCTCGCAGCTGCCGGTGGGCGACAGCCTGCTGCGCTCGATCGCGCTCGCCTTCATGACCACCGTCGTCTCGACCGTGCTCGGGGTGATGAGCGCCGAGGCCTTCCGCACCCGCTTCAAGGGCTCGGGGCCGGCCTTCTACCTGATCATCCTCGGCATGATGGTGCCGGGCGTGCTGGTCGGGCTGGGCATGGCGCTGCTGTCGAACACGCTGGGCCTCTCGCGCGCCTGGTGGAGCACCTCCTTCGTGCTGCACGTGGTCTATACCTATCCCTTCGCCTTCCTGGTGATGCTGGCGATCTTCAATCGCTTCGACCGCTCGGTCGAGGAGGCCTCGCTCTCGCTCGGCGTCAGCCCGGCACAGACCTTCCGGCGGGTGACCTTCCCGATCATCTTCCCGGGCGTGCTGTCGGCGATGCTGTTCTCCTTCACCCTCAGCTATGACGAATTCGCCCGCACGCTGTTTACCGCCGGCCGCGCGCTGACGCTGCCGCTGGCGATCTACGGCACCTTCTCGGTCGAGATTCACCCCAACATCTTCGCCTTCGGCGTGCTGACCACGCTGTTCAGCTTCACCCTGCTCGTCGTCTACGGCCTGCTGATGAAGCGTTTCACCGCGCGGGCCGCGCGCTTCCACGGACAGGAGGAAAGCTGATGATCGCCCTTGTCACCGGCGCGGGCTCCGGCATCGGTGCCGCCATCGCCCTGCGTCTTGCCGCCGACGGCCATGCGGTCGCGGTCAACGACCTCTCGCTTGCCGCCGCCGAGGCCACCGTGGCGCAGATCGCCGCGGCCGGCGGCAGCGCCCGCGCCTATGCCGCCGATGTCTCGGACGAGGCCGCGGTCGGCGCGATGGTCGCGGCCGTCACCGCCGATCTCGGCGCGCCGGAGATCCTGGTGAACAACGCGGGCTTCGGGCATCAGGCGCCGTTCCTCGAGATCACGCCGGCACAGTTCGACCGGATGTTCGCGGTGCATGTGCGCGGCACCTACCTGTGCACCCGTGCCTGCCTGCCGGCGATGCTCGATCGCGGCGCCGGGATCATCGTCAACGTCGCCTCGCAGCTTGGCCAGATCGGCGGGGTCGAGCTTGTCCATTACGCCGGCGCCAAGGCCGCGATCATCGGCATGACCAAGTCGCTGGCGCGCGAGGTCTCGGCCCGGGGTGTGCGGGTGAATGCGGTGGCGCCGGGACCGATCAACACCCCGCTCGTCGAGGCGCTGTCGGAAGACTGGAAGACCGCCAAGCGCGCCGAGCTGCCGCTCGGTCGCTTCGGCGAGACCGCCGAGGTGGGCGGCGTCGTCTCCTTCCTGTGCTCGCCCGATGCGGCGCTGTTCGTCGGCCAGACGCTCGGCCCGAACTCCGGCGACGTGATGCTCTGACTTTCAGATAGGGACATGAACCAGATGGATAAGCGAATTGTGCTCGTCACCGGGGCGGGCATCGGGATCGGCCGTGCCGCGGCGATGACCTTTGCCGCGGCGGGCGACCACGTCATCGTCACCGATGTGCTGGCGGCCGAGGGCCAGGCGGTGGCCGACGAGATCGTGGCCGCCGGCGGCAGCGCCGAGTTTCACGCCCTCGATGTGCGCTCGACCGAGGCGGCCGATGCGCTGGTCGGCGATCTGAACGCGCGCTTCGGCGGCATCGACGTGATCGTCGCCAATGCCGGCATCGCGCTGCGCGTGCCGATGGCCGAGATGACCGACGAGAAATGGCACCAGACGCTCGACGTCGACCTTTACGGCATGCTGCGGGTGATCCGCCCGGCACTGCCGGCGATGAAGCCGGGCGCGGCGATCATCTGCCTCTCCTCGATCATGGGCACCGCCTATGGCTGGGACGAACACGTCCATTACTCGACCGCGAAATCGGGGGTGATCGGGATGGTGCGCGGCCTTGCCGTCGAATACGCGCGCCGCGGCATCCGGGTGAACGGCGTCGCGCCGGGCTACATCCGCACCGCGCAGCTGCTGAACCCGGGCCACAGCCTCGGCCCCGACGCGGCCGAGATCGCCTCGCCCTACATCCCGATGGGCCGCCTTGGCGAGCCCGAGGAGATCGCCCGGGTGATCCGTTTCCTTGCCTCTTCCGACGCCTCCTACCTGACCGGGCAGGTGGTGACGGTGGATGGCGGGCTGACGCCGGGCCGCTACTGAGCGCCCGCAACACGAGGGGCGGCGAACGCCCCCGTTCCTTCGCCAAGACCTTGCAACGTTCATCTCTCACCAACAGGGAAAACCAGATGACCTTCAAGACCGACCGACGTTCCTTTCTGAAATACGGCGCCGCCGGTGGCGCCGCGCTGCTGGGCTCGGGGCTGCACCCCTGGTCGCGCATGGCCTATGCCGCCAATCTCGCGGATCAGGAGCTGCGCACCACCGGCCTGTCGACCACGGTGCAGGACCGCCTGCTCGAGATGTTCAAGAAGCAGGCCGGCGTGCGCGCCGTCTCGGGCACGCCCTCGACCTATCCGGACGCGCAGACGAAGATCCTCTCGGGCTCGTCCGACTATGACTGCTGGGAAATCATCGCCGAGCGACTGCCCGCGATCATCGCCACCGACAATGTCGAGCCGATCCCGGTGGCCGACCTGCCGAACTGGGCCGACATCCGCGACACCTTCACCAAGACCGACCCGAAATGGGACGCCAAGGCGCAGATCTCGGGGCAGATCTGGGCCGACGAGGCGCAAAGCCAGCTTTACATGGTGCCGGCCGTCTACAACTACGACTCGATCGGCTACAACCCCGAGGTGCTGAGCGCCGAGGAGGCGAACAGCTGGACCGCGATCTTCGACAGCAAGTGGAAGGGCAAGTCGGGTCTCAACGTCGACCCGCTGATCGCCATCGGCCAGGCGATCCTGGCGATGAACTCGCTGGGCCTCCTCGAGGCGAAGAACCCCGGCAACCCGACCGCCGACGAAATCGACGAGGCGGCGAAGTTCCTGATCTCGAAGAAGAAGGAGGGCCAGTTCCGCGCGCTCTGGGGCGATTTCGGCGAACTCGTCAACCTGCTCGCCTCGGGCGAGATGGTGGTCTGCGACGCCTGGCAGCCGGCGGTGCTGGCGGTGAAGGCGCAGGGCAAGCCGGCGAAATACGCGACGCCGAAGGAAGGCTATCGCGGCTGGGCGATCGGGCCGTCGATGCTGAAGGGCACGCCGAACCGCGACGCGGTCATCGCCTATGCCGATTTCTGGCTGTCGGGCGAGCCGGGCATCGTGGTGACCGAACAGGGCTATTACTCGCCCTCGAAGACCATCGAGAAGGTCATGGACCCGGCCAAATATGCCTTCTGGTACGAGGGCAAACCCTGGGTCGGCGCCTCCGAGCGCGGCATCAACGAGGGCGACCTGCGCGACGGCGGCTCGCTCGCCGAACGCGCCGCGAACGTCGCCTACTGGCACCAGTGGCCGGATGAATACGACCACCTGATCCAGCGCTGGGACGAGTTCCTGAACGCCTGATGCCCACGGGGCGGGCGGGTCTTTCCCGTCCGTCCCCCTCTTCCCCCTGACGCGAGGCCCGCACGCCATGCTCTACGATCTCGAGCTGATTTCGGTCGGCAAGACCTATCCCGACGGCACCGTCGCCGTCTCCGACTTCGATCTTCGGGTGGAGAAGGGCGAGTTCGTCGCCTTCCTCGGCCCCTCGGGCTGCGGCAAGTCGACGACGCTGCGGATGATCGCCGGCTTCGAGGAGATCACCAACGGCGAGATCCTGATGATGTCGCACAACGTGACCCATGTGCCGCCGGAAAAGCGTCCGACCTCGATGATCTTCCAGAATTACGCGCTGTTCCCGCACATGACGGTGCGCGAGAACGTCGCCTTCGGCCTTGACGTCAAGGGCACGCCGCGAGCCGAGCGCGACCGCAAGGTCGAGCGCATCCTCGACATGTTCGACCTGACCGCCTTCGCCGACCGCAAGGCCGACCGGCTGTCGGGCGGCCAGCGCCAGCGCATCGCACTGGCCCGCGGGCTGGTGGTCGAGCCCGAGATCCTGCTGCTCGACGAACCGCTCGGTGCGCTTGACGCGAACTTGCGCCGGATCATCCAGAACGAGCTGAAGCTCTTGCAGCGCGAGCTGGGCATCACCTTCATCTTCGTCACCCATGCCCAGTCCGAGGCGCTTGGCCTGTCGGACCGGGTGGTGGTGATGTCGAACGGCGTGGTCGAGCAGATCTCGCCGCCGCGCGAACTCTACCGCCGCCCCGCGACCCCCTTCGTGGCGGGCTTCATCGGCTCGAACACGCTGATCGAGGGTGCGCCGCTCGGCGCGGCCGCGGCGGGGTTCGGCCGGCTCGACACCCCGGTGGGCGTGATCGAGGGCGTGGGCCGCGGCGACGAGCGGCTTGCGGTGATCCCGGCCGAGGCCTTCCGCCTGGTGCCGCAGGGCACGCCCGGCGAGCTGCACCTGCCCGGCACCGTCGTCGGACGTCACCTTGTCGGCGCGGTCGGCCACCTGACCGTGCGCCTTGCCGACGGCAGCGATGTTGCCGTCGAGACCAGTTCCCACCGGCCCGAGGTGCGCGCGCTTGCGCCCGGGATGCCGGTCACGCTCGGGGTCGATCCGGCCTCGGTCACCCTCGTTCATGCCTAATCATCCAAGGAGAGACTTCCCAATGGCAAAAGAAATTCTCGTCGGTTTCGGGATCGATGTGGACGCCGTGGCCGGCTGGCTCGGCTCCTACGGCGGCGAAGACAGCCCCGACGACATCTCGCGCGGGCTGTTCGCGGGCGAGGTCGGCTCGATCCGCCTGCTCGACATGTTCGACAAGTTCGGGATCAAGACCACCTGGTTCATCCCCGGCCACTCGGTCGAGACCTTCCCCGAGCAGATGAAGGAAGTGGCGCGCCGCGGCCACGAGATCGGCGTGCATGGCTACAGCCACGAGAACCCGATCGCGATGACCCCCGAGCAGGAAGAGGCGGTGCTCGACAAGTGCATCGGCCTGATCACCGAGCTCTCGGGCAAGCGGCCCACCGGCTATGTCGCGCCGTGGTGGGAATTCTCGAACGTCACCAACGAGCTGCTGCTGAAGAAGGGGATCAAGTACGATCACTCGCTGATGCACAAGGACTTCGAGCCCTACCGCGTGCGTGTGGGCGACCGCTGGACCAAGATCGACTATGCCGCCCAGCCCGAGGACTGGATGCAGCCGCTGGTGCGCGGCGAGGAGACCGATCTGATCGAGATCCCGGCGAACTGGTATCTCGACGACCTGCCGCCGATGATGTTCATCAAGAAGTCGCCGAACTCGCATGGCTTCGTGAACCCGCGCGACATCGAGGAAATGTGGCGCGACCAGTTCGACTGGGTCTATGCGAACATGGATTACGCGGTCTTCCCGATCACCATCCACCCCGACGTCTCGGGCCGGCCGCAGGTGCTGATGATGCTCGAGCGGCTGTTCGAGCACATGAAATCCCATGCAGGCGTGAAGTTCGTCACCATGAACGAGATGGCCGACGATTACGACGCGAAGTTCCCCCGCAGGTGACCTCTGCGACCTGGCGGCGGGGGGCTTGCCCTCTGCCGCCCTTTTCCCCTTCCGGAAAGGAGCGCGACGATGTGCTCGCTGTGCGGCATCCTCGGCTGTGACGACCACTGGACGAACGCGGTCGCGCGTCCGGGCGTCTATACCCGCAATCTCGACAGCCGTGCGCGCCGGGCCGAGACCGCGCGCCGGCTGGGCGCGGCAAACGCGATCCTGTCCTATCGGCGGCTGCGGCTCGATGTCTGGCAGGGGCGCTCCTATGTCGTCTCCTCGCCCACCGGCGCGAGCAGCGTGTTCGAGGCGCTCGCGCATCTGTGGCCCGAGGCCGAGACCCTTGCCGGGCGTGCCTTCGATCCGCTTGACGAGGCGCTGATCGCCTGGATGGAACGGGGGCGCGCATGACCCCCGTGATCCTGCTCAGCGGTTTTCTCGGTTCGGGCAAGACCACCTTGCTGCAGCGCCTGCTGGCCGATCCGGCGATGCAGGGGGCGGCGGTGCTGATCAACGAATTCGGCGAGGTCGGCCTTGACCACCATCTGCTTGACCGCATCGACGACACCGTGGTGCTGCTGAAGTCGGGCTGCATCTGCTGCACCGTGCGCGGCGAGGTGGCCGAGGCGCTCGGCAATCTCCACAGCCTGCGCGCCCGTGGCGAGATCGCCTTCGACCGCGTGGTGATCGAGACCACGGGGCTCGCCGATCCCTATCCGGTGCTGCAGACGCTGACCGCGCATCCGGTGCTGCGCTCGCATTTCCGCAATGGCGGCGTGCTGATCACCGTCGATGCGGTGAACGCCGCGCTGCAGGTCGCGCATCGCGCCGAGGCGGTGCGCCAGATCGCCGCGGCCGACCGCATCGTGCTGACCAAGACCGATCTGGCCGAGCCGGAGTCGGTGGCGGCGCTGCGCACGCGGCTGGCCCGGCTGAACCCGGTGGCGCGGGTGCTGAGCTCGCAGGACAGCGTCGCCGACATCCTCACCGGCTTCGGTCCCGGCGTCGCCGAGTTCGCGCCGCTTGCGGCCTGTGGGGCGGGCTGTTCCGACCCGACGCATCACCACCATGACCACGATCATTCGCATGCCCACGCCCATCACGCCGATGCCGACGGCACGCTCGGCGTGACCAGCTTCTCGCTGGTGATCGAGGGCGCGATCGATTGGACTATGTTCGGAACCTGGCTTACATTGCTGCTTCACAGGCATGGTGACAGGATTTTCCGGGTGAAAGGCATTTTGGCGCTCGAAGGCGAGGATCGGCCGGTGGCGATTCACGGTGTCCAGCATCTGGTGCATGCCCCGACCCACATGGCGCATTGGCCCGAGGGGCCGCGGCACTCGCGCATCGTCTTCATCCTCGAGGATCTCTCGCCCGACCTGATCCGGCGCTCGTTTGCGGCCTTCACCGGGCTTGCCGCAGTCAGAACGGCGGCATGATGAGCGCCCCCCTGCGCATCCTCACGACCGAGATCCAGCCCTGGCGCTTCCTGCAGGCGCGGGCCGAGGCCGATCTGGGCTTTCCACTCGAATTCATCGAGATGGATTTCATCAGCGCGCAGCGGACGGCCGCGGTCGATCCGGCAGGCTATGACATCTACGACCAGTGTTTCCACAACCTCGACATCGTCTGGTACTGGCGTGCGATCCAGGCGATCGACACCCGCCGGATCGACCGCTGGGACGAGATCGACGACATCAGCCGGATGCCGGGCACACCGGGGCAGAACGGGCGCGGCGACGTGCCGTCCTCGCGGCTCTTCGTGCAGCATGACGCGACGCTCTCGGACAGCCCGACCGGACGGATCTCGATGTTGCCGACCTTCTACAACTTCGACAGTTTCGCGGTCGAGACGACCGGCATCGACGTCGACCGCGAGGTGACGAGCTGGGCCGAACTCGTCAATCCCCGCTGGGCGGGGCGGGTGGCACTGGTCGACGAGCCGGCGATCGGTGCCTTCGATCTGGCGATGGCGCTGCAGGCGGCGGGGCGGATGAGCTTTCGCGACATGGGCAACATGTCGGTCGCCGAGATCGACCTGCTGATCGAGCACGGCCGCGCGCTGGTGCAGTCGGGCCATCTCCGGCCGTTCTGGCTGCGCGCGAACGAACCGGTCGAGCGCTTCCTCGATGGCGAGCTGAAGCTTGCCTCGATCTGGTCGCCGACGATCGTGCAGATGAAGCGCGCCGGCATCAGGGTGCGTCAGGCCCGGCCGGTCGAGGGCTATCGCGGCTGGCACGGCGGCATGTGCCTGTCGCGCCATCTGACGGGCGAGCGGCTCGACCGCGCCTATGCCTGGCTGAACTGGTATCTCGACGGCTTTGCCGGGGCTGTCGTGGCGCGGCAGGGCTATTACATGTCGGTGCCCGAGCGGGTGAAGGCCTGCCTGCCGCAGGCGGACTGGGATTACTGGTATGAGGGGCTGCCCGCCGCCACTGATCTGTGCGACGCCTCGGGCCGGCCCGCGGTGCGGGCGGGCGAGGTGCGCTCGGGCGGGGCGCGGCGCGCGCGCGCGCGCCATGTCGCGATCTGGAACACCACCATGGACGAGCACAATTATCTGGTGCGCCGCTGGAACGAACTGGTCGCGCTGGCCGCGCCGAAGGGCCGGGCGCAGCGTCGCGCAAGCTGAAGGACATCCCGATGAAACACGTCACCCTGATCGCCACCGGCGGCACCATCGCCTCCTCCGCCGACACCGCCGCCGGCGCGGTCAATGCCGGACTGAGCGGCGAGACCCTGCTGGCCAGCCTGCACGAGCCGCTCGCGGGCATCACCGTCAGCGTCGAGAATTTCGAGGCGGCGGGCAGCTATGCGCTCGATCTCGCCACGCTCCACCGGCTGTGCCGGCATATCGACGCGGTTCTGGCGCGCGACGATGTCGATGGCGTCGTCGTCACCCATGGCACCGACACGATGGAGGAAAGCGCCTTCCTCGCCTGGCTGCTGGTGCGCTCGGACAAGCCCGTGGTCTTCACCGGGGCGCAGCGCCACGCCGGCCAGCCCGACACCGACGGGCCGCGCAACATCCATGACGCGCTCTGTGCCGCCGCCTGCGCGCAGCTGCGCGGGATCGGCGCGGTGATCCTGTTCGAGGGCGACCTGCATGGCGCGCGCTATGTGACGAAGGCGCATACCTCGCGCGTCGACACCTTCCGCTCGGTCGGGCATGGCAAGCTCGGCGAGGTCGACCATGGCGAGGTGCACCTTTACGCCCGCCCGGCGCATCCGCGCCCGGGGCTCGACACACCGGCCCTCGATCCCGAGGTCGAGCTGATCGCGCTTGGCCTTGGCAGCACGCCGCGGCTGATGCGGCTTGCGGCGGGGGCCGGGGCGCGGGGGATCGTGCTGTCGGCCTTTGGCCGCGGCAATGCGCCGAAGGGGTTCGGCGCGGCCACCGCCGAGCTGGTCGCCGCGGGCTGCCCGGTCGTCGTCGCCTCGCGCTGCCACGAGGGGCGGACCCGCGCGATCTATGGCAAGGACAGCGGCGGGGTGACGCTGGTCGAGAGCGGCGCGCTCTTGGCGGGTGATCTGTCGGCGATCAAGGCGCGGCTGGTGCTGAGCGCGCTGCTCGGGCAGGGGCTGCAGGGCGCGGCGCTGGCCGAGGCTTTCGCGGCCGTCGCCTGAGCCCTCACATCAGCCGGGCCAGAAGCCGCAGGAAGGTCTTGCGCTCGGCCGGACGCAGCGGCGCAAGGGTGGTGCGCGTCACCTCCTTCGCCGCGGCGATCGCCCCGGCCAGCACCGCCGCCCCCTCGGGCGTCAGCGACACCGTGCGCCGGCGCCGGTCGGCGGGGTCGGGCGCGGTCGCCAGCAGCCCGCGCTGCGCCAGCCGGTCGACCACCCCCTTCGTCGTCGCCCCGTCCATCTCGACCGAGCGGCCGAGCATGTTCTGTGACATCGCCCCCTGCGTGCCGAGCCGGTAGAGCACGGAAAACTGCGTCGTCGTCAGCCCGCCCGGCACCAGTTCGGAAAAGATCAGCGAGTTGCGCTGATAGGCGCGGCGCAGCATGTAGCCGACCTGCTCGTCCAGAACATAGCCATGCCCGGCGTCGGGGGCCTCCTCGTCCTCCATCTGTCCTCCTCCTCGGGCGGTCTCACACCGCCAGATAGGCGTCGCGGATCTCGGGCTTGGCTGCAAGCTCCTCGAAGCTGCCGTCGAACTTTTTCGCCCCGCTTTCGATGATGATCGCCCGATCGGCGACGACGCGGGCGAAATGCAGGTTCTGCTCGGAGATCATCACCGTCAGCCCCTGCGCCTTCAGCCGCAGGATGGCATGGGCCATCTGTTCGACGATCACCGGGGCGATGCCTTCGGAGGGCTCGTCAAGCAGCAGGAGCGAGGGGTTGCCCATCAGCGTGCGGGCGATGGTCAGCATCTGCTGTTCGCCGCCCGACATCGCCTTGCCGAGCCGGTTGCGGCGCTCGTAGAGGTTCGGGAACAGCTCGAAGAGCGCGTCCACCGTCCAGAACGGCGCCCCGTCGCGGCGCGGCTGTCGCCCGACCTCGAGGTTCTCGAGCACGGTGAGGGCGGTGAAGATGCGCCGGTCCTCGGGGACATAGCCGATGCCCGATCGCGCCACCCGGTAGGAGGGCTGGCCCACGAGCTCGCGCCCGGCAAGGGTCACGCTGCCCGAGCGCGGCCGCACGATCTGGATGATCGACTTCATCGTCGTGCTCTTGCCCGCGCCGTTGCGGCCCAGAAGCGCCACCACCTCGCCACAGCCGACCGAGAAGGACAGGTCCTGCAGGATATGCGCCTTGCCGTAGAAGCTGTTGACGTCGCGCAGCTCAAGCATGGTCGATCTCCTTGAAGAGCATCCCGCCGCCCAGATAGACCTCCTGCACCTGCGGGTTGGCGCGCACCTCGGCGGCATTGCCGTCGGCGATCAGCTCGCCGCGGTTCAGCACCATGATGTGATGGGCATGGGCAAAGACCACGTCCATGTCATGCTCGGTGAAGAGCACGCTCAACCCCTCCTCGGCAACGATCTCGGCGGTGAGCTGCATCAGCGCGATCCGGGCCGAGGGCGCCATGCCGGCGGTCGGTTCGTCCATCAGCAGCAGCCGCGGCCGGTGCGCAAGGGCAATGGCCAGTTCCAGCTTCTTCAGATCGCCATAGGCCAGCACCGAGCAGGGCCGCTCAGCCTGATCGGCCATCCCGGCCCGGTCGAGCAGCGCCAGCGCCTCGGTCCGGTAAAGCGCGCGGGCCCGGCCGAAGAGCGAGAACACCCGCCGGTTGTGGCTGATCAGCGCCATCTGCACGTTCTCGATCACCGTCATCGACTGATAGGTGCCGGTGATCTGGAAGGTGCGCCCGACGCCGCGGCGCCAGATCACCCGCGGTGGCAGGCCGGTGATGCGCGCGCCGTCCAGGAAGACCTCGCCGCGCGTCGGCCGGATCTGCCCGGTCAGCATGTTGAAGCAGGTCGACTTGCCCGCGCCGTTCGGCCCGATCAGCGCCTTCATCTCGCCCTCGCGGACGGTGAAGCTGATGCCCTTCACCGCCTCGAAGGTGCCATAGGACTTGGCGAGGTTCTCGACCCTCAGGATCTCGGTCATCTCAATCCGCCTCCGTGTGCTTCACCAGACCAAGGCGCAGCCCCAGCCGGCGTGCCGAGCCGACGATGCCCTCGGGGGCGAGGATCACGACGGCGATGATGAGCAGGCCCAAAAGCAGCCGCCAGTAGTGGAGCCGCGTCAGCCAGTCCTCGACCGCCGCCATGAAGCTGGCGCCGACGATGCCGCCCGAGAGCGTCTTCACCCCGCCGAGGAAGACGACGATGAGCGCGTCGAAGCTCTTGCCGATCTCGAGCTCGGTCGGGAAGACGGAGCCCTTGGCGAAGACGAAAAGCCCGCCTGCGAGCCCCGCCAGCGCACCGGCAAGCGCGAAGGCCACGTATTGCACGCGCTTGACGTCGATCCCCATCGCCTCGGCCTGCCGCGCGCTGTCACGGCCGGCGCGCAGCGCATAGCCGAAGGGGGCATGGATCACCGTGCGCAGGAACAGGATGCCGAGCACGCCGACAACCAGGGTGAAGTAGTAATAGGGCACGGTTCCCGAGAGCCACGCCGAGGGCCAGATGTCGATCAGCCCGTCATCGCCACGGGTGACGGCGCGCCACTGGAACACCAGCGACCAGACCAGCTGGCTGAAGGCGAGGGTGAGCATGGCAAAATAGACGCCCGAGAGCCGGATGCAGAACCAGCCGATGACAAGCGCCAGCATCCCCGCGCCGAGCGGGGCGAAGAGGAAGGCGATCTCCATTGGGGTCTTCGCATAGGTCACCATCAGCGCCGCGGCATAGGCGCCGCCGCCATAGAAGGCCGCGTGGCCGAAGCTGACGAGCCCGCCGGTGCCCAGGATGAACTGCAGCGAGGCGGCGAAGAGCGCGAAGATCACGATGTCGGTCAGCAGCACCAGCGCGAAGGGCTGGGTCACCAGCGGCAGCAGCGCCAGCACCAGCAAGAGCCCCGCCACGGCGATCTTGCCGCGCTGGCCGAAGGGGCGGATCGGGGTCTCGGGGGCGCCGGACTGGCCATGCTCGCCCGCCACCTCCTCCTTGCCCAGAAGCCCGTAGGGCCGCACGATCAGCACGATCGCCATCACCACGAACATCAGCACCAGCGTCGATTGCGGCATATAGGCGACGCCGAACACGTTCAGCACCGAGATCAGCACCGCGGCGATGAAGGCGCCGGGCAGGCTGCCCATGCCGCCGATCACGGTGACGACGAAGAGCGGGCCGATGATGTTGAAATCCATCAGGAGGTCGGCGCCGCCCTTCGGCAGCTGCAGCGCGCCGCCCCAGCTGGCAAGCGCCGAGCCGAGCGCGAAGACCCCGGTGAAGAGCCAGCGCTGGTTGACGCCAAGCGCCGCCACCATCTCGCGGTCCTGGGTCGCGGCGCGCACCAGCACGCCAAGCCGCGTCTTCGCGATCAGCGCCCAGAGGGCCAGCAGGATGAACGGGGTGATGCAGATCAGCACGATGTCGTATTTCGGGATCGGCTCGCCCAGGATGCGGAACACGCCGCGCAGGCCGGGCGCGCGCGGGCCCATCTGGTCCTCCGCCCCCCAGACCATCAGCGCGAGGTCCTGGACGACCAGGATCACGCCGAAGGTGGCGACCAGCTGGAACAGCTCGGGCGCGCGATAGATCGGCCGCAGCACGACGATCTCGACCAGCGCACCGGCGAGGCCGACGATCAGCCCGGTGAGCACGATCGCGCCCCAGAAGCCGAAATGCGGGCCCAGAACCCCGGGCAGCACGCCCATCAGCGTGATCCCGACATAGGCGCCGAGCATGTAGAACGAGCCATGGGCGAAGTTGACGATCCGGGTCACGCCGAAGATCAGCGACAGCCCCGAGGCGACAAGAAACAGCGCCGCGGCATTGGCGAGCCCGGTCAGGAGCTGCGCGATGAAGAATCCCATCGGGACATCCTCTGTCGGAAGGAGGACCCGGCCCCGGGAAGAGGGGCCGGGCAGGGGGCCGGCTCAGTTCGCCGGGCGCATCGCCCGGATCTCGTCATCCGAGGGCATGTAGGGCACGGGGTTCTTGTATTCCCAGTCGACCATCACGCCCTTGCCGTCCTTGACGGCGAGCGTGCCGACATAGGCGCCGAGCGTCGACTGATGGTCGATCGCACGGTATTCGAGCGGCCCGACCGGGGTCGACGGCACCTCGAGCCCCTCGAAGGCCTTGATCAGCGAGGCGGTGTCGGTGGCGCCGGCCTTCTGGATCGCCGCGGCCACGGATTTCGCCATCGTGTAGCCGACAAGGCTGCCCATCTTCGGCGTCTCGCCGGTGGCCTTCTCATAGGCCGCGACGAAGTCCTTGCCGGGGCCGTCGGGCAGGTCGTACCAGGGGTAGCCGGTCACGTACCAGCCCTCGGGCGCCTCCTCGCCGAGCGGTTCGAGATATTCCGGCTCGCCGGTCAGCATCGAATAGACGCCGCGCCCGTCGAAGAGGCCGCGGTCGCTGCCCTCGCGCACGAATTTCGCGAGGTCGGCGCCGAATGTGACGTTGAAGATCGCGTCGGGCTTGGCCTTCTCGATCGCCTGCACCTCGGCCGCGGCGTCGATCTTGAACAGCGCCGGCCATTGCTCGTCGACGAATTCGACGTCGGGCTTCAGCCGCTTGAGGTTCGCCTTGAACGCCTCGACCGCCTCGGTGCCGTAGGAATAGTTCGGTGCGATCGTGGCATAGGTCCTGGCGTCGGTCTTCGCCGCCTGTTCGGCCAGCATCGCCGCCTGCACCCAGGTCGAGACCCGCAGCCGGAAGGTGTTCGGGTTGCCCGACTTCCACACCAGCGTATCGGCGAGCGGCTCGCCGGCGAGATAGAGATAGTTCTTCTCCTTGGCGAAGGACGACAGCGCGATGCCCACGTTCGACAGGATCGCGCCGGTGAACATCACCGTGCCCTCGCGGGTCATCAGATCCTCGGCGATCTTCACCGCCTCGCCGGGGTCGCCCTGATCGTCGCGGAAGACGAATTCGAGCGGCCGGCCCAGCACGCCGCCCCCGGCGTTGACCTCGGAGACCGCCAGCTCGATGCCCTTGCGATAGGGTTCGGCGAAGGCGGCCATGCGCTTGTAATGGTTGATGTCACCGATCTTGATCGGGTCCTCGGCGAAGGCCGGGGCCGAGAGCACGGTGACCGCCGTGGCAGCGGCGAGCAGGCTGCGTAGGATGTTCATGTGGTCGTCTCTCCTGTTGGCGGGGCGGGGCCCCGGTTGCCATGTGCCGGGTTTGCCCCGGTCATCGTTAGCATTCCTCGGCCGGGGATGTCCCCGGCAAAGCTCTCAGCGCAGACCGTCCTTCCCCTCGGCCTCGGCATGGCTCAGCCCGCCGACGCGGGCGAGCGGCCGCCCGCCGGTGGCAAGCGCGATGGCGACGACGATCTCGCCCGGGCGGGGCGCGTCTGCAATGCGGATCTCCATGCCGTCGAAATGGCTGCGGACATAGGCCGCGTCCTTGTGGCCAAGCGGGATGTCCAGGACCTGCCCGATGCCGCCCATCTTCTTCGAGGACGGCACCAGCGCCGCGCCGCCGCCAAGCGCCGCGCGCAGCGGTGCCCCCATCTTCGGGTGCAAAAGCGCCGCGGCATGTTCGAGCTCGCCCGCCTCGCCGACCAGCGCCGCCTTGCCATAGCTTTGCACCGCCGCCGCATCGCCGCCGAGCGCGGCAATCGCCTCGGCGGCGAGCAGCCCGCCCAGCTCGGCGCCGATCTCGATCAGCTCGGCGAGGTCCTCGGCATAGCGGCCGGCGAAGGGGTTCGCGATCACCGCCGCGGCGGCGGCGCGGCGCGCGGGCGGGGCGACGGGGCGGCCCATCTCGCGCTCGACCGTCTCGGTCAGGGTCACGAGCTTGCGGATCGCGGCCCGCATCAGCGCAGCCCGTCTTCGCCGATCACGTCCTCGGCCTTCAGGCCGCCGACGCGGGCGTGGATGCGCGGGCCGGTGGTCATCACCAGCACCAGAAGCAGCTCGTCGGCCTTCGGCGCGTCGGCCAGCCCCACCTCCATCGCGTCGAAATGGCTGCGCACATAGGAGGCGTTCGAATGGGTGATCGGCACGTCAAGCCGCGTGCCCGGCCCGCCGAGCTTCTTCGTCGAGGGCACGATCGCGGCCGAGGCTGGCAGCAGCTCGCGCATCGCATAGCCGCCCGGCACATGCCACAGCGCGCCATGCTCGATCTCGCCCGCGGCGCCGACGATGGCGCCCTTGCCATAGCCCTCGATCGCCGCCGGATCGCCACCGAGCGCGTCGATCAGCTCGCGCGCCATGCGCAGGCCAAGGGGCTTCAGATCGTCCATGAAGCCCGCGATCTCGGCGTGATAGGCGCCGGCGAAGGGGTTCTTGATGACGACGAGCGCGGCGCCCTTCTTCAGCGGCACCTCGGCGGCCGGGCCGCCCTCGTGCCAGATCGTCTCGATCTGGAGCGCGGTTTTGCGGATCTCGGGTTCAGGCACGGGAAAGCTCCTTTCCGGCAAGGGTGCGGCGATGCTCGCCGAGCGAGAGATAGGCGGCGCGGATCAGACCGCGCGCGCGAAAGGTTTCGGCGCAGGCGCAGCCGCTGTCGAGGGCCATCTCGCACTCGGCCGCGCTCAGCGCGCCGACATCGGTGGTCACCGGGATCTCGCCAAGGTCGCTGTCGGGAAACAGCGTGCGGGCCGGGGCGCGGGTGATGGCGCCATGGCCGGGCAGGTCGACTGCATTGGCGATCAGCGTCGCCGCGACATCGGCACTGGCGGCGTCGGCGGCCAGCACCGTCACCGCATCGGCGATGCCGCGCGAGAAGGAGCGCCCGCGCCAGCCCGAGGTGGCGATGCCGCCGATGCCGGCGTCGGCCGGCAGCTCGATCCGGCCACCGGCGCGCCCGGTCTGCGGGTCGTCGCAGATCGCGATGCGCACGGCGCCCGCGCCCTGCCACAGCGCGATATCGCCGCCGTTGTTGACCGAGAGCCGGGTGAGGCCGTGGCCGGGCAGCAGGGCAGCCGCCAGCAGGTGGTCGGCGGTCGCGCCGGCGACGGCCGCCATCGGGGTGACGAAGACGCCCGCGAAGGGGGCAATGGCCGCCACCATTCGCCGCGCCACGGCGCCCGCGGGCATCGCCCCTTCGGGGGCGCGCAGCCGCGGCAGCTCGGCGGCAAGCTCGGCCAGCAGCGGTGCAAAGGTGGCACGGATCCGCGCGAAGGCCGCCATCCGCGCCGGCGCCTCGCCCTCGGCGGTGACGATCACGTCCGAGGGGCCATGCACCAGCCGCAGCCGGCGCCCGTCGGCCGAGACAATGACGTCGAGGCTGTCGGCGAGATCCCTCATCGTGCGTCCTTGCCGAGCGGCGTGACCGGCCAGGGCGCGCCCGCGGCCGTTCCCGCCACGCGGCGGCCCGAGAGGATATGGTCGCTTTGTCGCCCCGGCACGCCCTTCAGCGCCTCGCTCAGCGGCACGACATGATCCATGTGCCCGCCAAGCGCGGCGTAATCGTCGCGGCGCAGGGTGAATTCGATCGGCGCGACAAGGGCCGGGGTCGGCACATAGCCGAAGGCGTTCTTCGGCATCTGCGTCACGTCGGCCATGAAGGTGATGCCGCCGCCCGGCCAGATATAGGCGGGCGCGCCGCCCACCGTCACCCGCGTCAGCGCCGCCTGCACCGAGCGGGTGAGCCCGACCGGATTTTGCGTGACCCCGGCGCGCAGGCTGCCGCCGGCGCCCGCCATGAACAGCACCGAGGCGCGGGCGGGTTCGCAATTCTCGGCGATGCGGCGGGTCGAGGGCAGAAGCCGCGCGGGGATCTCCGTCTCGACCGGCCGCAGGTCTTCGTCGAGTTCGTAATAGGCGGCGTGCTCGCCGGTGGTCGAGACCATCAGCAGCGACAGCCCCGGTCGCGCCACCTTCGGGTTCCACGGCCCGAGAATGGCCAGCGGGTCGGTCAGGTCGGTGCCGCCCCAGCCGGTGCCGGGCTCGGCCACCTGGAAATAGCGCCCGGGCGTCGAGCGGCGGCCGAGCAGCTTGATCCCGGTGGCCTCCCAGCCGATCACCTTGCCGGCCTGATGCTCGCTCATCACCCCGGTGATGTGGTCATCGACCACCACCACCTCGTCGACCAGCCCCTGCCACTGTGCCGCGAACATGCCGACCGTGGCCGAGCCGCAGCCGACGCGCATCCGCTCCTCGGTCTGCCCGTTCACCACCGGCGCGTGGCCCGCCTGCACCGTCAGTTCGGCACCATTGTCGATCGTCAGATCGACCGCCTCGCCGTTGCACAGCGCCAGCAGCGTCGCGCAGGTGACCCGGCCCTCCTTCTTCGAGCCGCCGGTGAGGTGGTTCACCCCGCCGAGGCTGAGCATCTGGCTGCCGTATTCCGAGGTGGTGACATGGCCGATCACCTCGCCCTCGGCACGCACCGCGGCGCATTCGCTGCCCAGATGCCGGTCGGTGTCGATCTTCACCTTGGCGCCGCAATAGGAAAAGATCCCCTCGGTCACCACCGTCACCATGTCCGCCCCCTCATACTCCGAGGCGACGATGAAGGGCGCGGGCTTGTAGTCGGGATAGGTGGTGCCGGCGCCGATCGCGGTGACGAATTGCTGGCCGCCGCCGATCACGTCGCCGTCCCAGTCGCGCTCGAGGAAGGGCACGAGGCGCTCTTCGCTGCCGGCGCGGGCGCGGTTCTCGAGAATGGTGAGCGGGTCGAGACGAACCAGCTGTCCGTCCTCGTTGGCATAGCGGTCACAGGCGCCGGCGCGCCCCTCGGCGATGTAGCACATCACCGGGCAGGCATCGCAGCGGATCTTCGCGGCGGCATCGCGGGGCGTTTCGGCGCTCTCGGTCTGGGTCACGGGACACCTCTCGGGCATCCGGGCAAGCGGATGCACAAATCGTTTGCATACAAGCGGACACGAGTCGCGCTCTGCGTCAACAGTTTCTGTCCTTCTGGTCGGCGCTCCGGGCGCCCAATGGGGGTAAATGGGGCATTTGCCCGGAAACCCGGCAGTTTCGCCGGCGCCTGCTGCTTTTCCCGCAAGTTTCAATGAAATCTGCATGGAATACCCCAACGGGAAGGGGCGGCGGAGCGGCAGCGGGGACGGTTCGCAACCCGGGGGCGGGCCCGGATCCGTTCCGTGCGCTGCCTGATTTTGTGGCGCCAGATGCCGAATTTGCATGCAAATTATCGTTCGTATACGAATGAAATCTTTCGCGCAGGACTTTCCGTTCCGCCGACCCCGTCACGCGATTGACAGCCGGCCGGCGCGGTTCCTAGCCTGATCGGGCCGGCCCTGCGCCGGACCCCTCCGACAGCGGTTCAGGACGAAGACCCATGACAGAGACTGCAGCCAGTTCCGGCATCGTCGCCGGCATCGACGTCGGCGGCACCTTCACCGATCTCGTGCTCTATGACAGCCGGGCGGGGGCGGTGCGGCTTGCCAAGGTGCCGACCACGCTCGACAACCAGTCGACCGGCGTCGTCGGGGCGCTCGATGCCGCGGGGGCCGAGATCGCGGCGCTCGACCTGATCGTGCACGGCACCACCACCACCACCAACGCGGTGCTGGAGCGCGCCCTGTGCAAGACCGGGCTGATCACCACGATGGGCTTTCGCGACGTGCTGGAGCTTGGCCGCCGCACCCGGCCGCAGGCCTATGGGCTGAAGGGCAGCTTCCGGCCGCTGATCCCGCGCGACCTGCGGCTCGAGATCCCCGAGCGGATGGATGCCTCGGGCGCCGAGCTGGTGGCGCTCGACGAGCCGGCGCTGCGCGACGCGATCGAGCGGCTGAAGGCCGAGGGCTGCGAGGCGCTGGTGATCCATTTCCTCCATGCCTACGCCAACCCCGCGCACGAGCTGCGGGCAGGCGAGATCGCGGCCGAGCTCTGGCCGAACGAGAACATCACGCTCGGCCATGCGCTGCTGTCGGAAAGCCGCGAGTTCGAGCGCGGCGTGACCGCGGCGGTCAATGCCTCGGTGCAGCCGCTGCTGCGCCGCTATGTCGAGCGGCTGGCCGACAGGCTGGTGGCGCGCGGCTATCGGCACGAGCTCCTGGTGATGAACGGCAACGGCGGCATGGTCTCGGCGCGGATCGTGGCGAAGGAGGCGGCGAAGACGGTGATGTCGGGGCCGGCCTCGGGGGTGATGGCGGCGGCCTATACCGGGCGGCGTGCCGGCATCCCCGACCTGCTGACCTATGACATGGGCGGCACCTCGACCGATGTCGCGCTGATCCGCGGCGCCGAACCCGCGGTGAGCCACGAGATCGAGATCGAATATGCGATGCCGATCCATGTGCCGATGGTCGACGTGCGCACGGTCGGCGCCGGCGGCGGCTCGATTGCGCGGGTGAACGCGGCGGGGCTGTTGCAGGTGGGGCCCGAGTCGGCGGGCTCGACCCCCGGGCCGATCTGCTATGGCCGCGGCGGCACGCGGCCGACGATCTCGGACGCGAACCTGCTGCTGGGCCGGATGAACCCCGAAAAGCTGAACGCGGCCTCCTCGCAGGTCTCGCTCGACACGATCCGCACGATCTTTGCCGCCGATCTGGGGGTTCCGCTGGGTGTCACCGCCGAGGATGCGGCGGCGGCGGTGCTGCGGATCGCCACGGCGAAGATGGCCGATGCCGTGCGCATGGTCTCGATCAGCCTCGGCGAAGACCCGCGCGATTTCGCGCTCTTCGCCTTCGGTGGCGCCGGGCCGCTCCATGCCAGCGCCATCGCGCGCGAACTCGGCGTGCCGCGGGTGCTGGTGCCGGCGCGGCCGGGCATCACCAATGCGCTTGGCTGCGTCGTGGCCGATCTGCGTCATGACTTCGTGAACACGGTGAACAAGCCGCTTGATCTGGTCGACATCGAGGCGCTGCACGCGGTCTTTGCCCGGCAGATCGAGACCGGCACCGCGGCGATCGCGGCCGAGGCGGTCGAGGTCGAGGAGATCCGGGTGATCCCCTCGGTCGACATGCAGTTCATCGGCCAGACCCACCTGCTGCGGGTGCCGTTGCCGGGCCCGACGCCCACGCGCGAGGAGCTGCGCGCGCTCTTCGAGGCGGCCTATTTCCGCCGCTTCCAGGTCGAGCTGCCCGAGATCCGGCCGGCGCTCGTCAACGTCAACACCTCGGTCATCGGGCGCCGCTCCGAAATCGACCTCGGCTTGCTGATCGACGCCGCCGGCCGCCGCGCGACGCTGGCCGAGGCGCAGACCGGCAGCCGCCCGGTGTGGTTCGACGGCTGGGTCGAGACCCCGGTCTACTGGCGCGACCACCTGCCGGCGACGGCGGTGATCGCCGGCCCCGCGATCATCGAGCAGATGGACACGACCATCGTCCTCGAGCCCGGCGACAGCGCCGCGCAGGACCATGACGGCAACATCCTCATCACCCTGAAAGGTGCGGCATGACCCTCGATCCGATCACCCTGTCGGTCATCCAGTCCGGTCTGCAGCAGGTCTGCGACGAAATGGATCTGAGCTTTTCGCGCGCCGCCTTCTCGCCGGTGATCGCCGAGGCGAACGACCGCTCCGACGGTATCTATTCGGCCGAGGACGGCTCGCTGATCGCGCAGGGCTCGCAGGGGCTGCCGGTCTTCGTCGGCACGATGCAGTATTCGACCCGGACGCTGATCGAATGGATCGCCGACGGCCGGGCGATCGCGCCGAAGCCCGGTGACATCTACATCGTCAACGACCCCTATCTGGGCGGCACCCACCTGATGGATGTGCGCTTTGCCATGCCGGTGTGGCGCGATGGCAAGATCTTCTGCTGGCTCAGCAACACCGGGCACTGGCCCGATACCGGCGGCGCGGTGCCGGGCGGGTTCTCGGCCTCGGCCACCGCGGTCGAGCAGGAGGGGCTGCGGTTGCCTCCCGTTCGGCTGTTCAAGGAAGGCAAGCTCGATCCCGAGATCTACGGCATCATCTGCTCGAACATCCGGGTGGCCGATCAGCGCATCGGCGACGTCAAGGCGCAGGCCGCGGCGCTTTATGTGGGCGAGAGCCGGCTCACGCGGCTCCTTGACCGCTATGGCGACGACACCGTGCGCGCCGCCATCGCCGAGCTGCGCGTCCGCGCCGCCGAGCAGATGCGCGCCGGCATCCGCGAGATCGCGCCCGGCACCTATGCCGCGACCGCCTATGTCGACAGCGACGGCGTGGTGAACGAGCCGCTCGAGATCCGCCTGACGATCACCGCGACGGGCGAGAAGCTGATCTTCGACTTCGCCGGCTCCTCGGCGCCCTGCGCGGGGCCGATGAACTCGGTTCTGGCGACGACGCTGTCCTCGGTCTACCTCGCGATGCGGCACATCTTCCCCGACGTGCCGATCTCGGCGGGCGCCTTCGAGCCGCTCGAGATCATCCGCCCCACCGGCACCTTCCTTGACGCGCAATACCCCCGCCCGGTCTCGGGCTGCGCGGCCGAGGTCAGCCAGCGCATCGCCGAGGCGGTCTTTGCCGCCCTCGTCGAGGCGCTGCCCGAGCGGGTCACCGCTTCGCCCGCGGGCTCCTCGGGCAACTTCGCCCTCGGCGGCTCGGTGCCGGAAGAGGGGCGCAACTTCGTCATGTATCAGATCTCGGGCGGCGGCTATGGCGGCTGGTCGGGGGGCGACGGCATCTCGAACGGCTGCTCGACCATCGGCATCTCGAAGGCGCCGCCGGTCGAGATCATGGAACAGGCCTATCCGGTGCTTTATCACCGCTATGCCCTGCGCGAGGGCTCGGGTGGGGCGGGGCGGCACCGCGGCGGCTTCGGCCTCGATTACGAGGTCGAGCTGCGCAAGGGCACGGCACGGGCGAGCTTCGTGATGGACCACGGCCGCTTCGGGCCACAGGGCGCGCTGGGCGGGCGCGACGGCATGGTGAACCACGTCACCGTCACCCGCGGCGGCGAGACCTTCACCCCCGAGCATCTGTCGAAGGCGCAGGACATCCCTCTGACCGCGGGCGACCGGGTGCGCGTCGGCACGCCGGGCGGTGGCGGCTATGGCGACCCGTTCACCCGCCCGCCCGAGCTGGTGGCCGAGGATGTGCGCCTTGGCCGCTATTCGGCCGAGGAGGCGCGGGCGCTGTTCGGTGTGGCGCTCGGTGCGGGCTGCGTGCCCGATATCGTGGCGACCGAGGCCCTGCGGGCCGCGCGCCGGTTCTGACGGGTTCCGAAGAAGACCACTCACGACAGGGAAGGGGGCCTTTGCGGGCCCCCTTTCGCGTCAGTGCCGGGTGGCGCGGGCGCGCGCGACGGTCTCGGTCAGCCCGGTCCACTCCGCTTTCCCGGGCGCGAGGGTGCGGCGCAGGAAGCCCGCAATCTCGGCGATGCGGGCATCGCTCAGCGCCGGGGCGAAGCCCGGCATCGACGCGCCGCCGCCCGGTGTGGCGGGCACGCCCTCGAGGATCGCGTGAATGAGCCCGTCGGGGCGCTCGGCATGGACCGTGCTTGAAAAGGCAAGCGGCACCGTGGCGGCCGAGGCGAGGCGCAGCGGCCCGGGCATGTGGCACGAGCCGCAGGCGGCGGTGAACAGCCGCGCGGCCGGATCGGTCGCGGTCTCGAGCGCCTCTTGCGCCGTGGCGGCCAGCGTCTCGGCTGTGGGCTCGGGCGCCGCGGGGGCGGGGGCGAGACTCGCGAGATAGGTCGCCATCGCGCGGATGTCGCTGTCGGGGAGTTCGGCGAGCGCCGCGATCACCGGCGCCATCGGCCCCGCCGCCGCGCCATGGCGGTTTGAGCGGCCGTCGCGCAGGTAATCGTAAAGATCCGCCTCGGTCCAGGCGAGGGGGCCGGGCCCGGTGCCGTTCAGCGCCGGCGCCGTCCAGCCGCCCACCGTGCCGCCCGCCAGATGCGCGGCCCCCGTCCGTTCGGCCCCAAGCGCGTTGCGCGGGCTGTGGCACGAGGCGCAATGCCCCGCCCCCTCGACCAGATAGGCGCCGCGGTTCCAGACCGCACCTTGCGCCGGGTCGGGGGTGAAGGGCGTCGCGGTGTGGAACAGCGCGTTCCACGCCGCCATCGTGCCGCGCAGGTTCACCGGCGCGATCATCCGGCCTGGCGGCACCTCGGCGCGCACCGGCGGCAGCGACTGGATATAGGCGTAAAGCGCCTGCATGTCGTCCTCGGTGATCCGGGCGAAGGCGGTGTAGGGGAAAGCCGGATAGAGGTGATGGCCATCGCGCGAGATCCCCTCGCGCATCGCCCGCGCGAAGGCGGGGTAGGACCAGGCGCCGAGCCCCGTCTCCGGGTCGGGGGTCAGGTTGGTCGAATGCACGGTGCCGAAGGGCGTCTCGATCGCGCGGCCGCCGGTCAGCGGCACGCCGCCCTCGGCCGTGTGGCAGGCGGCGCAATCGCCCGCGGCAAAGACCTGCCGGCCACGCGCGAGGGTCTCGGCCGACCACAGCCCGGCGGCGGGGGGGGCGCTGCGCGGGATCTCGGCGCGCAAGGCGGGGAAGGCGACGGCGCCGGCCATCAGCCCGCCGGCAATCCCCGCCGCAAGCGTCGCCGCCATCCGCGCAAAGCGGCGCCGCCGCGGCGGCGGGGCGGCCAGCGCGCGCGGCATCGGTGCGCCGGCAAGGGCTGCGCGCACCCGCTCGGGGGTGAAGGGCAGCTCGCGCATCCGCACCCCGGTCGCGTCGAAGATCGCGTTGGCGATCGCCGCGGCCGAGGGCACCGAGGCGCTTTCGCCGACGCCAAGGGGCGGCTCCTCGGGGCGCTCGATCAGCACCGAACGGACCTCGGGCAGATCCTCGAAGCGGGCGAGCGGATAGGCGCCCCAGTCCTGGTCGGCGACCGAGATCGCGTCGAAGGTGACGGCCTCGGTCAGGGTGCGGCTGAGCGATTGCACGACATTGCCGTGCAGCTGGTGGCGCACGCCGTCGGGGTTGATCATCAGCCCCGAATCCTGCCCGACCAGCACCTTCGTCAGGCTGACCTCGCCGGTGCGCCGGTTCACCGCCACCTCGGCCATCCAGGCGGCCTGCGCCGCGGCGACGCCCGGGAAGGTGCCGTGCACATAGGTCGCGTAGGCAAAGCCCTGACCGAAGGCGAAGTCGCCCTCGCCATGCAGCCGGGGGCCGGAGCGGGGCTGCCAGCCGCCTTCCTCGGCGGTGCGGCGGATCAGCTCGGCGGTGCGGGCATCGTCGATATGGCGCAGCCGGAAGGCGACCGGGTCCTCGCCCGCCTCGGCCGCCAGCTCGTCGATGAAGCTTTCATGCGCGAAGGTGTTGGGCAGGGCCGAGACGCCGCGAAACCACGAGGCGCGCACGATCGGCGCCATGTCATGCACCGCGACGCGCAGGTTCTCGATGCGGTAGGGCGGGATTGCGGTGCGGTCGCCCATGTCCGAGGGCTGCGGCGAAGGGGCGATCGCCCCGGTCAGCAACAGCGCCAGGTTCGGCCCGCGGTTCGAGGGATAGCGGGTCTCGAAATCATAGGCATCGAAGCGGCCGTCTTCGCCGAGCCCGCCGCGCACATCCATCAGCTGCGCCGCGCCCTTCGGCTCCCACAGGTGTTCCTGTTCGCGCGTCAGCTGCACCCGCACCGGCCGCCCGACGGCGCGGGCCAGAAGCGCCGCATCGCCGCAGACGTCGTCGGCGCAGTTGCGGCCATAGCAGCCCGCGGCTTCGTGGCGGTGGATGTCGATCGCCTCCTCGGGCATCTCCATCAGCCGGGCGATGTCGCCGCGCAGCATGTGCGGGTTCTGCGTGCCCGACCAGATCTCGAGCCGGCCGCCCTCGAACCGCGCCACCGCGCAGGAGGGGCCGATCGAGCCGTGCATCTGCCAGGGCCAGCTGTAGCTGCGGGCAAGCTGCACCTTGGCGCGGGAAAGTGCCGCCTCGACATCGCCGCGATCGGTCAGCATCCGCTTCGTCGCCGGCAGGTCGCGCAGGGTGCCGGCGATGTTGCCCAGATCCGGCAGCTCGGGCGGCAGCGCCCAGCGGACCTTCAGCGCCTCGGCGATGGTGCGGGCCTGGCCCTCGCGCTCGGCCACCACGGCGAGGAAGTCGCGGATCCGGACGATGGCGACAAGGCCCGGCAGATGCGCGACCGAGGCCTCGTCGACCGCAAGCAGGCTGTGGCCGATGAAGGGGCCGCTGTCGCGCCCGGCATAGGGCGGGCGGAGCACATGGCCATGCAGCATCCCGGGCAGGCGCACGTCATGGACATAGGTCCAGGTGCCGGTGGCCTTGCCGGGCAGGTCGACGCGCGGGCTCGACCGGCCGACGGTGCGATACTCGGCCGGCGTCTTGACCCGGGCGGCGGGGTCGAGCTCGGCGCGGATCGACTGGTTCGCCAGCAGCGCGGCGAAATCGGCGGTGCCGGCCCCGCCCGTGACCACGCCGTCGCGGAGCGTCAGCGCTCCGGGGGGGCAGCCGAAGCGGGCGGCGGCAAGCGCGAGCAGGATCGCGCGGGCCTGGGCCGCCGCCGCGCGCAGCGGCACCGCGGCGAACTGGATCGTCTCCGAGGCGATGGTCGGCCCCTGATCGGGGGTGCGCGCGGTGTCGCCCAGCACCATGCGCACGCGTGCGGGCGGCAGGTCGAGCTCCTCGGCGACGATCTGGCCAAGCGCGGTGCGGATGCCGGTGCCAAGGTCGACATGGCCGTTGAAGCCGGTGACGGTGCCCGCGGGGTCGATTTCCAGCAGGGTCTCGGGCCCGGCCTTGCCCGTGCGCCAGATCGTGAGCGCGGTCATTTCCGTGCCTCGGCCATCAGTGTGACGGCCCGTTCGGCGGCGCGCAGGATCTCGAGATGCGTGCCGCAGCGGCACAGGTTGTGGCGCAGCGCGCGGGCGAGGGTGGCGCGGTCAGGCGCGGGCGTGTCGCGCAGCAGCGCCGTCACCGTCACGATCATGCCGTTCAGGCAATAGCCGCATTGCGCGCCCTCTTCCTCGATGAAGGCGCGCTGCACCGGATGCGGCGCCTCGGGCGTGCCAAGCCCCTCGAGCGTCGTCACCTGCCGCCCCGCGACCGCGCCCAGCGTCATCACGCAGGCACGCGCCGCCTGCCCGTCCACCAGAACGGAGCAGGCGCCGCATTCGCCATAGCCGCAACCGTATTTCGGCCCGTTCAGGCCAAGGTCGTTGCGCAGCACCTCGAGCAGCGAGGTCTGCGGTGGCAGATCGAAGGCATGGTCCTGCCCGTTCACGGCAAGGCGGATGGTCATTCCCGGGCTCCCTGTTGTGCGCGCCGTGGCCGGGTCCGGGGCCCGTGCGACGGCGGGGTCCGTGTCTCGAAACCGTTTGCATACAAATAAACCGGGCCAGCCCCCCGGCCGTCAAGAAAAGCCGTGCGCGGGGGAGGCCGCGGCGGGCGCGCGGCCGATGCCGCGGGCAATCGTGCGGAAAATGCGGGCAGTCGCGAAAGGGGGAGGGGCGAGGCAGGCCCTTGCGCCGGCGGGGTGGAAAATCCGCGCTCCGTGCATGGCGGGATTGATCACATTTCATGTCAGCCATATTGACTTGTTCCGCGGCCGGGTGGACGAGAGCCCACTTGATGATCTGGGGGAAAGCATGTCCTTGACGAATCTTTTTGCCACGCGGACCGAAGGAATGAAGGCTTCGGAGATCCGCGAGCTGCTCAAGCTTCTGGACCAGCCCGAGATCATTTCCTTCGCCGGCGGCATCCCCGACCCGGCGCTGTTCCCGCGCGAGGCATTTGAGCGCGCCATGGCCCGTGCCGTCTCGGCCGAGGCGGCGGGCACCACGCTGCAATATGCGCCCTCCGAGGGCTATCTGCCGCTGCGCCGCTGGATCGTCGGCTACATGGCGACGCTGGGCATCGCCTGCACGCCCGAGAACGTGCTGATCACCGCGGGCTCGCAGCAGGCGCTTGATTACCTCGGCAAGCTGTTCGTCGACCCGAACGACACCGCGCTTGTCGGCTGGCCGACCTATCTGGGCGCGCTTGGCGCCTTCAACGCCTATCAGCCGCGCTATGACCGGCTCGACCCGGCGGCGAACCGCGGCCCGGCCGAGATCGCGGCCGATGCCGAAGCCGCGGGCGGGCGGGTGAAATTCGCCTATCTCTCGGCCGATTTCGCCAACCCGACCGGCGTCACGCTGGATCTGGCCGAGCGCGAGGCGGTGCTCGACATGGCGGAAACGCTCGACATCGCGGTGATCGAGGACGCGGCCTATCAGGCGCTGCGCTATTCGGGCACCGCCTATCCGCCGCTGCTGGCGATCGAGATCGCGCGCAAGGGCGATCTCGAGGCCTGCCGGACGATCTATTGCGGCTCCTTCTCGAAGACGCTGGCGCCCGGTCTGCGCGTGGGCTGGGTGGTGGCGGCAAAGCCGGTCATCGGCCAGATGGTGCTGATGAAGCAGGCGGCCGACCTGCAGACCGCGACGCTGAACCAGGTGGTCACCGCCGAGGTCGCCGAGGAGCTCTTCGACGAGCACGTGGCGATGCTGCGCAAGGTCTATGGCGCGCGGCTGCAGGCGATGCTCGCCTCGCTCGAGCGGCACATGCCGAAAGGCGTGAGCTGGACCCGGCCCGAGGGCGGCATGTTCGTCTGGATGCACCTGCCCGAGGGGTATGACGGGGCCGAGCTGCTGGAACGCGCGCTGGCCACCGAGAAGGTCGCCTTCGTGCCCGGCAACGCCTTCTTCGCTGACGGCTCGAACCGCAACACGCTGCGGCTGAACTTCTCGATGTCGGACGAGGCGGCGATCGACGCGGGCATCCAGCGCCTTGCGCGGGTAATGGACGCCGCCGGCATCCGCTGAACGGCCCCTTGCGTGCGGCAAAGGCTGGCCTGAGCCGCGCGCAGGCGTTACTGAAGGGCGTATTCTGTCCGGAGGTTTCATGTCCGCTGCCCTTTCTCCCCGCACCGCGCTCGTCACCGGCTCGTCCGGCTTCATCGGTTTCCACCTGTGCCGGCGGCTGCTCGACGAGGGCTGGCGGGTGGTCGGCCTCGACAACCTGTCGGATTACTACGACGTCTCGCTGAAGGAACGCCGGCAGGCGATGCTGGCGCAGAATGCGGGCTTCTCGGTGGTCAATGACAGCGTCGAGACCCCCGGCCTGATGATGCGGCTGTTCGAGGAACACCGCCCCGATGTGGTGGTGCATCTGGCCGCGCAGGCGGGCGTGCGCTACTCGATCGAGAACCCGCGCTCCTATCTCGAGAGCAACATCGCCGGCACCTTCGAGATCCTCGAGGCCGCGCGCGCCTTCCCGCCGGCGCATATGCTGCTCGCCTCCACCTCCTCGGCCTATGGCGCGAACACCGAGATGCCCTATCGCGAGGTGATGAAGGCCGATCACCAGATGTCCTTCTATGCCGCGACGAAGAAGGCGACCGAGGCGATGGCGCATTCCTATGCCCATCTCTTCGGCCTGCCGGTCACCATGTTCCGCTTCTTCACCGTCTATGGCCCCTGGGGCCGGCCGGACATGGCGCTGTTCAAGTTCACCAAGGCGATCCTCGAAGGCCGCCCGATCGACGTCTACAATTACGGCGACATGAAGCGCGACTTCACCTATGTCACCGATCTGGTCGAGGCGATCCGGCTGCTGATCGACGCGGTGCCGGTGCGGCCCGAGGACGGCGTCGTGGCCGAGGGCGACAGCCTGTCGCCGGTGGCGCCCTGGCGCGTCGTCAACATCGGCAATTCCGAGCCGGTGCAGCTGACCGATTACATCGCCGCGATCGAGACGGCGACGGGCCGCGTGGCCGAGCGCAACCTGATGCCGATGCAGGCGGGGGACGTGCCCGCGACCTGGGCCGACACCACGCTGCTGCAGTCGCTGACCGGCTATCATCCCAGGACCCGGGTGCCCGAGGGGGTGAAGGCCTTCGTCGACTGGTATCGCGACTACTATCAGGTCTGAGCCCGTCTCGGATCCGGGCGGTCGCTGCGGCATTGCGGGCGGTTGCGCCGGCCGGACATATCGGTCAAGTCTCGGGCCGGCGCGGGGGCAGGGCTGCCGCGCCGCTGTCCGCCTCCGGCTGCGGGGGCCATCCCGAGGGAGAGGCGATGACGCCGGTTCCGCCCGCCGCCCCGCAGCGGCCCGACCCAGAGCATGTTGCCGCGCATGACACCGCGTGGCTGCTGGTGCAGATCCGCTGGGTGGCGATCGCCAGCCAGTTCGCCGCCACCGTCTATGCCGCGCAGGTGCTGGGCATCGACCTGCCGCGCGGCGAGATGGCCACGGTCTCGGCGCTGCTTGTCGCCTTCAACCTGCTCACCGCGCTGTCGCTGCGGCCGAAGGGGCCGCCGGTGCCCGACTGGGTGATTGCCGCGCAGCTCGGCTTCGACACGCTCGCCGGCACGGTGCTGCTGGCGCTGTCGGGCGGTGCGCAGAACCCCTTCACGCTGCTGCTGCTGGTGCCGGTGATGCTGGCGGTCTCGCTCTGCGCCCCGTCGCGGGCCTTGCCGATCTACCTGCTCGCCAATGCCTGCTTCTGGGGGCTGACGTTGCTGCCCGCATCGTCCGGGCGCGGTGGCGGGGCGATCTTCCTCGCCTTCATCCTCGCCTCGACCATCCTCAGCTGGTTCACCCTGCGCCTGCGCGCGAATCTCGCCGCCCGCGCCGCCGCGATCGAGGCATTGCGCCGCGAACGCGCCGAGGCCGATCAGCTGGTGGGGCTTGGCCTTCTGGCCTCGGGCATGGCGCACGAGCTCGGCACGCCGCTGACCACGCTTGCCGTCACCCTCGACGACTGGGCCGATCTCGGCCTGCCCGACGAACCCGCCCGCGGCGCGGCGCTGAGCGCGATGATCGCCGAGGTGAAGCGCTGCCGCGAGATCGTCAGCCGCACCCTGCGCGCCGCCGGCCGCGAGCGTTTCGAGGCCGCCGCCGAGGCCTGCGCCGAGACCGAATTCCGCCGCCTGCTCGCGCTGTGGAGCACGACGCGCGACCGGCCCCCGGTGCCGCTCACCATCGCTCCGGGCACGCGGGCACGCTTCCTGACCGAACCGATGTTCGAGGCGGCGGCGCTCAACCTGCTCGACAATGCCGAGGCGGCGGCGCCCGGCACGCTGTCGGCCACGCTGACGGTCACCGCCGGGGAGGTCGTCTTCACCCTGACCGACCGCGGTCCCGGCTTTCCGGCCGCGGTGCTCGACCATCCCGGCGCGCCCTTCGTCTCGGGCAGCCCCGAGGCCGGCCGCGGCCTTGGCCTCTTCCTCACCCGCAATGCGCTTGCCCGTCTCGGCGGGCGGATGGAGCTTGCCAACAGCGACAGGGGCGCGGTGATCCGCATCACCCTGCCGCGCCTTGACCGCGACGGAGACCTTGCATGACCGATGACGCCCCCCGCCGCCTGCTGATCGTCGAGGATGACGCCCGCCTTGCCGCGACGCTTGCCGAATCCTTCCTGCGCCGCGGCTATCAGGTGCAGGTCGCCGCGCGCGAGGCGGGCGCGCTCGAGACCGCGCGGCGCCACCCGCCGACCCATGCGATCGTCGATCTGAAGCTCGCCGAGGGCTCAGGGCTTGGTGTCGTGCAGGGGCTGGCCGCGCGCGATCCGCAGACCCGGATCGTCGTGCTGACCGGCTTTGCCGCGATCTCGACCGCGGTCGAGGCGATCAAGCTCGGCGCCACGCAATACCTTGCGAAACCCGCGACCGCGCGCGAGATCGAGGCCGCCTTCGGCCATCGCGCGGGCGAGGCCCTGCCCGAGATCGAGGCGCCGCAGACCGGGCTGCGCGAACAGGAATGGGAGCTGATCCAGCGCACCCTCGCCGAGGCCGACTTCAACATCTCCGAGGCGGCGCGGCGGCTCGGCCTGCACCGGCGCACGCTGGCGCGCAAGCTGGCGGCGCGGCGCGAGGGCGGCGAGGCGGACTGAAAAGGCCGCCCGGGGTAAGGAGACCCGGGCGGCGAGTGAACCCAAGACCAAAGGGACGCGGTCAGGGCTTTGCGGCGGCTGGACCCCGCCGCGAAGGGGGTGGGGTCACGGCTTCGGGTCGTGACCGCCGATCATCTTCCGATCGTTGAGCATTTCGAGCCACATTGCGTTAGCGACGGCGATGAGGGCAGCGAGGGGGAGGCCGAGGATCCAGGCGAAGTACCAC
>NZ_RCHI01000022.1 GCF_003664585.1 Paenirhodobacter hankyongi
GCCCTTTTCCTTCAGGCGGATCGCTTCCTCGACCGCGATCTCGTCGAAGGGGTTCATCGACATCTTCACGTTCGCAAGATCGACCCCCGTGCCGTCCGCCTTGACGCGAACCTTCACGTTGTAGTCGATCACGCGCTTCACAGGTACCAGGACCTTCATCGGCGGTGTCTCCTTGGTTGCATTCGCCGCCCCCGGCGGGGGGCGGATTTCGGCTTTCGGCAATTTTGTTACAAGAGCCGGCCTCGAAGGGACAGTGCAAAATCGACCCCTTCCGCTGTCGCTACGTCACGTCGCGCGGGCATTCGGGGGTGCGGCCGGTCCGGCGCGCAGCAAAAAGGCCCGCCGGTGGGCGGGCCTTCGAAACTGCGGGGCGCGATGGCGGTCAGCAGCGCGCGTAATATTCGCGGCCGTAACGGTCGCGGTAGAGGCACCGGCCGTTGCTGCGGCGATTTTCATTGATGACAGAACCCGCTACGGCGCCGACGGCGCCGCCGACGATGGCGCCGGTGCCGGGGTTCTTCTTGTTCAGCAGCGCGCCGGCGGTGGCCCCTGCGGCGGTGGTGCCGAGGAGCGTGCGGTCCTCGGTGGTGTCCATGCAGGCGCTGAGCGCGAGCGCCGCCGGCAGCAGAAGGAAGGCGATCTTGGTCTTCATGGCTGAGTCTCCGAGATGAATTGTCCTGACATCATAACACATCGTCATGCTGTCCGGTTCCCCTGCGTCACCGGTTCGCGCCCGGAACCCACAGGACATCGGTGCGGCCGTCGTCATTGGCGATGCGGGCGGCGCAGAAGAACCAGTCCGACAGCCGGTTCAGGTATTTCACCGCCTGCGCATTTGCCGATTCGGCGGCAGCAAGGGCGGTCGCCTCGCGCTCGGCCCGGCGGGCGACGGTGCGGGCGAGGTGCAGAAAGGCCGACAGCGCCGAGCCGCCGGGCAGGATGAAACTGCGCAGCGGCTCGAGCCGCGCGATCATCGCATCGATCTCGGTTTCCAGCCGGGCGACCTGCGATTCGGTGGTGCGCAGCACCGGATAGGGCGCCTCGGCGTCCTTCTCCATCGCCGGGCGGGCGAGATCTGCGCCCAGGTCGAAAAGATCGTTCTGGATCCGGGCGAGGGCCGCGTCGGTCTCGCCCTCGGCATGGAGCCGCGCCAGGCCGAGGGTCGCGTTCAGCTCGTCGACCGTGCCATAGGCGGTGACGCGGAGCGCGTGCTTGGGCACCCGCGTGCCGTCGCCGAGCGCGGTTTCGCCCTTGTCGCCGGTCTTCGTGTAGATCCTGTTCAGCACGACCATCGTCGTCTCCTCCTGTCAGCCCCGTCTGAGCCAGACAAACAGCAGAACGAGGCCGATCGCAACCGCCTGTGCGGCGATGCGCAGCCGCATCAGCCGGTTCGCGTGACGGCGGTTGAACTCGCCGCCGCGGGCAAAGCCGCCGATGCCGATGAGCAGGATCACCAGAACGGCCAGGCAGGCGCCCACCACGGCATAGAAGACCGGATCGCTGCGCATCGTCATTTCTCCCCCGCGCCCTCCCCGGCGCGCGATCACAGTAACGGCGCCGTGCCGAAAGGCGAGGGAAAACTCAGGCGCGGGCGAGCAGCCAGTCGCGCAGCCGCAGCGGCAGCAGCCGGCGCAGGGCGGCGGCGATATGGGTGGCGCCGGTGATGTAATAGGCGGGCTTCGGGTTCGCCGATTCGAGGGCCGCGCGCAGCGCCGCCGTCACCGCCGAGGGCGGCAGTTCGAAGGCGTCGGGCTTGCCCGAGGGTTCATAGAGCCGCTTCAGCAGCGAGCTTTCGTATTGTGCGCGGCGGGCAGAATTCCTCCAGTCCACCCATTTCTCGAAATGCGGGATCGCGTTCAGCCGGAAGCGGGTCGGGATCGGGCCGGGATTGAGGGTGATGATCCTGATCGGGGTGTCGCGCATCTCGAGGCGCAGCACGTCGGTCAGCCCCTCGAGCGCGAATTTCGTCGCCACATAGGCGCCGCGCCAGCGGATGCCGACGATGCCGAGCACCGAGGAGCATTGCACGATCCGGCCATGGCCCTGCGCCCGCATCACCCTGATCGCGCGCAAGGTCAGGTCATGGAGACCGAAAAGGTTCGTCTCGAAATTCTCGCGCAGCGCGCCGACCGGCAGGTCCTCGACCGCGCCCGGGGTGGCGAAGGCCGCGTTGTTGTAGAGCGCGTCGAGCCGGCCGCCGGCGCGGGCGAGCGCCTCGTTGAAGCCAGCCTCGATCGAGGCCGGGTCGGCGACGTCGAGCGGAAAGGAGATCAGCCCCTCGGCGCGCAGCCGGGCGCAGTCTTCCTCGCGCCGGCAGGTGGCCAGCACCGTCCAGCCCGCGGCGGTCAGCCCGTGCGCGGCGTCATAGCCGATGCCCGAGGAGCAGCCGGTGATCAGGATCGTCTTCGCCATGGTGTCTCTCCGCCCGTGGATGCCGGCATCCGGGATAGGGGCGGGGGCGCGTCGTGGCAAGCGCCGACCGGCGGCTCAGTTCGCGGGCCGCAGCAGGCGGCGCGAGACCCAGCCCTCGATGCCGTCGCCCTCGATCCGGATCCGGGCCCAGCCGTCGCGCTCGGCGACCACCAGCACCTCTTCGTTGCGCGCCAGGCTGTCGATCACCGGGGCCGAGAGGCCGGGGCCTGAGCGCACGTTCAGCCGGGTCGTATCGACGGCGAGGATGTGGCCGGTCGCGGCCGGCACGGCGCGGTATTCGGGCGCGGGTTTCAGGCTCGGCCCGGGCATCGGCGTGAAGCGCACCGGGGTGACGGCGGGGGCCGGATCCGGGGCCGGAACCGCGGCGCTTGCGGCGACCGCGGCAACGGGCGCGATGGCGGCCGGGGCCTCGGGTTCGGCGGCGATGGCTTCGGGTGCGCCCTCCGGATCGCGGCCGAAAACGGCCAGCACGACATAGAGTGCGGCCAGTGTGATGGCTGTCAGTCGGAACATCGGACCCTCCCCTGTGCGACGCCCTGCTTCAGCAAGTGTTAACAATGCTCGCGCCGTCTTGTCCTTACGTCAACGAGTCGCGCCGGCGGGGGTTCCCAGCCGGACGGAATTTTCCCCGATTTCCGCCCGAGCTTTCCGTCTGGACCCGGCCGCGGTGCCGCTTTACACCCGGTGCCATGAGCGAGCATGACGATACCCCGCACCCGTCCACCTCTTCGGAACCGCTGAGCCGCGCGATCGGCGAGCGCTATCTGACCTATGCGCTCTCGACGATCATGCACCGCGCGCTGCCCGACGCCCGCGACGGGCTGAAGCCGGTGCACCGCCGCATCCTCTACGCGATGCGCGAGCTCAAGCTCAGCTCGACCGGCGGCTTCCGCAAATCGGCGAAGATCTCGGGCGACGTGATGGGCAACTATCACCCGCATGGCGACGCCGCGATCTATGACGCGATGGCGCGTCTGGCGCAGGATTTCGCCATGCGCTACCCGCTGGTCAACGGCCAGGGCAACTTCGGCAATATCGACGGCGACAACCCGGCGGCCTCGCGCTACACCGAAGCGCGGATGGCGGCGCCGGCCGAGGCGCTGCTCGAGGGGCTGGCCGAGGATGCGGTCGATTTCCGCCCGAATTACGACGGCACGCTGACCGAACCCGTGGTGCTGCCCGCGGCCTTCCCGAACCTGCTCGCGAACGGTGCCTCGGGCATCGCCGTCGGCATGGCGACGAACATTCCGCCGCACAACATGGAAGAGCTGGTCGACGGCTGCCTCGCGATGATCCGCGACCCGGAGATTGCCGATGATGCGCTGGTCGACCTGATCCCCGGCCCCGACTTCCCGACCGGCGGCGTGATCGTCGAACCGAAGGACAGCATCCGCGACGCCTATCGCACCGGCCGCGGCGCCTTCCGGCTGCGTGCGCGCTGGTCGACCGAGGATCTCGGCCGTGGTGCCTGGCAGATCGTCGTCACCGAGATCCCGTATCAGGTGCAGAAGGCGAAGCTGATCGAGCGCCTGGCCGAGCTGATCGAGACGAAGAAGGTGCCGGCGCTGGCCGATGTGCGCGACGAGAGCGCCGATGACATCCGCATCGTGCTCGAACCGCGCGCCCGCACCGTCGATCCGGCGCAGCTGATGGGCATGCTGTTCCGCAACTCGGAACTCGAGGTGCGCTTCTCTCTCAACATGAACGTGCTGATCGACGGCCGCGTGCCCAAGGTCTGTTCGCTCAAGGAGGTGCTGCGCGCCTTCCTCGACCACCGCCGCGATGTGCTGTGTCGGCGCTCGCAGCACCGGCTGGAAAAGATCGCAAGCCGGCTCGAGATCCTCGAGGGCTACATCATCGCCTATCTCAACCTCGACCGGGTGATCGAGATCATCCGCTTCGAGGACGAGCCGAAGCCGGCGCTGATGGCCGAGCCCTGGAAGGCCGAGGGCGGCGCGATCGCGCATCTGACCGAGGCCCAGGCCGAGGCGATCCTGAACATGCGCCTGCGCAGCTTGCGCCGGCTCGAGGAGATGGAGCTGCGCGCCGAGCGCGACGGGCTGCTGGCCGAACGCGCCGGGCTCGAGGCGCTGCTCGCCTCCGAGGCGGCGCAGTGGAAACAGATCGGCACCGAGCTGGGCGAGGTCCGCAAGGCCTTTGGCAAGGGCACGGCGGTCGGCCGCCGCCGCACCGATTTCGACGAGGCCGGCGAGGTCGTCGAGGTGCCGATCGAGGCGATGATCGAGCGCGAGCCGATCACTGTGCTGCTGTCGAAGATGGGCTGGATCCGGGCGATGAAGGGGCACCAGCCGCTCGACGGCGAGGTCAAGTTCAAGGACGGCGACGGCCCGGCCTTCGCGCTGCATGCCGAAACCACCGACCGGATCGTGCTGATCGGCACGAACGGCCGTGCCTGGACGCTGCTTGGCGCCAACCTGCCCGGCGGACGCGGCATGGGCGAGCCGGTGCGGCTGATGGTCGACCTGCCGAACGAGGTCGAGATCGGTCATGTGATCTTGCCGAAGCCGGGCGAGAAATACCTGCTCGTCTCTTCGGACGGCGACGGCTTCATCGCGCCCTCCGAAGAGCTGATCGCGCAGACCCGCTCGGGCAAGCAGGTGCTGAACATGCGCGAGGGGGCGAAGACCGCAGTCTGTCGTCCGGTCTCGGGCGATGCCGTGGCCTGCGTCGGCGAGAATCGCAAGATGCTGGTCTTCGCGCTCGACGAGCTGCCGGAGATGGCGCGCGGCAAGGGCGTGCGGCTGCAGAAGTTCAAGGACGGTGGGCTGAGCGACGCGATCACCTTCACCTTGGCCGACGGGCTGAGCTGGAAGGATCCGGCCGGCCGCACCCGCACCGAAGGCGATCTGACCGAATGGCTGGGCAAGCGCGCCTCGGCGGGCCGGATGGCGCCGCGCGGCTTCCCGCGCGACAACCGCTTCGTTTGAGGCCCGCAGGAGGGGGTGCTGCCCCCTCTTTTCCTGCGGAAAATTCACCCCCGAGGTCTTTCCGGCAAGGAGACGGCCCGGGGGTGCGGGCTTCCAATTGCTGCAAATATCCCGGGGGTGAGCCCGGCACGGGCGAGGGGGCAGCGCCCCCTGCGCCGCGAGGCACGGGAGCCGGGTGTGGCATCGCCGCACTGCCTTGCCCACAAGCCCTTGCGCGACACGGCTTTGCGCGAAGCGGTCTTGATTTTTCCGCGTCGGAGCAATACGAAGCCCGCGATATTGACACGGGCCGGTGCCGGCCCCCGAACCCAGAGGCGCCCGCGAATGGCAAAGGCAAAGTTTGAACGGACGAAACCGCACGTCAACATCGGCACGATCGGCCACGTTGACCACGGCAAGACGACGCTGACGGCTGCGATC
>NZ_RCHI01000023.1 GCF_003664585.1 Paenirhodobacter hankyongi
GCGAATGGCAAAGGCAAAGTTTGAACGGACGAAACCGCACGTCAACATCGGCACGATCGGCCACGTTGACCACGGCAAGACGACGCTGACGGCTGCGATCACCAAGTACTTCGGTGAATTCAAGGCCTACGACCAGATCGACGGCGCGCCGGAAGAGAAAGCCCGCGGGATCACGATCTCGACGGCGCACGTGGAATACGAGACGGCTGCGCGTCACTATGCGCACGTCGACTGCCCCGGCCACGCGGACTACGTGAAGAACATGATCACCGGCGCGGCGCAGATGGACGGCGCGATCCTGGTGGTTTCGGCGGCCGACGGCCCGATGCCGCAGACCCGCGAGCACATCCTGCTCGGCCGTCAGGTCGGCATCCCGTACATCGTGGTGTACATGAACAAGGTCGACCAGGTTGACGACGAAGAGCTGCTGGAGCTCGTGGAGATGGAAATCCGCGAACTTCTGTCGGCCTACGGCTACCCGGGCGACGACACCCCGATCATCAAGGGCTCGGCTCTGGCCGCTCTCGAAGGCCGTGATCCGGAAATCGGCGAGAACTCGATCCGCGCGCTGCTGGCCGCTGTCGACGACTACATCCCGACCCCGGTGCGCGCTGTCGACCAGCCGTTCCTGATGCCGATCGAAGACGTGTTCTCGATCTCGGGCCGCGGCACGGTTGTGACCGGCCGTGTCGAGCGTGGCGCGGTGAACGTGGGCGACGAACTCGAGATCGTCGGCATCCGTCCGACGAAGAAGACGACCTGCACCGGCGTCGAGATGTTCCGCAAGCTGCTGGATCGCGGTGAAGCCGGCGACAACATCGGCGCGCTGCTGCGCGGCATCGACCGTGAGGGCGTGGAACGTGGTCAGGTCCTGGCGAAGCCGGGCTCGGTGACCCCGCACACCGAGTTCGAGGCGGAAGCCTACATCCTGACGAAGGAAGAAGGCGGCCGTCACACGCCGTTCTTCGCGAACTACCGTCCGCAGTTCTACTTCCGCACCACCGACGTCACCGGCACCGTGAAGCTGCCGGAAGGCACCGAGATGGTGATGCCGGGCGACAACCTGAAGTTCACCGTCGAGCTGATCGCCCCGATCGCGATGGAAGAGAAGCTCCGCTTCGCCATCCGTGAAGGCGGCCGCACCGTCGGCGCTGGCGTCGTCTCCAAGATCCTCAAGTGATCTCGGACTGACCGTTCGGGAAAGGGCCGCCTTCGGGTGGCCCTTTTTCGTTTTGCACGAGCGTGTTGCGCGCGGAAATGCGGGGCGTGCAAAAAGCCCCTTGATTTCCCGCGGCGCCTCCTTTAGCACCCGCACACGGCCTAGGGGTTTAGCTCAGTTGGTAGAGCATCGGTCTCCAAAACCGAGGGTCGTGGGTTCGAGTCCCCCAACCCCTGCCAGGCCGCTCTCCGGACATCGCGACAGGACGCACAGGCGGCAAGCCGCTTGTAATCCCGCGGCCGAGCGCGTATCTGGAGCCGGTCGCGAAAAAGAGGATCACGTGCATGGCAAACCCCGTTCAGTTCCTGCAGCAGGTGCGCTCGGAAGTGGGCAAGATTGCCTGGCCGACCCGTCGGGAGGTTTTCCTGACGACGGTCATGGTCTTTGCGATGGCGGCGCTGACGGCGCTGTTCTTCTCGCTCGTCGACTGGGTGATCCGTCTCGGCGTCACCGCGGTGATCGGCTGAGGCGGCGCCGCGCCGCAGCCCCACGCAATTCGCTTGAAATCATGGGGCTGGGGCGCTAAAGGGGCGGGACCTTTCCGGAACCGGCGTGCAACGATTCGGGTCGTGCGCGCCTTTTTGTTCCGGAAATCGGGGTAACCCGTTGGGGAAACGGAATTTTCGGCGGTCACCGTCGGTGGAAGGGCAGTGGGCATGGCGAAGCGGTGGTATTCGGTGAGCGTTCTCTCGAACTTCGAGAAGAAGGTCGCCGAACAGATCAAGCAGGCTGTGGCCGAGAAGGGACTCGAGGACGAGATCGAAGAGGTTCTCGTTCCCACCGAGGAAGTGATCGAGATCCGTCGTGGCAAGAAGGTCACGTCGGAGCGCCGCTTCATGCCGGGCTATGTGCTCGTGCGGATGGACATGAGCGATCGGGGCTATCACCTGATCACCTCGATCAACCGGGTCACCGGGTTCCTCGGCCCGCAGGGCAAGCCGACGCCGATGCGCGACGCCGAGGTGAACGCGATGCTGAACCGGACCAGCGAATCGGGCGAGGCCGTTGCGCCGCGCAACCTGATCCGCTTCGAGGTCGGCGAGAACGTGAGCGTGACCGACGGGCCCTTCGAGGGCTTCTCGGGCATGGTCGAGGAAGTCGACGACGCGGCGGGCCGCCTGAAGGTCACCGTGTCGATCTTCGGCCGGCCGACGCCGGTCGAGCTGGAATTCACCCAGGTGTCCAAGGGCGCCTGAGTGGGAGCTGCGGGAGGCAAGGGGCAACCCGCGCCGCACCGCTAAACTTCGCGCCCTCTGGCGTGACAGTGACAAGGAGCAGGCCAGATGGCCAAGAAAGTTATCGGGCAGCTGAAGCTGCAAATCAAGGCCGGGCAGGCCAACCCCTCCCCGCCGGTCGGCCCCGCGCTCGGTCAGCGCGGGATCAACATCATGGAATTCTGCAAGGCGTTCAACGCGCGCACGCAGGAAATGGAACAGGGTTCGCCCGTTCCGGTGGTGATCACCTACTACGCCGACAAGTCGTTCACCTTCGAGACCAAGACCTCGCCCGCCTCCTTCATGCTGAAGAAGGCCGCCGGTCTGAAGCCCGTCGGCAAGCGCAACCGTCCGAAGGGCTCGGCGAAGCCGGGCCGCGAGGTTGCCGGCACCGTGACCGCCGCCCAGGTGCGTGCGATCGCCGAAGCCAAGATGAAGGACCTGAACGCGAACGACGTCGAAGCCGCGATGCACATCATCCTGGGCTCGGCGAAGTCGGTCGGTATCGAGGTTAAGGGGTAAGCCATGGCCAAGCTGGGTAAACGCACGGCCGCCGCGCGCGCCGCTTTCGAAGGCAAGGCGAACCTCTCGGTCGAGGACGCCGTCAAGCTGATCAAGTCGGCCGCTGCGGCGAAGTTCGACGAGACGCTCGAGATCGCCATGAACCTGGGTGTCGACCCGCGTCACGCCGACCAGATGGTCCGCGGCGTGGTTCAGCTGCCGAACGGCACGGGCAAGACCGTGCGCGTCGCAGTGTTCGCCCGCGCTGCCAAGGCTGACGAAGCCAAGGCCGCCGGTGCCGACATCGTGGGCGCCGAAGACCTGATGGAAACCATCCAGTCGGGCAAGATCGAGTTCGATCGCTGCATCGCGACGCCGGACATGATGCCGCTGGTCGGCCGTCTGGGCAAGATCCTCGGGCCGCGCAACCTGATGCCGAACCCGAAGGTCGGCACCGTGACCATGGACGTCGCCAACGCGGTCAAGGCCGCGAAGGGCGGTGAGGTCCAGTTCAAGGTCGAGAAGGCCGGCGTGATCCACGGCGGCATCGGCAAGGTCTCGTTCACCGAGGAAGCCCTCGCCCAGAACGTGCGCGCCTTCGTCGAAGCCGTGTCGAAGGCGAAGCCCACGGGCGCGAAGGGCACCTACCTGAAGAAGGTGTCGCTGAGCTCGACCATGGGCCCGGGCGTGACCGTCGACCTGTCGTCGGCGACCGCCAACTGAGAATTTGCCGGGAAACCGGCGAATGACGGGGCGGTGACGCCCCGTCCTGTCCGAGACGGAGGGAGCCGGTTCCCGGCTTAATGTCCTTCCTGAGATGGGGAACGAGAAATTCCGGGGGTGACCTCGGGCGATCTTCTCGGGAACCGATCGGACCCGACCTTCGGGCAATCGCCCGCAGGAAATGAGAGCAGGGGGGAAACCCCCGAACTTGGAGTGTAACCGTGGATAGAGCCCAGAAAGAGAAAGTGGTCGAGGAACTCGGCCAGATCTTCGCAAGCTCTGGCGTCGTGGTGGTTGCCCACTACGAAGGCATGACGGTTGCTCAGATGCAGGATCTCCGGTCGCGCATGCGCGAAGCCGGTGGTTCGGTCCGCGTTGCCAAGAACACGCTCGCCAAGATCGCCCTTGAAGGAAAACCCTGCGAAAGCATGGGGAAACTTCTGACGGGGATGACCGTCCTTGCCTTCTCCGAAGACCCGGTGGCTGCGGCCAAGGTCTCGGTGGACTACGCCAAGGCGAACGACAAGTTCGCAATCCTTGGCGGGGCCATGGGCACGGAGGCTCTGGATCCGGCCGGTGTCAAAACCGTGGCTGCCATGCCGTCGCGCGAAGAGCTCATCGCTCAGATCGCCTCGTGCATCGGTGCTCCGGCTTCGAACATCGCCGGTGCCATTGGCGCGCCTGCTTCGAACATCGCGGGTATCCTCAAGACTCTTGAGGAGCGGGAAGCCGCCTGACGCAACCAATTGCCTTCGTCGGAACCGACGTTGGATAACCCTATATCAGAATGGAACGGAAAAATGGCCGATCTTAAAGCCCTTGCCGAGCAGATTGTTAACCTGACCCTGCTCGAAGCCCAGGAACTGAAAACCATCCTCAAGGATGAATACGGCATCGAGCCGGCTGCCGGTGGCGCCGTCATGATGGCCGGCCCGGCCGCTGGCCCGGCTGAAGCCGTCGAAGAGAAGACCGAGTTCGACGTCGTCCTGACCGACGCCGGCGCGAACAAGATCAACGTGATCAAGGAAGTCCGCGCGATCACCGGCCTTGGCCTCAAGGAAGCCAAGGACCTGGTCGAAGCTGGCGGCAAGGTCAAGGAAGGCGCGGCGAAGGCCGAAGCCGAAGAGATCAAGAAGAAGCTCGAAGAAGCCGGCGCCAAGGTCGAGCTCAAGTAATCGGGCCGGATGCGTCCGCATCCGCTTCTGTGAAAATGGGCTGGGTCCGGGGTCTTCCCGGGCCCAGCCGAACCTGTCTTGGCGAGGGTTTCGGACGGAAACCCTGTCCAAGGCGGCGTTCGCGGTTCGGGAGCCTTCCGGTGGGACGGAAGGCAGGTATGGAACCGCCCCCCTTGATCGCCACGCGCCGCGCACCGGGCCCCGACGGTGTGTGCGCCCGCGAAACGACGAAAGGTCACGACGAGCATGGCTCAAGCTTACGTTGGTCAGAAGCGCATCCGCCGTTACTACGGTAAAATCCGCGAAGTCCTCGAAATGCCGAACCTCATCGAGGTTCAGAAGGCATCCTACGATCTGTTCCTGCGCTCGGGCGATGCCGACAAGCCGCTGGATGGCGAGGGCCTCCAGGGTGTGTTCCAGTCGGTCTTCCCGATCAAGGATTTCAACGACAACGCGATCCTCGAATTCGTGAAATACGAACTCGAGAAGCCGAAGTTCGACGTCGAAGAATGCATGCAGCGGGACCTGACCTATTCCGCGCCGCTCAAGGTCACGCTTCGCCTGATCGTGTTCGATGTCGACGAGACGACGGGCGCGCGTTCGGTCAAGGACATCAAGGAGCAGGACGTGTACATGGGCGACATGCCGCTCATGACCTCGAACGGCACCTTCATCGTGAACGGCACCGAGCGTGTCATCGTGTCGCAGATGCACCGCTCGCCGGGCGTGTTCTTCGACCATGACCGCGGCAAGACCCATTCCTCGGGCAAGCTGCTGTTCGCCTGCCGCATCATTCCCTATCGCGGCTCGTGGCTCGATTTCGAGTTCGACGCGAAGGACCTGGTGTTCGCGCGCATCGACCGTCGCCGGAAACTCCCGGTGACGACGCTGCTCTATGCGCTCGGCCTCGACCAGGAAGGCATCATGGATGCCTATTACAACACCGTCTCCTTCCGCGCCGAGGGCAAGCGTGGCTGGATCACCAAGTTCTTCCCCGAGCGCGTGCGCGGCACCCGTCCGACCTATGACCTGATCGACGCCGCCACCGGCGAGGTGATCCTCAATGCCGGCGAGAAGGCCACGCCGCGCATGGTCAAGAAGTGGAGCGACGAGGGCAAGGTCACCGAGCTGCTCGTTCCGTTCGAGCATATCCTCGGCCGCTATTGCGCCAAGGACCTGGTGAACGAGCGCACCGGCTACATCTACATCGAGGCCGGCGAAGAGCTGACCGCGGAATACGACAAGGAAGGCCAGCTCTCGGGTGGCTCGATCAAGACGCTGATCGACAACGGCATCACCGAGGTGCCGGTGCTCGACATCGACAACGTCACCGTCGGCCCCTACATCCGCAACACCATGGCTGCGGACAAGAACTGGAACCGCGACACGGCGCTGATGGATATCTATCGCGTCATGCGTCCGGGCGAGCCGCCGACCGTGGAAGCCGCCTCGACGATGTTCGACGGGCTGTTCTTCGACAGCGAGCGCTATGATCTCTCGGCCGTCGGCCGCGTGAAGATGAACATGCGCCTCGACCTCGACGCGCCCGACACGCAGCGCACGCTGCGTCGCGACGACATCATCGCCTGCATCAAGGGCCTGGTCGAGCTGCGTGACGGCAAGGGCGAGATCGACGACATCGACCACCTCGGCAACCGCCGCGTGCGCTCGGTCGGCGAGCTGATGGAAAACCAGTATCGCGTCGGCCTGCTGCGCATGGAGCGCGCGATCAAGGAACGCATGTCCTCGGTCGAGATCGACACGGTGATGCCGCAGGACCTGATCAACGCGAAGCCCGCGGCCGCCGCGGTGCGCGAGTTCTTCGGCTCGTCGCAGCTCAGCCAGTTCATGGACCAGACCAACCCGCTGTCGGAAGTGACGCACAAGCGGCGCCTCTCGGCCCTCGGGCCGGGCGGTCTGACCCGCGAACGCGCCGGCTTCGAGGTGCGCGACGTGCACCCGACGCACTACGGCCGCATGTGCCCGATCGAGACGCCGGAAGGTCAGAACATCGGTCTGATCAACTCGCTCGCCACTTTCGCGCGGGTGAACAAGTATGGCTTCATCGAGACTCCCTACCGCAAGGTCGTGGACGGCAAGGTGACCGACGAGGTCGTCTACATGTCGGCCACCGAGGAAATGCGCCACACCATCGCGCAGGCGAACGCCAAGCTCGATGCCGAGGGCCGTTTCGTCGACGAGCTGATCTCGACCCGTCAGTCGGGCGAGTTCATGCTGAACCCGGCCGAGGCGGTGGACCTGATCGACGTGTCGCCGAAACAGCTGGTTTCGGTCGGTGCGGCGCTCATTCCCTTCCTTGAAAACGACGACGCCAACCGCGCCCTGATGGGCGCGAACATGCAGCGTCAGGCGGTTCCGCTGCTGCGTGCCGAGGCGCCCTTCGTCGGCACCGGCATGGAAGCGACCGTGGCGCGCGACTCGGGCGCCGCGATCATGGCGAACCGCGGCGGTATCGTCGACCAGGTCGACGCGCAGCGTATCGTGATCCGGGCGACGGAAGATCTGGGCATCGGCGACGCCGGCGTCGACATCTACCGTCTGCGCAAGTTCAAGCGCTCGAACCAGTCCTCGACCATCAACCAGCGCCCGATCGTGAAGGTGGGCGACCAGGTGGCGAAGGGCCAGGTGATCGCCGACGGTCCGTCGACCGAACTCGGTGAACTGGCGCTTGGCCGCAACGTGGTCGTCGCCTTCATGCCCTGGCAGGGCTACAACTACGAAGACTCGATCCTCGTCTCGGAACGCATCCACCACGACGACGTGTTCACCTCGATCCACATCGAGGAATACGAAGTCGCGGCGCGTGACACCAAGCTCGGGCCGGAAGAGATCACCCGCGACATCCCGAACGTCGGCGAGGAAGCGCTGCGCAACCTCGACGAGGCGGGCATCGTCTACATCGGCGCCGAAGTGGGGCCGGGCGACATCCTCGTGGGCAAGATCACGCCGAAGGGCGAAAGCCCGATGACGCCGGAAGAAAAGCTTCTGCGCGCCATCTTCGGCGAAAAGGCGTCGGACGTGCGCGATACCTCGCTGCGCCTGCCGCCGGGGGCCTATGGCACGATCGTTGAAGTGCGCGTCTTCAACCGTCACGGCGTCGACAAGGACGAGCGTGCGCTGCAGATCGAGCGCGAGGAAGTCGAACGTCTGGCCCGTGACCGGGACGACGAGCTCGCCATTCTCGAGCGCAACATCTATGCGCGTCTGCGCTCGCTGATCCTCGGCAAGGTCGCGGTGAAGGGGCCGAAGGGCGTGAAGGCCGGTTCGGAAGTGACGCCGGAACTGCTGGGCACCCTCTCGAAGGGCCAGTGGTGGCAGCTCGCGCTTGAGAACGAAGCCGACGCCAAGGAAGTCGAGGCGCTGAACGACCAGTTCGACGCGCAGAAGCGTGCGCTCGATCTGCGGTTCGAGGACAAGGTCGAGAAGGTCCGTCAGGGCGACGATCTGCCTCCGGGCGTGATGAAGATGGTCAAGGTCTTCGTCGCGGTGAAGCGCAAGCTGCAGGCCGGCGACAAGATGGCAGGCCGTCACGGCAACAAGGGCGTCGTCTCGAAGGTCGTTCCGAAGGAAGACATGCCCTTCCTCGCGGACGGCACTCCGGTCGACCTCGTGCTGAACCCGCTCGGCGTGCCGTCGCGCATGAACGTCGGTCAGATCCTCGAGACGCACATGGGCTGGGCGGCCCGCGGCCTCGGGCTGAAGATCGACGAGGCGCTGCGCGAGTATCGCCGTTCGGGCGACCTGACCCCGGTGCGCGACGCGATGCGCTACGGCTATGGCGACGAGACCTATGAAGAGGTCTTCTCGGAGATGGAGAGCGACCGTTTCGTCGAATGCGCCGAGAACGTGCGCGGCGGCGTGCCGATCGCGACCCCGGTCTTCGACGGCGCCAAGGAAGCGGACGTCAACGATGCGCTGACGCGCGCGGGCTTCGATACCTCGGGTCAGTCGGACGTCTATGACGGCCGCACCGGCGAGAAGTTCGCCCGCAAGGTCACCGTCGGCGTGAAGTACTTCCTCAAGCTGCACCACCTTGTCGACGACAAGATGCACGCGCGTTCGACCGGTCCGTACTCGCTCGTCACCCAGCAGCCGCTTGGTGGTAAGGCGCAGTTCGGCGGCCAACGTCTCGGCGAGATGGAAGTCTGGGCCCTCGAAGCCTACGGCGCCGCCTACACCCTGCAGGAAATGCTGACGGTGAAGTCGGACGACGTGGCGGGCCGGACCAAGGTCTACGAGTCGATCGTCAAGGGCGAGGACAACTTCGAGGCGGGCGTGCCCGAATCGTTCAACGTTCTCGTGAAAGAGGTCCGGGGCCTCGGCCTCAACATGGAACTCCTGGACTCGGAGGAAGAGGAGTGAGCGCCACGGCGCTCACCACCCCTCTGACCTCTCACTCAAGGAATAGCAGATGAACCAGGAACTGACCCAGAATCCGTTCAACCCGCTCGTGTCGCCGAAGGCCTTTGACGAGATCAAGATCTCGCTGGCCTCGCCCGAGCGGATCCTGTCGTGGTCCTATGGCGAGATCAAGAAGCCCGAGACCATCAACTACCGGACCTTCAAGCCCGAGCGCGACGGCCTGTTCTGCGCCCGCATCTTCGGGCCGATCAAGGACTATGAGTGCCTGTGCGGCAAGTACAAGCGGATGAAGTATCGCGGCGTCGTCTGCGAGAAATGCGGCGTCGAAGTGACGCTGCAGAAGGTCCGCCGCGAGCGCATGGGCCATATCGAGCTGGCCTCGCCCGTCGCCCATATCTGGTTCCTCAAGTCGCTGCCCTCGCGCATCGGCCTGATGCTGGACATGACGCTGCGTGATCTCGAGCGCATCCTCTACTTCGAAAACTACGTCGTCATCGAACCCGGCCTGACGGATCTGTCCTATGGCCAGCTGATGACCGAAGACGAGTACATGGACGCGCAGGACCAGTTCGGGTCGGACGCCTTCACCGCCAATATCGGCGCCGAGGCGATCCGCGAGATGCTGGCCGCGATCGACCTCGAGGCGACCGCCGAACAGCTCCGCGAGGAGCTGAAGGAAGCCACTGGCGAGCTGAAGCCGAAGAAGATCATCAAGCGTCTGAAGATCGTCGAGAGCTTCATCGAGTCGGGCAACCGTCCCGAGTGGATGATCCTCACGGTGCTGCCGGTGATCCCGCCGGAACTGCGCCCGCTGGTGCCGCTCGATGGCGGCCGGTTTGCCACCTCGGACCTGAACGACCTCTATCGTCGCGTCATCAACCGCAACAACCGTCTGAAGCGGCTGATCGAGCTGCGTGCGCCCGACATCATCGTGCGCAACGAAAAGCGCATGCTGCAGGAATCGGTCGATGCGCTGTTTGACAACGGCCGTCGCGGCCGCGTCATCACCGGCACCAACAAGCGTCCGCTGAAGTCGCTCTCCGACATGCTCAAGGGCAAGCAGGGCCGGTTCCGTCAGAACCTGCTCGGCAAGCGCGTCGACTTCTCGGGCCGTTCGGTCATCGTGACCGGGCCGGAACTCAAGCTGCATCAGTGCGGCCTGCCGAAGAAGATGGCGCTCGAGCTGTTCAAGCCCTTCATCTATTCGCGCCTCGAGGCCAAGGGCCTGTCGAGCACCGTGAAGCAGGCGAAGAAGCTGGTCGAGAAAGAGCGTCCCGAGGTCTGGGACATCCTCGACGAAGTCATCCGCGAGCACCCGGTCTTCCTGAACCGCGCGCCGACGCTGCACCGTCTGGGCTTCCAGGCGTTCGAGCCGACGCTGATCGAAGGCAAGGCGATCCAGCTGCACCCGCTCGTCTGCTCGGCCTTCAACGCCGACTTCGACGGTGACCAGATGGCCGTCCACGTGCCGCTTTCGCTGGAAGCCCAGCTGGAAGCGCGCGTGCTGATGATGTCGACGAACAACGTTCTGTCGCCGGCCAACGGCTCGCCGATCATCGTTCCGTCGCAGGACATGATTCTCGGCCTCTACTACACCACGATGGAGCGCAAGGGCCTGCCGGGCGAAGGCATGGTCTTCAGCACCATCGAGGAAGTCGAGCACGCCCTGTTCTCGGGCGCGGTGCACCTGCACTCGAAGATCTCGGCGCGGGTGAAGCAGATCGACGAGGAAGGCAACGAGGTCTTCAAGCGCTTCGAGACCACGCCCGGCCGTCTGCGGCTTGGCGCGCTCTTGCCGCTGAACGCCAAGGCGCCCTTCGACCTGGTGAACCGCCTGCTGCGCAAGAAGGACGTGCAGAACGTCATCGACACCGTCTACCGCTACTGCGGCCAGAAGGAATCGGTGATCTTCTGTGACCAGATCATGTCGATGGGCTTCCGCGAGGCGTTCAAGGCCGGCGTGTCCTTCGGCAAGGACGACATGGTCGTTCCGGACACCAAGTGGACGATCGTCAACCGCGTCCGCGATCAGGTGAAGGAATTCGAGCAGCAGTACATGGACGGCCTGATCACTCAGGGCGAAAAGTACAACAAGGTGGTCGATGCCTGGTCGAAGTGCTCGGACGAAGTCGCCGGCGAGATGATGAAGGAAATCTCCGCCGTTCGCGTCGATGACGCGGGCATGGAGAAGGAACCGAACTCGGTCTACATGATGTCGCACTCCGGTGCGCGTGGTTCGCCGGCGCAGATGAAGCAGCTCGGCGGGATGCGCGGCCTGATGGCCAAGCCCTCGGGCGAGATCATCGAGACGCCGATCATCTCGAACTTCAAGGAAGGCCTGACCGTGCTCGAGTACTTCAACTCGACCCACGGCGCCCGTAAGGGTCTGGCCGATACCGCGCTGAAGACCGCGAACTCGGGCTACCTGACCCGTCGTCTGGTCGACGTCGCCCAGGACTGCATCGTGCGTTCGCACGACTGCGGCACCGAGCACGCGATCACCGCGACCGCGGCCGTCAACGACGGCGAAGTGGTGGCGCCGCTCTCCGAGCGCGTCCTCGGCCGTGTCGCGGCCGATGACGTGCTGGTTCCGGGCACCGACGACGTGATCGTGCGCAAGAACGAGCTGATCGACGAACGCAAGGCCGACCTGATCGAGGTCAACGGCGTGCAGTCGGTGCGGATCCGCTCGGCGCTGACCTGCGAGGCCGAGGAGGGCGTCTGCGCGCTCTGCTACGGTCGCGACCTGGCGCGCGGCACGCTCGTCAACATCGGCGAGGCGGTCGGCATCATCGCCGCCCAGTCGATCGGCGAACCGGGCACGCAGCTGACCATGCGTACCTTCCACATCGGCGGCATCGCCCAGGGCGGCCAGCAGTCGTTCCAGGAAGCGTCGCAGGAAGGCAAGATCGAGTTCCGCAACCCGAACCTTCTGGTGGCCGAGAACGGCGATCAGATCGTCATGGGCCGGAACATGCAGATCGCGATCGTTGACGATCACGGCACCGAGCGCGTGTCCTACAAGCTCAGCTACGGCTCGAAGCTGCACGTCAAGGAAGGCGATGCGGTCAAGCGCGGCGCCAAGCTCTTCGAATGGGACCCCTACACCCTGCCGATCATTGCCGAAAAGGCGGGTATGGTGCGGTTCGTCGACCTCGTCTCGGGCATCTCGGTGCGCGAGGATACCGACGAGGCGACCGGCATGACGCAGAAGATCGTGACCGACTGGCGCTCGGCGCCGAAGGGCAACGACCTGAAGCCGGAGATCCTGATCGTCGACGCCGACGGCGAGCCGGTCCGCAACGACGCCGGTCACCCGGTCACCTACCCGATGTCGGTCGACGCGATTCTGTCGGTCGATGACGGGCACGAGGTGAAGGCCGGTGACACCGTCGCGCGTATCCCGCGCGAGGGCGCGAAGACGAAGGACATCACCGGCGGTCTGCCGCGTGTGGCCGAACTCTTCGAGGCGCGTCGTCCGAAGGACCACGCGATCATCGCCGAGATCGATGGCTATGTGCGCTTCGGCAAGGACTACAAGAACAAGCGCCGGATCGCGATCGAGCCGACGCAGGAAGGTCTGGAGCCGGTCGAATACATGGTGCCGAAAGGCAAGCACATCCCGGTGCAGGAAGGCGACTTCGTGCAGAAGGGTGACTACATCATGGACGGCAACCCGGCGCCGCACGACATCCTGCGCATCATGGGGGTCGAGGCTCTGGCCGACTACCTCATCGACGAGGTGCAGGACGTCTATCGTCTGCAGGGCGTGAAGATCAACGACAAGCACATCGAGGTGATCGTTCGCCAGATGCTGCAGAAGATCGAGATCCGCGACTCGGGCGATACCACGCTGCTGAAGGGCGAGAACGTCGACCGGCAGGAGTTCGAGGAAGAGAACGCGAAGGTCGAGGCCCGCGGTGGCCGTCCGGCCTCGGGCGAGCCGGTGCTTCTGGGCATCACCAAGGCCTCGCTGCAGACGCGCTCGTTCATCTCGGCGGCCTCCTTCCAGGAGACCACCCGCGTGCTCACCGAGGCTTCGGTTCAGGGCAAGCGCGACAAGCTTGTCGGCCTGAAGGAGAACGTGATCGTCGGCCGTCTGATCCCGGCGGGCACGGGTGGCGCCACCACCCGCGTGCGCAAGATCGCGACCGATCGCGACAGCAAGGTCATCGAGGCGCGTCGCGCCGAGGCGGAAGCGGCGGCGGCCCTCGCGGCGCCGATCGACACCTCCTATGGCGAAGACGACTTCGGTCCGGTGGACACCCCCGAAAGCCGCGAGTGATCGTGGCCAGGGCCTGAAAGATCAGCCCCCGCGCGAGTGATCGCGCGGGGGTTTTCCGTTTTCCGCGGCGGGTTGACGCAGCCCCGACAGAGGCGCAGGACTGAGCCGTTCCATGGGAGAACGGCGCGCAGGTGCCGTGCGGAACACGGAGGACAGAATGAACCGGATCACCCAGGCCGCCCTTGCGGCCGTCCTTGGCACGCTGGCGCTGCCGGCGCTGGCGAGCCCCTTCACCGATGCCGAGGCGCAGCTGCGTGCGGTCTATGGCGACTATCGCGCGGCGCTGTTCCTGTCGAATGCCGGAAAGGCACCCGAGACGGCGAAGGCGTTGGCGGGGTTCGACACCGCCTGGAGCGAGATGTCGGCGCAATGGGGCACCACGCCGCCGCCGCAATACGCCGCCGATGCTGCGCTGACGCAGACCTTCGACGCGGTTTCGGCGCTGATCGGCAAGGCGCGCGACGAGGTCGCGGCGGGCAAGCTGCCGGCGGCGCACGAGACGCTCGAGGGCGTGCGGGCCGAGATTGCCGGGCTGCACGAACGCGCCGGGCTGATCGGCTTTTCCGACCGGATGAACGCCTATCACACGGCGATGGAAGAGGTTCTGGGCCGCGACTATGCGGCGATGGGGCCGGGGGCCGCGGCGGCGCTGGCGGGGGATGCGGCGGTGCTTGACTATCTCGCCGCGCAGATCGTCGCGAACCCGGCACCCGAGGCGGCAAACCCCGCCTATGCGCCGCTGATCGAGGCCTTTGCCGCCTCGGCCAGGGCGTTCCGGGCCGCGGCCGACAGCGGGGATATGGCGGCCGCCCTGGCCGCCCGCGGCGCACTGAAGGTGCCCTATTCCAAGCTCTTCGCCCAGTTCGGCTGAACCGTGCCGAGCGCCGCGCCGGGGCAGGCCCCCGGCGCGTGCTCCGTTTACAACTTCGGGGCCTGCGGGTAAGAGGTGGCGGCCCGTGCCGGGCGGAAAGGGCCGCGACAGATGACCGAAGTTTCCATCGTGATCCCCGCCAAGAACGAGGCGGAAAACATCGAGACGCTGCTCGACGGGATCGACGCGGCGCTGGCGGGCCGCGACTACGAGGTGATCGTGGTCGACGATGCCTCGGATGACGGCATGGCCGAGATCCTGCGCGCAAGGCTCGTGCGGGCGCCGCGACTGCGGGTGCTGCGCCATGACGTGTCGGGCGGACAGTCGGCGGCGGTGAGCTCGGGCGTGCGGGCGGCGCGTGGCGCGATCTGCGCGACGCTCGATGGCGACGGGCAGAACCCGCCCGAGGAACTGCCGAAGCTGATCGCGCCGCTCGAGGCGCCGGGGGCCGCGGCGATCGGGCTGGTCGCCGGGCAGCGCGTGGCGCGGCAGGACACGCTGTCGAAGCGGCTGGCGTCGAAATTCGCGAACGGGCTGCGGGCGCGGGTACTCAATGACCACACCCGCGACACCGGCTGCGGGCTCAAGGCCTTCCGCCGCGCGGCCTATCTGGAGCTGCCCTATTTCAATCACATGCACCGCTATCTGCCGGCGCTGTTTGCGCGTGACGGCTGGGGCGTGGCGCATGTCGACGTGAGCCATCGGCCGCGCGGCGGCGGGCGCTCGCATTATTCGAACCTGCAGCGCGGACTTGTCGGCATCGTCGATCTGGCGGGCGTTGCCTGGCTGATCCGGCGCCGCAAGACGGCGCGCCCGACCGAGGTGACGAAATGACCGAATGGCTGGAAAAGCTGCTCCATGTCGGCTCGATGACCGAGCTTTTGTGGGTGATCTTCGGCCTGGCCGCGCAGCTGATGTTCACCGCGCGCTTCCTGTTGCAGTGGATCGCGTCGGAGCGCGCCAAGGATTCGGTGATGCCGGTGGCGTTCTGGTATTTCTCGCTCGCGGGCGGGGTGATGCTGCTGGCCTATGCGCTTTACCGCGCCGACCCGGTGTTCATCCTGGGGCAGGCTCTGGGCGTGGTGATCTATGCCCGCAACCTGTGGCTGATCTATGCCAAGCGTCGCCGTGAAGCCTGAGCCGTCGCGGCCCGAGGCCGGGGGCTGGCTTGGCCCGGTGCTGGCAATCGTCGCCGCAGTGACCGCGGCGCGGGTGCTGGCGCTGGCCTTCGACCGCACCGATCTTTTCGTCGACGAGGCACAATACTGGCTCTGGGGCCAGCGCTTCGACTTCGGCTATTATTCGAAGCCGCCGCTGATCGGCTGGCTGATCCGGGCGGTGACCGATCTCGCGGGATCGAGTGCGCCGTTCTGGGTGCGTCTGCCGGCGCCCGTCCTGCACGGGCTGACCGGTGTGATCCTTGCGGCGCTTGCTGCCCGCATCGCCGGGCGCGGCGCGGCGATCTGGACAGCGGCGCTCTATGTCACGCTGCCCTTCACCGCCGTCGGCTCGGCGATGATCTCGACCGACACGGTGATGGCACCCTTCTTCGCGGGCGGCATGCTGTTCTTCTGGCGCCTTGGCGAGAGCCGGCGGGCGGGCGATGCGCTGGCGCTTGGCCTCTGCGCGGGCTTTGCCTTCATGGCGAAATACGTGGCGCTGTTCCTGCCGGCGGGGATCGTGCTGGCGGTGCTGGTGGCGCCCGCGCGGCGGATCGGCTGGGGCAATGCGCTGCTTGCGGTGCTGGCCTTCGCGCTGGTGATCGCGCCGAATGTCGCGTGGAACGTGACGCATCAGTTCGCCACGCTCGAGCACACGATGGACAACGTCGGCTGGGTGCGCGAGGGCGAGAGCGCGGGGCTGAACTGGGGCTCGATGGGCGGCTGGCTTGCGGCGCAGATCGCGGTCTTCGGCCCGGTGACGATGGGCGCGCTGATCCTCGGCGTGCTGCGCGCACGCACCGCAGAGCGGCGGGTGCTGGCCGCGCTGACCCTGCCGCCGCTGGTCGTGGTAACGGGGCAGGCGCTGCTCGAGAAGGCCTATGCGAACTGGGCGGTCTCGGCCTATCTCGCGGGGGTGATCCTCGCCGTGCTGGTGCTGCCGCGGTGGGGCCGGTGGCTTGCGTTGCTGACGAATCTTGTCGCGGTGACGGCGGTCGCGGCGCTGACGGTGCTCGCCCCCTGGCCCGCGCCGGGCGGCAAGCCGCTGCTGAACCGCTATCTCGGCCGCACCGAGCTGAGCCGGCGGATCCTGGCCCTTGCCACCGCCGAGGGCGTGCCGGTCTACACCAGCGACCGCGATATCCTCGCCGATCTGTTCTACACCGGCCGCGATGCCGGGGTGACGATCTATGCGCCCCGTCCGGTCGGTCGGCCGATGAACTATTACGAGCAGAATTTCCCGTTGCCTGACGGGTTCGCCGGCCGCATTCTGGTGATCCGCCGCAGCCCGATCGACTGTGGCGCCGGGCCCGTGCCGCCGGCGGGGATGCTGAACGGCTCGGGCACCTGGGAAGGGAAGGGGGTCACCCCCTACGTCGTGCCGGGAGAGTGCCTGAATGCCGCGCCTTGACCTGAGCCTGACCGGACGCTGGCTGCTGGCCGGCTGGTTCGCCGCGGTGATGCTGTTTCGCGGCGCGCCCTCGGTCGATCTGGCGATCTCGGGGCTGTTCTGGCATGCGGGATCGGGGTTCGACGTGATCGCCAACCCGCTGTGGGAATGGCTGCGCCAGCGGTTGTGGGATCTGGCGCTGATCGTGCTGGCGGTGGCGATCGTCGCCGGGCTGCGTGCCTTTGCCAAGGGACGCGCCGTCTGGGGGATGCCGGCGCGGGCCTGGGGATTCGTCGTGGCCCTTTATGTCGTCGGCCCGGGGCTGATCGTGAACGGCTTTCTCAAGGCCTATTCCGGCCGCGCCCGCCCGGCCTTCGTGACCGAATTCGGTGGCACCAAGCTGTTCACCCCGGCGGGCACGTTCACCGACCAGTGCGCGCGCAACTGCTCCTTCGTCTCGGGCGAGGTTTCGGCTGCGGTGGCGCTTGCCGTGGCGCTGTGGCTTGCCTCGGTGCTCTGGACCCGGATCGAGGGCTGGCAGCGGGTCTATCTGCGCGCTGTCGCACTGTTCATCCCCGCCTTCGTCATCGTGCAGCGGGTGGCGACGGGGCGGCACTTCGCCTCGGACGCGGTCTTTGCCGCGCTGATCACCCTGACGCTCGCCTGGGGGCTTTACGCCCTCTTCGCCGGCCAGCTCGGGACGCGGCGCAATGCCGCCGGGGCGCCCTGAGGGCGCTGTTGACAAGGGGTCCGACTCCTCCTATAGCCGCCGCTACCTGATGGGCGCAGTGTGTCCTGAAGGTGGATTTCAGCGGTCAGGACCGGCCAACCGGCCTCTTTCCCTGAAGACGACGACGCATTCGCCCCGCCGCAAGACGGGAAGGGTGCGGTTTGGCGTTTCACGATCTGCGTGAAGCGCCGTCGAGAAGCGGCTCAGCCTCGCGCGGGGATCCCACCGGGCCGGGTTGAGAGTATTGACAGAGCAAACACGGGGAACCGGAATGCCTACCATCCAGCAGCTGATCCGCAAGCCGCGGCAGCCCAAGGTGCAGCGATCGAAATCGCAGCACCTTCAGCAGTGCCCGCAGAAGCGCGGCGTCTGCACGCGCGTCTACACCACGACGCCGAAGAAACCGAACTCGGCTATGCGTAAGGTCGCCAAGGTGCGCCTGACGAACGGCTTCGAGGTCATCTCCTACATCCCGGGCGAAAAGCACAACCTGCAGGAGCACTCCGTTGTGCTCATCCGCGGCGGTCGTGTGAAGGACCTTCCGGGTGTGCGCTATCACATCCTGCGCGGTGTTCTGGATACCCAGGGCGTCAAGGATCGTCGTCAGCGTCGTTCGAAATACGGCGCGAAGCGGCCGAAGTGAGGAGTGTGAAGCATGTCTCGTCGTCACGCCGCTGAGAAGCGCGAAGTTCTGCCCGACGCCAAATATGGCGATCGCGTGCTGACCAAATTCATGAACAACCTGATGATCGACGGCAAGAAGTCCACTGCCGAGCGGATCGTCTACAATGCCCTCGAACGGATCGAAGGCAAGCTTAAGCGCGAGCCCGTGGAAGTCTTCCACGAGGCTCTCGACAACGTGAAGCCTTCGGTCGAAGTGCGTTCGCGTCGCGTCGGCGGTGCCACCTACCAGGTTCCGGTCGAAGTGCGTCCGACCCGTCGTGAGGCGCTGGCGATTCGCTGGCTGATCACCGCGGCGAAGAACCGCAACGAGCACACCATGGAAGAACGCCTTGCGGGCGAACTTCTCGATGCGGTGAACTCGCGCGGCTCTGCCGTGAAGAAGCGGGAAGACACCCACAAGATGGCCGACGCCAACAAGGCGTTCAGCCACTACCGCTGGTAAGAGAGGAACCCCTCATGGCACGCGAATATCCGCTGGAGCTCTATCGCAACTTCGGGATCATGGCCCACATCGATGCGGGCAAGACCACGACGACGGAGCGCATCCTCTACTACACCGGCAAGTCCCACAAGATCGGCGAAGTCCACGACGGCGCCGCGACGATGGACTGGATGGAGCAGGAGCAGGAACGCGGTATCACCATCACCTCGGCTGCGACGACCACCTTCTGGCAGCGCACCGAGACCGGCACCCATGAGGGGCCGAAATACCGCTTCAACATCATCGACACCCCCGGCCACGTCGACTTCACCATCGAAGTCGAACGCTCGCTGGCGGTGCTCGACGGTGCTGTGTGTCTGCTCGACGCCAACGCTGGCGTCGAGCCGCAGACCGAAACCGTGTGGCGTCAGGCTGACCGCTACAAGGTTCCGCGCATCGTCTATGTCAACAAGATGGACAAGATCGGTGCCGACTTCTTCAACTGCGTGAAGATGATCAAGGACCGCACCGGCGCCACCCCGGCTCCGGTTGCGCTGCCGATCGGCGCCGAAGACCAGCTCGAAGGCATCGTCGACCTGATCACCATGGACGAATGGGTCTGGAAGGGTGAAGACCTCGGCGCAAGCTGGGTTCGTCAGCCGATCCGTGACGAGCTGAAGGACCTCGCCGACGAATGGCGCGGCAAGCTCGTCGAGCTCGCCGTCGAGCAGGACGACGCCGCGATGGAAGCCTATCTCGAGGGCACCGAGCCCGAAGAGGCGGAACTGCGCAAGCTGATCCGCAAGGGCACCCTCGCCATGGCCTTCGTTCCGGTCCTCGCCGGTTCGTCGTTCAAGAACAAGGGCGTGCAGCCGATGCTGAACGCCGTGGTCGACTATCTGCCGAGCCCGCTCGACGTGCCGGCCTATGTCGGCTTCATGCCGGGCGACGAGACCGAAACCCGCAACATCGAGCGTCATGCCGCGGACGAAGAGCCCTTCTCCGCTCTGGCGTTCAAGATCATGAACGACCCCTTCGTCGGCTCGCTGACCTTCACCCGCATCTACTCGGGCGTCCTCAAGAAGGGCGACCAGATGATGAACGCGACGAAGGGCAAGCGCGAACGCGTCGGCCGTATGATGATGATGCACGCCATCAACCGCGAGGAAATCGAAGAAGCCTTCGCGGGCGACATCATCGCGCTGGCCGGCCTGAAGGAAACCACCACGGGCGACACCCTGTGCGATCCGGCGAAACCGGTCGTGCTGGAAACCATGACCTTCCCCGAGCCGGTGATCGAGATCGCCGTCGAGCCGAAGTCGAAGGCTGACCAGGAAAAGATGGGCATCGCTCTGGCGCGTCTCGCGGCCGAGGATCCGTCCTTCCGCGTCGAGACCAACTTCGAATCGGGCCAGACGATCATGAAGGGGATGGGCGAACTCCACCTCGACATCCTCGTCGACCGCATGCGGCGCGAGTTCAAGGTCGAGGCGAACATCGGTGCGCCGCAGGTGGCCTATCGCGAGACGATCTCGCGCGAAGCCGAAATCGACTACACGCACAAGAAGCAGACCGGTGGTACCGGCCAGTTCGCGCGCGTCAAGCTCGTCATCACCCCGACCGAACCGGGCGAAGGCTATTCGTTCGAGTCGAAGATCGTGGGCGGTGCGGTGCCGAAGGAATACATCCCCGGCGTCGAAAAGGGCATCAAGTCGGTGATGGACTCGGGTCCGCTCGCGGGCTTCCCGGTGATCGACTTCAAGGTCGCGCTGATCGACGGTGCGTTCCACGACGTCGACTCCTCGGTGCTCGCCTTCGAAATCGCGACCCGCGCGGCGATGCGCGAAGGCCTGAAGAAGGCCGGCGCCAAGCTGCTCGAGCCGATCATGAAGGTCGAAGTGGTGACCCCGGAAGAATACACCGGCGGCATCATCGGTGACCTCACCAGCCGTCGCGGCATGGTGCAGGGCCAGGACACCCGCGGCAACGCGAACGTGATCAACGCCTTCGTGCCGCTCGCGAACATGTTCGGCTACATCAACAACCTGCGGTCGATGTCCTCGGGCCGCGCGGTCTTCACCATGATCTTCGATCACTACGAAGCCGTGCCGCAGAACATCTCGGACGAGATCCAGAAGAAATACGCCTGAGGCTGACGGCGTCCGGGGGTGACCCCGGGCGCCTCTTCCCAGGTTCACGGACTACAGGAGGCCAGTATGGCAAAGGCAAAGTTTGAACGGACGAAACCGCACGTCAACATCGGCACGATCGGCCACGTTGACCACGGCAAGACGACGCTGACGGCTGCGATCACCAAGTACTTCGGTGAATTCAAGGCCTACGACCAGATCGACGGCGCGCCGGAAGAGAAAGCCCGCGGGATCACGATCTCGACGGCGCACGTGGAATACGAGACGGCTGCGCGTCACTATGCGCACGTCGACTGCCCCGGCCACGCGGACTACGTGAAGAACATGATCACCGGCGCGGCGCAGATGGACGGCGCGATCCTGGTGGTTTCGGCGGCCGACGGCCCGATGCCGCAGACCCGCGAGCACATCCTGCTCGGCCGTCAGGTCGGCATCCCGTACATCGTGGTGTACATGAACAAGGTCGACCAGGTTGACGACGAAGAGCTGCTGGAGCTCGTGGAGATGGAAATCCGCGAACTTCTGTCGGCCTACGGCTACCCGGGCGACGACACCCCGATCATCAAGGGCTCGGCTCTGGCCGCGCTCGAAGGCCGTGATCCGGAAATCGGCGAGAACTCGATCCGCGCGCTGCTGGCCGCTGTCGACGACTACATCCCGACCCCGGTGCGCGCTGTCGACCAGCCGTTCCTGATGCCGATCGAAGACGTGTTCTCGATCTCGGGCCGCGGCACGGTTGTGACCGGCCGTGTCGAGCGTGGCGCGGTGAACGTGGGCGACGAACTCGAAATCGTCGGCATCCGTCCGACGAAGAAGACGACCTGCACCGGCGTCGAGATGTTCCGCAAGCTGCTGGATCGCGGTGAAGCCGGCGACAACATCGGCGCGCTGCTGCGCGGCATCGACCGTGAGGGCGTGGAACGTGGTCAGGTCCTGGCGAAGCCGGGCTCGGTGACCCCGCACACCGAGTTCGAGGCGGAAGCCTACATCCTGACGAAGGAAGAAGGCGGCCGTCACACGCCGTTCTTCGCGAACTACCGTCCGCAGTTCTACTTCCGCACCACCGACGTCACCGGCACCGTGAAGCTGCCGGAAGGCACCGAGATGGTGATGCCGGGCGACAACCTGAAGTTCACCGTCGAGCTGATCGCCCCGATCGCGATGGAAGAGAAGCTCCGCTTCGCCATCCGTGAAGGCGGCCGCACCGTCGGCGCTGGCGTCGTCTCCAAGATCCTCAAGTGATCGGGCGGCGGGGCAACCCGCCACCGACATCGAGATGCGAATGAATGGTGCGCCTGCGGGCGCACCATTTGCTCTTGACAGACTCGGGTGCCTCCCGTAGAGCGCCCCGGATCTCCAAGAGATTGTGGTTCGATGCAGGCGTCGCATTCGGCGGTGTCTGCCTCTCAACCTGATAGCCCCTGCGAGAGGCAAGACTAAATGAGTGGTCAGAACATCCGCATCCGGCTCAAGGCGTTCGATTACCGCGTGCTGGACGCCAGCACCCAGGAAATCGTGAACACCGCCAAGCGTACCGGTGCACAGGTCCGCGGGCCGATCCCGCTGCCCAACAAGATCGAGAAATTCACGGTTCTCCGTGGTCCGCACATCGACAAGAAGTCGCGCGACCAGTGGGAAATCCGCACGCACAAGCGTCTGCTCGACATCGTCGACCCGACCCCCCAGACCGTGGACGCGCTGATGAAGCTCGACCTCGCCGCTGGCGTCGACGTCGAGATCAAGGTCTGAGGAGGCACGCCATGACTCAACGTTCTGGTGTTATCGCCAAGAAGCTGGGCATGACCCGGCTGTTCCTCGAAGACGGCAAGCAGGTCCCGGTGACCGTGCTGCAGCTCGACAACCTCCAGGTCGTCGCGCAGCGCACCGTCGAAACCGACGGCTACACCGCCGTTCAGCTCGGCGCCGGCGAAGCCAAGGCGAAGCGCGTGTCGGCTGCGATGCGTGGTCACTTCGCGAAGGCGAACGTCGCTCCGAAGCGCAAGCTGGCCGAGTTCCGCGTGGACCCGGAAAACCTGATCGACGTCGGTGCCGAGATCTCGGCCGAGCACTACAATGCCGGCCAGTTCGTCGACATCGCCGGCACCTCGATCGGTAAGGGCTTTGCGGGCGTCATGAAGCGCCACAACTTCGGCGGTCTGCGCGCCTCGCACGGCGTGTCGATCTCGCACCGTTCGCACGGTTCGACCGGCCAGTGCCAGGACCCGGGCAAGGTGTTCAAGGGCAAGAAGATGGCTGGCCATCTGGGTGCCGTGCGTGTCACCACGCAGAACATCCAGGTCGTCAAGACCGATGCCGACCGCGGCCTGATCCTGGTGAAGGGCTCCGTGCCCGGCGCCAAGGGTGGCTGGGTCACCATCAAGGACGCCGTCAAGAAGCCGCTGCCGTCGGACGTTCCGATGCCGGCCGGTCTGAAGACGGCTGCCGCTGCTCCGGCCGAAGAAGTCTCGGTCGAAGGGGGTGAAGCATGAAACTCGATGTGATCACGCTTGACGGCGGCAAGGCCGGCTCGATCGATCTGGACGATGCGCTGTTCGGCCTCGAGCCGCGCGCCGACATCCTGCATCGCGTCGTGCGCTGGCAGCGCGCGAAGGCCCAGGCCGGCACCCACTCGGTGCTCGGCAAGTCGGACGTCAGCTACTCGACCAAGAAGATCTATCGCCAGAAGGGCACCGGCGGCGCTCGCCACGGGTCCAAGAAGGCCCCGATCTTCCGTCACGGTGGCGTCTACAAGGGCCCGACCCCGCGGTCGCACGCCCATGACCTGACGAAGAAGTTCCGCGCGCTCGGCCTGCGCCACGCGCTCTCGGCCAAGGCGAAAGCCGGCAACCTCGTGGTTCTGGACGCGGCCGACATGGCCGAAGCCAAGACCAAGCTGCTTGCCAAGGCCGCGAAGGAGCTTGGCTGGAAGAAGGTTCTGGTGATCGACGGCTCCGCCGTGAACGAGAACTTCGCCAAAGCCGCGCGCAACATCGAAGGCATCGACGTGCTGCCGTCGATGGGCGCCAACGTCTATGACATCCTCAAGCGTGAGACCCTGGTCCTCACGAAGGCGGGTGTCGAAGCTCTGGAGGCTCGCCTGAAATGAGCGCGAAACCCGAACACTACGACGTGATCGTGAAGCCGATCATCACCGAAAAGGCCACCATGGCCTCGGAGAACGGCGCGGTGGTCTTCCAGGTCGCGAAAACGGCTACGAAGCCGGCGATCAAGGAAGCCGTCGAGACCCTCTTCGGCGTCAAGGTGAAGGCGGTCAACACCACCATCACCAAGGGCAAGACCAAGCGTTTCCGCGGCATGGCCGGCGTGCGCTCGGACGTGAAGAAGGCCTATGTGACGCTGGAAGACGGTCAGACGATCGACGTCTCGACCGGCCTCTGAGCCGATCTGTCAGAACCTGGAAAGGCCCTCGCGTGAGCGGGGGCCTTTTCGTTTGGGGAGGCGTGTCTGTCTTCCTAAGGTGGATGGGCCCATGTCGTTGTCATCAGGAAAAGCGTCGAGGACTTGAAGGGGGCGTTATGCGCTCCCAACTGACGCGTGTGGAATTGGCTATATCACCGCAGGAGATTTCCCATGCCCTTGCCATTCTTCCCTATAGCATACCCGGTTTTGCACTCTTCAGGCGCATGGATCGCGTCTACTTCCGTCGGCGGGTATGTGGCCGGAACGCTTTCGTCCACCTATGTCGGTGCGCTTATTCTTGGGAATTTTTCTCTGCTAGCCACTTTGGTGAGTGCGTTGACCGCACTGTTTGGAAAGATCTTCTGTGGCGCTGCAATCATGGACGCAATGTCGGGCATTTCCGCCAGTGTGGGGACGTGGCTGGTGGCTGTCGGGCTTGATGGAGTGGCGAAGTTTCTGGGGATTGCTCCCGCGCCGACTTTTCTTGGGTTCACGCTGCAGGAAAGGAATGTCGGGGCGGCTATTTTGGTCTGCTTAGTCTTTGTCGGCGTGCTGTTTCGTCTCACTGCGAGGTGGAGGGTAGGCACCCCTGGTGATCGGCGAGAGTTGATGTCGAGGTTTCTCGGAGTCTCGAGAAGCGCCGGATAGCTACTTCGGGGCGGTGCTCTTTGCTCACGGCCCGATCCGTTGGGGGCGGTTCTATCTAACCTATAGACTCGCCCCCCCAACCCTGCTACATCGCGCCAGTCCCGCAGCCCCGGATTCGTTCCGGGGCGCTTGACTATTGAACTCGGGGACCTTCGGGGCCCTTTACACACAGACAGGCGGGGCAACCCGCCGCAAGCTAACGGAAGACAGAAAGCATGGCACTCAAGTCGTATAAGCCGACGACGCCGGGCCAGCGTGGGCTGGTTCTGATCGACCGTTCGGAGCTTTGGAAAGGCCGTCCGGTCAAAGCCCTCACTGAGGGCCTGATCAAGACCGGTGGCCGGAACAATACCGGGCGCGTCACGATGTGGCACAAGGGTGGCGGCGCCAAGCGTCTCTACCGCGTCGTCGATTTCAAGCGTCGCAAGTTCGACGTTCCGGCGGTCGTCGAGCGGATCGAATACGATCCGAACCGTACCGCCTTCATCGCGCTGATCAAGTACCAGGACGGCGAGCTCGCCTACATCCTGGCGCCGCAGCGCCTCGCTGTCGGCGACACCGTCTACTCGGGCCCGAAGCACGACATCAAGCCGGGCAACGCGATGCCGTTCTCGGGCATGCCGATCGGCACGATCGTGCACAACGTCGAGCTGAAGCCGGGCAAGGGCGGTCAGCTGGCCCGTGCCGCCGGCACCTACGCCCAGTTCGTCGGCCGTGACGGCGGCTATGCTCAGATCCGCCTCTCGTCGGGCGAGCTGCGCATCGTGCGTCAGGAGTGCATGGCCACCATCGGTGCCGTGTCGAACGCCGACCACTCGAACCAGAACTTCGGTAAAGCCGGTCGTATGCGCCACAAGGGCGTGCGTCCGACCGTCCGCGGCGTCGCGATGAACCCGATCGACCACCCGCATGGCGGTGGTGAAGGCCGGACCTCGGGTGGCCGTACCCCGGTGACCCCGTGGGGCAAGGACACCAAGGGCAAGAAGACTCGCTCGAACAAGAAGACGGACAAGTACATTCTCCGTTCGCGCAACGCCAAGAAGGGTCGCTAACACATGGCACGTTCTATCTGGAAAGGCCCCTTCGTCGACGCCTATCTGCTGAAGAAGGCGGAGAAGGCGAAAGCTTCGGGCAAATCGGACGTGATCAAGATCTGGTCGCGCCGCTCCACCATCCTGCCGCAGTTCGTCGGTCTGACCTTCGGCGTCTACAACGGCCAGAAGCACATCCCGGTCAACGTGACCGAGGAAATGATCGGCCAGAAGTTCGGTGAATATTCGCCGACCCGGACCTATTACGGTCACGCCGCCGACAAGAAAGCCAAGAGGAAGTAAGAGCCATGGGTAAGGAAAACAATCCGCGCCGCGTGGCGGACAACGAAGCTTTCGCCAAGACGAAGATGCTTCGCACCTCGCCGCAGAAGCTGAACCTCGTCGCTGCGATGATCCGCGGCAAGAAGGTCGACAAGGCTCTCGCCGATCTCACCTTCTCGAAGCGCCGCATCGCCGGTGACGTGAAGAAGTGCCTGCAGTCGGCCATCGCCAATGCCGAGAACAACCACGGCCTCGACGTCGACAACCTGGTCGTCGCGGAAGCCTGGGTCGGCAAGAACCTGGTCATGAAACGCGGTCGTCCGCGCGCCCGTGGTCGTTTCGGCAAGATCATGAAGCCGTTTTCGGAAATCACCATCAAGGTGCGTCAGATCGAGGAGCGTGCGTAATGGGACAGAAGGTCAACCCGATCGGGATGCGCCTCCAGGTCAACCGCACCTGGGACAGCCGCTGGTTCGCCGAGTCGAAAGACTATGGTGACATGCTGCTCGAAGACCTGAAGATGCGCGACTTCATCCATGAAGAAGCCAAGCAGGCCGGCATCAGCCGCGTGATCATCGAGCGTCCGCACAAGAAGTGCCGCGTGACCATTCACGCTGCGCGTCCGGGCGTCATCATCGGCAAGAAGGGCGCGGACATCGAAGTCCTGCGCAAGAAGCTGGCGAACTTCACGAAGTCGGAACTGCACCTCAACATCGTCGAGGTCCGCAAGCCCGAACTCGACGCCCAGCTGGTCGCCGAATCGATCGCGCAGCAGCTCGAGCGCCGCGTGTCCTTCCGTCGTGCGATGAAGCGCGCCGTGCAGAACGCGATGCGCATGGGCGCCCTCGGCATCCGGGTGAACGTTGCCGGCCGTCTCGGCGGCGCGGAAATCGCCCGTACCGAATGGTACCGTGAAGGTCGCGTGCCGCTGCACACCCTGCGTGCCGACATCGACTATGCGCTGTCCGAAGCGTCGACCCCCTACGGGATCATCGGCGTGAAGGTCTGGATCTTCAAAGGCGAGATCATGGAACATGATCCGCAAGCACGCGACCGCAAGGCCGCCGAGGCCCAGGAAGGCCCGGCGCCGCGTGGCCCGCGTCGCGACGCTCGTTGAGGGGTATGAGAGATGCTGCAACCGAAACGGACGAAGTTCCGCAAACAGCACAAGGGCCGTATTCACGGTGAAGCCAAGGGCGGCTTCAACCTGAACTTCGGGTCCTTCGCGCTGAAAGCCACCGAGCCGGAGCGTGTGACCGCGCGCCAGATCGAAGCTGCGCGTCGTGCGATCACCCGTCACATGAAGCGTCAGGGCCGGGTCTGGATCCGCGTGTTCCCGGATGTGCCGGTGTCGTCGAAGCCCACCGAAGTCCGTATGGGTAAAGGTAAGGGCTCGGTCGATTACTGGGCGGCCAAGGTGAAGCCGGGCCGGATCATGTTCGAGATCGACGGTGTGTCGGAAGTCGTTGCGCGCGAGGCCCTGCGCCTTGGCGCCAACAAGCTGCCGGTGCTGACCCGCATCGTGGCGCGCGAAGACTGGTAATCCGGTCTTCCCGTCAGGAGATCAGGCCCCCCGAGCGAATCGGGGGGCCTTTTCTTTTGGCGGTTCGATGTTCCGGGGGCTGCGGGGCCGGGGGCCGGGGGCCGGGGGCCTGGCGGCGGTGCAGGCGCGAAAACGCGAAAACCCGCGACGAATCGCGGGTGAGCCGGAGCCAAGCAGATCAACATAGATGCTGGGGAAGGTTGGCTGCCCTCCGTGGATTCGAACCACGCTTACCTGAGTCAGAATCAGGCGTCCTGCCGCTAGACGAGAGGGCAACAGGGAGAAGTGCTTCGCCGCGAGCGGCTTCGGTCTTCTTGCGGGCCCAAGTAAGGGGTTGTGCGACCGACGTCAACCGGGAAATTGCATTTTGTCGCGCTTCCGTGAATTCGGGGCATTTGGCATTGCCAGATTGGGGGTGTGGTGCTATAGGCCGCGGGTCCGGACCTCCGGACATACATAACCCACCAGGATCAGGGTCACCCCAAGGGGCCCTCTGGTGCCAAAAAAGGACCGTGGCATGAAAGCCCAAGAACTCAAGGCGAAGACGCCTGATGAGCTCCGCGACGCGCTGATCGCGCTGAAGAAGGAAGCCTTCAACCTCCGCTTCCAGCAGGCCACCGGCCAGCTCGAGAACACCGCCCGCATGCGCAATGTCCGTCGCGACGTCGCCCGCATCCAGACGGTGCTGAACGCCAAAGCCGCTGAAGCCGCGAAGTAAGGAGTCTTCCGATGCCCAAACGTATCCTGCAAGGCGTCGTCACCTCGGACAAGAATGACCAGACGGTCACCGTCCTCGTGGAACGCCGCTTCAAGCATCCGCTTCTCCAGAAGACGGTGCGGAAGTCGAAGAAATACCGCGCCCATGACGCGGAGAACACTTTCAAGACCGGTGACACCGTTCGCATCGAAGAGTGCGCGCCGATCTCGAAAACGAAACGCTGGAAGGTTGTCGTCGAGGCCTGACTTCTGTCAGGTCCCGGCGATAAACGTTCAGTTTATCGAAACCCTGGGGCTCGTCCCCAAAGGTCGGGAGTAACCAAATGATCCAGATGCAGACCAATCTGGATGTCGCTGACAACTCCGGCGCACGCCGAGTTCAGTGCATCAAGGTCCTGGGCGGCTCGCATCGCCGCTACGCATCCGTGGGCGACATCATCGTGGTGTCGGTCAAGGAGGCGATTCCGAAGGGCCGCGTGAAGAAGGGGGACGTCCGCAAGGCCGTCGTCGTTCGCACCGCCAAGGAAGTCCGTCGCGAAGATGGCACCGCCATCCGCTTCGACCGCAACGCCGCCGTCATCCTGAACAACCAGGGCGAACCGGTCGGCACCCGTATCTTCGGGCCGGTCGTTCGCGAACTGCGCGCGAAGAACTTCATGAAGATCATCTCGCTCGCTCCGGAGGTGCTGTAATGGCTGCGAAGCTCCGCAAAGGCGACAAGGTCGTCGTTCTCGCCGGCAAGGACAAAGGCAAGCAGGGTGAAATCACCGCTGTCATGCCGAAGGACAACAAGGCCGTCGTCGAAGGCGTGAACATGGCGATCCGCCATACCCGCCAGACCCAGACCTCGCAGGGTGGCCGCATCGCCAAGGCGATGCCGATCGACCTGTCGAACCTCGCGCTCGTCGATGCCAACGGCAAGGCGACCCGCGTCGGCTTCCGTATCGAAGGCGAGGCCAAGGTCCGTTACGCCAAGACCACCGGGGAGGCGATCTGATGCTCGACCAGGCAACCTACACGCCCCGCCTGAAAACGCTGTACAAGGACACGATCCGTCCGGCGATGAAGGAAGAGTTTGGCTTCAAGAACGACATGCAGATCCCGCGTCTGGACAAGATCGTCCTGAACATGGGCGTCGGCGAAGCCGTCAAGGACACCAAGAAGGTCAAGCAGGCCGCCGAAGAGCTGACGCTCATCGCCGGTCAGAAGGCTGTCATCACCCACGCCAAGAAGTCGGTCGCCGGCTTCCGCGTTCGTGAAGAGATGCCGCTTGGCTGCAAGGTGACCCTGCGCGGTGACCGCATGTATGAATTCCTCGACCGCCTGATCAACGTGGCCCTGCCGCGCGTCCGCGACTTCCGCGGCGTGAAGGGCTCTTCGTTCGATGGCCGTGGCAACTACGCGATGGGGCTCAAAGAGCAGATCGTGTTCCCCGAAATCGACTTCGACAAGGTCGACGAGGTGCTCGGCATGGACATCATCATCTGCACCACCTCGAGCGTGGACGCGGAAGCGAAGGCGCTGTTGAAGCATTTCAACATGCCGTTCAACAGCTGATCGCCGGAGAGAATTTATGGCCAAGAAATCCATGGTTGAACGCGAAGTGAAGCGCGCGAAGCTGGTGAAACAGTACGCCACCAAGCGCGCCTCGCTGAAAGCGATCATCGAAGATCAGTCCAAGCCGATGGAAGAGCGCTTCAAGGCGACTCTGAAGCTCGCGGAACTGCCCCGCAACTCGTCGGCGACCCGGCTGCACAACCGGTGCCAGCTGACCGGTCGTCCGCATGCTTACTATCGTAAGCTCAAACTCTCGCGGATCATGCTCCGTGACCTGGCCTCGTTCGGCCGGATCCCGGGCATGGTGAAGTCGAGCTGGTAAGGGAGAGACGGGAATGTCTGTGAACGATCCTCTCGGCGATATGCTGACCCGCATCCGCAACGCGCAAATGCGCGGCAAGTCCACCGTGCGCACCCCCGCGTCCAAGCTTCGTGCCTGGGTGCTCGACGTGCTGGCGGCGGAAGGCTACATCCGTGGCTACGAGAAGAAGGAAGGCACGCTCGGCCTGCCGGAACTCGAGATCTCGCTCAAGTACTTCGAGGGCACCCCGGTGATCCGCGAACTCAAGCGCGTCTCGACCCCCGGCCGTCGCGTCTACGCTTCGGTCAAGGAGATCCCGACGGTCCGTCAGGGCCTGGGCATCTCGATCGTCTCCACGCCCAAGGGCGTCATGACGGACGCGGCTGCGCGCACTGCCAACGTTGGCGGTGAAGTGCTCTGCACCGTGTTCTAAGGAGGGAAGCATGTCTCGTATTGGTAAAAAACCGGTCGAGCTGCCCGCTGGCACCACTGCCACGCTGGACGGTCAGACCATCGAAGTGAAGGGCCCGAAAGGGAGCCGCAGCTTCACCGCCACCGACGACGTGACCCTCACGCTCGAGGGCAACACCGTCAAGGTCACCCCGCGTGGCACGTCCAAGCGGGCGCGTCAGCAGTGGGGCATGGCCCGCTCGATGATCGAAAACCTCGGCGTCGGCGTCACCACCGGCTTCAAGAAAGAGCTCGAGATCCAGGGCGTGGGTTACCGCGCCGCGGTGCAGGGCAAGATTCTGAAGCTCTCGCTCGGCTATTCGCACGAAGTGAACTTCGAGGTGCCCGAAGGCGTGACCGTCACGTCGGCGAAGCCCACGGAAATCACCGTCGAAGGCATCGACCAGCAGCTGGTCGGTCAGGTCGCGGCCAACATCCGCGAGTGGCGGCAGCCGGAGCCCTACAAGGGCAAGGGCATCCGCTACAAGGGCGAGTACGTCTTCCGCAAGGAAGGCAAGAAGAAGTAAGGGTGGCAAAAATGGCGAACAACAAACGCGAACTGTTCCTCAAGCGCCGCCTGCGCGTGCGGAACAAGCTTCGTTCGATGGCCAACGGGCGCCTGCGCCTCTCGGTCCATCGGTCCTCGAAGAACATCAGCGTCCAGCTGATCGACGACGTCAAGGGCGTGACCCTTGCCTCGGCCTCGACTCTCGAAAAAGAGCTCGGCGTCGTTGGCAAGAACAACGTCGAAGCGGCGGCGAAGATCGGTGCGGCGATTGCCGAGCGCGCGAAGGCGGCGGGTGTCGAAGAATGCTACTTCGACCGTGGCGGCTTCCTCTTCCACGGGAAGATCAAGGCGCTTGCCGATGCGGCCCGCGAAGGCGGCCTGAAGTTCTGATCCGGTGGGGGACGTCCGCGTCCCCCCGATGATCCGGGAATGGCCCGGCGGTTCGCCGCTTCGGGTCGTTCACCAGGATTGGACAAAACGGCGTGTGCGCACGCCATCACGAAAAGGAATGCCTCATGGCAGAACGTGAACATCGCCGGGACCGCCGCGCCGAGCGCGAGGAAACCCCGGAATTCGCCGATCGTCTGGTTGCGATCAACCGTGTGTCGAAAACCGTGAAGGGCGGCAAGCGCTTCGGTTTCGCCGCGCTCGTGGTGGTCGGTGACCAGCGCGGCCGCGTCGGCTTCGGCAAGGGCAAGGCCAAGGAAGTTCCGGAAGCGATCCGCAAGGCGACCGAACAGGCGAAGCGTTCGCTCGTCCGCGTTCCGCTGCGCGACGGCCGCACGCTGCACCACGACGTCGAGGGCCGTCACGGCGCCGGCAAGGTGGTCATGCGCACCGCCGTTGCCGGTACCGGGATCATCGCCGGCGGCCCGATGCGTGCCGTCTTCGAGATGCTGGGCGTGCAGGACGTGGTTGCGAAGTCGATCGGCTCGCAGAACCCGTACAACATGATCCGGGCCACGCTCGACGGCCTGAAGAAGGAAGCCTCGCCCCGTCACGTTGCGGCTCGCCGCGGCAAGAAGGTGGCGGACATCCTCGCCAAGCCCGAAGCCGACGCTTCGGCCGAAGCCTGAGGAGACTGACCGATGACGAAGAAAACCATCGTCGTGCAGCAGGTGGCCTCGGCCGCCCGCCGTCCCGCGATCCAGACCGCGACCCTGAAGGGTCTCGGCCTGAACAAGATCCGCCGCACCCGTGAGCTGGAAGATACCCCGGCGATCCGCGGCATGGTCACCAAGATCTCGCACCTCGTGAAGATCATCGAAGAGCGCGGCTGAGCGCCCTTCGCGACGAACGAAAGCGCCCCGGCCAGGCCGGGGCGTTTTTCATTGGAACCTGCCCGCACGACGAAGGAGACGGTGATGGACATGGCACAGCAGAAGGCGGAGACGCTGCGGACCTTCCGCGAGATCGCTGCGATGGAGCCGCTGCCCGAGCGTGGCCGCGTGGCCTTCCAGTTCGTCGCCGAGGATCCGGGCGCCGATTGGGACGGATTCGGCGAGGCGGTCGAGGACCTGGGCTATGACGCCGAGGGCTTCGAGGCGGTGGACGAAGACGAGGAAGACTGCCTCGAGATCATCACGCCCGAGATGGCGCTGACGGCCGAGGGGCTTTGGGCCGAGGAAGAGAAGCTCACCCTGCTCGCCGCGGTCTATGGCTTCATCCCCGACGGCTGGGGATTCGTCGGCGCCTGAGCGGCCCGGGCCGACGCGCGGCGCGGCCGCGCGATCGGCATTGCTTCCCCGAAAAGCCGGGCAGCTTGCAATTTTTGCGTCCGGAGTATCGAATCAGAGTTCCGATGCCCTGCCCGGACCGATCCGATGACGCCAACGCCCTCGAAAACCGTGCGCTCGGTCGAACGCACCCTGCAACTGCTCGAATTCATGAACCGGGTCGCCGTGGCCCGGGTTCAGGATCTGGCGGCGCAGACCGGCCTGCCGGCGCCGACGGTGGTGCGTCTGCTCGAGACACTGATCGCCGCGGGCTATGTGCGCAAGCTGGGCCGGACGGCTGGCTATTGCGTGACCGAGAGGGTTGCGGCGCTCGGGGCGGGGCATCACGGGCTGCCGCAGGTTTTCGATGCCGCGCGACAGGCCGCCGAGGCGCTGACCCGGCGCACTTTGTGGCCGGCAGCGCTTGCCACGCTGGACGTCGACGCGCTGGTGATCCGCTTCAGCACCATCCCGATGAGCCCGCTGTCGCATTATCAGTCGACGATCAACCGGCGGATGACGCTGCTCGACTACGCCCATGGCCGCGCCTATCTCGCCTTCTGTCCGACGGCCGAGCGGCGCCATCTGGTCGCGCTGCTGCAGCAATCGGCCGCGACCCCGGCCGAGTCGCAGGCGATCGAGGAACGCGCGGCGGCGGTGGTGGCGATGACCCGCGCCAGCGGCTTTGGCGAGCGCAGCGGCAATGTCCAGCCCGAGACCCATTCCCTCGCGCTGCCGCTGCGGCTTGGGGCAAAGCTCGTCGGCACGCTGGGCGTCACCTATTTCGCCCGTGCGCAGGTCGATGTGCCGGCGCTGAAGGCCGAGTTGCGGGCCGCCGTTGCGGCTTGCGAAACCGGCGCTCAGCCGGTCGGGTAACGGGTCTTCGCGCGGTCGTCGTCCTGCCCCGAGGCGCAGCGGCGGGGCGCGGCATGACGCAGATGCCGGACATAGTGCATAGCCGATTGCGCCAGCGCCGCGTCGTCGCAGTCGCGCACCCCCGTCAGGGTGAAGGCGGGCAGGTAGTGCATCCCGGTATGGATCGCGAGCAGCTCGAAGGGCAGGGTGACCGCGTCGAGCGTGTGCCCGTAGCGGCCATCGGGGCTGTAATCCGCGCCGTTCGAGCCGGTCGAGACCGCGATGCCGAGCGTCTTGAGCTGCAGCGCCCGCCCCCCCGGACCATAGGCCCAGCCCCGTTTCAGGATCGTGACCATCCATTCCGACAGTCGCGGCGGGCAGGAATACCAGGTCAGCGGGAATTGCAGCACGATCCGGTCGTGGGCCTCGAGCAGCGCGCGCTCGTGCGCGCCGTCGATCGGGCCGTCCGGATAGGTTGCGTAAAGGTCGTGGACCGTGCAGGTCGCGCAGTCGCGGGCCGCCGCGGCCCAGGCGGCGTTGACCCGGCTGTGCGCCAGGTCCGGATGCGCAACGATCACCAGCGTGCCTGCCATCTCTCTTCTCCCCTCGTTCGGGGCACCGTCTCACCGCGCGGACGGTGGCTCAAGCGGGCCGGACGCCAATTCCGCCTCGTGGAACTGGCGCAGGTTTCGCGTGCGCCGCATGCGCTCCCGTGAGAGCTGTGGAGCGGACAGGACGATGCAGGGAGATGGCCATGTTCGACGACAGCGATCCGCGCAAGGCGCTTCTCAGGACCGCCCCGGCCGAGGCGACGGCGACCGGTCCGTTCTGCCTGCCGCAGGTCGGGCGCTTCCACGAGGACCCGCCGCTTGCGACGGGCACCGGCTGGCGGGCGTGGATGCTCGGCGCGTCGCGGATGGTGCTGCGGGTGGTCGAGCTGGATGGCACGGCCGAGTTCGCGCGCTCGGGGCAGCTTGACGAATACATGGTGTTCGCGCTCGAACCCTCGGTGCGCTTCACCATCACCACCGGCGCGGGCGCGGTCGAGGATCACCCGGGCAACCATCTGTTCATCGTGCCGCCGGGCGACAGCCGGGTGACGCTGCAGGGCCGTGGCACGGTGACCTTCGTCTTCACCGCCCGTTCCGCCGACCTAGTGGCGCAATGTCCGCCCGCGGCGCGGCCCGCCGCGCCCAATCCCTGCATCCCGCCGTTCCAGCCCTGGCCCGACCCGCCCGGCGGCTTCCGGCTGCGGGCCTATGATCTGGATGTGCCGGTGCAGGAGGGGCGCTTTGGCCGCATCTTCCGCTGCACGACGCTGATGGTGAACATCTTGCCGCGCTTCACCGCGCCGCGCGACGCCGCGAAGGTCTCGCCGCATTTCCACGCGAGCTTCGAACAGGTCTCGCTGACGCTGGCGGGGGAGTTCGAGCATTTCCTGCGCTGGCCCTGGACGCCGGATCAGGCGCACTGGTTGCCCGATCTGCGCATCGCCTGTTCCAGCCCCTCGGCCACGGTGCTGCCGCCGCCGGCGCTGCACACCACGCTCTGGCTGTCGCCCGAGTCGCAGATCGTCGACATCTTCGCGCCGCCGCGGATGGATTTCTCGCAGCGCGCGGGCTGGGTCCTGAATGCGGAGGACTATCCGATGGCGCGCACCGAGATCGAATAGCGCGCGGCGCTCAGCGCCCGCCGCCGGGCGGCTCCGGGCCGCCGATCTCGCCAAGCGCGGGCATGCTGGCGATGACGATCTTTTCATGCGCGATCGCCGGCAGCGCCGGCAGCGGCCGGGTGCAGATCTGCTGCGCTTCGGCTGCACTCATGCCGAAGGCAAGCAGGATGTGGCGCGCGATCTGCTCGGGGTAATCCGCGGGCGTGCACCCCTGGGTGATCGAGACCATGGCCGCCGCCACCGCCCCCATCAGGATGTCGCGGCCGATCTCGGCGGTGCTGATCGAGAACACCCCCTGATCGAGACCGCGCCGGATCGTCACCAGCGAATTGTGCCAGACCGTTTCGCCGAAGGTGTGGCCCGGCGCGCTCGAATGGATCATCGCCCAGCCCCAGGCCGGGTTCTTCTCGGCCGCGTGCAGATAGTAGCGAATCGCCACGGCGGTCTGTTCGGCCGGGCTGTCGAGTGCGGCGAGCATCAGGTGAACGGCGCGGTCGAACTCGCCGGTCAGTTCCTCCTGAAGCTGGTATTTCAGCTGCTCGAGATCGTCGAAGTGATTGTAGAAGGTGCCGCGCGCGACGCCGGCGCATTTGCAGATGTCCTCGATGCGCGAGGCCTGACCGGTCTCCTGGCCAAAGCAGGTGAAGGCGGCGGTCAGGAGGGTGTTGCGCGAGCGCGCCCGGCGGGCGGCGCCGATCTCGGCGCGGCGCCCGCTGCCGGCGGTCCGGTAACCGAGGGTCGAAAGCTGGCTGTCGTCGTTTTCCGCCATGAACCGGTCTTGCTGCCCTTGCATCTGCGCGGGAGAATCGCCCGGCTTGCCGCATTGCGGCGCGGTGCCGGCCGCCCCCTCCGGTATGGTCTGGATTGTCTCCGAGGTCCAGCTTTGCGCAGGCGGGACAGGCCCGGAGGCCCCGCCGCGCGCAGGGGGAGGGCCGTCCCGGGTGGGGGTGGCTGGCGGCTCGCCCCGGCGCGGCCGTGTTCTGTCAACCATTTGAAATCACGTCCTGCAAAAGCGCCCCAAGGCCCCTCTGAGGGCGGTGGAAGATGGAATGTTCCCAGAAGTTATTCCGTCTGGTGGAATTTGTAAAATGACGATTTGTCATTTTGACATTCTGTCGTAGTCTTTCCAGGCAGCTTGGAGGGCTGCGAGGGAGAGGATCGGCCCGGGAGAGCCGAACGGAGGAGATCACGATGGCTGACGCACCGCGACCGGGCTGAGCCGGTCCGTGCCGCGTGGGGCCTGCGCCGGTCGGTGCGGGGCTGCGGGCTGAACATTCCATGACATTTCGCAGTGGGCTGCGCGCACATGACGTGTGACGGCCGGGGTGTGCCCCGGGCGGGCCCTCTGCCACCGCCACTTGCGACATCCGGCGCCACATCCCGTGGCCGCCGCAGCGAGCATCATTGACTGAACACGGGAAGGACCAAGACATGGGGATCAACCGCATCGATCACGCCGCGATCTACGTGGGCGACATCGGCAAGGCGCTGAGCTGGTACGAGGACGTGCTGGGCTTGACGGTGCTGAGCCGCAGCGACGACAGCGCGCATCTGGCCTGCCGCGGCGCGGCCGCCGATCTGACGCTGGTGAAGGGCACCTGCTCGCTCGACAATTTCACCTTCGGCGTCGACGACGAGGAGGATCTCGACCGGGTCGGCGCGATCCTGACGCGCGAGGGCGTGGCGCATGAACGTTTCGCCGGCGACAGCCGCCCGGGCGAGGGCGCGGCGCTGAAATTCCACCTGCCCTCGGGGCATCAGCTGCGCCTGGCCACCGGCGGGGCCGAGCGGCGCGCCGGGATCTCGGATTTCGACGCCCGCGGCTCGCATGTGCCGTGCGACATGGACCACATCAACCTGCTCGGCGAGGTGGAGCCCGAGGTGATGCGCGACTTCCTGATGATGATCGGGTTCAAGTCGTCGCTGAACATCTCGGTCGAGGGCAAGCTCGCCGGGATCTGGCTGCGCGGCTCGGCCTATGACCACGACATCGCCTACATGAAGGCGGTGAACCCGGCGCACCGGCTGCACCACGTCGCCTTCGCGGTCGAGGACGGCAACCATTATTTCCGCCTCTCGGACCGGCTGATGGACACCGGCCACCGCTGGGAATTCGGCCCCGGGCGCCACAACGCGGGGCTTGGCTCCTCGACCGGCTTCGGCACCAACAATTACGCCTACATCTTCGACCCCTTCGGCAACCGCAACGAGTTCTCCTCGGGGATGGAGCAGTTCGCCGACGACGCGACGCCGCTCAGCGTCGACATCGTGCCGGCGCAGATGCCCGAGGTGATGAACGGCTGGGGCTACGAGATGGCCGAGACCTTCATGACGGTCGGGTCCTGACCACGGGCGCAGGGCGGTCTCCCCGTGCGGGGAGACGCCCGACGGAGGGCATTCCATGACGATCACCTGGCAGCAGTTCCATGCGCTCGAGGATCTGGTCCTGCGCTTCTGGGCCTGCGTCGATGAAACGGCGCCGATCGAGGGGCCGGAGCTGTTCACCGCGGACGGTGCGCTGGTCATCGAGAGCTTCCGCGCCGAGGGGCAGGCGGCGCTGGCGCGCTATTTCACCGCGCGCCGCGCGCTCTCGGCCGAGCGCGGGCGCCTCACCCGCCATCTGTGCACCAACCTGCGGTTGCTGCCCGGCGCGGGTGTGCGACTGGCGGCGACGATCACGGTGTTTTCCGGCAGCGGGGCACGCCCGGTCGCGCTTGGGCCGCCCTCGTCGCTGGCCGATTTCACCTTCGACTGTGTCGAGACGGCCGCGGGCTGGCGCCTTGCCCGCGTCACCGGCGCGCTGATCTTCGCCGGCGCCGACACGCCCGACCTGAAGCAGGCCGCCGCCGCGGCAAGGGGAGAGACGACATGAGAAAGGTTGCGCTGATCCATGGCTGGGGCGGCTCCTACGCCGCGACCTGGCAGGCCGACGGCTGGGACGACGCGCTGCGCGCGGCGGGGTTCGAGCCGGTGGGGTTCGACATCGCCGGGCATGGGCCGCAGGGCGGCTCGCACGATCCGGCCGATTACGCCGATCTCGCCGGCGATCTGGCGGCGCGGCTGCCGGACGATCTGTTCGGCGCCATCGGCTTCTCGCTGGGCACGAAGCTGCTGCTCGAGCTGGAAGTGCGGCGGCCGGGGGCGAACGGGCGGCTGGTGCTGGGCGGCATCGGCGACAATCTCTTCGCGCCGGAACAGGCCGGCCCCGTGCTTGTCGCCGCGCTGCGCGGCGCGGCGCAGGAACCGCCCACGCCGCAGGTCGCGGCGCTGCTCGACTATGCGCGGCGCAGCGGCTCCGACCCGGCCTGCCTTGCGGCCGTGCTGGAGCGGCCGGCGAATCCGGTGCTGACCGAGGCTCGGCTCGCGCAGGTGCGCACGCCGATTCTGATCTTCAACAGCCGCGCCGACGCGGTGGCGCAGCCCGACACCCGCCTGTGTGCCGCGCTGCCCGGCGCCACGCATCGGCTGATCGACGGCACCGGCCATGTCGGCCTGACCTCCGACATCCGCTTCCGCGACGCCGCGCTTGCCTTTCTGAGCCGGGGCTGACGCCGCCGGCAGACCACGACACCAACCAAAGGGAGGAGACCCATGTTCGACGCGTCCACCACCATGATCGAGCGCATCCGCGCGATCCTGCCGCAGATCGCGGCCAATGCCGTGCAGGCCGAAGGGGACCGCATGGTCCCGAAGGAGAACATCGACCTGCTGAAGGCCACCGGTCTGCACCGCGCCTTCCAGCCCAGGGCCTATGGCGGGCTCGAGATGCGGGTGCCCGAGTTCGAGAACTGCATCGCGCTGATCGCCACCGCCTGCGGCTCGACCGCCTGGGCCTTCTCGCTGCTGGCCGAGCACAACCACCAGATCGCGCTCTATTCGCGCGAACTGCAGGACGAGATCTGGGGCGAGGACCCGGACACCGTCGCCTCCTCCTCGATCGCGCCCTATGGCAAGTCGGTCGAGGTCGAGGGCGGGGTGCGCTTTTCGGGGGAATTCGGCTGGTCCTCGGGCTGCGACCATGCGCAATGGGCGATCCTCGGCTTCCTGCGCGACGCGCCCGAGGGCGGCAAGGTCTACAGCTTCGCGATCCTGCCGCGCGCCGATTACGAGATCCGCGACACCTGGTTCACCCAGGGGATGCGCGGCACCGGCTCGAAGACGCTGGTGGTCAAGGACGCCTTCGTGCCGAACCACCGCATCGAGAGCGTCCCGGCGCTGATGAGCCTGACCTCGGCGGGGGGGCATCTGTATCCCGACAGCAAGATCTTCCACGTCCCCTTCATCTATGTCTTCGCAAGCTGCTTCTCCTCGGTCAGCCTCGGCATCGCGGAGCGGATGATCGCGCTTTACACCGAGCGCACCCAGGGCCGCGTGCGCGCCTATACCGGCGCGAAGGTCGGCCAGTCGATCCCCGCCTGCATGCGTCTGGCCGAAAGCGCGCATCAGGTGGCGGCGGGCCGCGCCTTCCTGGAAAAGACCTGGGAGGACATGCGCGACCACGCCGAGCGCCGGGTTTTCCCCGATGCGCAGAAGATGGCCTATTGGCGCACCAACCAGGCCTATGCGGTGAAGATGTTCGTCGCCGCGGTGGACCGGCTGTTCGAGGCCTCGGGCGGTTCGGCCTGGTTCGACGACGCCGAGGCGCAGCGGCTGTTCCGCAACAGCCACATGACCGCCGCCCATGCCTATACCGACTATGACATCTGCGCGCAGATCCTCGGCCGTGCGCTGATGGGGCTCGAGCCGGACCCGTCCCTGTTCTGAGCCCGTCCGGCCCGGCCTCCCCCCGGGCCGGGCCCCCGCGCCGGCGCGCCCTGCGCGCGTCGTCCTGACAGGAGTTCCCATGACCGATCTTTCTTCCCCCGCCGCGACCGGGTTCGATCCGCGCGCCTTCCGCGCCGCGCTTGGCTGCTTTGCCACCGGCATCACGGTGATCACCGCCCAGGCCGGCGGTCGCCGTGTCGGCGTCACCGCGAACAGCTTCAATTCGCTTTCCCTCGATCCGCCGCTGATCCTGTGGAGCCTGGTGAAGACCTCGGCCAGCTATCCGGTGTTCGAGGCCGCCAGCCATTTCGCGGTGAACATTCTTGCCCATGACCAGATCGCGCTGTGCCGCGCCTTTGCCGCGCGGGGCGGGGACAAGTTCGCCGGCCTTGCCCTGCGCGAGGGGCAGGGCGGCTGCCTGCTGCTGCCGGGCACCTGCGCCAGCATCGAATGCGCGCGCGAGGCGGTTCTCGACGGCGGTGACCACTGGCTGCTGATCGGGCGGGTCACCGGCTTTGCGCAGACCGACGCCGACCCGCTGCTGTACCACCGCGGCGCCTATTCGCTGGCGCAGCCGCACCCGCAGGCCGCCGCGCCCTGACCTTCGTCGCACATCATAAGGGAGGAGACCTTGATGAAGATGACCTGTACCCTGGGCGCCGGCGCGGTTGCGCTTGCGCTTGCCGCGCCGCCCGCCCGCGCGATCGACGTCGGCCCGGCCGATTACACGATCCTGCCAAGCGGCACGGCGCTTGCCATGCTCTATCTGCAGCACCTGAGCGCCGACAGCCTCGAGGTGAACGGCACCGCCGTGCCCGGCTCGTCCTTCGAGGCGAATGTGGGGATCCTGCGCGGCCTCTATTACACCGCCTTCGGCGATCTGCCGGCGGCCTATCACCTCGTCATCCCCTTTGCCGAGATCGGCACCGCCCGGATCGGCGGCGCGGATCAGCCCACCACCAGCGGCCTTGGCGACACCACGCTCGGCCTGACCGTCTGGCCGGTGCAACCCGACGCGCCCGAGACCGGCACCAGCTTCGGCGTCTCGCTCTTCGCGACGCTGCCCACCGGCGGCCATGAGGCGGGGCGCATCGGCATCGGCGAGGGCACCTGGTCGCTGACGCCGCAGATCGGCGTGATCCAGGGGCTGGGCGGCGGCTTCTTCTTCGACGGGGCGCTCGATGTCGCCTTCCAGGGCGATCACACCGAGGCCGGGGCCGAGCAGTCGCGCCGCCCGTCGTGGCAGCTGCAGGCGATGTTGCGCAAGCAATGGGGGCCGGCGACCTCGCTGACGGTCGGCTATTCCGGCCAGCGCGGCGGCGAGCAGAAGGTGGATGGCGTCGAGACCGGCCTGAAGACCCACCGCGACCAGCTGCGTCTCTACCTGACGCATTTCGTCGATCCCACGACCCAGATCCAGGGGATGCTGGCGCGCGATTTCAACGTGGAGGGTGGCTTCAAATACGACAGCGCCGTGCAGCTGCGCCTCGTCAAGGTGTTCTGACCCCGGCCGGCCCGGAACCTTCCGGGCCGGTCCTCGCCGAAAGGAGTGACCATGCCGACCCACCCCAATGCCGGTGCCGCCAGGCTGACCGGTTTCCGCGCCCGCCTGCGCGCCGCCGAGCCGCTGCTGGGCACCTTCCTGAAGATCCCCTCGACGCAGCCGGCCGAGATTCTCGGTCAGCTCGGCTTCGACTTCGCGGTGATCGACGAGGAGCACGCCCCGCTGAACCCCGAGACCACGGATGCCATCGTGCTTGCCTGCCGGGCACAGGGCATGGCCGGGCTGGTGCGCGTGCGCAGCCCGGCCGAGATCCTGCGCGTGCTCGACAGCGGTGCCGATGGTGTTCTGGTGCCGCATGTGACCGACGCGCCGGCCGCGCGTCTCGCGGTGGCGCGGGCGCGCTATTGCGGCGAGCGGGGCTTCTCCCCGACCACGCGGGCGGGAGCCTTCGGTGCGATTGGCATGGCGCAGCACATCGCGCAGCAGGATGCGCGCTGTGCGGTGATCGCGATGATCGAGGATGCCGCAGCGATCGGGGCGATCGACGAGATCGTCGCGGTCGAGGGGCTCGATGCGATCTTCATCGGGCGCGCCGATCTGGCGGTGTCGATGGGCGCCGCGGCCAGGGCGGGGGAGCTCGAGGCGGCGGTGCACCGGGTGATGGCGGCGGCCGTGGCCGTGGGTCTGCCGGTGCTGATCCTGGCCGCCAATCCGGTCGAGCTGGCGCATCTGCGCGAGCGCGGGGCGACGGGCTTCCTCACCGGATCGGATCAGGGCTTCCTGCGGGCGAGCGCGGCGCAGGCCCGCGCAAGCTTCCTGCCGCCATCCGGGGGATGACCGTCCGAGCGCGGGGCGCCCGCCCGGTGATTCCCGTGGCCCGGAATCACCGGGCACCGGACAGCGCCGCAAGGGCGCGATTCTCCCCTGGCTGGGCGTGGTGTGGTGCTTTTGGTGTTCTTCTGGCGGTTCGATTCCCGGGGTTTCGGTGGTCGAGTCGGGGGTGAGCGGCCGGGGCTGCTGAATTTCTTTCGTTTGACGGCCTGTTCGCGCAACGATCTTTCCTGCAGGCAGTTTTTCCGGATTTCGGTTCCGGGCGCCGTTCTGTCTGGGGTCAATGAAAGCAGGGGATTTTGGCTCCTGGGCGAGAAATCGTCGGGAAAAGTGAAAAA
>NZ_RCHI01000024.1 GCF_003664585.1 Paenirhodobacter hankyongi
CCGATGATCTGCTCGTCCGTGAAGCTCGTTCGCTTCATTGTCCGTCCTCAAGTTGGGCCGGACTCTAATCGACGGTGGAGGAAAAATCCCGTGACAGGTCACCAGGTTCGGCACCTTGGGCAAGGTGGATCGGGAATTCCTGCTGAGGTCGGACAACGGCATTCGCCATCGGGCTCGAACCGATGGCGCCTCGCTGGCTCATTCTTCACCAGCCGCCACTTCACGGCCCTGGTTCGCAGCTATGGCCTTCGCCAAGAGTTCATCACCCCGCACTGCCCGCAGCAGAACGGCATGGTCGAGCGGGCCACCCGGTCTCGAAGTGAGCGAAGAACGCATCCACGAAACATGGGGCCATTCACCGACTGATGGCGCCGCGCATCGACCTTGCCCCGCAGCCGCCGGCAGGCCCGGTCACGTCCGCGTGACATCGGCGACCTGGTGCGGCCATTGCACGGCGCCCGGTGATCCGCGCCGCCCGCGCCCGCGTAAACCATCACAGGACGGCGAGACGATGCCTCCTGACCCAAGCTTACAGAACACAGAGGAGTTTCCTGATGCTGCGCAAACTGATGCTGACGACCACCGCCACGCTGCTGCTCGCCGGGGCTGCCCTTGCCGGAGAGCAGAAGGCCGACATCGTCGACACCGCGGTTGCCGCGGGCGGGTTCAAGACGCTGGTTGCGGCGGTCGAGGCGGCCGGGCTGGTCGATACGCTCAAGGGCAAGGGCCCGTTCACCGTCTTCGCCCCGACCGATGCCGCCTTCGCCGCGCTGCCCGCGGGCACCGTCGAGACGCTGCTCAAGCCCGAGAACAAGGATCAGCTGGTCGGGATCCTGACCTATCACGTGGTGCCCGGGGCGGTGAAATCCTCCGACCTGAGCGAGGGCATGACCGCCGCCACCGTGCAGGGCGCGCCGGTGACCTTCTCGCTCAAGGACGGGGCGATGATCAACGATGCCAAGATCACCACGGCCGATATCGAGGCCTCGAACGGTGTGATCCACGTGATCGACAAGGTGATCATGCCGCCGGCGAACTGATCGCGGTCCGGACAGACGAAAGGCCCCGGGGGTTTCCCGGGGCCTTTTTGCATGCGCAGGGGCGGGCGGTGACCGCAGCCCCGGGTCCTTGCCGCTCGGTCACGCCCGCGACCGCGCGTGACCGAGCGTGACCTGCACCACGTCGCACCGGCCCGTGGCAAAGGCCGCCGCACAGCCTTCGAGGTAGAATTGCCAGCTGCGCAGGAAGGCATCGCCATAGCCCAGCCGGTTGATCCGCGCGCGCTGATCCAGCATCCGCTGCGCCCAGATCCGGCAGGTGCGGGCATAATCCTGACCGAAGGCATGGGTGTCGCGCACCCGCAGCCCGGCTTGCTCTGCCGCATGCGAGATGCTGGCCGAACAAGGCAGCATGCCGCCGGGGAAGACATGCTGGCGGATGAAATCCGAGCGGCGCCGATAGACCGAGAATTCCGCATCGGGCACGGTGATCGCCTGCAGCACGGCCCGACCGCTCTCGGCCAGCCGCGCCCTGATCGTGGCGAAATAGGTCGGCCAGTAGCGTTCGCCCACCGCCTCGATCATCTCGATCGAGACGAGGTTGTCGAACCGGCCCGTGACCGCACGGTAATCCTGCAACCGGATCTCGGCGCGCCCGTCGAGACGGGCATCGGCATAGCCCTTCTGCGCGGGCGAGAGCGTGAGGCCGGTGACGCGATGGCCACGCTCGCTTGCGGCCTCGGCGAAACCGCCCCAGCCGCAACCGATTTCCAGCAGGCTCTCGCCCGGGGCCAGCTGCGACAGGATGCGGTCGTTCTTGCGCGCCTGCGCCCGTTCCAGATCGTCGCCCTCGACGAAGAGCGCCGAAGAATAGGTCATGCCGGGGTCCAGCCAGAGCTGATAGAACTCGTTGCCCACATCGTAATGGGCGCGGATGTTGCGCGCCGCGCCGCGCAGGCTGTTGGCGCGCACCAGCCGGTCGACCAGCCGCATCCGCCAGGACTGCAGCCGCGTCGGCTCCGACCATTGCGCGAGGCCGGCCTGATTGCGCATCGCGATCGCCAGCGCCCCCTCGAGCGTGTCGCTGTGCCACTCGCCCGAGATCCAGCCCTCGGCCAGCCCGACATCGCCGCGCAGCATCAGTCGCTGCAGCAGGCGCCAGTCGCGGATCCGGATCTCGGCCTCGGGGCCCTGCGCGCCGAAGTTCAGCCGCGCGCCATCGGGAGTGGTGACGGTCAGCCGTCCCTCGCAGATGCCCTCGAGGGCCGAGAGGAAACGGGTCTGGAGCGCGCGGGTCGCGATGGTCATCGGCTGATCTCCTCATGGGGTGGGGGCGGGCAGGGGCGATAGGCGGCCCCCTTCAGTTTCAGGCGCAGCGCGTGCCAGTAGATCTGGGCGATGACCCGCAGCGCCCCCCCGGGCCGGCGCAGCGCACCGCCTAGGATGACACGGGTCGTGAGCGGCACAAGCGGGCCGGTCATCGCGGTCTCGACCCCGGCTTCGCCGTCGATCTGCGAAATCCGGATCGACAGGCTGTCTGGGCGCAGGGCAAAACGAAAGCGGTATTCGCCGGAGATGTCCTGGAACGGCGAGACATGGAAGACCTTGCGCGCGCTCAGCCGGGTGCCGGCGGTGATCGGGGCGCCGTCGGAGGGCACCAGCAGATAGCTGTGGCGCTGCCCGAAGGTGTTGTTGACCTCGGCAATGACCGCGCGCAGGGCATCGCCCTCGATCAGCATCCAGAAGCTGACCGGATTGAACCCGTAGCCCAGAAAGCGCGGCTGCGTCAGCAGCGCCAGCACCCGAGAGGGACCGCGGTCAAGTCCCGCCCGCGCGAATTGCGCCCAGGCCCAGTCCACCCCCTGGCCCGCGCCGCGCACACCGCCATGATCGCGCCGGTGCAGTGCCAGCAGGTTGAAGCGATCCAGCGACAGCCCGCGCGGAGGGCGCGCGGTTTCCGGCGCCAGAAGAACGTGGTCGGTCCGGCTGCGAAAGCTGTGCGTCAAGGCGCCGCGGCGTGCGTGGGTGATCTCGGCGCGCAGCGCCAGCACCTCGCCCCGCAGCAGGTGCGCGGCCAGCGTCATGGCCGCACCCGGAGCCGCGGCAGGCGTCGCGCGATGCGCCAGGCGCTGGCAAAGCCGTCCTCGTGGAACCCGTTGCGCAGCCATGCCCCGGCAAACCAGGTCCTGCGCGTGCCCTGCAGGGCGGCGATCTTCGCCTGTGCGGCAAGGGCTGCGGCATCGAAGACCGGATGATGGAACGCGACCTCGTCATAGATCAGGCGCTCGTCGATCGGCTGTGTCGGGTTCAGGCTGACAAAGAGCGGGTCGTCCTCGGGGATGCTTTGCAGCCGGTTCATCCAGTAGCTGACATCGACGGCGCCGGTCCCGCTGTCGCCGCGGCTGACCCACGAGCTCCAGCATCGGCGACGGCGCGGCATCACCCGCGGATCGGCATGCAACACGGTGCGGTTGGGCTGAAAGCGGATCGCCGACAGTGCCGCCTGTTCGGCGGCATCCGCATCGGCGAGCATGCGCAGAGCCTGATCGGGGTGGGTGGCGAGGATCACGTGATCGAAGTCTTCCGCCGTGCCGCCCTCGGCGCGGATCTGCACGCCGGTGCCGTCGCGGCGGATCGACCGCACCGGTGCGCCCTTGCGCACGCGCACCCCGGCGTGCAGCAGTGCCGCCTCGAGCCGCGCGACATAGGACACCGAGCCGCCCGCGACGGTCCACCACTGGTGATGCTGCCCCTTCGACATCAGCCCGTGGTTGCGCATGAACCGCACCAGAGCCTGCGCCGGAAAATCGGCGATCCCCTGATCCGGCGTCGACCAGATCGCGCCGCAGAAGGGATAGAGATAGGCATCGCGGAATCTCGTGCCGAGGCGCATCCGGGCAACCAGCGCGCCGATCGTCAGATCCGGCGCGGCGGCAACCGCGGCCTCGGCCTCCGCGTTGAAGCGCAAGATGTCGCGGATCATCCCGTAGAAGCGCGGATCGGCCAGGTTGCGGCGCTGCCCGAACACCGCATTGGCCGAGCGCAGCGCGTATTCGATGCGCCCGCCATCAAGCGAGACGCCAAAGCTCATGTCGGAGCGGATCACCGGCACGTCGAGGTCCCGGAACAGCCCGGTGAGATGCGGATAATTGGTGTAGTTGAAGACAATGAAACCGGTGTCGACCGGCTGGTCCCCGCGCCGTCCGGCGATCACCGTGCGCGCGTGCCCTCCCAGCCTCGGTTCGGCCTCGTGAAGGGTCACGTGGTGCTCCCGGGACAGCAGCCAGGCCGCCGCGAGGCCGGAAATGCCACCACCGATGATCGCGATGCGTTGCGGGGCAGCCTGAGTCAGGTCGAATGGCATGGCACATCTTCTTGTTGATCCATCACGGTTACGCTGCCTCGGCGTGTTTGGATCACCGCGCCGGAAATTTTTCCGCGCCGACTGATCCGCGGCGGCCGGTGGCGCGTAGATCGGGCATGGAAACCGTCATTGCACCCGCAAGGTCCAGGCCTCATACCTCGACAATGCCCCTGCCCGGGCAGGGGCGGGAGTGCGCGCGCAACGCACCTATCAGGGGGGAGGCCCCGGTGACCAACGAGCTTTCCGACCTCAGCCGTGACCTGATCGCGGTGCGGGACCATCGCGATCGCGAGGCCTTCGGCCGCCTTTTCGACCACTTCGCGCCGCGCCTGAAGGCGATGATGCTGCGCGGTGGCCTGACCGGCGGCAGTGCGGAAGACCTTGTTCAGGATGTGATGCTGTCGGTCTGGCACAAGGCGGCCCAGTTCGACCCGCACCGTGCCGATGCGGCCGGCTGGATCTACGGCATCGCGCGCAACCGCCGGATCGATCTGGCGCGCCGCAAACCGCTTTCGCAACCCGAGGAAATGCCCGACATGCCCAGCCTCGAGCCGGATGCCGGTCAGGTTCTGGCGCTGCAACAGGAGGCCGGCCACCTCGCGGCGGCCCTGTCCCGCCTCGCCCCGGAACAGGCGGACGCGCTGCGTGCGGCCTATTTCGAAGATCTCCCCCACAGCCGCATCAGCGAGATGACCGGCCTGCCGCTCGGCACCATCAAATCCCGCATCCGCCTCGGTCTCGAACGCCTCAGACACGAGCTGAGGAGCATAGCCCCATGACACATATCGATCACCACATCTCCGACGACCTTATCGATGCCTATCGTGCCGGGCGTCTGCCGCATGCCTTTTCGGTCGTGGTGGCGGCGCATCTTTCGCTCTGCGATGAATGCCGCGCCCGGCACGAGGCGCGCGACATGATTGGCGGCGCGCTGCTGAACCGTGCCGAAGCGGCGACGATCAGCGCCGGGGCGCGCGACCGCATGATGGCCGCGCTCGACACTCCGCCGCCACCGCCCGCGCCGCGCGGCTCGGGCGTGTTCCCGGCCCCGGTGATGGCCGAATTGAAGGGCCGTCCGCCGCGCTGGCGCATGCTGGGCGGCGGCATCCGGCAGCAGATCCTGTCGGCCGATCGCAGCGGATCGCTGCGCCTGCTCTACATTCCGCCGGGCAAGGCGGTGCCCGAGCATGGCCATCGCGGGCTCGAACTGACGCTGGTGTTGCAGGGCAGCTTTGTCGACAGCGAAGGCGCGTTCCGCCGGGGGGACGTCGAGACGGCGCATGATGACATCGACCATCAGCCCGTCGCGGGCCCGGGGGCGCCCTGCATCTGTCTGGCTGCGACCGATGCGCCCTTGCGCTTCCACGCGATGCTGCCGCGACTGCTGCAACCGATGTTCCGGATCTGACCATGACCGCGGTTGCGCAGCGCGTGTGGATCATCGGGGCCAGCGCCGGAATCGGCGCGGCCCTGGCACGGGCCCTCGCGGCGCGCGGCGCAGAGCTTGTGCTGTCGGCCCGCGACGCGGTGGCGCTCGCCGCGCTGGCGGACGATTGCGGCGGCGCCACGATTGCGCCGCTCGATCTCGGCCAGCCGGATCAGCTGGCGGCGCATTGCGACCGGTTGCGCAGCGAGGCGCCCTTCGATGCGATCATCTGCACGGCAGCCCTCTATGATCCGGGCCGCATCGCCGATCTCGACCCGGCACGGGCCGAGGCGATGGTGCGGGTCAACCTGCTGGGCACGCTCGACGTGGCGCGGCTTTGCCCGCCGCTGCTTCGCGAGGGCGGGCAACTTGTGCTCTTCGGTTCGGTCGCGGGCTATCTCGGCCTGCCGGGCGGCCAGCCCTATTCCGCGACCAAGGCGGCGATCAACAATCTTGCGGAAAGCCTGGCCGTCGAGCTGGCGCCGCGGGTCGATGTCCGCCTTGTCTGCCCCGGTTTCGTCGCAACTCGGCTGACCGCCAAGAACCGCTTTCCGATGCCCGCGATCGTCACTCCCGAACAGGCGGCCGAGGCGGTGCTGCGCGGCATGGCGCGGCGCGGCTTCGAGATCCACTTTCCGCGTCGCTTCACCTGGCCGCTCAAGCTGCTCCGCCTGCTGCCCCATGCGGTGTCCCTGCGCCTGATGCGGCGGATCGGCTGAGCCGTGCAGGCTCAGCCAAGCTTGCCGCCGAGCACCGCGACCCCCGCCCAGGCGGCGAAGCCCGTCAGCCCCATTCCCCACAGCCCGTCGATCACCACCTGTTGCACCGACCAGTCGCGCAGGGTGGCGTAATTCGTCATCTCGTAGGTGCCGTAGCACAACAGCCCCAGCACCATGCCTCCGAGCAGCGCCTGCACCGGCGCCCCGGCCTTCAGCGCCGGGATCGAGACGAACCACAACACCCCCGCGACATAGGCCAGATAGAACGCCGCCGCCGCCCCGATCCGCATCGGGTCGGCCAGCAGGTGGCCGACATGGCGTTCGAACACCGGACGGATCAGCAACCGGATGCCGATGATGTCGGTCACGAGGAAAGCGGCGGCGGTGGTCAGATACAACAGCGCATAGTTCGCCATGGGGGAGCTCCGTCTGGTCCGGCAGGGTCAGGCGCGTTCGGCGCGGCGCAGGCTCAGGAATTCACGCCGCAGATCCGAGTTCGTCCGGAACGCGCCGCGCATCACCGAATTGGTCATCACCGACTGGTCGTCCTTCACGCCGCGCCAGTGCATGCAGAAGTGGTCGGCCTCCATCACCACGGCGAGCCCGTCGGGGCGGATGCGGCGCTCCAGCTCGTCGGCCAGCATGACGACGGCCTCTTCCTGGATCTGCGGACGCGACATGATCCAGTCGGTCAGACGCGCATATTTCGACAGCCCGATCAGTTCGGATGAGGCATTCGGCAGCACTCCGATCCAGACCCGGCCGATGATCGGGCAGAGGTGGTGCGAACAGGCGCTGCGCACCGTGATCGGGCCGACGATCATCAGCTCGTTCAGCCGCGAGACATTGGGAAAGGTGGTCAGCTCGGGCGCGGGGCGATAGCGCCCCGCAAAGACCTCGTCGACGAACATCTTCGCGACGCGCTTTGCGGTCTCGGCGGTGTTGTGGTCGGCGGCGGTGTCGATCACCAGTGCGCTCAGCACGCCCTGCATCCGCTCGGCCACCTCGCGGCGCAGCGCCTCGAGCTCGCCCTCGCGCAGGACGGCCGAGATATTGTCGTTGGCGTGAAAGCGCTGCCCGCTTTCGATCAGACGCGCGCGGATGCGCTCGGACACCGGGGCCGCCCCGGCGGCGTCTTGGGGGGTGGGGTCGGTCATGGAACGGTCCAGCATCGTGTCTCTCCATCCGTGGGGCGGGCCTTGCCTCGCCATGGTCTCGCTGTGTCCGGGCCGCAGGCCCCGTCTCGCTCCGCGCCGGTCGTGCGCGGCCAGACCGGCCCCGGCTTGCGGTGCGGGCGGTTCGCGCGCGCCCTGGAACCTCTACGCGCGACGTGCGGGATCGGATCATTCGACAGCCGGCGCAGTGTCGGCCGGCGAGGCAGGCCCGATCGCGGCGTGGTCGGCCCGCGCCGCGATCGGGGCGCGCTCAGGGGGCAATCAGCCTGGCGCCGTCGAGGATCGAGACCACCGGGCGGCCGGTCGCGGCGCGCAGCTGTGCGGCATAGGGAGGCAGGTTGCCGCATTCGAGCACGATCGCGCCGATCTCGGGGGTCCGGGCCACCAGGGCGCGGCCGGCGGCGCAGACCGCCGCGCCGATGCGCGCGGGATCGAGGCTTTCGGCCTGCGCGGATTTCGCCGCAAGGAAGGTCGCGGCAAAGACCGGGTCGGTGTCCATCCCGGCGATCCGCACCTGATCGGGCGTGCAGCCCGCCGCCGCAAGGGCCGCGGGGCCGAGGCTTGCGCGCGAGGCGGTGAGGATGCCGACCGGCCGCCCGCCGGTCAGGCTGCGCACCATCGGCACCAGCGCGAGCCCCGAGAGCAGCACCGGCACCCGCACCGCGCGGGCGATCTCGGCCTGGACCGAGATCAGGAAGCCGCAGGTCGAGGTGATCAGCACCGCGCCCTCGGCCTCGAGCGCCTGCGCCGCGGCGATGAAGCGCGCGACGATCTCGGGCGTCGGGCGGCCGTCGCGCACCACCTCGGGGCTGCTGACGCCCTCGATCACCCGCAGCCGGGCGGGCAGGTGATAGCTGCCGACATTGCCGGCATCGCCCGGAATGCGCGGGAAGCGGGTGTCGAGGCTCAGGATTCCGATGAAGGCAGGCATCTGCGGGGGACCGTGTCGAGAAGCGAAAGCAGGAAGGGCGTGGCGTAGATCGGGATCTGCGCGAGCGCGACGAAGAGGCTGATGGTCGGGTCGTGCGGCAGCGCGGCGAGCAGGACCGAGATGTTGCGATTGCCGAAGACGAGGCCGAGGCTTGCGGCCGTGGGCCGGGGCAGGGCGGTGCCGGCAAGCGCACGCGCCACGAGGTTGCCGCCGAGGTTCAGCGTGACGGCAAGGCCGGCAAGCAGCAGCGCCCGCCCCGGGGCGGCCAGCACCTGCGCGCCCACCCCGTCGAGCAGCGGGAAGAGGAAGGCGAGCATGATCAGCGTGCCGATCCCGTCGAAGGCGCGGGCCCGGGCCCCGATCCGGGCGGCGCCCAGCCCCGCGCGCAGCGCGGTGCCGATCGCGATGCCGCCCACGAGCATCGCCAGGACCTTGAGCGCGATCCGGGCAGGATCGATGCCGCCCGCCGCGACGAGCCAGAAGCTCGCCGGCACCAGCAGCGGCGAGAGCAGTGTGCCAAGCAGGGTGAAGCCAAGCGCAAGCCGCGCGTCATAGCCGAGCATCAGCGCGAGGTTCGGCGCCGAGCTGAGCGGCGGCGCCGCGGCGAAGACGAGCAGCACCAGCAGGACCGGCGCGGCGAGGCCGAGCTCCTGCCCGGCGCGGGTCAGCGCAAAGGCGAGGACCGGCTGGAACAGGACCAGCGCCGCGATCAGCGGCAGCGCCCTGCCGGGGCGGGTGAGGTCGCGCAGGGTGGCGCGCAGATCGACGCGGGCGACGGCCAGGCCGATCAGCAGCGCGACGAGCCAGGGCAGGGCGGGGGCCAGCGCGCCGCCGCTCGAGGGCAGGAAGGGCACCGCGACAAGGCCCGCGGGCAGGATCAGCCGGGCGTGCCGGCCGATCCATTCGAGAGGGGCGAGGGGGCTCAATTCCCCGCCTGCTTGATCACCTCGGGCAGCCAGGTGGCCAGCCCCGGGAACACCACCAGGACGCCCACCATCAGGATCATGATCGCGAACATCGGCAGCGCCGTGCGCGCGATATAGCCCATGTCGTGGCGCGTCATCCCCTGCAGCACGAAGAGGTTGAAGCCGACCGGCGGGGTGATCTGCGCCATCTCGACGACGACGACGATGAAGATGCCGAACCAGATCAGGTCGATCCCGGCCGCGCGGATCATCGGCTCGATGATCGCCATCGTCAGCACCACCGCCGAGATCCCGTCAAGGAACATGCCGATGATGATGTAGAAGACGGTGAGCGCCGCGATCAGCGCCACCGGCGACAGGTGCATCGTGGCGATCCAGCCCGCCAGCGCACGCGGTACGCCGGTGAAGCCCATCGACAGGGTGAGGAAGCTTGCCCCCATCAGGATCAGCGCGATCATCGCCGAGGTGCGCACCGCACCGAGCAGGCTGTCGCGGAACGAGACCCAGCTCATCGAGCCCTGCAGCCCGGCCAGCGCCAGCGCGCCGACGACGCCGAAGGCCGCGGCCTCGGTCGCGGTGGCAATCCCCACATACATCGAGCCGATCACCAGCACGATCAGCGCGATCACCGGCAGCAGCAGGACCGAGTTGCGCAGCTTCGCGGCAAGGCTCATCCGCGGCTCGGGGGCGGGGACCTGATCGCGGCGGATGACCGACCAGAGCGCGATATAGCCCATGAAGAGCCCGGCCAGCACGAGCCCCGGCAGCACGCCCGCCATGAACAGGCTGGTGACGCTTTCGCGCACGCTCACGCCATAGACGATCAGTGTCATCGAGGGCGGGATCATCAGGCCGAGGGTGGCGGCGCCGGCCAGGGTGCCGACGATCATGAACTCGGGGTAGCCGCGCCGGCGCAGCTCGGGGATCGACATCTTGCCGACCGTGGTCAGTGTCGCGGCCGAGGACCCGGAGACAGCGGCAAAGACGGTGCAGCCGACGACATTGGTGTGCAAAAGCCCGCCCGGAAAGCGCGAGAGCCAGGGCGCGAGCCCCTTGAACATGTTTTCCGACAGCTTCGTGCGATAGAGGATCTCGCCCATCCAGATGAACAGCGGCAGCGAGGTCAGCGTCCAGCTCGAGGCGCTGGTCCAGACGGTGATCGCCATCGAGCTGCCGGGATTGCGCGAGGTGAAGCCGAGCATGCCGATATAGGCCACCCCCATCAGCGCCAGCCCGACCCAGAGCCCCGAGCCGAGCAGGACGAACATCACGAAGAGGAAGACGCCGATCTTCAGCCCGGTCGCGTCGCGGTCGAAGCCGGTCATCGCGTGCAGCGCGCCCCAGACGACGAGCAGGCTCAGCCCGAACAGCACGATCCGCGCCAGACGGCCGGCGAACATGTCGCGCGGCGGCGGGATCAGCGGGCTGTCGGCGCCATAGCTGTCGGTGAACAGCACCCGCAGGAGGTTGTCGATCAGCGCAAGCGCGAAGATCACCGCGCCGACTGCCATGGCGATCTGCGGGATCCACAGCGGCGTGCCGTCCTGGCCCTGCGAGACGTCGTTGAACTTCGCACTCAGGAGCGGCGTGCGCACCGCATACCAGGCGAAGAACAGCGCGATCACCGAGCCGAGCGCATAGCACCAGATCTCGACGCCGCGGCGCCAGTGCCCGGCGCGGTCGACGAACAGGCTGACGCGGATGTGCTCGTTGCGGGTGAAGGTATAGGCGAGGCCCAGGAAGGACGCGGTGGCCATCGCATAGCCGGCATAATTCGTCCCGCCCGGCAGCAGCAGGCCGAGCCAGCGCGCGACCATCTGCGCGATAACGAGGAGCAGGATCGCGACCAGGGCGATTGCCGCCCCGGCGCCTGAAGTTTTGTAGAGCCTGTCGAGGAGGGATCTCATGGGCAATGCCTGGACCCGGCGCAGAGCCGGGCGCGAAAGGAGGGGGAGGGAGAGGGACATGGCAGCATGGCGCGCCCCCGCGGCTGCGGAGGGCGCTTCCGGCTCAGTGGGCGCTGTAGGCGTCGAGGATCGCCTTGCCGTCTGCGCCGGTCTGCGCCAGCCAGTCGGCGGTCATCGTGTCGCCGATCGTCGTCAGTCCGGCGGCGAGTTCCGGCGAGGGATCGGCGATGGTCATGCCGTTGTCTCCCAGCGTCTTGACGAAGCCGTCGGCCAGGCTCTCTGCCTCTTTCGTGCCGCGGGTCTGGGCGGTCTCGGCGGCGGAGGTGACGCAGGCCTGCACCTCGGCGGGCAGCGCCGCGAAAGCCTCGGTGTTGACGAAGACGGTGTTGCGCGGCAGCCAGGCCTTCACGTCGTAGAAGTGGCTCATGTCCTCCCAGACCTTCTCGTCGACACCGGTCGAGCCCGAGGAGATCATCGAGGCGACGACGCCGGTGGCGAGCGCCTGTTTCAGCTCCGAGGCCTCGATCTGCGTCGGGATCATCCCCGCCAGCTCGGCGACGCGGGCGGTGGTGGCGTTGTAGGCGCGGAACTTGACCCCCTTCATGTCGGCGACGGAGTTGATCTGCTTGTCGAAATACATCCCCTGCGCCGGCCACGGCACAGAGTAGAGCAGGGTCAGCCCCTGTGCCGCCAGCACCTTCGATAGCACCGGCTTCGCCGCGTCGCGCAGCTTGTCCGAAGCCTCGAAGGAGGAGGCGAGGAAGGGCACCGAGTCATAGGCGAAGATCGGGTTCTCGTTCGCATGGGCCGACAGCAGCCGCTCGCCGATCTGCGCCTCGCCCATCTGCACCGCGCGTTTGATCTCGTCGCCCTTGAACAGCGAGCCGCCCGGATGGACGGTGATCTCGAGCGCGCCGCCCGAGCAGGCCTTCACGTCCTCGGCGAAGGTCACGTCGTTCTTCGTCTGGTAGTTGTCGGCGGGGTAGGCGACCGGCATGTCCCAGCTTTCGGCATGGGCGGCGGTGATCATCGCCGAGGCCAGCAAGACGGAGGGAAGCAGGGCGGGGAGGAGGGGTTTCATCGGGGGATCTCTCTGTTGGTCATTGTTCTGTTGGGGCGTTGGCCGCCCTTCTTCTCAGTGTTGTCAGAAACGGGCGGGCGCGCCCATTTCCGAAAATTTGCGCGTGCATGACGAAAAGTCATGGGTGTGATGAGTGCGAGGCCGGGTCCGGCAGGGCGACGGGGCCCAGCTCGGGGTAAAGATCGCCGGGGCCGGGGTTGCCGGGGGCAGAGGCGCCGCCGAGATGGGTCATGATCCCCCAGACCGCGTTCAGCGCCGTCTGCACCGCGCCCTCGACCCAGGCCGGCGTCCAGCTGATGCCGTCGCCTGCCAGGAAGAGGCCACGCTGATGCGCGGGCATCCGGTCCTGCATGAAATGGCCATAGACGCGGTGGTTGTAACGGTAATGGCCGGGCAGCGCGCCCTTGAAGGCGCCGAGGAAGTTCTCGTCCGCCTCCCAGCTCACGCAGATCGGATTGCCGCGGATATGGGCGGCGATGTCGACGCCCGGATAGATCTGGCCAAGCGCCTTCAGCGCCAGATCGACCCGCTTCTCGGCCGAGAGCGGCAGCACTTTCAGCGCGTCGGTCATCCACGAATAGCTGAGGCAGATCACCCCGGGCCGGTCGTCGCCATTGTCGAAGAAATAGGTGCCGCGGGTGAGCCGGTCGGTCAGCGTCATCGACATCACCGGCCGCCCGGTCGCCGGGTCGATGTCGTTCCAGAACGGCCGGTCGGTCATCACGAAGGTCTTCGCGGCCTGCATGTAACGGGTGCGGTCGAGCGCCATCCAGACCTTCTGGTCGAACAGCCGCTCGTCGGTGTCGATCGCGGTGGTCAGCAGGTGGCTGTGGCAGGTGACCAGCACCGCGTCATAGCCCTCGGCGTTGCCCCATTGATCGGTGACGGTGATCCGCCCGGCGCCGTCGCGCGCCAGCGCCACCGCACGCGACCGCGTCGCGCCGCCGTTCAGCGCGGCAAGCGAGGTGCCCTCGGGCCAATGCGCGCAGGGCGGGCAGGCGCGCCACAGCCGGTGCAGCACCTGCTCGACTCCGCCCTCGACGAAATGCTGGTCGTCGTCGAGGCCCAGAAGGTTCACCCGCAGGATCTCGAGCATCGAGTTCGGAAAGTCGCTGTCCCAGCCGCCGGTGCCGAAGCCGACCTGGCCGAAGACCTCGCGGTGGCGGAAGTCGAGCGCGCCGAAGGCCTCGGAGCCGGCGATGAAATCGTAGAAGGTGCGCTCGTCCCAGGCGGCGACGAGCGGGTTCCACAGCGTCTTGATCCGGGCGGTGTCGCGCGCCCGGATCGCCGCCTGCAGCTCGGGGAAGGCCGCCTGATCGGCGAGCGCGCGGTCATAGGCCGCGGCGATCTCGCGATAAAGCGGCGGCAGATCGTAGAGGCTGCGGGCAAAAAGCGTTTCGCCCTCGAGGTCGATCACTGTCGAGCCGGCGGCGCGGCTGAGCGGGTTCGGGAAGGGGCGCGCACGGGCGCCGACCATGTCGAGGTAATGGAAGAAGCCGCGCGAGGAGGCGGGAAAGCGCATCCCGCCAAGCTCGGCCACGATGCCGTCGCTGCCCTCGAACAGCTCGGAGCGCAGCCGGCCGCCGAAGCGTGCGGATTCATAGAGGATCGGGCGCAGGCCAAGCTTCATCAGCTCGAAGCCGGCGATGATCCCGGCCGCGCCCGCGCCGATGATCGCGACGCGGGTGCCGGCGATGTCTGCGGGCAGCCGGCCGAGCCCTGCGGGATGGCGCAGCCAGTCGTCATAGGCGAAGGGGAAATCCGGGCCGAAGGCGGTGATCGCGGTCATGGTGGCGCTCCTGAGTTACAGTCCGAGGCGATAGGCGAGGCTGACCGTTGCCGCGCCCAGAAGCAAGAGCAGCAAGGCATAGGGCAGGTTCCAGCGATGCGCGATCCGGCGCGAGGAGGTGGCGCAGAACCGTCCGGCAATCAGCGTCATCGCGCTGATCGGCGAGACGCAGATCGCCAGGCCCCAGCCGATGCAGAGCGCGAGGCCAAGCGCAACCGGATGCTCGAGGCCGAGCGGCGTGTGCCCGAGCAGCTGTGCCCCCATCACCACGACGATCGAATTCGGCAGGTAGACCGCTGCCGCGGCGGGCACGGCGACGAGGCAGGCGAGCGCGAGCGGCAACCCGGCAAAGCGGCTTCCGGCGAGCGCTTCCCACAGCGGCGAGGCCTGCAGCGCCAGCGACAGCACCGCGCCGATCACATTGGCCGACAGGAAGATCGCGCTTTCCGAACGCAGGTCGGCCAGCGCCGCCAGTGCTTGACCAAGCCGCGTGCCGAAGCCGTCCGCGGCATGGCGGCTTTCAAGCGCCAGCCAGATCAGCGCGAAGACCGGCAGCACGGTGACCGAGGCGATGGTGAAGCCGACGCCAAGCCCGATATGGATCGCCCAGGTGGCGCCGAGCAGCCCGGCCGAGATCGCCAGCGTGACGGCAAGCGCCGCGCCCGAGCCTTGCAGATCCGCGGCGGGGGCGGCGTCACGCGGCATCCGCGCCTCGGCCGGCAGCAGCGGCCAGAGCGCGCCGATCGCCACCGCGACGGCCGAGAACAGGAAGGCTGCGCCGACAAGCCGCAGCGGCTCGAGCGCGGGCAGCCCGGCGCTGACGATGGCAAAGCCCAGCCCGATCGGCGACCAGATCGAGACCAGCGCCGCGCCGCGCATCGCCGCCATCACCATCGCGCGCCGCGCCGGGTCGCGGCTGACGTCGCGGCCGTCGCGCGGCTGGGTCAGGTCGCCGATCATCGCGATGATGCCGACGTTGAACATCAGGCTCATGAAATGCGCACCGGCAAACAGCGCGGCAAAGCGGCGCCGCGGCGGGAAGGCGAGCAGGTATTCGGTCGCGGCGAGCGTGGTCTCGGCACGCCGCACCGGCTGGCGCAGCAGGCCCAGAACCATCATCAGCGCGGCAAAGCCGGTGCCCTGCACCAGCGCCGAGGCGAGCAGCCCCGGTGCCGTGGCGGGCGCCACCGCCAACGCCAGCGCGCCAAGCGCCGTGGCGAGCGCGAAGAAGACGCGCGCGAGCGGGATCAGCCGGCGCCACTGCGTCGCGATCCATACGACGGCCAGCGCCGCCGCCGCCCGCATCGGCCCGAGGTGATGCGAGAACGCGCCGACGACCAGGCACAGCAGCATCGCGATCTGCAGCCAGACCGCGGGCGGCAGGGCGGGCAGGGCAAGGGGGCGCGCGGGGGCGGGGCGTGTCTCGGGGGGCATCGGTCAGGCCTTCCGGCTCAGGGTGGCGCAGGCGTCACGGATCCGGCGCATCGCTTCGGCGAGCTCGGCCGTTCCGGTGGCATAGGAGATCCGGAAGAACGGCGACAGGCCGAAAGCGGCGCCCGGCACCATCGCGACCTGTGCGGTCTCGAGGATCCAGGAACAGAAGTCGCGGTCGGTGGCCAGCACCTCGCCCGTGGGCGTGGTGGCGCCAAGGAGGCCCGCGCAGCTTGCGAAGGCATAGAAGGCGCCCTCGGGCCGGCGGCACGACAGCCCCGGGATCGCGTTCAGCGCCTCGACGACCAGGTCGCGGCGGGCGCGGAAGCTTTCGGCGCGGTCAGTGAGGAAGTCCTGCGGCCCGTTCAGCGCCTCGACCGCCGCCGCCTGCGCGATCGAGCAGGGGTTCGAGGTCGACTGGCTCTGCACCACCGCCATCGCTGCGATCAGCGGTGCGGGGCCGGCACCATAGCCGATCCGCCAGCCGGTCATCGCATAGGCCTTGGAAACCCCGTTCACGATCAGGATGCGGTCGCGCAGCCCGGGCGCCAGCGCTGCGGGCGAGACCGCGCGGAAGCCGTCGTAGACGATATGCTCGTAGATCTCGTCCGACATCAGCCAGACCTGCGGGTGCCGTTCGAGCACCGCCAGAAGCGCGCGCAGCGCCGCCGCGTCATAGGCTGCGCCCGTCGGGTTCGAGGGCGCGTTCAGCATCAGCCAGCGGGTGCGCGGCGTGATCGCCGCCTCGAGCTTTTCGGGCGTCAGGCGGAACCCGTCCGCCTCGCCGCAGGCGATGGTGACGGCGGTGCCGCCGGCGATCTCGACCATCGCGGAATAGGTGGTCCAGTAGGGCATCGGGATGATGACCTCGTCGCCCGGGTCAAGCGTCGCCATCAGCGCGTTGTAGATCACCTGCTTGGCGCCGGCGGCGACTGTGATCTCGTTTTGCGCGAAGTCGAGCCCGTTCTCGCGGCGGAATTTCGCCACCAGCGCCGCCTTCAGCGCCGGCGTGCCGTCGAGCGCGGTGTATTTCGTCTCGCCGGCCAGCATCGCGCGATGTGCCGCCTCGATCACGTTCGGCGGCGTGTCGAAATCGGGCTCGCCCGCGCCGAGCACGATCACGGGCAGGCCCGCGCGTTTCATCTCGGCCGCGCGCGCGCCGATGCGCAGGATCTCCGAGACCTGTTGCGTCGCCAGTCGGCGGGCGCGACGGAAGCCGGTGTTCGGGGTGTCGGGCATGGGCTGACCTCAGACGATGCGGTTGACCAGCGCCTCGTCGCCCGCCCACAGACGGTCGAGGTTGCGCTCGAGGATGCTCAGGACATTGAGCTCGTAGTTGCGGGTCTCGCCCGCCGCATGCGGGGTGAGCACGACATTCGGCAGCGACCAGAGCGGGCTGTCCGCCGGCAGGGGCTCGGTCGCCGTCACGTCAAGTCCGGCGCCGGCGATGCGACCCTCGGTCAGCGCCGCGATCAGCGCCGCCTCGTCGACGCAGCCGCCGCGGGCGACGTTGATGAACTGTGCGGCGGGTTTCATGAGGGCGATTGCCCCGGCATCGATCAGGTTCGCGGTTTCCTCGGTCAGCGGGCAGCTCAGCACGACGACGTCGGCCTCGGGCAGCACCGCCTTCAGGTCATGAAAGCTGCGGATCTCGTCGGCCGCGCCCTTGCCCTTGGCGGGATCGCGACGCAGCCCGATCACCCGCATGTCGAGGGCCTTTGCGATGCGCGCGATGCGGTCGCCGATGCCGCCGGTGCCGACGATCACCATCACCTTGCCCGGCAGTTCGTCCTCGCGCGCCATCGGGTCGGTCTGCTCGGGGCGCCAGATCCTCGCGGACTGGTTGTCGCGGGCGAGCGCAAGGCGGCGGGTGAGCGAGAGCATCAGCCCGATCGCATGTTCGGACACCGCGTTCTTGTTCACCCCCTGACCCGAGGCAAGGCGGATGCCGCGCGCGGCGAAGGCCGCCTTGTCGTACTGGTTCGTGCCCGAGCTGACCGACTGGATGTATTTCAGCTTCGGCGCATGGGCGAGCAGGTCGTTCTGCCACAGGCCGGAGACGACGAGCACATCCGCCTCGGGCAGGGCTGCGGCAAGATCGGCACGGGTCGAGACCTGCGCCGTGGTGATGCCGCTGCCGCGGGCATCGAAGATCGGCTTCATGTCATAGGCGCCGTGGGCGAAAAGGATGTGCAGCCTGTCCTTGGGCGGCAGCAGGGAGGTCATCGTGTCATGCTTGGTCATGGCAATATCCTGATCTCTGGGTGTGAGAGGCCGGGCCGCGGGGAGGGCGGCCTGAGGCGGGGGAAGGGGCGCGGAAGAAACGGGGCTCAGCCGAAGCGGCTGGCCGCGAAGGGGGCGATGTCGATCGGCGGTTCGCGGCCGTCGATCAGCGCAGCGACGATCTCGGCGGTCATCGGCGCGGAGGAAAGGCCGATATGGCCGTGGCCGAAGGCATGGAGGACCTGCGGGCAGCCGCGCGCCGCGCAGATCACCGGCTTGCCGTCCGGGGTGGAGGGGCGGTTGCCCTGCCAGCGCCGCGCGCTGCGGTCGGTCTCGGGCCGGTCAAGCCCGGGCCAGGTGCGCTTGAGGTGGCCAAGCAGGATGTCGGCGCGGCGCCAGTCGGGGGCGGCATCGTCCGAGGCAAGCTCGACCTGACCCGAGGCGCGCAACCCGCCGGTGGTCATCACATTCGCCATCTTGCCGTCCTGCGGCATCACCGGGACCGCAAGATCGACGGCGGGATCGGCGATCTCGACGTAATAGCCGCGCTCGCTTTCCATCGGGATGCGCTCGCCCGCCGCCCGGGCGAGCCGCTTCGAGCGTACGCCCGAGGCGATCACCGCCATGTCGCAGGGGATCTCTCCTGCGGCGGTGCGCACCGCGCGCAGCCGGCCGTTCTCGATCGCAAGGCCGGTGGCCGCGGTGGCGCGCAGGGTCGCGCCGCCGCGCAGGGCCGCGTCGACGAGCGCCGCGACATAGCCGCCCGGATCGGTGCAATGCCCGCCCTCGGTCAGCTCGATCGCGAAGTGATAGGTGGGGGCGAGCGCCGGCAGGCGCCGGTGCAGCTCGGCCGCGTCAAGCGCGCGCATCTGCACGCCGAACTTGCGCCGCAGGCCCCAGCTGAGGGCCTCGGTCTCGAAGGCGGCGCGGTCGGCAAAGGCATAGATCAGCCCGTCGCGGCGGATCAGGTCGGGCCGGCCGATCGCCTCGGCCTGCGCGGCATGGCGGGCGGGGGCGTCGCGCAGAAGCTGCGACAGGGCGGCGGCGGTGCGCTCGACCCGGGCCGCGGTGACGCCCGAGAGCAGGAAGCGCCACAGCCAGGGCAGCAGCCGCGGCAGGTGACGCCAGCGGATCGTCAGCGCGCCGGTCGGGTCGAGCAGATAGCCCGGCACCTGCTTCCACAGCCCCGGGCCCGACATCGGGATGATCGAGGCGGGGCTGAGGAAGGCGCCGTTGCCGTGGCTGGCGGCCTGGGACCCGCCGGGCGTGCCCGGCTCGATCAGGGTGACGCGGTGCCCCTCCTGCACGAGGCGGAGCGCGGTCGTGGCGCCGATGATGCCCGCGCCGATGACGACGACGTGTTTCGAGTTTGCAGCCATGGCGCAAACCTCTCCGTGCTGGAATGATTTTCCCGCATGGCGGGCTGCGGCGCGCCGGGGCCGTCGGGGCCCGGAACGCAGCGCCATGCCGGAAGATCATCGTGTATTTCTTGCGCCGTGCCCATCTCTTGGGCGTTGGCGAGCGGTGTTTTCCTGCCTCAGTCATGGCAGTGCGCCGCCCTGCTGAAAACTCTTGAAATCGTCACTCTGTCATGAGTTTTTGTCATGAGGAGGCCGTGATGCGCAGATTCCTTCCGTCCCTTTCCGCCCTGCTGGCCTTCGAGTCGGCCGGCCGCCATGGCAGCTTCACCAAGGCCGCCGAGGATCTGGCGATCACCCAGAGCGGGGTCAGCCGGCAGATCGGCAATCTCGAGACCTTCCTCGGCGTGCGGCTGTTCGAGCGGATCGGCTCGCGCATCGTGCTGACCAATGCCGGCGGCGCCTATCTGAAAGAGATCTCGCGGCTTCTCGACGAGATCGAGCGCGCCTCGATCGACACGGTGCGCGGCCGCAAGCTTGATGACCGGCTGCTGATCTGCGCCCATCCGACGCTGTCCTCGCGCTGGCTGACGCCGCGGCTGCAGGGCTTTCTCACCGCCCACCCGGCGGTGATGATCGAGATCACCACCGCGACGCAGGGGCTCGACTTCGAGGCGACCGAGGTCGACATCGCGATCCTGCGCGGGCGCGGCTCGTGGCGCGGCGCGATCTCCTATGAGCTCTTCAAGGAAGAGATCGCCGTCGTCGCCTCGCCCCGGCTGATCCCGCGCGGCGAGACCCCGGCGACGCTTGATTTCGGCGCGACCCCGACATTGCAGAACGCCAGCCGCTCGGACCTGTGGCTGACCTGGCTGCGGCAGTCGCGGGTGCCGCATTCGGGCGCGATCCAGGGGCCGCGCCTGCCGCACAGCGAGCTGCTGATCTCGGCCGCGGTGAACGGGCTTGGCCTTGCCGTGGTGCCGGTGCCCTATGTCGAGGCCGAGCTTGCCCGCGGCGAGCTGTGGATGCCCTTCGGCCCGCCGGTGCCGACCGAGGACAGCTATTGGGTCGTCTATCCCGAGCATCGCAGCGACAATGCCGCGGCGATGCAGTTCCGCAGCTGGCTGCAGCGCCACGCTCGCCGCCCGGCCGGGGGCGAGCGTGGTTGAGCGTGGACGCGAAAGTGATCTGACAGCGGCGGCGCGATCGGCTAAGCTTGCGGCATGTCGTTCGTGTCCGCCCTTCTGCGCCTCGTGATCGTCGCGGTTTTCGCGGCGGGGCTTGGCCTGCCCGCGGCACCTGCGACGGCAGCCCCGATGCCGATGCCGATGCCGGCGATGGCGCAGATGCACGCGGCCCATCATGCTCTGCCCGATGCGGCGCCGATGCCGGCCGACGAAAGCTGCCGGGCGCATTGCCTGGGCGTCAGCGTGCTGGTGGTGCCGGCGATGCCCATCCCGCATGCCGTGCGCGTCGTGCCGCTGCATGTGGTGGCGCTGGTCGAGACCGCGCCCTCGCTCTGGCCCCTGCCCGAGGGGCATCCGCCCCGCGTCTGATCCTCCGTCCCGACCCTCGTCGACACTTTTCCCGGAGATCATCATGACCCGACTTTCCCGCCGCGGCTTTCTGGCCGCTTCTGCGGCTGCGTCCGCATCGTTTGTGCTGCCCGCGCGCGTGCGCGCCGCCACCGACAGTTTCGCCCTGACCGCCACCACCCGGGTGATCGAGGTGCAGGGCCGCGCCGCCACCGTGATGGGGCTGGTGAACGCGCAAGGCGGCCTTGGCCTGACGCTCGACCCCGGCCAACGCTTCCGCACCGATCTGACGAACGCACTCGAGATCGAGACGATCGTGCACTGGCATGGGCAGATCCCGCCCAATGCCCAGGACGGTGTGCCGAACACCAACCCGATGCTGAAACCGGGCGAAACCCGCGCCTATGATTTCGCGCCGCGCCCCGGCACCTTCTGGATGCACAGCCACATCCCCGAGCAGGAGATCGGCCTGCTGGCCGCGCCGCTGATCGTGCGCCGGCCCGAGGAGGTCGCGGCCGACCGGCAGGAGGTGGTGATGTTCCTGCACGATTTCGCCTTCCGCACGCCGCAGGAGGTGCTGGCCGAGGTGACCGGCGGCACAGCGATCGATCACACCGCCATGGACCATTCGGCGATGCCGATGGGCGGCGGCATGGCGGGGAAGCAGGGCATGGGGGGAATGTCCGGCATGGGCGCAATGTCCGGTATGCAGGGCATGGGTGACATGTCCGCGATGATGCCCGGTGCTGGCGGCATGTCCGGCATGTCCGGCATGGGCGGCATGATGGGCGGCATGGCGATGGACCTGAACGACTTCGACTTCGACGCCTATCTCGCCAATGACCGCACCCTCGACGACCCGGAGGTGATCGCGGTCGAGCGTGGCGGCCGGGTGCGGCTGCGGGTGGTGAACGGCGCCGCAATGACGGCGTTCTGGATCGACCTCGGCGCGGTGACCGGGCGGCTGGTGGCGGTCGATGGCGAGCCGGTGGTGCCGCTCTCGGGCACGCGCTTTGCGGCCGCGCCGGCGCAGCGACTCGACATCGAGCTCGAGCTGCCCGCGGATGGCACGGCGCTGCCGGTCCTTGCCCTGCGCGAGGGCGCGCGCGAGCGCACCGGCATCGTGCTGGCCCCGAAGGGCGCTGCGGTGCCGAAGCTCGCGGGGCTGTCCGAGGCCGATCACCCGCCGGTTTCGGGCGACATGACGCAGGAGCTTGCACTGCGCGCCGCCGCGCCGCTGGCCGCGCGCCCGGTGCAGAACGGGCAGATGGTGATGCTGACGGGATCGATGCAGCCCTATCTGTGGACGATCAACGGCCGGACTTGGGAGAATCGCATTCCGGTCGCGGCGAAGAGCGGCGAGCGGGTCGAGCTAATGTTCCACAACATGTCGATGATGGCGCATCCGATGCACCTGCACGGTCATGTCTTCCAGGTGGTCGAGGTGAACGGCACCCGCTTCGCGGGGGCGCTGCGCGACACCGTGCATGTGCCGGCGATGGGCAGCGTGACGATTGCCTTCGATGCCGGCGAGGCCGCGCCCTGGATGCTGCATTGCCATCACATGGGGCATCTGGCGAGCGGGATGATGACGGAACTCGCCGTCTCGGCCTGACACGAAAGGGGCCGTCCCGGCGACGGGGCGGCCCTTTTTCTTTGCACGGCTCAGGCGGCGCGGGCAAGCGGCGCGGGTTCGAGCGTCACGCGGTTGCCCCAGGGGTCGGCAAAGGCCGCGCCCGCGGGCCCCGCGCCGGGCGCGACGCTCAGCACCAGTTCCGCCAGCCCCGCCGTGCCCTCGGCCCGTGCGCCCGCCCCGGCGCTGCGCCAGGTGTTGGTCGCGAGGTGGTGGTGATAGCCGCCCGTGGCATAGAAGGTGGCGCCCGGGCTGCGTTCGGTCACGTCGAAGCCGAGGGTGCCGGCATAGAAGGCCTCGGCCGCGGCCAGATCGCCGACCTGAAGATGCACATGGCCGATCACCGTGCCTTCGGGCGCGTCCCGCCAGTCGCCGGGCGCGGCCTGCATCAGCCCCTGCACGTCGAGCGGGAGGGAGGTCATCTTCACCCGCGTGCCGTCGGTCTGCCACTCGGCCCGCGGCCGGTCGGCATAGATCTCGATGCCGTTGCCCTCGGGGTCGCGCAGATAGGCGGCCTCGCTCACGAGGTGGTTCGAGGCGCCGTCGATCCGCAGCCCGCGCCCGATCGCAGCCCGCATCCAGCGGCCGAGGTCGGCGCGCTCGGGCAGCAGGAAGGCGGTGTGAAAGAGGCCCGCCCCGCGCGGGGCAGAGATGGCAGCCGGGTCGTGGCGCAGCTCGAGAAGTGGCGTCGATCCGATCCCGAGCACCAGGCTCTCGCCGTCGCGGCGCAGCGCCGCAAGGCCGATCGCGGTCTGGTAGAAATCGCCGACCCGGTCGAGGTCGCGCACCGTCAGCGCCACGCGGTTGACGGTCATCGGGGCATCATTGCTGGCCATGGTCCTGTCTCCTGTGTCGGGATGGAAGAAGGGGCCGGGCGTGTCGCCCGGCCGGGCATCAGAGGGTTCGGGCGGTCAGGCCAGGGTGAAGGCGAGGAAGCCGCCACCGATCAGCGCCTGAACGAAGAGGGCGAGCCCCCAGAAGGCCGGGTATTCCCAACCGCCGTTGGGGTTGGTGAACCAGAAGCCGTTCTTGCGGTGGCCGAACCAGGCGGCGCCCAGGATCACCGGGATCATCACCAGCGCCACGAGGCTGGTCTCGAAGCCGACGATCAGCGCGATGCCACCCAGCACCTCGGCCGCCATCGTCGCATAGGCGAACCAGCCGGGCAGGCCGAGCGAGCGGAAATAGCCTGCGGCGCCCGCGGGGGTGAAGACGAAGATCTTCAGCCAGGCATGCGCCAGGAAGAGCCCGCCGAGGCTGACGCGCAGCACCAGCGCGGCGAGAGCGATGGCCTCGGCCGAGCCGAAACCGAAAGTCGAGAGAAGCGAAGTCATGATCCGTATCCTTGTCCGTGTCGGCGGCCGCCGTGGCCGTCCCTGTGATGGGGAAGAGATAGCGCCTTGCATCACGGCACAGAATGGGCATTATCATTCAATCAATTTCGCCATTTTAGAGATAATCTGAATGGATCTGCTCGACGGCATCCGCACCTTCGTCGCCGTGGCCGAGAGCGGCTCGTTCACCGCCGCGGCGGCGCGGCTGGGCATCACCAACAAGGTGGCGAGCAAATACGTCGCGGCGCTCGAGGAGCGGCTGGGCCACACGTTGCTCTACCGCACCACGCGGGCGGTCTCGCTGACCGATGACGGGGCGCGCTGGCTGCCCTTTGCGCGGGCCGCGATCGATGCGGTCGAGGCGGCGCAGGGCGCCTTGCAGGAGCCGGGCGAGGGGCTGACCGGGCGGCTGCGGCTGGCCTGCGGCACGACGCTGGGGGAACTCGTGGTGGCCGACACGGTGCGCGCCTTCCTGGCCGAGCATCCGGGGATGCGGGTCGAGATGGTGATGTCGGACGGGCTGACCGACCTTGCCGCGGGCGGTTTCGACATGGCGGTGCGCATCGGCATCCCGCTCGATTCCAGCCTGCGGATGCAGAAGGTGGGCGAGACCGTGCTGCGTGTCGCGGCGAGCCCCGCCTATCTCGCGCAGGCGGGCGTGCCGCTGCATCCGGCCGACCTCGCCCAGGGCCATCGCGCGCTTCTCGACCTGAACGAGGCGCGCCCGGGCCGGTGGGGCTTCGAGACGCCCGAGGGGCCGGTGACGATGACCCTGCCGGGCAGCCTTGCGGTGAACAGCGCGGCGATCACCATCCGCATGGCCCTGGCGGGCGACGGGCTGGTGCATGCGCCCGACATCTTCCTGGCGCCGCATCTGGCGGCCGGAACGCTGGTCGAGGTGCTGGGGGATTTCGCCGGGCCGGCGCATCCCATTCACCTGCTGACCCTGCCCACGGCCTTTCGTCAGCACAAGACCACCGCCTTCGCCGCGGTGTTGCGCCGCCGGCTTGCCGCGCTCTAGCGGCCGCGCAGGCGGTCGCGCAGCAGGAAGGCGGCGGTGGCGATCTCGGCCCCCGCCCGCCAGAAGCGCTGAAGCGGCATCGGCGTGATCCGCGGCCGCACCGGCAGGTCGATCCGGGCGTGGCCGCCGCTGGCGATGCGGGTGGCGATCGCCGCGCCCGCCACCGTCGCCATCGCCACGCCGCGGCCGTTATAGCCCAGCATCAGGTGCACGCCCGGCTCGGGCGCGATCAGATGCGGGAAATGGTCGGCGGTGACGGCCACCTGGCCATGCCAGCGGAAGGGCCAGTCGAGCCCCTTCAGCGCCGGCCAGCGCGCCTCGGCATGGCGGGCGAGGTGGCGATAGTCGGCGGCGCTGCGGGCGTCGCGCTGCGGCCCGCGGCCGCCGATCAGCAGCCGCCCGGCCTCGTCGAGCCGGTAATAGACCCCCTCCCAGTCGGCCTCGTACAGCGCCGATCCCGCCGGCATCACGGCGCGCCGCAGCGCCTCGGGCAGCGGGTCGGTGGCGGCGATATAGGTGTAGACCGGCGCGATCACCCGCTTCAGCCCGGGCCAGAGATCGCCGGTATAGCCGTTGGTGGCAATCACCAGCTCGGGCGCCAGCACCGCGCCCTGTGCCGTGCGCACCCGCCACAGCCCGCCTTCGCGGGCGACGGCAAGGGCGGGGCTCTCGCCATGCAGCCGGGCGCCGGCGCGCTGCGCGGCAAGGGCAAGGCCGCGGGTATAGGCGAGCGGGTTCAGATGCCCGCCGCGCGGATCAAGCGCCCCGGCGCGGTAGAAGTCGCTGCCGGTCGCGGCCCGCATCTGCGCACCATCAAGCAGCCGCACCGCCCCGCCGCGCGCCGCGCTTTGCCGGACAAGTTCACGCAGCTCGGCCACCCCCGCGGCATCGACCGCGGCGCGGATCGTGCCGGTGCGGGCGGGGGCGCAGTCGATGCCGTGCTTGTCGATCAGGTCAAAGACCACCCCGGGCGCGCGATGCGCCAGCGCCACCATGCGCCCGCCCAGATCCTTGCCCCACCGCGCCTCGACCGCGTCGGGCAGCAGTTTCAGCCCCGGGTTCACCTGCCCGCCATTGCGCCCCGAACAGCCATTGCCGATCGCCCGGGCCTCGAGCAGCGTGGCGGACAGTCCCGCCTCGGCCAGATGCAGCGCGCTCGACAGCCCGGTCAGGCCGCCGCCGACGATCGCCACATCGGCGCGGGTCTCGCCGGCAAGCGGCGGGGCGTTGACCTGTGGCTTGGCGGTGGTGGTGTAGAGGGGGCGGAAAGCGTCGGGCATCGGCGGGCTCCGGGGCAGGGGAGCCCCAGATCTGCCCCGGCGCGGCGTCGCCGTCCAGCCCGATCGGGGCTCAGCCGCGGGCGCTGAACTCGAAGGAGAAGCGCGCGGGCGTCTCGGGCGGCGGCGGGAAGGGCGCGGCGCGGCGGATATGGTCGAGTGCTGCGGCATCAAGCGGTGCCGAGCCCGAGCTGCGCAGGATCGTGACCCGCGCCAGTCCGCCGCCCGGAGCGATCTCGAAGCCGACCAGCGCCGTGCCGCGGCCCGAGCCGCGATGCTGCGGCACGGCGCGGATCTTGCGGATCACCGCGGCGGCATAGCGCGCGGGCGAGGCGGCGGTGCCAGAACCGCCGCCCCCCGCCGTGCTCTGCGCCTGCGTGCCGTGGCCGGCCTCGCTGCCCTGTGCGGCGCCGCGGCGCGCGTCGTGATCGGCATTGCCGCGGGCCTGCGCCTTTTGCGGCGCGGCGGCGGCCTTGGCGGGGGCTTTCGGGGCGGGCTTCGGCTTTGCGGCGGGGGTCGGCTGCGGCCGGGGCGCGGGATCGGGCAGGGCGGTCAGGGGCTCGGGCGCGGGCACCGGGGCCTGTGCGGCCGGCACCACGGGATCGAGCGCCTCGGCCACGGGAGAAAGCGCCGTGACGGGCGCGACCGGCTGCGCGCCCTCGGCCGTCTCGGCCGGCGCCACCGGGGCAAGGGTGCCCTGCGCGAGATCGGCAAAGCCGTTGCCGAGAAGCGCGATCTCGGTGCCACCACCGCCGCCGGGCGGCGCCTCGCTCAGGCCCGGGGCCGAGCCTGCCAGCACCAGCGCGTGGACCGCGCCCGACAGCAGCAGCGCCGCAACCGCCACCGTGCGGCCAAGGATGAATCTGCGGGTCATTCCTTCCCCTCCCGTTCGGCGAGAATGCGCACTTCCTGCGCCCCTGCGGCGCGCAGCGCGCGGGCGAGCGCCACCAGTGCCGCGGCGGGGGCGGCGCGGTCGGGCAGGATCCGCGCGGTGCCGGCACTTTCGGCGGGCAGGGTGGCGACGAAGCCTGCCGCATCTGCCACCCCCTCGGGCCAGAGGGGTGTGCCCTCGGCATCGAGCGCGACGGTGCCGCGCATCGGGGCCGGGTCGCCGCCCGTCAGATGCGCCAGCTGCAGCCCGGCGGGCGGGCGCGCGCCGATCGCGCCGGCGACCAGGAAGAAGGTCAGCAGCAGGAAGACCACGTTGATCAGCGCGATCGTCGGTTCCGAGCGGCGGCGGGCGAAGCGGCGCATCGGCTTACCCCAGCACCTGCACCCGGGCGCCGGGCACGCGGCGCAGGGTGGCGAGAAGATCGGCAAGGCGCTGACTGCTGACGCCGGGGGCCAGTGCGACGAGCAGGCGGGGGGAGGTCTGGCCGGCCAGCGCCTCGGGCAGGGCCTCGGTGTCAAGGGCGCGGCCGTTCAGGCTCAGCCCGTCCTCGCTCAGCCGCACCAGCATCGGCCGCTCGCCCGTCGTGGCCGCCCCCGCGCCGCCGGTCGCCAGCGGCAGCTCGGTGGTGCGGGTGAAGGTGGTGGCGAGCATGAAGAACATCAGCAGAAGGAAGATGACGTCGATCAGCGAGGTCATCGACAGCGGGCGGCGGAGGCGGGGACGGGTGGCCATGGCTCAGCCCTGCACGGCAACCAGCGGGCGGGATGCGGTTTCGGGCGTCTCGGGCAGGGCCGGGCCGCACAGCACCTCGACCATCAGCGCCGCGCCCTGCGCCTCGCGCGCGATGCGGCTTTCGGTCCAGCTGAGAAACAGCGACACCGGCATCGCGATGCCGAGCCCCATCGCCGTGGTCAGCAGCGCGACCCAGATCCCGCCGGCAAGCTGCGACGGGTCGACCGAGGACCCGCCCGCCTGCAGCGTCTGGAACGCCTCGATCATCCCCAGAACCGTGCCGAACAGGCCCAGAAGCGGCGCCGTCTGCACGATCGCGTCAAGAAGGCGCAGCCCGGCCTCGGCGCGCGCGGCATGGGCCTCGGTCTCGGCCTGAAGGCGGGGGCGGAGCGTTTCGGGCGCGCCCGCGGCCATCGCCCGCGCAGCGAGCCGGTCAAGCGCACTGCGCCCCGAGGCGAGGCGGGCCGCCGCGGCGGTGCGCTGGCCTGCCTGCCAGTCGGCGAGCGCCGCGGCAAGCGCCGGATGCGGGCCGACTCGCAGCATGGCCAGATCCCACAGTTTCCACAGCACCGCCGCGCCGGCGATCACCGAGATCGCGAGCAGCAGCGCCACCACCCAGCCCCCGAGGGCCACGAAATCGACGAGCGCCGCATGCGCCGCCGCGAACCATCCGCTCATCCCGTCACCTCCATGCCCGCAACGCGCGAGGCAGGGGCGAGGGCGCCGATGCAGGCCCCCTCCGCCACGCCCTCGCAGCGCGTCGCGCCGTTGATCAGAACCTGCCCGATCGTGCCGCAGTCGGTGCCGGCCAGATCGAACTGCCGCAGCCGCGGCTTGCCCGCCGGCAGATCGCGGAAATCGAGCAGCATCAGCCGCTCGACCTCGCCCGCCTTGGTGAACACCACCGCTTCCAGCACCAGCGCCGAAAGATCGGCGCCAAGCCGGTTCTCGGCCAGGAAGCTCAGCCGGCAGGCCGCGCCCTCGGGCGCGGCACCGGCGAGCGTCAGCCCGAGCCGGGGGGCGTCTTGCGCGGCAACCGGGGTCGCCGCCGCGCAACAGGCCGCAAGGAACGCTGCCCTTACCACGTGATCGCCTTCGCCAGCGACAGCTTGACGTTGCGCCCGGGCGCGTTGTCGAGCGACAGGTTGTTGCGATAGTCGCGGTCGAAGACGTTCTCGACCGCGAGGTTGACCTCGACCCCCGCAAGCGCGCCATCCTGCGGTGCCCAGGTGACGAAGAGGTCATGCACCGCAAAGCCGGTGCCCGAGGTCGTGCTCGAGGCGGTGGTGATCCCCGAGAAGCCCTGCACCCGCCAGCCGGCGCGGATGCCCTGATTCTGGAACTTGGCGCCCAGCGTCAGCGCGATGTTCTCGGCCGGCGTGTCGGTCAGGGTCTTGCCCGTCGCGTCATCCTTCGACTTCACCTTGGAATAGGCGAGCTGGCTGAACCAGCGCTCGGCCTCATAGGCGGCCTCGATCTCGCCGCCCCAGATCTTCGCCGAGTCGATGTTGTGGAAATAGGGCACATTGACCGAGCCCGAGGGGTTCGCCGCGATCAGGTCGGTGAGGTCGTTGTGGAAGAGCGTCGCCTTCGCGGTCAGGCTGTCGCCTTCGCTGAGCAGGCCCTGGGTCTGATAGGTCAGGCCCGCCTCGATCGTGGTCGCCTTTTCCTTGTCGAGGTTGAGGCTCGGGGTGCGGCCGGCGCTGCCGCGGCCATCGCTCTGGTAGAGCTCGTCAAGCGTCGGCATCCGCTCGGTACGGGCGAGCGAGCCGAAGACGCCCCAGCTGTCGTTCAGCTCGTAAAGTGCGGCGATCTTCGGCGAGACGGCGGTGCCGCTCTGATCGGTGCCGCCGGCGGCCGCGGCCGCGCTGTCGGGGCTCAGCCAGCTGCGGTCGGCGCGCAGGCCCGGGGTGATCGTCAGCCGGTCGTTCCAGACGAATTCGCCCTGCACATAGAGGCCGAGCTTGTCCTCGGTGCCGCCCGGGTGGAAGGCCAGCGCGCCGAGCGAGGAGGTGGCGAAGCGGTTCTGATGCGAGAGCTGCGCGCCGAGGGTGACATAGTTCTCCCAGGCGCCGCGGCTCATCTCGATGGTGTTCTCGACCTTGAGCGCCGTCGTCTCGTAGCTTGCGGTGTTCGGACAGAGCACCTGATAGCTGCCGGGCGAGCAATAGGCGCCGAGCGAGAAGTTGTCGCGCTCGGTCGAGGTCTTCGAATAGCTGAGCGTGGCGTTCAGGTTCAGCCAGGGATTGCCCGCGCCCTCGTGCGCATAGGTCAGCGCCACGGTGTCGTCGATCGCGTGCAGGTCCGAGGTGCCGAAATAGCTGGCCACCGCGCCGCCGGTCTGCGCCACCGCGGCCTTGTCGAGGTCGCTGTCGGTGCGCGACAGGCTGAAGGTCAGGCGCTGGTCCCCCGCCTCGCCGAAGTGGTAGTTGCCCTTGATCAGCCCCGACCAGCGCTCGCCCGCCGTCGCCTGGATGGTGTCGCCGGCGCCGTCCTTCATGTCGCCCGAGTTGCCGGTCGAGAAGCTGGCGAGCAGGTCGGCGTTCGCACCGAGCTTCTGCGCCAGCGTCACGGTGCCGACGGTGCCGTCGCCGTTGCTGTCATAGCTGCCCTTGAAGCGCACCGCGCCGGTCTGGCCCTCGGGGATGAAATCGGTGGCGTCCTTGGTGGTGAAGTTCACCACGCCGCCGATCGCGCCCGAGCCGTAGAGGGTCGAGGACGCCGGTCCGCGCAGCACCTCGACGCGCTTGTAGAGCTCGGGGTCGCCGAAGAACGAGCCGGTGCGATACTGTTCGAAGAACTTCACCGCGCCGTCGACGGTGACGATGATCCGGTTCTGGCTCGAGGTCTGCTCGGCATTGCCGATGCCGCGGATGTTGAAGGCCTGACCAAGGGCGCGCGCCGAGGCGCCCGCCGCCTGCACGCCCGGCACATTGGCGAAGAGGTCGCCGATGCTGCGCGGCTGTTCGCGGTCGAGGTCCTGCTGATCGAGCACGGTCACCGCCTGCGGCGTGTCGATCGCCACTTTCGGCGTGCCCCAGCCGAAGACCAGCCGGCCGAGCAGGGTGAAGGCGCTTTCCGCCTCCTGCGCGGCCAGTGCTCCGGGCTGCGCCGCGATCAGCGCGGCGGTGGTGACGGTGAGCAGAAGGTGCCCGCGACGGGCGGAAGGCAAGCGTGCCATGGTGTCCCCTTTGTGTCTCTGCGGGGGGGCTGGCACGAAGCTGGCGGTGCAGAATCTGGCTTGATCTCTCTGGCGACGGGCCTTAAGGAATCTGAGTTAATTAGTCAAGTATGTCTTCAGACATCTCATCGCGCCCAGCCGAGGCCCTGCCTCCCGCCAGATCCGCGCCTTCCATCGACAAGAGGAACGCCATGGCCGCTGACGGCACCCTGACCCATCCCCTGACGAGCGACCGCATCCGCGCCCTGCGCGCGGAGGAGCCGAAACTGCGGGCGCGCGACTTCGCAGCCCGCCACGGCCTTGCCGAGGCCGAGCTGGTGGCGGCGCAGGTCGGCCACGGGGCAACCCGTATCGCCGCCCATCCCGATCAGCTGATCCCGCTGGTGTGCACGCTTGGCGACGTGATGGCGCTGACCCGCAACGAGAGCTGCGTGATCGAGCGGCGCGGCACCTACGAGAAATACCACTCGGGCGCGCATGCGCAGATGGTTCTGGGCGACGAGATCGACATGCGATTCTTCGGCAGGCACTGGCTCCATGCCTTCGCGCTGGAAGACGGCGACAGCCGCTCGATCCAGGTCTTCGATGCGGCGGGCGATGCGGTGCACAAGGTCCATCTCAAGCCGGAATCCGACGTCGCGGCCTTTGCCCGGCTGGTCGAGGCGCTGCGGCTTGACGATCAGTCCGACAGCCTTGCGCTCGAGCCCCGCGCGCTGACCGAGGCACCGAAGGGCGATGCCGAGCGGGTCGAGGTGCTGCGCGCCGAATGGGCGAAGATGACCGACACGCATCAGTTCCTGCGCCTCGTCTCGAAGCTCAAGTTCAACCGGCTGGGCGCCTATCGCCATGCGGGCGCGCCCTATGCCGTGGCGATGGCGCCCGAGTCGGTGGGGCTGCTGCTCGACCGCGTCGCGGCATCGCAGACGCCGCTGATGATCTTCGTCGGCAATCAGGGCTGCATCGAGATCCACAGTGGCACGATCGAGACCGTCACCCCGATGGGGCCCTGGATCAACGTGCTCGACCCGCGCTTCAACCTGCACCTGCGCGGCGACCACATCGCCGAGGTCTGGCTGGTCGACAAGCCGACGAACAACGGCCCGGCGCTGAGCCTCGAGGCCTTCGACGCCGATGGCGGGCTGATCCTGCAGATCTTCGGCTCGCGCAAGCATGGCGGCATCGACGCCTTCAACGCGACGCTTGCGGGGCTGCCGCGCAAGGAGGCGGCGCAATGATCGGCGCGCGCCTTGCCGCGCCGCTGCTGGCGGCGCTGCTGGCCGCGCCGGCACTGGCCGCGCCGCCCGAGCGGGTGGTCAGCCTTGGCGGCGCGGTGACCGAGATCGTCGTGGCGCTTGGCGCGCAAGACCGGCTGGTGGCGCGCGACAGCACCTCGGAATTTCCGCCTTCGGTCACGGCGCTGCCCGATGTGGGCTATGTCCGCGCGCTGTCCCCCGAAGGGGTGCTGGCGCTTGGCCCCGACCTGATCCTCGCCGAGGCGACGGCGGGCCCGCCCGAGGCGATCGAGGTGCTGCGCGCGGCGGGGGTCCAGTTCATCACCCTGCCGGGCGCGGCCTCGCCCGAGGGCGTTCTCGAGAAGATCGAGGTCGTGGGCCATGCCCTTGGCCGCGAGGCGGCGGCGGCCGAGCTGGCCAGCAGTTTCCGCGCCCGGATGGCGGCGGCCGAGCGCGCCGCGGCCGAGGTCGCGCAGCGCAAGCGCGTGCTCTTCGTGCTGGCGATCCAGGGCGGGCGGGTGATGGCGGGGGGCGAGGGCTCCTCGGCCGATGCGATCCTGCGCCTCGCCGGGGCCGAGAACGCCGCGACCGGGTTCACCGGCTACAAGCAGATGACCGACGAGGCGGTGCTTGAGGCTGCGCCCGATGTGATCGTGATGATGGACCGCGAGGGCGATCTGGCGGTCACCGATGCCGATGTGCAGGCGCATCCGGCGCTTGGCGCGACGCCCGCGGCGCGGGCGGGCGCGGTGATCCGGATGGACGGGATGCTGCTTCTGGGCTTTGGCCCGCGCACCCCCGAGGCGGTCGAGGCCCTGCACGCGGCGCTTTATGCCCCGGCGGAGGGGGGCTGAGATGGCGATGGCGCTCGACCTGCCGCGGCCGGGGCAGCCGCGGGCGGCGCGGCTGCGGCCCTGGCTGGTGGCGCTGCTGCTGGCGGCGGCGCTCCTGTCGGTGGGCAGCGGCGCCGCCGGCGTCTCGCTGCACGGCGTGCTGGGCGATCTGCTCTCGGGGCAGGGGATCGCGGCGCGCGACAAGGTGGTTCTGCTCGACATCCGCCTGCCGCGGCTGGCGATGGGGATCCTCGTCGGCGCCGGGCTTGCGGTGGCGGGCGCGGTGATGCAGGGGCTCTTCCGCAACCCGCTTGCCGATCCGGGCATCGTCGGTGTCGGGGCTGGTGCCGGGCTTGGCGCGGTGGGCGCGATCGTGCTGGGCGGGCTTCTGCCCGGGGCGCTGGTCGCGACCTTGGGGCAATACCTTGTGCCGATCGCGGCCTTTCTGGGCGCCTGGGGCGCGACGCTGCTGCTCTATCGCGTCGCCAGCCGCGGCGGGCGGACCTCGGTCGCGGTGCTGCTGCTCGCGGGCATTGCACTTGCCGCGATGGCCGGGGCGCTGACCGGGGTGCTGACCTATCTCGCCGATGACCGGCAGCTGCGCGACCTGACCTTCTGGGGCATGGGATCGCTTGCCGGGGCAAGCTGGCTGCGGCTGATCGCGGGGGCGGCGCTGATCGTGCCGGCACTGCTGCTTGCGCCGCGGCTTGCGCGCGGGCTTGATGCGCTGGCGCTTGGTGAGGCGGCGGCCGCGCATATGGGCACGGATATCGAGCGGCTGAAGCGGCACAGTGTCCTTGTCGTCGCGGCGCTTGCGGGCGCCGCGGTCGCGCTTGCGGGCGGCATCGGTTTCGTCGGCATCGTCGTGCCGCATCTGCTGCGGCTGCTGGCCGGGCCCGGCCATCGCCGGTTGCTGGTCGATGCGGCACTGCTGGGGGCGGCGCTGCTGGTGCTCGCCGATCTCGTCGCGCGCCGCGTCGTGGTGCCGGCCGAACTGCCGATCGGCATCGTCACCGCGGTCCTGGGCGCGCCGGTCTTCCTGTGGATCCTGCTGCGCCGGCGCGGCTTCGGAGGGCTGTGACATGCTGCGCATCGCCGATCTGCATGTGCGTCTTGGCCGGGCCGAGGTGCTGACCGGCATCGACCTCGATGCCGCGCCGGGCGAGGTCACGGTGATCCTCGGCCCGAACGGCTCGGGCAAGTCGACGCTTCTGCGCGCGGTTTCGGGCGAGATCCCCTATGCCGGCTCGGTGCGGCTTGCCGGCCACGAGGTGGCGCGAACCGCGCCCTGGCGGCTTGCCGCGCTGCGCGGCGTGATGGAACAGGCGAGCACCGTCGCCTTCCCCTTCACCGTGGCCGAGGTCGTGCGCCTTGGTCTGCAATCGGGGATCGAGGCGGGCGAGGAGATCGTCGCGGCGGCGCTGGCCGAGGTCGGGCTCTCGGCCTTTGCCCATCGGCCGATCCAGGAGCTGTCGGGCGGGCAGCAGGCGCGGGCGCATCTGGCGCGGGTGCGGGCGCAGGTCTGGCACCCCTCGGGCCATGCCGGGCCGCGCTGGCTCTTGCTCGACGAGCCGGTGGCGAGCCTCGACATCGGTCATCAGGTCGAGGTGATGGCGATCCTGCGCCGCTTTGCGCAAGGCGGTGGCGGCGTCGTCGCGGTGCTGCACGACCTGAACCTGGCGGCGAGCGTTGCCGACCGGATCGTGCTGATGGCCGCGGGCCGGATCGAGGCGGCGGGCCCGCCCGAGGCGGTGCTGCGCGACGATCTGCTGTCGCGGGTCTACGGCTGCCCGCTGCGGGTCGGCGTGGCGCCGGTGCGCGGGCCCTGGGTGCTGCCGCCGCCGATCGAGGCGCTGTCGGCCTGATCCGGCCGGAACACATGAAAAGGGGGCGGCCGGGCCGCCCCCTTCGTCGTTTCAAGGGCCGGCGATCAGTTCGCCGCGCCCTCGGCCGCGATCTGCGCCCGCGCGACGTCGGTCAGCTTCGGCGAGACGCTCTCGGCCGCGCTCAGCCCCGCGGGTTTCGGCAGCGGCGCGCCGATGTCGCCCATCTTGCCCGCCGGCGTCGTCAGCCCGTAGGTGTTCGAGCCGCGCTGGAAGAAGCGGCGCGTGTCCTCGACCGAGCCGAGCCAGCGCGGGTCCTGCGGCCGCTGGTGGCTGTCGATGTAGAGCGCCACGTCCCAGGCATCGGCATCGCTGAGATCGGCATTGCCGAGCGGCATGTTGTGCTTGATGAAGCCCGCGGCCTTCTCGAGGTCGTGCATCCCCGCGCCCCAGTTGAACGAGTTCTCGCCCCACAGCGGCGGGAAGGCGACGTGATCGCCGTTCTTCACCCCGGCGCCGTCGCTGCCGTGGCAGGCGGCGCAGCGCGCCTCGTAGACGGCCTCGCCACGGGCGTAATCGGGCTTCTGCTCGGGCACCGGCAGGTAGATATAACCGCGCGGCTCGATGATCGCGTCCGAGGGGATGCCGGTCGCCAGCCACTTCATGTAGCTTTCGAGCGCGACCATCACCTTGCTGTTGGGCGCCGGCGGGGTGCCGTTCATCGAATAGGTGAAGCAGCCCGCAAGCCGCTCGTAGAGCGTGTTCACATGCAGGTTCTTCGAACGATACTGCGGGAAGTCGACGGTGGTCGCCCAGATCGGCGCGGCATCGGCCTTGGCGCCGGCGTTCAGGTGGCAGTTGGTGCAGGCGAGGTCGTTGCCGACATAGGTGCCGCGCAGCTGCTGGGTGTTGATGAAGATGTCGCGGCCGAAGCGGATCATCTCGCCCTCGGGCCCTTCGGGGATCTGGTCGGGCGTGGGCGGGGTGTGGGTATAGACCTTCGGGTTGTTGATCCGCTTTTGCTGCTTCTCATAGGCGGTCTGCGCGGCGGTCCAGTCGATGGCGTCCGCGAGCGGCGAGGCCTTCATCTTCGGCACGTCCCAGGCGAGGTTCGCCGCGGTGTAGCCGGTGACATGGCCCGCGGTCGGGTCGAGCGTGGCGACGAAGGCCGCGAGCGCCGCACGGTCCTCGGGCGAGAGCTTGCGCGCGACCGCGGCCATCAGCGCCACGGTGCTGTCGTCCGAGGGCTGATCGCCTTCGGCCAGCTGCTCGAGCCGGGTCATCACATAGGCGGGCTCCTGCCCGGCGATGCGCGGGAAGGTGGCGCTCTGGCCCTCGCCGTTCTGGCCGTGGCAGCTGGCGCAGGCCGGCACGCCCGCATCCCAGGCGCCATTGCGGAAGATCGCCTCGCCGCGGGCGACATCGGCGGGGGTGTCGGTCTCGGGCAGCGGCCAGTCCTGCTTCTCGGGCGCAAGCGCGGCGAAATGCGCGGCAAGCGCATCGATCTGCGCCTCGCTCAGCTCGGGGGCGATGCCCGACATCGTGTCGCCGCGCCGGGTGCCGGCGGCAAAGCCGCGCAGCGCGCCGGCAAGGAAGCCCGCGTCCATGCCCGCGATCATCGGCGCGCCCACGTCGGCACTGCCGAGCCCGGTCTCGCCGTGGCAGGTGGCGCAGGCGGGAACGGTGTCGGTGCCCTCGGTGATCAAGGGGGTGATGTCGTCTCCGGCCTGGGCTGCGCTTGCGGCGAGCAGCAGCGTCAGACCGGCAAGCGTCTGGCGACGGGCGTGCATGGCTGGACCTCCCTGTCCTGTCCCTGAAATGCGTGGTGCGATGTTTTGTCCTATTGGATCGTGCCGTGTCGGGATATCGGGGTTTACCCCTAGGGTGCCGCAAAAGCGGGCGATCCGCACGGAAACCCGTCAATCCGCGGTTGCGCCGGGCCCCGCGGCGGCGCGCAGCGCCTCGAGCCGGGCGCTCAGCTCGGCATGGAGCGCACGGCGCTCGGCCGGGGTCAGGAAGGCGCCGAGCTCGACCTCGCGCGGGCCGCCCGTCAGGGTCAGGTAATCGGCGACCGGGCCGCCGGTGGGGTGCAGGCAGGGGCGCACCCACCACGGGTTCGCCTGCCACTCGCGCGGCGCGGTGCCGCGCGCCTGCCGGGTCAGGGTGATGCGCCCGGGGCTCAGATCGAGCCGCTCGACGATCTCGCCCGCCCGCCAGGACCGCCCAAGCGCGACCCAGAGCGCCCAGAGCGTGGCGCCGATGAAGGGCAGCAGCCCCCAGAGCACCGGCGAGCCGAGCGCGGCGAGCAGCGGCAGGCTGAGCAATGCGGCGGTGATCGAGATGAAGGTGACGAAGCCCGCGGGCGGCAGCGAGCGATGGGGCCAGAGCAGGAGCCTGACCTCGGGCACAGAGCCTGACCAGCGGTAGGGCATGGGGATGCCTCGCAACATCGCGCCCCCCAGCCTAGGCGGGAGGGCGCGACGCGGCAAGCCTGCAGGCGGGCCTTCGGGGGAGGATCAGGCCGGCTGCAGGCTGCGCCGGGCGGCGAGGCGGGCGTGCACGATCATGCCGCCCGCCATCGCGAGGGTGAAGGAGAGGCCGGTGACCCCGCTCCAGCCGAGCGAGGCAAGCGCCGGGCCGGGGCAGAAGCCGGCGAGCGCCCAGCCCGCGCCGAAGAGAACCGAGCCCGCGACAAGCCGCGCGTCGATGCGCGGGGCGGGGGCGGGCGGGAAGGGGGCGCCGGTCAGCGCGCGGCGGGTGCGCGCGGCGATGCGCCAGGCGACGATCATCGGCGCCACCGCGCCGCCCAGCACGAAGATCAGCGTCGGGTCCCAGGCGCCGGCGAGGTCGAGAAAGCCCCGCACCTTCGCCGGATCGGTCATCCCCGAGACCAGCAGGCCAAGGCCGAAGAGCGCGCCCGAAAGGGCGGAAATCACAAGACGCATCAGATCGCTCCGAGCAGGTGGCGGACAAGGAACAGGGTGACGAAGCCGGCGCCCAGATAGACGAGCGTGGCGACGATCGAGCGCGGCGCAAAGCGCGCCATGCCGACGACGCCATGGCCCGAGGTGCAGCCATTCGCCATCCGCGTGCCGATGCCCACGAGAAGCCCCGCCAGCACCACGAGCGGCAGCTCGCGCGCCTGAGCGAAGGCCGGCGCGCCGAAGGCGAGGGCGGCGAGTGCCGGGGCCGCGATCAGCGCCGCGACGAAGGCAAGCCGCTCGCGCGCCGGATCCTCTCCCGCCAGCAGCGTGCCGAGGATGCCGCTTGCGCCGAGGATGCGGCCGTTGCCGAGCAGCAAGAGCGCCGCCGAGGCGCCGATCATCAGCCCTCCGGCAAGGCCGGCGATCCAGTCATGGGGAATCATCGCGAACATGGCGGTCCTTTCGTTCCTGCCCGGGAATCTGGGGCGGGGCAGGGGCCAAGTCCACCGGTCACGGGAAATAAGGACCGCGGCGCGTCGGGGCTGCCCGGCGTCGGAACCCGGGTTCGGTGCGGGGAGGAGGGGCGGAACGCATGTGCGGAATCTGGCACCTGCGCAGATCAACGTTCTGTCTGTGCCGCGTGGATTTCCCTCTGCCAGCACGTTTTCCCTGCGGAACGGCAAAAGGCCCCGGGGCTGCCGGGGCCTTTCGGTGCGATTGCTCCGCGCCCGTCAGTGGCTGTGGGCGTGGTCCCAGTCCTCGCGCTTCGGCAGCTGCTCGAAGGTATGCTCGGGCGGCGGGCTCGGCAGCGTCCATTCCAGCGTGTCGGCGTATTCGTTCCAGTAATTCGCCTTGGCCACGCGGCGCCCGGCGAGCAGCGTATAGGCCATGATCCCGAAGAACAGCAGGAAGGAGGCGAAGCTGATGAAGGCGCCGATCGAGGAGACCTTGTTCCAGGTCGCGAAGGCCTCGGGATAGTCGATGTAGCGCCGCGGCATGCCCTGCCGGCCAAGGAAGTGCTGCGGGAAGAAGATCAGGTTCGAGCCGATGAACATCATCCAGAAATGCAGCTTGCCCGCCCATTCGGGGTATTGCCGGCCCGACATCTTGCCGATCCAGAAATAGATGCCGGCAAAGATCGCGAAGACGGCGCCAAGGCTCATCACATAGTGGAAATGCGCCACGACGTAATAGGTGTCGTGATAGACCCGGTCGAGCGGCGCCTGGCTCAGCACCACGCCGGTCACGCCGCCGATGGTGAACAGGAACAGGAACCCGAAGGCCCAGAGCATCGGCGTCTTGAACTCGATCGAGCCGCCCCACATCGTGGCGATCCAGCTGAACACCTTCACGCCGGTCGGCACCGCGATCACCATTGTGGCCAGCATGAAATAGCTCTGCTGCGTCAGGCTGAGGCCCACGGTGTACATGTGATGCGCCCAGACGACGAAGCCCAGCACCCCGATCGCCACCATCGCATAGACCATCGGCAGATAGCCGAAGATCGGCTTGCGGGCGAAGGTGGCGATGACGTGGCTGATGATGCCGAAGCCCGGCAGGATGATGATGTAGACCTCGGGGTGGCCGAAGAACCACAGGATGTGCTGGTAAAGGATCGGGTCGCCGCCGCCTGCCGGGTTGAAGAAGGTGGTGCCGAAGTTGCGGTCCATCAGCAGCATGGTGATGGCGCCCGCAAGCACCGGCAGCGACAGCAGGATCAGCCAGGCGGTGACGAAGACCGACCAGGCGAAAAGCGGCACCTTGTGCAGCGTCATGCCCGGGGCGCGCATGTTCAGAAAGGTGGTGATGATGTTGATCGCGCCGAGGATCGAGCTGGCGCCCGAGACGTGCACGGCAAAGATCGCCAGATCCATCGCATAGCCGCCTTCCGAGGTCGACAGCGGCGGATAGAGCACCCAGCCCACCCCCGCGCCATGCCCGCCGCCGCCGCCGGGCGCGAAGAGCGAGGCGATGCCGAGCGCGACGCCCGCGACATAGAGCCAGTAGCTGAGGTTGTTCAGCCGCGGGAAGGCCATGTCCGGCGCGCCGATATGCAGCGGCATGAAGTAGTTGCCGAAACCGCCGAAGAGCGCCGGGATCACCACGAAGAACATCATCAGCACGCCGTGATAGGTGATCATCACGTTCCACAGATGGCCGTTCGGCGTGCAGGGCTGGCTCGCATCGGCAATCAGCCGCGCGCCTTCCTCGCACATGTATTGCACGCCGGGGTTCATCAGCTCGAGCCGCATGTAGACCGTGAAGCCGACCGAGATCAGCCCGACGAAGGCTGCGGTGATCAGGTAGAGAACCCCGATGTCCTTGTGATTGGTGGACATGAACCAGCGCGTGAAGAAGCCGCGGCTGTCATGCGCACCGCCGTGAAGGGCTGCGTCCGCCATGTATTTCCTCCCTGTGTGCGGCCGGGTCTCCCCTCCCGTGTGCGCCGCATTGGGGAAGCCTAGGGTGCAATTCCGCGCCGGGCAACGATTTCGAGAGAGGGGATGCGAAAAAATGTCGCAGGGCCGCGCGGATGCCGGGGGGCAGGGGCGCGGACATGGAAAGGCCCGGGCGGATTGCGCCGCCCGGGCCCGGTCGGGAAGATCCCGATCTTACTTCTTGACCGAAGCCAGGTAGGCCGCGACGTCCTCGCCGCCCTTCGGCAGCTTGAAGGTCATCTTCGAGGCGCCGGTGCCGCCGTGGCTGTCGATGAACTTGGTCGGGTCGACGACATATTCGGCGATCAGCGCTTCGTCCCAGACGAGGCCGGCGGCCGCGGCGCCCTTGATGCCGTCACCATAGTTGAAGTCGGGATAGCTCGCGGCGGGGCGGCCCACGACGCCGTAGAGGTTCGGGCCGACCTTGCCGCCCTTGACGATCGCGGTGCCGTCATCGGCGACGATCGAGTGGCAGGCCTTGCACTTGGTGAAGAGCTTGGCGCCGGCTTCGGCATCGCCCGCATAGGACGGGGCAGCGAAGGCGACGGCGGCGAGAGTGACGTAGAGGCTGAGCTTCATCGCGGGTTCCTTGGTTCTTGTCTCGGCCCGGGGTCCGGCCGGGCTGGCTGCTCTTGGCAGCCGGTCCCCCTCAATACCACGGGTCAAATGGTCGCGTTATTCAATTCTGCACAGGACCCCGCCGGGGTATCGAAAATTGCGACGAAAGTCTTGTGCAGCGCGGCATCGAGATCGGCCATCGCCACCGGCAGGCCGAGATCCACGAGCGAGGTCACGCCGTGATCGCGAATCCCGCAGGGCACGATTCCCCCGAAATGGTTCAGGTCCGGCTCGACGTTGATCGAGATGCCGTGGAAGCTGACCCAGCGGCGCAGCTTCACCCCGATCGCGGCGATCTTGTCCTCGGCGATGGCGCCGTCGGGCCCGCGCGGCCGGTCGGGGCGGCTGACCCAGACCCCGACGCGGCCCGGCCGGATCTCGCCCGTCACGTTGAACTCGGCGAGCGCCGCGATCACCCAGCGTTCGAGGTCGCGCACGAAGCAGCGCACGTCGCGGCCGCGCCGGTTCAGGTCGAGCATGACATAGACCACCCGCTGACCGGGGCCGTGATAGGTATATTGCCCGCCGCGGCCCGCGTCATAGACCGGGAAGCGGTCGGGATCGACCAGATCCTCGCGCCTGGCCGAGGTGCCCGCGGTATAGAGCGGCGGGTGCTCGAGCAGCCAGATCGCCTCGTCGGCCTCGCCGCGGGCGATCTTCGCCACGCGCTCCTCCATGAAGGCGAGCGCCTCCTCATAGGGAACAAGACGGTCGGACTGGATCCATTCGGGCATCGGCACCTCCTGCGGCTGTGCCGGAGGTAGGGGAAGATGCCTCGTGTCTCAAGAGTGATTCACGGCAGGGAGGTGGTGGCTCCGGGCGGAAGGTCCCGGCAGGCCGGCATCGGGCACGAATTGCTTCTGGCGGGGAGGGGCGGGCCGTGGCGGGGGGGAGCGCGCGGAATTGCGGCTTCGCCGTTCCGGGGCAGGGATTTCCCAACGAACATTGAGGGCTTGCGTCATGGCTTCACCGTGCCGCCGATTTTTTCGCAAAGAAATGCGAGGAAACGGAATTTTCCGCTTTTCATTCCCGATAGGCTCCGCTAAATGCCTCTCCACCAAGCCAGAACGTGCGGTTGTGGCGGAATTGGTAGACGCGCAGCGTTGAGGTCGCTGTGGGGTAACTCCCGTGAAAGTTCGAGTCTTTTCAACCGCACCATTCTAAACCCCCGGGGGCGCAAGCTCCCGGGGGTTTGGTTTTTCGGACGGGCGGTTGCTGAAGGCTTGACGCAAGGCGCCGATCGCCGGGCAGGGCTTGCGTGCCGCCGCGCCGTCGTTCTAAGAACGGCGCAGCCGGGTGATTAGCTCAGTTGGTAGAGCGCCTCGTTTACACCGAGGATGTCGGGGGTTCGAGTCCCTCATCACCCACCATCTCCTCCAGATCACGAACCGTGGAATTTCCGTGGCGCGGTTCCTGCCGTGCAGGGGCGGGGAGTGCTGTTTTCAGGCGCGAGCTTCGTTCGGGCGCAGGCCCGGGAGGGCGGCCGCCGCACGCTGTCGCGCCGGCGGCCGCCAGTCGTCAGTTCGCCTCGAACTGGTAAAGCCAGGTCTCGGTCAGCGGCTTGCCGTCCAGTTCGAGATACATCCGCAGATCGACCACCGTGCCCGGCGACACCTCGAGGTCGAAGTTGCCGCGCCAGACGTTGCCGTTCGGCACGGGTTCCGAGAAGGTGCGGCTGATCGCGCCGGCGCTGGCGCTTGCCACCACCTTCGGGAAGACGCCATAGGGGATCTGCGTCATCACCGAGGGGCGGTCGAACTCGACCGCGAAATGGTGCACGTTCGGCGGCCGCACATGGCCCGGCTGGCCGCCGCGGCCGATCCGGGTGGCGACGGTGCGCGCGATGTTGGTCGCCGGGAAGGGTTCGTCGCTCAGCCAGTAGAGCCGATAGTGCAGGTCGTAGCTCGCCCCCTTCAGCGCCGGCCCCTCGGGCACCCAGAAGGCGCCGATGTTGTCGTTGATCTCGTCGTCGGTCGGGATCTCCATCAGCTCGATCGCGCCCTTGCCGAGCGGCTTGATCGGCTCGACCCACAGGCTCGGGCGGCGGTCGTAGAAGACGCCGTCGAGGAAGTGGTCGAAGTTGCGGTCGCGCTGCAGCAGGCCGAAGCCGCGCGGGTTCTCGTCGGCGAAGGCCGAGATCCGGGTCTCGTCGGGGTTGTTGAGCGGGCGCCAGATCCGTTCGCCGGCGCCGGTCCACATCGCAAGCCCGTCCGAATCGTGCACCTCGGGGCGCCAGTCCTGCATCCGGCCCTTGCCGTATTCGCCGAACCAGAACATCGAGGTCAGCGGCACCAGGCCGAGCCGCTCGACATCGGCGCGCAGGAAGACCTTGGCCTCGATCTCCATGACCACGCCCTTCGAGCGGTCAAGCCCGCGGGTCATGCGGAAGCGATAGGCGCCGGTGACGCTCGGCCCGTCGAGCAGCGCGCAGACGGTGACCGGGGTGTCGGGGGTCGAGTCCCGTTCCTGCGCGATGTAGAACTCGCGAAAGTCGGGGAATTCCTCGGGCATCGCGGCGGCGGCGTTCAGCACGATGCCGCGGGCCGAAAGCCCGTATTGGCCGTCCGCACCGATCGCGCGGAAGTACGATGCGCCCTGGAAGGCGACCCAGTCCTGCCGCACCCAGTCGTCGGCCTGATACCATTCCTGCAGCCGGAAGCCCGCGAAACCCGCATCCGAGGGCAGCTGCCGCGCCGGGTTGTCGGCCGGCATGTCGAACAGGTCGGGGTTATAGCGGATCTCGGTCGCGAGCCCGTCCTCGACCAGGAACATCTGCACCCGCTTCGGCGCATACATGCCAAGCGGGAAGAACTCGAGCGGATAGCCCTGTTCCTTGCCAGTGTCGGGCTGGCCCGAGAACAGCGCCTTCTGCGTGCGGAAGACCAGCTCGCCGTGGCGGGCATAGTCGATCTGCTGCACCACCGCGGGGTTTGGCATCAGCGGCGGAACATAGGCGGCGCCGGCCATTTTCTGCGCCCGCGCGATCAGCGCGTCATAGGAGAAGGGCTGCGCGTCGGGGGCGGCGAAGGCCTCGGCCGAGGGCAGGATCAGGGCGCCGGTGAGAAAGGTCGCGCCCTGCAGGAAAGTTCGTCTGTTCATGTCTGTGATCTGCGTTGAGATGCTTCGCGCGCACCATATTTCCGGGCGGCGATCTTGTGCAGATGAAAGCGTGCGGACGGCGATCGCGAGGCCGTCATTGTGGCTTTCGCGCCCGGGCGTCAGGCGGTGGGCAGGGTCGCGAAGGCTGTCACCGCGGGGGAGCACTCTGGGCGCGCGTCGAACTGCATTGATTTCAGGCAGTCGTGGGGCGGTTTCGCCCCCCGGGGGGCTCGAAAACCGACTCGGGGGGGCGCGCAAGGAGAAAGGCGCCGCGCGGGGCGGCGCCTTTCGGTGGGTCTTACCGGGCGAGGTCGAAGCGGTCGGCCTCCATCACCTTGGTCCAGGCGGCGGCGAAGTCGCGCACCACCTTTCCGGCGTTGTCGTCCTGGGCGTAAAGCTCGGCATAGGCGCGCAGGATCGAGTTCGAGCCGAAGACGAGGTCGAGCCGCGTCGCCGTCCATTTCACTGCGCCGCTCTTGCGGTCGCGGATCTCGTAGTGATCGCCCGCCTTCACCCAGGTGTTCGCCATGTCGGTCAGGTTGACGAAGAAGTCGGGCGTCAGCGCGCCGACCCGGTCGGTGAGCACGCCATGCGCCGATCCCCCGTGGTTCGCGCCGATGACCCGCAGCCCGCCGAGCAGCACCACCATCTCGGGCGCGGTCAGCCCCATCAGCTGGGCGCGGTCGAGCAGCAGCTCCTCGGGGGCGACGACATAGTCCTTCTTCAGCCAGTTGCGGAAGCCGTCATGGATCGGTTCGAGCGGGGCAAAGCTCTCGGCGTCGGTCATCGCCTCGGTCGCGTCGCCCCGGCCGGGCGAGAACGGCAGCTCGAGCGCCACGCCCGCGGCCGCGGCCGCCGTCTCGACGCCGAGATTGCCGGCAAGCACGATGGTGTCGGCGAGGCTCGCGCCGGCTTCCGCCGCGAGCGGTTCGAGCACCGCCAGCACCTTCGCCAGACGCGCGGGTTCGTTGCCTTCCCAGTCCTTCTGCGGCGCCAGCCGGATCCGCGCGCCATTCGCGCCGCCGCGATAGTCGGACTGGCGGAAGGTGCGGGCGCTGTCCCAGGCGGTGGCCACAAGCTCGGCCGTGCTCAGCCCCGAGGCCGCGATCTTCGCCTTCAGCGCGGCGACGTCATAGCCCGTCGGGCCCTGCGGCACCGGGTCTTGCCAGATCAGATCCTCGGCCGGCACCTCGGGCCCGATGTAGCGCGCCTTCGGCCCCATGTCGCGATGCGTCAGCTTGAACCAGGCGCGCGCGAAGGTGTCGTTGAAATAGGCCGGATCGGCCATGAACTTCTCGCAGATCGCGCGATAGACCGGGTCGACCTTCATCGCCATGTCGGCGTCGGTCATCATCGGGTTGTGGCGCTTGCCGGGATCGGAGGCATCAAGCGGCTTGTCCTCTTCCGCGATCTCGACCGGCTCCCATTGCCAGGCACCGGCGGGCGACTTGCGCAGCTCCCACTCATGGCCGAAGAGCATGTCGAAGAAGCCCATGTCGAAGACCGTGGGATGCGTCGTCCAGGCGCCCTCGAGCCCCGAGGTCACCGCATTCGCCGCCTTGCCGTGCTGGTTCGGATTCGCCCAGCCCAGGCCCTGCATCTCGGGGCCGGCGCTTTCCGGATCGGGGCCAAGCGCCGTGGCCGAGCCGTTGCCATGGGTCTTGCCCACGGTATGCCCGCCCGCGGTCAGCGCCGCCGTCTCCTCGTCGTTCATCCCCATGCGGGCGAAGGTCTCGCGCACCTGGGCCGCGGTTTTCAGCGGGTCGGGCTTGCCGTTCACCCCCTCGGGGTTGACGTAGATCAGCCCCATCTGCACCGCGGCGAGCGGATTCTCCATGGTTTCGGGCTTGTCGACGTCGCCATAGCGCTCGTCCGACGGCGCCAGCCATTCCTTCTCGGCGCCCCAATAGGTGTCGATCTCGGGCGCCCAGATATCGGCGCGGCCAAAGCCGAAGCCGAAGGTCTTCAGCCCCATCGTCTCATAAGCGACAGTGCCGGCCAGGATGATCAGGTCGGCCCAGCTGACGGCATTGCCGTATTTGCGCTTGATCGGCCAGAGCAACCGGCGTGCCTTGTCGAGCGAGACGTTGTCGGGCCAGGAGTTGAGCGGGGCAAAGCGCTGGTTGCCGGTGCCGCCACCGCCGCGCCCGTCCGCCGCGCGATAGCTGCCCGCCGCGTGCCAGGCCATGCGGATCATCAGCCCGCCGTAATGGCCCCAGTCGGCCGGCCACCAGTCCTGGCTGTCGGTCATCAGCGCCGCGAGGTCGCGCTTCAGCGCGGCGACGTCGAGCCCCTTCACCGCCTCGCGATAGTCGAAGCCCGCAAGCGGGTTCGTCTTGGTGTCGTGCTGGTGCAGGATCTCGAGTTTGAGGGCATTCGGCCACCACTCCATCACCGAGCGCGCCTCGCTGGTGATCGCGCCGTGCATCACCGGGCATTTGCCGGCGGTTTTCATCTCGTTGCCGTCCATGGTCTCCTCCAGGGCTTGGGTCATGATCTGAAAGGGGCCGGCGCTGCGTCCGGTTCCCCGATGGATGCAGGCTAGCGGAGGGGCGCGATAAAGGATAATTGCATTTCCTTACGGCGTTGATAAGTTCGCCTGATGAATCCGCTGACGATGAAACATCTGCGCTATTTCGAGGCGCTGGCGCGACTTGGCCATTTCGGCCGGGCGGCCGAGGATTGCGCGATCACCCAGCCGGCGCTGTCGATGCAGATCCGCGAGCTCGAGGAGATCGTCGGCGCGCCGCTGGTCGAGCGCGCGGCGCGGCAGATCCGGCTCACCGCCCTTGGCGAGGATTTCGCCACCCGCGCGCGCGAGATCCTGCGCGCGGTCGACGAGCTGGGCGATCTGGCGCGCGCGGCGCGGGGCAGTCTGGCCGGCCGTTTCCGGCTGGGGGTGATCCCGACCGTCGCGCCCTATCTGCTGCCGCGCATCATCCACGCCTTGGCCGAGACCCACCCGGGGCTCGATCCGCGCCCGCGCGAGGCGGTGACCGGCAAGCTGATCGCCGATCTGCTGGCGGCGCGGCTCGATGCGGCGATCGTCGCCTTGCCGGTTTCCGAGCCCGCGCTCGACGAGGTCGCGCTGTTCGACGAGGAATTCGTTCTGGTCCGGCCCCCCGCCGATGCCGGCAAGCCGGTGCCAAGCGCCGAGAAACTGCGCGAGATGCGGCTTCTGCTGCTGGAAGAGGGGCATTGCTTCCGCGATCAGGCGCTCTCCTTCTGCAAGATCCCGCCCTCGGCGCCGCGCGCGCTGATGGAGGGCAGTTCGCTTGCCACGCTGGTGCAGATGGTGGGGGCGGGGATCGGGGTGACGCTGATCCCCGAGATGGCGGTGCCGGTCGAGACCCGCTCGGCCGAGGTTTCGATCGCGCGCCTGCCCGAGCCGCGGCCGCGGCGCACCATCGGCATGGTCTGGCGCCGGTCGAGCCCGCTCGCCGATCAGCTGGCCGGCATCGCGGCGATCGTGCGCGGCGTCGGGTGCGGTGACGTGGCGCACTGAGCGCGCGCTCTTGCGGTCGGGCATGGACAGCGGCCCGCGAAACCGCGACAAGCAGAAGGATTTGCCGCGGGCCCTGGCCCGGGCGCGCAGGGATTGCGGAAGGAATTTGGGCATGGCCGGAAAGAGCGCTGCAACGGAAGAGCGTCTGTCGCAGAACCCGCACGCGGTGCGCGAGACGCGCGAGAAGAACCTCGAGGTGGCGATCGGCCGCCAGGTGCGCGAGCTGCGCAAGCGGCAGCGGATGACGGGTTCCGATCTGGCCGCGCAGACCGGGCTGTCGGTCGGCATGCTCTCGAAGATCGAGAACGGGGTGATCTCGCCCTCGCTGACCACGATCCAGTCGCTCGCCCATGCGCTGCGGGTGCCGCTGGTGCAGCTCTTTTCGGGCTATGAGGAGCCGCGCGGCTGCATGCATGTGAAGGCGGGCGAGGGGGTCGAGATCGAACGTGCCGGCACCCGCGCCGGGCATCAGTATCACCTGCTCGGCCATATCGGCTCGAACAATTCGGGCGTGGTGGTCGAACCCTATCTGATCGTGCTGACCACCGAGAGCGACCGCTTCCAGACCTTCCAGCACGAGGGGATCGAGATGCTCTACATGCTCGAGGGCGTGGTCGACTACCGCCACGGCGAGCAGGTCTATCGCCTCGAACCCGGCGACACGCTGCTCTTCGATTCGGATGCGCCGCATGGGCCCGAGGAGCTGATCGAGCTTCCGGCGCGCTATCTGTCGATCATCACCTATCCGCAGGTTGCGTGAGGGCTGGCGTGAGGGGTGATCTGCCCGGAATTGCGGCTTGGGCGGGGTGAGGTGCGGGGAAAACTGCCCGGAAAAGCGGCACGATTTGCATCGTGAGAA
>NZ_RCHI01000025.1 GCF_003664585.1 Paenirhodobacter hankyongi
AGATCACTTGTTCAAAGAACAAGGCCGCGCGCTCCGGCGGCACATCCCGTATGCCCAAAACCGCTTGACTGGGGCGACCCCGTTACCGAAGTCTGGAGCCTATGTCCTTTGAACGCGCCCGAACGGCGCTGCTCGACAGGGCGGGGCGGATCTGCCGGTTTCTCTGGTCGGGCTGGGCCGGGCTTGCGGGGCTCGCGCTGATCGGCGCGCTCTGGCAGGCGGGGCATGAAGCCTATGGCGATTTCATCCTGCCGGCGCCGCTGGCAACGCTTGATGCCGCGCGCGGCCTGCTGTCGGACGGGTCGGCGCGCGCGGTGCTGTGGCTTACCACGCTGCGCGCCCTTGCGGGGTTCGGGGCCTGCGCGCTGATCGGCACGCTGGCGGGGGTCGCCGCGGGCTATTCCCCGGCGACGCTGCGGCTTGCCCGTCCCGTCCTGACGGTATTGATCGGGGTGCCGCCGATCGCATGGATCGTTCTGGCGATGCTGTGGTTCGGTGCCTCTGCCGGCACGGTCGCGGCGACGATCCTTGTCTCGACGGTTCCGGTGGTGTTTTCCGGCGCGGTCGAGGGGGTGGCGACGCGCGACCGTGGCCTCGACCAGATGGCGCAGGTGTTCGGGGCGGGGCCGGTGCGCCGGTTCCTGACGGTTGACAGCCGCCAGATCGCCGCCCATCTGATGCCCGCGCTGGTGCTGGCGCTTGGCTCGTCGTTCAAGGTTGCGGTGATGGCGGAGCTTCTGGCCAATGCGGGGGGGATCGGCGGGGCGCTGGCGCGTTCGCGCGCGATGCTGGACGTGTCGGGGGCGTTGGCCTGGGTCTGTCTGGCGGTCGCGGCGCTGATCGTGGTCGAATATCTGCTGCTCCGCCCGATCCAGGCCGAACTGGAACGCTGGCGCGCCGCCGCGACACCCTGGGGGGTCAAGCGGTGATGCAGCTCGACCTGCACGGTATCGGCCATAGCTATTTTGGCCGCAGCGTCCTGACCGGGATCACCCTTGCCGTTGCGGCGGGCGAGGTGGTTGCGCTGGTCGGGCCATCCGGGTCCGGAAAATCCACCATCGCCCATATCGCCGCCGGGCTGATCGATCCTTCCGAGGGGCGTGTTCAGCGCCGCTATTCTCGTCATGCGATGGTGTTTCAGGAGCCGCGCCTGATGCCCTGGGCGAGCGTGGCGCGCAACATCGGTTATCCGCTGCGCCGCCGCGACCCCGCGCGCGTCACGGCGGCGGCGCAGCGCGCGGGGCTTCTGCCCGAGGATCTCGACCGCTATCCGGTCGAACTCTCGGGCGGGATGCGGCAGCGCGTGGCCATTGCTCGCGCGCTCGTTGCCGAGCCGGATTTCATCTATTTCGACGAGCCTTTCACGGCGCTCGATGTGGCGCTCAAGCGGCGGATGCAGGATCTTGTCATCGCGGCGGCGCAGGCCGCGCGCTTTGCGGCGCTGTTCATCACCCATGACCTGATGGAGGCGATCCGCATCAGCCATCGCATCCTTGTCCTCGATGCGCGCGGGCATGGCATTGCAGGCGCCCGTGTTCCACCCGGCGTTCCGGGCACCCGTGGCGAATCCGCGATCTTTGCGCTCAGGCAGCATTACCTGCACGAAGACCCGCTTTTCGCCCATATCCACGACATCGACGAGCGCGCCCGGCCATGACCCAGCCCCTGCACCGCATCCTCTCCGACGAGGGGTTCCGCCTGTTTTTCCCGCTGGCGGCGCTCTATGCGGGGGGCTGGCCGCTCATCTGGGTCTGGCTTTGGGGGTTCGACCTGCCCTTTGCGCGCGACCTGCCGCCGGGCGTGTGGCATGCAACGGAGATGATCTTCGGCGGCTGGGGTGCGGCGCTGATCGGGTTTCTGACGACCGCCGTGCCGGAATGGACGGATACGCCGCGCCTGCGGGGGCGGGTGTTGTGGGGGGGCGCGGCGCTCTGGGGCGCGGCGCGGGTGCCGGGCCTGCTCGGGGCGGACGCGCTGGCGGGTATCGCGGGGCTGTGCGATCTGGTGTGGCTCGTGTGGCTTGTGCTCTATCTGCTCCGGGCCGCGTGGCAGAGGCGCAGCACGAAGGTTCTGCCCTTCGCGGGCTGGATCGGGATGCTGGCGCTGTGCTGCGCGCTGGCGCGGATCGCGATGGTCACCGATGCGCCCGAGGCGGCATCGTTCTGGCTGCGCATTTCGGGGCAGATGTTTCTGGGCCTGCTCGGACTCGTGCTGGCGCGGGTGACGGTGCAGGTCACGAATGCCATTCTCGACCCGAGCGGCGAAACCACGCCCTATCGGCCGCATCCCGGGCGTGTGAACCTTGCGCCGGGGCTTGTGGCGTTGGCACTGGCGGGTGATGTCGCGGGCCTGTCGCCGGCAGCCGGAGGGTTTCTGTGGATTGCCGCAGGCGCGGCCTTCATGGACCGCGTTGCCGAAGGGTTCATCGGGCGCGAGGCCCTGCGTGCGGAGATCCTCGTCCTGATGGCATCGGCGGCCTTTGCCGGGGCGGGGCTGATCGGGTTCGGCGCCGCGCGGCTTGGCGCGGCATGGGGCGAAACGGCGCCCCTGCATCTGGCGCTGATGGGCGGGCTGGGCCTTGGCGTTCTCGCTGTCCTTGCGATCGCGGGGCGCTTCCACACGGGGCAGGATCTCGGGCTGAACGGAATGACCCGGGGCGCCTTCCTTCTGGCCGGGATGGCGGTTCTGCTGCGGGTTCTGCCCGAGATGGGGCTCGCGCCCTGGCCGCCGGGGCCGATACATGGGTTGGCTGCGCTGTGCTGGATGCTGGCCTTCGGGCTCTGGCTCGCCGATTACGGGCCAAGCCTGCGCCGTCTGCCGGGGTGACGCCCGGTTCATGCCGGATGGTCGCGCAGCCAGTCCTCGAGAACACCCGCCAGAACGATCGCATGATTGCACGTCGGGTCATGTGCGGCGTAGAGCAATGTCAGCCCGTCGGGCCGCGCCCTGCGGGCCAGTGCGGCGACGGCATCGGGCTTCGCGGCAAGTTCCATCCTGTAGGCTGCGGCAAATGCCTCGAACCGCGCCGGATCATGCCCGAACCATTTCCGCAGTTCCGTGCTCGGGGCGATCTCCTTGTCCCAAAGCGCATCCCCCAGCCGCAGCTTGCTCAGCCCCCGCGGCCAAAGCCGATCGACCAGAACGCGCGTGCCCTCCTGCGCGGCGGCGGGTTCGTAAACCCGGCGGGTCCTCACCGATTCCATTCTCCGACCTCCATTGGGCAACAGCAGCAGCGCCGTCATGGTAACGGCGAAACGCCGATCACGACAGGGTGCGCCCACAACAACCCGAGCCATATCCCGACCGCCAGCAGCGCCCGCAGCGGTTTCGGACCCGCCACGGGCCGCCAGCGCCCGTCGATGAGCGCGGCGAAGGGGAAAGCCGATGTCCGTTCCGCGAGCCGGCCCCACGCGGCGCCCATCAGGCGGCGATTGCGGCGATCGAGCATCCGCATCCCGAGCAGGCAGAACAGGGCGAAGCTGCCGAACAGGATCACATGCGCAAGATCCCCGTTCACCAGAAGATGCGCCGAGGACCAGATCAGCAGCGCCCACAGCAACGGATGACGCACCACCCCGGCAATGCCCGGATGGGCGGGGTCGTACCCTGCGGCGCGCCCGTCGAACGACAGCGGATTGGGCGCCGCGATGCCGAATGCCGCAAGCGCCACCGCGCATGGCATCGCCAGATTGGCCGCCCATCGCATCCACGGCCATTGCGGCCAGAGCTGGACATAAGGCGCCCGCCCCGCCGCGACGACCATCCATATCAGGATGCCGACCGACAGCAGGCTGAACGCGATACCATACCCTTGCGCACCGAAATGGCGCCGCAGCCACCCTTTCGCCTTCGGTCGGGCGGGAATCGCGTGCGATGCAAAAAACGCCGCGAACGACGCCGCAAGATTCAGCCAGTCCATGACAGGGCTCCCGGATGTTCGGCCCGATCATACCCGTTGCCGGCAAAGCGCCCCAGGACTTTGGTCAAGGGACGGGCAAATCCCGCGTTTGGCCCCGCGCGATTTCATGCTATGGCTCTCCCGCCACTGAAGAATGCCTGCCATGCCCGCGCCCCCTTTTCCCGACACCCCGCTGTTCGACGGGCTTGACGACCGCCAGCGCGCCGCTGTGAGCGAGGGGATGAGTTCGGTTATCCTTGCCGCCAACCAGACGCTGTTCGCGCAAGGCGACAGGGCCGAGCGGTTCTATGTGCTGGTCGATGGCCGGCTGAAGGTGACGCAGGTCACCGAGGACGGGCGTCAGATCATCGTGCGGATCGTGCATCCGGGGGAATTGTGCGGCTTCGCGCCCGCCCTGAACCGCGACACCTATCCGGGCCATGCCGAGGCCATGGTCCCGAGCCGCCTGTTCGGCTGGCCCTGCCGTCGCTGGGAGGCGGTTGTGGGGGCCGCGCCCTCGCTGACCTTCTCGGCGATGCGCGCGATCGGGCGGAAACTCGACGAAGCCCACACCCGCCTGCGCGAGGCCAGCACAGAGGAGGCCGGGCCCCGCATCGCCCATGTCCTGCTGCGCATCGCGCGCGAAACCGGCGAGGCAGAGGGCGGCACGATCCGCATCCCCTTTCCGCTGACCCGTCAGGACGTCGCGGATCTGAGCGGCAACACCCTTCATACCGTGTCGCGGATCATGGCGGCATGGGAGGCGCGCGGCATTCTGGTCCGTGCGCGGCGGCAGGTCATCATTGCCGATCTGGCGGCTTTCGAGGCAATCGCCGCAGGCTGAACGAACATTGCGCCAGCGCAACGTTGCGGCCCAAGGCCCGGTGTTAGATGCCGCGCAGATGAACCTTTCAGGAGATCGAAGATGAAACTTCCGCTTGCGCTGATGGCCGTTGTGGCCTGCATGGCGGGTCCGGTTCTGGCGGCCGACCATGAGGTGAAGATGCTCAACAAGGGCGAAGCCGGGGCCATGGTGTTCGAGCCCGCTTTCGTTCAGGCCGAGGTCGGCGATACGATCACCTTCGTGCCGGTGGACAAGGGGCACGACGTGGCCTCCCTGCCCGGGATGCTGCCCGAAGGCGTGGCCGAATTCGAATCCAAGCTGAATGAAACCTATGTCCTGACGCTCGACAAGGCGGGCCTCTATGGCGTGAAATGCAAGCCGCACCTGCCGATGGGGATGGTTGCGGTGATCCAGGCGGGGGGCGATGTCTCGAACTACGATGCGCTGGCCACCGGCAAGCTGCCGAAGAAGGCGCGGGACCGCATGGATGCGGAACTGGCCCAGGTTCAACGCTGATCCTGTGCACCGCAAGCAACGGCCCGCCGCCTCTTTTGGGGTTGGCGGGCCTTTTCAGTCCAAGGTGGTGCCATGACGACATCCGAGCCCCGTCCGGCCGGGGGCATACCGCGCGGGCTTGCCCGCACCGGGCCGGTTCTGTTTTCCTACGGGTTCCGGCCGTTCTTTCTGGGCGGCGGGATCTGGGCCGTGGTGGCGATGGCGCTCTGGGTTGCGGCGCTGTCGGGGGCGGGCGCGCCGGGCGGTGCCTATGGCGCGTCGTTCTGGCACATGCACGAGATGCTCTTTGGCTTCGGCCCGGCGGTGGTATCGGGCTTCCTGATGACGGCGGTGCCGAACTGGACGGGGCGGATGCCGCTTGCCGGGCGGCCGCTGATGGCGCTGGCGGCGTTCTGGCTTGCGGGGCGGGTGCTGTTCACATGGCCGGTCGCGGGTGTCGGGGCAGGGGTCGCGATCGAGGCGGTCTTCCTGCCGGTGATGGCGGCGGTCTTCCTGACCGAGATCGTCGCCGGGCGGAAATGGCGCGACCTGAAGGTCGTGGGGGCGGTGGCCCTGCTGGCGGCGGCGAACCTGTGGTTCCATGCGGCGGTTTTGGGCGGCGGCGATCCGCGCATGGCCGCGCGGGCGGCGGTGGCGGCCTATATCGTGCTGATCGTGATCGTCGGCGGGCGGATTACGCCGAGCTTCACGCGCAATTGGCTGAACCGGCAGGGCATCAAACCGCTGCCGGTGCCCTATAACGGTTATGATACGCTGACCGCCTGTGTTTCGGCGGCTGTTCTGGCGCTCTGGACCGTCGCGCCCGAAACGGCGCTGACAGGGGGTGGCGGGGCTGCGGCGGCGGGGCTGAACCTGATCCGGCTCTGGCGTTGGCGCGGCTGGCGCACGGCGGCAGAGCCGCTGGTTCTGGCGCTGCATGGCGGTTACCTGATGGTGGCTCTGGGGTTCGCTGCGATCGGGCTTGCGGGGTTCGGCTGGCTTTCGACGGCGGGGGCGGTGCATGTCCTTACGGTGGGGGCCATCGGCGGAGAGATGCTTGCGGTGATGACACGGGCCACGCGCGGCCATACCGGGCGGGCGCTGACGGCCTCGCCGCTGACGGTGGCGAGCTACCTTGCCCTCATCGTCGCGGCGCTTTCGCGGCCCGCGGCGGAATTCGGCGCCCATGACATGCTTGTCGCGGTTTCGGGCGGCGCCTGGATGCTGGCCTTCGGGCTTTTCGTCCTTGAACACGGGCCATGGCTGATCGCCAGGCGGCGGGATCTGCGGGGGAGTTAATCCTTCCGCATCATCGAAACGTCCCAGGGCGGGTCCCATGTGACCCGCACCTGCGCCTTGCGCACGCCGGGCACGGCAAGGATCGCATCCTTCACCCCTTCGCCCAGAAATGCCGTCAACGGGCATCCGCGTGTCGTGGTCGTCATCGTGACACGGACCACGTCCTCTTCGATCGTCATGTCATAGATCAGCCCCATCGCGGGCAGGCTCAGCCCGGTTTCCGGGTCCATCACCTGTTCGAGCGCGGTTTCGACGCGCTGGCGCAGCCCGTCAGACATGCTGCGCCCTCCGCACCAACAGCCGGTATCGCTCGCCCTGGGCCTCACGATTTCCTGCCCATTGGTGGCCGCGCTCGGCGAGCTTCGGAAACAGGAATACCGGCTCGCGGTCCAGCACGGCAAAGACCACATCGCCGGGGGTGGCGGCTTCGACGGCCGACAGCAGCCGCACCATCGGTTCCGGCGGTTCGAGCCCGGTGAGGTCGAGGGATGCCACGGGTTCCGGCCATGTCGCGGCTTCGAGCGCGCTGCCGAGCGACAGGGGTTGCGCCGGGCGGTGGAAATCCACCTGCCAGTCGCCACCGTCCAGCGCCGTTTCGGTGAAGGTATAGCCGCGCCGCTCCATCACGCGAAACAGCGGCGCCGGCCGGAACGGGGCCACAAGCCGCAGGATCTGGCCTTCGGCCAGCGTGTCGGCGGCCTCCATGATCGCGCCGAAGGGTTCGTCGCCCGCGGCGAGGATCGGCCGGACATCAAGGGTGAGGATATCGGGCATGTTCGCGATTCCTTGTCAGGAGTGGATGAAGACGAGAGCCGGGCGGGGCGGGCGTCCGGCCAGCGGCAGATGGGAAAGGCGCCGCACCTTCAGGCATTCGGCCAGGACAAGCGCGGCCGCGCACATCATCACGGCCGCGCCGCCACGCGCCCAAAGACCCTGTTCGAGCCACGTTCCGGACGTGAAGATCACCGTTCCCGCCAACCATAGGGCCAGCACGAAAAGCCGTCCGCGTCCCGCGGCCAATGCCGCCGCCGGGGGCACGGGCGCGCGGCCGATCAAGGGGCCGAAGACCTCCATCCAGGTCAGGAAGGCGGTGATCTTCGGCATGAAGGCGAGCGTCAGCCCGGAGAGCCAGCCCATCCCCAGCAGCAGCCCGCCCGGCAGCGCGCCGCCCGGCACAAACAGCAATGCAAGCCCCGGCGCCAGCGCCAGAACCGCTATCCCCGCTCCGGCAAGCGCCGGGTCGAGACGATGCAGCCTGCGTGCCCGCAGCATCCGTATGCCGGTGAACAGATAGATCGCCGTCACCCCCGCGCCGATGCCAAGGGCAATATCGGGCAGCGCAACCGCGACCAGCATGGCCGCACCCCCTGCGGACAGGGCGGCAAGCGCGCGCGGAGGGGCCGCGGGCGCAAGGCCGAACATCGACAGGAATTTCAGCGAGACCGCCATGGCCGACAGGCCAAACCACAGGCCAAGCCCGAGGATGGCATGGGCGCTGCGGGCGCCGGGCAGGGGCATCAGGCCCCCACCCCCTGCCAGCGACAGCGCGAACCCCGCGCCCATGACCACCGTTGCGGCCATCGCCGCCAGCCCGATCGCCAGCGGCCAGACCAGCCTTTCGCGCCGGATCGCCGCAATGACCGGCGGAACCAGCATCGCCAGCCCGCCGCCCGCAGACAGGGACAACCCCGCCGCGGCGGCCCGCAGCGCCGCGGGCCAGGCCAGCCAGAACCCGAGCCCGAGCGCCATCGTCCCGCCCGCCCAAAGACCCAGGGCGACCGGCGAAAGCCATTCGAATGCCAGGGGGGCCGCGGCCAGCACCGGCACGAATTGCAGCGAGGCACCGATCATCAGCGAGCCGATCCAGCCCAGCACGAACAGATGCAGGATCGCGCGGCTCTCGCCGGCTTCCCACGCGGCCTGCGGCGGCCCGAAACCCGCGATCAGCAGCCCGAGCGCCAGCCCGAGAAATCCCATCCCGGCGGCAAACCAGGCGAATGTCCAGCGCGCCATGCGGACCTGTCCCATGATCGCCTCATCCGAACCGCGTTTCCCGCCCGCGCGCATCAAGCGCACGGACCTCGACCCCGGGCAACCCCGCCAGCGCGGCGGTGATCGTTTCCGCATCGGCCAGCGCAAAGCCGGTGGAGAGCGCATCGGCCAGACCGGCCTCGGGCGCGATCACCGCAAGGCGCGCCCATGCGGCGCGCGCCGCCCCCGTTGCCGGGTCGATCAGATGCGGCGTTCCGTCCGGAAAGCGGAACCCCGATGGTTCCGTCGTGGCGATGGCGCGATCCCGCAGCGCGACCGAACCGCCGCCCTCCAATGCGACCGTCCACGGCTCCAGAACGGTTCGGCCGCCGATCGCGCGGATCTCGCCCATGTCGACCAGCGTATGTTCGGCGCCGCCCGCCCGCAGCAGATCGGTGATCCGGTCGGTGATGAACCCCTGCGCCATGCCGTTGAGCGTCAGTTGCGTTCCGCGCGGCAGCACGATGCGATCCGCACCGACAACCACGCGGCCGAACCCCACCCTGTCGCGCAGGGGGGCAGGGTCGCGCCCTTCGGCATGGGCGCGCCAGACAGGCTGAACCGTCGGATCGAACCGCCCGCCCGTTGCCGCATGGGCATGGGCGCACAACCGCAGCGCCGCGGCCATTTCGGGGGCGGGCGCGGCAAGAACCCCCTTGCGGTTCAGCGCGACAAGGTCTGAATCGTCGCGATACAGCGTGAAGATCCGTTCCAGCCGCGCGAGTTCCGCCACGACCTGACCGAGCAATATCCGCGCGCGGGCCGGGTCCGGGTGGTTCAGGATCAGCTCCGTCGGCGCACCAAGCGCCTGCCCGCGCCAGACAACGGCTGCCTGCGCCGGGCGCGCCAGAAGCGCGGCCCCCGCGAAGGCGGCCGCAATGCCAAGAAAACGGCGGCGATCAATGGTTGGCATGGCCGGTCTCCGTTGCAGGGGCGTCGGCGGGAGCGCCGAGGATTTCATCCGCCGTCAGTTCGGTGAAGGTCTGGACCGTGCCGCCGTTCTGCGCGGCGAAGGCTTCGGCGCCGGCGCGGGTGCCGAACGGCACGACCTCGGCGCCGCCCATGCCGGCCTCCTTGCGCGAGCCGACGACATAGACGGCCTTGCGCGCGTCGATCCAGTTGTCGGCGCCGGGGTCGTCCCAGCTCGCGGCATGGTCCATGTCGGAGACATAGATCCCGCCGTAATCCTTCACCTCGTCGGGCATCATCGTAAAGGCGATCGTGTCGCGCGCCGAGGAAAACCAATAGGCGCCCAGTTCCCTGGAGAGCACCACCTGCCCCTTTGGCCCCGCGTGCTCCATCAGGTTCATGCCGCAATAGCGGCCCACGGCCTCGGCGGTCATCGTTTCGGGCGGCAGGGTGGCGGTGTCCTCCTTGCAGGCACTCAGGCTCAGGGCGACAAGCGCGGCGATCAGCAGGGGTTTCATCACAGGTTCCTCCGGGAAAACACGATCATCGCGGCGGCAAGCGGCACCGCGCACCACAGCACGAGCGCGCCTGTCAGCAGGCCGGGGGTGAGGGTGGAATTGTCATAGACGCCGCCCATGCCCGACAGCATGGCGGAGGCGCCCTCGCCGAGCGTCATCAGCCGGTAGGCGTCGGTCGGGTTGAGCGCCAGCGCAAGGTCCATCACCCAGCCCGGCACCGCATGGCCGCCCTGCGCGACCAGCACCGCGAGAAGGCCCATATCGTAAAGCGCGACGAACAGCAGCCACAGCCCGATCGCGATCCCGGCGGCAGTGGAGCTTTCCTGCACCGAAACCGACGTCAGCATCCCGAGCGCAAGGAACACCGCCCCCAGTAGCACCGAGGCCGCGGTCATCACGGCGAAGGCCTGCCAGCCTTCGACCCCGTTGCGCAGCACGACAAAGACCGCCGCGACGCCAAAGCCCACCACCGTTGCCAGCAGCAGGATCACGACTTGGCCGAGGTATTTCCCCGCCACCACCTGCGGGCGCGACAGCGGATGGCTGAGCAGCAAAAGCAGCGTGCCGCGTTCGGCCTCGCGCGTGATCGCATCATGCGAGATCAGCAGCGCGATCAGCGGCACGAGGAAGATCGTCAGGCTGGCAAGCCCGACGACCACGACATCCAGCGCGGCCGTGGCCGTCGAACCGGTCGGCGCCGAACCGAGCGCCGCGATGGCCGAGGCCAGCGCCGCCATCACCACCGTTGTCGAAACGACCCAGCGGTTGCGGATACCTTCGGCAAGTTCGCGCCGGGCGATGGTCAGGACGGGGCGCATCACGCGGCCTCCCTGCGCAGGAAATGGGCATAGATGTCATCGAGCGAGGGGTCCTCAAGGGTGATCCCTTCGGCTCCTTCGGCGAGGAGCGCGCGCAGGGTGGGGGCTTTTTCCGCCTCGTTCACCGCAATCCGGCGCAGCACACCGCCCACGCGCGCGGTCAGCCGGGCGGGCAGCCCCGCGAGACGGCGCAACTCCGCCAGCGTGCCGTCGGCGATCTTGCGGCCCCGGTTGAGCACGATCACCCGTTCGGCATGGCCATCCAGTTCGGTCAGCGCATGCGAGGACATCAGCACCGTTGTTCCCTGCGCCGCGAGATCCGCCACCAGACCGTAAAGCTCCCGTCGAAGCGCGGGATCAAGGCCGGACGTGGGTTCATCGAGCAACAGCAGCCGGGGCGCGCCGAGCAGCGCCTGCGCCAGACCAAGGCGTTGCCGCATCCCCTTCGAATAGCCCCGCACCGCGCGGCCGGCCGCCTCGATCAGACCAACGCGGTCGAGCAGCGCGTCCTGCGCCTCCGGCAGGCCCTTCAGCCGGGCGTGAAAGGCCAGCGTCTCGCGCCCGGTAAACCCCGGATGGAACTGCACGCTTTCGGGCAGATAGCCCAGATGCCTGCGGGTTTCTGGCCGGCGCGGGTCGCCGCCAAGCACCTCGATACGGCCCGAATCGGGCCGGGTCAGACCCAGCATCATCTTTATCTGGGTGGTTTTTCCGGCGCCGTTATGGCCCACAAGGGCCACCACCGTGCCGGGCTCCAGCGCATAGGACAGATCCTGAACCACGGCATGGCCTCCATAGGATTTGCATACGGCCTCAAGCAGAAGGGTCATTTCAGGGGCCTTTCGGAGTTTGGACGCATCAGCGGGTGGCTGTCGGTGACGCCGCCCGGCAGCACCGCGGGAAAACGCTTCTGCGCCCAACGCAGGATCTGCACGGCGGGACTGGTCAGCAGCATCCGCGCCTGCGGGGCGGTCCACATCACCTTGTCGATCATGTCGTTCGGCCGATAGGTGCCATCGGCGATGCCGTCGCCATTCAGGTCGAAAGCCGCGTTGTCGGACCAGTAATTGCCGATGCCGTCCTGCGACCATTCCAGATAGCGCGTGCCGACATATTTCACCTGCACCCGGTTGGCGATGAAATCGTTGCGCGCCACGATATTGCCCTCGGCGCCGGCGGTGAAGTGGATCCCGATGCCGCAGCCCTCGAAACGGTTTCCGGTGAAGGTGTTGCGGTTTGCGTTGTAGATGAAGACACATTTCCCGGGGGCGATGCGGTCTCCGGGTCCGGTATCGGGAACGCCGGCCTCCCGGCTCTGGCCGATGTCGCGCCAGCGGCTTTCCGGCGCAGGGTGGCCGATCACCACATTGTCCGTCAGCACGGAGCGATTGGCCGAATTGAACAGGAAGCCATAGTCGCGGTCGTTCTCGGAGCGGTTTCCGGTCACCGTCAGCCGGTCGGAAAACATGATCGCATAGCCCAGCCCGTTGTCGCGGGAATCGTTGCCGATCACCGCGCTGTCCGAGGTGTTCATGTAATGGATCGCGAAGCGCGTGTTGCGCATCCTGTTGCCGCGGAAGGTGTTTTTCTTCGACACATAGACGAAGATCCCGTCGCGCCCCCACGAGATGTCGTTGTTCGCAACCACGGCGCCGGGTGCGTTCCAGACGCTGACGCCATTGCCGAGGTCCGCCTGCCGCCCCCGGCGGCCTTCGATCCGGTTGCCGATGACCTGCGCATCCCGGGCGCCCTGAATGCGGATGCCGTGCAGGTTGTCGGTCAGGGTGTTGCCCTCGACCCGGGCACGCAACGCGGATGTGGTCAGGAAAACCCCGGAATCCATGCGATCGAGGTCGCTGCCCGAACCGGCAATGGCCAGCTTTTCAATCACCGCATCCGGTGCGTCGACCTCGATCACATGACCGGAGCCGTGGCCGTCGACCACGGCACCCGGCTCACCGCGCAGCGTCAGCGGCACGGCAATCACGAGGGGGCCGCGCCAGCGGCCCGCCCCCAGAACGATTTCGTCCCCCGGGCGCGCCTGCGCCAACGCCGCCGCGAGAGCGGCGTCGTCCGCAGGGCGCAGGACTTCGGCCGCGGCGGGCGTGGCCAGAAGCACAAGGAGGACGACGCGCCACATCAGGCCTTCTCCACCAGCATGCGGCCCTTCATCTCCATGTGCATGGCATGGCAGAACCAGGAGCAGTAATACCAATAGACCCCGGGCCGGTCGGCCTTGAAGGTGATCGAGGCGGTGGCCTGCGGCGCGACCTCCATCTGCACCCCGTAATTGACGATGCAGAAGCCGTGGGTCAGGTCTTCGACGTCGTCGATATTGGTGATGTAGACGGTCACCTCGTCGCCCTGCTTCACGGTGAAGCTGTCAAGCCCGAAGGCCGGCGCCGAGGAGGTCATGTAGACCCGGACCTTGTTGCCGTCGCGGACCACTTCGCTGTCGACCGTCAGGTCGATGTTGTCGGCCTTGGCCTGCGCCACGGCATCGGCGAAGAACGGATCCTCGCGGTCCCAGATCGAGATCGGGTTGATTTTCGACGCATGCACGATCGTCGCGTCATGCGGCTCGGCAAAGGTCGGGTTGTCGTGGACGATCTTCATCTCGTCGCCCGAAATGTCGATCAGCTGGTCGCATTCCGGCTTCAGAGGGCCGACGTTCAGGAACCTGTCCTTCGAGAACTTGTTCAACGAGATCAGCCACTTGCCATCCGCTTCCTTGGTTTGCCCCATGGAGGTGTGGTTGTGGCCGGGCTGGTAATGGACATCCAGCTTCTGCCGGATCGGATCGACCTTCTCGCCGTTGTGGGCGCGGATCGCATCCTCGATGTTCCATTTAACGATCTGGCTGTCGATGAACAGCGTCGTATAGGCATTGCCGCGCCCGTCATAGGCGGTGTGCAGCGGCCCGAGGCCGAGTTCCGGCTGCGCGACGATCGTGTCCTCGGGCTTGATCTTGCCGGCGAACATGTCGTCGAAGCGGCGCACGTCCATCACCGTGACCGTGGGCGAGAGCTTGCCGTTCGCGACGATATGGATGCCATCGGGCGCGGTATTGATGCCATGCGGACCATTCGGGACGGGGATGTAGCGCACCAGCTTGTTGTCGGGCCCGCGGCCATCCACCACCGGCACGCCGTTCAGGATCTCGGCCTTGCCGGCCTTCACCGCGGCCTCGATGGCATGCAGGTTGAACACCGTCAGCCAGTCCTGATCCTTCTCCATCGACCCTTCGAGCGTGACGGCCCCTTCGGAGTTGTAGCAGGTCGAGAAGGCGTATTTGCCCTGATAGTCGGCATCGACGTTGTCGAGGTTGCCGTCCACCTTCACCTGCCAGGCGACTTCCATCGTATCGCCGTCGATCGCCGAGAAGATCGCCTGATAGGCTTTCGGATTGTCCAGATCGCGCCCGTCATTGGGCAGCGGCACGCCATCCTCGCCATTGGCGAAGACATAGCCCGTGCGCGGGAACTTCTGGCAGCGCAGGCCATGCACCGTCTGCTGGTTCGGCAGTTCGATGATCTTGTCGCAGCGCATCACATCCATGCGGATCCGCGCCACGCGGGTGTTGGCCTTGTCGTTGATGAAGAAATAGCGCCCGTCATAGGTGCCGTCGGTATAGGACGGGTGCGGGTGGTGGGCGTCGCCGTTATGGTAGATGCCGCCCTTGTCCTTCAGGAATTCGCGCGTTTCCGGGCGCAGGTTTTCCGTCAGGACTTTGAGGGATTCATTCGTGCTGCCCCATCCGGTTGCGCTTTCGCGGTTGAAGATCGGCACCCGCGTCAGTTCGCGCATCGACGGCAGGCCAAGAATGCGGACCTCGCCCGAATGCCCGCCGGACACCAGCACATAATATTCGTCGAGTTCGCCGGGCTTCACCTCATAGCTTTGCGCGGCGCCCTGCGCCAAGGCCGGGCCGGCGGCCGCAGCCGCGGCAAGGCCGGCGCCCGCACCGATCACGGCGCGCGGCGCAAAACCGCCGGCGGCGGCGGCCACCGTGGTGCCAAGCAACTGGCGGCGGTTCAGCCGCATATCACTGTCTTCGGTCATCTCAAGCTCCTTTGAGATCGGGGGGTTGCGTTGCGGCCTGCTGCGCGCGGAAGGCCGGGGGTTGTGCGCGGGCCGTCCCGGGCGCTGCCGCGGGTGCCGGTTTCGGCGCGGCGCTGCGGGCGATCTTTTCGCGGCGGGCCTTGACGGTGATCATGTGCGGGCAGCGGGTGTCGTCGTGATAGAGCACCTGGCAATTCATGCAGTAGATGCATTCGTTGACGTTGATCTGGCCCTCGGGGTGGATGGCCTGGACCGGGCAATCGTTGGCGCAGCGCTGGCAGGGGCTGCCGCATTCCGGCCAGCGCTTCAGCCATTCGAACATGCGCATGCGCCCCGGGATCGCCAGCGCCGCGCCCAGGGGGCACATGTAGCGGCAATAGAAGCGCTCGATGAACAGCCCGGGCAGCAGGCAGGCCAGGGCGAACAGCACGAAGCCCCATTCGCGCATGAATTTCAGGATGATCGCGGTCTTGAAGGGCTCGACCTCTGCGTAGACTTCCGCATCCGACAGTGAATAGAGCGACAGCCCGAACAGCCCGAGGAAGATCATGTATTTGATCGGCCAGAGCCGTTCGTGCAGCCCCCAGGGCACGGTGATCTGGGGCACATGCAACGCGCGGGCGACGGTGTTCGACAATTCCTGCAAGGCGCCGAACGGGCAGAGCCAGCCACAGAACGGCCCCCGGCCCCAGAACAGCAGCCCCGCCGCCACCGCGCACCACAGGATGAACACCAGCGGCGCCGACAGGAAATACTCCCACGAGAAGCCCGACAGCAGCGCGTTGACGAAGGTCAGCACATTCACCACCGAAAGCTGCGTGTGGACCATCCAGCCGAGCCAGACCAGCGTGAACAGCAGGTAGCCCCGGCGCAGCCACAGGAACGTTCGCGGGCGTTTCGTCAGCACGTCCTGAAAGAAAAAAATCCCCGTCAACACTGCGATCGCCACGCCGAGAATGGCGATGTTGACCCGGTTCATCTCCCACATCGAGACCCAGAGCGCGGGTCCGTCATCCTCGGGGGTGGGCTGACCGACCTGCGGCGCGGGGGCCGCGGCGACCGGCAGCGGAAGCATGTAGGCTTCGGGAAGCCGATAGCCGAGATCGAAGGGCAGGGTGGCCTTGTCGCGTCCTTCGGTCGTGCGCTGCACCAGCAGTTGCAGCTCGAACGGCTGTGTCACGTCGAAGGTGAAATCCTGCGGCATGGTGAACAGCGCGATCTCGCGCAGACGCGGCGCGCCGGGCGCGGCCAGCGCCGGAATGCGGGTATGGTCATGGTCCTTGAAGCGCAGCCCCTGACCGTCCTGCATCAGCTCGATCCGGTCGAAGATCCCGCCGCGCACATAGCCCGACCCCTTGAAGGAATAGGCGCCGTCGCCGGCCACCAGAACCGCCGCCTGCCCGGGCTTCAGCCGCGCGGCGAGGCGGTCATAGGCAATGTCGCCCAAAAGCGCCCGCCCGATCGCGGGCACGGACACCGGCGCGAGGTAGAGGGTGATGAAGCTGTCTTCCGGGGTTGCCGTTTCGGGATGCGCGGCGGCGAGGGGCTGGCCCGCATCCGCGAAGGCGCGGCTGACATCGCCCACCGTCATCGTCAGTGCGCGCACCGATCCATCGCCCAGCAGGGTCTGCCAGTCGCCCGCCTCGGCGTCGGGGTTCAGCGTGCGCGCAACGGCCGCCGGAGCATCGAGGACCTTGCCGTCAAGACGCCCCGAACGGATCAGCTTCACCGCCGAACGCACGACACTGTCGCCCATCACCAGCACCGTCACCGTGGCGCCGGCCACGATATCCGCCTGTGGCGGCCGGTCCGCGCCCGAGGCGACACGCCCCAGATCGGTGCCGATCAGCTTGTTCAGCGCAGCGAGGATCTTGGCTTCCGGGATGCCGATCAGAACGATCGGTTCATGGTGTTCGACAAGGTTGATCCCGCGCACGACGCCTTTCGTGTCGATGCCGACGACGATCCGGATCGGCTTGCCGGAATAGCCGGTCGAAGCCGCGAAATCGCTGTTCAGATAGGCGTAGCCGAGCTTTTCCGCCCCCTTCAGAACGGGAACGATGGCCGGGCTGCCTTCCGGCGCGCCAAAGCTGTCGGCCCCTTCGAACAGTTGGGCGGGATCGGTCTTTTGCAGTGCCTCCGCAAATGTGAGGGCTCCGGCAGGCCCCCCTGCGAGCGCGAGGATCACGATGAGCACTGTGCCCAGCAAGGAAAGGAATCGAGTCATGCCGCGCTCCGGTATCGTTGCGTGCTGAAGATGCCGCACTGTCGGGGGGCGGAACGTTGTGCTGGCGCAACGTTCGGCGGTGATCCCGGCATTTAGTGGACCTGCCTGATCGGGAGTCTTTCTGGTGTCCGTCGACCGAACCCTGTTGCGCGAACTGCCCCTGTTTTGCCGCCTCGACGAGGCAGAGCTTGCACAGGTGATGCGGCATGCCCTGGCGACGGATGCGCCGCGCGGGACGCGCATTTTCGCCCAGGGCGACGTGGCGGACAGGTTCTACCTGCTGCTGCGCGGGTGGCTGAAGGTGTCGCAGGTTACGCCGGACGGGCAGCAGATTCTGGTGCGGATCGTGAATCCGGGGGATCTGTTCGGCTTTGCGCGCGCTCTGAACCGGCCCGACTATCCCGGCACCGCCCGGGCCGTGGTCGACAGTCTGGTGATCGGCTGGCCAATGGCGGACTGGCCGCTTGTCGTCGAAGCGAGCCCGACCGTCGCGGCGAGCGCGATGCGCACCCTTGGCCAGCGGCTCGACGAGGCCCATACCCGGTTGCGCGAACTGTCGACCGAGGAGGTCGAACGGCGGATCGCGCACACCGTGTTACGGCTTGCCGATCGCGCCGGACGGGCGGAGCAGGGCGGCATCCGGGTGGATTTTCCGATCAGCCGTCAGGACGTCGCGCAGCTTTCGGGCACGACGCTGCACACCGCCTCGCGCGTGCTGTCGGGCTGGGAAAGCCGGGGGTGGGTGGCAAGCGGCCGCCAGCGCCTGACCGTCACCGACCGGCGCGCTCTCGCCCGGCTGGCCGACCCCGACTGAAACCTTTCGTTGTTTGTCGCGGCGCAACGACACCGGGCGCGGCGCGCGCTAACCCCACCCGAAAGGTTCAAAGGAGACACGCGATGAAACGGAAAATCTGTCTGGCCATGATGCTGGCGTTCGGGATGGCGGGCGCGGCTTTCGCAGCGGAGCATGAGGTGAAGATGCTCAACAAGGGCGCGGCGGGGGCGATGGTGTTCGAGCCTTCGTTCGTGCGGGCCGAACCGGGCGACGTGATCCACTTTCTGCCAACCGACAAGAGCCATGATGTGCAGTCGATCGACGCGATGCTGCCCGAGGGCGTGGCCCCGTTCAAGGGCGAGATCAACAAGCCCTATGACCTGGTGGTGACCGCGCCGGGGATCTATGGCATCAAGTGCTCGCCGCATTTCTCGATGGGAATGGTCGCGCTGATCCAGGTGGGCGATGCTCCGGCGAACCTCGAGGCGGCAAAGGTGGTGAAGCTGCCGAAGAAGGCGCAGCAGCGCATGAACGCCGATTTCGATCAGGTCAAGTGACGGAGGTGTGCCCCGCCCAGGCGGGGCACGGTTTCAGGCGGTGAACAGGCCGTCCTCGATCCGGCGGTGTTCGGCAAGGTCTTCGGTCAGCTTGCGCAACCCGCCATAGAGCGCTGTCCATGATCCGCAGGCCCCTACCGGAAGGGTGATGTCATGGGTGATCCCGCGCAACGCTTCGTCCAGTTCTATCACGCGGGCGCGGGCCGCAAACCAGTCTTCAAGTTCCAGGTCCACCGGGGAAAGGCCGCGCGACAGGGCGGGGAACAGGGTTTGTTCCTCCAGCCCCATTTGCGCATCGAGCAGCGCCGAAAGCGAAACCAGCACCTCGGTCAGGCCAAGCGGGGCTTCCTCGTGATCGCCGTGCACGGCCTCCACCTTCTGCGCCATCGGCAGCAGCCACGAAAGTTCCTCGCGATGGGCGGCGTGGTAACGGGTCTTGAGGTGGTTGATCAGCGCAGCGGGATCGGCGGGCGGGGTGCGGTCTGCCCGGGCGACCAAGGCGCGCAGATCGGCGCGAAGCCTGCCCAGATCGACGCCCGCCTTGTTTGCGGCCTCGCCGAGCGGGGTCTGACCGCCGCAGCAGAAGCTGATCCCCGCGCGGCGGAAGATTTCGGCCGCCCCGGGGATCTGGGCGGAAATTTCGGCCACCGGGGTTTCGGCGGCGAACAGCGTTTCTGTCATTTCAGTCTCCTTCGGGGGTGGGGGCCCATGCCTGCGCGCAGGGCGGGCCGAGCCGCAGCAGATCGACGGCCCGCGCCGCGATCTGGCGGGTGATCGCGGCCACCGAACACGGCCGCAGATAAAAGGCGGGGACGGGGGCAGGATGATCCCGCCCATTTCCGTCACCGCGAGCATGTTGCGCAGATGCGCCTGCGTCAGCGGCGCCTCCCGCGCCAGCAGCACGAGCGGGCGGCGTTCCTTGAGCTGCACCCCGGCGGCCCGGGTCAGAAGCCCGTCGTCGAGCCCGGTGGCGATGGCGGCGAGCGAACGCATCGAACAGGGTGCGACGATCATCCCCGCCACCGGACAGGAGCCCGAGGCGATCGCCGCCCCCGGATCGGCCTGCGCATGGACCCGCGCGGCAAGGCGGATCAACCGGTCTTGCGCCTCGGGGCCGACCTCCTCGCGTAGCGTGCGTGTGGCCATCGCCGAAACCACGAGGTCGATCTCGGCCCCGGCCGCGCGCAGCAGTTCCGCACAGTCGAGCGCCAGCGCCGCCCCCGAGGCCCCCGAAACTCCCAGCACCACCCTCATGCCAATATCCGGGCGAGGATCTCGTCGGCCCGGGCCTCATGCCCCGGATCGAGCCGCATCAGGCGGCCCCAGTCACGGGTGGTCTCGGTGCCGGTCTTGTTGGTGGCGTCGATGCCGATCTTGCCCGCCAGCCCCGCGCGCGGCGCGGCGAAATCCAGATAGTCCATCGGCGTGCCGTCGATCAGCATCACGTCGCGGGCCGGGTCCATCCGGGTGGCGATCGCCCAGATGATGTCGGGCCAGTTGCGGATGTCGATGTCACCGTCCACCACGACGATCATCTTCGTATAGCTGAACTGGGGCAGCATTCCCCACAGCGTCATCATCACCCGCCGGGCCTGCCCGGGATAGCGCTTGTCGATCCGGACCACCGCCATCCGGTAGGAACAGGCCTCGGGCGGCAGCCAGACATCGCAGATCTCGGGGATCTGGGCGCGGATCGTCGGCAGGGCGAGGGTGTTGAACACCGCGCCGATGACGGAGGGTTCGTCCGGCGGGCGACCGGTGACGGTGCTCAGATACAGCGGATCGCGCCGGCAGGTGATCGCCGTGACCTGCATCACGGGGAAGGGCTCGGCGGCGTTGTAATAGCCGGTATGGTCGCCGAACGGGCCTTCGGGCGCGGTTTCGGCCCCGATCCAGCCTTCGAGGATGATCTCTGCCCGCGCGGGCACCATCAGCGGCACGGTCGTCGCGGGGGCCAGTTCCGTCCGCGCCCCGCGCAACACGCCGGAAAAGCCCACCTCGGACACCGTTTCCGGCAAAGGCAGCGCGGCCGAAAGCAGCAACGCCGGGTCTGCCCCGAGCGCCACCGCGATGGGCATCGGTTCCGCCCCCCATGTGCGGTGATGGGCCGCCCCGCCGCGATGCGCAAGCCAGCGCATGATCGCGCGGTCCGGCCCGATTACCTGCATCCGATAGACCCCAAGGTTATAGCGCGCCAGATCCTGCGGTCCGCTGTCACGCGGGCGGGTGATCACCACGGGCCATGTGATCAGCGGCCCGGCATCCTCGGGCCAGGGCGTCTGCACCGGCAGCGCCGTCAGATCCGGCAGCCGCTCCTGTTGCGCGGGCGGATGGGCCACGATGCGCGGCCGCGTCGCAAGGGCCGCGCGCAGCATCGGCCAGCGCGACAGCGCATCGCGCATGCCCTCGACCGGCGCGGGCGCCCGCAGCGCCGCAAGAAAGGCGCCGAAATCCGCCACCTGATCGGGGGCAAGGCCCATTCCCGCGGCGACGCGGGCCGGCGTGCCGAACAGGTTCGCGACAACGGGAATGCCCGGGCGTTCGAACCGCAGCGCCGGACCTCCGCGCCGCAGGCAGGCCAGCTGGACCGCCGTCATCTCATGGCGCAGGGCCACCGGGTCACGGATGGGCACCAGCTCGCCCCGGCCCTCAAGCCAGTCGAGAAAGGTGCGAAGGTCGGGAAAGGCGGGCAGGCTGCGCATCGGGGGCTCCGGGTTCGGGCCGGGCTAGCACGGGCGAAATGCGCGCCGCTTGATATCGGTCAACCGAAGCCGCGCAACCCGGGGCTAGAGCGGCGGCATGACCCGCGCATTCCTGCTCCACCTGCCCCCGCCACCTTTCGCTCCGGCCTTGCTCGGAAAGGGGTTGAGCGCGCTGCTGCAAGGGATCGCCCGGCGCCATCCATCGATCCTCGTGCGGCTTGGCGCCTATGGCGGGGCGGATTTCCTGCTTGATGTGACCGATGTGCCGGTGCTTTTGCTGATGTCGCCCGCCGCCGGGCGGATGCGGGTGTTCCGGCGGAGCGCCGTGCCCGCGCATGGGGCGGGCATCCGCGGCAGCCTTGCGGCGTTCCTGTCCATGCTGCACGGGGTCGAGGATGGCGATGCGCTGTTCTTTTCCGGCGCGCTGACGATCTCGGGCGATACCGCGGCGGTGCTGGCGCTGCGCAATGCGCTCGACGATGCCGAGATCGACCTGACCGAGGAACTTGCCGCGCATGGCGGGGCGTGGGTGCACGGCCTGTCGGACTGGCTTGCGCGGCAAAGCGGGCTCGTGCTGTCGAGGAGAGGGACATGATGGAACTGGTTTGTCCGGCGGGCACGCCGGCGGCGCTGCGCGCAGCGGTGGAGGCCGGCGCGCATGCGGTCTACTGCGGCTTCGCCGATGAAACCAACGCGCGCAATTTCCCCGGCCTGAATTTCAGCCGCGACGAGATGGCCGCCGGCATCGCCCATGCCCATGCGCGCGGCGCCAAGGTGCTGGTGGCGATCAACACCTTCCCGCGTGCGGGCGAGGCGGGGCTGTGGCACCGGGCGGTGGCCGATGCGGCGGCGGCGGGAGCCGACGCGGTGATCCTTGCCGATGTGGGGTTGCTTGCCCATGCGGCCGGGGCGCATCCCGGCCTGCGGCTGCATCTGTCGGTGCAGGCCGCGGCGGCCAATGCGGATGCGATCAATTTCTACGCCGAAACCTTCGGCGTGCGGCGGGTGGTGCTGCCGCGTGTGCTGACCGTTGCGGAGATCGCCGCGATCAACCGCGAAACCGATTGCGAGACCGAAGTGTTCGTTTTCGGCGGCCTGTGCGTGATGGCGGAGGGGCGGTGTTCGCTGTCTTCCTATGCCACGGGGCTGTCGCCGAACATGAACGGGGTCTGCTCGCCCGCCAGTCATGTCGATTACGCCGAACGGGATGGCGCGCAGGAGGCGCGTCTGGGCGGGTTTCTGATCCACCGCACGCCACGGGGGATGTCCGTGCCCTATCCGACCCTGTGCAAGGGCTGCTTCACCGCGCCGGGCGGGGCGCAGAAGGCGCAGACCGGGCATATCTTCGAAGATCCCGTCAGCCTTGATGCGACGGACCTTATCCCGGCGCTGGAAAAGGCCGGGGTGCGGGCGTTGAAGATCGAGGGGCGGCAACGGTCCCGCGCCTATGTGGCCCAGGTGGTTCAGGCGTTCCGCGCCGCGGTCGAGGCGGCCGGGTCGGGGGCACCGATGCCGCATGGGATCCTGGCCCGGCTGACCGAAGGGCAGGCGGCGACCACCGGCGCCTATGCAAAGACATGGAGATGACATGGATCTGACCGTCGGGCCGATCGCCTTTTTCTGGGATGCCGCGCGGGTGCGGGCGTTCTATGCCGGTCTGGCCCGTGCGCCGGTTGCGCGGGGCGTGATCGGCGAATGGGTCTGTTCGAAGCGTCTGCCGTTCTGGCAAGGCGAAATTCCGGGCGCGGTGGAGGCCCTTGCGCAGGCGGGCAAGGAGGTCGCACTGTCGACGCTGACGCTGATCACGCTCCGGCGCGAGCGGCGGCAGACGGAGGATCTGTTCGGGACCGGACTGCCGGTGGAGATCGCGGATATGGGGGCGCTGAAATACCTGCCCGAGGGGGCGCCGTTCTGGGTCGGTCCGACCGTCAACGTCTATAACGAGGGCACGCTCGAATGGCTCGCGCGGCGTGGGGCGCGCCGGGTGTGCCTTCCGCCGGAACTGCCGATGGCCTCGGTTGCGCGGTTGGCACGGGCGGGGCAGGACGCGGGCGTGGCGGTCGAGGTCTGGGGCCATGGCCGCGCGCCGCTGGCGATTTCCGGGCGGTGCTATCACGCGCGCCTGCATGATCGCGCAAAGGACAGCTGTCAGTTCGTCTGTGGCGACGACCCGGACGGGCGAAACGTGGATACGCTTGACGGTCAGCCCTTTCTGACGGTGAACGGGGTCCAGACGCTGGGTCGCGCGGTAACGACGGCGCTGCCCCATGTTGCGGCACTGCGCGATGCCGGGGTGTCGGCGCTGCGGCTGTCGCCGCAGGTGGGGGATTTCGGTGCGCTTGCGGCGGTCTATGCCCGGGCGCTGGCCGGTGCGGAACCCGCGCCGATGGACGTGCTGCGCGGCCTGATGCCGGAGGCGTCCTTCGCGGACGGGTTCCTTGCCGGGATGGCGGGGGCCCAGCTCAGTCCAGAAGCCGGATGAGCTTTGGCAGGGCCTGTTCGATCGGCTCCTGATAGCCGATCGTCTCGACGAAATCGCCTGTGCGGTCGAACAGCATCACATAGGCGGTATGGTCCATGGTGTAATCCGCGTCATCCCCCACCCTGCGGGCGTAGATTGCGAAAGATGTCAGGGCCTTGTCCGTTTCGGCGCGGGTTCCCGAAACGCCGGTGATCCCCTCGGACCAGGACAGGTAGTCGGCAAGTGTCGCGGGCGTGTCCCGTTCCGGATCGACGCTCACGAACCAGATCCGCAGCGCGCCCTGCCGCGGGCCGAGCGCCTCCTGCCACTGGGTGATGTCGCCCAGTGTCGTCGGGCAGACATCGGGGCAATGGGTGTATCCGAAGAAGACCGCCGAAGGATGGCCCGTCAGGCTGGCGGCGGTGAAGGGCGTCCCTGCGGTCGTCGTCAGGACATAGTCACCCTTGCCGATTGCGGCGCGGGCGTCCGGTCCCGTGGCGTCGGGCCGCGGGGCGGGAAGCAGGAACCAGCCGGCCGCCGCCGCGAGGAGCGCGGCGGCGGCAAGGCCGATCCATTCGGTTCGGATCTGCATGGGCAGGCCTCAATGCTTGCCGGTTTTCGCGCCGGGTTCCAGCACATGCAGCGGCACGACGACCGGGCCAGCATGTTCGAAGGTCAGCGTGACATCGACCACCTTGCCTTCCTCGAGCGGCTGGGTCAGGCCCATGAACATGATATGTTCCGCGCCGGGTTTCAGCTCGAGCACCGTTCCCGGCGCGATTTCCAGCCCGCCCTCGATCCTGCGCATCTTCATCACGTCACCCTGCATCGACATCTCGTGCAGTTCGACCGCGCGGGCAAAGGGAGCCGTGCCGCCCGTCAGCCGGTCGGCGGTGGCGCCGGTGTTGCGGATGGTGACGAACCCGCCCGCAACCTCGGCGCCGGGCAGCGTGGCGCGGGTGAAGCCATGGGTCAGTTCGAGCCCGCCGGCCGTAACCGGCTGATGCGCGAAAGCGGGGGGTGCCAGCGCCACCAGGGCGCACAGGGTCAGGGTCTTGAGCATGTCGTATCTCCTGTAGGGGCGCAGAGGTCCGGGTTGATGCAGCCTGCCGCGCGAAAGGGTTGAAGTCGATGATCCGGCACCCCCGCCGATGCCATGTCGCGCGCCAGACGGTCCAGCGCCGCGCCATCCAGAAGCCGGTCATGGACCGTGGTGCGGATGTCGCAGGGCAGCCCGCTCGCCAGCACATGCGCAAGGCTGCGCCGGGCGCGCGGGCCCCCGCCCGGGGTGCGGGTGATGGGGTCGTAGTCGTCGAAGGCGGCCTTCACGTCGAAGCCGATCCAGTCGATCAGCGACAACACCTGCGCCAGCCGATCGGGGTAGGGGCCGGCCGAATGCAGCCCGATGCGGAATCCCATCGCGCGCACCGTGCGGATGGCATCGGGCAGCGCGGCCTGCAACGTCGGTTCGCCGCCCGAGAACACCACCGCATCCAGCAGCCCCCGGCGGGCCTCGAGAAACGCCAGAACCCCGGGCCAGGGGATCGTGCCCCCGGTCGCCGGAATCAGGTGCGGGTTGTGGCAATAGGCGCAGTCCCAAGGGCAGCCCTGACAGAACACGGTCGCCACCAGCTCCCCCGGCCAGTCGCAGGCCGACAGCCGGCTCAGGCCGCCCACCCGCAGCTCAGGCGGGCTCTGCAAAGAACCGGCGTTCCGCATGTTCGCCCTTCTTGCCCGCGTTGAACGAGGCGACCGGCCGGTGATAGCCCATCACCCGGGTCCAGACCTCGCAGGGCTGGCGTTCGGCCTCGGTCAGGGTGATTTCTTCCTGCATCTCTTTCTCCTATTCCGCGGCCAGTGCCAACCGCTTTGCCGCGAGCCTCTCGGCATCGCAAATCGGGCAGAAGGCGTGTTCGCCCTCAAGGTATCCGTGCACCGGGCAGATCGAGAATGTCGGCGTCACGGTGATATAGGGCAGGGCGAAGCGGCTCAGGGCACGCTGCACCAGCTTGCGGCAGGCGGCGCCGGAGCTCAGCCGGGTGCCCATGTAGAGGTGCAGCACAGTGCCGCCGGTGTATTTGCGTTGCAGCGCGTCCTGCCGTTCCAGCGCCTCGAACGGGTCGTCGGTGAAGCCGACGGGAAGCTGGCTCGAATTGGTGTAATAGGGGTTGGAAGCGGTTCCGGCCTGAAGGATTCCGGGGAAGCGCTTGCGGTCTTCGCGCGCGAAACGGTAGGTCGCCCCCTCGGCCGGGGTGGCCTCCAGGTTGTACATGTGGCCCGTCTCTTCCTGATAGCGGACGATCCGGGCGCGGACGTGATCCAGCAGGCGCAGGGCGAAGGCATGGCCGCTTTCGGTGGTGATGTCTTCGCCATCGGCGGTGAAATTGCGGATCATTTCGTTGACGCCGTTCACGCCAAGAGTGGAAAAATGGTTCCGCAGGGTGCCGAGGTAACGCTTCGTGAACGGGAAAAGCCCGTCGTCCATCAGCCGCTGCACCGTCTTGCGCTTCAGTTCCAGGCTGGTCCGGCCCAGGTCGAGCAACTGGTCGAGCCGCGCAAGCAGCCCCGCCTCGTCGCCCCGGAACAGATACCCCAGCCGCGCGCAATTCACCGTGACGACGCCGATCGACCCGGTCTGCTCGGCGCTGCCGAACAGGCCGTTGCCGCGTTTGAGCAACTCCGTCAGGTCGAGCTGCAACCGGCAGCACATAGACCGGATCATGTTCGGCTTCAGTTCGGAATTGATGAAGTTCTGGAAATAGGGCAGGCCGTATTTCGCGGTCATTGCGAACAGCCGCTCGGCATTCTCGCTTTCCCAGGGGAAATCGGGGGCGATGTTGTAGGTCGGGATCGGGAAGGTGAAGACCCGCCCGCGCGAGTCGCCCCGTGACATCACCTCGATATAGGCGCGGTTGATCAGGTCCATCTCGGGCTGAAGCTCGCCATAGGTGAAGGGCATCGCCACACTGCCGATCACCGGAACCTCGTCGCGCAGATCCTCTGGGCAGGTCCAGTCGAAGGTCAGGTTGGTGAAGGGCGTCTGCGTGCCCCAGCGGGAGGGCATGTTCAGGTTGTGGATCATCTCCTGCATGGATTGCACGATCTCGTCATAGCCGAGCCGGTCCTTGCGCACGAAGGGCGCCATATAGGTGTCGAAGGAGCTGAAGGCCTGCGCGCCCGCCCATTCGTTCTGCAGCGTGCCGAGGAAATTCACCACCTGCCCCATGGCGGACCGCAGGTGCCGCGGCGGGGCGCAGTCGATCTTGCCGGGGATGCCGTTGATCCCCTCGTTCAGCAGCATCCGCAGCGACCAGCCCGCGCAATAGCCCGCCAGCATGTCGAGATCGTGGATATGGATGTCGCCCGCCCGGTGCGCCGCGCCGACTTCGGGCGGGTAGACATGCGACAGCCAGTAATTCGCCACCACCTTGCCCGAAACGTTCAGGATCAGCCCGCCCAGAGAATAGCCCTGATTGGCGTTCGCATTCACCCGCCAGTCGGAACGGTCGAGATATTCGTTGATCGAGGCCGCCATATCGACAAGGGTCCGCCGATCGGCCCGCGCCTGTCCGCGCTTTTCGCGATAGACGATATAGGCCCGCGCGGTCCCGGTATGCCCGGCCTGGATCAGCGCCTGTTCGACGATGTCCTGCACCTGTTCGACATCGGGCGCCTGCGCCCCATGCCGATGGGCGACGACGGTCAGGACGGAATCGGTCAGCCTCCCCGCCTCCGATGCGCCGAAGGCGCCGGTGGCGGCGCCCGCGCGGGCAATGGCGGCGCGGATGCGGCCGGGGTCGAAGGCGACCATGCGGCCGTCGCGCTTGACGATGAGGGCGGGGAGGGGCTGTGGCATCTTGGGTCCGGTATCTGGGGAAGGGGGCCGGGGCTGCGGGGAAATGGCGCGGCCCCGGCGGACGGGGGCGGTTTCGGGATCAGTCGCGCGCCTCGTCGAGCAGGCTTCGGACCCAGAAACCTGCCGCGCAGGCGGCGGGCACGCCCAGGGGGACGGACAGGGTCACCGCCAGTTGCGGCGACATGGCATGCAGTCCCACGGCCTGCGACAACAGGCCGAGCATGAACAGGTTGATGGCCACCGCTCCCGCCGCGAAGACGTAAAGCAGCACGCCGAGCTTCCAGACCGGCCAGCGCCCTTCCATGAGGTCCTCCTTTGCCTGTGCGGCCACCATGCGCCGGCCATTCCCGCGCCGCCTTGACTTTCGTTAAGACCCGCGCGGGCCGGATCGCGCATGTCTCGGGGGATCGAAACCGCTCCGGGAGAATCTCGCCATGCGCGAAGTCCTGACGAAGAGCATGGCCCGCAACATCTTCTATGGTGGGTCCCTGTTCTTCATCGCCATATTCGTGGCGCTGTTCACGCAGAGCCACCTCTACATCACGAGCCGCTCCACAAATGTCGCGACGCTGACCCCCAGCGTCGCCGCGGGAAAGCACGTCTGGGAAAAGAAGGCCTGCATCAACTGTCACACCATTCTGGGCGAGGGTGCCTATTTCGCGCCCGAGCTTGGCAATGTGATGAAACGCTGGGGGGTGCAGGATGACCCGGAAATGGCGTTTGAAACGCTCAAGGGCTGGATGGAGTCGCAGCCTTCCGGCGTTCTGGGCCGCCGCCAGATGCCGCAATTCCACCTGACGGACCAGGAAATCCGCGAATTGACGGACTTCCTGCTGTGGACCGGCACAATCAATACCCAGAACTGGCCGCCGAACGACGCCGGTTGAGGAGAAAATCATGAAGTATCAAACACAAAGGATTGCCCTCGCCTATATTTACGTCGCGCTTGCGCTGTTCGCGGTGCAGGTCACGATGGGGCTGGTGCTGGGCTATATCTATGTCGATCCGAACTTCCTGTCGGAAATCCTGCCGTTCAACATCGGCCGGATGCTGCACACCAACGCGCTGATCGTTTGGTTGCTGACGGGCTTCTTTGGCGCGGCCTATTTCCTGATCCCCGAGGAGGCCGAGCATGAAATCCACTCGCCGCTTCTGGCCTATGTCCAGCTCGCGATCCTCGTCGCGGGCACGGCGGGGGCGGTGATCACCTATCTGTTCAACCTGTTCGAGGGCAATTTCCTGCTCGGCAAGCAGGGGCGTGAGTTCCTTGAACAGCCGACATGGGTCAAGGTGGGCATCGTCGTCGCGGCGCTGATCTTCCTTTACAACGTCACGATGACGATCCTGAAAGGGCGCAAGACGGTGATCTCCACCATCCTGCTGGTCGGGCTGTGGGGGTTGGCGTTGCTGTTCCTTTTCGCCTTCTACAACCCGCCGAACCTCGCGCTCGACAAGCAATACTGGTGGAACGTGGTCCATCTCTGGGTGGAAGGCGTGTGGGAACTGATCATGGCCTCGATCCTCGGCTTCCTGATGCTGAAGCTGACGGGGGTGGACCGCGAGGTGGTCGAGAAATGGCTTTATGTCATCGTCGCCACGGCGCTGTTCTCCGGCATCCTCGGCACCGGGCACCACTACTACTGGATCGGCATGCCGGCCTACTGGCAATGGGTGGGGTCGCTGTTCTCCTCCTTCGAGATCGTGCCGTTCTTCGGGATGATGGCCTTTGCCTTCGTCATGGTCTGGAAGGGGCGCCGCGACCATCCGAACAAGGCGGCGCTGCTGTGGTCGCTCGGCTGTGCCGTGCTGGCGTTCTTCGGCGCAGGGGTCTGGGGCTTCCTGCACACGCTGCACGGGGTGAACTACTATACCCACGGCACCCAGATCACCGCGGCGCATGGCCACCTCGCCTTCTTCGGGGCCTATGTCTGCGTCAACCTCGCGCTGTTCACCTATGCGATGCCGGTGCTCAAGGGGCGCGACCCCTACAATCAGGTGCTGATCATGGGGTCGTTCTGGCTGATGGCCGGGGGCATGCTGTTCATGACCTTCGTGCTGACCTTCGCGGGCACGCTCCAGACCCATCTGCAACGCGTGTTGGGCGAGGGCTACATGGATGTGCAGGACCAGCTCGCGCTGTTCTACTGGATGCGCTTCGGATCGGGCTTTGCGGTGGTGCTGGGGGCGTTCCTGTTCATCGGCGCGACGCTGATCCCCGGCCGGCGCGAGGTGATCGAACCCGGCCCGGTCGTCAGGCATGCGGCGGAGTAAGGCCATGGACGGAACCCTGATCGAAGGGGGCGCCGCCCCCTTCTACCTGCCGCAAGGCGACGAATGCGACGTTTTCGCCGCCGCCCATCGGGCGTGCCTGCCGCTGTTGCTGAAGGGGCCGACGGGCTGTGGCAAGACCCGCTTCGTCGCCCATATGGCGGCGCGGCTGGGGCGGGCCCTTCATACCGTGTCGTGCCACGATGACCTGTCAGCCGCTGACCTGATCGGGCGCTATCTGCTCAAGGGGGGCGAGACCGTCTGGGTGGACGGGCCTCTCACCCGCGCCGTGCGGGAGGGAGCGATCTGCTACCTCGACGAAGTGGTCGAGGCGCGCAAGGATGTGGCCGTGGTGCTGCACCCGCTGACCGACGACCGCCGGATCCTGCCCATCGACCGCACGGGCGAGGAATTGCACGCCGGGCCGGGCTTCATGCTGGTGGCCTCCTACAACCCCGGCTATCAGAACATCCTGAAAACCTTGAAGCCTTCAACCCGGCAACGGTTCGTCGCGCTCGAATTCGGTTTTCCCTCGCCGATGCTGGAATTGTCGGTCGTCTGCCGTGAAAGCGGTCTCGACGAGGACCGTGCCCGGCTTCTGATCCGCATCGCGGGCAAGCTGCGCGGCCTGAAGGGGCAGGATCTGGATGAGGGCGTTTCCACCCGGCTGGTGGTCTATGCCGCTACGCTGATTGCGCGCGGCATGGGGTTTGACCGGGCGGTGGAGGTGGCGATGATCGAGCCGCTGACCGATGAGGCCGATGTGAAACGTGGCCTTGCCGATCTGGTCGCGGCGCTGGCGGGCTGACATGGTCGAGGTCATTCCCTGGGAACCGGAGGAGACCGTTGGCAAGCTCTGGCACCGGATTGCCGGGCGGCTCGATGGCGGGTGCGATTTCTCGGTCGCGAGGGTGACGCTTGAGGAAATGCGCGCCCGTGTTGCCGTGATGTTCCGCGGGCTTGGCGGTGACCCGTCCGTCGAGATCAAGGCGGTGGTCGCCGAGGAAAGCCGGCATCGGCTTGGCCTGCGCCGTCGGTTGGCGATGCCCGCCGAACATGTTGCCCGGGCCAGCTATGATGGCGAGGTCCTGCGCCTGCCCGCCGACCTCGCCGAGTTTCCAGAACGCGCCGGAAACGTTGGGCTCTATCTCTGGCTCGCGGCGATGGCGGCCCATGCGCCCGCGCCAGCGGCTTTGCCCGAAGACCCGCTCGCGGCCGATCTGGCGGCGATCAGCGCGGCACAGGACATGGTTTCCGCGACGCTCAGGGCCGCCCCTGGGCTGCATGCCCTCTGGCAGGGGCTGGTGGCGGCGCATCTTGCGTATCGCCCGCGCCCCGTGCGGGGAGGCGTCGAGGCGGATGTCGAGGCGTCGATCCGCCATGCGCTGCTGGGAATGCGGGGCGCCGCGGCGCCTGTGGGGGCCGCGCCGCGGGGCTACCGGCCGTTCCGGCCCGTTCCGATGTGGCCCGACCTGCGGCAGGTGCGGTTCTCGGCCCGGTCCGAGGTGGAAAATCCGCCTGTCGGCGGGACGCCAGAGGAAGGCGGCGACGGCGCCGCCCGCAAGGCCCGCCGCCATGCCACCGACCGCGTCGAACGCAAGGACAGCATCATCATCTACAAGTTCGAGGCCTTGCTGTCGTGGACGCAATTCCTCAACCTCAACCGCCGGGTCGAGGATGACGATCTTGAGAACGCAAAGAAGGCGGCGCAGGATCAGGAGGAGATCGGTCTTGGCCAAATCTCGAAAATGCCGGCGACGAAGCTCAAGCTGCATCTCGACCTCGCGCCGGAGGATGTCGACCGCGAGCGGATCGCGGATCGCATTACCTACCCAGAATGGGAGACCCGCTCGGGGCGCTATCTGCCCGATCACACCCGCGTTCTGGCTGCCCCGGTCACGCCCGGACCGGGGCAGACGGTCGTCTTCGACCCGGCGGCACAGCGGCGCATCCGCGCCGTCCGGCGCCGGTTCGAGGCCCTGCGCCCCGCGCGCCTCCTTTGCCCCGGCCAACCCGATGGTGAAGAACTGGACCTCGACGCTGCGCTGCGCGCGATGACCGATCTGCGTGCGACCGGGCAGGGCAGCGACCGGATCTGGCGCCAGTCCCGCCCCGAGCGGCGCGACCTGTCGGTGTCGATCCTGCTCGACGTGTCGCGGTCGACCGAATCCATGGTGACGGGGCGGCCCGTGATCGACATCGCACGCGAGGCGTTGACGGCCTTGGCATGGGGGCTTGATGCCTGCGGCGACCGGTTTGCAATCGACGGGTTTTCCTCGCTCCGCCGCGACAGGGTCTATCTGTATGGTTGCAAACGGTTCGATGAACCGATGGGCGCGGTGGTCGAAGCCCGCATCGCGGCATTGCGGCCGGGTTTCTACACCCGGCTCGGGGCGGCGATCCGCCATGCCTCGGCGGGTCTTGCCCGGCAGGGAACGGGGCGGCGGCTGCTTCTGGTGCTGACCGACGGCAAGCCCAACGACCTTGACCATTACGAGGGCCGCCACGGTATCGAGGACAGCGCCATGGCCGTGCGCGAGGCCCGCCGCGCGGGACACGCCGTCCACGGCATTACCATCGACCGTGACAGCCAGGCCTGGTTCCCCCGCCTGTTCGGGCAGGGCGGGTTTTCGGTGATCCGCGACCCGGACAGGCTGGTAATGGCGCTGCCCGATATCTACCGGCATCTGGTGGCGTGATGCGGATCGACGATCTTCCGGGCGAATTGCTGATGTGGGTGCTGATCGGGTCCGAAGTGGCGGTTTTCGCCGCCGGGATCACGGTGATGGAGGCGGTGCGGCTGACCGATCCTGCCGGTTTCGCTACGGCGCAGGGGATGCTGGACGGCCGCATGGCAACACTGAACACCGCGCTTCTGGTGACGTCGGGGCTGTTCGCCGCGCGGGCCGAACGCGATGGCGGAAGAGCCGGGCTTTTGCTCGCGGCGCTTGGCGGGGTGGCGTTTCTGGCGGTGAAGATCGCCGAATACACCGCCGATGCGGCACGCGGGGTCACGATGGAGGCCCATCCGTTCTTCACCTTCTACTACCTGCTGACCGGATTCCATGCGGCCCATGTGATCGCGGGGGTCGTCGTGCTTGTGCTGGTGGCGATCCGGCCCCGGCGCGACACGGCGCAGGCGGCGGCGATGTTCTGGCACATGGTCGATCTGGTCTGGGTGCTGTTGCTGGCGCCCGTGTATCTGCTGGGGTAGGGAATGGATCCGCTGACGCGAAACTGGCTGTGGTTGCTGGCGCTGATCGGGGCGACGGTGGCGCTTGCGGGCTGGCCCGCGGCGCTGCTGGCGGTGGCGTTCCTCAAGGCGGTGGCGATCCTGAACGGGTTCCTGCACCTGACGCGGGCCTCCGGCTGGCTGACGGCCTTCGCGGTTCCGCTCGGGCTTTGGCTTGCTGCGATCTGGGCGCTGCATGCGGTGGGCTAACACGACCAGGCGTCGCCGGGATCGGCGAGCGTGAGGTCGCGCAGCGCGGAAACCGAACCGATGGTGGCGTTGTTCTGGCGCACCTGGACGCCGTGGTCGCGCAACCTGGCGAAGGCGCGGCTGAGGCTTTCGGGTTTCATGCCGAGCCGTCCGGCGATCAGCATCTTGTCGTAGGGCAAGGTGACCGCGGCCCGTTCGGCGCCCTCCGGGCACAGTTCCAGCAGGAATTCCGCCACCCGCTGCGTGCCAGAACGCGCCTTCAGTTGCTCGATCTGTTCGACCAGCCCCTGAAGGTGCTGGAATGTCGAGGCGATGATCGAGATCGCCGCCTCGGGTCGCGCCTTCAGCATCGACAGCAGCGCCTCGGCCGGCAGGGCGATCACCCGGGCCTCGGTCGAGGCTTCCGCCGACACCGGATAGGCCGCCTGGCGCAGCGCGATCGGTTCGCCGAAACTTTGCCCGCGGGTCATGGTGCCCACCACGGCCTCCGCCCCGCTCGGCGCGATGCGGTAGAGCTTGACCCAGCCCTCGGCCACGATGTGCAGCGAAAGCGCGGTATCGCCCTGATGGAAGATCGGTGCGCCGCGATCATAGTGCGTCACGCGCGCGGCATCGAGCAGCGGTGCGCGCAGGTCCGGTGGCAGCGTGGCAAACAGGCGCGACTGGCAGGCGATGCGGCGGAATGCGGGCGTAAGGGGAACGGACATCGGCGGCGACCTTGTGCTGGGCGGCCGGAGCCGCGGATTTTCCCGTTCATACGCCGGTCATCCTCACGGTTATTTGTGCTGGCGCAACGATGGGCGCGACAATTGCCGCTAAGGACGCGTCAGACCGGGGAGCCCCGGACAAGCGAGGAAAGGACCAGCCATGACTTTCACCCCCATGACACGCCGCACCGTATTGGCGGGGGCCGCGATCGCCGGAGCCCTGAGCCAGGTGCATGCCGTCGTCGCCGAAACAAAGGAGGTTCTGACCCCTGTCGCTGCCAGCGCCGAGGGCCTGCCCCGGGTCAAGGTGACACTTGTCGACCCGCCTTTCGTGCATGCGCATGAGCAGGTCGCGACCTCCGGCCCGAAGATCGTCGAATTCGAGATGACGATCCACGAGAAAAAGATCGTGCTGGACGACGACGGGACCGAGACCTTCGCCTTTGCCTTCAATGGCACGGTGCCCGGCCCGCTGATGGTCGTGCATGAGGGCGATTATGTCGAACTGACGCTCATCAACCCCGAAACCAATGACCTGATGCACAACATCGACTTTCACGCCTCGACCGGGGCGCTTGGCGGTGGCGGGCTGACGCAGGTCAACCCGGGCGAGAAATGCGTGCTGCGGTTCAAGGCGACCAAGGCCGGGGTGTTCGTCTATCACTGCGCCCCTCCGGGCATGGTGGCGTGGCATGTCGTTTCCGGCATGAACGGGGCGATCATGGTCTTGCCGCGCGACGGACTGAAAGACGGCAAGGGCAATCCGTTGCACTACGACCGGGTCTATTACGTCGGCGAGCAGGATTTCTATGTGCCGCGCGACGAGACGGGTGCCTTCCGGAAATACGACAGTCCCGCCGATGCCTATGACGACACGCTCAAGGTGATGCGGACGCTGACGCCCACCCATATCGTGTTCAACGGCAGGGTCGGCGCGCTGACCGGCGACAGCGCCATGACCGCGAAGGTGGGCGAGACGGTTCTGATCGTGCACAGCCAGGCCAACCGCGACACCCGCCCGCACCTGATCGGCGGGCATGGCAATTTCGTCTGGGCGACAGGCAAGTTCCACAATGCTCCCGACACGGATCAGGAGACATGGTTCATCCCCGGCGGCACAGCGGGGGCGGCGCTTTACACGTTCGAGCAGCCGGGCATCTATGCCTATGTGAACCACAACCTGATCGAGGCTTTCGAGCTTGGTGCCGCGGCGCATTTCAAGGTCGAGGGAGACTGGAACAATGACCTGATGACGCAGGTTCTGGCGCCCACGGCGGTCTGAACCCCGAGGAGGTGAGGATGCGCGTCTGGGTCGCTCTGGCGGTTCTCGGGTTTGCCCTGGCGGCGGGGGTGGGGGCGCGGCTCTGGTTCGCGCGCCCCGCCCCGGTGCCGGGGCCCGAAGTCGTCCGGCTGGAACCGATGACGTTCCGGCATCGGCTGGACGGGGACTGGCGCCGTGACGGCCGCCCGGTCGATCCGCCCCGGGCCGAGCTGCGCATTCCCGCCCCCGTCTGGATCATGGTCCGCCCGGTCAGTGTGGCGGACTACATGGCCTGTGTCGACGAAGGCGCCTGCGGGATGCCTTCAGGCCCGCGCGGGGCGGACCTGCCCGTGACGGGGGTGAACTGGCTTGATGCCAATGCTTATGCGACATGGCTTTCACGGCGCACGGGGCAGCCATGGCGCCTGCCGACAGATGTGGAATGGGCACAGGGCGCGGGCGATCTGTTCCGCGACGATGCGCTTGGAATCGCGGATGATCCGGCCAATCCCGCGGTGCGCTGGATCGCCGAATACGAGGCCGAGGCCGCCCGCAGCCGCACCCGGGACCGCGACATACGCCCCGCAGGGACACTCAACCGCAGCGGAACAGGAATGCGCGATATCGGCGGCGCGGTCTGGGAATGGACCTCGACCTGTCTGCGGCAGGTGGACGTGGATGCGCAGGGCAGGGTGCTGCGCGAACGCCCGAATTGCGGTATCTATATCGCGGAGGGGCTGCACCGCGCCGCGCTGACGGTCTTTGTCCGCGACCCGAAATCGGGGGGCTGTTCGGTGGGGACGCCGCCCGACAATCTGGGGTTCCGGCTGGTACGGGAGGGAGTTTGATGGACGATGCGATGCGGATCGGGCGGGCGCTTCTTGCTTCGGCGGCGGATGCGTTGATCGAAACTGATCGGTGCGGGGTGAAGCGCCGCGTCGGACCGCGTGATCAACCGGTTCTCACGCATCAGCCGCTTCAACTCGGCATGCACATCCACCGGCGCCTCGCTCGGCTCACTGGCGTCGCGCTCCTGACTTAGGCTCCAGACCCATTGATTTCGGTCCTTTGGCGTGATTCAGGCTCCGCAAGGAGACCTGATCGATGAGCAATCTTTACTGGCTGACCGACGCGCAGATGGAGCGGCTGAAGCCGTTCCTCCCCAAGAGCCATGGCAAGCCCCGCGTCGATGACCGTCGTGTACTCAGCGGCATAATCTTCATCAATCGCAATGGCTTGCGCTGGTGCGATGCGCCGAAGGAATACGGACCAGCCAAGACCCTCTACAACCGGTGGAAGCGCTGGAGCGACAATGGCGTCTTCGCCAGGATCATGGTGGGCCTGGCCGCTGAGCACGCCGAACACAAAACGATCATGATTGATGCGACCTATCTCAAGGCACACCGCACGGCTTCGAGCCTGCGGGTCAAAAAGGGGGGCGATCGCGCCAGATCGGGCGAACCAAAGGCGGGA
>NZ_RCHI01000026.1 GCF_003664585.1 Paenirhodobacter hankyongi
GGTGGGCGATGTCGATTTCGCCTCGGCCTCGCAAGTCGCCGGCGCGATCACCCCGGTGCCGGGCGGCGTCGGGCCGATGACCATCGCCTGTCTTCTGGCGAATACGCTGACCGCCTGCTGCCGCGCCAACGGATTGCCCGAGCCCGAGGGGCTCACGGCGTAAGTCAGCTGACGTGAGGGGCTGGCCGCGTCAGAAACGCCGATAGCGTGTTGCGGGATCGGGAGTGAGGCGCTAGCACGGTAATGAGTAAACCTTAACTGCGGGGGGGCCGGGCGAAATGACCTCCTTCGTCCAAGCGTATCAGCGGGCCCTGTTTCAGCCCGTGGTCCCCGTGATCTGGGGGGTGATGTCGATTTTCGGCATCGTCGCGGGGCCATTCGGGACCTTGCAGTCGATCTCGCTCGGCATGCGCTGCATCTACTGGCCGGTGATCATCGGGCTTGGCGTGCTGGTCGGTGCGGTGCTGCGCGTGGTGGTGCAGGACTACATGGGGCTGCGCCGCTATGCGACAGAGGCGCCGGCGCTTGCGCTTTTCTCCGCCCTGCTGCTGACCCCGCCGTTCTGGTGGCTGACCGATCTGCTGGCCTCGGATCGCGGCGCGGCGCCCGATGTTGCGGCGATGGCGCTTTACGTCTTCGTCGCCTCGATGGGGGTCTCGACCCTGCGCCATGCCTTCAACCCGAACTCCGACCTGATGCGGATGTGGAGCGAGGAGGAGGGCGGCGCCGCGCTTGCCGAGGCGGAGGAGGCGGACGCGAAGGAGGAGGAAGGCCCGCCTTCCGACCCGCGCGAAAGCGGCCCGCGGCTTGCCGCGCGCCTGCCCGAATGCGATTGCGGTCCGATCATCCGGCTGCAGGTGCGTGACCATTATGTCGAGGTCATCACCTGCTCCGGGCGCGCCTCGCTGCTGATGCGCTTTGCCGATGCGGTGGCCGAGATGGAGGGCGTCGAGGGGCTGCAGGTGCATCGCTCGCACTGGGTGGCGCGGGCGGCGATCCGGGCGATTGCGCGGCGCCGCGGCAAGGTGCTTCTGGTGATGTGCGACGGGTCCGAAGTGCCGGTGTCGCGCACCTATCTGCCGCAGGTCGAGGCGCTTGGCCTGCCGCCTGCGGAGGCCGGGGCCTGAGCCGGTCGGGCTCAGTGGATGATCTCTTCCTCGCGCACGAACATGTTCGACCAGGCGCGGTCGATCAGCTCGGGGCTCATCTGGTAGGGGATGCCCTCGAACTCGCAGATCGCGATCATCTGGTCGATCAGGAAGATCGGCTGATAATTCGCATAGACGTTGTCGATGGTCGGGTATTTCACCTTCAGCAGATGCAGCAGCGCCTTTTCGTCGAGCGGCATCTTCCGCTTCTTCGCGACGAGCGAGAAGATCTTGAGATAATCCGACTGGCTCGGCCCGTCGATCTTGATCTTGAAGAAGATCCGGCGCAGCGCCGCCTTGTCGAAGATCTCGTTCGGGTGGAAGTTGGTCGAGAAGATGACGAGCGTGTCGAAGGGCACCTCGAATTTCTCGCCCGATTGCAGGGCCAGGATGTCGCGGCTTTCCTCGAGCGGCACGATCCAGCGGTTGACGAGCTTCTGCGGCGGTTCCGCCTGGCGGCCAAGGTCGTCGACGATGAACACGCCCCCCGAGGATTTCATCTGCAGCGGCGCGGTATAGGTGCGCGCCGTCGGGTTGTAGGTGAGGTCGAGCATGTCGAGGCTGAGCTCGCCGCCGGTGATGACGGTGGGCCGGTCGCACAGCACATAGCGGTTGTCGAAGCGGTTGCCGCTCTTGCGCAGGGCGGTCGGGTCATCCTCGCTCTCGACCGCGGCGGAATGCACGATCGGGTCATAGACGACGATCACCTGGCCCGCGTATTCGACCGCACGCGGCACGAAGATGCGGTCGCCGATCGCGTCGCGGATGCCGTTCGAGATCGAGGACTTGCCGTTGCCGGGCGGGCCGTACATCAGGATCGAGCGGCCCGAGGAGACCGCGGGCCCAAGCTGGTCGATCAGCGTCGGCGGCAAGATCAGATGCCCCATCGCCGCGGTCAGCTGTGCCCGCGTCAGCTGGATGTTGCGGATCGACTGGCGCTTGACCTGTTCGCGGTAGATCGCGAGCGGCACCGGCATCGCGCCGTAATATTCCGATTGCGACAGCGCATCGAGGGCGCGCGCCTTGCCGGCATCGGCGAGCTGATAGCCCATCTCGCCGCCCGAATTGGCGTGCAGCGTGCCCGTCGCCTCGACCAGACGCTGGCCGCGGCACAGGTCGATCAACTCCTGTGTCAGGGTGAGCGGCAGCGCGACCAGCTTCGACAGGCCGGTGGCCGTGTCCATGTTGGTGCGGAACATCGTCTTCAGCAGGATGTCACGCATCATCACCGTGTTCAGCCCGACCTCGGCCAGCGTGCGCGGCGGCGGCGGGGCGATCACATTCGAGGCCATCATGTTCATCGGCGGTCCTGCCATGGCTGTGCCGCCAGGCCTTGGGCGCTGCGGCATCGGGATTCACAGCGCGACCTTGCGCGGCTATTGTGGCCAAAAATTGGAAATTTGGCGGAGAGGCTGGGATGGCGGAGAAACGGCAGGCGGCGCAGCCGGGGCGGCTTGCGGCAGGGATGGCGGTCCTTGCGCTGGTGCTGGCGGGGCTGCCCTTCGCGGGGCAGGGGCTGCCGGTGACGCTCTACGAGGGCGATGCACAACATCTTGTCGATATCGTGCTGCGCATGGCCCTGTTCGGAGAGCTGCCGCACCGTGATTTCATGACGCCGCTCGGCGTGCTCGGCTTTGCGCCGATCGCGGGGTTCGTGCGGCTGGGGCTGTCCTTCGGGCCGGCCTTCCTTGCGGCGCAGGCGCTGGTTGCGGCGCTTCTCTTCGGGCCGATGCTGCGGGTGGCGCTCTCGCGCTTTCCGGGGGGGCTGGCCTGGCTTTACGGGGCCTGCGTGCTGGTGCTGTGCCTTGGCCTCGTGCATGGCGAGACGGTGCCGGGGCTGGCGCTGTCGATGCATTACAATCGCTGGGCCTGGGCGCTGGCCTATCTGGCGCTGCCGCTGGCGCTGCTGGCGCCGATCGGGGCACAGCGGTCCTGGCTTGACGGGGCTTTGCTCGGGGCGCTGATGGCTGCGCTCGTGCTGCTGAAGGTCACCTATTTCGTCGCCTTCGCCCCGGCGATGCTGTTTGGCCTGATCGCGCGGCGCGATGGCGGGGCGCTGATCGCGGCGCTCGGTGCCGGGCTGGCCGTCGCGGCGTTGGCGACGGCGCTTCTGGGAGCCGACTTCTGGGCGGGCTACCTGCACGATCTGATGTCGGTGGCGGGCTCCGAGACCCGGGCGGCGCCCGGTGACGATTTCGCAACGGTGATGACCGGGCCGAAATATCTGGGCGGCTCGCTGCTGGCGCTTTTTGCGGTGATCTTCCTGCGGCAGGCGGGCGAGCGGGCGGCGGGGCTTGTGCTGCTGCTGCTGGTGCCGGGCTTTCTCTATGTCACCTACCAGAACTTCGGCAATGATCCGCAATGGCTGCCGCTGCTGGGCCTCGTTGCACTGGCGCTGCGGCCGGCGGGGGCGCTGACGAACGGTCTGGGCTGGCGCCTGCGTCCGGCGCTGTTCGGCCTCGGCATCGCGGCACTGGTCCTTGGCGCGGGGCCGATGCAGAACCTGCTGTTCAGTCCGCTGCGGGCGGCGACGATGTCGCGCGAAGGGCTGGTGCCGATGCTGATCGCGCGTCCCGAGGCGGCGGGGCTTCTTGTCCGTGCGGCTCATGCCTATGGGGTGCAGCGCAGGGTCTCCGGGGCGGCACCGGGATCTGCCCTCGCCGCTCTGGCCGATCAGGTGCCGGAGAAAGACCGCCCGGACTCCGTGGTGCTGAACGGCGAAACCCTGCCCGCCTGTGCGCAGGAGCTGGGTGGACAAGGCTGGTTCGAGGCAACGGCCGCCGATCTGCAGGCGGCGGGCTATGGCGGCAGTGGGGTGGTGGTCGCCGACCTGCTGTCGGGGCTGTGGCTTTTCGGCGATTTCCGCCCGGTCGAGGGCGCTGCGCCCTGGTATTATGCCGGGGCGCCCGGGATCGCGGCGACCGGTCATCTGGTGGTGCCGCGCTGTCCCTCGCAGCCGAAATATACCGCGACGATGCTGAAGGCGATCGCCGAGGCGGGATGGCGGCTCGAGGAAGAGCGGCGCACCGCGGAGTATATCCTGCTGCGCCCGGTCCGGGACTGAGCGCCGCCGTCAGGCCAGCACGGCAACGAGGGCGAGATAGGCCCAGAGCGTGCCGGCAAGGCCCAGGCCGAAGGGGAAGTCGCGGCGCCGCCAGCTGACCCAGTCGGGGGCGAGCGCACGCACCGCCGGGATCGCGCGCAGCAGGCGATGCGCCGCGAAGGCGGCAAGCGTCAGCCCGGCGAGCAGGATCACGGTCAGCCGGATCGAGTCGGGCGAGGACGAGAAGAAGGGCGCGGCCGCGGCGGCGAATTTCGCGTCGCCCGCGCCGAAATGCGCGATCACGTTCAGCACGATGCCGATTGCCAGGATCACCACGAGATGGGTCCAGCGCCACAGCCAGACCTCGACCGGCAGCACCAGCACGCCCGCCACGGCGAAGACCGCCACCAGCGCCAGCACGGCGCTGTTGCGGATCTTCATGTATTTCAGGTCGGTATAGATCACCCACAGACAGATCGGGGTGACCAGAAGCAAGAGGACGAGGGCTGCGGCCGAGGCGGAAAGGCCCAGCATCGCTCAGCTCTTCTTCGAGCCGGAATCGAGCGCCTCGAGCGCGCGTGCCGCTTCCTCGAAATAGGTGGGCGAGGTGTCGACCGCGTCCTGCAAAAGCCCCTTGCCGATCGTCACGTCGCCCTGCTTCACCGCCGACAGCGCCGCGGTGTAAAGCAGCCGCGCGCGTTCGGTCTGCGTCATCTCGATCACCGGCAGGTCATACTTGCGCTGTGCCGCGCGGGCGAGGACGAGGTTGTTCTTGGTGGTGAAGCTGGACGGGTCGTAGGTCAGCGCCTCGGAGAACAGCTTCTCGGCGCCCTTCGCGTCGCCCCGGGTCAGTTTCGAGAAGCCCCAGTTGTTCAGCACGCCGCCCGGCCGCGTCGTCAGCCCGACGGCGGTGTCATAGAAGCTGTCCGCCTTGGTCCAGTTCTTCTCGCTGTCGGCGACCAGCGCCTCGAGCTTGTAACGCTCGAAGGTCTCGTGCGTGGGCGGGATGGTGTTCAGCGTCGCCTTGGCGCCGGTCCAGTCGTTCGAGCGGATCTGCGCATCGGCGAGCCCCACCTTGTCGTCGGGGGTGGCGCCGGGCATGGTGATGACCTTGGCCCAGGCCTTCGCCGCCTCGGCAGGCTGGCTGTTGCGGATCAGCGATTTCGCCAGGCCGCGCTGGAGGTCGATGCGGTCGGGGTTCTCGGCCGCGGTGCGGGAGAAATAGTTCACCGCCTCCTGCGGGTCGCCCACCGTCAGCATGATGTCGGAAAGGTTCGTCTCGTCGACGGCATTCACGCTTTTCAGCGCCCGCGCTGCCTCGGCATCCTGGCGGCCGCCGCAGCCGGCAAGCACGAGACCAAGGGCGGCACCCGCGAGCACCGTTGACAGGATCGGGTGGCGCATTTGTCTGCGTCCTTCTTGCTCGTACCTCATTGCCGGGTCAGCAGAAGGTATTCGCCAGCCCCGCGCCGGACCAGCTTGAACGGCTTGTCCTGCGGCGGATCATAGGCGGGTTTCTCCATCTTTGCGAGCGCGAGGCGCAGGTTTTCCCGGATCGCGTCCGATTGGCCACTGTCGAGCGCATAGGCGGTCTGGAACACGCGCGCGGCCTCGGGCACCTTGCCACGCTCCATCAGCACGACGCCGAGATTGTTCCAGGCGGGCACGAAGGTCTGGTCCTCCTCGACCGCGCGGCGCAGCATCTGTTCGGCCTGGTTCAGCCGGCCGAGCTTGAGATCGGCCGAGCCGATCGCCGAGAGCACATCGGCATTCGCCCCGTGTTCGGCCGCGGCGCGGTAATAGGCCTTGAGCGCAAGTTCGTATTCCCCCGCCGCCATCAGCCGGTGGCCGACGATCAGCCCGTCGACGCCGTCGCCCTGCGCGGCACCGGGGGCATAGGGGCTGTTCTTCGGGGGCGAAAGGCCGCCCGTGCAGGCGGCCAGAAGACACAGAAGCAGGGCAGCCAGCGCCGGGCTGCGCGGGAAACGGACCATCACTGAACGCCGATTGACTTGAAGTTCTCAATCATATCATGGACCGAGGGGCCGACAAGAATGATCAGCAGCGGCGGGACGGTGAACATCATCGTGCCGAGCGTCATCTTCGTCGGGATCTTGTTCGCCGCTTCCTCGGCGCGCATCACGCGCTTGTCGCGCATGTCGGCGGCGTACAGGCGCAGCGCGTCGGCGATCGAGGTGCCGAACTGCTGGCTCTGGATCATCACCGTGGTGAAGGACATCACGTCGCTCACCCCGGAGCGCTCGCCGAAGGCGCGCAGCACGACGGCCTTGTCGAGGCCGGCCTTGATCTCGTGCGCGACGGTCTCGAATTCCTCGGCCATCGCGGGGTAGGAGCTTTGCAGCTCCTTGGCGACGCGCACGATGCCCTGGTCGAGCGACTGGCCCGCCTCGACGCAGACAAGCAGCATGTCGAGCGCGTCGGGGAAACCGTCCTGGATTTCCTGGGTGCGGGCTTTCACCCGCTTGTTCACCCAGCGTTTCGGCGCGATGTAGCCGAAGGCGCCGGGCAGCAGCACATAGAGGATCATCTGCGTCGGGGTCAGCGGCACCGGACCGGTGGCGTTCATGTAAAGCGCATAGGCGATGCCGAGACCGAGCAGGCCAAGCCCCATCGCGAACTGGATCGCGTGGAAGGTGCGCACCGCCGAGGGGCTGCGATAACCCGCGCGATGCAGCCATTTGCGCGCCTCGGTCATCTCTTCCTTGTTTTTCGGTTCGAGGAAGCCCGCGTATTTGTCGAGCTTGTCCGAGCCCTGATCGGCGCGCAGCTTCTGCGGCTTGCCCTTGCCGCGGGTGGCGCCGCGCGCCGGGGTGGGGGCCTCGCTCGCCGCGCGCAGCCTGTCGAGCGGGTCGGTCTGTTTCTTCAGCAGCGCGGGCAGGGTGGCGACGACAAGCAGAAGGCCGATCACCGCCATGGCCAGAACCGGGCCCATCGGACCGAAGGCGCCCGTCAGCATGTTCAGGATGTCGCTCATCGGGGCCTCCTCAGACCTTGATCGTGGTCATGATCTTCATGAACAGCATGTTCGCGCCGAGCAGGGCAAAGACGATCAGCGCCGCCGGCATGAACTGCGGGGTGTCCTTCACCGTGTCGTAATAGTCGGGGGCGACGATCTGGATGACCAGCAGCACGGCCAGCGGAAAGCCCGACAGGAACATGCCCGACCATTTCGGCTCGGCGGTAATGGCACGGACGCGGCGGAACAGCCGGAACCGGGCGCGGATCACCTTGGCGAGGCCATCGAGCACCTCGGCCAGGTTGCCGCCCGAGGTCTGCTGGATCGACACCGCGACGGCGAGGAAGCGCAGGTCCTGCATGTCGAGCCGCTCGGCCAGGTCGCGCAGGCTGTCGACGACGTTGCGGCCATAGGCGGCCTCGTCGGCGATGATGCCGAATTCGGTGCCGAGCGGGTCGGGGATCTCGCGCGCGACGGTCTGGATCGCCGAGGAGAAGGGGTGGCCGACGCGCAGCGCGCGCACGATCAGCTCGACTGCGTCAGGCAGCTGTTCCTCGGCGAGCTTGATCCGCTTCGAGGCCTTCGACGAGACCCAGAAATAGATGCCGCCGACGCCCATGGCCACCGACAGTGCGACGCGCACCGGGGCGCTCGTGTCGGTGCCGATCGACAGGCCGAGGAAGGCCACGACACACAGCAGCGCCATGACGCCGATCAGCATCTTTGGCGAGAAGGCGATGTTGGCCTTCTGCGCTTTCGATGCGAGCACGGAATAGAGCGGGATGCCCCTCGAGGTCAGGTGCTGCGTCGCCTCCTTGCGCAGGCGTTCGAGCACCTCCTCGCGGCGCACGCCCTTGTCGAGCATCTCGAGCCGGCGGTTGACCTTGCGGTTGAGCGAGATCGACTTGCCGAAGGCCAGCAGGTAGATGCCCTCGACGAGCAGGATGACGGCGACGAAGATCAGGCCGTAGATGATCGGGGTTGGGGAAATGACCATGGCGACACCTCAGTCCTGGACGGGTTCGTAGATCGAGGCCGGCAGGTCGTAACCCCATTGCCGGAACCGTTCCGAGTAATGCGAGCGCACGCCGGTCGCCGTGAAGCGGCCGATGATCTTGCCGTCGGGGGCAAGCCCCAGCCGCTCATAGCGGAAGATTTCCTGCATCGAGATCACCTCGCCCTCCATCCCCGTCACCTCGGTGATCGAGACCATCCGGCGCGAGCCGTCCTGCAGGCGCGAGGCCTGCACGATCAGGTTGACGGCCGAGGCGATCTGCGAGCGCATCGCCTTGATCGGCATCTCGATGCCCGACATCGCGATCATGTTCTCGAGGCGCGAGACTGCGTCGCGCGCCGAGTTCGCGTGGATCGTGGTCATCGAGCCGTCGTGCCCGGTGTTCATCGCCTGCAGCATGTCGATGACTTCCTCGCCGCGGGTTTCGCCGACGATGATGCGGTCGGGACGCATCCGCAGGGCGTTCCTGAGACAGTCGCGCTGGGTGACGGCGCCGCGGCCCTCGACGTTGGCCGGGCGGCTTTCCATGCGGCCGACGTGGGTCTGCTGCAGCTGAAGTTCGGCCGTGTCCTCGATCGTCAGGATGCGCTCGGAGTTGTCGATGAAGGAGCTGAGCGCGTTCAGCGTCGTCGTCTTGCCCGAGCCCGTGCCGCCCGAGACGATGATGTTCAGCCGGGTGGCGACGGCGGCCTGCAGATAGGCGGCCATCTCCTCGGTGAAGGCGCCGAAGCGGACGAGGTCGTCGATGCCGAGCTTGTCCTTCTTGAACTTGCGGATCGAGACGAGCGAGCCGTCGACGGCGACCGGCGGCACCATCGCGTTGAAGCGCGAGCCGTCGGCAAGGCGGGCGTCGACATAGGGGTTCGATTCGTCGACGCGGCGGCCCACGGCGGAAACGATCTTGTCGATGATCCGCAGCAGGTGCTTCTCGTCCTTGAAGGTGACATCGGTCAGCTGCAGCTTGCCGCTGCGTTCCACGAAGATCTGCTGCGGGCCGTTGACGAGGATATCCGAGACGGTCTCGTCCTTCAGCAGCGGTTCGAGCGGGCCGAGGCCCATCACCTCGTCGTAAAGCTCCTGGTAGAGCGTCTGCCGTTCGGTCGCGTTCAGCGCCACCGACATCTCCGCCATCGCCTCGTTCGAGATCGCAGCGATCTCGGCCTTGAGCTCGGCCTCGGAGGCGTGTTCGAGCGCGGCGAGGTTGAGGTTCTCGAGCAGGCGCTTGTGCAGCTCGACCTTCAGCTCGCCCATGCGCTCCTTGCGCTTGCGGTCCTTCTCGGCCTGCACCACCTGGGCGGGCGCGGCTGCGGCGGGCGTGGGTTTGCGGTGCACCGTGTGCTTGGCGGTCTCGGCCTTCGGCAGCGGCGGCGGCGCGGCACCGGCGGCGGAAGCCGTGGCAGGGGCCGCGGCGGGCGCGGCGGTCCGGGTGGCAGGCGTGGATTTCTTGTAACGTGAGAACATCATCTACCTCCGGACGCGCGGACTCAGGCGGCGGCTTCCGCCTCCTGCTGGTTGCGTTCGATCACCGACTGGGCGATCTTCTGGATGTCGCGGCGCAGCGGCGCCTTGGCCGCGCTGAGCGCGAGCGGCAGGCCGTGGTCATTTGCCTGGGTCACCAGCTTGCCGCAATCCGACAGCTGCACCTCGATCGCGATGTCGAGGCTTTCGGCCAGCCGCTTGACCCGCGACTTGCCGTTCAGATCGGTGAATTTCGGTGCCCGGTTCAGGATGTAGCGCAGCTTTTCCGTGGCGAGCCCCTCGGCCTTGAGCGCGCGGATCATCCGCAGCGCGTTCTGCGCCGAGCGCATGTCGAGCTCGAGCAGGGCAAGGTAGACATGGGCCTGGTTCAGCACCGTCTCGGTCCAGCTCACCACCGTCTTCGGCATGTCGATCACGACATAGTCGAAATTGGTGCGCGCCATCTCGATCAGCCGCTCGATGTCCTCGCCGCTGACGATGTCGAGCGGCAGCATGTCGGAGGGCGCGGTCAGCACATGCAGCTTGTCGTTGAAGGTCAGCAGCGCCTGGCTGAAGCTCTCGGCATCCATCTGCGCGGTGTCCGACAGCAGCTCGAAGATCACCTCGCGGCGGGGCAGGTCGAGATAGGTCGCGACCGAGCCATACTGGAAGTCGAAATCGAGGATGCAGACCCGCGGCGGGGTCACCGGGTTCTTCTTGCTCGCTTCGGGATTGGCGAGTTCCCAGGCCAGGTTGACCGCGAAGGTGGTGGCCCCGACGCCGCCCGCGAGCCCGTGCACGGCGAGCACTGCGCCGTTGCGTCCGCCGGTCGGCTTGAAGGCCGGCGGTGCGGCATGGGCGGGCAGTTCGGGCGGCAGCTCGGACTGGCCGAGCCGCTCGATCGCCTCGTGCAGCGCCCCTTCGGGCAGCGGGTAGGGGACGAAGTCGTCGGCGCCAAGACGCAGCAGCTGATGCAGGGCGATCGGGCTCACCTCTTCGGCGATCAGGATCACGCGGATGCCGCGGTTCTTCGCCTCGGTGATGATGCCCGAGATCCGGGCCAGGTCGCTTTCGTCGTCGTTGTCGATGGCGATGGCGATGAATTCGAGCGTCTGCGCATCCGGCTGGCCAAGGAACACGACCGCATCGTCAAAGCCGAGGTCGCCCCAGCTTTCCCCGAGCTCGGCTTCCATGTCCTCGATCAGCAGGTCGAAGTTCGAGACGTCGCGGGACACCGTGCAGGCCACGATGGGCGCGGGTTCCGGGGTCAGTACAGCTGCTGCAGTCATTGCCTCACGTCCTTTGTTGCGCGTTCCGCTGCCGTGGCCGGGGAAGGTCGCCACCGCTGCGATCCGGGCACGACTCGGATGCCGTGCCTTTCCGTCTGCGCTCAAGGTCGCGGTCAATCTGGGCGACATTGGGGCCGGATTGTTCCAATTGTGGGGTATCGGGCGACGATCAAAGCAAAGGGGCGGGCTTTGTTGCAAAGCCCGCCCCGACTGTTGACGTTTTGCGTGAGGCTCAGTTGCCGCCGCCCGACATGCCGACGCCCGCCGAGTTCTGGTTGTCAACCCGGTTGGTGGGGATCTGCGTCGCGCCGCTCACGTATTCGCGGAAGATCACCTCGGCATATTTGCCGTTCAGGAGTTGCGGATTGCGCGCCATCAGGCCCGACACCTCGGTCACCGTGCGGCGGTTCTGCTCGTTCGGGGCCTGGGTGTAGACGAGCGGCTGCGTCTTGCCGAAGGACACGACGGCCTCGAGCCGGGCGCGCGAGATCCCCTGCGAGGTCAGGAAGGCGACCACCGCCTGGGCGCGGCGCAGGCCGAGCGCCTTGTTGTAGGCATCCGAGCCGACAAGGTCGGTATGGCCGTAGACGCGGAAGCGCACCTCGGGGAACTGCCGGATCCAGTCCGCCTGGCGGCGCAGGATCTCCTGTGCCTGGCCGTCGAGCGTCGAGGAGTTGAAGGCGAAGTTCACCGTGTTCTGCACATCGGCGGCGAATTTCTTCGTCAGACTGATGGCGATGTTGCGTTCGCCGCTCATCATCAGGGTGTTGTTCATCGTGGCGTTGCCGAAGCCGCCGCCCTCGTAATCGGAGCCGACCTCGCGATCGGAGGTGCAGCCCGCCAGCGCGAGGGCTGCTGCCAGGATCAGGCCAAACCGCAGTGCCGGACGTTCCCGCTGCATCGCTTACTCCATCACATAGCCATAGGAGCCGGAAAAGTCCTGCTTGGCAACCTCGGCTGCCGGGCCGGAGGTCGGCGCGCCGGAGCCCGCGGTCTTGCCGAACAGGAACAGCTCCTTCTCGCTCGGCAGCCGGACCCGGTCGGTCGGCAGCGCCAGGGCCTCGCCGCGGGTCGGCTGGACAAGGTGCGGCGTGACGATGATCACCAGTTCGGATTGCTTGCGCTCGAACGAGGTCGAGCGGAACAGCGCGCCCAGAACCGGCACGTCGCCGAGCCACGGGATCTGGTCGTTCAGGTCGTTGAAGTCGTCCTGCAGGAGGCCGGCGATGGCAAAGCTTTCGCCGTCGCGCATCTCGACGGTGGTCGAGGTCTCGCGCTTCTTGAAGGCGTTCACCGAGAAGCTGCCGTTCGACATCGTCACCGAGGTGTCGATGGCCGAGACCGACGCCGCGATCTCGAGGTTGATCAGGTCGCCGTCAACGACGCGGGGGGTGAACGCCATCTCGACGCCGAAGGGCTTGTATTCGATCGAGATGCCGCCGGAGGTCGAGTCGATCACCGGGATCGGATATTCGCCGCCGGCGAGGAACTTCGCCTGCTGGCCCGAGAGCGCGGTCAGGTTCGGCTCGGCGAGGGTGCGCACCATGCCCTTCGACTCGAGCGCCTCGAGCAGCACCGCGAATTCGAGGTTTCCGGCGGTGAAGCCGAGCCCGAGCGCGCCCTTGCCGCTGCCCGAAAGCGGCATCGTGCCGTTGTCGAAGGCATTGTTGATCGCGGTGGCCGAGCCGAAGTTGCCGGTGCCGGTGATCACCCCTGTCTGGGCACTGCCGCCGCCCACGGTGCCGCGCACGCCCAGAGAGGCGGCGAGGTTCTTCGAGACCGAGCGCTGCATCTCGGCAAAGCGCACCTTCAGCATCACCTGCTGCGTGCCGCCGACGGTCATCAGGTTGGAAACGCGGTCGCCCGCATAGCGCTTGGCCAGATCGAGCGCGCGGTCGAGCTTGGCGGTCGAGGAGACGGTGCCCGACAGCACGATGCCGTCGTTCGCCGTGCGCACCTCGATGCTCTCGCCGGGCAGGATCTGCTTCAGCCGTTCCTTGAACTCGGCGATGTCGGGGGTGACCTGCACCTCGACGTTCGAGATCAGCTTCCCGTCCGGTCCGAGGATGGTCATCGTGGTGCGGCCGGGCAGCTTGCCGAGCACGTAGATCGTCTTGTCGGAGAGGGTGGTGATGTCGGCGATGCCGGGGTTGGCGATCGACAGTTCCGAGAAGGGCTGATCGCTTTCGACCACCACGGCGCGGTTCATCGGCACGCTCAGCGGGGTGGAGGTCGAGCCCGACATCACCCGCAGCGTCTCGGCCTGGGCCATCGGCACGACACCACATCCAAGCGCGACGCCGACCGCGCAGGCCCTCAGGAAACCCTTGATCTTCATTGTGATCCTGCCTCTCCGATCACGTCACACTGCCCGGAACGCGCGTCCGTTTCTGGGTCTTGCATGCCCACTTCCGACCGACTGTGCCGGAAAGCGTTAATTATTGCAAGAATCAACCGATTGTGAGGTGAAATTCACGCGCCCCGGCTGGCACCGGGGCGGGCATCTGGATCGGCCGGGATCAGTTCGCGCAGGGGATCTGCGTCTCGACCGCCTCGCCGCCCCTGCGGGTCGTGATCGTGCAGACCCGGGGCGCCTCGACCTTCACCGCTTCCTGCGCCTGGATGCCCAGAAGCTGGTCGCGGTCGATCTCGATCGCGCCGAGCTCGGCGGTGTTCTTCATCCCGACGAGTGACAGGGTGAGCTTCCCGGTCGACTGCGCCAAGGTCAGCGCCGCGACCTGCTCGGGGGTGACCTCGGCGGTGACGGTGCGGGCGATCTTGGTTTCCTCGCTGCGGTCGGCATCGGCACTCTGGTCGATGGCGATCAGCGGCAGGTTGGTGTCGATCAGCTTCGTCACCGGCTCGTTGTTGACGGTGCCCGACCAGTAGACGTCGACGCGGTCGCCCGGCCGCAGGAAGCCCGACACGCCCGAGGCGACGTCGACCTGGATGGTGAAGGCGCGCATGTCGGGGGCGAGATTGGCCATGATCCCGGCATCGACGCCCGCAACGGTAACCTTGGTGCCGAGAATCGGCTCGTTCGCCTCGTAGGAGCGCAGGGCTGCGCGCGGCCGCGTCTCGCCTTCGAGGAAGGCGGCGACCTGGGCCTCGGGCGTGCCCTGTTTCGCGGTCAGCAGGTGGAAGACGCCGTCGGGCACCTTGTCGGCCTGGACCTTGGCGATGTCGAGATCGGCGATGGTGAAGCGTTCGCCGTATTTCAGCGCGCGCTTGGCGACGACGACATCGGTCAGCGGAGGGATCTTCTCCTGAATGGCCATCAGCATGTCGCGCTGCTGCTGGAACTGCGTCAGCTGTCCCTGGAACATGTAGACCGCGACGCCGGCGAGCGAGACGCCGAGAGCCAGGACAAGAACGACGATGAGTCGCATTTCACATTTCCTTCGCTGCGGGGGCGGACGGTCGGTCCGGAGGGGCAGGCGCTGGCTGCCGGTAGGGGGTGGCGATCAGTTGTCGGGCACCAGGACCGTCTGAGCCAAGATGTAATCGGCCACGCGGTCGCCCGCGCGTTCCGTTTCGCCCCAGATCATCGTTCCGACGATCATACCCAGCGGGACAAGCAACGCCGTCAGGACGACCCAGTCGATGGTCACCGCACCCTCTTCGGAGTGCAGCCTCCGCAGCATTTGGCGGACCTTCTGCATTGCTGTTCCTCTCCTGTGCAGGGCGGGGTCATCATCAGGCCGACCGCGCCGTTGTGCCTTTCTGACCGGATTTATTGGCAAAAATGCGGCGCTGGCATGCAATCTCGTTGGCGTCTTCCGCTGGCGGAAAGTCTGGATGCCGCGGACAAACGAAGAAAGGCCGCACCTTGGGTGCGGCCTTTCCGTGCGGCGGTTCGCCGCTGCGGCTCAGTTCGTCGCGGTGTTGACGGTCACCGACCCGAGGTAGGTGCCGATCTTGCCGGCCGCGGTCTTGGTGTTCGAGCTGATGGTCAGCAGCGCGGCGGCGCCGAGGCCGACGACGGCGGCGGTCAGCACGACCCAGTCAACGGTCACGGCGCCGTCTTCTTCGGTGCGGATCTTGCGGGCGAGCTTGAAGAACTTCATGGGATTTCTCCTTGGGTCTGGTTGCAGGTCCCGCGGTGCCGATTATCGGGCACCATCTGCTCGGCCCCTGCATCGCGGTATGGACCTGTTGTGCCGGCGAATCCTGTCCTGAGTTGGGCGCTTTCCGTGCTTCTTCGCGACAACCGCATTTTGCCAGGAAGGCCGCATGGGAAATGCAAAAGGCCGCACCAGAGGTGCGGCCTTGCGGATGGACCTGAGCGCTGTTGCGGCTCAGTTCGTCGCGGTGTTGACGGTCACCGACCCGAGGTAGGTGCCGATCTTGCCGGCCGCGGTCTTGGTGTTCGAGCTGATGGTCAGCAGCGCGGCGGCGCCGAGGCCGACGACGGCGGCGGTCAGCACGACCCAGTCAACGGTCACGGCGCCGTCTTCTTCGGTGCGGATCTTGCGGGCGAATTTGAAGAATTTCATGTCTGTCTCTCCTGGGATCTGGTTGCTCCGCGCTTCGGCTGCCACTTTCGACCTTGGCGCTTCGCCTTGCGGGATGAGTGCAGTTAGCTCCCCGATCGTGGCTCGATTGGGGCAGCTGCCGGGCGTTTTTACGAAAAATGAAGACTTTTGGCGGACCGGCATCAGGCCATTGAAAACAAAAGATATAATTGTGGCAATGCCATTGGCTTTTGCACTGCACGTGGCGGATTGGCTGCGAATCGCACTCCCGGATGCCCGATTCCGCTCCGTTCTTCTGGATTTTTTCGCGATTTTCACGGATAAGGGAGCAAAGGGCAGCAGACCCGTAACGAGCAGGACAGCGCAGATGCGCAGCAGATGGGCAGCGAGTATCTTGGTCTGCGCGGCAGTTCTGGCCGCGCCGGTCGGTGCCGAAGTGCGCCATGACACCCCCACCGTGAACTTTTTCAAGCCCAAGCGCGTTCTGCCGCCCGCGCCGGGCACGAAGCGATTCCTGACGATCCAGATCAACCCCGAGGAACAGGCGCGCGAGCTTGCCGCCGCCGCGTCCCGTCCCTTCGCGCCGGTGACCCGGATGCCGGGGGCCGAGATCATCACCCCGGGCGGAGTGATGCCGCAGGGCGCCCCCTCGTCCTATGGCTGGTACTGGACCGCGGTCTCGCCGGCGCTTGGCGACCGCGCCGGGCGGTTCCAGAAGGCGCTTGAGGCGCTCTCCTCCGGCCCGGGCGGGCAGAGCGTGCGCGCGCCGCGTCTGGCGCATCTGCAGGACATCGCCGATCGCCACGGCCGCGACATCCTTGCGGCGACGATCGGCACCGAGGTCTCGCCGGCGCTGGTGCTGGCGGTGATCTCGACCGAATCGGGCGGGCGGCCGGATGCGGTGTCGCGCTCGGGCGCGGTCGGGCTGATGCAGCTGATCCCCGCGACGGCCACGCGATTCGACGTCGACGACAGCACCGACCCGGGCAAGAACATCCGCGGCGGGGTGGCCTATCTCGACTGGCTGATGAAGGAATTCGACCGCGACCCGTTGATGGTCATCGCCGCCTACAACGCCGGCGAGAACGCGGTGAAGCGGGCAGGGGGCGTGCCGCCCTATGCCGAGACGCGCGATTACGTGCCGAAGGTGCTGGCCGCCTGGCAGGTGGCGCGGGGGCTGTGCCTCTCGCCGCCCGAACTGGTGACGGACGGCTGCGTCTTCGCCCTGAAAGGATAAGCATGACCGATACCAGGCCGCTGGTGCTGGACGTCGACGGGACGTTCCTGAAAACCGATCTGTTGTTCGAGACCTTCTGGGCCGGGCTTGGCCGCGATCCGCTTGCCACGCTCGCCGCGGCGGCGCGGCACGCGCGCGATCCGGCGCGGCTGAAGGCCGAGCTGGTCGAGATTGCGCCGCTGCGCACCGACCTGATGCCGGTCAATCCCGAGATCGCGGCGATGGCCGAGGAGGCGATGTCCGAGGGGATCGAGGTCTGCCTTGCCTCCGCCTCGGACCGGCGTCTGGTCTCGGCGCTGGCCGCCGATTACGGGCTTTCGGCGCGGGTCTTCGCCTCGGACGGGGTCACCAACCTGAAGGGCGAGGCGAAGGCCGGCGCACTGATCGACGCCTTCGGCCGTGCGGGCTTCGACTATGCGGGCAACGAGGCCGCCGACCTGCCGGTGTGGCGTGCCGCGCGGGCCGCGGTGGTGGTGGGGGAGGTGGCCGAGGTCACCCAGCTCGAGACCCTTGGCCAGCCCGTCGCGCGCGTCCCCGGCGGCTGGAGCGCGGCGGCGCTGTGGAAGGCGATGCGCCCGCACCAATGGGTGAAGAACGTGCTGCTGCTGCTGCCGCTGATCGCGGCGCATCGCTTCGACGGCGCCACCTTCTGGCCGGTGTTCTTCGGCATCATCGCCTTCTCGGCCGCGGCCTCGGCGATCTACATCGTCAACGACCTCCTTGACCTCGAGGCGGACCGGCTGCATCCGACGAAATGCCGCCGGCCCTTTGCCTCGGGCGCGGTGCCGATCCGGGTGGGGATGATCGCCTGCGCCGGGCTGATCGTGCTGGCGCTTGGCCTTGGCGCGGCGCTGAACGCGGGCTTTGTCGGCGTCGTGCTGCTCTACATGGCGCTGTCGCTTGCCTACTCGCTCAAGCTCAAGCGGATGCGCTGGGTCGATATCGCGACGCTCGCCACGCTTTACACGATTCGCGTGGTGGCCGGGGCCGCGGCGGGGCAGGTCGATGTCTCGATCTACATGCTGATCTTCGTCTTCCCGGTGTTCCTCGCGCTTGGCTGCGTCAAGCGGTTGACCGAGCTGACGCTTGCCAGGAATGATGAACGGCTGCCCGGGCGCGGCTATGGCCGTCCCGACCGGGGCGACCTGCTGAACGTCGCGGGCATCGGCGTTGCCGGAGCGCTGGTGATCTTCTTCCTCTATTCGGTCTCGCCGCAGGGGCAGGTGCTTTACCCCGACACCTGGCTTCTGTGGCTCGCCATGCTGCCGATGGCGTGGTGGCTGGTGCGGATGGTGATGCTCGGCTGGTTCGGCAAGCAGGATTACGACCCGATCGTTTTCGCGATGAAGGACAAGTTCGGGCTTGGCCTGCTGATGATCACGCTCAGCCTGATGTTCTGGGCCGCGGGGCTCTGGGCGAAGTGGTTCGGCGGCTGAGACCGCGCGGCGGGGGCTGCCTGCCCCTGCACCCCCGGGGTGTATTTCCGCGAGGAAAAAGGGCCGGGGTTTTCCCCGGCCCAAATCCTCTTGCCGGAGGCATCCGGCGCTTGCGGCGGTGCCGCCGCCTGCCCGTTCAGAACGACATCTTCTTGAAGACGGGCTCGGGGATCAGTCGGATCACCGTCATCACCAGCCGCCAGATCGGTGCCGAATAGATCACGTTGCGGCGGCGTTTCACCGCGCGGGCGATATCGGCGGCGACGGACTCGGGGCTGGTCATGAAGGGCATCTTCATCCCCCAGGTCATCGAGGTGTCGACCGGTCCCGGCTTCACCGTCAGCACATGCACGCCCTTGCGGGCGCAGCGGTTGCGCAGGCCCGACAGATAGGTCGCAAACCCCGCCTTCGCCGCGCCGTAGACGTAATTGCCAAGCCGCCCGCGATCGCCCGCGACCGAACCGATGCCGACGATCGTGCCCGCGCCGCGCGCCTCGAGGAGCGGCGCGAGCATCTGCAGGAAGGTCGCGGGGCCGGTGAAGCTGTCGGCGATGACGCCGGCGATCAGCCGCGGCTCGGCGTCGATCGCCGCCTGTTCGGGCATCGAGCCGACGAAGGAGGCGGCGTTCAGCACGCCCTCCTGCGCCGCGAGCCGCTCGATCAGCGCGGGATAGCCCGCCGGGTCGCGTGCGTCGAAGGCCAGAACCTCGGCCCCGGCTGCGCCGCGCAGCCGGCAATCGGCGGCGATCGCCTCAAGCTCGGCCTCGTCGCGGCCGGCAAGGAACAGGGTGGCGCCCTCGGTCGCGAGGCGGCGGGCGAAGGCGCGGGCGATGGCCGAGGTCGCGCCGAGGAGGATCCAGCTTTCCATCACGCGTTCCTCAGGTTCAGCCGGCGGACAAGGTCGGTTTCAAAGCGGCGGTCGGGATCGACCCTGGCCACCTCGGCCTGCCAGTCGGAAAGCTCGGGATACATCGCGCGGATCTGGGCGCCGCGCGCAAGGGCATCTTTGGCGAAGTAAAGCCGCCCGCCCGCTTCGGCGGTGCGGTCCTCGAGCCGGGCGATGAGGGCGCGGGCGGCCTCGCGGTTCGGGAAGTCGACGGCGAGGGTGTAGCCCTCCATCGGGAAGCTGAGAAAGCCCGCGCGCCCGGGCCCCATGCGCTTGAGCACGGCAAGCGGCGAGGCAAGGCCCGAGGTCGCGATCTCGGTCAGCATCTCGCGCAGCGCAGGCGCGGCAGCGAGCGGCACGACGCATTGGAACTGGTGGAAGCCGCGCTTGCCATAGAGCCGGTTCCAGTCGTGGATCTTGTCGAGCGGGAAGAAGAAATCGCCGATCGGCTTCACCAGCGTCCGGCCGCGGGCGGGCACGCGGGCGTAATAGGCGCGGTTGAAGAGATGCACGACCGGGGCGGAGAGCGCGAAATTCGGCGCATCCATCGGCACGCGCCGGGCCCTTTCGCGCCGCCGGACGAGTCCCGCGCCGGTCTCGCCCTCCTCGACGATGCCGCGGCCAAGCGCCTTGCCCGTCGCCGTCGCGTCGATCCAGCCGACGGTATAGGTGGCGGTCGAGCCGTCGAGGAAGGCGAGATGTTCGTCCCAGTCCCGCGCGCGGCGCTCGGTCACCAGCATGACGTCGCCCTTGCAGGGGGTCATGCGCAGCTTTGCGGCGACGATCACCCCGGTCTGGCCAAGCCCGCCCACCGTCGCGCGGAACAGCGGCGCGCCGGGCTCGACAGTGATCTCGGTCTCGCCCTGCAGCAGGGTGATCTCGGCGACATGGACGCCGAAGCTGCCGGCGTGGTGATGGTTCTTGCCGTGCACGTCCTGTGCGATGCAGCCGCCCACCGTGGCAAAGCCGGTGCCCGGCATCACCGCGGGCAGCCAGCCGCGCGGCGCGAAGGCCTGCGCCAGATCGCCGATCCGCGCACCGGCCTCGACCGAGAGCACCCCGGTTTCGGGCTCGAAGCCGAGCAGCCGGTCGAGACGGGTCATGTCGATCGCCCGCCCGCCCGCGTTCAGCGCCGCATCGCCATAGGAGCGGCGCATGCCGAAGGCGGGGGCGGCGTCGAGGCCGGTGAGCGCGGCGCGCCGTTCGGGGCGGGCGACTTCGCCGCGGGCGCTGAGGGCGCGGCCCCAACCGGTATAATCTGCCTGTTTCCAGTCCATTGTCAGACCCTTATCCTTGGGCTTTCAGGGAAGCGCGCTCGGCGAGCGGGAAGGCCGCAAGGCCGATCGCGATCGCGAACCACAGCGTGGTGAGGCGGATCAGCGCCGTTGCGGGGACCGAGACGGCGAGCGGTACGCCTTCGAGGGACAGCAGCGCGACCATCGCCGCCTCGGCCCCGCCAAGCCCGCCCGGTGCGCCGGTGAGCCCGCCCGCGAGCGTGGCGAAGACGAAGATCGCGACGGCCTTCCACAGCCCGACATCGACGCCCATCCAGCCGAGCAGCAGGTGGAAGGAAAACGCCTCAGCGCCCCAGCCGGCAAGGCCGAGGGCGAGGGCAAGGGTCAGGGTCGGACCATGGCTGAAGCGGGAAAGCGAGCGTGCGGCGCCGCGGGCGCGGGCAAAGGCGCGCGGGAAGCGGCCGAGCGCACGGAAGGCCAGCGTGACGAGCGTTGTCAGAAGCGCCGGGCGGGTGACGATCACCGCCGCCACCAGCGCGAGCCCCGTGACCGGCAGGGCCCCCGCGATGCCGCTTGCGGCGAGCGAGAGCGCGAGTGCGAGCAAAAGCCCCATCGCGGCGAGATCGCCCGCCCGGTCCATCAGCGCGAGGGGCGCGGTGCGCGTCACGCTCCAGCCCGTTTCTCGGCGCAGCCAGCGCATCCGCACCAGCTCGCCCACCCGACCCGGCGTCACCGCCATCGCGAAGCCGCCGAGATAGTGGCGGGTGTCCTGCGCGAGATCGGTGGGCAGGCCGAGCCGGCGTGCCAGCCGGTGCCAGCGCAGCGACCGGGCAAGGTAATTCGCGAGCGAGAGGCCGAGGAGCGCACAGACTTGCCAGGGGTGCAGGGCGCCGATCTGCTCGCGGATCTCGTCCCAGCCGGTCCCGGCGGCAAGTCCCACAAGCCCGCCCAGCACCGCAAGCAGCAGCACGGGGATCAGCAGCCGGTCGCGCAGCCGGGGGCGGCGGGGGGCGCAGGAGAGGTCGGGCGTGAGGCTCATCATTGGTCCCGGATACTCGGGGATTCAGGCGGAATTATGATGCTGTTGCGGAATTGGAGACAATTTCTTTCGGGTCTGAGGGGGAGAGGAGGCGCTGCCCCCTCGGCCTTCGGCTTGCGCGGTCGATATCTGCGGCGACTGAAGGTCCGGGGGCGAGAAAGGACGAAGGCCCCGCGGTGGGGCGGGGCCTTGAGGGATCGGGGGCGGCGGTCGGATCAGTCGACGATCGTCGCCTCGGTCGCGGCGCGCAGCTGCTCCTCGGTCACGCCATCGGCGAGCTCGACGA
>NZ_RCHI01000027.1 GCF_003664585.1 Paenirhodobacter hankyongi
CCGCGCCGATGCACTTGTGGCCTACATCGCGACGCTGGTGGCGGATCTCAACGCCCTCGTGGCAGAGGTCAACAAGTATGGCGACGGGTTCCCGCTGTTCATCCCCACGGGTTCGGCCGCCGCGCCCGGGCTCTCCTTTGTCGGGGACGGCGATACCGGGCTGTTCCGCACCGGCGCCAATGCCATCGGCCTGGCGACCGGCGGGGTCGAGCGGGCGCGGATCACCGCCGCCGGCCTGCAGCTCACCGGGCTCCTGAGTGGCACCGCCGTGGTGCAATCCGCCGCCGACACGACGGCGGGGCGCCTGCTCACCCCGGGCTGGATGGGGCTCGGGGCGACGTTTAGCCCGGCGCTCGACAATATCGACAGATACGACATCCCGCAGGGGTTCTGGTCGGTCTCGAGCGCGACCACGCTCGGCACGCTGCCCACCGGGGCGACCGTCGGCGACGGTGTGCTCGTGCTGCGGCCGACCCTGAACCAGACGACGCAGATCTATGCGACGCCCAACAACGGGCAGACCTGGATCCGCAAGAGCTACTCCACCACCTCCTGGGGCCCGTGGCGCCGCCTCTATGACAGCGGCAATGTCCTCGGCACGGTCGGGCAGGCGGCGGGTGTGCCCACCGGCGCGCTCTTCGAGACCAACACCAACGCAGCCGGCGACTACGAGCGCCAGGCGAGCGGGGCGCAGGTCTGCACCATGCTCGTCACCAGCAGCGCGAGCGGGCCGGTCACGGTGACATTTCCCGCCGCCTTCGCGGCCACCACCTACCGCTGCGCGCCTGCGGTCAACTCCGCGACCCCGTGCGTGGTGACCATCTCTAACCGGACCCTGAGCGGGCTTGACCTGTCCTGCTGGGATCTGTCCGGCGCGCGCGTTTCGAAACCGGTCGATCTGACCATCCGCGGCCGTTGGGCCTGACCGAAAGGATTTCTCATGTTCCAGATCACCCTGAGCCCGATGCGGCGCGACGATGTACTGGTGGTTTCCGTCACCGGCGATGTGCTGGTGCTGAATGGTGCGCCGCTCGACCTTGCCACGCTCCCGCCGGGCGGGACCCTGCCGCGCGCCGAGGCGGGCTGCGACTGGATTGCCTCGGACATCGTTCGGCGCGAGAGCGGCGAGATCGCGCTTACCCTGATCTTGCCGCATGGCGCCGAGGCCCCCGAGGCGACCCGCTTCCCGGCGCCGATCACGGTGACCGCGGACGGCCCCGTGCCCCTGCCGCCGCACGATGCCCCCGCCGACTGACGCGCGATCAAGACAACCCATGAAGATGCACCCGCCGCCGGCGGGTTTTTTTATTGCCGGAAAGGGGCAGGACAGTGACGACTGACAAGCTGGATCAAATCGCGACGCGGGCCGGATGGGGGACGATCCCGGGGGCAATCACCTTCCCGGTGTGGTGGCCTTCGCTCGAGAGCGCCTCGACCTTCGCCTCGCAGCTGGTGCCGATCGTGGGCTTGCTGATCGCGGTGGTGAACCTCGCGCTGCTGATCCGCAAGTGGCGCCGGGGCCGGGCCTTCTGCCTCGACGAGAACGGCGCCGCGGGCCGGCGCACGGTGGCGGGGCTCGGCGCGGTGCTGGCGCTTGCTGCGGCGGTCATCTCTCCCTTCGAGGGGCGCGAGTTGCGCGCGTACCGCGATATCGTCGGCGTCTGGACGATCTGCGACGGGGACACGCAGAACGTGCGGCCCGGGCAGGTGGCGACGCCGGCCGAATGCGACAGCCGTCTGGCGGTGCGCATCGCGCAGTTCGAGCGCGAGATCCGGCCGTGTCTGCCGGCCGATCTGTCGCGCGAGACCCGCGCGGCCTTCGTCTCGGCCGCCTACAACATCGGCTCCGGCGCGTTCTGTGGCTCGAGCATGGCGCGCCGGGCCCGGGCGGGCGATCTGCGCGGCGCCTGCGACGCGCTGCGGCTCTGGAACAAGGCAGGCGGGCAGGTGGTGCGCGGCCTCGTGCGCCGGCGGGAGGCGGAGCGCGACCTGTGCCTGAGCGGGCTGTGAGGCGGGCAGGGGGCGCGCTGGCGCTCTGCCTCGCGCTTGGCGCCTGTGGCGCGCTGCCCGGGCTGCTGAGCGGCCCGAAGGTCGCCGCGAACGGGCAGGCCGCGCGCACCGCAGCGCAGACGCTGGGCACCAGCACGCAGCGCGATCAGGCAATCCGCACTGCCAGCGCCGGCCGTGACGTCGTGCAATCGGCCGACGCCAATGCCGTGCGCGCGGGCCGCGTCGAGAGCGTGGTGGTCGAGGGCTCCAGCCCGCCCTGGCTGATCCTCGCCTTCGCCGTTGCGCTGCTGCTCGACAGCCCGCTGCGCTGGCCCGAGCAGATCTGGCGCGCGGTCAGGGGCAGGCGGGAGAGAGTATGAGAATTCACTTTAATCCCCGCAGGCGCGGGAGAGCCGCATCAAGCTGCGACGACATGCTCACCACATCGGGTCTGTACCCGCGGGTGCGAGGGAGCCCGGCCCAAGTGCAGAACGATCCCCGAGGGGGCGGGTCTATCCCCGCGGGTGCGGGGGAGCCTAGCGCCGATAGGTCGCGAGCGTGATGCCCCGGGGTCTATCCCCGCGGGTGCGGGGTAGCCGCGATGTCGCGACCGTCGGGCATGATGATGCGGGGTCTATCCCCGCGGGTGCGGGGGAGCCTGCGGCGCGCGGCGCTGCATGCCGAGGATCCAGGGTCTATCCCCGCGGGTGCGGGGGAGCCCGTGGACCATATCGGGCCGCGCAACAGCCGGGGGGTCTATCCCCGCGGGTGCGGGGGAGCCGCGCGCAGGCGCTCACGAAGCTCGTCGAGGGCGGGTCTATCCCCGCGGGTGCGGGGGAGCCAGGGTGCAGAAAATTCCCGCCCTGGACAGCCTGGGTCTATCCCCGCGGGTGCGGGGGAGCCGTGGGGCGCCGCATCCCTTGTTCCTGTATGCAGGGTCTATCCCCGCGGGTGCGGGGGAGCCACGTCTGTCGGGTAGAGCGCCGCGGCCGTCATGGGTCTATCCCCGCGGGTGCGGGGGAGCCTCGAGCGCGCCCAGATCGACATGAAGAAGGAGGGGTCTATCCCCGCGGGTGCGGGGGAGCCCGCTATCTAGATTCGACCGGGACCGTGCAGGGGGGTCTATCCCCGCGGGTGCGGGGGAGCCGGTTTTTCGCCGCGCCCGCCTACGGCCAGTCCGGGTCTATCCCCGCGGGTGCGGGGGAGCCCGCGTTTGGCCGCGGCGACAGCTTCGTCGTAGGGGTCTATCCCCGCGGGTGCGGGGGAGCCTCCTATTGGTCACGATTTTTTCTGGGGTCGTGGGTCTATCCCCGCGGGTGCGGGGGAGCCCGTCGGCGGAAAGAGCAGCCGGTCCAGCGATAAGGTCTATCCCCGCGGGTGCGGGGGAGCCGTCATCTATCCGGCGACGCTGCCGCAATACCCGGGTCTATCCCCGCGGGTGCGGGGGAGCCGCAATCGACACCCGCGCCAAGATCCTCATGGCGGGTCTATCCCCGCGGGTGCGGGGGAGCCCCGTCGATCACCACCGTGACCTCGCCGGCGTGGGGTCTATCCCCGCGGGTGCGGGGGAGCCTGATGGCGCGCATCCCGATGGCGTCGTTACCGGGGTCTATCCCCGCGGGTGCGGGGGAGCCATATTTCGCAGGCCCGTCGTATTCGCGCTGCCGGGTCTATCCCCGCGGGTGCGGGGGAGCCGGTGAGCTGCGCGTTGGCAATGCGTGCCAGCCGGGTCTATCCCCGCGGGTGCGGGGGAGCCGGCAGCGGCGGGCGCGTCGGGCATCTGGTCGAGGGTCTATCCCCGCGGGTGCGGGGGAGCCGGCACAGATGGCGGTCAGCGGATCGTCTGGCCGGGTCTATCCCCGCGGGTGCGGGGGAGCCCCGCATGCGATCATCCACCACAGCCCGAACGAGGGTCTATCCCCGCGGGTGCGGGGGAGCCCGATCCCATCGAGCGTGGTCGCATCGTTCGGAGGGTCTATCCCCGCGGGTGCGGGGGAGCCTCAAGGCGGTCCGCGCCATGTATGCGTGGGGCAGGTCTATCCCCGCGGGTGCGGGGGAGCCGGCCAGCACGGGGGCGGGCAAATCAGCCATCAGGGTCTATCCCCGCGGGTGCGGGGGAGCCGGAACCGTCATCACGAGCTTTGTGCGCAATAAGGGTCTATCCCCGCGGGTGCGGGGGAGCCTCGAAGTTGGCGCCGAGGAAGGCCAGCGCATGAGGTCTATCCCCGCGGGTGCGGGGGAGCCCGGCATTAGGGGATGCCGCTTTCCGCACATGAGGGTCTATCCCCGCGGGTGCGGGGGAGCCCGCGGCAGCAACGCCAACGGCGAGTATGTCCGCGGTCTATCCCCGCGGGTGCGGGGGAGCCCCAGCCGCAACCGCCCGCAGGTCCGCGCGCGAAGGTCTATCCCCGCGGGTGCGGGGGAGCCACGCTCGATTTCCCGGTGCAGATCCTCGATGAAGGTCTATCCCCGCGGGTGCGGGGGAGCCATCACCTGCTGGATCCGTGCCGCCATCGGCGTGGGTCTATCCCCGCGGGTGCGGGGGAGCCCATTCCTCGCCGAGATAGATCCCGCGCGCGATGGGTCTATCCCCGCGGGTGCGGGGGAGCCGACGCCCGGTCTGATATGCCCACTAGGCGCCTGGGTCTATCCCCGCGGGTGCGGGGGAGCCGTTGGCGCCACCACAGAACGGACACGGTTTGAGGGTCTATCCCCGCGGGTGCGGGGGAGCCATGCTGCCGCTGCCGCGCTTGCTGAGCGGGAGGGGTCTATCCCCGCGGGTGCGGGGGAGCCAACTGGTCGCTGTGGCCCTACGGCTTCGTGACGGGTCTATCCCCGCGGGTGCGGGGGAGCCCGCGCTGAGCCAATCCAAGATCTGCGATGCCAGGGTCTATCCCCGCGGGTGCGGGGGAGCCAGAGAGAAAATGGAAAACCGCAACAGCAGCCCGGGTCTATCCCCGCGGGTGCGGGGGAGCCGCGCACAGCTACGCTAGTAGCTTCTGACTCTGGGGTCTATCCCCGCGGGTGCGGGGGAGCCGACAGAGGGCGACCGCATCCCCAGAGTCTGGGGGGTCTATCCCCGCGGGTGCGGGGGAGCCCCATCCAGTTCATGCTACCTTCGCGGGCGGTGGGGTCTATCCCCGCGGGTGCGGGGGAGCCTCCTCGTAGAACGTATCGAACACTGCCCGCTGAGGTCTATCCCCGCGGGTGCGGGGGAGCCGACCTGATTTCTGCGGCCTGCTCATCCGTCAGGGGTCTATCCCCGCGGGTGCGGGGGAGCCGCGATTTTTCGCCAGACTGGCGAAAATCGCTCGGGTCTATCCCCGCGGGTGCGGGGGAGCCCGCGAGCTTGATCGGCAACGGTCGGTCTCTCTGGGTCTATCCCCGCGGGTGCGGGGGAGCCCGGCTGTCGATCTGCTTCGTCATGCCATCGACGGGTCTATCCCCGCGGGTGCGGGGGAGCCTGGTCAGTCCGAGGTCGGCCCAGCCTGCAGCGGGGTCTATCCCCGCGGGTGCGGGGGAGCCGGGACTGTTGGTCCGGGGGACTGTTGGTCCTGGGGTCTATCCCCGCGGGTGCGGGGGAGCCGCCGGACTGGTCGATGACGGGATCTGCGGGCCGGGTCTATCCCCGCGGGTGCGGGGGAGCCTATTGCACCCCAAGCGGTAGCTCACTGGTGATGGGTCTATCCCCGCGGGTGCGGGGGAGCCCGCATGAGCGAGCATGAACTTAAGCCGTGCCCGGGTCTATCCCCGCGGGTGCGGGGGAGCCCAGATGCGGGCGCTCGTGGATAGCAATCCGCAGGGTCTATCCCCGCGGGTGCGGGGGAGCCGTTTCGATGGCGTGTCGTCGCCATCGGAACTCGGGTCTATCCCCGCGGGTGCGGGGGAGCCATGCCGGAGCGGCGGCGCTTCTTGCGGGAGCCGGGTCTATCCCCGCGGGTGCGGGGGAGCCTTCACGGCCGTGCGGAATGCCGAAAATGCGGCGGGTCTATCCCCGCGGGTGCGGGGGAGCCGATCCGGTCGTGACGGTCAGATCCCAGAGGTGGGGTCTATCCCCGCGGGTGCGGGGGAGCCGTTCCATACGACTCCGATTGCTGCAGACAGACGGGTCTATCCCCGCGGGTGCGGGGGAGCCCAAGCACCTACGCCCGGCAATCCCGGCCAGATGGGTCTATCCCCGCGGGTGCGGGGGAGCCGGCACGCTCAACTGCATACGCGGCCTCGGCCTGGGTCTATCCCCGCGGGTGCGGGGGAGCCTCTCAGGCCTAAAGCACTGAAGTCATAACGATTTCAAAGAACAGAAGGCGAGTTTCTTGCCGGCTACTTTCGTTTAACGAGTAAAATGCCGTCCGCGTCAACGATTGTCTTTGGTGGTTCGCCCAATGTCTCGATGCGGAGATTTCCGGGCGCCTTGGTATCGCGCCACACCATCGTCAGCGAGCCGCGACCGAGTGCGGTCCACCAATCGGTCATCACCGACCACACGCGGCCTCTCACGGCGGCGGACATTTCCGGAGCGACATAGACCCCGGGCGAGACTTCCAGCATGACCGAGGTCAGGAAACCGCGATACCGCATCTCGACGTCGCGGGTGACGATCATGGTCAGCGGCATCAGGGGCCTCGGCCTTCGATCAGGGCCTTGATGCGCTCGATCATCTCGGGGATGATCGCCTGCTTGGCGAGGGCTGCTCCGGTCATCCGGCGCGTCACTCTCTCGATGTTCTCTGACGGGCGCTCGGTCACGAGCTTCGCGGCCTTGAAGGCGCAAGGGATCGTCAGACTGTCGCGATAGAGGTCGGCCACATCCAGAACGAAGCTTTGCCCCGGATCCTCATGGATGAAGCCGAGCTGCGGGATGGTGGCGGTGGCACAGACGGCGATGGCGGCTGCGGCCTCGACGGCGCTGGACGCGTGGTTCAGGGCCTGGTTCGGCAGATCGGCGGCCATCGGATTGCCGCGGTCGTAGCGGCGCCCCTGCCATTTCACTCCGATCAGCCGGGCCTGCAGCGCATAGGTTTCTTTCATCCGCGCGCCCTCGATGCCGCGCAGCACATCGAGATCGGCATGGGGGAAGACCTCGCCCAGGCGTAGGGCATACATCCGGCGCGCGGTCATGACGCGCAGGTCGTCGTCCGCCCAGATCCGGGCCTGAAGCCGCGCCAGGCCGGAACGATCGGGGATCAGCGGTGGCGCGGTGTAGAGACGCACGCCATCCTCGCCGACGGCCGCAAGGGCCGTTCGCGCGTGCGCAAGCAGGCGCAGCGCATCATGGCTGACGGTCGAGCCCGGGCCGAGCAGGATGATCGAGACCCCCTGCAGCGGAATGGCATAGTCGCCGGGCACGAGCGCATCTGCCGGGGTGCTGTCGCCTTGCTCGAAGGCGAGCGTCCCGTCACGGGCTGTCAGGGCGCCGCGGGCAAGGTAGAGGCACCCGGCCCGATCCGCATAGGGCACCTTTGCACTGTCGAGGCCGAGGCGTCCCTTCAGCATCAGCGTCCCCGTTGCGGCGGCCGAAGCAACAGCATGCCGTAGCCATAGCTGCGATGTCGGCCGATGCCGCGTCCCAGCAGTTCGGCGAAGGCCGCAGGGTCGGTGATCGTCAAGGTGCCATGCACCAGAGCATCCGGCCCCTCGAGCCGCTTGCCATTGCGCAGAATGCGGGTGCGGCGGAAACTGGCGAGCCGGGTCGCGGCCAGATCCAGCGTCGCCGCCGGGGCGAGACGTTCGGCAAGCCAACCCAGGTAGACATCCTCGCGCGATGCCGTCTCGCCGCGCAGCGCGGCGGCGAGGAAGGCATCGATCTCCGCGCCCTTGCGGAAGCTGATGTCCTCGCCGTTCTCGCCGGTTCCTGCGAGCGCGGAGGCGAGCCTGACCACGGGGCGAAGACGCAGGTCGAAGCCGAGGCGCTGACCTTCGGTCCAGCCCTCAGCGGGACGCGGCAGGCTGCGCAGCCGGTCAAGGTCGATCACCTCGGCGTGGGCCGGGGTCAGGACCGAAAGCGCCTGTCGCCGCAGGTCCTCCGCAGTCACGCCGGCATAGGCATAAAGCGTGCCGGTTTGTGCCCGCGGCGCGACCATCAGGCGAAACGGTTGCAGCGCGGCCGGGCCGAAGGCCTCGCCGAGCAGATGATGCAGCGCAAGACCTTCGTCGAAGGGGGCGGCAAGCGAACGCGTCCCGGCCCAGCGGTGCAGGGCCTGCAACGACAGTGGCAGCTCGATCAGATGCAGGCTCATGGCAAAGTCCCTTCGCAGACCTGGCGGCTGCCGCCATGCAGGCCGCTGACCCAGTTGCGCAGATCGGCGAGGTCGCTTGTGTTTCCTGCACCGGACATCGGCCACAGCGCCCGTCCCGGCATGCCGAGAGCAAGGAGCGCGGCGTGGGCGTCCTCCCCTTCGATCCAGCCCGCAAAAAGCGGGGCAGAGGGGAGGCAGGGTTTGCGGCCGATGAAGAGCGGTCGGGCAGGGCGTTCCAGCGCCTCGGCCACCGCATCGAGGTCGGGACCGTCGCCGGGGCGCAGCTGCAGGACAACGTGGCAGTCGTGATCGGCCAGATACTCGCGCCGACGGCGATGCGGGCTGTCATAGGTGGCGCCCGCACGTTCATCCGGGCGCCCCCAGGTTGTCCAGCCCCGGTCATTCGCCTCGAGCTTGGCATTCTGGCTGTCGGTCAGCAGCCGTCCCTGGGCCGCGATCAGGGCGCCGAAAACAAGGCGGTCCTGAAGCGCCTGATGCCGGGCGCCTTCTTCACGGCGCCAGCCAAGCGCATTCGCCAGCAGCCCGGTCAGTGCCGAGGCGGACGGAAAATCGCGGGTTGGGCCGACATGGTCGATCGCCACACCGCCGAAGGACATCAGCGGTGCTCTCAGGTGCAGATGCAGCCAGCGCTCCGTCATGCCGCGGGCCCGGTCAGCTGCTCGGGCAGGCCCTTGGCGAAGGCCGCCAGATCGGCGAGCGTGCCGCGCTTCGCTCCGGGGATCTCGGCATTGGTCAGCGACATCACGCGCCGGGTCTCGCCGGTGGAATAGGCAGCGTCCAATGCGGCCAGGTGATCGGCAAGCTTGCCCACGGCGACGGAGGTGTTCGCGGGGCAAGCTGTGCGGAAAGCCTCGGCGAGGGAGCGGGGTTGACGGTCACCAGCCTCGACCAGCATGAATGCGGCGCGGGAGTAAGGCGCCGTCGAGCCGAGCTTGGCGCCGGGCGAGACCTCGGCGATCAGATAGAGCAGGTTGTGCAGCACCTCTCCGGCCAGGCGCGCATCTCCCCCCAGATTGTCGAGAAGGCCGGGCAGGTCGACCACGACATAGCCATAGAAGAGGCCCGAGGTCAGCTCGGTTTCCTGAATGGTGTCGGCGCCGGTATCCTCGTCGCGTGCGAGATCATCGGCGGCGATGAAGTAATCGCTCTCGGCCTCCTCGGCGTGCACGGTGAAGGCATGGGCGACGTGGACGGGCGCGTCGATATTGGCCTTCGGATCCGAGGTAACCATGCGTCCGAAGAGCGCGCCGGTCAGGCCGCCGGGCAGTTTAGCGCCTTCGCTGAGGGCCTTCAGATTGGCCTTGTGGGCCTTGTGCCATTCCTTCGCGAGTTCGGCCGCGCGTTTGGCGTCGCCGGCCGCCTCGGCCACCAGCCGCTGTGCCTCGGCCCTGAGATAGGCCACTTCGACCGCGCCCAGAAGCAGGGTCTGCCGGGATTTCTTCTCCGTGCCCTTGTCGCCGTAGACGGCGGTCAGCATCGCCTCGCGGACCGGTTTCAGCACCGCTTCGTCATGCCCTTCCGCCCATTCGTCGAAGACCTTGCGGTCCACTGTCTCGCGCGAGCGATAGGCCTCGTCCGCGCCAGCAATGCGACGCAGGCTGTGCGGGTCGTCGGCCAGGCGCCAGTGGCGCTTCAGGCATTGCGAGCTGACCCGGGTGCGCAGCCTGCCACCGTAAGGGAGGCGCTTGGCCAGACCGGAATCGTCGCGGTTCAGCAGGGCGGCGGTATAGGGCGCCAGGAAGTGGATTTGCAGGAAACGCGGGTCAGACATTTTGGGGTTCCTCGGGTTTCGAATGGTCAATCTGTTGGTAATAGGTGCGGGCAAGGCGGCTGGTGTTCTCCGGCCAGAGAATTGTGCTGGCCAGATCAGTCACATCGACGCCGGAAACCTTGCGGGCCATCATCCGGATCGCGCGTTCGAGCGCATCGTCGCGCGCGCTCCCACGGGCCGCGATCAACCTGGCAAGACGCTGTTCGCTGAGCCCCGCCTCGGCCAGCGCCGCCCCCAGAGGCCGCTTGTCATCATGGATTGAACGCTCGCGGCTCGCGGGCGTCATCAGGGCCACGAGGCGGGTGAACAGCCGCCACGCGGGTTCCTGCGCCTGCGGGATCGCCAGCCGGGACACCTGCCGCCAGAACAGCGCTCCGCCTGCAGGCCCCATGCGCCGCGCTTCGGCCTTGTCGCCCGGATCGGCCGCGGCCAGCGCCGCGGCGATGGCGAGCGCCCGGCGGCCGGTTTCACTGTCAGGCGTCGACATGAGTGTCCTCCTCTGCTGTCAGCTTGCGCATCGCGTTTCGCAATCCGCGTTCCAGTGCCAGCCGGCCGCGGGCTTCGGCCCGGGGCCGCATCAGCGTGGCGCAAGGGATCGCCGGAAGCGCACGAGCGAATTCGTCCCGTGCGATGCGGGAAAGGGTTTCAAGAAAGCCCCGGCGCAGCGGAGCGAAACCGTCATCCGTGGTGACGGCCATGCGCGCCCAGAGCTGGAGAAAGAACAGCTCGTCCGCCCGCCGCCGGAGCGAAGCGCGGGCCGGTTGGCTGCGCACGTAGTGCGGCTTTGCCACCTTGTCGCGGTCACCACCCGCGGCAACAAGCGCAAGGGCGTTGCGCAGTGCCAGATCGACCGAGGCGATCTCCTCGAGCAGTTCTTCCGCCACGGGGACGGGCTCTGCTCCGAAAAGCTTGCCCACCATCGCCACGGGGACCGGGACAACGCGCGACTTGAAGCCATCGGTCTTGGAGTTGCCCCGTGCAAAGGCCTCGGCCACCAGAAGCATCGGCTCGGTCGCCTCGCTGGCATGCAGGACCGCCAGCGGTGGCGGGGCCCATTCGGGCGTCCTGCTGAACAGCAGGCGCACCAGAAGCTCGTGTGTCCAGTCCTGATCGCTGAGCGTCAGGCTCTTGCCTTCGGTGACGTGAACCGGTGCCCAGGGGTCACCCGTGTTCCCCTTGGCCTCTTTCCCCGCAATCCGCGCTGCCTTTGAGGTGCTGCGCTCGGCGCCGATCGTGCCGTCTCGTTCAACGAGGCGGATGCGCCGGCAGACCTCGATGAACAGCGGGTCAAGCTGCGCAAGATCCAGCATCCGCCCCTCGGGCCAGGGAGCTTGCCAGAGCAGCGTATTGCCGTCGATGCCATGGCGGGTCTCAAGCAGGCGCGCGACATCACGCGCCCACCAGGCCGAAGGATCGACTACGGCCGTGCCGGGGCGGGTCGGGGCCAGCCCGAGAAGAACGCGCGAGGAGGAACCGCCATTCATCCGGGCGATGCCATAGTTGCCGGCGCCGCCGAACCCCTCCATGGTCTGCAGGCTGACCAGCGCGAAAATCCAGTCCTGCGGTGCCGCCTCATGCGCGATCTCGCGCTTCACATCGTGATTGCGCGAGGTGATCAGCATGTCGAGCGCGTCCGGTGTTGCGACGGCAGACCATTTCAGCCCCCCTGGATCAGGGGGCTGAAGGAAGGCCGGCTGGCCGCGATCGGTGCCGATCAGTTGCCACGGCTCATCCTTGGGAAAGTCTGGAGTGAGCGCCCGCAAGGCCGCGCGCCAGTCCTCGTCCTCTGTCGGCAGGTCGCGTCGCCCGGCAGCGTCGAGCGCCATCACCGACAACTGCACCAGAAACATGTGCCAGGCCGGGCGCTGGTGGGGGCGCAGCGCGGGAAAGGCCTGCACCTCGCCCCGCGCCATCGCGGCGAGCAGTCCGGGCAGGCTGAACCAGTCCGTATCGGTCTGGATCAGTGGTTCCCGCAGCAGATCAAGCGTCATTTCCCCCTCCTTGTCGCAGCCCCTCCGGGCCGTAAATGAATGCCCTGTCGGAAACGGTGATCGTGACGGGCTGGCCGGGTGTGACCGATACGATCTCATCTCCCGTCAACCCGCGCGACCAGTGTGCCGGCAAGGCCAGCCGGGTGATAGGGCGGCCGAAGGCCCCCACAGTGCTTTCCGGCAGTGTCAGCACCACGCCCGACTCCCCAAGGCGGGTGCGGATATTCTCGTCATCGGGGAAACACCGCACGCGCCCGTTCGGCATCAGCATCGGTGCCGCGCGGTCGAGCACGCAGAGCCCGGCCGTCTGCATCTCGGCCAGTGCCTTTCCGGTGACGCGCATGCGATAGGACTGCCAGCCATGCGCCTCGGCAATCCGCTCGAGTGCCTGCGGGTGGGTGGCGGCCTCGACGAGCGCGCGGTTCATCGCGGGAATCTGCCAGACCGGATGCTCGATGATCTGATCGAGCGTCGCCGCGAGTCCCGGCACGTCGACATAGACGCCCGACAGGCTCGGGCCGTTCTCGAAGGCACCCAGCCCGTTGTCGGCCCTGTGGGTCAGCGGATCGAGCCCGTCCTCGGGGCGCAAGATCACGGCGCGGGCTGCGGCAAAGCCGTCGGGACGAGGGCGCCTGTGGCGGTGCAGCCGCCCAATCCGCTGCAAGAGCACGTCCATCGGGCACAGATCGGTGATCAGCAGATCCGCGCAGAGGTCAAGTGACTGCTCCAGGGTCTGCGTCCCGATCACGATGCGCCCGCCGAGGGGGCTGACCTTGCCGATGGCTCGCTCGACCGCGTCATCGAGAAGCGCCCGATCCTCAACGGCAAAGCGGCTGTGATGCAACGTCGGGATCTCGTTGACCGCAAGCAGAAGGTCGGGTGCGTGGTCTCGGCAAGCGGCGAAGGTTTCCTGCGCCCGGGCAACGGTGTTGCGGATCACCAGAACGCGCGCGCCGTGTCGGGCGGCCTCGATGGCGAGTTGGGCGGCGTCGGCGCCGGACCAGCCGTCGTGCGCGGTCACCTGCACGGTCTTTGCACCATCGGGGTCTGCGACGACCGGGTGCAGCCCCCAGGAGGTCCAGACGGCCGGGTAAGGCAGCGCGGCATCTGCCGCCAGATCGCCCTGGGGCTCGCTTCTCCATTTGCGTCGGGCCGCTGCGCCCAGCGTGGCCGACATCAGCAGGACATGACCGCCAAGCGCCAGATGGCTGCGCACCAACGCGCCCTGGGTTTCGGTCATGTAAGGATCAGAGGCATGCACCTCGTCGATGACCAGCAGGGCGCGCGACAGCGCCGTGCCGCGCAGATGGGCAAACTTGACCTGCAACCCGCCGAGCGCGACCTGATCCACGGTGCCGACCGCAACACGGGCCGCAAGGTATCGGGCAGAATGCTCCGCGGCCCAACGGGCCGGGTTCTTCTCGCCGTCATCCCAGAGAACATTGAAATCGGGAAGGCGCGTGCCGACGGCTTCCCCTGCCACCGCCTGGCCCGGGATAGCCAGAACCGCTTCTGGGGCAACATCGAACATTCGCCTCAGGGCAAGGTTGATGCGGCTATGCAGTTGCCGCGCGGCAGCGCGGGTCGGCACCGCGAAGTAGAGTGCATCGACTTCGCCCGCCTCGAGCAGCGCCGCGAAACGCCACAGCGCGGCTTCGGTCTTTCCGGCGCCGGTTTCTGCCTCGAGCAGGATCAGGCGTTCCTCTGTCGGCAGCGCGCCGAGCGCCTGTTGGGCGGGGCGGGGCGCAGGGTAATCCGAGATCAGCCCCCAGCCTGCGGGGCCGCGCAGTGGCGGGCTGGAGCCGAGTTCGATCGCCGCCACCCGTGCCTCGGCGCGCTCCTGCGCGGTTTGCCAATAGTTCGGTCGGAACTGCGCCTCGAAGGGAAAGGCGCGCCGATCCGATCCGACCCAGTCGGCGAGCGTGAGCAGGCCGCAGAAGAAATGCAGGAAGGTCGGTGCGGGCGGCGGTGGGGCTGCCGTGGCGATTTCGGGAAACCAGTGCAGCAGGGCTTTGCCAAGAACGGCTTCCTCCGCCTGCCAATCATACCCGGGGAGCAGCGGAAACGCCTCGCTCGCCTTGCCGCTCCCCGGTTTCGGCACGGGGCGCCCATGATGGGCAAAAAGTGCGGCCAGCCATTCCCCCATTCCGGGCCATCGCGCGAGGTGCACAATCGCGCCCGCCAGCGCATCCTGGCGGGGCAGATTGGCCCAGAGCCAGCCGCATTCCAGATGCCCGCGCAGCGTGAGGCCATGCCCCTCGGGCCACGCCTTCGCCTGAAACCCGGGGGCGAGCTTGCCGATGTCGTGCAGGAAGACCAAGGCGCCAAGACAGCGCATTTCATGTGCCGAAAGGACGCGCCCCACTGCGGCCTCTGCCCGCGCGCGCCAATGAGGTTGATCCAGCAGGGTGAGGAACACCGCGGCCACATCAGCGGAATGATGAACCAGATGATGGGTTTCGGCGCCACGGGCTGCGGACTTGCCCCAAGCGGAGCGGCTGTCTGTCACAAAGCCCGATAACGTCATCTGAATTCCACAAGAAATCTGTAATGAATTTTTGTGCGCATCCTGCTGGAAAATCAAGCGGTTTCACCGCGCCGCCGCATGAACTGCCTGCGCCTCGCGTTGCCGACGCCCGGGGACAGATCAGCGTTCGGTCGGCATGGGCTCACGCCCCCAGAAGCGGCCGGATGTCGCCGAGGTCATCCGGCCCGCGGGTCAGCAGGTCATAGTTCATCTGAAGGTTCATCCAGAACTCGGGCGTGGTCCCGAGCGCTCGGGACAGGCGCATCGCCGTGTCGATGGTCATCGAGGTCTTTTCCTCGCACAGACGCTCGATCCGGGTGCGGGGGACATGGATGTGCTTCGCGAGCTTGCCGGCGCTGATCCCCATTTCGTCCAGGAATTCGTGCTTCAGGATCTCACCGGGATGGACCGGCCCTTGCAGCGCGGTCTTGGTGTGCTCCTTTCAGTGGTCATCTTGCCAAGGGTGAACGCAGGTGCACCGGCGTCGTGCGACCTGAGACCGCGACGAAAGCTGCATCAGAAGCGTTTACACGGAAACCTGTAAGTCATTGATTTCGCGTCTATGCCGTTTCGCCTGCTTTACGCCGCAGCCGGTTGAAAACGCGCGGTTGTCTTGCTTCTGGTGGGGTCGCCAATCTTCCGGCAAACGCCGCTGCAGCATAAGCGTCCATGATTTGAGGGGCTCCATGCGTCCCGTTTCAAGCGGAAGGGATGGCGTGGGGGCGCGCCGCCCGCCGTCTTCGTCCAGATCTTCGACGGCCAGGATGCTTGCATCGCTCTCGATCTCGCCGTTCGTCTTCGCCTGCGCGCGGATCAGCCGCCACGCCTTCCGGCGCTGGTTCGCCCGGGTCGGGGCGCGCGGGCATCCTCTCGATCCACGACGCGCCGGAGATCTGCGAGACCTCTGCAGGGAACGAGATCAAAGAGATCGCGCCGAGCGGCCAGAGCGGCCGCAGCCGGCCGCGAAAACCCGTTCGCGACGCGAGAAACAGCGTTTCGGCCTTTAGGCGCAGCGGGAAATCTGCTGCAGGCCGGGCCGCGATCCGTGTCGCCGTGGCAGACCTGTCATGGAACGCTCCCCGAAAACTGGGCGACGCGCCCGTCGGTCACGAAAGGGACATCGAACACGCCACACCCGGCGGTCCGGGCGATCGTCCTGTGGACCTCGCAACCGGTGGCACCGTCGTCCGGATGATCGGGGGGTGCAAGGCTTGATCTGTCGGGATCGGGTCCGGCGATCGCGATGCTCTTGCGGCCGTCGACTCCCACGGGGATGTCCCCGTCGACGGTAACCCGGCGCAGGATGCGAAGCGCCTCGCCGTAGTCGTCGACGTCGACATGTTGGGTCGCGCGGTTGTCGCAGATCACGACATCACCGGCCTGCCAGCGCCAGCGCACGGTGTTTTCAGGTGCCGTGATGAAGCCCTGGAAAAGGCCATGGATATGCCGCGTGTCGGCGCGCGACAGGCCCGGAATGCGCCTCACGAAACTGCCCAGAAGAAGGGACTGCTCGCCCGTTTCCGGATGCAGGCGCACCACCGGGTGCTCGGTCTGGAAGGTCGTTCCGCCCAGGTGCCCGGCGCAATCGGTGTTTTCGGCCCCGCTCGCGCTCGGCAGCCGCGTGGCATCGTCATCGGCATTGCTGTGCACCGCACGCAGGGACTCGGCGAGGCGCTTCAGGGCCGGCGGCAGGGATTGGTAGGCGGCCGTGGTGTTCGCCCAGATCGTGTCGCCGCCGGTCGGCGGGATCACCACGCCGCGCAGCACCGTATATTTCGGGTAGGCGGGCAGGAAGGTTGCGGTGCTGTGCCACTGCCCGGCGCGCCCGTCATGCGCAGAGACCTCTTCGAACAGGGCCGGGCTTGTCTGCGCGTCATGCTGGGGCGGATGTCGGACGAGATCGCCGAGCTGTCGTGCAAAAGCCGTCTGGGCGGCATCGTCGAGATGCTCCTGTTGGCGAAGGAACACGACCTTGTGGCGTGCGATCAGCGTCCTGAGTGCGGCGATCGCGGGCGCGGGCAGGTCTGCCGAAAGACGGAGACCGCGGATCTCTGCGCCGATGATCGGGGTGAGCGGAAGAACCTCGAGCACCGGGGGGCCGGACGGATTGGTCTGTTGCTGGGTCATGGGCAGGCGGTCCTTTTGCGGGGGGCGAAGACGGGAAAGTCGGGAGAAACTCACTCTCCTGCGGCAAGCGTGGTTTCGGGCTGCGCGCAGCAGGTCTGCGCGAGGGCACTGGTCTGTTCGCGGATGTCGGGAACCGCGGTGATCTCCCACAGTGCGCCGCGCGCGGCCGGGCCGATGGCGAAGACCCGCGCCGACACTGCGCCCTGCGTGTCGATCACCCGCGCCGCGGGCGTCGTGTCGAGCCCGAGCCCGAGCGGATCGAGCCGCGCCGCGCCGCGCGCCAGAAGGTCGCGGATCACCGGGGCCGCGTGCCGGGCCGGGTCGCGCCGGATGCCGCGGCAGTCGATCACGTGGTCGGCAACCAGCCGATCCGGGCTGTCGCCCCGCCGCGGCGCGATCGCCAGGACGATCCGCCGGTCCGGCTGTTCCTGTGCCGCGACGAAGCTGCCGCGCAGGATCCGCAACTGACCGCTGGCAGTGGCGCGGAAGATGCGTTCGGCCGAGGCGGGCGGCATGCGGTGGCGGTGCACCTCCCACCAGGAGGCGGCATGGCGCAGGAAGCGCGCGCGCTCGGCCTGCGGCCAGCTCTGCCAGATCTGCGCGACCCGGGGTCGGATGGCGTCGACCGCATCGCGCCAGCTTCCGCCCTGCGCCTCGGCCAGGCGCACGAGGCCGCGCAACCAGTGCAGCGTCTGGCTGACCGGGGCGCCGAGGGGGATCTGCGGAGGGAAACAGGGGGAGGAGGGCGTCGCGGCATGCTCTTGCGGCAGCAGGCCGCGTCGCGACAGGCAATAGATCGGGCCGCGGTGTCCGCCGCGCAGGAGCGTGGCGACATGGTCGACCATGCTCAGGCCGGTGCCGATGATCGCCACGGTCGCCATCGGATCATCGGGCGGGGTGAAATCCCACGCTCCGCGCAGCGGACGGGGCGGGGCCGCGGGCACCGCATGCCCCGTCGCCAGAATGGCGCAATCCGCCCGCAGGACGCGGCCATCGTCAAGCGTGGCGCTGACGCCCTCGGCGGTCTCGCTCAGTCGCAGGCATTCGGCCTGCACCGAAGTCAGCCGCCGCGCGTCGGGTCCGCGGCGCCAGGGGGCAAGCAGGCTTTCGAGGTAGCGGCCATAGGTGCCGCGATCGACGAAATCCGCGCCCGAGACCCGCCGCCCCCCGGTCTGCAGCCAGCGCTCGAAATCGGCGGGTGCGTCGGGAAAGGCGCTCATCTGCGCCACCCGCGTGTTCAGCAGATGGTCGGGATCGTCGGTGTCATAGGCGATGCCGCGGCCGGGCTGTCCGGTGCGTTCGAGGAGCGTGACCTCGATCTGCACATCGGCCCGGCGCAGCAGATGCGCCGCCATCAGAACGCCGCTCGCGCCGCCACCGATCACCAGGACCTGCGGCCGCCCGAACATGCCGGAGCCCGCCCCGCCGTCCATCACGCCGCCCCGGCGAAACAGGCAAGCGCGAGCAGCGCGGCCGCGACCGACATCGCCAGCGCGGCGTGCATCGGCGCCGAGAGGCGGGCCTCCTGCGGCTCGCCTTGGGTGAAGAGGAGAAGTCCCGGATCATGGGGATAACAGAAATACATGCGAAAACTCCTTCTGGCTGGATCACCACTGCATGCCGAGGGCGAAAAGCCCGAGGTAGCACAGGACGAAGACGACGGTCCGCGGCGAGGGGCGCGGTGCGAGACGGGGCGCCAGCGAGATCATCGGAGGGCCTCCTGATCGGCGAGGATGGGGACAGAGGCTGCCCGCGGCAGACGGCCAAGCGGCGGCCAGAGCATGTCGCGCAGGGCCTTGCCCTCGGCCCAGGGGCCATGGCCGGACTCGACGTTGATATGCCCGGCATCGCCCATGTCGACGAACTCGGCGCCCCAGCTGCGGGCGAGGGCGCGAGCCTGGGTCTGCTCCATCCACGGATCGTTGCGGCTGGCCGCGACCAGCACCTTGGTGCCGAGAGGATGCTGCGCGACGGTGCCGAAATGTGCGATGCGCGCGCATCTCGACGGATCGGCGGGGGCGACAAGCAACGCGCCGGCGACCTTCACCTGAGGCCAGCTGGACAGCAGGTTGGCGATGGCGATGGCGCCGAGCGAATGGCCGACCAGAACCGCGCCGGGGTGGATCAGCGTCGCCGCCGCGATCTCGGTGAACCAGGCCTCGGGCATCGGCGCGGACCACGAGTGCTGCTCGACGATCATCGCCGTCGGATCGGTGGCCGCCCACCAGTGCTGCCAATGCGGGGCAGGGGAGCCGTCAAGGCCCGGAACGAGAAGCGTTCTGATCATTTCGGATCTCCTTTCCCATAAAGACTACCAAGTTAATCGTGTATTTCGATTCCAAACTTCTGCCGGTTTCGAGAAGGATCTTCTCCCGCCGGAAGCAGCGACGAAGGCTCAGGGGGTCACGGTGTCGATCGGCAGCGCCGTCGTCGACTGCACGGTCTCCATCGCGAATTTCGAGGTCACGTTCCGGCACGGCAGGGCGCGGGTGAACTCCAGATAGAAGCGGTCGTAATCGGCCATGCTCGGCACGATCACCTTGAGCTGGTAGTCGATGTCGCCGGCCATCCGGTAGACCTCGACGATCGCGTCGAATTTCGGGATCGTGTCGCGAAACCGGCTGCGCCATTCGGGGCTGTGGTCCGAGGCCTCGATCTCGACGAAGACGGTGAGGCCGAGGCCGATCTTCTCGGGATCGACGAGGGCCACGCGACCGGTGATGATCCCGGCCGCCTCGAGCTTCTGCACGCGCTTCCAGCAGGGCGTCTGGGACAGGCCGACGCGTTCGCCAAGCTGCGCGACGGGCAATGTGGTGTCGCGCATCAACTGGTCGAGGATCTTCCGGTCGATCCGGTCGAGGGGGAAATCACGCATGGTGCCCCCCCTTCCGTCCGCGCCGGGAAAGCGGGGACCGGCCCGGGCGGGGCGCGGTCCGCGGGGTGTGGCCATCGTCGAGGGGAAGCTGTCTGGACATCTTCGATACTCCGCCGGTTTCAAGGGGGCGCCGAGGTCTTCGGGCGCCGGGAAGGAAGGCTGCGTCAGGCCGGACCGGCCCCGGAAGACAGGGCCGGTCCTGACCCATTCGCCTGCCCATGAAATTACGACAATCTTTGTCGTGTTTGCAATGGAATAATCACGTCAAAATTGGTCGTGATTATGGGGAAATATTCCCCGCAGCCCTGTCGTCCACTGCGGGGCAGTCCGGGGCCACGACATTCCGAAACCGATGCGACGCAGGAAACGCTTCCGGATCCCTCGTTCCAGGCCACGGAGAGAGCCGCTCTTCCGACGCTCGGCGCCATGATCCGCGTGCCGCGGCACGGCATGGCCCGGTCGCCGAACGCTCCGCTGCGCCTCGGCAACAGCGTGCAGCCTGGTGCTCATGCACCCTCTGGTTCGCCCGATCTGGCGTCCGCCCCCCTTTTTTGCCCCGCAGGTTCGCTGCCGTGCGGTATCCCGCGCGGCAAGCGGATCGCGATTGCACTCGTCGCGGACACTGCGCCACCTCGGCATGTCACCGTCGAGGACCTTGATGAAACGGGCATCATGGCGCGGCGGTATCGGGTGGGTGAGGGCCAGCAGCTTTTTTCGGGCACGCAGCTCCAGTATTGCCTCGCCGCAGGCCTGCCGGTCCTTCAACTGCGTCTCGTATTGTTCGCGGATATCGAGAGGGGGCGCGCGTGGGGAATTCTCCGCGCCTTGCCTGGCGTCCTCGCCCCAGCCCTCGATCTCCGGGGGCGCCAGGTCGAACGACCGGCTGGCTTTCGCCACCGTCGTCTTGCGCTTGGCCGTCCACCGTTTGATGCTGTCGTCCACCCCGGGCACCGTCGCCAGCCGGCGGGCGAGTGCATCGCCGGCCTGCATTTCGCCACTCCGCGCCGTGACCTCTTCGATCCCGCGCAGGCTTCCATGCCGACGAGGCACGGATCCAGCCGCGAGAAGAACAGCGGCCGCTGTGCGTGCCGTAGCTGCGGGTGGCAAACAACTCTGCCGGCCTCGTCGACGCCGTGAACCTCGAAGACATTCCTGGCCAGATCAGGACCGATCGTGACAGGCATGTTCCATGGATGGCTCCTTTCGGGCGGCTGTATCCAGACCCGCCCTGGCACAATGCGATGCCGCTGGTGGGGCCATCCCCACCAGCAATGGCGCCCCAATGGCGCGCGAGCTGGACACCAGTTCGTCGTGCGGCGGCGGGCGGGTATCCGCTTCCTCATGCGCTTGGTCCAAGCGACTGGAGCCACGATGTGAACCATGCGTGGACAGAGTTGCACAAGAATGCCGCCACGAGTTGCAAAATCGGTTGGTGGCGGCTGCTCGATGCGCCGGTCTCAGACCCGTTCGAGGGCGATGGCGATGCCCTGACCGACGCCGATGCACATGGTGGAGAGCGAGCGCCTGCCGCCGGTCTTCAGCAGCTCGAGCGCCGCCGTGCCGGTGATCCGCGCGCCGGACATGCCAAGCGGATGGCCAAGGGCGATCGCGCCGCCGTTCGGGTTCACCCGCGCATCGTCATCGGCAATGCCAAGCGCGCGCAGCGTGGCGAGGCCCTGGCTCGCGAAGGCCTCG
>NZ_RCHI01000028.1 GCF_003664585.1 Paenirhodobacter hankyongi
TCCATGGTCTCCTCCGATTGCATTGCCGGAGCCTAGGCACGGGCAGGCGGTCGGGCGAAGCGCTATTGTGCGCATGTTGACTTTTGTTCGGATCATGTAAATTTTCGTGCGGATGGCGAACAAACCGGCGCAGTCGTCATGCGGGGGCACGGCGGAGCGTGCTCGCGGTGGTCGCGGAGCGGCCGCCACGACTCGGCCGTGCCGCGGGCGGGGACGCCGGGGCTCTGGCGCGCCGCGCCGTCATGTCCGCCTGCCGGACACTTCCGGCATCAGGCTTCGTTTCCGCCCCCACCCTCCGCTATCCCGGGGGCGGGAGTGACGGCCCGCGGTTTGGGAGAACCGGCGGCCGCCAGTAAGGACATCCGGATGAGGGCGCCGCAGCCGTGCGGCGACGCGGCGCTTGGGAGGGCGCGGGCATGGTGCACAAGACCAATCCATTGATTTCCGTGGCGCTTCTCAGCGCGGCGGCAGGTTGCTTCCTGCTTGGCACCGGGGTCACCGTGGCCGATGTGATCCTGCGCAAGCTGGGCGGCATCAATGTCCGCGGCGCGATCGAGCTGACCTCCTATTCGATCGGCTTCGGGGCGCTGCTGTCGATGCCGGTGTGCTATGCGCTGCGCAGCCACGTCACCGCGAAACTGCTGTCCGAACTGATGCCGACCCTGTTCCTGCGCCCGCTCGGCCGGCTCGGCGCGGTGGCCTCGCTGGTCTTTGCCGGGCTGATGGTGTGGATCGTCGGCGCCAATGCGCTGTCGAAGCTCGGCTCGCCCGAGACTTCGGCCGATCTCGGCCTGCCGATGCCGGCGATGCTCTCGGTCACCGCGGTGACGCTGGCGGCGGCGCTGTTCGCGGCCTGTGTCGGGCTCTGGCTGGAATGGCGCCGGGGGGCTGCGGAATGAGCGGGCTGGTGCTGGGCGGGCTCGGGTTTCTCGCCGCGATCGTGATGATCTTCCTCGAGGTGCCGGTCGCGGTCGCGCTTGGCCTTGTCGGGCTTGGCGGCGCAGCGATGATCATCGGCGTCTCGGGCGCGATGACGATCGGCGCCACCACGGTCTGGGACAGCCTGACGAATTACACGCTGACGATGCTGCCCCTGTTCGTGCTGATGGGCAATCTGGCGGCGCAATGCGGGCTGTCGTCAAAGCTTTACCGCTCGATGTCGGTGCTGATCGGGCATCGCCGCGGCGGGCTGGCGCTGGCCACGATCGGCGCCTCGGCTGGCTTCGGGATGATCTCGGGCTCGTCCTTGGCCACCACCGCCACGATGGGCCGCATCGCGCTGCCCGAGATGCGCGGCGCGGGCTATTCGCCCTCGCTCTCGGCGGGCGCGATCGCCGCGGGCGGCACGCTCGGCATCCTGATCCCGCCCTCGACGGTGCTGGTGATCTATGCCTTCATCGCCGAGCAGTCGATCCGCTCGCTGCTGCTGGCGACGGCGGGCCCGATTGTGATCGCGATCAGCTTCTATTGCCTCGCGATCTGGGTGCCGATCTGGCTCGGCCTGTCTTCGGCGCCCAGCCGGGAGCGCGCCACCGGCGCCGAGCGGCGCGAGGCGCTGCGCGAGCTGGTGCCGCCGCTCGGCATCTTCGGGCTGATCATGGGGGGGCTCTATACCGGGCTTTTCACCGCGAACGAGACCGCGGCGATCGGCGCGGCGGTGGTGCTGGCCTATGGCGTGCTGTCGCGCCGGCTGAGTGCGCGCGGCTTCTTCGACGCGGCGATGGACACCGCGCTGACCTGCGGCGCGCTCTATCTGGTGCTGATCGGCGCGAACCTCTTCAACTTCTTCCTCGCGCTCTCGGGGTTGCCGTTCTCGCTCACCGGGCTGTTCTCGGGCATTCTCGACCATCCGCTGCTGGTGATCTTGCTGATGCTGGCGATCTATCTCGGCCTCGGCACGCTGATGGACAGCCTGGCGATGCTGCTGCTGACCGTGCCGCTTTTCGTGCCGGTGGCGCAGGCGGCGGGGATCGATCTGATCTGGTTCGGCATCTTCGCGGTGATGGTGGTCGAGATGGGGCTGATCACGCCGCCGGTGGGGATGAACCTCTTCGTGCTGAAGACGACGAACCCCGAGCTGAGCATGATGGACCTGTGGCGCGGCGTCACCCCCTTCGTGCTGGCCGATCTGCTGCGCGTGGCGATCATCATCGCCGTGCCCGCGATCGTGACCTGGCTTCCCCATGCAGCAATCTGACATCCGGACATCCAAGGGAGGGATTTCCATGTTCAACACGTTCCTGAAGACTGCGGCACTGGCGCTGGTGCTGGCCGCACCGATGGCCGAGGCGCGCGAGATGCGGGTGTCGAGCCACGAACCGCCGCAGGGCTTCTATTCGGCGAAGGTCCTGCAGGCCTGGATCGACCGGGTCAATCCGCAGCTCTCGAAGGGCAATGCCTTCAAGCTTTACCCGGGCGCGATGCTCGGCGCGGCGCCGGCGCAGGCCGAGCTGGTGAAGGCGGGCGTCGCCGATGTCGCGCTGGTGGTGCCGACCTATACCCCGGGGCTGTTCCCGATGAGCAGCGTGGTCGAGCTGCCGGGCCTCGTGCAAAGCGCGTCGGGCGGGGCGAAGATCCTCGACACCCTCGCCGACGAGGGGCTTCTGGGCAAGGAATACGCCGATTACAAGGTGATCGCGCTGTTCACCACGCCCGGTTACCGGGTCTTCATGACCGGGGCGCCGGCGCTGCATCCATCCGACCTGAAGGGGCTGAAGCTGCGCACGCCGTCGAAATTCGGCTCGACCCTCTTCGATCTCGTCGGCGCCTCGGGCGTCTCGGTGCCCGCGCCGCAGGTCTATGAGAACCTCGAGCGCGGCGTGGTGAAGGGCGCGGTCTGGGTGATGGACGCCTATCGCACCTTCCGGCTGAACGAGGTGGCGCCCTATGTCACCGACACCCGCTTCACCGCCTCGCCGATGGCGATCCTGATGAACAAGGCGACCTATGCGAGCCTGCCCGAGGCCGACCGGGCGGTGATCGACGCGATGTCGGGGCGCGCCGCGGCGGAGTGGATCGCGGGCGTGGTCGACGGCACCGATGCCGAGATCGAGGCGGCCTTCCGCGCCGATGGCAAGGTGACCTTCACCGATCTCGATGCCGCGACGCAGGCCGAGTGGGACGCGGCGCTCGCCGGGGCGCCGGCGCAATGGCTGGCCGAGCAGACCGACAAGACCGCTGCCGAGGCGGTGCTGACCCGCGCGCAGGCGATCGCGGGCGAATGAGCCGGGCCCGGTCTGTCCGCCTGCCGGACGGGCCGGGGCCCTTTCCCGGGCGCGCGCGGCGCGCCGCCCAGACCGGGGGAAACCCCGACCGATGATGGAGGTGACCATGGCAATCATTGCACTGGGCTATCTTGGCGTGCGCTCCGACAAGCTTGACGCGTGGAGCGATTTCGCCGGCAAGCTCTTGGGGATGCAGAAGATCGACCGCGGCGGCAAGGCGCTTGCCTTCCGCATGGACGACAAGGCACAGCGCTTGCTCGTCTCGGACGAGCCGGGCGAGACGCTGGCCTTCCTCGGCTTCGAGGTGGCGCATCGCGCCGATCTCGAGACCTATGCCGCGCGGCTCGATGCCGCCGGCACCGCGGTGCACTGGGGCACGGGTGCGCTTGCCGACCGCCGCCTCGTGGGCGACCTGATCTGGTTCGAGGACCCGATGGGCAACCGCGTCGAGCTCTTTCACGCGCCGATGATCGCCACCGATCCCTTCGTGCCCGGCCGCCCGATCGACGGCTTCATGACCGGTCCGCTCGGCATGGGGCACGCGGTGCTGCATGTGAAGGACATCGAGGTGATGATGCCCTTCTACCGCGACCTCCTCGACTTCCGCGTCTCGGATTTCGGGCGGGTGCCCTATGGGCTCTATTTCTTCCACCTCAACGATCGGCACCATTCCTTCGCCATGGTCGGCTCGGGGCGCGAGGGCTTCCACCATTTCATGGTCGAGTTCTGCAACCTCGACGATCTCGGCCAGGGCTATGACCTTGCCCAGCTCGAGGAAGGGCGCGTCGCCTACACCCTCGGGCGGCACACCAATGATTACATGACCAGCTATTACGCCAATTCGCCCTCGGGCTTCTTCGTCGAGAACGGCTGGGGCGGGCGGCTGATCGATCAGGCAAGCTGGGAGCCGCACGAGACCACCGTGGGCCCGAGCTTCTGGGGCCATGACCGGCTCTATCTGGAGGAAAACGACCCGGCCCGGATCGCGCTGCGCGAGATGCGGCTCGCGGCGGCACAGAACGGGCGCCGCTCGCCGCCGGTGGCCGATTGCCCCTGGCTTTACGGCGAACTTGCCAAGCACGGGAGGGGCTGATGCAGGAGTATGACGTCGCCATCATCGGCTACGGGCCGGCGGGCGCCACGCTCGCCCATCTGCTGGCACAATGCGGGCTGAGCGTTCTGGTGCTCGAACGCGAAAGCGCCGCCTATCACCTGCCGCGCGCGGTGCATTTCGATGCCGAGGTGATGCGGGTGTTCCAGTGGATCGGCATCGCCGAGAAGATCGAGCCGCTCACGGCGCTGCATCCGGGCATGCGCTTCGTCTCGGCCGAAGGCGATCTGCTGCTCGACTGGCCGCGGCCGCAGGGCGAGGGGCCGCAGGGCTGGCGCGCGAATTACCGCTTCCATCAGCCCGATCTGGAACGGATCCTGCGCGAGGACATGGCGGCGCGGCCGGGCGTCACCGTCCGCACCCGTTGCGAGGCCTTCTTCGTCGAGGATCAGGGCGAGCGGGTCGAGATCCGCTTCGAGGACATGTCGCGTGGCAAGGTCGAACATGTCGCGGCGAAATATGTCGTCGGCTGTGACGGGGCGCGTTCGCTCGTGCGCCGCTACATCGAGAGCGGGATGGAGGATTACGGCTTCCACGAACGCTGGCTGGTCGTCGATGTGATCCTGAACGCCGACAAGCCCGAGCTGGGCGACCACTCGATCCAGTATTGCGTGCCCGACCGGCCGGCGACCTATGTGCGCTGCCCTGGGATGCGGCGGCGGTGGGAGATCACCGTGAAGCCCGGCGAGGACAGCGCCGAGATCGCCCGCCCCGAGCGGGTGTGGGAGCTGCTCTCCGACTGGCTCGGCCCCGACGAGGCTGTGCTCGAGCGCACCGCGGTCTACGTCTTCCACTCGCTCGTCGCCGAGGATTGGCGCAAGGGGCGGTTGTTGCTGGCGGGCGATGCCTGCCACCAGACCCCGCCCTTCATGGGCCAGGGGATGTGCGCGGGCACCCGCGATGTCGCGAACCTCTACTGGAAGCTCGCGCTTCTGTGTCAGGGCAAGGTGACGGGCGCGGCGGCCGAGGCACTGCTTGATACCTACGAGAGCGAGCGCAAGCCCAATGCCCGCGAATATATCCAGACCGCGGTGCGGCTTGGCGGCCTCATCAACACCGCGGGCACCGAGGCGGCGCTGCGCGCGGCACTGCCCTCGGCCGACGGCTCGGCGCGGATGGAAAGCATCGCGCCGCCGATCGGTCCGGGGCTTGGCATCGGGCCGAAGGCCGGGCGGCTCTTCGGTCAGCCGCGGCTTGCCGACGGGCGGCGGATGGACGAGGTCTTCCGTCACCAATGGGTGGTGGTGGCCGAGGCCGATCTGGCCCGCGGCCTTGCCCTGCCGCCCGGCGTCGGTCTGGTCACGACCGAGACCAGCAATGCCGCCGAGCATCTTGCGCGGCTTGGCGCTCGTGCCACCGTTCTGCGCCCCGACCGCCACACGCTTGGCGGCGCCGACACCCCCGAGGCGCTTGCGGCGCTGATCGCCGCGATCCTGCCGAACCCGATCCCCCTTCCCGAACCGGAGATGGTCTGACCCATGAAACTTTGTTCCTTCACCAAAGACGGCCGCGCGAGCTATGGCCTTGTCACCGAGGCCGGCATCGTCGATCTCGGCCGCCGCTTCGCCGCGCCGACGCTGCGCGACTTCCTCGCCGCGGGCGATCTGGCCGCGGCCGCGGCGCTGGCCTCGGAGCCCGCCGACTATGCCTTCGACGCCGTCGCCCATGACCCGGTGATCCCGAACCCCGACAAGATCATCTGCGTCGGGCTGAACTATCACGACCACATTCAGGAAACCGGCCGCGAGGAGACGCCGAACCCGGTGCTCTTCGCGCGCTATGCCGGCAGCCAGATCGGCCATGGCGCGGCGCTGGTGAAGCCGCTCGAAAGCGATCAGTTCGACTATGAGGGCGAACTTGCGGTCATCATCGGCAAGGCAGGCCGCCGCATCCCCGAGGCCGAGGCGCTCGACTATGTCGCGGGCTATGCCTGCTACAATGACGCCTCGGTGCGCGACTGGCAAAAGCACACGCATCAGTTCATGCCGGGCAAGACCTTTGCCGGCACCGGTGCCTTCGGGCCCTGGATGGTGACCGCGGACGAGATCCCGGATCCCGCGGCGCTGCACCTGCAGACCCGGCTGAACGGGCAGGTGGTGCAGGATACGGATGTGTCGCTGCTCATCACCTCGATCCCGCGGCTGATCGCCTATTGCTCGACGATCCTGCCGCTGCTGCCGGGCGACGTGATCGTCTCGGGCACGCCGGGCGGGGTCGGCGCGCGGCGCAATCCGCCCCTGTGGATGCGCGACGGCGATGTCTGCGAGGTCGAGATCTCGGGCATCGGCACGCTGTCGAACCCGGTCGCGAACGAAGTCTGAGCCTTTCCGGGCCGCGCGCGCCATGCCACTGTGCGCCGATGACGATGCGTGAACCTGCCCCTAAGAAAAGCGAGTCCGTGCGGTCCCTGACCCGCGGGCTTGCGATCTTGCGCCATGTGAATGCCGAGGGCGCCTGCCGTCCCGGCGAGATCGCCGCGGCGCTTGGCCTGCCGCGGCCGACGGTCTATCGCCTGCTCGAGACGCTCGAGGAGGCGGGCTATGTCGCCTTTTCCGCCAGTTCCAACCGGGTGCGGGTGACGCGGCTTGCGGCCTCGCTTGGCGATGCTGGGGCGCTGACCTCGGACCTGTGCCAGATCGCCGGACCGCTTTTCGCCGATTACGGCGCGCGGCTGGTCTGGCCGCTCGATCTCTCCGTCTACGACAACGCCGCGATGGTGATCCAGGAGACGACGCATGGCCGCTCGCCGCTGTCGATCGACCGCGCGATGATCGGCTATCGGCTGCCGATGCTGCGCACCTCGGCCGGGCGCGCCTATCTCGGCTTTTGCGGCACCGAGGAGCGGGATCTGATCCTTGACCACCTGCGCCGTCTGGGCGACCCGGCGGACATGCTGTTCCTCGAACCCCATCGGCTCGAGCGGATGATCGGCGAGACCCGCGCCGCCGGGTTTGCGCTGCGCGACGCGGGCGAGTTTCGCGCCCAGACCGCCTCGATCGCCGCGCCGGTGCTGATCGACGGGGCGGTGGCGGGCTGCGTTTCGATGATCTGGATCCGCACCGCGATGAGCACCCGCAAGGTGCTCGACACCTATGGTGCGCCGCTGGTCGAGCTTGCCGGCAAGATCGCGGCGGGGCTTTCCGCCTAGGGCAGCGGCAGCGGCGCGCGCGCCATCGCGGCGGCGACATCGGCGTCGACGGGCGTCTCGTAGGTCATCAGCAGATAGCCGAGCACGGAATAGAAGCCGACCGTGGCGATCAGGTCGAGCACCGCCTTCTGCCCGATCGCCGCGGCGAGCCGGGCCTCGAGCGGGGCGGGCAGGCGGCGCGCGTCGAACAGCGCATCGACCGCGGCGGCGATCAGCCCGTCCTCGCCTTTGGCCGTGCTGCCGATCGCCGCGATCCGCGCGTCGGAAAAGCCAAGCGCGCGGGCGCGGGTGACGTGATGCGCCCATTCGTATTCCGCCCCCATCCGCACCGCGCAGCGCAGGATCACCACCTCGGAGCGGTCGGGGCCAAGCGCGCTGTCGGTGACGACATGGGCGCGCAGCGGCGCCCAGGCCCGCAGCAGCGCCGGGTGATGCGCCATCACCCGATAGACGTTCAGCCGCCCGGCAAAGCCCGTGCGCAGATCCTCGATCTCGGCGGGCCAGGTTTCGTCGGGAATGGGCGGGCAGGGGGGCATGGCGGGCCTTTCGCTGGTGTCCGTGCAGGGAAGGCCCGCCGCCGCCGGCCGTCAAGCGGTGGCGGCGGGGTGTCCGCCTGCCGGGCGCCGCTCAGCGGTTGCGGAACACGGGAGGGCGCTTTTCGGCGAAGGCGGTCATCCCCTCGCGCCGGTCCTCGAGCGCGAAGGTGGAATAGAGCAGCCGCCGCTCGACATAGATGCCTTCCTGAAGATGCGTCTCATAGGCCTTGTTCACCGCCTCCTTGGCGAGGGCGAGAACGGGGCGCGAGCGCGCGGCGAGGCTTGCGGCAAGCGTCACCGCCTCGCTCACCTGGGTGCCTGCGGGCACGACGCGGCTCACCAGCCCATGCGCCAGCGCCTCGGCCGCGCTCAGCGCCCGGCCGCTCAGGATCATGTCCATCGCCACCGCCTTGCCGACGATCCGTGTCAGCCGCTGCGTGCCGCCCGCCCCCGGGATCACGCCGATCACGGTCTCGGGCAGGGCGAAGCGGGCGGTTTCTGAGGCGATGATGATGTCGCACATCAGCGCGAGTTCGCAGCCGCCGCCGATCGCATGGCCCGAGACCGCCGCGATCACCGGCTTGCGCAGCCGCGAGATCCCTTCCCAGGTGGCGGTGATCAGGTTCTCTTCGAACACCTCGGCGAAGGTCTTGTCCTTCAGCTCCTTGATGTCGGCGCCGGCGGCGAAGGCGCGGTCCGAGCCGGTGAGCACCACCGCGCCGATCGCGGGATCGGCGTCGAAGGCGGCGGCGGCGGCCGAGATCTCGGCGGTGATCGTGCTGTTCAGCGCATTGAGCGCCTCGGGCCGGTTCAGGGTGATGAGACCGACGGCGCCGTCGGTGGTGACAAGGATGGTGTCGTAAGCCATGGATACCTCAGGCGATGCGGATCAGGATCTTGCCCATGCGGGCGGGGTGTTCGAGGCGCTCGAAGGCGGCGGGCACCTCGGCCAGCGGGAAGGTGCTGTCGACGAGCGGGGGGATCGCGCCGCTTTCCGAGCAGCGGATCAGGCGGCGGAACTCCTCCATCGAGCCCATGGTCGAGCCATGGACCGAGAGCTGGCGCACGAAGAGGCGCTGGATGTCGGCCGATGGATGCGCCCCGGTCGTCGCGCCGCAGGTGACAAGCGCGCCGCCGCGGGTGAGGCTGCGCAGGCTGGCGCCCCAGGTCTTCTCGCCGACGGTGTCGATCACCAGATCCGCGCCCTCGCCATCGGTCAGGCGCAGCACGGTCTTCGCGATATCCTCGGCGCGGTAGTCGATCACCTCGAGGCCGCGGGCGCGGAAATGGCCGCATTTCCCCTCGCCGGTGGTGGTCACGATCACCCGCGCCCCGGCCATCCGGGCCAGCTCCGCCGCCACCTGTGCGACGCCGCCGCCCGCGCCCTGCACCAGCACCACCTGACCCGGCCCCGCCGCCACCTTGCCGAAGACCATGCGCCAGGCGGTGAGACCCGCCACGCCCAGCATCGCCGCGGCCTCGAGATCGGCGCCGGGGGCAAGGCGGACGACCGAGCGCGCCGGCACCACCACCTCCTCGGCGAAGGTGCCGTCGCGATGCTCGCCGAGGATGCGGATGGTGTGGCACAGCGGCTGGTTGCCCGCGAGACAGGCACGGCAGGTGCCGCAGAACTCGGCCGGGTAGAGCACCACCGGATCGCCCGGCGCAAGGCCAGGGCAGCCCGGCGCCTCGATCACCGTGCCCGCGCCGTCGACGCCCATGATCTGCGGCAGGCTGTGGGTGATGCCCGCGCCGCTGTCGCGCATGTAGAGGTCGACCCGGTTGACCGAGGCCGCGACCATCCGCACCCGCACCGACCCCGGCGGACAGTCCGGCCGGGGCATTTCGCGCAGCGCGACTCCGGCGCGCCCGCGTTCGCTCAGAACGATTGCCTTCATGCGTGGGTCCTCCCTGCGGGTAAATGTAAAGACATTGTCATTTATCGACAAGGGGTGTCTCGTCTGATCTCCGTATTGCTCAGGAATGCGCCGATTGTTTCATCTTGCACGGTGAGCTCTTCGCCATTATACGTAAATATGTTGCCATAAATGGGAGGATGAAATGGCGCTGGATTCCGATACGCTCGCGCAGCTCTGTGCCACCCTGCGCCGCTTCGTCGACGAGCAGCTGATCCCGGCCGAGGCCGAGGTGGCCGAGACCGACGCGATCCCCGAGCGCATCGTCGCGCAGATGCGCGAGCTGGGCCTGTTCGGCCTGACCGCCCCGGAAGACTTCGGCGGGCTCGGCCTGACGATGGAGGAGGAAGTGAACGCGATCTTCGAGCTGGGCCGCGCCGCGCCCGCCTTCCGCTCGATGTTCGCGACCAATGTCGGCATCGGCATGCAGGGCATCGCGATCGACGGCACGCCCGAGCAGAAGGCAAAATACCTGCCTCGACTGGCCAGCGGAGAGCTGATCGGCTCCTTCGCGCTGACCGAGCCCGAGGTCGGCTCGGACGCGGGCTCGGTGCGCACCACGGCACGGCGCGAGGGGGATGTCTACGTCCTCAATGGCACCAAGCGCTTCATCACCAATGCGCCGCATGCGGGCCTGTTCACCGTGATGGCGCGCACCGATCCGGCGCAGAAGGGCGCCTCGGGCGTCTCCGCCTTCGCGGTCGAACGCGGCACGCCCGGCCTTGCCCTTGGCAAGCCCGAGAAGAAGATGGGTCAGCAGGGCGCGCATGTCTGCGACGTGATCTTCGAGGAGTGCCGGGTGCCCGTCTCGGCGCTGATCGGCGGGGTCGAGGGGCAGGGGTTCAAGACCGCGATGAGGGTGCTCGACAAGGGGCGGCTGCACATCGCGGCGGCCTGCGTCGGGCTGTCGGAGCGGATCCTCGACGACATGCTGGCCTATGCCGTCGGGCGCCGGCAATTCGGCAAGAGTCTTGCGGATTTCCAGCTGATCCAGGCGATGTTCGCCGACAGCAAGGCCGATGCCTATGCCGCGCGCTGCATGGTGCTCGACGCGGCGCGCAAGCGCGATGCGGGGCTCAATGTCTCGGTCGAGGCCTCCTGCGCGAAGATGTTCGCCTCCGAGGCGGTGGGCCGGATCGCCGACCGCAACGTGCAGGTGCATGGCGGCAACGGCTATATCCGCGAATACCGCGCCGAGCAGCTTTACCGCGATGCGCGGCTGTTCCGGATCTATGAGGGCACGACGCAGATCCAGCAGATCGTCATCGCGAAGGCGCTGGTGACCGAAGCGCGCGCGGCCGCGGGGCTGTGAGACGCCAAAGGCCGCCGGTTACTCGGCGGCCTTCTTGTCTGTCTGAATTTCGGGGTCGATGTCCTTGAAATTGCGCAGCATCTTGTCGAGGTAATGGATCATGTGGATCCGGTCCTCGGTCGAGAACCCGCGCAGCGCATCGTCATAGAAATCCGAGATCACCGGCCGCATGTCCTCGTCCCAGAGGCTGCGGCCCTTCGTCGTCAGCCGGATCAGCCGCGAGCGGTTGTCGTTCTCGTCGACGGTGCGCTCGATGTAATCCATCGCCTCGAGCCGGGTCAGCACGCCGGTCAGGTTCTGCCGGCTGACCAGCAGGAAGGCGGCGAGGTCACCCACCGCCACGCCCGGCTCGAACGCGGGCCGCGTCAGCGCGCCCAGCACCGCCCATTGCTGCGTGGTGATGTGATGCGCATCAAGCGCCCGTGTCCCGGTTTTGTGCAACATGTTGGCGCATTGGTAGAGCCGGAAGAAGAGCCGGTTGCTCAGCCGCGGGGCCTGATCTTTGGGTTTTTCGCCGTTTTGCATCATGTCCGCCAGAATGGCTGCAGTCCGCGGCGCGGTCAAGCGATGGCATTGCGCGCAAAGAAAGTAAATATATTGACATAAATTGCCCGGCCGCGCATGTTTGGTGCAGGGAGGCCATCCGGCATTCGGAAAGGCGATTCGGCGCGGAAATCTCGGGGGGAACCCGGTTCCGGCATCGGATCCGCATGGCCCGGCACACGGGAAGGAGAACATCTTGCGTGGTCTGAAAGGGAAAGTTGTTGTCGTAACGGGTGGGGGCGGCGGCATCGGCTCGGCGACCTGCCGGCGCTTTGCGGAAGAGGGCAGCCGCGTCATCGTCGCCGATATCAGCGCGGCGGCCGCGGCGACCGCGGTCGAGGCGATCACCGCGCAGGGCGGCGAGGCCACGGCGATGGTCGTCGACCTGACCGATTACGCGGCGACCTGCGCCGCGGTGGCCAAGGTCGAGGCCGAGTTCGGCCCGATCGACGTGCTGGTGAACAACGCGGGCTGGGATCTTTTCGTGCCCTTCCTGAAGTCGGAACCCGACTACTGGTCGAAGATCATCGACATCAACCTGCGCGCGGTGCTGAACATCACCAAGCCCGTGCTGCTGTCGATGGTCGAGCGCAAGGCGGGCGGCAAGGTCGTCTCGATCGGGTCCGACGCGGGCCGCGGCGGCTCCTCGGGCGAGAGCGTCTATTCCGCCTGCAAGGCCGGCGTCATCGCGCTGATGAAGACGCTCGCGCGTGAACATTCGCGCCACGGCATCACCTTCAACACCGTCTGCCCCGGCGTGACCGAGACCGGCATGCTCGAGAACTTCATGGAAGCGGCGGGTGACAAGGAAAAGCTGCGCGTGGCCTTCGCCAAGGCGGTGCCGATGGGGCGGCTTGGCAAGCCCGAGGATCTGCCCGGCGCGATCCTGTTCCTGGCGAGCGACGACGCCGCCTTCATCACCGGCCAGACCATCTCGGTGTCTGGCGGCCTGACCATGCACGGCTGAGGACGACCGATGACCTACGAAGATATCCTCTATGAAATCCGCGGCGGCGCCGCCTGGATCACCATCAACCGCGCTGACAAGTACAACGCCTTCCGCGGCCAGACCGTCGATGAGCTGATCCACGCCTTCCAGACCGCGGGCTGGGATCGCAAGGTGGGCGTGATCGTGCTCACCGGCGCGGGCGACAAGGCCTTCTGCACCGGCGGCGACCAGTCGGCGCATGACGGGCAGTATGACGGGCGCGGCGTGATCGGCCTGCCGATCGACGAGCTGCAGAGCCTGATCCGCGACGTGCCGAAGCCGGTGATCGCGCGGGTGAACGGTTTCGCGATCGGCGGCGGCAACGTGCTTGCCACGATCTGCGACCTGACGATCGCGTCGGAAAAGGCGCAGTTCGGTCAGGTCGGGCCCAAGGTCGGCTCGGTCGATCCGGGCTTCGGCACCGCCTATCTCGCCCGTGTCGTCGGCGAGAAGCGGGCGCGCGAGATCTGGTATCTGAACAAGCGCTACACTGCCGCCGAGGCGCTGGCCTGGGGGCTCGCCAATGCCGTCGTGCCGCATGACGAGCTTGACGCCGAAGTCGACCGCTGGGTGGCCGAGCTGATGGACCGCTCGCCGACCGCGCTGGCGCTTGCCAAGGTCAGCTTCAACGCCGACAGCGAGAACATCCGCGGGATCTCGGCCCTGGGGATGCGCGCGCTCAGCCTCTATTACGATACCGACGAGAGCAAGGAAGGCGGCGTCGCCTTCCGCGAGAAGCGCAAGCCCGACTTCCGCAAGTTCGGCAAGTGACGACGCGCCGCGCCCTCGGGGGAGGGCGCGGGCCGGCGGGTCCGGTCTGAGGGGGCCGGACCCGTCCCATGCTTGAGGAGGAAAGCGATGTACCCCACGATCTTCGACACCGAGGAACTGACCGCGCTGCGGGAGATGGCGCGCAAGTTCGCCAGCGAGAAACTCGCCCCCGGCTACAAGGCGCGCGAAAAGGCCGGCGCCTTCGGCCACGACATCCTGCGCGAGATGGGCAGCCTTGGCCTGATCGCCCCGGAACTGCCCGAGGAGCTGGGCGGGCTTGGCGCCGGCTCGATCTATTCGGGCGTCATCATCGAGGAAATCGCCCGCGCCGATTTCAACATGGGCTACATCAACATCCTCGCCTCGCTGAACGGCCAGATCCTGGCGCGCTTCGGCAATGGCGAGATCAAGCGCGACTGGCTGCCGAAGCTGACCGCGGGCGAGCTGATGGTGGCGATCGCGCTGACCGAGCCGCGCGGCGGTTCCGATGCGGCGAACCTCGGGCTGAAGATGGAGCGGGTGGGTGACCATTATGTGCTGAACGGCGAGAAGACCTCGATCTCGGCCGCCGATCAGGCGAAGGGCGCGGTGGTCTTTGCCCGCACCGGCCAGCCCGAGGACCGCGCCCGCGGCATCTCGGCGATCTTCGTGCCGATGGACACGCCCGGGATCTCGACCACGCGGTTCTCCGACCTCGGCCAGCACGCGATCGGCCGCGGCTCGATCTTCTTCGACAATGTCCGGGTGCCGGCGGCGAACCTGCTGGGCGAGGAGGGCAAGGGCTTTGTCCAGGTGATGCAGGGCTTCGATTTCTCGCGCTCGCTCATCGGGTTGCAATGCCTCGGCACGGCGCGGCAATCGCTGGACGAGGCCTGGGCCTATATCGGCGAGCGCCACGCCTTCGGCAAGCCGCTTGCCGCGTTCCAGGGCATCACCCACCAGCTCGCCGATTTCGATACCAAGGTCGAGGCGGCGCGGCTGATGTGCCTCAATGCGCTCTGGCTCAAGGACACCGGCCGGCCGCATGTGGCCGAGGCGGCGATGGCGAAATGGTGGCCGCCGCTGCTGGCCTATGAGGCGATCCATGCCTGCCTTCTGATCCACGGCCATGCCGCCTATTCCGACGAGCTGCCCTTCGAGCAGCGTCTGCGCGACGTGCTCGGCCTGCAGATCGGCGACGGCACTGCGCATATCATGAAGAACATCATCGCCCGCGAGCGGGCGGGCCGGGCCGCGGTGGCGGGCTGAGCCGGGTCTTTGGGGAGGAAGACACGATGAAATTCGACGCGATCCTGATCGAACCGAGACGCGAGGCGATGGAGACGGCGGGCTTCTGGCCCGGCAAGACGCTCCTCGACTATTTCGAGGCCTGCCTTGCGGCAGAGCCCGACGTCCGCGCGCTGACCGCGATCACCGTGACCGAGGGCGGGCGGCGCGACTTCACCTGGGCCGAGCTTGACGCGCTGTCGTGGCGCGCGGCGGCGGGGCTCGACCGGCTGGGGCTGGGCAAGGACGACGTGCTGGCCTGCCAGCTGTCGAACTCGTGGGAGTTCATCGTCCTCTACATCGCCTGCCGAAAGCTCGGCATCGTGTTCAACCCGGTGATGCCGATCTTCCGCGAGCACGAGCTTCTGTTCATGCTGCGCCATGGCGAGGCGAAGGCCTTCGTCGTGCCGAAGATCTTCCGCCATTTCGACCACGAGGCGATGGCCGAGGGCATGCGCCCCGACCTGCCTGAGCTCGAGCATATCATCGTCGCGGGCGGCGAGGGGCCGAACAGCTTCGAGGCGCTTCTGCTCGACCCGGCACTTGTCGTCGATGAGGCGCTGCGCGCGCGTTCGGCTGCGACGCGCGGCGATGCGAATGACGTGTGCCAGCTGATCTACACCTCGGGCACGACGGGCGAGCCGAAGGGCGTGATGCACACGGCGAACACGATGTATTCGAACCTTGTCGCCTATGCGGCGCGGCTGGGGCTGGGCGCGCAGGACCGGATCCTGATGGCCTCGCCGATGGCGCACCAGACCGGCTTCATGTATGGCTTCCTGCTGCCGGTGATGCTGGGCGCGCGGATGGTGCTGATGGACAGCTGGGACAAGGATCTCGGCGCGCGGCTGATCGCCTCCGAAGGCGTCACCTTCACCATGGCCTCGACCCCGTTCCTGATGGACCTTGCGACCGCGGTCGAGGCGGGCGGCGCCGACATGTCGAGCCTGCGCATCTTCCTGTGCGCCGGCACCGCGATCCCCGGGCCGCTGGTCGAGCGCGCCCATGCGATCCTTGGCGCCAAGGTGATCTCCGCCTGGGGGATGACCGAGAACGGCGCGGTCACCGTGGTGGCGCCCACCGACCCCGACGAGCGCTCGGTGCATACCGACGGTTTCGTGCTGCCGGGGATGGAGATCCAGATCCGCGGCGCGGATGGTGTGCCGGTGCCCGTGGGCCACGAGGGCGAGCTTTACGTCCGCGGCTGCTCGAACTTCGTGGGCTATCTGAAGCGGCCGCAGTGGAATGCCACGGACGAAAACGGCTGGTTCGACACCGGCGACATCGCGCGGATGGATGCCGAGGGCTATATCCGGATCTGCGGCCGCTCGAAGGACGTCATCATCCGCGGCGCCGAGAACATCCCGGTCGTCGAGGTCGAGGCGCTGCTCTACAAGCACCCGGCCGTGCATCAGGTCGCCATCGTCGCCTATCCCGACGAACGTCTGGGCGAGCGGGCCTGCGCCTTCATCGTGCCGAAACCGGGGCAGAGCCTTGATTTCGCAAGCATGATCGCCTTCCTCGAGGGGCAGCATCTGGCGAAGCAATACTTCCCCGAGCGGCTCGAGCTTCGCGAGAAGCTGCCCGCGACCGCCTCGGGCAAGATCCAAAAATTCGCGCTGCGCAATGCGCTGAAGGCCGAATACGAGGCAAGCCGCGCGGCGATGACCTGAGCGGGGGGCCTCGCGCCCCCCAAATCCCAGACTGTCCGAGAGGTTCCCATGACCGATCCGGTGCGCTTCACCGCGCAGCGCGGCATTGCGCGCATCACCATCGACAACCCGCCCGTCAATGTCACCGCGCAGCCGGTGCGCGCCGGGCTGAGCGCGGCACTTGATGCGGCGCTGGCGGCGGGCGTTTCCCGCGTGGTGCTGACGGGCGCCGGGCGCGCCTTCGTCGCCGGGGCCGATGCGAAGGAGTTCGACGCGCCCCCGGTCGCGCCGCATCTGCCCGATCTGGTGGCGCGGATCGCCGCCTTTCCGGTGCCGGTGATCGCCGCGATCAATGGCGCGGCGCTTGGCGGCGGGCTGGAACTCGCGCTGGCCTGTGCCGCGCGCGTGGCGGTGCCCGGCGCGACGCTCGGCCTGCCCGAGGTGACGCTCGGCGTGGTGCCCGGCGCGGGCGGCACGCAGCGGCTGCCGCGGCTTGTGGGCCTTGCCCCGGCGCTCGCGCTGATTTCCGAGGGCCGGGTGATCGGTGCCGCCGAGGCGCTGAACCTCGGCCTCGTAGATGCGCTGGCGGACGACCCGGTCGCCGCAGCGGAAACCCTCGCACTGCCCGCGCGCCCCGCGCCCGATGCGTTGCCCGCCCCCGCGCCCGATCCGGCGGCGGTCGAGGCCGCGCGGGCGCAGGCGGCGAAACGCGCGAAAGGGCAGGTGGCGCCCGGCCTTGCGATCGACCTCGTCGCCGCCTCGGCCACGCTTCCGCTCGCCGAGGGGCTGGCGTGCGAGCGCGAGACCTTCCTCAGCCTGAAGACCTCCGATCAGGCCGCGGCACTGCGCCATGTCTTCTTTGCCGAGCGCGCGGCGCTTGCCCGCGGGCGCGCGGGCGGCGCGGCGATCGACACCGCCGTCGTCGTCGGCGGCGGCACGATGGGCGCGGCGATCGCCTATGCGCTCGCGGGCGTCGGTGTCTCGGTCGCGCTTGTCGAAACCGATGCGGCCGGGGCGGAACGGGCGCGGGCGAATGTCGCCACGCTCTACGCCGAGGCCGTGGCGCGCGGCAAATCCTCCCCCGAGGCGGCCGAGGCCGCCCAGGCCGCGCGCCATTCCTATCATGTGGGCTATGCCGATCTGCCCCCCGCCGATATTGCGATCGAGGCGGTGTTCGAAGATCTTGCGGTGAAGAAACAGGTCTTCGCCGCGCTCGATGCCGCACTGCCCGAAACCGCGATCCTGGCGACGAACACCTCCTATCTGAACCCCGACCGCATCGCCGAAGGGCTGCGCAACCCGGGCCGCTTCCTCGGGCTGCATTTCTTCTCGCCGGCCCATGTGATGAAGCTGGTCGAGGTGATCCGCGCCGCCACGACCACGCCCGAGACGCTCGCCACCGTGCTGCGGCTCACCGCGCGACTGGGCAAGATCGCGGTGCCCGCGGGCGTCTGCGACGGCTTCATCGGCAACCGCATCCTCACCCGTTACCGCCAGATCTGCGACGTGATGCTGATCGAGGGCGCGCTGCCCGCACAGATCGATGCCGCGCTGCGCGGCTTCGGCATGGCGATGGGGCCCTATGAGGTGCAGGATCTCTCTGGCCTCGACATCGCCCATGCGAACCGCAAGCGCATGGGATGGAAGACGAAGCCCGGCATCCGCTACATCCCCATCGCCGATCGCATCGTCGAGGAGACCGGCCGGCTTGGCCGCAAGACGGGTGCCGGCTGGTATGATTACGAGGGGGCCAAGCCCGTGCCCTCGGCCGCGATCAACCAGATCGTCACCTCGGAAAGCGCGCGCGCGGGGATCACCCGTCGCCCCTTCAGCGATGACGAGATCGTCGCGCGCGCGATCACCGCGATGATCGAGGAGGGCGCGCGTCTCCTCGAGGAGGGCATCGCGGAAAGCCCCTCCGACATCGACCTCGTGCTCGTGCATGGCTACGGCTTCCCGCGCTGGCGCGGCGGCCCGATGCACTATGCCGAACGCCTGGGCCTGCCCGGGATTCGCACCCGGATCGAGACCTTCATGGCCGAGGACCCGCTTTCCTGGGCGCTGCCCGACATCCTGCGCCGCGCGGCCGAGACCGGGCGCAGCCTCTCCGACCTTGCGAGGACACCATGACCGACGCCTTCATCTGCGACTATATCCGCACGCCCATCGGCCGCTATGGCGGGGCGCTTGCCCCGGTGCGCACCGACGATCTGGCGGCGATTCCGCTCGCTGCACTGCTTGCCCGCAACCCCGGCCTCGATCCGGCGGCGGTCGAGGAGGTCTGGATGGGCTGCGCCAATCAGGCGGGCGAGGACAACCGCAACGTGGCGCGCATGGCGCTTCTGCTTGCGGGCCTGCCCGAGACGGTGCCGGGCGTCACGGTGAACCGGCTCTGCGGCTCGGGGCTCGAGGCGGTGGCGGCGGCGGCGCGCGCGGTGCAGGCGGGCGACATGGAGCTGGCGATTGCGGCGGGCGTCGAAAGCATGACCCGCGCCCCCTTCGTGATGCCGAAATCCTCTACCCCTTGGGGGCGGGCGGCGGAGGTGCATGACACCACGATCGGCTGGCGCTTCGTCAACCCGAAGATGCAGGCGGCTTACGGCACCGACTCGATGCCGGAAACCGCGCAGAACCTTGCCGATGAACACGGCATCTCGCGCGCCGATCAGGATGCCTTCGCGCTGCGCTCGCAGACGCTCGCCGCGGCGGCGCAGGCAAACGGGCGCTTTGCCGCCGAGATCGTGCCGGTTCCCGTGCCAATGGGCCGGGGCAAGGTCGCCGAGGTGGTGCAGGACGAACACCCCCGCGCCACCACGCTCGAGGATCTGGCAAAACTCAGGCCGATCACCCGGCCCGATGGCTCGGTCACGGCCGGCAATGCCAGCGGCGTGAACGATGGCGCCGCGGCGCTGATCGTGGCCTCGGCCGCGGCGGCGCAGCGCCATGGGCTGCGCCCGATCTCGCGGGTGGTCGGTGCCGCCGCGGCCGGTGTCGCGCCGCGGGTGATGGGCTATGGCCCGGTGCCCGCCGTGCGCAAGCTTCTGGCCAACGCCGGGATCGGGCTCGACGCGCTCGATGTGATCGAGCTGAACGAGGCCTTCGCCGCGCAGGCGCTTGCCGTCACCCGCGGCCTCGGCCTTGCCGATGGCGATCCGCGGGTGAACCCGAATGGCGGCGCGATCGCGCTTGGCCATCCGCTCGGCATGTCGGGGACGCGCATCGCAGGGTCGGTGGCGCTCGAGCTTGCGCGGGGGGGCGGCCGCTACGGTCTGGCCACGATGTGCGTCGGCGTCGGCCAGGGCGCCGCGCTGCTTCTGGAACGTGTCTGAAGGAGAGAGACATGAAGGTTCTCGTCCCGGTCAAGCGGGTGATTGATTACAACGTCAAGGTGCGGGTGCGTCCCGATGGCACGGGGGTCGATCTTGCGAACGTGAAGATGTCGATGAACCCCTTCGACGAGATCGCGGTCGAGGAAGCGATCCGCCTTAAGGAAAAGGGC
>NZ_RCHI01000029.1 GCF_003664585.1 Paenirhodobacter hankyongi
CAGCGTGCGCTGCGCCTGCTTGAGCGTCAGCGGCGCCACCCGCTCCTGCGGCGTCACCACGCCGATCACCGGCAAGAGCTCGGCATTGATGCCCCCCGCCCAGGCCGAGAGCAGCGTGAAGCCCGACATCCGCGGATCGGCCGCAAGCGCCGCCCGCGCGATCGCCCGGAAGCTCCCCCGCGCACTCACGGGAAGATCCGTTCAAGTTCGCAGATCAGGGTCGCGTCCGAGGCCGGGGAGCCGTTCGGGCGGTCGGTGATCACCGTGTAGGTCTTGCCGTTGCCCGGCTCGATCCGGTCGCCGCGGGCGATCTCGGGCACGAGGTCGCGCCGCACCCACCAGGTCGGGGCGATGATCAGCACCATGCGCCCGTCGTCATCCTCGATCTCGACCGGCGCCTCGCGGAACTTCGAGGGCACGACACGGGCCGGCTTGCCCGCGGCGAGATAGGTGACGCCGGCGCCGAAGGCCATCGTGCAGATCCGCCCCATGCCGTCGAACACGCTGACCATCGGCTTACGTCAGCACCACACGCCCGACCGTTTCGGCCGCGCTGCCGCCGACCGCGAGCACCGCCTTGCCGATCGCGGTGTTGCCGGTGTCGGTCGTGGTGCAGAGCCTGGCCGCCGCATCCCAGTAGATCTGGGCGCCGAGGGCCCAGGCCTGCGAGCCGGCCTTCGCCAGGTCATAGGTCCCGCCCAGTTCGAGCACGACCGGGGTGCCCGAGAGCGCCGCCGTCTGGGCGACACCGAAGAGCGCACCGACGAGAACGCCCTCGCCCGAGGCCACATCGTAAGGCGCCGGGACGGTGACGTTGCCGCCGTCGTTGACGAGATTTTTCATGGAGGTTCCTTCTGTGTTCAGGGGGCTGGAACGACGAAGGGCGGCCGAGGCCGCCCTTTCGTCAGGTCATCGCCGGCGCCGGTCAGACGCCGGGGTTCTTGTACATCGTGCGGAAGTCGAGCGGCGCGACGCCCGCATCGATGCGCACCTTCATCTCGACACCGTCGGCGGTCCACATCTGCTGCTGTTCCAGATAGGGCGCCTGCACGCCGTCGAGATAGGCGACCTCGATCGTGTCGAAGCCGTTCGGATCGGCGGCGAGATACCAGGCGCTGGCCGAGGTCGCATCGAGGCGACCGTCGACCACCAGCTCGGCCATGCCCGCGACCGGGTTCATCGCATGCCCCTTGCCCGCCTGCGGATCGACCGCCGAGGTCAGCAGCTGGCGCGTGATCGTCTCCTGCGCGGCCGGCACGATCATGTAGCGCGGCGCGATGTTGAGCGCCGGCCCGTCCGCGGTCTCGCGCTGCGTGCGCAGCGCCGTGCGCGCATCCGACATGCTGGCGACCGAGGGCGCCGAGCCCGCCGCGGCGAGGTTGCGGTGGGTCGCGTGGAACAGCGCGATGCCGTCCGACATCGCCGGGTTGTCGGTCAGGATCGCGAAGACCAGATCGCCGACGGTGCGCCGGGCGGCCCGCCCCATCTTGCGCGGCAGCGAGCCGAGGATCGCCAGATCGTCGTTGATGATCGCCGTGCGCGAGATCCGGATCATCTTGCCGTAGGTCGCCAGCACGATCGGCTCGCCGCGATCGCCGATGGTGCCGAAGCTGTAGTTCGCCCCTTCCGCGACCTTCTCGAGCGAGGTGAAGTTGCCCAGCCCGACGCGCTTCGTCGCCTTGAAGTCGGTGAGCGTGCCGGCGCGGGTGAAGAGCGGATAGGTCTCCTCGGCCTCGTCCCAGCCGGCGAGCGCCGCCTTGCCCTGGATGTTCTGCAAGATGTTGCCGAAGTCCGAGGTGCCGTGCGTGCCGGCCATGGTGAAGGCATGGCCCACCAGCTCGAGCTTCGAGGCGAAGGTCGCACGCTGCCCCGACATGGCGATCGACTCGCGCGCGAGCTCGCTCAGCGTCATGCTGGAGAACTCGTTGCGCTCGCCGCCCGTCAGGCCGACCTTGGCCATCAGCGACCGCTCGACGCCCTGCACGAACTTGTCGCGGGCATCGGCGACGATCGTCGCCGGGCGGTGGCCCGAGTGGAGAGTGCCGCTCATCTGCAGATCCTTTTCCTTGCGCGTCGCCAGAACCTCGGCCAGCGCATCCTGTGCACTGAGGCCGCGGGTGATCATGTCGAGCGCGGCGTCCGAGCCGAGCCCCGACATCTCGACCAGATCGCGAATGCGCTGGCAGCGCGCGCGGTCATCGCCCGAGGCGGTGATCGTCGCGGCCGGGTCGGCCGGCTGATTGCCCGGCGCCTGATTGCCCGGCGCCGGCGCGCCGGCGCCCGCGGTGGTGCCCGCGGTGGTCCCGGCGGGGTCATCCGCCGGCGTGGTGGTCACGGTGGTGCCCGCCATCTCGATCTCCTTCGTGGGTTTGCGGGACATGCCCGACATCATGGCCATCATGGCCGTCCGCCCGGGCGCTTCGCCCAGGCTCTTCGACGCCTCGCGCAACGCGTCCGGCGCGTGGGCGTAGATCCGGTAATCGAAGCGCGCGACCGGCTCGGCCGGGGCGCTGTCGTCGACGGCCGTCGCGAAGCCGAGCGCCAGCGCGGTCGGCCCATCCATCACCGTCTCGTCGCGCATGATCCGGCGCGCCTCCTCGGCGCCGATCCCGGTGCGCGTCGCATAGACCGCCGCATAGGCATCCGCGATCACCCGCAGCTGCTGCGCAACGCGCAGATGGTCGGCCTCGGTGCCCCGGCCCTCGGCGCAGGGGCTCGCCGGGTCGTGCACCAGCATGTAGCTGCCAAGCCGCATCGTGATCGTGTCGCCCGCCATCGCGATCAGGCTGGCCGAGGACATCGCCACGGCGTCGATCACCACATGCACCTCGCCGGGATAGTCGACGAGCATCGTGTAGATCGCCTGCCCCTCGGCGGCGATGCCGCCCCCCGAGTTGATCCGCACCGTCACCGGGCCGCTCATCGCGGCAAGCTGCTCGCGCACCTGCGCGGCGGTGAAGAACTCCTCGTCCCACCAGGCGTTGCCGCAACTGCCGTAAAGACGGATCTCGTTCATCCCTGCTCCTTTGCTGATTGCTCTGTGCCATCCGCCGGATAGGCGCGAAGGGGCACCTGCGCCCCGGCATCGCTGTCGAAGACCAGACCGGCCGTCCGATCCGCCTTGCGCTCCGCAATGATCTCCTCGAGCACGCGCTCGGGGTCGTAGCCGAGGCGGCGGATCATCTCGGACCGGCTCGCGAAGCCCGCCCGCACCTCGTCCGCCATGGCGAGGATCTCGCGCGTCGGATCGACGATCACCCGCGGCGGCGGCACCCACTCGAGGCCCACGGCCGCCGCGCGCGCCCCGGACGTCAGCCGCCAGGCGTCGACGATCCAGCGCCCGACCGGCTGCATCATCTGCGGCACCATCATCAGCCATTGCCAGGACGACACGTTGCGGTCCATCTCCATCCGCCCCATCCGGGCCGAGGAGAAGTTGACGTTCGAGAAGTCGTTGGTCAGCGCCTCGTAGGTGATGCCGACATCGGCGCTCACCGCCCGCATCACCCAGCGATAGAACTCGTCGACCCCGCCCACCTGCGGCGGCGTCCCGAAGCGGATATCCTCGCCCGGCTGCAGGTTCTGGATGCGCCCGGGGATGATCTTGCCGAGCGAGGCCGGGTCGGTCGCATCCGCCGCCTCGAACTCGGCATCCGGGGCGACGCGGAACGCGGCAAAGCAGGCGGCGATCTTCTGTCGCACGAGATGCGCGTCCTGGCCGTCGGCGAAGTCCTGCAGCCGCAGGGCGACCGGGGCGAACCAGCTCACCCCGCGCATCTGCCCGGGGCGGTCCTGGCGATAGATGTGCAGCACCAGATCGGCCGGGATGCGCCGGCTCTCGAAGCGCAGCCGGCGCAGGTTTGCGCCCGGATGCTCGGTGAAGAGATGATAGGCCACGCGCCGGCCGATCGGGTCGAACTCGATCCCGCCCAGAACGGTATTGCCATTCGCAAGCGCGCCGTCCCGGCTGCCGTCCAGATAGTCGGGCTCGAGGATCTGCAGCTGGAACGGCAGCGGCAGCCCGTCGCCGAGGTCGCGCGGCCGGTAGCGGATCAGCACCTCGCCCGCCTCGACCACGGTGTTCATCGCCAGCCGCTGCAGCCCGTAGAGGTTCTGCCGCCCGTCGGCGTCGATGGCCGTGGTGTCGCAATGCGCCTCGACCGCGCGCAGCAGGCTCTCGCGCGCCGCCTTCGAGCGCCCCGTCACCTTCGGGATGATGCCGTCGCCCACCACGTTGTTCGCGATGACCGTCTGCACCCGCGTGGCGAAGGCGGTGTTGCGCACCATGTCGCGGGCGACGAAGGCGAGGCGCTGGCGCGCCGCGCCCGCCTCGCTGTCCGCATCGGTCGCGGCCGGCCGCCACGAACTGGCCCGCCCGCCGGGCGTCGCCGCCTCGTAGCGCATCAGCACGTCGAGCGCCGCGCGCGCCTGCACCCGGCGCAGCGCGGTGCGGGGCGCGATCTGCCGAAGCGCCCGGTCGAGGATGTTCATGCCCATGTCGCTCACGTGCCCCTGTCGAACACCGGCTGGAAATGCGTCGGCCGGCGCGTGCCCGTCCCGGCCACCGCCGCCTCGGCCCGGGCGATCACCTGGTTGAGTTCGGCGAGGCTGCGATAGCGCACCCGCTCGTTGCCCTGGCTCACCTCGAGCGCCCCCGTGGCCCGGGCCGCGCGCAGCGCGTCGAGCTGTTCCTGCGTGAAGCTCATAGCCAATCCTCCCGGTCGGGCACCCAGCCCGGATCTGCATCTGCGGTTGTCGGTTTCTGTTCGGGGCGGGGCTTTCCGCCCCGCGGCAGCGCCGGCGCCGGCGCCGGATCTTGCGCCATCGCCCGCGCGCTGAGCGGGCGGGGCAGGTCCGCGACGACGGGCACCGCCGCCGCGAAGAGATCGCCCTGCGCCTCCTCGGGGCCGCCGCCGCGTTCGGCGTCGAGCTGATCCCAGGCGGCATCGGACATGTAGGTCCAGTGCTTGAAGCGCGCCCCGGCTTCCGCCATCAGCATCGTGTCGAGCGCCTCGTTGCGCCGCCCGGCTTCCGAGATGACCCAGCGGCTCGTCATCACGCCCGAGCTCGCCCGCTTCAGCACCCGAACCTCGGCCGTGACCTGCCGATAGTATTCGTCGCCGAGCCCCGCCGCGAAGGCGCAATAGCCGCGCTCCGCCGGGTCGGTCTTGTCGAGCCAGGCATAGAAGTCGCCCTTCAGCTGGCTGACCCCGACGATGAAGCCCTGACGCTTCTTGCGCCGCGCCATCCGGTCGGTGCGCTTGTCGAATTCCATCCGCTTCAGCGGCTGCGCCAGCGCGCTGGTCGCGCCCTTCGTCACGATCACCCGCGTGTAGGGATGGCCGAGCGCCCAGTCCCAGACGTCCTCGGTATAGGCGCCGCCGTCGATCGCCAGCACATCGAGCGCGACCCGCCGGCCGGCCTCGGTCCGCCAGGCAGACTTCAGCAGCTGGTTCAGCGCGAGGCGCGCCTCCTCCGTGCTGATGTGATGCGGGATCACCTGATAGTCGATCACCCACCGGCGATAGTTCCGCCCGAAGGCCACGATCTGCGCCTCGATCCGGTCGCCCTGGCAGTCGACGCCGCAGGCAAGGATCACCCCTTGCGCCGGCACGGTGCCGCGCTGGATCGGCGGCACCGCCCCCTCGGCCGGCGCCTCGACGCGATCGCGCAGCTTCTCCCAGTCCGGCCCCTTGCTCGCCTGCTCGTAAGGCAGGCCGAGCACGTCGTTCCAGAACGTCTGCTCGGTCTGGGCGTCGACCTGTTCGGCGAGCTTCGCCTTGCCGTCCGGCGTCAGCGCGACGCTGGTCCAGCCCATGACCCGGGCATATTCGACGGCGATCGAGGCCCAGTCCCGCTGCGGCACATAGGCGCGCCACAGGTGGAACCCCGGGTGATCGCCCTTCGGGTTGTGCGCGACCCATTGCCCCGCCGCGACCATCGCCACCTTGTGGCCGTGCCCGATCACCCCGCCGCAGGCCTCGCAGCTGAAATGCGCCGCATGCAGCCTCTCGGGGTCGAGGTTGCGGCGGAAGTTCTCCCAGGTCAGCGGCGCCATGTTGCCGCAATGCGGACAGGGCACATGGTAGTGCTCCTGCGTCGAGCGCAGGAAGGCGCGGGTGATCCGGCAAGTGCCGACGATCTGCGGCGTCGAGATCCGCACGATCTTCGCATCCTCGAAGCCTGCGGCGCGGCTCGCCGCCAGCTCTTCCGGGTCGCCCTTCGGCGTCATCTCGAACTTCGCCACGTCATCCATCAGCACGAGGCGCCGCGTCGTGCCGGCGAGATCGTCGGGCGAGCCGGCCGAGGTGACCTTCAGCGTGCCGGTGCGCGCGATGGTCTCCTGATTGTGCAGCGTGTCGGTCTGCTCGCCCCGGCCATCCCCGAAGATCGCCCGCAGCGACGGCGCCGAGCGGCGCATCGGCATCCACTTCGTGCGCACCCATTCCGTCGCCGCCGAGGTGGTCGGATGCACCACCAGGCTGTCGAGCGGCCCATACTCGTGCCAGGCGGCCACCGCCGGGTTCAGCACCGAGACCGTCTTGCCCCATTGCGCCGAGCCGCGCACCGTCACCTCGCGACAGGGATGCTCGGGCGACAGCACCTCGTGGATGCGGCGCAGGAACGGAAAGCGATCGATCCGGAACGGCCCGGGAAACGGCGAGCGCTCGTCGAATTCGATGTTGTCCTCGCACCAGCGCGTGATGTCGGGTGGCGGCGGCGGCACCATCGCGACGGCGAGGCCGCGCTCGACCGCGGCCGCGGCCGAAGACAGAAACCCCATCAGACCGTCGCCTCCCGTTCCGCATCCGTCATCTGCGCCGCCTCCGCCAGGCCGCGGATCTGCCCGGCCCGCGCGGTCCGGTAGCTGCGCCATTCCGCCAGCAGGATCTGCCGCACCTCGCGGTAATCGACCCCGAGGCCATCGGCGACGGCGCGGGCCGCATCCTTCAGCACCGCCTCGAACAGGCCGATCTCGCGCGCGAGCGCCTGCCCGCTGATGCGCTCGACCTCATCGGCCAGCACCCACCTGCCCTCGTCGCGCTCGTTGTCGCGGCGCTTGCGGCGGGCGTCTTCCTCGGCGTTGAGGATCCGCGCGAGCTCGTAGCGGTCCGGGTCCCGCGGCTCGAGCAGGCTGTCGGTCCGCGGCGTCGTGCGCGGCGTCGGGGCATCGAGGTCCCGCAACGCCGCGCGCGTGCCAGCCCCGTTGCCCAACATCTGCCCCGGGTCGAGGCGCTGATGCAGCGCCTGCTGCACCAGATCGAGGTCGAACCGCCGCGCCCGTCCCTCGCCGGTGAAGCACCCGGCCAGAGTGCCCTGGGCGACGTATTGCGAAATGCGCGCCTTCGACACGCCAAGGCGCTGCGCGAGCGTCGTGGCATTCACCTGCACGCCGCAATCTCCCATGGTTGGCTGGTAAAGCCCGCCGGGTCTTGTTAAGTCCCGGCAGGTTAAGGCTTGCCCGGTCGTTAAGCGGGCCGAAACGAACGGGGCGCGAATTACCCGTGCGACGAGGGTGCCCGGGAAGGACCCGGGCGGCGGCGGCCGGGCCCTTCGGCCTAGCGAAGCCGCTTGTAGAACATCTGGCTCAGCGTCCTCGACAGATGGCCTTGCAACCGTGCCTCGAAGACCGCCATCGCCTCCTCGTGGAAGTCGAGCCGCGGCGCGTATCTCGGCACCTTGTCCGTGAGGATCGCGACGATGCCGATATTGCCCGAGGCATCCTTGCGGTAGATCCCCGGATAAAGCCCCGACTGCGGCACGAAGTAGGTCGACCGCTTGCGCTTGCGCCCGCGCAGGGTCGAGCGCGCGGTGGCGTTCGCGGCATAGTCGCGCTGGATCTTCAGCGCCGACATCACCTGATTGCGCTCGCCCACCGACCAGTTGCCATAGGCATCGAGCCGTGCCTCGTCGGCCGGGATCACCGCCGAGATCAGCCCGTCATAGGCCAGCGCCCGCTGCATCTGACCCTCGAACCCGGTCGGCCGGCGCGTCCCGCCCGCTTCCTCGACCTTCAGATAGTCGCGCGAGGCCCGCGTCGGGCGTTCCATCACGGCGGCCGTCAGATCATCCACCCGCGCCTTCTTCACGTAGAAGGCGTTCTCGGTGAACGTCGTCGGCCGGTCGAACACCACCGTCATCCGGTCGCGGATGTGGTCTTTGACTTCGTCTGCCGTATCGTTCAGCGCCCAGGTCGCGGCGATGCGGAGATCCCGCTCGGCCATCACCTTCAGCGCAGCGACGAAGCCCGAGACGTCCAGAGCAATCTCGGCCATCTCCACCTCGCGAAACAGGAACGCCCGGTCGGGTGGGTCCCGCCGGGCGCTCGTGTAGATCATAGGAAGAGATATGCCGCCGACGGACTTAAGCGTCAATCCCCTTTCTCAGGGATAGCCCTGCATGCGGTCCAGAGCCGCCATGAGGGCGTTCCGCAGGCGCTCCCGATGCTCCCCCTTTGCCGTCCAACCATGCGCCACCAGCACCGCGCTCGGGTCCATGTCCTCGAGGCAAACCGCATCCACCAACCGCCGGTCGAGGATGATCGAGGCCCCTGCCCCGCGTGCGCTCGGCCGCACCCGGCGCACCACCATTGCCGCCCCGTCGCCGATCCGCCGGCGCAAGAGCGCGATCTTGCGCGCTTCTTCGAGCCGCAGGTCGGTCACGTCGACGCCCCGGCCCGAGCCGCCCGTCCGGCCCTCGAGGCTCGAGAGCTTGATCGCCCCGGCCTCATGCCGCTCGACGAGCGTGCGATAGAGCCGGGCGATGGCGATCTGCCCGGGCGTGAAGGGCGCGGGCTTCTTCGCCGCCTGCGCCCGCGCGTCCATCCGGTCGAAGACATCGGCCGCCCGCACCGCCTTGCGCGGCTGCGCCTCGCCCGGGCCCTGATAGCCCGCATCCTCGATCGTGTTGCGCGTGCCCGGCCGGATCTGACGCACGGTGAACACCCGGCACGCCCCGCGCGCCGGCGCCACCGGGATCTCGGGGCCGCAGACCTCGGGCGCCGTCGCCGCCCGCAGCAGCGCCGCGCGCCGCCCCGCTTCGCCCATCGTGAGCCAGCGCGTCACCGAGATCTCGGCCGGGCGCACCGCCAGGAGCTCGCCCGCCGCCAGCCGCTGCGCCGCGCTCAGCCGCGCCCAATCCTGCGCCGACACGCCCGCCGGCCGCACCGCCTCCGCCATCGCGCTCATGCCGCACCCCCGGCCTGCACCAGCTCGGCGATCGCCTCGCAGCGCACCACCGCCGCGCCCCGCCGCTCCAGGAACTGCCGATCGGCCTCGGACACGAACCGCCCCGCGACCTGCGCCTCGCGCACCATCCGCATGCGCCGGTCAGCCTCGCGCCCCCGCTCGCGCACCTGCTCGACCGCGAAGCCACCCGGCCACAGCCGCGTCTCGCGCAGGTGCCGCAGCAGTTCGGGCGCCCAGCCCTCGGCCAGCGCCCGCCGCCCGAGATCGGCCGCGAACACCGCCCGGATCAGCGGCGAGCCGTCTTCCCGCGGCGGCTGGATCTGCCCGGCCCAGTTGAGGATCTGGTTCGCGATCGGCAGCCGGTCGCGGTCCTTGCCCGCCGGGTTCGCCGCCACCTGCTCGGCCAGCGCCTCGAGGTTCAGCCCCGTCATGTAGGCGAGCCGCGCGCAGAGGTCGCGGCACATCTCTTCGTATTGCGCCCGCGTCAGGCTGCTCGGCCGCGCCAGCCCCCGCCGCTCGAGCGGCTCGATCAGCAATTCCCGCACCCGACGCTCGCCGGTTGCCTGTTCTGCACTGTCCATTCCACCTGGTCCCTTCTCATCGCATTGTCGAAGTTATCCACAGGCGCCGTCGGTCGTTCTCGGGGATTGGCTCCCCTTCTTTTCTCTTCTTTTCTCTTCTTTTCTCTTCTCAGCATGGAAAGAACCGGCCCCGAAAAAAGGCGCCGACCGCGCCATGACCTTCCGAAACCTTCCGGTTTCCCTCCAAATTCCTTCCGGGTTCCTTCCAGTTCCTTCCGCAATCCTTCCGAATTCCTTCCGGCGGAAGAAAACCGGAAGGATCTACATCCCCCGCAGCGCCCCGCGATCGAGCGCGTCGAGCGCTTCCATCGCCTGCTTCACCACCTTCGGGCGGCGCTGCGTCGGCGGCGGGAAATGCTCCAGAAGATACTGATCGAGGCGCACCAGATAATCCTGGTCCTCGGCCATCCGGCTCGACGCACCGGCGCGCCGGATCTGATCCGGCAGGGCTTCCATGCGCTTGCGCTCGCGGTCCGCTTCCTTCTTCTCGAGGTAGTCCGCCCGCGACTTCGTGGCATCCGTCGCCATCCCCACCATGAGCGGGTGAAAGAGCCGCATGACGCCCGCATCGGTGACACAACGTTGCCAGCCATCGAGCGGACTGATCTTGCGCGCGCACAGCCCCCGCCAGTCGTCGAGGGGCACGTCGACCAGGCGCGCGAGCAGCTCTTCATTCGCCGGCAAGGTGCCCGCCGGGTCCTCGTCATAGGCGACACAGAACAGGTCGAGCGCCACCGCCCGCACCTCGCGCGAGGCGAGGTTGCGGAACTCCGACTTCATCCAGTCGCGGTGCCGGAACTTCATGAAGAAGTTCTGTTCCAGCACCATCCCCGTCGGGATCGGGTAGAGCGGCAGGCCGCTTTCGCCCCCCACCACCGTCAGGTTCGGCAAGGCCGCCATGACATCGCCCTCCCTACCGCGCCCGCGGGCCGACCGCGGCACACACCCGGTCGAGCCGGGCGCTCAGCGCGGCGATCTCGGCCCGGATCGCCTCGATCTCCTCGTTGCCGCCCGCGGGACCGAAGTTCGCCTCCCGGATCTCGGCCACCCATCCCGGCATGCAGCCGCCGCCGATCGCCTCGGCAATCGTCTTGTCGGTCTCGGCCCCCGTGTAGCGCCCCGCCTTGTGGTCATAGGACAGCATCAGCATGCCCGTGATCTCGTGGCGCTGCGCCAGCGTCGGCGTTCGCGGTGCCTGCCGGCTCGGCTCGATCGTCTTCTTCATCCCGTCACCTTCTCCTTTCGCTGCCGTCGAGGGGCTGCACGTCGCGGCGCCCCGGCGGAATATCGACGCACGGCGGGCCGCTTCGCAGGCCGGGCACAGCAGCCGGGCCTTCACCTGGCCCCAGCCTCGGCCGACCATCTTCCGCACCGCCTGCCCCTCTTTCGGAACCCAGACATGGCCGCGGCCATGCTCGTAATCGCAGGTCACAACCTCCTCGCGCGCGCAGCCATCGCAGATGCAGCGCACCCGCGGCACGCCCGGAACCCCGTTGATCGCCTCAATCGCCACAGCCGACCTCCTGTTCGAACCTCAAAGGGGCGCGGCGGGACCGGCCCGCCGCGCCAGTTGGCCGGCCTGCCGTGCGGCGCCCGTGGACAGGGTCGCAGGCCGGCGGGAAATCCGGGGTGCCGCTCATTGCAGGCCACCGCCTGCCCGGCCACACGTCAGCCGAGAGACCGAACGCGCTCATGCTTCCTCTCCGTCAACGGCGGCGGCGAGGCGGTCGATCGCACCGCGGGCCTCGTGCACTTCCTTGCGCGCCCGCGCCCGGTCGCCCCGCCCCGAGGCGAGATCGGCAACCGCACCGACCGCCTCGCCCACCTCGCGCGCCGTCTCGGACACGCACCGCATCAGGTCGATCGCCTCGGTGGTTTCGGGCAGGCTGCGCGCCAGCCAGCGCCGCACGACCGGATCACCGACCGCATCCTCGAGCGCCATGATCTCCACCAGCGGCCAATCCAGATGCCCCGCCAGCCGCTTCGAGAACGTGCCCTTGCGCGTCGAGAACCCCGAGCCGTCCAGCGGGATGCCGAGGCGCGCGTCGACGAAGCGCGCCGCGTTCTCGACCCCGCCCGCGCGCGACACCAGCGCGTGCATGAACTGGTTGACCATCACCCGGTCAGACATGGGCCACCTCCGCAGAAGGCTGATGCACCCGACGGCGGCGCTCGCAGCTCTTGCTCACCGGAGAAACCGGGATTCCGTGACGCGCGCCCGCAGCCATGCGAAAGCTCTGGCATGGGAAGGCGCGCGCACGGATCGAACCGCGGAAGGCAACCGGCACCATCACGCAGCCTCCTCGCGGAGCGGCGGATGGGCGGCCATGTAGCGGCGCACGCGGTCGACACTCGACAGCGTCGGGCTCGACCGGCCCGCGCGCCATGCGTCCCAGGTGCCCCATTTCGCGTTGATCGCAGAGCGCAGCACCGCCTGAGGCGAGCGCCCGGTGGCTTCAGCGTAAGCAGAGAGGTCGAGGATGAGCTGTTCCATGGCAAATGGTATAGGGTATAAAAACCCCTATTGCCAAGGGTCTTATTACGCCATTCGCGAAGCCGGATATGTGGGTATATTTCCCCTCATGGAAACCACCTTCAAACTGGCACTGGACCACGCCCTCGCGGAAACCGGTAAGTCGCTTCGCAGCATCGCGATTGCTGCGGGGGTTTCCTACGAGCAGTTGAAGAACCTGAAGCAGGGGAAATCCCAGACGACGAATGTCGATGACGCGAGGAAGGTGGCCGCCGCCTTCGGCGTTTCCCTGGATGACTTCTATGCAGGGCAGCTGCATTCATCGACCGCGATGATCGCCGTCGCCGGCCGTGTCGGTGCCGGAGCAGAAGTCGAATTGGTTGATGCCTTCGGCAAAGGAAACGGCTTGTTTCACGTTGCCTGCCCGCCGCAGCTCAATCCGCACGGCATCGTCGCAGTCGAGGTCGAGGGTGACAGCATGTCCCCCGCCTATCCGCCCGGAACGATCCTGTTCTACAGCCGGGATGCTCTCGGCGTACCGACCGAGGCCATCGGCCGGGTTTGTGTTTGCGAAGATGTCGGCGGCAGGGCTTGGGTGAAGCACATCAAGCCGGGGCTCGAGGAAGGAACCTTTTCCCTTATTTCCCTGAACCCACACCACGATCCGCAGCACGGCATTCGGCTGCAATGGGCGGCCCCCGTAAAGTTCAGCCTGCCGCCCGAGTTCGTCAAACGTATAGAATAATTCGCATTTTCAGCTTGCGAATCCGCTCACGATCCTGTGATGATCCTTCCTGAAGACGATAATCATTTGGAAAGATCATGTTCAGAAAACCCGCGGCGCTGCTCTGTGCCGGCTCATTCCTCTTCCTTGCAGCCTGCGAGCCCGTGCAGCCGCTTTCCGAGTATCGACCCGCCGTCGATCCAGGCAAGACCAATCAGGCGCGCTACGAGAAAGATCTTCAGGCCTGCCGCGCCGTCGCATTACAGGTCGAGGCGGACTACAAAGAGCGCCAGCAAAAAGAGATGGGCAAAAACCTTGCCGCAGGCCTCATTGTCGGTGCGCTGGTGGGCGCCGCCGCCGGCACCAATACCGGGTACCGCAATGACTATATCCTGACGGGCGCCGCGGTCGGTGCTGCCGCTGGTGCCGGGTCGGGGGATTACGACCACGACCTCGTCACCTATGGCCCGCGGCGAGTTGTCGATCGCTGCATGGCTGGCCGTGGCTACACCCTGCTCACCGACTTTGGGCGTGGCTAACCACCCTCCCTGCCCGCAACACAAGCCCGCCGAAATGGCGGGCTTTCTTTTTAGCGGAGCCCTTGAAGATTCGCACCCGCCCCATAGCTCCGGTCAGGCCCGACGTCGGGAAACGCGGGACACGGCCCTAAGCCGCCGGTCAAGCATGCGTCGTCGCCGCGGCGCAGCTTCCCGGAAGCGGTCGGTCGTGGCATTGTGCCGCAATATCAGGGGCGAATGTCGCTGATGCGGACGAAGTGGTCATTGCGTCGAAGAAGAATCAGATATGATATCGACAGTGCATTGCCATGGTTGGTTACGGATTTTAGGTGGACATGAGTAAAACGCCGACCTACCTCATCGAAGCGGTCGCCATCTGGCTTATAGTTTACATTGGCGCTGGTTATTTACCTGAAGACGCTCCCAACTGGTATTGGGCCATCCTTGGCGGTCTAGGTGCGCTCGTTGCCGTAGCGCTTGGTAGTCTGTGCAAACGGCTTGGTCTGTCGCGATAGAAGCGACCGTCAGAAATGGGCTCGAAGCGGTCATGCGGCGGCGCGGCGAGCCTTTCTTGAGGCCCGCGCCGCCGAATCGACGCCCCCGGCCCTATCTGGACATCCGCTGGTGGGCTATTGCTGCAATGCAGCTTCCCTTAAGCAGTCATCTATGACGTCGTGCGGCATCGCCCGGCAAGCGAAGGTTGTCAGTGCAGACTTTTCTGCCGTTCGCCCCCATAGGCAGCGTCGGCCGTGGGACCGGTAGGCAATTGTCTGGACTGTAGTCGGGTTGCGAGTATAGCTGATGTTCATGTCCGGTTGGTTGCCGACCAATTATCGCCGTTAGCAGGCTGCGCGAGGAAGGTCCGGTCACGAGAATACTGGCCACGGTTCGCGCCTTTCCTCTAATCGCTGGTGCCTAGTTTGTAAGGCTCTTCGATGACAGGTGAATGACGGGCTGTGGCTACTGCCACGGCCCTCTTTCTTTTTTGTGCCAAGACGTTAAACCTGTCCCTGAATGAAGGGGGAACCATGGCACACACACAATCAATCCAACTTCTGCTCAACGACGAGAGCACGGATCACCGAACTGAGATTGGAGCGCTGCTCAAGAATGCGCGGCATTTGGAGTGCATGGTCGCATTCGCAAAAGTGTCCGGCTGGCAGGAAATGAAAGCGCCACTGAAAAAGGCGTTGTCCAAAGGTATGACGGCGCGACTCGCAGTCGGTCTGGATTTTTATCACACTGATCCTGCGCTACTTCACGACCTCTTCCGGTTGAGCTCGAACCACAACCTCAAATTATACCTCAGCAATTCCCAGAGTACGTTTCATCCGAAAATTTATGCATTCGAGGCCAGCGATGGATGCAAGGTCGTTGTCGGATCGGCGAACTTCACGCTAGGCGGACTGCTTCAGAATTATGAAGCGTCAGTTCTGATCGACGATGAGAGCGGCGCGATGATGAAAAAGATCACCGAGCATTTTGATGACTTGATCGAAAATGAAGAGATTGTACCAGCGACGAAGCCGCTGATTGATGGATATGCAAAGGATCATGCGATCAACGCTGCATGGGCGCGCTTTGCAAGGCGCCGCGCCGCGCGCGCTGTTGATTCCGGCGAAGCGTCACTCGATGTCTTGGCCGACTTCCTGCGAATGATGCAGGAAGGTGACGCATCATCGCCGTTCAATGCTCAGATGAAGGTCAGACGGGGCAATCTTGCGGTTGCGCCGACACAGCTTCGTTCCATCGCGGCGTGGAAGGGGAAAACAGCGCATGGCTTCCTGACCGAATATGAGCGTCTGATCGGGTCATTCCATTCGGGCGGCCTCAACCGCGCAAAGACACGTATTGCTGACAAGCGTAAGGATTTTGTCCGCGCAGTGGCATCAATCATCGATCACGCTGACCTGTCGCCGCGTGATGCGTTCGCCACTCTCCATGCAGCGTTTGCAAACATCGAAGGTGCTGGCATCAATCTCCTTACCGAGATTTTGCACACGCTGGACAATACACGTTTTGCGGTAATGAATCAGAATGCGGTCGCGGGACTGCGTCTCGCTGGCTACGATGAATTTCCGCTTCACCCATCCAAGGGAAACGTGAGCCCCGACAAGTATCAGCTTTATTGCGATCACGCAGACGCCGTGTGCAAGGCGCTCGGTCTTCGCGATTTCACCGAGCTCGATGCACTATTTAACTACGTTTATTGGCATGAGGATCGGCCCGATGACGATGGAGGCGATGACGAGGACTGATCGTCTGCCGTTCTCCTCTAGCACAATTGGACACCTCCACTAGCGGCGGCGCGGAATAAACCTCGACCTTGGTCCGCTACGAATGTCGGCTTCCACCTGTGTTGAGCGATCGTCCTGTCGCCGCAGCGAAGGTCCGGAAACCGCCCACCTCGGGCCTTGGGGCTTGTATATCCCCCCCAAGCGGTACCTTTCGCGATGTCGGAGAGATCTCCTGCGGGCGGTCACAGCAGCAATCCTGATAGCCGAGCCGGAGCACTCGACTCCAAAATGGGTATTTTAAACCCCATCATGTTGACATGGGGTCTAATATCCCCATATGCTTGCCACCATCACCCGCCGCTGACACCCACCCCGGGCCGATCGCGGGATCACCGATGGAGGATCACATGGGCAAGCTCAACCTGCACGTCTCCGACCTGCTGCTCGCGGCGCTGATCTGCGCCGGCAGCCTGGTCATCGCCCGCGCCGCGCTCGACACCGCGCTGGCGCTGCC
>NZ_RCHI01000003.1 GCF_003664585.1 Paenirhodobacter hankyongi
TTCTCACGATGCAAATCGTGCCGCTTTTCCGGGCAGTTTTCCCCGCACCTCACCCCGCCCAAGCCGCAATTCCGGGCAGATCACCCCTCACGCAACCTGAGGATAGGTGATGATCGACAGGGGACGGCTCAGAACTCGACCTCGAGCTCGACGATCTCGTCGGGTTCGGCCAGCGCGCCCTCCGTCCATTCCTGCATCGGCGCCCAGCCGAGGATGGTCTCGACATAGGCCGCGAGCCGGGTCTCGAGCGGCACGGAATAGGTGCGGAAGCGGGTGCAGACCGGGGCATACATCGCATCGGCGACGGTCGGCGCGGCGCCGAACAGGAACGGCCCGCCATGGGTCGCGAGGCACTCGAGCCAGATCGCCTTGACCCGTTCGACATCCGGGCGCGCCCCCGAGAAGATCTTGAACTTCTCGTGCCGCGCCTTGAGATTCATCGGCAGCGCCGAGCGCAGGTTGTAAAAGCCCGAGTGCATCTCGCCCGAGACCGAGCGGCACTGGGCGCGGGCGACCTTGTCGACGGGATAGAGCCCGGCCTTGGGAAAGGTCTCGTTCAGGTATTCGGCGATGGCGAGCGTGTCCCAGACCTCGACCTTGCCATGGGTGAGCCGCGGCACCAGCACCGAGGGGGTGAGCAGCAGCAGTTCCTGCCGCGCGCCGGCATCGGAAAGGTCGACCGGGCTTTCGGCGAAGTCGAGCCCGGCCATCTTGCACAACAACCAGCCGCGCAAGGACCATGACGAATAGTTTTTCGATGAAATCGTAAGCGTTGCTTGCGTCACGGTGCCTCCTTGCCCGAGAAGGGCTGTATTCCCGGAAATTTTGTCGCAGGCTGCCGGGGGCCTGACCAGCGGTTTTCGGGCGTCAAAGGGGTGAATCGCCATGCTTTATGCAACCTACCAGTCTCTTGATGATATTTTCGCCCCTTTTCGCACCGCCGCCCATTTCGCGCTCTCCTTCACGCCCAAGGCCAGCGGCCCCTTCGCGCAGCTGATCCGGCAGCAGGCGGCGGGGCTCGAGATGATCACCCGCTTCGGCCTCAGCCATGACCGGCCGCGCTTCGGCATCGGCACGGTGAAGGTCGATGGCTGCGAGCGGCCGGTGCGCGAGGAGGTGGCGCTCGAGCTGCCCTTCGGCCGGCTGCTGCACTTCGCGCGCGATCTCGACACGCCGTTGCCGAAGGTGCTGGTGACGGCGCCGCTCTCGGGCCATTTCGCCACGCTGCTGGCGGGCACGGTGCGCACGCTGCTGCGCGACCATGACGTCTACATCACCGACTGGACGAATGCGCGCGACGTGCCGTTGTCGGCGGGCGATTTCGGCGTCGAGGATTACGTCGCCTATCTGATCCGCTTCATGGAAGAGATCGGCCCGGGCGCGCATATGCTCGCGGTGTGCCAGCCCTGCGTGCAGGCGCTTGCCGCAACCGCGGTGATGTCCGAGGACCGCAACCCGGCCACGCCGCGCTCGCTGGTGCTGATGGCGGGGCCGGTCGATGTGCGCGAAAGCCCGACCTCAGTCAACGATCTGGCGAACGAGAAGCCGATGGACTGGTTCGAGCGCACGGTGATCGGCACCGTGCCGCTGCGCTTTGCGGGGGCGGGGCGCAAGGTCTATCCGGGCTTCGTGCAGCTCTTCTCCTTCATGGCGATGAACATGGACCGCCACCGCGAGCAGCACGAGAAACTCTATCACCACCTCGCCAATGGCGAGGAGGCCGAGGCGAAGAAGATCAAGGACTTCTACGACGAGTATTTCTCGGTGCTGGACCTGACCGCGGAATTCTACCTCGAGACCATCGACCGGGTGTTCCAGAGGGCCGAGCTGGCGACCGGCGACTTCACCTACAGGGGCCGCAAGGTGAACCCCGGCGCGATCCGGCACACGGCGCTGCTGACCGTCGAGGGCGGGCGCGACGACATCTGCGGGCTGGGGCAGACCTCGGCCGCGCATGACCTGTGCAGCGCGCTGCGCCCGCATCTGAAGCGCCACCACCTGCAAGCGAATGTCGGCCATTACGGCGTGTTCAACGGCCGTCGCTGGGACAACGAGATCTATCCGGTGGTGCGCAACATGATCCTGGCGGTAGATTAAGGTCGCCACGCAAATCACTGAATTAAAACGGCCCCCGCACCCACAGGCGCCGGGGGAGTTCCGTTCCGGGCTCGGCCGGTATTTCGAGCCCTGCGGGCAGCCTCCTCCGCTTCGCGCTGGCGATCAGAAACGTCTCCATCCCGGACCCGCTCGCCCGCCGCGTCGCGCTCCATCCGCGGATCGACCACCCGCCGGCGCCGTCGTCGCCCCGGTCGCGACGGCGCCTTGCAGGATCGTGCGGCGCGTGGGCATCGGGGCTCTCCTTCAGAAGCTGCGGGCGGGTTCGGGGGCGGTGCCGGATTTCGTCCCCCCGACCTGATCCCAGGGCACGAAGGTCGTGTAGGCGATCAGCAGGACGAGCCAGAGCCCGAAGGTGCCGATCACCCCCATCAGCCCGGCCAGCCCGGTGGGCATCAGCGCGTCATAAAGACCCGATCCCACCTTCGGCACCGCCTGCCCGCCCATGAACACGGTCCAGCGGAACATCCAGGCGGCGTGGATGGCGAGAAGCCCGGTGATCCAGCCGCTGCGCGCCGGGGCGGCCAGCGCGATGCCGAAGGGCAGCACGATCGCCACCGCCCCCCAGAGCGCGATCCGCTGCCAGACCGGGAAGCCCGCGACGGAGGCGAGCGCCGCGGCGTGGCGCGGGCTGAGCCCGGAGAGCGCCAGCGCGAACCAGGCCGCGCCCAGCACACCGACGAGGCCGAGCGCCAGCGCAAGGGCGCGGTTCATCGCCGCCTCGACCGCCGCCCCGGTGCCCAGCGAACGGCCGAGCACCAGCATCACCCCAAGCGCGCCGACACAGCCCGTGGCGGCGAATTGCAGCGGCAGGAAGGGGGTGTTCCACAGCGGGCGCGAGCGCACCACCATCACCTCCATCCCGGTGTAGGTCAGGAGGCCGAGCGCCGCGAGCCCGGCCAGCACTCCGAGCGGACGGGCAAAGCCGTTGCCCGCGCCGCCGAGCGCCAGGAGCCGGAAAAGCGGCGCATAGCGCCAGTCGCCCTGCCCCCAGGCCCAGAAGGCCGGCCGGTGCACGGCCCAGGCGAAGGCGATCAGCAGCCCGACATAGCCCGGCAAGATCCAGGCGCCCCAGGCCATCCACGCGGTCGGATGGGTGTAGAAGAAGAACTCCCAGAACCGGCCGGGCTGGTGCAGGTCGGCCAGCAATGCAATCGGCGCGGTGATCCCCGTCGTCACCGCCGTCATCAGCGCGAGCCGCGCGCGCGGCATCGCCGCCGCGCGGCCCAGCACGAAGCCCGGCAGCGCCATGAGAAGCGCCGTGACCGAGAGCGCGATCAGGAAGAAGTACTGCACCGCCCAGGGGAGCCAGGCCGCCTCGTGCGTCGCACCGACAAGGTCGTGAATCTGCACCTGCATGTCAGTGATCCCCCGCCTTGCGTATGCCCGGGATGAAGGGCGCAGCGCCGATCATCGCCCGGCCGGCCGCACCGGGAAAGCCGCGACGGTTCTTCTCCACGGCTCCCCCTTTCCACCTCGACCGGAAAGAACCCTACGCCCGACGCATCCCCGGCCGGTATCGGCACAAACCCCGGAAGATTAGGGGTTTGCCCCTAGGTTTCGGTCCAGCCCGCCGCGACAAGCAGACGCACCAGATCGGCGGCGCTACTCGCCCCCATCTTGTCCATCACGTTGTGACGGTGGATCTCGACGGTCTTCAGGCTGATGCCGAGCTCGGCCGCGATCTGCTTGTTCAGCCGGCCGGCCAGCACCGCGCTGGCGACCTCTGCCTCGCGCGCGGTGAGGCTGTCGACACGGGCGCGCACCTGCGCCGCGCCGCGCGCCGCCTCGGCCCGCGACCGGCTGAGCGCCAGCGCCTCGTTCAGCCGCCCGACAAGGGCCATGCCGTTCACCGGCTTCTCGAAGAAATCCATCGCGCCCGCGCGCATCGCCCGCACCGCCATCGGCACGTCGCCATGCCCGGTGATCATGATCACCGGCAGCGCACAGCCGCGCCGGCCAAGCTCGTCGAGGAGTTCAAGCCCGGTCATCCCGGGCATCCGCACATCGGCAAGGATGCAGCCCACGCCCGCACAGTCGAGCCGGTCGAGCAGCTCGGCCGCCGAGGCATGCGCCTCCACCCTCAGCCCGAGCGAGCCGAGCAGGAAGCCCAGCCCCTCGCGCGCGGCGCGGTCGTCGTCGACAACATGGATCACCGCATCCTCGTTCATGCATCCTCCTGTGCCGGCAGCCACATGCTGACGCGCAGCCCGCAGCCGTCGGCGGGGGTCTCGGCGCGCAGCCAGCCGCCATGGGCCTCGACGATCGAGCGGCTGAGCGCAAGCCCCAGCCCGATCCCCTCGGGTTTCGTGGTGTAGAAGGCCTCGGCGAAGCGCGCCATCGCGGCGGGTGACAGGCCGGTGCCCCGGTCGCGCACCGAGATGCACACCCCCGCCCCCTTCAGCGCATCCGCCTGCCGCGCCGAGCGGATCAGCAGCCGCTTTTCCTCGGCCGGCGTCTCGGCCATCGCCTCGACCGCGTTCTGCACGAGGTTCAGCACCACCTGCTGCAACTGCACCCGGTCGGCGAACACCACCGGCAGATCGCCCGCCAGCATCAGCTCGGTGCGCACGCCGGCGCGGTGCACCGTCGCCTCGTAAAGGACCGCCGTCTCGCGCAGCATGTCGTTCAGATCAACCGGGTCGCGCAGGCTCTCGCGCTTCTTCACGAAGGCGCGGATGCGGCGGATCACGGTCGCCGCGCGTTCGGCCTGCGCCGCGATCTCGGTCGAGGCGCGGTCCATGTCCTCGGGGGTGAAGGTGCCGAACTTCAGCCGCATCGAGCAGCCCTGCGCGTAATTCGCGATCGCGCTGAGCGGCTGGTTCAGCTCGTGCGCGATGCTCGAGGCCATCTCGCCCAGGATCGACAGCCGCGCGACGTGCTCGAGCTCGCGCCGGTGCAGCCGCTCTTCCTCCTCGAGCCGCTCGCGTTCGGCGATCTCGCGCACCAGCCCCGCATTCGCGGCATCGAGCGCGGCGGTGCGGCGGCGCACGAGGCTCTCGATCCGCACCGAATAAAGCGCCCAGAACATCAGCGCGATGCCAAGCGCAATCAGCCAGTCGCGGTAATCCTCGACGAATTCGCTCAGGCTGACCGGGCCGGTGCGGGCATAGGGGCCGATGCGCAGCGCGCGCAGCAGGTCATGCACCGGCTGATAGTCGAGCGGCACAGTCCAGAGGTTGCCCCCCTCCATTCCCAGAAGCGCGATCGCCACCTGTTTCGACAGCGCCGCATCGGTGTGGCGGGTCTTGGCGAAGGGCCAGCCCGGATAAACCCGGCTCGAGACCGCGCAGGGCACCTCGGGCAGGTCGCGGGTGGCAAAGGCATGAAGCCCTGCCCAATGCCCGGGGTCTGCCGCCTGCAGCTCCTCGAGCAGGCAGGCACGCAGCACCGCGGCATCGGCCTTGCCGTCAAGCACCGCCTGCGCCGCGGCCTGCATCGGATAGCCGGTCACCAGGGGCTCGATCCGCCCGGGCAGGCGCGTGTCATGGTCGTAAAGCTCGCGCCAGAGCACCTGAAAACCGCCGAAGGCCTCGGGCGCGACGACGGCGAGGCGGCGGCCGGAGAGGTCATCATAACTTTCGAGCGGCTCGGTGGTGACCAGCGTCGAGGCCACCGGAATGTCGCCCTCTGCCGTCGCGATGCGGCTGACATGGTGGCGATATTCAAGCTCGGCGTAATTGCCGGGATTGGTGATGACGAAATCGAGGCTGTTGGCATCGAGCGCGGCATCGAGGGCATGGATGTCGAGCGCCACAAGCTCGAAGCGATGGCCCGGCAGCGCCGCGTTCAGCGCCGCCCCGGTCGCCTGCCAATGCGCGATCGAATGCTCCGAGCCCTGATAGTCGAGCACGCCGATGCGCAGCACATCTGCCTGCGCGGCCGGGGCGGCACATGCCACAAGGGCCGCCACCACCAGCCCCCAGCCTGCCCCGATCCGTCCCAGCACCCGCGCCCTCGCTCTTGTCCGCCCCAAGCATAGGCGCAAGCGCGGTCCAGGGGAAAGGGGGCGACTTGCCGCCCCCTTCCGGTTCACTCGCGGTCCGGTTCACTCGCGGTTCAGCGCCACCACCGGGTCGAGCTGGGCCGCCGCGCGGGCGGGCAGGAAGCCGAAGGTCACCCCGATCAGCGTCGAGGACAGGAACGCCACCACGATCGCCGTGCCCGAGAAGGAGAGCGTCACCGTGGTATAGACCAGGCCGATCACCGCCCCCGCGCCAAGCGCCAGCGCGATGCCGAGCACGCCGCCGACCAGACAGACGAGCACCGCCTCGACCAGGAATTGCCCGACGATGTCGCTGCGCCGCGCGCCGACCGCCACGCGCACGCCGATCTCGCGGGTGCGCTCGGTGACCGAGACCAGCATGATGTTCATCACCCCGATGCCGCCGACGACCAGCGAGATCACCGCGATCGCGGCGACAAGCCAGGTCATCGTCTCGGTGGTCGAGGTGATCGTGGCGCGGATCGTGTCGCTGTTCGACAGGAAGAAGTCCTGCGTGCCGTGGCGGTTCAGCATCAGCGCGGTGATCTCGGACTGCGCCTTCGTCATGTCATAGCTGTCGGCGATCTTCACCCCGATGCTGTCGAGGTAATTCTGCCCCGACACCCGCGACATCGCCGTGGTGTAGGGGATCCAGACGTTCAGCGACGAGGGGCCGAAGGTCGCGCCGGTCGAGCGCACGACGCCGATCACCCGCACCGGCACATGGCCGAGGATCAGCACCTGGCCCAGAGGGTCCTCGCCGTTCGGGAAGAAGGTGTCGCGGGTATCCTCGTCGATCACCGCGACCTGCGCAAGCTCGGTCACGTCGCGGCTGTCGAACTGCTGGCCGTCGACGGTCTCGTAGGCGTGGACGGCAAAGTAATCGCCGCTCACCCCGTTCACCGCGGCCGTGGCCGAGACATTGCCATGCAGCACGTTCGAGCTGTTCGAGACCGCGGGCGAGACGCCGTCGGCATAGGGTTGCAGCGCGATCATCGAGGCGTCCGAGGGCATCAGCGTCTCGGTCTTGCCGGCGTCGCGCGCGCCAAAGCCGGTGCCCGCGCGCACGGTGATCGTGTTCGTGCCGAGCGACGAGATGTTCTGCAGGATCTTCTCCTGCGTGCCCGAGCCGAGCGCCACCACCAGCACCACCGAGGCGATGCCGATGATGATGCCGAGCATGGTCAGGAACGAGCGCACCCGATGCGCCAGCATCGCCTTCAGCGCCATCGACAGCGTCTCGCTTGCGCGGCGCAAAAGCGCGCCGGCGCCGCGCTCCGCGGTGGCGGGACGGGCGGCGCCCTCCCCGGCCTCGGTGCGGCCGCTGTCGCGCACGATCCGGCCGTCGCTGATCTCGATCTCGCGGCGGGCATGGGCGGCCACGGTCGGGTCATGGGTGACGACGATCACCGTGTGCCCCTTGGCGTTCAGATCGAGCAGCAGCTCGATCAGCTCGGCCGAGCTTTTCGTGTCGAGCGCGCCGGTCGGCTCGTCGGCCAGGATCACCTCGCCGCCGTTGATCAGCGCGCGCGCCACCGAGACGCGCTGCTGCTGGCCGCCCGAAAGCTCGTTCGGCCGGTGGTCGAGCCGGGTGCCGAGGCCGAGCTGGGTCAGCAGCTCGGTCGCGCGCCTGCGCCGGCTGGCGCGCCCCTCGCCCGCATAGATCGCCGGCACCTCGACGTTGCCGACCGCATCGAGATCACCGAGCAACTGATAGCGCTGGAAGATGAAGCCGAAATGCTCGCGCCGCAGCCGGGCGAGCGCGTCGGGGTCAAGCCCGCCCACATCCTCGCCCGCGAAGCGATAGCTGCCCGCGCTCGGCCGGTCGAGACAGCCGAGGATGTTCATCAGCGTCGACTTGCCCGAGCCCGAGGCGCCGATGATCGCCACGAATTCGCCCGGCCAGATGTCGAGATCGACGTCGCGCAGGACGGTGATCGTCTCCTCACCGGCCTGGAAGGAGCGGCCGACGCCGCGCACGGAAATCAGCGGATCGCTCATCTCAGATCCCCATCGGCGGGCGCATCCGGGTGGTGGTGCCCGCCGCCTTCGGGGCCACGGCGGTGCCGGTGACCACCTGTTGCCCCTCGCTCAGACCGGACCGGATCTCGGCGGTGACCTTGTCGTTCAGCCCGACCTCGACGCGGGTCGGGATGGCGGTGCCGCTCTTCGCGTCCCAGACCTCGACATAATTGCCCTCGCCGTCGCGCTTCACCGCCGCGGCGGGCACGGTCAGCACGTTCTCGGCCTTGTCGAGCAGGACCGACACCTGCGTCGTCATGCCGATGCGCAGCTTGTGATCGGGGTTCGCGACGTCGAGCAACCCGTTGTAATAGATCGCCTCGTCGGTCGAGATCGTGTCGCTGTTCTCGATTTCCGAGGGCGCGGGCTCGATCGAGCGGACCTTGGCGGTGAAGGTGGTCTCGGGCTCGCCCAGAATGGTGAACCGCACGTCCTGACCGGGCTGCACATGCACCACGTCGGCTTCCGAGATCTCGGCCTTGACCTGCATCGTGTCGAGATCGGCGAGCTTGACGAGGGTCGGCGCGGTCTGGATGGCGTTCACCGTCTGGCCCTGCTCGACCGCCACGGCGACGACGGTGCCGGTGATCGGCGCGGTGATCCGGGTGCGGTCAAGCTCGATCTTGGCGGTGGTCACGGTGACCTCGGCGCGCGCCTTCTGCGCCTGCAGCGCGGCCAGGTTGGCGGTATAGACCTGCACCTCGGCAGTCGCGCTCTCGATCGTCTCCTTCGAGGCCCAGTCCGACTTGCCAAGCGCCGTCTGCCGCTCGAGCGTCAGCTCGGCCTTGCGCAGGTTCGCCTGCATCGCGACGATCTGCGCCTCGATATTGGCAAGATCGGCCTCGGCCTGCAGCACATCGTTCTGCTGGTCCTGACTGTCGATCTGGGCGATCAGGTCGCCCGCCTTCACCGTGTCGCCAAGGCTGACGGCGAGGGTCTCGATCTGACCCGAGACCCGCGCGCCGACCGAGACGAGCTGCTTTGCCTCGATCTGGCCCGAGGCGAGCACGGTCTCGCTGACGGTGCCGCGGGTGACGGTGGCAAGCGTCGGCGCCGCGCCGCTCTGCCCCGCCGTGCGCGCCCACCAGTACCAGCCGCCGCCGCAGGCCAGCACGGCCAGAAGAAGAAGGGTCAGCAGTCGCGCGTTTCTTTTCATGTCAGTCACTCTTGCACCGGTGTTTTCGTTGCGGGCCAGAAGGTGATACGCGCCCGGGCCCCGTTTCCGACGCCGGTGCCGCCCATTTCGCGAAATTCCTCCGCAAGATAGGGTGCGGGCTCAGGCGTCCTGCGACGGCTCGCCCCGGGTTTCGGCGGCAATCGCGGCGGCCGCCTGCGCGCCCGAGGCCGAGACCGGCGGCGGCAGGCTCACCCCGCGCTGACGTTCGCGCGCAAGGGTCAGAAGCCCCGAGCCGACGATCAGCACCATGCCCGCCAGCATCGGCAGATCGACCCCGTCGCCGAAGATCAGATAGCCCAGCACGATCGCCCAGAGCATCTGGCTGTATTGCGTCGGGCTGACGGCTGCGGCCGGCGCAAGCCGGGTCGCGGCCATCATCATCATGTTGGCGAGCGCGGCGAGCAGGCCATAGCCCGCCAGCAGCGCCCATTGCGTCGCATCGGGCCAGCGGAAGGCGGGCAGCATCGCGATGAAGCATAGCGTCACGCCGCCAAGCGTGCCCGAGCCGAACAGCGACAGCCGCGACTCGCCGCCGCCGACGATGCGGAACGAGACGACCGAGATCGCCCCGCACAGCCCGGCGAGCGTGGCGCCGAGATGGCCGATGCCAAGCTCGCGAAAGCCCGGGCGCAGCACGATCAGCACGCCGAGGAAGCCGATCACCACCGCCCCCCAGCGCCGCGGCCCGACCCGCTCTCCGATGAACACGACCGACATCACCGTGACGAAGGCGGGCATCAGGAAGATCAGCACGAAGGCCTCGGCCATCGACAGCTCGGTGAAGGCGGTGACCGAGCCCATCACGCCGACCGGATAGGCGAAGAAGCGCAGCCACCATTGCCCGCGTCGGCGGGTGGCGAAGATCGCCCGCCACGGCTCGCCGGGCGCGCGCAGAACGGGCAGCACCAGAAGCGCGAAGACCGCGCCGAAGAAGGCCGATTCGTAGGGCGGCAGCTGCCCCTCGATCAGCTTCACGCAGGCGTCCGAGACGGCATAGATCGCGAAGGCGGCAAAGCCGATCAGAACACCCGCGGTCACCGGGTCCATGCCCGCGGGCAGCCGCAGAGGAGTGCGCAATCCGTTCATCGTCATCCCCGTTCGCGGCGCCCCGAGGGCGGTGCTGCGCGCAGCGCGCGGCTGCGCCGAAATGTCGCGTATGTTTACCGCGGCGCGGCATCCCGGTCCATGGCGAACCGTGCCCGGCAGCCCTGCCCTGCGCCACGCGAAACGCGCCCGGCGGCGATCTGCCACCGGGCGCGGCCTGCGGGTCCGAAACGCGCACGGGCCGCCCTTGCGGACGGCCCGCGGCAAAGCGATCAGGTGGCGGCCTGTGCCTTCGCCCGCTTGCGGCGACCGAAGACGAGATCGGTCAGCACGAAGAACAGCGGCACGAAGAAGATCGCCAGCGCCGTCCCGGTGAGCGTGCCGAAGAAGGTGGCATAGCCGATTGCCTCGCGCGCGCCGGCCCCGGCGCCGGTCGACAGGATCAGCGGCACCACACCGAGCGAGAAGGCCATCGAGGTCATCAGGATCGGGCGGAAGCGCAGCCGCGCCGCCGCGATCACCGCATCGCGCGCGCTTTCGCCCATGTGCCGCATCCGGTCGCGGGCGAACTCGACGATCATGATGCCGTTCTTGCCGGTCAGACCGACCACGGTCAGCAGACCCACCTGGAAGTAGACGCCGTTCGACTGCCCGCCAAGCACGGCCCCGATCAGGGTGCCGAGGATGCCGACCGGCATCGCCAGGATCACCGCGATCGGGATCACCCAGCTTTCGTAGAGCGCTGCAAGGCACAGGAACACCGCGGCAAGCGACAGCGCATAGAGCATCATCGCGCCGTTGCCGGCCTCCTTCTCCTCGAGCGACAGGCCCGACCACTGCAGCGAGAAGCCCGGCGGCAGCTGGCTGGCCAGACGCTCCATCTCGGCCAGCGCCTCGCCCGAGGAGACGCCGGGCTTCGGCGAGCCCTGGATCTCCATCGCCGGCAGCGCGTCATAGCGCACCACCTGCTGCGGACCATAGACCCATTCCTGCGTCGCGAAGGTCGAGAGCGAGACGAAATCGCCATTCGCATTCGGCACCCGCCACAGGTCGAAGTCGGAGGGCGTCGCCCGCGCCCAGGGCTCGCCCTGCACGTAGACGCGCTTCACCCGGCCGTCATAGAGGAAGTCGTTGACATAGGTCGAGGACCAGACCGTGTTCAGGAACGAGCCGACCTCGGCCGCCGTCAGCCCCACCGCCCCGGCCTTCGGCCAGTCGATGTTGAGCTTGAACTGCGCCGCATCCTCGACGCCGTTCGGGCGCACCGCCATCAGCTTGTCGCTTTGCGAGGCAAGCCCGAGCAGCATGTTGCGCGCGGCCAGAAGCTCGTCGTGGCTTTGCCCGGTGCGGGCCTGCAGGAAGGCGGTGAAGCCGTTCGAGTTGCCAAGTTCCAGCACCGGCGGCGGCACGATCGGGATCACCACCGCCTCGTTGATGCCGCCCATCAGCGGCCCGAAGGCACGGCCCGCGATCGCCTCGGCGCCGTTCGCGACGCCCTGACGCTCTTCCCAGTCCTTCAGCTTGACGAACATCATCGCCATGTTCTGGCCCTGGCCGGCGAAGGAGAAGCCCACCACCGAGAACACCGAGGCGACATTGTCCTTCTCGGCGGTCAGGTAATATTGCTCGACCTTCTGCACCACCTTCTTCGTCTGCTCGGCCGTGGTGCCCGAGGGCGCCTGGATGATCGTCATCAGGACGCCCTGGTCCTCGTTCGGCAGGAAGGAGGTCGGCGTGCGGACATAGAGCGCGCCCATGGCCGCGACGAGCGCCGCATAGACCACGACGCCCTTCACCGGGTTCGCCACCACCCATTTGACGATCCCGCCATAACCGCCGGTGATCCGGGTGAAGCGATGCTCGAAACCCTTCGAGAACCACGAAGCAAAGCCCGGCTTCGCCCCGCCGTGCGGTTTCAGCATGGTGGCGCAGAGCGCCGGAGTGAAGACGATCGCCACGATCACAGAGAGCGTCATCGCCGAGACGATGGTGATCGAGAACTGCTTGTAGATCTCGCCGGTCGAGCCGCCGAAGAAGGCCATCGGCACGAACACCGCCGAGAGCACCATGGCGATGCCGACGAGCGCGCCGGTGATCTCGCCCATCGACTTCTTCGTCGCCTCCTTCGGCGAGAGGTGTTCCTCGGCCATGATCCGCTCGACGTTCTCGACCACGACGATCGCGTCATCGACGAGCAGCCCGATCGCCAGCACCATGGCCAGCATGGTCAACGTGTTGATCGAGAAGCCGAAGGCCGCCATCACCCCGAAGGTGCCCAGGAGCACCACCGGCACCGCCATCGTCGGGATCAGCGTCGCCCGGAAGTTGTGCAGGAAGAGCAGCATCACCAGGAAGACGAGCGCAATCGCCTCGAGCAGCGTATGCACCACCGCCTCGATCGAGATCGTGACGAAGGGCGTGGTGTCATAGGGGATGACATAGCTCATCCCGGCGGGGAAATAGGGCGCGATCTCGTCCAGCCGCGCCTTCACCAGCGTCGCCGTGTCGAGCGCATTCGCGCCCGAGGCCAGCTGGATCGCCATGCCCGCCGAGGGCGCCCCGTCGTAATAGGCCGAGACCTCGTAGTTCTCGGCACCGAGCTCGACGCGGGCGACGTCACGCAGCAGCACCATGCCGCCGTCGGTATCGGCGCGCAGCACGATGCGCTCGAAATCCTGCGGCGTCTTGAGCAGCGATTGCGCGGTGATCGTGGCGTTCAGGAGCTGCCCCTCGGGCGCGGGCTGCGCCCCGAAGGCGCCGGCCGAGATCTGCGCGTTCTGCCCCTGCACGGCGGCGATCACCGTCGCCGGCGCCATGTCATAGGTCTTGAGCTTCTGCGGATCGAGCCAGATCCGCATCGCATATTCCGACCCGAAGACCTGCACCGAACCCACCCCCGGCAGGCGCGAGAAGCTCTCGACCATCGAGGAGTTCATGTAGTCGCTCAGCTCGACCTGGTTGCGCGACTTGTCGGGCGAGATCAGCGAGACGACCATCAGGAAGCCGGTGCTCGACTTCTTCACCGTCACCCCCTGCCGCGTCACTGATTCCGGCAGCGAGGCCTCGGCCTGGCTGAGCTTGTTCTGCACCTGCACCTGCGCGATGTCGGGGTTGGTGCCGAGCTTGAAGGTCAGGGTGATCGTCGCGCGACCGGTCGAGGTGGTGTCGGAGTTGATGTAGCGCAGCCCGTCGAGGCCGGTCATCTGCTTCTCGATCACCTGCACGACGGTGTCGGCCACGGTCTCGGCCGAGGCGCCGGGATAGGTCGCCGAGATCACCACCGAGGGCGAGGCGATCGAGGGATATTGCGAGACCGGCAAGTTGAGGATGGAGAGCGCCCCGAGCCCCATGATGACGATCGCGATCACCCAGGCGAAGATCGGGCGGTCGATGAAGAAACGCGCCATCTCAGTTGCCCTCGCCCGGCGCCGCGGCGCCGGCAGCGGCGCCCTCGGCCGGCACGATCTCGACCGGGGCACCGACCGCGGTCTTCTGGAAGCCCGAGGTGATCACCTGGTCGCCGTCGCGCACGCCGTCGGTGACGATCCAGTCCGAGCCCGAGGAGGTCGCGAGATGCACCGGGCGCTGCGCCACGGCACCGTTGTCGACGACCCAGACGAAGGCATTGCCGGTGCGGTCGCGCATCACCGTGTTCTGCGGCAGCGAGACGGCGCCGCGCGCCATCGCCTGCGGCAGGTCGACCTCGACATACATGCCCGGAAGCAAGAGGTGGTCGGGGTTCTGGAAGGTCATGCGCAGGGTGATCATGCCGGTGGTCGGCTCGACGTTGGGCTCGGCCGCGGCAAGGTGGCCGGTCTCGTGATAGATCGAGCCATCGGCGAGGATCAGCTTCGCCGCGCCGGTCGCGCGCATCTCGCGGCCCTCGGCGGTCGAGGTCAGGCGCAGGATGTCGGTCGCCGACTGGGTGACGTCGACATAGACGGTGTCGAGCGCGCGGATGGTGGCAAGGGGCGTCGCCTGCTGCGCCGCGACCAGCGCGCCGGTCGTCGTCTGCGACAGGCCGATGACGCCGGCGATCGGGGCGCGGATGGTGGTGCGGTCAAGGTCGATCTCGGCGCTCATCAGCTGCGCCTGGGCAAGCTGCAGCGCCGCATCGGCGGCCTGCCGCGAGGCCACGGCGGAATCGCGCTTCTGCGCCGAGCCGGCGTTGTTGCCGAACAGCTCGATCGCGCGCTTTTCCTCGGTCACGGCGAGATCGCGGTTCGCCTGCGCCTGCGCGACCGCAGCCTTCGCCGCGGCAACCGCCGCCTGATAGCTCTCATCCTCGATCTTGTAGAGCGGCGCGTCCTTCTCGACCGAGGCGCCCTCGTCGAACAGCCGCTCGCGGATGATGCCCGAGACCTGCGGGCGCACCTCGGCGACGGTCGAGGCCTTGATCCGTCCGGGCAGGCGTACGGTGAGCGGGAAATCGGCGGTGTGCGCCGTGACGACGGTGACCCGCGAGGGGCCCTGTGCCTGCTGGGCGAAAAGCGGGGTGGCGAGGGTCAGCGCGACGAGCGGCAGAACCCTCAGGGGTAAGGAGAATGACATGACGGAACCTTGGACCTGGGAGGGGAAGAACAGGCTCAGCGCGTGCCGCCGGCGGCAGCGACGCTGAGGGTGATGAAGTCGGAGGCGCGCTGGCGCTCGGCCGCGGCAAGACCTTCCTGCGCCGACAGATAGCTGCGCTCGGCGTCCAGCACGGACATGAAGCTGCCTTCGCCATAGCTGAAGTTGGTGCGCGACAGATCGACCGCCTCGGCGCTGGTGCTGACCAGCCGGCTTTGCGCGGCAATCGCCCGGCCGTCACGGTTGTAGGCGGCAAGCCCGCTCTCGATCTCCTCGATCGCGGCCAGCACCGCGGCTTCCCAGGCAAGCTTGGCCTGCACCGCGCGCGCCTCGGCGCCCTTCAGGTTGGCCCGGTTCGCGCCGCCGGTGAAGATCGGCAGGTCGATCTGCGGGCCGACGGCCCAATAGCTGATCGAGCCGGCATGGCGGATGTCGGTCGGCGTGATCGAGCCCGAGAGCGAGACCGAGGGGTAGAAGGCCGCCTTCGCCACCCCCACATCGAAGGCCGCGGCGGCATAGGCGCGCTCGGCCATGCGCACGTCGGGACGCGCCGCGATCACCTGTGCCGGCACGCCGACGCTGGCCTTGAAGCGCGGTTTCGGCTGCGCCGCGCCGCGCTGCAGCCGCGGCCGCAGCGTGGCGCTGCGCTCGGCGGTCAGCGTCGCAAGCTGGGCCAGCGCCTGGTCGAAGCCGGTCTCGAAGGCGGGCAGCTGCGCCTCGCCCTCGGCCACCAGCTGCTCGGCCTGGATCTGGTCGAGCCGCGAGGCATCGCCCGCCTCGACCTGGGCCTTGGTCAGATCGAGGCTGCGCTTGCGGCTCTCGATCGAGCGCTTCGTGAGCGCGATGCTTTCCTGATGATAGCGCAGCGCGACATAGGCCTGGGCGATGGCGCTTTCCATCATCAGCCGCGCGACATCGGCCGAGAGATAGGCCGCGTCGAGCCGCGCCGCGGCCGCCTTGCGGCTGTTGCGGTTCGCCCCGAAGATGTCGAGCAGCCAGCTGACGCCGAGCCCGGCCGAGGTGGTGGTGCGCGTACCGGTGCCCTGGGTGTCGCCGCGCGTCGCGGCGGCCGAGCCCGAAACCTGCGGCAGATCGGCGGCGCCGGTGGCATCGGCCGCGGCACGGGCCTCCTCGATCGCGGCAAGGGCCTGCTGCACCGAGAGGTTGCGCGCCTGCCCCGCGGCGATCAGCCGGTTCAGCTCGTCATCGCGGAAGGCGAGCCACCAGTCGCGCGTCTCGCCGGTGCGCGCCGGCGCCGCGCCATCGAAGCGATCCGCCACCGCCGCCTCGGGCGGCTGGTAGGCGACATCGGCGCAGCCCGCGAGGGCAAGGAGCGAGGCCGCGCCCCAAAGGAAAGACCGGCGCGACGGCGCGCGCCCCGAAGGTTCAGACAGATTCATAGCCATTTCACATTCCCGCTGACGGGCATGGCCGCCGCGCTGCGACCGCCTGCCCCCTGTTCGCTCGACTTCGGCAGAGCTACATACATTCACGTATGGATGTAAACAGGAAATTGCGGCATAAGGCGATCTTGACGTGTCCGCTGTGACACGAGAGGAACAGAGTGCCTATCACTGCAGCGGCGCGTCTTCCGAAGATCGGACTCGGCGCGCCGAGGGCCCGCCTGACGGAGGGGAGGAGGCGATCTGCATCACGGGAGGATGCGCGGAGTGAGACGAAGCAAGGCCGATGCCGAACAGACCCGGCTGAAGATCCTCGAGGCGGCCGAGGTGCTTTTCGCCGAGCACGGGATCGCGCGCACCACGCTTGAACAGATCGCCCGGGCCGCAGGCGTCACACGTGGCGCGTTCTACTGGCATTTCAAGGACAAGACGGATGTCCTGAGCGCGCTTTACGAACGCACCACCGCACCGCAGCTCGCGCTGATCCGGGAAGCGTCGGAACAGGCCGACCTGACCGACCCGCTCGCCTTCCTCGAATGCTCCGGCACCCGGTTCCTGTCGGTCTTTGCCGCCGACAGGTGCCAGCAGCGGATGCACCGGATCATGTCGAACGCGGCCATGTCCGAAGAGACGGCGGCCTGGCTGGCACAGGCCAACGCCGAGCTGTGGCGGGTGTTCCAGCGCCTTCTGGCGCGCGCGGGCGAGGCCGGCCAGCTGACCGACGAGCTGACCCCGGACGAGGTGGCGGTGTCGCTGATGGTGATGTTCAACGGGCTGCTGAACGAGTGGCTGCGCTCGGACCGGGCCTTCCCGCTCGACACGCTCGGCGCGAAGCTCCTGCACCACCACATCGCCTCGCTGCGCCGCCAGCCCGCCTGCGCCGAGGGCGGCCCGACCCCCTGAGGGGCCCGATGGCGGCGCCCCGGCCCGGGACGCCGCGCTGATGTCAGAACGTCATCTGCATCGAGACATAGACCGTCCGCCCCGGCTCGTTCACCCGCGTCACCGTGGTGTCGAAGACGTTGCGCCGGCTCAGGTGCTGGGCATAGGTCTTGTCGAAGACGTTGTTGATGCCGCCGATCAGCCGGACATTCTCCTTCACCGCATAGCTGCCGAAGAGGTCAAGCGTCGCCCAGCCCGCGGTCTCGCCCGGGTCGATCTCGGCGTTGATCCGGTCCTGCCGCGTGGCCCAGTTCACCCGCGCGCCCGCATTCCACAGCGCCTCGTCCCACACCGCGCTGAGGCTGCCCTCGAGCGGCGGGATCTGCGCCAGCGGCGCATCGTCGCTGGTGTTCTGCCCGCGGGTATACGTGGCATCGCCCGCAAGGGTCAGCTTGCCCATCGAGTAGCTGCCCGAAACCTCGGCCCCCGACAGCGTCGCGCCGATGTTGCGATATTCGGTGCGGGTGCTGGTGCTGCCCATCATCGAGATCGTCACCGAGTCCTGCAAGATGAAGTCATCGACCCGGTCGTAGAAAGCCGAGGCGTTCAGCGACCAGGTCTGCCGCGCCGTCTGGAAGCCGACGTCGAGCTGGTTGTGCTTCTCCGGCGCGATGTCGGGATTGCCGACCCAGGTCGGCGTGCCCATCGAGCCGCGCGCCATCGCGCGCTCGTTCGCATCCGCGGTGCGCACCGTGCGCGAGAGCCCGACGAAGGCCTTGGTGTCGGCGTCAAACGCATGCTCGAAGCGGATCAGCCCGCCGAGGTTGTCCTCGGTCCGCGCGCTGTCATAGGTCGTGCCGTAGACCGCCGAATAATAGTCGTTCGGCGTCACGCCACGCACCGCGACATCGGCCTTCGCCGCATCGGCGCGCACATGGTCGAAGCGCAGCCCCATCTTCAGCATGTCGCGCGAGCTCAGCGCCGTCTCGGTCTGGGCGTAAAGCCCGGTCTGCGCGATCGTCACGTCGGGCCAGGTCAGCGAGGACGGCGCGTCGAAATCGATCATCGCCGGCGTCATCGCCATGTAGCCCCAGGCGGTGCGGGCGTTCGACTGAGTGTCGATGCCGACGGTCGCCCTGGTGCGGCCGAACTCGAACTTGCCCTCGACCTTGCCGCCATGGGTGTCCGAGGTGGTGGGCGACACCATCGCCATGCCGGTGGGCACCCGCAGCGAATAGTTGTCCATCGTGTGATCGACATTCGAGCGATAGAGCGTGCCCTCGATCCGCTTCAGCGGCCCGAGATCAAGATCGACACCGCCGCGCAGGCGCAGGGTCTCGGTCTCGGACAGCGGGCTGTCCATGCCGGCGCCGGCGAATTCGACATCCTCGGCGCGGTCCTTCTCGATGTCGAGCGCAAGGTCGAGCCCGCCCTGCTTGTAGCCAAGCGTGACGCCCGCGCTCTTCTGCGTATAGGCCGAGCGCACGTCATGGCCCGACCCGTCCTTGTAATCGTCGGCGGTCTTGTATTCGCCGGAGGTCTCCAGATAGAGGCCGCGGCCCAGATCGAAGGACAGCCGCCCCGCGACCTCGCGCCCTGCCCCGTTCGAGGTGCCGCCCAGGGTCAGATCGCCGCTGACGCGCTTGCCCGCCTCGAAGTTCGGCGCATCGCGTTCAAGCCGGACCGTGCCGGCCGGCGCGCCCGGGCCATTCGTCACGCTGGAATAGCCCTTTTCCACGACGATCCGGTCGGCGCGGTAGAAGGCCGCGATCGAGGACGGCGGGTCCATCCGGTTCGGGCAGCCGCCATAGGTGAACGAGCCCGCGTCGATCACGTTGAGCTGGTTCTTCGACATGCCGCGCAGGATGATGTCGATGCCATGCCCGCCCATGCGCGAGCCGGAGATGCCCGGGATCGAGGACAGCAGCGCGCCCCCATCCAGCGCCGGCGGCACCGAGAGCGCGCGCGGAGGAACGGTGATCGTGGTGCCGTCCTGCTCGAGCGTCTTCGGCGCGACGACGATGGTGTCGAGCGCGAGCGGCGCCTCGGTCTTCGCCTCTTCGGCCAGGGCGGCCGGAGCCAGGGCGGCGGGGGCGAGGCTGCCAAGCAGCAGTGCGGTCACGCCAGGGCGTGCCGGAAAGAAGATGTTCATGAGATCTCAGACCTTGTGGAAACGGAGCGGGAGGCCACGGCGGGGCCGTGGCATCGTCTTGCCCGGACGGACCGGGGCGGCGTTTCAGGTCAGGACGGGTGGGGCACGGATCGCCCGGCTGTGGTCGCGCCGCGCGCCTGCCGGCAGCCGCAGCACTGGCAGCGGCAAGGCCTCGCGGTGCACGCGGGCGTGGAAGGCCAGCTCGGGCGCAAAGCCCGGGGGCGCGGCAAAGCCAAGCACGCAGAACGGGCATTTCGGGCCGGACTGCTCGCCGCCCGCGGCCGCATTGCGGGTCTTGCCGGTGGCGAGATCGATGACGATCCGGCTCAGCCCGGTGCCGTCGCACAGCTCGAGCATCACCTCGTTGGCGCCAAGATCGGGCGCGGCCGCGGCCGGCAGATAGGCCGCGCCGACCTGCAGGCTCAGAAGCAACGCCAGAACCACGGCGAAGATGCCGTGGAAAGCTGCCCCGATGCGCTGCGCTGTTCTCATGACGCGCATCTCACCTGCGCTCACGAAAACGTCAAGCCCCGTGAGGCTGCGGCAAAGCTTCGCGCGACCGCCCCGCGCCCTTCCCGAAGGACGCGGGGCGGGGCTCAGGCGGCGGTCATGTGGCTGTGCCCGCCGACGACGGGCGCGGATCCGGTCAGCCGATGCACGACCCGGTGTGAACCGCGCTCGGCCACGATCAGCCCCTGCCAGTATCCGGCGATGACATAGCGGTCGCTGTCGGGCAGAAGCGCCAGCCCGCTCGGCCGCACCATCCCCCGGCTGCGCATGTCGATCGAGTGCACGAGCGCCCCGTCATCGCCCGAAAACACCATCAGCCGATGCGAGCTCGGAAAGATCGCCAGGAATTCGTTGTGCAGCGGATCGTATTCGACCGACAGCCCCTCGAGCAGATGCGCCTGCGGCTCGCCCCGGGCGAGAACCCGCACCGGCCCGCCCGCCCGGTCGAGCAGGACAGGCGCCATCGGCAGATAGGAGGCCGTGGGGTTCGGATCGACCGGAAGGGCATCTGCCACGTCGCCGATCGCCTGCAGCCAGATCGCATTGTCCCCCGGCAGCCCCTGCCGTGCGCGGATCGCAAAGATCCTGCCCCCGCGGCCCAGCGCCAGGTGACGCACCTCGGCGTGGGGATCGGGCACGGCAAGACGGCGCAGCAGCCGGCCGCTGTCCAGATCGACGACCGTCACCGCCGGCTCGACGACCTGCCAGAGCCCGCCGCGCCGCCTCGGCACCGAGCCGTAATTGGCCACGATCACCGACCGCCCGTCGTCGGACAGGCGCAGCTCGTGCGGGTCGATGCCATGCGTCGGGAGCGTGTCGAGAACCCGCAGCGTCATCGGGTCGCGCCGCGACAGCCGGCCGTAGTGATCCGACGGCCGTCCGGCATAGGGCCTCTCGGGGGCGCGCTCGGCGCAAAGCACGGTCCCGTCCGGCAGGAACAGGCCATGCCCGCCACCGCGCCATCCGGGCCCGAGCGAGCGGCCGACCGCGATCATCTCGAGCGTTTGCGGATCGAAGGTGACATGATGCGCCGCCCCCTCTCCGCCGCCCAGATTCATCCGCCCGAAAAAGCCTGCGCGCCCGTCGGGCGAGATCGCCACGTCATGGGCGATGACCGGGAACACCGCCTGCCGGACCTCGCCGCGAGGCGAGATCCGGGTCAGCATGGTTTCGGGCCCCTCCTTGGCCCGGCGCCGGCTGTCGGGCGGCTCGCCGACCGGGCGCAGCTTCTCGGGATGATAGCCGGGGATGAACAGGCTGGCCTGCATCCCGGACCCCGACCGCTCCGGCACAAGCGCCGGAGCGCATCCCGCAAGGACCGGCAGCGACGCCGCCATTCCAAGGGTGAAATCACGGCGTCGCATGCTCGGCTCCCCCTCAGTGCGAGTGACCGCCGTCGTGATCGCCGCGCGCGCTGGCCGCGGCCGCATTGCGCGCCTGCCGCACCGAGGTCCGCAACGCCGGAACACGGTCACAGCTGGCCCGGTCGCCGGACAGGCAGCGGATGTAGTTGTCGTAATAGTTCGACTCGGCATCGAGGGCGTTGGCTTCAAGCCCATGGGCATAGATCGCCCGGCCATCGGCCGCATCGCGCCGGGCGCGGAAGGTCTCCATCAGGTAGGACCGGGTGATATCCGGCATGTCCGCCGCGAACTGGAAGACCTCGCCGCCCGGAACGATGTTGAAGGCGGTGTCATTGGCAATCTGCTTGCCGATGGTCTTGTAATCGTCCGCCGTATATTCCTGCCCGGTGCCATATTCGACGACGCGATCCGCGGCATTGCCGACAGGGTTGCATCCGGCGATCAGGGCAAGCACGACCAGGGCCGGAAGCGACTTCCGGCACAGATGAGATGTCCGCATCTTCTCCTCCTTAAGCTGCGACACGGCTTAAGGATATCACGATCTCGTGAGGCCGTCGTTGAGCCAGATCAAGCTTGCCCGGGACAGACTGCCGCACCGGCCGAGGACGGACCCACCCGGGATCACCGGACCGGGCCGCGACCGGCGCGCGGATCGGCCGCGCCGGAGAAGAGATCGCGCAGCCCGGCGGCCCCGCCCTCTGCCGCGAGCCAGCGCAGCACCGCGCAGCCCGCCTCGGCATAAAGCCCGGGGTCGCGCGCGGCAAGCGGCGCCCAGTCGAAGGGAGTCTCGGGCAGATCGGCGCGCGGCGCGCGGCGGCAGCGCGCGGCGCCCTGACCCGGACCGAGGTAGCGCGGATCATCCGAGATCACCACCGACAGTCCCTCGTCGAACCAGGTCGGCAACCGCCCGCCAAGCTGCCCCCGAAGACCAAGCTGGGCGTGGGTCTCGGCATGGGCAAGCTCGTGGGTCAGCACGGTGGCCGACAGCCCGCGCGGCGCAAGCCGCACCACCGAGACGGGCCCGAGCGAATAGGTCACCGCCGCCGCCCCCCGCCCGCCAAGGCGGCGGTCGCAGGCGGCGCTTTCGCAGGCGATCAGGCGCAGATGCGCACGCGGCGGGCCGTAGAAGGCGGCGATGCGGGCGCGGGCGGCGCGGACCTCGGCCGCAAGCGCCACACGGGCATGGGCCGGCATCGAGGCCTCGACCCAGAGCCCGGCGCCCGCGGGGTCAAGCCCGAAGCAGCGCGGACAGGCCGCCCCGCGCAATGCCGGCAGGAAGGCCAGCAGCGCCGCAAGGCCGAGCCCCGCGCCAAGCGCGAGGGCCAGAAGGGAAATGCGCATCGCCCGCCACATCGGGGCAGGATGGCCGGGCGCGCGCCGGCCCGCAAGCCTCAGTCGCGGCGGCGGATGATCTGCCGCAGCATGCCGTGCAGGGTCTGCACATCGGCCCGCGTCAGCCCGAAGCGCGACCACATGTTGCGCAGGTTGCGCTTCATCATCGGGCCCTTGTCGGCCGGGAAGAAGAACCCCGCCTGCTCGAGCACCTCTTCATAGTGATCGCCCAGCTTCTCGACATCGAGGGCGCTTGCCACCTCGGTGCCGGCAAGCCCCGGCGCGACCGGCGCGGCCGAACTTTCCTGCCGTGACAGCTCATAGGCCATCAGCAGCACCGCCTGCGCGAGGTTGAGCGAGAAGAAGACCGGGTTCACCGGCACGGTGATGATCGCATTCGCCCGCGCGATGTCGTCGTTTTCAAGCCCGGTGCGCTCGGGCCCGAAGAGCACCGCGATCTTCTGCCCCGCCGCCATCCGCGCCCGCGCCTCGGCCATCGCCGCCTCGGGGGTGTAGATCGGCTTCGTCAGCTCGCGCCCGCGCGCGGTGGTGGCAAAGACGAAATCGCAATCCGCGATCGCCGCCCCGGTGTCGTCGAAGACGCCGGCATGGTCGAGCACCTTCGTCGCCGCGCCCGAGGCGGTGGCCACCGCCTTCGGGTTCGGCCAGCCGTCGCGCGGCGCGACCATCCGCAGCGACGCGAAGGAGAAGTTCAGCATCGCGCGCGCCGCCGCGCCGATGTTCTCGCCCATCTGCGGGCGCACCAGCACGAAAACGGGGTTGCGGATCAGGCTGTCGTCGGGATCGGTCATCGGGGGTCCTTTCGGGGGGCCTTTTCGCGCGCCGTCCTAGCCCCGCAGGCCCCGCGCCGCAAGCCCTCTGGCCTCGGCCCCTGCGCTGCGCTAGAAGGCGCGAAACACGTTTTCCAGGAGGCGTCATGGCCGAGGACCGCCCGCAGATCTACCTGCTCACCCCGCCGAGCTTCGATCTCGACATCTTCCCGCAGACGCTGTCGCGGGTGCTGGCCGCCCAGGAGGTGGCCTGCATCCGCCTCGCACTCGCCAGCCGCGACGAGGATGCGGTGATGCGTGCGGCCGACGCCGTGCGGCTTGTGGCGCATGAGCATGACGTGGCGCTGGTGATCGAGGATCACCTCCAGCTCGTCGAGCGGCAGGGCCTTGACGGCGTGCATCTGAGCGACGGCGCGCGCTCGGTCCGCGCCGCGCGCAAGGCGCTTGGCCCCGATGCGATCGTCGGCGCCTTCTGCGGTGCGTCGAAACATGACGGCATGGGCGCGGGCGAAGCCGGCGCCGATTACGTGGTCTTCGGCCCCGTCGGCGAGACCGGGCTCGGCCACGGCACGCGGGCCGGGCGCGACCTCTTCGCCTGGTGGAGCGAGATGATCGAGGTGCCGGTGGTGGCCGAGGGTGCGCTGACCGAGGAGCTGGTGCGCGATCTGGCCCCGGTGACCGATTTCTTCGGCATCGGCGAGGAGATCTGGAGCAGCGACGATCCGGTTGCGGCGCTGGCCCGGCTTGTCGCGGCGATGGGCTGACCCATGCGCGAGAGCGAAGCGGGCGAGTTCTGGCTGGGCGATTCCGACGGGCCGATGGGCGATGTCGGGGCCTTCATGGCCAGCGAGCTGCGCGCCGACCGCGCCGATCTGGCCGGCCATATCCGCCAGCTTGACGGTGCGCGAAATCTGATCGCGATCGCCGGCGCCCCCGGGGCCGGCAAGTCGCGGCTCGCGGCCGAGATCGCGGCCGAGCTGAATGCGCGCACGCCAGGATCGGCCGCCGTGGTGGCGATGGACGGCTTTCACCTGCCGAACGAGGTGCTTGCTGCGCGCGGGCTCCTGCCCCGCAAGGGCGCACCCGAAACCTTCGACGTCGCGGCGCTGGCGGCGAGCCTTGCCGCGCTGAAGACGGGCGACGCGGTCGCCGTGCCGGAGTTCGACCGCGCGGCGGATGCGGTGGTGCCTGCCGCCGGGACCGTGCCGGCATCCGTGCGTTTCGTGATCGTCGAGGGCAATTACCTGCTGCTGACCCGGCCGGACTGGCGCGCGCTTTACCCGCTCTTCGATCTGACGATCCGGCTCTCGGTGCCCGAGGCCGAGCTGCGGCGCCGGCTGCTTCTGCGCTGGCAGGCCCTGCCCGAGGCCGAGGCGCGCCGCCGCGTCGAGGAGAACGACCTGCCGAACGGGCGACTCCTGCGGCAGGAAAACCGGGCCGCCGATCTGGTGGTGGCAGGCTGAGCCCTGGCGGGGTCCGGGGGGCGCTGCCCCCTCTTCGGCTGCGCCGAATTCACCCCCGAGGTATTTTCGGCAAGGAGAAGGCAGGGGCCGCGATGCGCGGCGCCTTGCCGATCGGCGCGATGTCACGCAGCGTCGTGATTGGTGTGGCAGGCTTCGTCCTGATAGGATGCGCCATCCCCCGGAGACGACCATGACCCGCCATACCCTTGCCCATTCCTTTGCCGAGCATTTCGCCGATGGCGTGATGCATGTTCTCGGCGTGATCGCCGCCGTTGCCGGGGTGAGCGCGCTGATCGTCTGGGCGGCGCTGACCGCCGAGCCCGGGCGGATCTGGCCGCTTGTCGTCTATGCGGTGGGGCTGCTCGCCTCGTTCGGCTTCTCGGCGGGCTACAACATGACGCTGCATGCGAAGACCCGCGCCGTGCTGCGCCGCTTCGACCATGCCGCGATCTATCTGCTGATCGCCGGCACCTACACGCCGATGGCCCTCATCGGCCTTGGCGGGCGGGCCGGGCTGTGGCTCACCGCGGCGATCTGGGCGCTGGCGGCCCTGGGCATGGTGATGAAGCTCGGCTTCTTCCACCGCTTCGAGCGGGCGGGATTCGTGCTCTATCTCGCCATGGGCTGGCTGGGCATCGTCGCGATCTGGCCGCTGCTGCAGGCGCTGCCGCTTGCCGTCCTGATCCTTCTGGGCGCGGGCGGCCTGATCTACACGCTCGGCACGATCTTCTATCAGCTCGACCGCATCCCGTTCTCGCGCGCGATCTGGCATGGCCATGTGCTCGCGGCCGCGGCGGTGCATTACGCCGCGGTGCTGCTGGTGGCCGCGCACTGACTCAGAGCGGCTCGATGTCGCCCTCGGCGCGCAGGGCGTGGAACTCGGTCACGAAGGCCGACAGCCGCCCCGCCGCGATCGCGTCGCGCAGCCCCTGCATCAGCTCCTGATAGTAGTGCAGGTTGTGCCAGGTCAGCAGCATGCCCGAGATCATCTCGCCGGCGCGGAAGACATGGTGCAGATAGGCGCGGGAATAATTGCGGCAGGCCGGGCAGGTGCAGTGCTCGTCAAGCGGGCGCGGGTCGTCCATGTGCCGGGCGTTCTTGATGTTGACCTGACCGCGCCGGGTCCAGGCCTGGCCGGTGCGCCCCGAGCGCGAGGGCAGCACGCAATCCATCATGTCGATGCCGCGCTCGACCGCGCCGACGATGTCGTCGGGCTTGCCCACCCCCATCAGATAGCGCGGCCGGTCCTCGGGCAGGAAGCCCGGCGCATAGTCGAGAACGCCGAACATCGCCTCTTGCCCCTCGCCCACGGCAAGGCCGCCGACGGCATAGCCGTCAAAGCCGATTTCCGTGAGTTTCTCGGCACTTTCGGCGCGAAGTTCAGGCGTCACGCCGCCTTGCATGATGCCGAAGAGCGCGTGCCCCGGCCGGTCGCCGAAGGCGTCGCGCGACCGCTGCGCCCAGCGCATGCTCAGCCGCATGCTCTCGGCGACGCGGGTCTCGTCGGCGGGCAGCGCCGGGCATTCGTCGAAGGCCATCACGATGTCCGAGCCCAGAAGCCGCTGGATCTCCATCGAGCGTTCGGGGCTGAGGAAATGCTTCGAGCCGTCGACATGGCTGGCGAAGGTCACGCCCTCTTCGGTCAGCTTGCGCAGGCCCGAGAGGCTCATCACCTGGAACCCGCCCGAGTCGGTCAGGATCGGCTTCGGCCAGTTCATGAACTTGTGCAGCCCGCCCAGCCGGTCGATGCGTTCGGCCGTCGGTCGCAGCATCAGGTGATAGGTGTTGCCCAGAAGGATGTCGGCGCCGGTCGCGGCGACGCTTTCGGGCATCATCGCCTTCACCGTGCCCGCGGTGCCGACCGGCATGAAGGCCGGGGTGCGGATCTCGCCGCGCGGGGTATGGATCACCCCGGTGCGGGCCTTGCCGTCGGTGGCGTGGAGGGTGAAGCTGAATTTCTCGGTCATCCGGGCGCTCCTTTGCCGGCGGGGTGTAGCGCGAAAGCGCCGCCTTGGAAAGGTGGGCGGCAGGCGGCAAGCCTCTTGCCTGACGCAGGGGCAGCGTGCCAGTCTGACCCCGGGGAGTGAGGCAGATGGCGCGAGACGAGGAGGATCGGCGCACCAGGTTCGATACCGGCGAGCTCGGGGCGGTGGCGCATCTCTACCGCGGCGAGGTCTATCGCTCGACGATCTGGCGCACACGGCTCGACACCACGACGAACTGGTCGGTCGTGACGCTCGGCATTGCGCTGTCGATCTCCTTCGCCTCGCCCGCCGCCTCGCCGCTGCCGCTGATCCTGGTGGGCATCCTGATCGTCTTCTTCCTGATGCTCGAGGCGCGGCGCTATCGGTATTTCAACGTCTGGCGGGCGCGCTGTCGCTGGATGGAGCGGCATTTCTTCGCGCCGCTGCTGACCGATGGCGAGCAGCATCTGGAGACCGGCTGGCAGAAGGTGCTGGCCGAGGATTACCGCTTTCCGCGCTATCACGTGCCGATGCGGGTGGCGGTCGGGCGGCGGATCCGGCGCAATTACATCTGGATCCTGCTGATCCAGAGCGCGGCCTATGCCGGCAAGCTGATGGTCCACCCCGGGCCGCTGACCTCGACGCGCGAGCTTTACGAGCGCGCCGCGATCGGTCCGGTCGACGGGCGGATCGTGATCGGCATGGGCTGTCTTTACGTGCTGAGCTGGGCGCTGGCGGCGGTGGCGAGCGCCTGGGACGACCGCCGCCGCGCCGCGGGCCGCGCGGGCGACAGCGGCATGGGCTAGCTAGCGCTCGGCCTTCTTCTCCCAGCGGCCCGATTCCTCGCTCCAGTATTGCGCGGTCGCGCCGGCGGCGGTGAGCGCCTTCCATTGCGCGCGCGCCCGCCCCACGGCCCGCTCGTCGCGCCCGTCGAACAGGATCCAGACCCGCTGCGTTGCGCCGACCTCGGCCGGATCAACCTCGGCGCCGTCGATCGTCATGATCGCGTCGCGCCCCGCCGGGGCGGGGCTCACCGTCAGCAGCACTGGCTGCAACGCGTCATGCGGCCCGCCCGCCATCCCGTGCGGCAGGAAGCTCTCGTCGCCCTCGAGCCAGAGCCGCTGGTCGAGCCAGTCCATCCGCTCGGCATCGGTGCCGCGCAGCTCGACCTTCCAGCCCTGGGCAAGGGCGCGCGGCAGCAGGCTGGCCACCACCTCTTCCACCGGCGATTGCGTGACGTGGTAGAAGAGCGCAGGCACCTTACGCCTCGAACCGGTCGCGGATCAGCCGGTCGAGGGTCATCACGCCCCAGCCGGTCGGGCCCTTCGGCGCCAGCGCCGTCTCCTTAGGCGGCAGGGCGACGCCCGCGATGTCGATGTGGCACCAGGGCGTGCCCTCGGCGATGAACTTCTTCAGGAAGGCCGCGGCGGTGATCGCGCCGCCGTGGCGGCCGCCGGTGTTCTTGATGTCGGCAAGCCGCGAGGTGATGAGCGCGTCATAGGCCGGCGCCAGCGGCATCCGCCAGGCGCCCTCGCCCTCCGCCCCCGCGGCCTTCAGCAGGTCATCCGCCAGCCGGTCGTCATTCGAGAAGACGCCGGCGTTCTCGTGGCCGAGCGCGACGATGATCGCGCCGGTGAGCGTCGCAAGGTCGATCACCGCCGAGGGGCGGAATTCCTGCTGGGCGTGCCACAGCACATCGGCCAGCACCATCCGCCCCTCGGCATCGGTGTTGATCACCTCGATCGTGTCGCCCTTCATCGATTTCACGATGTCGCCCGGGCGCTGCGCGCGGCCGTCGGGCATGTTCTCGACAAGGCCCACAAGGCCCACGACATTCACCGGCGCGTTGCGCAGCGCGAGCGTGCGCATCACGCCCGCGACGACCGCGGCGCCGCCCATGTCCATCGTCATCTCCTCCATGCCCGCGCCGGGCTTGAGCGAGATGCCACCGCTGTCGAAGCACACGCCCTTGCCGACGAGGGCGAGCGGCGGCACCTCGATCGCCTCGCCGTTCTCGTCCTCGGCGGGCTGCAGGCCCGTCCAGCGCATCACCACCACCTTCGAGGGGCTGTCCGAGCCCTGCCCCACGGCGAGCAGTGCCCGCATGCCAAGCGCGGCAAGATCGTCCTCTTCGAGGATCTGCACATCGAGACCAAGCTCCTGCATCGCGGCCAGACGGGCGGCGAAATCGTCGGTGGTCAGAATGTTGGCGGGTTCGTTCACCAGATCGCGGGTGAAGAAGATGCCCTCGGCAAGCGCCGCATGGGGGGCCGCCTCGGCCGCCACCGCCTCGGGCTTCGCCACCATCATCTCGACCGCGCCGAAGGGTTTGCGCTCCTCGCTGCGGTAATCGAAACGATAGGCGCGCAGCGCAAGGCCGAAGGCCAGCTCGGCCGCGCGCGGGTGGTTCTCGGCCAGCACCAGAAGGTCGGTGCCGCCAAGGGCGCGCCCGATCGCGGCCCCCGCCTTGCGCGCGGTGGCGACCGGCGCACGCCGGGCGAGCTTCACCAGCTGCAGCGCCTCGCAGGCGAGCCCAGAGGGCCAGGCGAGTTCCATCGACTCGCCCGCCTTCAGCTTGTCCCAGGCCTCGGAGGCGAGCGCGCGGCCAAGCGCGCCGCGGGTCAGCCGCTCGATCCGCCGCGCGGCGGGCGAACGCCCGGCCCCGGGCGCGACGACAAGCGCGATGCGCCCGTCCCGCGCGGCCAGCGCGTCGAGATCGGATTCGCTGAAACGGATGGCGACGGGATGGGTCATGGCGGCTCTCTCGAAAGGGTGATCGGCGCAAAGCCTAACGGCGTCGGCGGAAAATGAAAAGCCGCGGGAGGCGGGGCTTTCGCGCCGGCGGCCGACGGGGTAGACAGGGCGAAACTGCCGGGGGTGCGCGTGACGAGACTGGACCGATATCTGCTGTCACAGCTGATGGCGCTGTTCGGATTCTTCGCGCTGATCCTCGTCTCGGTTTACTGGGTGAACCGGGCCGTGCTGCTGTTCGACAAGCTGATCTCGGACGGCCAGACCGCCTGGGTGGTGCTCGAGTTCACCGCCCTGACCCTGCCCAATGTGATCCGCCTGGTGCTGCCGGTCGCGGCCTTCGCGGCGACGATCTATGCGGTCAACCGGCTCAGCGCCGACAGCGAATTCGTGGTGATGCAGGCAACCGGCGCCTCGCCCTGGCGGCTATCGCGCGCCGTCGCCGTCTTCGGACTGATCGTCGCGGTGCTGATGATGGTGCTGGTGCATGTCCTGGTGCCGGTCTCGCGCAGCCAGCTGTCCGCACGGCAGGCGCAGATCAACGAGAACGTCACCGCCCGTTTCCTGACCGAGGGCAGCTTCCAGCACCCGGTCGACGGGGTGACGATCTACATCCGGCAGATCTCCGACCTTGGCGAGCTGCTCGACCCCTATCTGGTCGATGCCCGCTCGAAGACGCAGCGCACCACCTATATCGCGGAAAAGGCGCTGATCGTGCGCTCGGACAGCGGGCCGAAGCTGATCATGTTCGACGGCATGGCGCAGACCCTGCGGCTGAGCGACCACAGCCTCGCCGTCACCCGCTTCTCGGATTTCACCTATGACATCGGCGCGCTGATCGGGGCGCCGGTGAAGGAGGTCACGAACTGGGACGAGGTGCCGAGCTGGCGGCTGATCGCGCCCTCGGCCGATCTTCTGGCCGCGACCGGCGGCAGTGCCGCCGAGGCCTGGCAGATCCTGAACGACCGCATGGCACAGCCGCTGCTGGCGCCGGCGGCCGCGGTGCTCGGCTTTGCCGCGCTGATGCTCGGCGGCTTCTCGCGCTTCGGCATGTGGCGGCAGATCGCCCTCGCCATCGTCGGGCTGATCGTGCTGCAGTTCCTCACCAATGCCGTCGACAGCGCGATGCGCGGCAAGCCCGAGCTCTGGGCGATCGCCTATCTGCCGGCGGGTGTGGGCGCGCTTGCCTCGGCGCTTCTGCTGTGGTGGGCGGGGCGCCCGCGCAAGCTCTGCCCTGGCCGGGAGGCGCGGGCATGACGCTGTCGCTCTATATCGCGCGCCGCTTCCTGCGCGCCTTCGTGATGGTCGCGGCGACCTTCTGGGGCATCCTCTTCCTGATCGAGATGGTCGAGAAGATCCGCTCCTTCAGCGCCGCCAAGGTCGGCCTTGCACAGGCGGCGCTGCTGGCCGGGCTGTCGGTGCCGGCCTCGCTCTACACCATCCTGCCGCTGGTGATGATCCTCGCCGCGGTGGCGCTGTTCCTGGGCCTTGCGCGCTCGTCCGAACTGGTGGTGATCCGCGCCTCGGGGCGCTCGGCGCTGCGCATGCTGGCCGCGCCGGTGGTGGTGGCGCTGCTGCTGGGCGTGCTGATCGTCGCCGTCGGCAACCCGATCGTCTCGGCCACCTCGAAACGCTACGAGGAGCTCGCCGGCCGCTATCGCGCGACCGGGGTGCAGGCCGTGTCGATCGGCCAGGAGGGCGTGTGGATGCGCCAGGGCATGGGCGGCGACAATGCCGGCGAACAGGCCGTGATCCGCGCCTCGCGCGCCAATCTCGACGCGACGCGGCTCTTTGACGTGACCTTCCTGATCGTCGATCCGAAACGCGGCCCGGTGCGCCGCATCGATGCGGACGAGGCGGTGCTGACCCGCGGCGCGTGGGAACTGACCAAGGTCAAGGACTGGCCGCTCGGCAGCTCGACCAACCCCGAGCGCGACGCGACCCGTGCCGACACGCTCAGCCTGCCCTCGGACCTGACCGCCGAGCGCATCCGCGACAGCTTCGGCACCCCCTCGACCGTGCCGATCTGGCAATTGCCGGACTTCATCCGCGGGCTCGAGAATGCCGGCTTCTCGGCGCGCCGCCATCTGGTGTGGTTCGAGATGGAGCTGGCCCAGCCCCTGGTGATGGCGGCGATGGTGCTGATTGCCGCGGGCTTCACCATGCGTCACAGCCGGCTGGGCCGGACCGGGGTGATGGTGCTGCTGGCGCTGGCCGCGGGGCTTGGCGTGTTCTTCCTGCGCAATGTCGCGCAGGTTCTGGGTGACAACGGGCAGATCCCGGTGGCGCTGGCCGCCTGGGCGCCGCCGGCGATCGCGCTGATGCTGGCGCTGGCGCTGATCCTGCAGGAGGAAGACGGCTGATGAGGAACGGGCTGATTGCCGCGCTGCTCGCGAGTGCCGCGCTGACCCTGCCACCGAGCGCCCGGGCCGAGACCCCGGCCACCGCGCCCGGCACCGATGCGCAAGGCGCCGCGCCCGGCGGCTATACCGTGGCCGAGGCCGATCAGGCCGCGACGCTGCTGGCCGACCGCATCGTCACCACTGCCGACAACCGGCTGGTGGCCGAGGGCGCGGTCGAGGTCTACTGGAAACAGAACCGGCTGACCGCGCGCCGCGTCACCTATGACCAGACCACCGAGACCCTGACGATCGAGGGGCCGATCCGGCTGGTCGAGCCCGGCCAGACCGGCTCGGTGATCGTCGCCGATCAGGCCGAGCTGTCGCGCGATCTGCAGAACGGCGTGATGATCGGCGCGCGGATGGTGATGGCGCGCGAGCTGCAGCTGGCCGCGAACCGGATCGACCGCAAGGACGGACGCATCACCACCCTGACCGAGGTCGTCGCCTCCTCGTGCCGGATCTGCGCCTCGGACCCGACCCCGCTGTGGGAGATCCGCGCCCGCAAGATCACCCATGACAGCAACACCAAGCAGCTGCATTTCGAGGGCGCACAGTTCCGCGTGATGGGCGTGCCGCTCGTCTGGCTGCCGAAGCTGCGCATGCCCGACCCGACGGTGACGCGGATGTCGGGCCTGCTGCGGCCGAGCTTCCGCACCACGTCGAGCCTAGGCGCGGGGCTGAAGCTGCCCTATTTCATCGCCCTCGGGCCAAGCGCCGACCTGACCGTCACGCCCTATCTGTCGAGCTCCTACACCCGCACGCTCGGGCTGCGCTATCGTCAGGCCTTCGACAGCGGCACGATCAACGCCGAGGGCGCGCTCAGCCGCGACAGCATCCGCAAGGGCGAGAACCGCGGCTATCTCTTTGCCGACGGCACCTTCAAGCTGCCCTCGGATTACACCCTCGGGCTGCAGCTGAAGGTGGTCACCGACCCGTCCTATCTGCTGAACTACGGCATCACCGAGGATGACCGGCTGTGGTCGGGCGTCACCCTCGAGAAGGTGCACCGCAACGAGATGATCTGGCTGCGCGCCGGCAACACCCATTCGATCCGCTCGGGCGAGAGCAACTCGACCGAGCCGATGCTCTCGGGCGATTTCAGCTGGACCCGGGTGATCCGGCCCGCGACGATCGGCGGCGAGGCGACGATCGACTGGTCGCTGCACGCGCATCGCCGCTCCTCGGACATGACGGTGGACGGCATCGACGACAGCGACACCGTCTCGGACGGGCGCGACACGCTGCGCTCCTCCTTCGTCGCCGACTGGCGCCGGCAATGGCTGCTGTCGGGCGGTGTGCTGGCGGCGATGCAGGCCGAACTGGCGGGCGACGCGGTGATGGTGCGGCAAGACGAGGTCTGGGCCGGCGACACGCTGCGCGCGCTGCCGACCGTCGGGGTCGAGCTGCGCTGGCCCTGGGTCGCCACCTCGGGCCGCGCGGCGCAGGTGCTCGAGCCGATCGCGCAGATCGTGTGGAGCCCCGGCAACCTGAAACAGGTGGCGAACGAGGACAGCCTGCTGACCGAATTCGACGAGGGCAACCTGTTCTCCTTCTCGCGCTACCCGGGCGGGGATGCGCGCGAACAGGGGCTGCGGGCGAACCTCGGGCTGAGCTGGACGCGGCACGACGCCTCGGGCTGGTCGCTCGGCGTCACGGCGGGGCGCGTCGTGCGGGTCACCGACACCGACCAGTTCCCGACCGGCTCGGGCCTGTCGGGGCGGCGCTCGGACTGGCTGCTCGCCACCCATCTGACCACCGCCGAGGGGCTGACGCTGTCGAACCGGGCGCTCTTCGACAACGATTTCGGCTTTTCGCGCGACGAGCTGCGGCTGGCCTTCGCGGGCGCCAAATACCAGATCGCGGCAGGCTATCTGTGGATGGATGCGAGCGAGACCGAGGGCCGGCTCACCGACACCTCCGAGCTGCTGCTCGAGACCGGCTGGAGCTGGACCGGCGGCTGGCGCTCGATCTTCTCGACGCGCTACGACTTCACCGCCGAACGCGCCGCGCGCGCCGCGATCGGGCTGGAATATGCCAACGAGTGCATGGTCGTCGATCTTTCCCTCTCGCGTCGCTTCACGTCCTCCTCTACTGTGAAGCCGGAAACCGACTTCGGTCTCTCGGTGCAGCTGGCGGGCTTTGGCGGCGCGACGACAAGCAGCACGACCACGGGCAGCAGCGCGACACGCGTGTGCCGCTACTGAGCGAGCGAAGACACGCCCCGGCGGGGAGCGACGGGGCAGGAACGGAACGGATGACGGACGAAAGACGGATGAGGATGAGGATGCGACTGACCCCGCTTCTGGGCATGGCGCTCGCGCTCGGGCTGACGGTGACGGATGTGGCGGCCCAGGCGGCCACCACCAGCCCCTTCGCGCCGGTGATCCTCGTGAACGGGCTCGGCGTGACCGGCTACGAGATCGAGCAGCGGATCCGCTTCATGCAGCTGCTGCGCCAGCCCGGCGACCTGCGCAAGGAAGCCGAGAAGTCGCTGACCGAGGACCGGATCCGGGTCTGGGCGGCGAAGCAGGCGGGCATCACGCTCGAGAAGGACGCGGTCACGCAGGGCATGAGCGAATTCGCCGGCCGCGCCAACCTGAGCACCGAGCAATTCGTCGCCGAGCTGGCGAAGGCCGGCGTCGATGAGCCGACCTTCCGCGACTTCGTCACCGCCGGCCTGCTCTGGCGCGAGCTGGTCAAGCAGCGCTTCGCGCCGCGGGTGCAGATCTCGGACAGCGACATCGACCGCGCGATGCTGATGGAATCGAGCCGCGGCGGCGGCACCCGCGTGCTGATCTCCGAAGTCATCCTGCCGGCCCCGCCCGGTCAGGAGGCCGAAGCCCATGCCGCGGCCGAGAAGATCTCGCAGCTGCGCAGCGAAAGCGCCTTCGCCGAGGCGGCGCGACAGATGTCGGCGGCCTCGACCCGCGACAATGGCGGCCGGCTTGACTGGATGCCACTCGACAACCTGCCGCCGGCGCTGCGCCCGATCCTGCTGAGCCTGAAGCCCGGCCAGGCCTCGGCGCCGATCGACCTGAATGGCGCCGTCGCAATCTTCATGATGCGCGGCCTCGACGAGCATGGCCCCGCCAGCACCCGGCCGCAGACGCTTGGCTATGCGACGCTCGCGCTTGGCCCGGCGGGCTCCGAACAGGGCGCGCAACTGCTGCAGAAGGCCGCCTCGGCAAAGCGCTGCGACGACCTTTACTCCGTGGTGAAGGGGCTGCCCGTGTCGCTCGTCACCCGGCCCGATCCGGCGCCGCAAGGCGCGCTGCCGAAGGATATCGCGCTGGCGCTGGCCGGGCTCGACATCGGCGAAACGACGATTCTGACCCGTGGCGCGGGGCAGGAGCTGCTGATGCTGTGCTCGCGCGAGGCGGCGGTCGACGAGGCCAAGGGCGAGACCGCGCCGAACCGCGATGCGGTGCGGTCGCGGCTGCAGAACGAGCGTATCGGCAGCTATGCCGACAACTACCTCGCCGATCTGATCGCCAATGCGGTGATCGTGCGGCCATGAGCGCAGCACGGGAAGACGCGGCGCACCGGCCGGTGATCGTCAGCTGCGGCGACCCCTCGGGCATCGGCCCCGAGATCGCCGCGAAGGCCTGGGAAATCCTTGGCGCGGCGCTGCCCTTCGTCTGGGTCGGCGATCCGGCGCATCTGCCGCGCGGCACCAGGATCCGCGAGATTGCCGAACCCGCCGAGGCGATGCTGCATGCGGGCTCGGCCCTGCCGGTGCTGCCGCATGCCTTCCCGGCCGCGGCGCTGCCCGGCCAGCCCGATCCGGCCAACGCCACCGCGGTGATCGAGGTGATCGCCCGCGCCGTCGAGATCGTGCGCGCGGGCGAGGGCAGCGCGCTGACCACCGCCCCGATCCACAAGAAGGCGCTGCATGACGGCGCGAATTTCGCCTTCCCGGGCCATACCGAATACCTCGCCCATCTGGCGGGGGGGGCGCGGGTGGTGATGATGCTCGCCGCCGAAAGCGCCACGCCGCCGCTGCGCGTGGTGCCGACGACGATCCATATCGCGCTGAGCGCGGTGCCCAAGGCCTTCACCCCCGAGCTGCTGCGCGAGACCGTGCGGATCACCGCCGAGGGGCTGCGCCGCGATTTCGCGATCGAGAACCCGCAGCTGGCCGTCGCCGGTCTGAACCCGCATGCGGGCGAAGGCGGCGCGATGGGGCACGAGGAGCTCGACTGGATGAACGACACCCTCGCCGGGCTGCGTGCCGAGGGCTTTGCCGTCGCCGGGCCGCTGCCGGCCGACACGATGTTCCACGCCGGGGCGCGGGCGCGCTATGACGCGGCGATCTGCGCCTATCATGATCAGGCGCTGATCCCGATCAAGACGCTCGATTTCGACGGCGGGGTGAATGTGACGCTCGGCCTGCCCTTCGTGCGCACCTCGCCCGATCACGGCACCGCCTATGACATCGCGGGCCAGGGCCGCGCCAATCCGGCCAGCCTGATCTCGGCGCTGAAGATGGCGGCGAAGATGGGGGCCGCGCGGGCGCGCTGACGTGCTTGCCGTTGCCGCCCGGGGACAGTATGCCCGGGCGCGACGCGGCCGGGGGCCGTGAGACCGGGGGCCAGCCCCCGGACCCCCGAGGTATTTGCGGCAAGATGAAGGAACGGATCATGGCGGCGATCGACGGGCTTCCCCCTCTGCGCGAGGTGATCCGCGACCATGAGCTGGTGGCGAAGAAGAGCCTTGGCCAGAACTTCCTGCTGGATCTGAACCTGACCGCCAAGATCGCGCGCGCCGCGGGCGATCTGAGCGGCTGCGACGTGCTCGAGGTCGGCCCCGGGCCGGGCGGTCTGACCCGCGGCCTCCTTGCCGAGGGCGCGCGCCGGGTGCTTGCCGTCGAGAAGGACAGCCGCTGCCTGCCGGCGCTGGCCGAGATCGCGGCGCATTACCCGGGCCGGCTGGAAGTCATCAACGGCGATGCGCTGGAGATCGACGTGCGCGCCCATCTGACGCCGCCGATCCGGATCGCCGCGAACCTGCCCTACAACGTCGGCACCGAGCTGCTGATCCGCTGGCTGACGCCGCCGGACTGGCCGCCGTTCTGGGACAGCCTGACGCTGATGTTCCAGAAGGAGGTGGCCGAGCGGATCGTGGCAAAGCCCGGCTCCAACCATTACGGGCGGCTGGCGCTGCTGGCGCAATGGCGCTGCGAGGCGAAGATCGTGATGGTGCTGCCGCCCGAGGCCTTCACCCCGGCGCCGAAGGTGCATTCGGCGGTGGTGCATCTGCGCGCCCTGCCCGAGCCGCGGTTCCCGGCCGATCCGAAGGTTCTGGAACGCGTCGTCGCCGCCGCCTTCAACCAGCGCCGCAAGATGCTGCGGGCCGCGCTGAAGGGCGTGCATCCGAACATCGAGGCGCTACTCGAGGAGGCCGGCATCGCGCCGACCGAGCGGGCCGAACGTGTCTCGCTCGAGGCATTCTGCACCCTCGCCCGGCTCGTCGCCCGCGGCTGAGCGCAAAAAGGCGAAGGCCCCGCAACGGATTGCAGGGCCTTTCGGACTTTCGGAAAATCTGGAAACCGGGCTCAGTCGCCCGAGGGCGCCGCCGGAGCCTCGGCCGGGGCGGCATCGCCCTGCCCGTCGGCCTTGTCGCTCTTCTTGCTGCGCGACGAGGTCGAGCGGCTGCGCGAGGAGGAGGACGAGCGGCTGCGCGGTTTCTTCGGCGCGGGCTCGGCGCCCGCTTCGGCGCTGTCCTCGACCTGAGGTGCGGGCGCGGCCGGTGCCGGCGCGCTTTCGGCCTGCCGCTCGGGCGTCAGCACGAGGCCCGGGCCGTCATCCTCGGTCGCGAAGGCTTCGGGCATCGCCGTGCCTTCCTCGATCCGCGGTTCGCGCTCGGGACGCTCCTGCCGGTCACGGTTGCCGGTCTGGCCGCCGTTCTGACCGCCCTGCTGGCCGCCATTGCCGCCCTGCTGCGGGAAGCTGCGTTGCCGCTCTTCCTGCTCGCGCGCCATCTCGCGCTGCGCCTCGCCCAGCATCCGGGTGTAATGCTCGGCATGCTGCAGGAAGTTCTGCTCGGCGACGCGGTCGTTGCCAAGCTGCGCATCCCGCGCCAGCGCGAGATACTTGTCGATGATCTGCTGCGGCGTGCCGCGCACCTTGCCCTCGGGGCCGGAGCTGTCGAACACCCGGTTGATGATGTTGCCGATCGAGCGCTGACGGTTCGACTTATTGCGCGAACGGGATTTGGAAGATCTCATGGGCCTTCGTCTGTTGAGCCCCTCGGGGGCGCTGAAGTCCGGGCCACGATCGGATTGAAGGATCGGGCCCGCCAGGGGTGCGGCCGGTCTGTCCGGGCGATGCCCGTGAACCGTCTGACCCGCAGTGGAGAGCTGAGCCGTGCGGGGGATCGAATTTCCGTCCTGCACGGGAACGACTAAGCATTTCACGCGCGCCCGTGCAAGCCGGAAATTGCAAAACGGCGCCGTTTCGCGCAGGAAAAGCGCCGAAACCAGCCTCAGACGCAGCCGCAACCGCCCTCTTGCGCCGGCTTGCGGCCGATCACCACACGGTCGCGGCCATCAAGATCGCGGCGGATCTCGATCCGCTCGAAGCCCTGCGCGGCCAGCAGCTCCGAGACCGCGGCGCCCTGCGTCGGGCCGATCTCGAACAGCACCCGCCCGCCCGGCAGCAGCCGCGCCCCGGCGCCACGCGCGAGCGCGCGATAGGCGTCAAGCCCGTCGCCGCCCGGGGTCAGCGCGCCGCGGGGTTCCCAGTCGCGCACCTCGGGGGCAAGGCCCGCCATTTCCGCCTCGGCGATATAGGGCGGGTTCGAGACGATCAGGTCGAAGACCCCGCTCACCCCGGCGAACCAGTCCGAGCGGAGCAGCCGCACCCGCGCCGCAAGCCCGAGCGCCGCGGCGTTCTCGCCCGCAACCGCAAGTGCTGCCTCGGAAAGATCGGTGCCGGTGCCGGTGGCGAAGGGCATGTCGGCAAGCAGGCTGAGCAGGATGCAGCCGGTGCCGGTGCCAAGGTCGATCACCCGCGCGAAGGGCTCCTCGAGCGCCGCGGCGACCAGCAGCTCGGTCTCGGGGCGCGGGTCGAGCGTGTCGCGGGTGACGCGGAATTCGTGCCGCCAGAACCGGCGCCGGCCGGTGATCTGTGCGACCGGCTGATGCGCCGCGCGCGCCGCAAGCGCCGCATCGAAGGCCGCCTGCTGATCGGCGGTGATCTCGTCGCCCAAGGCCATCGTCAGCCGCTCGGGCGCGACGCCAAGCGCATGCGCCATCAGCCGGCGCGCATCGCCCGCCGCCCCCTCGATCCCGGCGGCATTGAGCGCCCGGGTGCCGAGAACCAGGGACTCCTGCGCCCTCATCCCTCCATCTCCGCCAGCCGCGCCGCCTGATCGTCGGCAATCAGCGCGTCGATCACCGTGTCGAGATCGCCGTTCAGGATCTGCGTCAGGGAATAGAGCGTCAGGTTGATGCGGTGATCGGTCATCCGCCCCTGCGGGAAGTTGTAGGTGCGGATCCGCTCGGAGCGATCGCCCGAGCCGACCTGCGCGCGCCGGTCGGCCGAACGCTCCGAGGCCAGCCGCTCGCGCTCCATCTCGTAAAGCCGCGCGCGCAGCACCGCCATCGCATTGGCGCGGTTCTGGTGCTGTGACTTCTCGGAAGAGGTGACGACGATGCCGGTCGGCAGGTGGGTGATGCGCACCGCCGAGTCGGTGGTGTTCACATGCTGCCCGCCCGCGCCCGAGCTGCGCATCGTGTCGATGCGGATGTCGCCCGCCGGAATGTCGATGTCGACCTCCTCGGCCTCGGGCAGCACCGCGACGGTCGCGGCCGAGGTGTGGATGCGCCCGCCCGCCTCGGTCTCGGGCACGCGCTGCACCCGGTGCACGCCGCTTTCGTATTTCATCCGGGCGAAGACGCCCTCGCCCTCGATCCGCGCCGTGGCTTCCTTGACCCCGCCAAGCTCCGAGGGGGTCAGCTCCATCAGCTCGAAGCGCCAGCCCCTGGTCTCGGCATAGCGCTGATACATGCGCAAAAGGTCGCCCGCGAACAGCGCCGCCTCGTCGCCGCCGGTGCCGGGGCGGATCTCGAGGATCGCCGGGCGGGCATCGGCCGCGTCCTTGGGCAGAAGTGCCAGACGCAGCGCCTGCTCCATCTCGGGGATGCGGGCGCGCAGCCGCGGCAGCTCTTCCTCGGCCAGCGCCTTCATCTCGGGGTCGGTCAACCAGCCCTCGGCCTCGGTCACATCCTCGAGCGCCTGGCGATAGGCGGCGATTTCCTCGACCACCGGGCGCAGCTCGGAATATTCGCGCGACAGCGCCGCGATCTCGGCAGGTGCGGTGGCGACGTTCAGCTTCGCCCCGACAAAGTCGAAGCGCTGCGTGATCTGGGCAAGTTTCTCGAGCGGGACCATGCCGCGGATGTGACGTTTTCATCTCTCCGGGTCAAGCCCCGCGCTCTTTACCTTTGCCGGGCATTCCCTATATAAACGCTCGACTTTCGCAGATGCGGGTTCGCCATGACCATCGAAGACCAGACGCCCCTCGAGGGCACGCCGCTCATCAAGCCCTCGACCACCGACCATCCGCTGTTCGACGCCGTGGTGGAGGCCTGCCGCACGGTCTTCGACCCTGAAATCCCTGTGAATATCTACGATCTGGGCCTTGTCTACACGATCGAGATCAACGCCGCGAACGAGGTCGAGATCGTGATGACCCTGACCGCGCCGGGCTGCCCGGTGGCGGGCGAGATGCCCGAATGGGTGCAGAACGCGGTCGAGTCGGTGCCGGGCGTGCAGGCGGTGAATGTCGAGATGACCTTCCAGCCGCAATGGGGCATGGACATGATGTCGGACGAGGCGCGGCTCGAACTCGGGTTCATGTGAGCCGCCGGGGCAGAAATCGGGGCAGAAATTCCGCGCTTCCCCCTTGTCGGCCGCGCCGCGCGCGCCAAAATTGAACTCATCCGTTCACTCTGGCGCGCAGGTCGCGCCGCACAAGGGACAGTCTTTCCGATGACCGACACGCTGTTTTCGCCGGGCCAGCTTGGCCAGATCGAGATCGCCAATCGCCTGGTGATGGCACCGCTCACCCGCAACCGTGCGCCGGATCTGGTGCCGACCGAGCTCACCGTCGAATATTACCGCCAGCGCGCCAGCGCCGGGCTGATCGTCTCCGAGGGCACGCAGATCTCGCCGATGGGCCAGGGCTATGCCTGGACGCCGGGGATCTATTCTCCCGAACAGGTCGCCGGCTGGCGCAAGGTCACCGATGCGGTGCATGCCGCGGGCGGCAAGATCGTCGCGCAGCTGTGGCATGTCGGCCGGATCTCGCATCCGGTGCTGCTGAACGGCGCCCTGCCCGTCGCGCCCTCGGCGCTCTCGGCCCATTCCAAGACCTTCGACGGCACCGGCTTCGTCGAGACGGTGACGCCGCGCGCCCTCGAGGCCGACGAGATCCCCGCGATCTTCGCCGATTACGCCCATGCCGCGCGCTGCGCCGACGAGGCGGGCTTCGACGGGGTCGAGATCCACGCCGCGAACGGCTATCTGATCGACCAGTTCCTGCGCGACACCTCGAACACCCGCACCGACGATTGGGGCGGATCGATCGCCAACCGCGTGCGCTTCCTTGCGGGCGTGCTCGAGGCGGTGGTGGGCGTGCTCGGCGCCGGCCGCACCGGCATCCGCCTCTCGCCCTGGTCGAATGCGAACAATGTCGGCCTCGACAGCGACACGCCGGCGCTTGTCGCCGCGGTGGCCGAGGTGCTGAACGCCCATCCGCTCGCCTTCGTCCATGTCGTCGAGGGCCAGACCGGCGGGGCGCGCGATTACCCCGAGGCCGAGCTTGCCGCCTTCCGCGCCGCGCTGACCGCCCCCTATATCGCGAACAACGGCTATACGCGGGCAACGGCACTCGCCGCCGTCGCCTCGGGCGCGGCCTATGCCGTGGCCTTCGGCCGGCCCTTCATCGCCAACCCCGACCTGCCCGCCCGGCTGGCCGCCGACGCACCGCTGAACCCGCTGCGCCCGGCCCTGCTCTATGGCGGCGGCGCGGAGGGCTACACCGACTATCCCGCCCTCGGCTGACCCGTGCGGGGCGGGTTGTCCGCCCGCCCCGCACGCCCTATCTTGGGCCCATCACAGGAGCCGCCCCGATGTTCGCCATTCCCGGAAAACCGCCCGTCACCCTCACCCCCGCCGCCGCCGCGCAGATCGCCCGGCTGATGGCGCGCGAACAGGCCGCGGGCTTTCGCATCGGGGTGAAGAAGGGCGGCTGCGCCGGCATGGAATACACCATGGAGATCGCGCAGGAGGCGGGCCCGATGGATATCGTGGTCGAGGACGGCCCGGCCCGGGTGCTGATCGCGCCGATGGCGCAGATGTTCATGATCGGCACCGAGATCGACTATGAGACCGGCCTGCTGGAATCGGGCTTCAAGTTCCGCAACCCGAATGTGGTCGAGACCTGCGGCTGCGGCGAGTCGATCAAGTTCCGCGAGGCGGACGCCGACTGACACGGCCGACTGTTGGCGTTATCATCCGCGGGCGCGGCGCTTTGCGCCTTCCCCAGCCCCGGCCCCTGCCCTAATCTGGCGCAAACATGGAGGGGCGGATGCGCAGAAAACTCGCGGCAGGCAACTGGAAGATGAACGGCGTCACGGCGAGCCTCGCCGAGGTTGACGCGCTGATCGCGGCCCATCCGACGCCGCGCTCCGAGGTGCTGCTGTGCCCGCCCGCGACGCTGGTCGGGCAGATGGCGGCGCGTGCCGCGGGCCGCATCGCGGTCGGCGGGCAGGATTGCCACATGAAAGCCGCGGGCGCGCATACCGGCGACATCGCCGCCGCAATGCTCAAGGATGCGGGCGCAAGCCATGTCATCCTCGGCCATTCCGAGCGCCGCGCCGATCACGCCGAGACAAATGCGATGGTGCGCGCCAAGGCCGCGGCCGCGCGCGAGGCGGATCTGGTCGCGGTGATCTGCGTCGGCGAGACCGAGGCCGAACGCGACGCGGGCGCGACGCTCGAGGTGATCGGCCGCCAGCTTTACGATTCCACCCCCGACGGCGCCACCGGCGCGAATACGGTGATCGCCTACGAGCCCGTCTGGGCGATCGGCACCGGCCGCACGCCGACGCTCGAACAGATCGCCGAGGTGCATGATTTCATGCGCTCGGAACTTGCCGGCCGCTTCGGCGCCGCCGAGGCCGGCAAGATCCGCCTGCTCTACGGCGGCTCGGTCAAGCCCTCGAACGCGAAGGAGATCTTCGCCACCTCGAACGTCGACGGCGCGCTGGTTGGCGGGGCCAGCCTGAAAGCCGCGGACTTCGGCGCGATCCTCGCCGCGCTCGACGAGGCCTGAAACAGGAAGGGGGCGCTGCCCCCTCTTGGCTGCGCCAATTCACCCCCGAGGTATTTCCGGCAAGGAGAAAGCACGACGTCTTTCTCTTCCAATATCCGCAACACTCCCGGGGGTGAGGGCAGCGCCCCCTGTCGCGCTCACAGCGGCAGCAACGTCGTCGACTTGATCTCTTCCATGCTCAAAAGCGCGGTGACGTTGTAGATCTTCACCTCGGAGATCAGCGCCTGATAGAAGGCGTCATAGGCGCGCGCGTTCTGCACCCGCACCTTCAGGATGTAATCGATGTCGCCCGCCAGCCGGTGCGCCTCGAGCACCTCGGGCCGCTCGCGCAGGGTGCGCAGGAATTTCTGCTGCCACTCCGCCTCGTGCTCCGAGGTGCGGATCAGCACGAAGAAGCAGGCCTCGAGCCCGAGCGCCTCGGGGTCGAGGATCACCGTCTGCCGGCCGATCACGCCCTGCTCCTTCATCCGCCGAATCCGGTTCCACACCGGCGTCTTCGAGGAGCCGACCTTGCGCGCGATCTCGTCGAGCGACTGGCTCGCGTCCTCCTGCAGCTGGAAGAGGATTTTCCGATCCATCTCGTCGATCCGGACAGCCATTCCGCTTTTCTCCTTCGGTCGGGAAATTGATGCCACTCGGCGCAGGATGCGGAACAGATGTCCTTATCTGCGCGGGTGACTGGCAGGATACCGGGAAAATTTCCTATATTCCAGACAGGAAAACACGTCGCCGGAGGCCGCCATGAGCCGCAAGTTCACCCCGAAAGTCGTCACCGCCAATGATCTGCGCATGGGCGACGTGGTCTACATGACCGCGGCGGGCAGCTGGACGCGCGACCATGCCGAGGCCGAGCTGATCGAGGACGAGGCGCATGGCGAGCTGCGGCTGCTGGCGGCGCTCGGCCAGCCGGGCATTGTCGTCGGCCCCTATCTCGCCGAGGCGCGCGCCGGCGCGAACGGCCCCGAACCCGTCCATTTCCGCGAGGTGTTCCGCACCCGCGGCCCCTCGAACTATCCGCACGGCAAGCAGGAGGCGGCCCATGTATAAGTATTCCGACTTCGACGAAGCCTTCGTGCGCGAACGCGCCGCGCAGTTCCGCGGCCAGGTCGAGCGCCGCCTGTCGGGCGCGCTGACCGAGGACGAGTTCCGCCCGCTGCGGCTGATGAACGGGCTCTACCTGCAGCTGCATGCCTACATGCTGCGCGTCGCCATTCCCTATGGCACGCTGCGCGCCGACCAGATGCGCCAGCTCGCCCATATCGCCGAGACCTGGGACAAGGGCTATGGCCATTTCACCACGCGCCAGAACATCCAGTTCAACTGGCCGAAGCTGCCCGACGTGCCCGACATCATCGATGCGCTGGCCGATGTGCAGATGCACGCGATCCAGACCTCGGGCAACACCATCCGCAACGTCACGACCGACGCCTTCGCGGGCGCCGCCGCCGACGAGATCGCCGATCCGCGCCCGGTGGCCGAGCTGATCCGGCAATGGTCGACCGACCATGCCGAGTTCCAGTTCCTGCCGCGCAAGTTCAAGATCGCGATCACCGGCTCGGCCGATGACCGGGCGGTGATCCGGGCCCATGACGTCGGGCTGCAGATCGTCGAGAAGGATGGCGAGACCGGCTTGCGCGTCTTCGTCGGCGGCGGTCTCGGCCGCACGCCGATGGTCGGCCAGGAGCTGCGCGCCTTCCTGCCGAAGGCCGACCTGCTGCCCTATCTCGAGGCGATCGTCTCGACCTACAACCTGATGGGCCGGCGCGACAACAAGTACAAGGCGCGGATCAAGATCACCGTCTTCGAGAACGGCATCGACGCCTTCCGCGCCGCCACCGAAGAGGAATTCGCCCGGATCCGGCCGAGCTTCGAAGGCGTCGACCAAGCGATGCTGCGCGAGATCGAGGCGCAGTTCGCCCTGCCCGACTTCGAGGCGGCGCCGGTCGAGTTCTACGAGCGCGCGCTCGAGGTCGATCCGCTGTTCCGGGCCTGGGCGGGCCAGAACCTGACCGCACATCGCCGCGCCGACCACGCGATCGTCACCGTGTCGCTGAAGGCGCATGGGCAAACCCCCGGCGACGCCTCTGCCAGCCAGATGCGGGTGCTGGCCGATATCGCCGAGCGCTACGGCTATGGCGAGCTGCGCATCAGCCACGAGCAGAACGTCGTGCTGCCGCATCTGCGCAAGGCCGATCTGCCGGCGATCCATGCGCAGCTGCTGCGCGCGGGGCTGGCCACGGCGAATGTCGGGCTGCTTTCCGACATCATCGCCTGCCCCGGCATGGATTACTGCGCGCTGGCCACCGCCCGCTCGATCCCGGTCGCGCAGGAGCTCGCCACGCATTTCCGCAAGATCGGTCTCGAAGAAGAAATCGGCGCGCTGAAGATCAAGATCTCGGGCTGCATCAACGCCTGCGGCCATCACCACGTCGGCCACATCGGCATTCTCGGCCTCGACCGCGCCGGGGTGGAGAACTATCAGATCACCCTTGGCGGCGACGCGGGCCCCGCGACCACGATCGGCGAACGGGCCGGTCCGGGCTTTGCCTATGACGAGGTCGTTCCGGCGATCGAACGGATCCTGCGCGCCTATCTGGCGCTGCGCAGCGACCGCGCCGAGAGCTTCATCGAGGCGTTCCGCCGCCTCGGCCCCGCGCCGTTCAAGGAGGCGCTTTATGGCGAGGCACGGGATGCTGCCTGACATCACCACCCGGGTCGCCGGGCTCAATGACCGCTACCGCCACCACGCGGCCGTCGCGGTCATGGAGAAGGCGCTGAAGGACCCCGACACCGGGGAAGTGGCGCTGGTCAGCTCCTTCGGGGCGGAATCGGTGGTGCTTCTGCACATGGTCTCGCTGATCGCACCGGGCACGCCGGTGATCTTCATCGACACGCTGATGCTGTTTCAGGAGACGCTCGACTATCAGCGCGAGGTGTCGCGACAGCTTGGCCTGACCGATGTGCGCACGATCACCGCCGCGCAGGCGATGCTCGACCTCGAGGACCCGGACGGCACGCTGCACCAGTTCAACCAGGACGCCTGCTGCGCGCTGCGCAAGACGGTGCCTCTTGAACAGGCACTGTCGGGCTTTGATGCCTGGATCACCGGCCGCAAGCGCTATCAGGGCCAGACCCGCGCGACGATCGACTTCTTCGAGGTGGAGACGCCGACGCGGATGAAGATCAACCCGCTTGCGCATTGGGGCCGCGAGGATCTCGAGGAATACATGGTGCAGAACCGGCTGCCGCGGCACCCGCTGGTGGCGCAGGGCTATCCCTCGATCGGCTGCGCGCCCTGCACCTCGAAGGTCGCGCCCGGCGAGGATCCGCGGGCCGGACGCTGGCGCGGCTCGCAAAAGACGGAATGCGGCATCCATTTCATCGGCGGCAAGGCCGTGCGCCTCAAGAACGGCACGCAAGAGCCTGACAACAAGGAGAAAGTTGCATGAGCGTGATCGTGCGCGACGACGGCTTCCACGCCGATGACTTCACCGGCGATGTCGTCGAGATCGCCCCCGACACCCCGTCCGAGGAGCTTGCACAGCGTGCCCTGGGCGCGGCGCTGGTGCGCATCGCCTTCCCGTCCTTCTCGGACGGGCGCGGCTTCACGCTGGCGCGGCGGCTACGGGCGGCGGGCTATACCGGGCGGCTGCGCGCGGCGGGCCATGTGATCGCCGACCAATATGCGATGGCGCGCCGCTCGGGCTTTGACGAGGTCGAGATTTCCGAGGCGCTGGCCGAACGGCAGGGCGCGGAACAATGGCTTGCCCGGGCCGATTGGCGCGCGCATGATTACCGCGCCCGGCTGCAGCGCTGACCCGCGCGGGTTGACAGATCGCCGCAGCCCGGCAATTTGCCTTAGATCAAGGCCGACCGCAGAGGATTGAGATATCTGCGGCTCATGTTTATTCGCGCCCCGGGTCCTCCTCCCCGGGCCCAACCGAACGAGATGCCAGACGTGACCCAGACTGCGACGATTCCGCCCGTGAAGCACCTGCCCGACGCCCAGACCGTGACCGATGTGAAGCACTGGACCGACCGGCTGTTCTCCTTCCGCGTGACGCGGCCGCAGTCGCTGCGCTTCCGCTCGGGCGAATTCGTGATGATCGGGCTGATGGGCGACAACGGCAAACCGCTGCTGCGCGCCTATTCGATCGCCTCGCCCGCCTGGGACGAGGAGCTTGAATTCTACTCGATCAAGGTGCCGGACGGCCCGCTGACCTCGAAGCTGCAGCACATCGGCGTCGGCGACGAGATCATCTTGCGCCCGAAGCCCGTCGGCACGCTGGTGATCGACGCGCTGCTGCCCGGCAAGCGGGTGTGGTTCCTGGCGACCGGCACCGGCATCGCCCCCTTCGCCTCGCTGATGCGCGAGCCCGAGACCTACGAGAAGTTCGAGGAAGTGGTGATGATGCACACCTGCCGCACCGTCGCCGAACTCGAATACGGCAAGGAGCTGGTCGAGAGCCTGAAGGACGACCCGCTGATCGGCGAACTGGTGGGCGACAAGCTGAAATACTATCCCACCGCCACCCGCGAGGAGTTCCACCACCGCGGCCGCATCACCGACAACCTGATGAGCGGCAAGGTCTTCGAGGATCTCGGCATCGCGCCGATGGATGCCGAGCATGACCGCGCCATGGTCTGCGGCAGCCTTGCCTTCAACAAGGACGTGATGGCGGTGCTCGAACATTACGGGCTGCGCGAGGGCGCGAATTCCGAGCCGCGCGAATATGTCGTCGAGAAAGCCTTCGTCGGCGACGGCATCTGAGCACGGATCGGCAGAGGGCGACAGGCGACGGGTGCGTCCCCCCGCGGCCTGCTCCGCCTCTCCGCAAACGAAAAACGCCGCCCCTCGGGGCGGCGTTTCGCTGTCTGGGCTGCGGCCCGGTCTCAGAGACCAAGCGCAACCTTCACCTGCTCGACCGTCGCCGCGACGAGGTCGGGGTTCGTCTTCGCCGCCGCGACCGCCGCCTTGAGCGAGGTCTTGCTTTCAGCCGAGAGCGACGAGGCGTCGATCATCGCGCCGACCTTCTCGGCATCGAAGCCCTCGACGGTCAGCGCCGAGGCGTCGGCGCCCGCACCGGTGCCCGCAGCGGCGGCATTGGTCGCGGCCGTGGCCGCATCGCTCACCGCCTGCGCGGCGGCCGAGGTCGCGGCGGCGGCCGATTGCGCGGCCTGGGTCGCGGCATCGCTTGCCGCCCCGGTCGCGTCCGAGGCCGCGGTCTTGGCGGCATCGACGGCCGCACTTGCCGCCTGGTTCGCGGCCGAGGCCGCGTTGGAGGCCGCGCCCGCGGCCTGGGTGGCGGCGTCGCTGGCCATGTCCTTGGCCGCGTCAACCGCGGCCCCGGCGGCGGTGGTCGCCGCGCTTGCGGCATCGCCGGCGGCCTTCGTCGCCGCGGCCGCGGCCTCGGCCGCGGTCTTCGCGGCATCCTCGGCGGCGGTGGCAGTGCTGTCGGTGGTACCCTTCTCGACCGCGCCGGTCACCGCCTTGGCGGCCTCCTCGGCATCGGTCACCGCTTCGGTCGCGGCCTTCTGCCCCTCGGGCGACCGGGTGACATACCACGCCCCCGCAGCGATCGCGGCAACGACCACGACCAGGCCCAGAACCTTCTTCATGTTTCTCTCCCTTCGGTTTCGAAACGAATGCGATGCCCGCTATATGGACATCCGCGGCGCCCGGGCAAAGGCACAACCCGCCCCGCCTGCCCGCTTGACAGCCAGATCCGGCCGTTCGGGCGGAAAACCGCTGATTCCGGTTGAAAGCCGCGGCTGCGGGTCCTATTTTGCGCGCCATTCGACTTGGCCGCAGAAGGATCACAGCCATAGCCCGCAGACCGCACAATGCCCCGCCGCAAAGAGACACCGGCCCGAGGATCAACGACCGGATTCGAGCGCCCGAAATCCGCCTGATCGGGGCGGACGGCGAGAACGTGGGCGTCGTGACCCCGGCGCGGGCGCTCGCGATGGCCGAAGAGGCCGGGCTGGATCTGGTCGAGATCTCTCCGACGGCGGTGCCGCCGGTGTGCAAGATCATGGACCACGGCAAGTTCAAGTACGAGCAGCAGAAGCGCGAAGCCGAAGCGCGCAAGAAGCAGAAGATCATCGAAATCAAGGAAGTGAAGTTCCGCCCCGGGACCGACACCCATGACTACGAGGTCAAGATGCGCTCGGTGATGCGGTTCCTCGAGGATGGCGACAAAGTCAAGGTCACCCTGCGCTTCCGCGGCCGCGAGATGGCGCACCAGGGTCTCGGGCTCGAACTGCTGAACCGCGTCGCCGCCGATGTCGGCGATGCCGGCAAGATCGAGTCGATGCCGAAGCTCGAGGGCCGGCAGATGGTGATGATGATCGCCCCGAAATGAGCCCGCGCCACCTGGCGTGAGCCGGCGAAGGGCCCTCCGGACGGGGGGCCTTTTCCTTTTGGCCGCGGCGCCCCCGACTCGCCCTTTCGTGAGGCGGCGTGATTTGCCCCCGGAGGGGCATCGTGGGAGCATTCGGCAACACGAAGATGAGGACAGGACAGAACATGGCACGGATCATTCTCAGCCGCCGCGCGGCACTCGCGGCGGGGGCTGCATCGCTTTTCGCCCCGGCGATTGCGCGCGCCGGCACGCAGGACATTCCGATGGCCGATCAGCCGGCGATCGTCGCGCCGCAGATGCGCGCGAACATCTCGTCCTTCCGCGAGATCGACTGGCGCGACCATTTCGACCGGCTCGACCGGGTGACGCTGATCGCCGACACGGTGTCGAAGGCGCTGCACTACTGGGCCGTCGATGGCGCGGATTACCGGCTCTATCCGACCTCGGTGCCGAAAAGCCCCGAGCTGACGCGGACCGGCTATACCGAGATCGTGCGCAAGAAGATCGGGCCGAGCTGGACCCCCACGCCCTCGATGATCGCCGCGGACCCCTCGCTGCACGCGATGCCGCCCGGACCGGACAACCCGCTCGGCACCCATGCGATGTATCTGAGCTGGCCCGCCTACATCATCCACGGCACCCATGACACCCGCAAGATCGGGCGCAAGAGCTCGTCGGGCTGCATCGGGCTTTTCAACGAGCAGATCGAGGAGCTTTTCGGCCTGTGCCCGATCGGCACGCAGGTGAAGCTGATCTGACTTGGCATGGGCCAAAAAATAAAGCGCTGCGGGAGGGAGGCCCGCAGCGCATTGTTGAACCCGACGAGGGAGAACGTCCAAGGTTCGGTCAGGTTCCGCCGGCTTGCGCCGTGTTTCAGGGAGATCAGGAACCTGATGCGTTTGTTCTACGCGGCGGTGCAGCGGGCAACGTTGATCCAGATCAAGATTTCCGGGGCGCAGGCTGCGACATTTTGACGGCCCGCGCGCGAGGCCTCACAGCTTCGCCAGCCCCTGCCGGATCGCCCGGTTGTCGCCACGCTTCAGCACCCATTCGCCCAGCCGCCGCGCCAGCCGCTTGTGCCCCTTTGCCACCGCCCGCTCGAACAGCTCGCGCTGATAGCGCGCGAAATCCTTGCGCGCGCGCAGCCGGCGATAAAAGGCGGCCTCGGTCAGCGTGCCGTCGAGCGCCCCCAGGATGATCGGGCTCAGGATCCCCATCTGGCTGAGCGAGGAGCCGAGCCGGTGGCCCAGAAGCGGGGCGCGCAGCTTCATCACATTCGCCCCCTGAAACCGCGCGGCATGCTGCGCGTCGAGCGGCTCATAGGGATCATAGAGCAGCGCGATGCGCCGCGCCGCGCCGCTCACAAGCGCCGCATCGCCGTATTTGCCGCTGAAATCCGCGCCCCAGACCGTCTTGTAGCGCGTTTCCCAGGGCACAACGGTCTTGTCGACCGTCGATTGCGGCGAGATCGCCACCACATCCGCCCCCGGACAGGCGCCCGAGAAGGCGCAGGCGGCATAGCCGCCCATCGAGGCGCCATAGAACACCACCCGGTCGAACTGCGCAAAGAAGCCCTCGGCCGCCAGCCGGTCGAACTCGGCCGGGACCCAGGGGGTGCGATACCAGGTCCAGCCGCCCGCCATCACGCCCAGCATCGACCAGCCCTGCTTCTCGATGAAGGCAAAGCCCCAGGGCCGACGGTCGTCGCGCTTGTTCATCGCGATGTCGAGGTTGTCGAAGGTGACGACCAGCACCTTCTTCGAGCGCGGGATATAAAGGAAGCTGTGGCCATCGGTCTCGCGATAGAAGCCGTCGGGCCCCGCAAGCCCCTGCGCGATCGCGGCCCAGCCATCATCAGCCACCGGCGCCGGCGCATTCGGGGTGAACACCACCCGCCGCACCGACTTGCCGTCGCGGGGCGGCAGCTCGGCCACGATCTCGGTCTCGCCGAAGTCCTTGAGGAACGGGAAGCTGCCGGTGCCATGGCGGATGTCGAGAACCATCCGGCTGTCGGCATGCAGCACCGTCTCGAGCACCTCTTTCAGATGCTTGATCTTGTGCCGGTCGCCCCAGCCCGCAAGGTTCAGCAGCAGATCGACGGCGCGCAGCTCGGCGCCGGTCGTGACCACACGCACCCGGCCCGGGTCCACCCCCGCCGCCTCGAGCGCGGCAAGATAGGGGGCAACCCAGTCCGAGCGCAGCCCGCTCCAGCTGCCATTCGCGCCCATGTCGATCAAGGTGATGTCGCAATCCCAGCGGTCATGCGCCGCGATCACCTGCGCCAGCGCCCCGCCGCCGAGATCGGCGACCGAGGCCACCTGCGTCAGCCCCGTCGCCGCGAACAGCCCGTCCTGTGCCCCGGCCATCGCTCAGTCATCCGCGTCGGTGTCGGCCTCGGGCGAGCCATGGCGGCGCAGCGGCGCGGCGGCCGGGTCGATGCCATGCTTCTTGACGAGCTGCCCGATCAGGCTGCGCGGCTTCGGCACGCCGTCGAACTTGTCGAGCAGACGCGCCCGCATCCGCCGGCCATAGAAATGGATCGAATAGGTGTCGTCCTTGATGTGGCTTTGCCAGTCATAGCCCGGCCGCAGCATCAGCGCGCGCGCGCTGTACTCGAAGGGGTAAAGCCCCCAGATCGGCATCGCATAGCGCGACTCGCCGGTCTTCTTCAGGAAATGGGTCAGCGCATGCGGCCCCCACACGCCCCAGGGCTGCTCGCCCGCATGCACCGGCGTGCCCGCGGCCTTCTTCTCTTCCAGCTCGCGGCGGTAGGCCTCGCCATACCATTCCGGGATCGCATACTCGTCGGTGGTGAATTCGAGCAGCTGGCCAAGCGCCTCGCTGTCACGCGGCAGGCCGAGCACGCCGCCGTTGATGCCATCGGCGCTTTCCCAGGAATAGAAATGGCCGTTCGGCGTCTCGAAGGGCTTCACGCAATAGGCGTCGGTATCGGCCCAGATCGTGCGGTCGTTCTGTGCCAGCAGGTGATAGCGGAACAGGTCCGAATGCAGCGCCGGGCTGTTGGTGCGGCCGTGGCGCAGGAAGTTCTCCTGCGACAGCACCTCGTTCGCATCGGCCATCTCGATGCCCTCGGGGGCATTATCGATCGGCTCGTAGGAATAGAGCTTCACATGCTGGCCGGCGTCGACGAAGGATTTCAGGCAAAGCTGTTCGAGGTAGCTCAGCGACCCGCCGATCCAGAGCGCCGCAACCTGGTAATCTTTTGACATGAATACACTGCCCTTTTGTCTTTTTCTGGCCTTGCCTGCCGGCATAATCGCCAAATCCCCCCGGATTGCCAACGCAAATTCGACCCAAAGCCGGGTGCGGTTTGCGGGCCCCGGGGGCTGTGCTAGGAAGGGCCAAAGGCAAGAGGTGAGCAGATGAGTGAGGCAGGGGTGATCCGCCGGCAACTTGGGGTCGTGCAGCTCGGGTGCCTGACGGTGCTCGATGCGGTGGTCTGGCCCGATCAGCGCGACGGCGCGCCGGTGCGCGCCCTGCGTCTCTTCCTTGCCGCGCCGTCGCATGCCGGCCAGGTGCCGCCCGAGCAGCCCGAGGGCTGCGTCGAGGTGCTTGAACGGCGCGAGATCTCGGGGGGCGTGATGGTGGTCGCGCGCGCCGCGGCGGACGGCCCCTTGCGCATTGCGCTGAGCCCCGAGGCACCGCGCCCGGGCCCCGAGGCCGAGGCCTCCGCCGCGCCGGTGATCGTGCATGAGATCGCCGCCGCGGCCCCCGATACCCGGCTGTTTTCCGGCTGCGATTGCCTCTTCGGCCAACGGCTCGAGGAAAGTGCCGAGGCGGTGGTCGACTGGCTGAGCTGGCATCACGACTATCACGGCGCGACCGGCGCGGTGATCGTGAACCGCGCGCCGCCCGACAGTGCCGCGGGCAGCGCCGCGGACTTCGCCACGGCCCTGCGCCGCGGCCTGAAGGCGCGCGAGCTCGAGATGGCAGTGGCCCTCGTCGAAAGTGCACTCCCGCTCGGCAAGCCCGACCTCGGCCCCGAAAGCCACCCGTTCCTCGCCCCCGACGCGCCGGGCAAGGACCGCATGGAGGTGCCCGCGGCCGATCCCTGGCGTTCCCCGCTCGGTCAGGCGCTGATCTACGAGATCGCGAAATGGCGCTTCCTGACCGAGGCGCGGGCGATGCTGACGCTTGACGTCACCGACCTGCTGACGCCGCGGGCGGCGGGCGTGCCCTCGGCCTTCGACGCCTGCACCACCGCGCGCTCGGGCGTGGTGCTGCTGGTCGGGCGGCGGATCTATCCCTGGCGGGTGCGGCAGGGCGCGCCGACGCGCTTTGCCGATCACATCTGCCGCCAGTTCGACGCGCGCCGCGGCATCGCCCGCTGGGGCGTCGCCCCCGCCCGCGCCGGGCTCGACGCCACCTGGCGCGCGATCCGGGTGGCCTATGCCAAACCCGACCCGAACACCACCTTCCCGTTCTGGCGCGCCATGGGCCTGCGCGTGCCGGGCCGGGCGGCCTCGGAACTCGCGCCCAAGACCTCGCTGATCGAGGACGCGCAGTTGCTGGACCTCGCCACCCAGGTCTGGGGCCACAAGCCGATCCGGCCGCCGGTGTCGAAGCCCAAGGCCGCACCGAAACGCGCCGTCGAGGGCGGGCGCACCTGCATCGTCACCACGATGAAGAACGAGGGCCCCTTCATCATGGAATGGATCGCCTATCACCGGGCGATCGGGGTCGACGACTTCCTGATCTACACCAACGACTGCTCGGACGGCACCGACGAGATGCTCGACCTGCTCGAGCGCAAGGGGATCTGCGCGCATCGCGACAACCCGTTCCGCACGATGGACCTCAAGCCGCAGCACGCCGCGCTGCAGGCCGCCGAAAGCGAACCGATGATGCAGAATGCCGGCTGGGCGATCTGCATGGATGTCGACGAATTCATCGACATCAAGATCGGTGATGGCACGCTGCGCGCGCTGTATACCGCCATGGGCGAGGCGAACATGATCTCGCTGACCTGGCGGCTCTTTGGCAATTGCGACGTGCATGAATACGAAGACCGCTTCCTGCTCGAGCAGTTCACCACCTGCGCGCCCGAGGTGGTGCGCAAGCCGCATCAGGCCTGGGGCTTCAAGACCCTCTTCCGCAACATCGACATCTACAAGAAGCTGGGCGTGCACCGGCCGAAGGGGCTGATCCCCGATCTCTGGGACCAGGTGAAATGGCTCAACGGCTCGGGGCGTCCGATGCCGAAGGAGATGTTCCGCAACGGCTGGCGCTCGACCACCGACACCTACGGCTATGACTGGGTGCAGCTGAACCATTACGCCGTGCGCTCGGCCGAGAGCTTCCTCGTCAAGCGCGACCGCGGCCGGGTGAACCACGTCGACCGCGACCAGGGGCTCAGCTACTGGTTCCGGATGAACCACAACGCCGTCGAGGACCGCTCGATCCAGCGGATGATCCCGGCGCTTCAGGCCGAATGGGACCGGCTGATGGCCGACCCCGAGATCCGCGCGGCGCATGAGTATTCCGTCGGCAAGCACCGCGAGAAGATCGCCGAGCTGCGCGCCACCGAGAATTACGAGAAATTCTATGGCGAGCTGTGCTCACCGCGCTTCGAGAAATATTCCCGCATCCTGCATGTCTTCGGCTCGAGCGTGTTCAACGCCGGGCCCGGCGTGATCCCGCCCGACCTGCACGAACAGGACCTGCCGCCCGACTTCCTCTTCACCGTCGAGCATGTGGGGGAGGCCGAGCATTGAGCGCGCGTGCCCTGCCCGGCGGCGTGCCCGGCCCCGATGGCGCTTGCCTGCGGCAGGAGTCTCTGGGCCGGGAAAATGGGCCTTTTCCCTGGCAAAAATACTCCCCGCGGAGCGTCCGACGCGGCGACCGGGGGCGGCGATGACAGGTTCGTCCCCGCGCGTCGCCGTGGTCACCACGATGAAGAACGAGGGCGCCTTCCTGCTCGAATGGCTCGCCCATTACCGGGTGCTGGGCGCGACGTCCTTCTATGTCGCCCATAACGACTGCGAGGATGGCCAGCCCGAGATGCTCGCCCGTCTGGCCGAGATGGGCCTTGTGCGCCCGCACGCGACGCGGGCGACCGAACATGGCGGCATCCAGCGCGCGGCGCTGCGTCAGGCGCGCTGGTATGAGGAGGTGACGCAGGCCGAGTGGATCTGGGTCTGCGATGCCGACGAGTTTCTGGTGGTGAAGGCGGGCGATGGCAGTTTCGCCGCGCTGATCGGGGCAACGCCCGGGGCCGATGTGATCGGGGTGAACTGGCTGCAGTTCGGCTCGGCCGGGATCACCACCTATGACCCCGCCCCCGTCACCCGGCAGTTCACCCGCTGCGAGGCGCCGCCGCGCGTGGCCTATGTGAAATCGCTGTTCCGCCGGTTGCCCGAGATGGCGCGGATCGGCGTGCACATGCCGCACCCGCGCGCGGGCGTCGAAGTCGTGCGTGCCATTGCCGGCGGCGCCCCCTGGCGCAAGGGCCGCGGCGGGCTGATCCTGAAGGCCGACACCCGCGTGGCGCAGGTCAATCACTATGCGCTGCGGGCGCGCGACAGCTTTCTTGTGAAGCGCGACCGCGGCAGGGTGAACCACGCGGGCGAGGACATGGGCGCCGACTATTGGGTGCGGTTCGAGCGCAACGAGGCCGAGGATCACGCCATTGCCCGCTATGACGCGGCGGTGACGGCAGAGCTTGCGGCGCTGCGGGCGGACCCCGAGCTTGCACGGCTCGAGGCCCATGCCCGCGACTGGCACCGCGCCCGCATCGCGGCGCTGCACGCCCGCCCGGACTGGGCGCACTTCTCGGCGCGTCTTGTCGCGGGGGCGATGTGATGCGGGTGCTGGCGATCCTGACGGTGAAGAACGAGGGCGCCTTCCTGCTCGAATGGCTGGCCCATCACCGCGCCATCGGCTTCACCGATTTCCTCGTCTTCTCGAACGATTGCAGCGACGGCACCGACGTCATGCTCGACCGGCTGGCGGCGATGGGGCTTCTGACCCATGTGCCGAACCCGGGGCCCTGGCCCGAGGGCCCGCAATGGGCGGCGCTGAAGACCGCCGACCGGCACCCGCTGATGCGGCAGGCCGATTGGGTGCTGTTCCTCGACATCGACGAATTCGTCAACATCCACGCGGGCGACGGCACGGTGTCGGCGCTGCTCTCCGCCCTGCCCGAGGCGACGGCAATCCCGCTGACCTGGCGGCTCTTCGGCAATGCGGGCGTCGTCGATTACACCGATGCGCCGATCACCGCGCAATTCACCCGCGCCGCCCCCGATGCAATGACCTGGCCCTGGCGCGCGATCCTGTTCAAGACGCTCTTCCGCAACGACGGCAGCTATCGCAAGCTCGGCGTGCACCGCCCGCGCAGCCCCGATCCCGCGCGGATGGCGGCACAGCGCTGGTTCGACGGCTCGGGCGTCGAGCTGCCACAGATCTACCACCGCTCGCGTCTGTTCTCGCCGCCGGGCGAGCCGCATTACGGCCTTGTGCAGCTCAACCACTATGCCCTCGGCGCGATGGAAAGCTATGTGCTGAAATGCGACCGCGGCCGGGCGAATCGCGAGGCCTCGACCTTCGACATGAGCTATTGGGTCGAGCGCAATTTCTGCACCGAGGAAGACACCAGCATTGCCCGCCACGCCCCGGCGCTCGCCGCCGGCATGGCCGAGCTGATGGCAGATTCTGCGCTTGCGCGCCTGCATGCGGCCGCGGTCGCTTGGCGGCGCAGCCGGATTGCCGAGCTGCTGCTTGACGAACCGTTCCGCGCGCTGTTCGGGCGGCTGCTGCTGACGCCGCCCTCGCGCCCGCTGCCCCCGGCCTTTGCGGCGCGGATGATGGCGCTTGCCCTGCGGGCGCAGAAAGCGCGCGGAGAAACAGTCTGAGAAGATTCGGCGCATTCCCGCCGGAAATGCGGACAATCCTTTGAAATTCCTTAATTTCCCTGATTTTCGCCTGAATTCGGCAATGCTAGGTTAATATCTCGAGGGGCACCTTTCCCGGGACAGCGGAGGAGGCCATGGACAGCATTGTGGAAACCCGAAAACCGATGCGCGAAATGAGCGACAGCGACTGGAAGCGGCAGATCGCGGATCTGGGCGAGGACGAGGGCTATTACGAGCCGCTCGGGCCTGCCCATGGCGCGCTTTTCGCCGACCGCGGGCCGGTGCTGCTGGTCAGCTTCGAGGTGCGCGGCGCGATCCGCAGCCGCGGCGAGGGGCAGGTGCCGCTCGGCTACAGCCTGGCCGAGGCCGCCGATCATTCGAGTCTGACGCTGATCTCGGACCGCGACACCTGGTTTCGCGACCCGGCGGTCTATGCCTTCTTCGACCGGCTGGTCGATGACGGCTTCTTCGAGGATTTCGACCGCGTCGTCTTCTACGGCGCGGGCCCCTGCGGCTATGCCGCCGCGGCCTTCTCGGTCGCGGCCCCCGGCGCCACGGTGATCGCGATCCAGCCGCAGGCGACGCTCGAGCCGCGGCTGACCGGCTGGGACGACCGCTTCACCGAGATGCGGCGGCTGTGCTTCACCGACCGCTACGGCTTTGCCCCCGACATGCTCGAGGGCGTGGGCAAAGCCTATGTGCTGTTCGATCCGGCGGTGACGCTTGACGCGATGCACGCGGCGCTGATGGCGCGGCCCTGGGTCGAGCTGCTCGCCTGTTTCGGCGCCGGCTCGACGATCGAGCGCACGCTGACCGATCTCGACGTGCTCGAGACGATGCTGACCCAGGCCTGTGCCGGCAGCTTCGACGCGGCGAACTTCTGGCGGCTTTACCGCACGCGGCGCAATTCGGGGCGCTATCTGCGCCACCTGCTTGCCCATCTCGAGGGCACCGGGCGGACCTATCTGGCCGCGATGCTGTGCCGCAACGTGGTGCGCCGGATGAATGCGCCGCGGTTCCGCGCGCGTCTCGGCCCGCTCGAGGAGGCGCTGGCCGCGAAGGGCGTCACCCTGCCCGACCCGCTGCCGCTGCCCTCCGAGATCTGACCCCGGGGAACGGGGTCAGGCGTTCGACCCGCGCCCCGAGGGTTCCTCGGGCGCCTCGACGTCATGGTCGTGCGAGGCATGCACATGCACTGAGGCCCGCCGCGCCGCGGTGCCGCGCGCGACCTGATCGAGAAGCGTCTGCTCGGGCGCGAAAAGCGGCGCGGGCGTGAAGGGTTCGGCGGTGATCCGCAGCTCGAGCCCGAGCGCGTGCAGCGCCTGCGCCAGCGCATCATCCGCCTGCACCAGAAGCCGGTCGCCCTCGATCTGGCAGGGCGCACGGAACTGCCCCACGCACAGCGCGGCAAGAACGAGGTCACCCCGCACTTCGGTCAGCGTCTGCGTCGTCGATGTCTCGGACATCCGGTCCCCTCCCTGCACTGCTCCGGCCTGTGCGACCGGTCCGGCACGACTATCCGCCGCGCCGCGCCGATGCGCAAGGGGGCGCGGCCGCGTGCCGCGACGACGACGACGAGGGCGAGGGCGAGGGCGAGGGCGAGGGCGAGGGCCGGGATCGCCGCTTCGGAGGGACGGGCCCCGCAAGGCACCCGCCCCGTCCGGGCTCAGTAGCAGAAACGATCGCTCAGCACATGCGAGGCAAGCCCCGATCGGGTCAGCCCCCGGCGCCGCAGATCGTCGTCACCAAGCGCCGCCAGCGCGTCGATCTCGGCCAGACGCGCCTGTCGTTCGGTATGCGACGTCAGCGCCGCCGCGAGCGACGCCAGCAGGGGGTGGGCCTTGGACGCGCGCGGCGCACGCGGTTCTGTCGCAAAGACGTATGCCATTGGAAACCTCCTGATGTCGGGTCAGTCCGCTTCCTCCCATGGCCTCAAGAATACGTCAGAATCACTGCCATAACTATTGCGCGCAGCGCATGGCTGCACGGCAAGCCATGCACGCGTCAGCCGCGGCCGCGCTCAGCAGGAATAGGCCCGCGCGGTGACCAGATAGACCGCCGCGCCCGGCTCGACCCGGTCGAAGACGATGGTGTTCGCGCCGCTTGCGCGCGCGCTGTCGAGCACCTTGTTGCGGGCGTATTTGATCCCCTGATCGCCCAGCACCGGGCCATAGACCCCGGGCTTCATGGTGATCGTCGAGACGAAGCGGCAGCTGCCGACCTCGTTTGCCTCGGCGGTGCGCACGCCCGTGACGCCGCGGAAACCGGGATCGTTGCAGGCGGCCAGCACCAGCAGGGCACCGGCAAGGGCGGTCAGGGTCTTCATCGCGGCTCTCCTCTTTGGCCCGAAGGCGGCGCCATGCTGCACCGGCACGCGGGCGCCGACAATCCCCCTTCCCCGGCCCGCGGCGTCACATCGGCGCGAAGCTGCCACTGGATTCGCTGCCGCGCCCGGTGTAGGTCGGAGCCATGACCCAGATCACGCTCCCCCGCCCCGACGACTGGCACCTGCACCTGCGCGACGGCGCGATGCTGGAGGCCGTTCTGCCCGAGAGCGCGCGCCATTTCGCCCGCGCGATCATCATGCCGAACCTGGTGCCGCCGGTGGTGACCGGCGCGCAGGCCGCGGCCTATCGCGAGCGCATCCTCGCCGGGCTGCCCGCGGGCATGCGCTTCACGCCGCTGATGACGCTCTACCTGACCGAAGAGACCGACCCCGCCGATGTCGCCGCCGCCGCGGCCGCGGGCATCGTCACCGCGGTCAAGCTCTATCCGGCCGGGGCGACCACCAACTCGGCCTCGGGCGTGCGCGACTTCGACAAGGTGCGCGGCGTGCTCGAAAAGATGGCCGAGATCGGGTTGCCGCTGTGCGTGCATGGCGAGGTCACCGACCCGGCCGTCGACATCTTCGACCGCGAGGCGGTGTTCATCGAGCGCGTGCTCGATCCGGTGCGCCGCGCCACCCCGGGGCTGCGGGTGGTGATGGAGCACATCACCACGAAGGACGGCGTCGACTATGTCCGCAGCCAGGGCGAGGACCTTGGCGCCACGATCACCACGCATCACCTGATCATCAACCGCAACCACATCCTGGTGGGCGGGATCAAGCCGCATTACTATTGCCTGCCGGTCGCCAAGCGCGAGAGCCACCGCCTGGCCCTGGTCGAGGCCGCGACCTCGGGCGAGGCGCGCTTCTTCCTCGGCACCGATTCCGCGCCGCACGCCGACCCGGCCAAGGAAAGCGCCTGCGGCTGCGCCGGCTGCTTCACCGCGACGAACACGATGCCGCTGCTCGCACATGTCTTCGAGGCCGAGGGCAGGCTTGCCAACCTCGAGGCCTTCGCCTCGCGCAACGGCCCGGCCTTCTACCGGCTGCCGGTGAACAGCGAAACGCTGACGCTGGAAAAGACCGACACCGCCACGCACTGGCCCGCGAAGATCTTCGGCGGCGCCGGCCCCGTCACCGTCTTCGACCCGGGCTTCCCGGTCTTTTGGCACGTGACCCCCTGACCTTTGCCCCGGAACCGCCCCCGTGGAGCGCCGATGGCGTGCGACGGCGGGCACTCCCGGGCGTCCCTTCAGAAGGATTAGCGACATGATCCCCTCCTCCTACCCGACCCAGGAAGAAATCGCCCGCCTCACCGCGCGGATGCTGCTCGAGATCAAGGCCGTGCATTTCAATGCCGAGGAGCCCTTCACCCTCGCCTCCGGCCTGCCCAGCCCGACCTATATCGACTGCCGCAAGCTGATCTCCTTCCCGCGCATCCGCTCGACGCTGATGGACTTCCTGTCCGTCACCGTGCTGCGCAATGCGGGCTTCGAGGCCTTCGACAACATCGCCGGCGGCGAGACCGCGGGCATCCCCTTCGCCGCGATGGTGGCCGAGCGGCTCGCGCTGCCGATGACCTATGTGCGCAAGAAGCCGAAGGGCTATGGCCGCAACGCCCGCATCGAGGGCGCAATGAGCGAAGGCCAGCGCGTGCTCCTGGTCGAGGACCTGACCACCGACGGCGGCTCGAAGCTCAGCTTCGTCGACGCGATCCGCGACACCGGCGCCACCTGCGCCCACACCGCCGTGATCTTCTACTACGGCATCTTCCCCGAGACGGTGGGCAAGCTCGCCGATCACGGCGTGGCGCTGCATTACCTGTGCACCTGGTGGGATGTGCTGGCCGAGGCCCGCGCCCAGGGCGCCTTCGATGCGAAGACCCTCGACGAGGTCGAGGCCTTCCTGAAGGCGCCGCGCGCCTGGCAGGACGCCCGCCAGAAGGGCTGAGGCCGAAAAACCTGTGGACAGTTTCGGGGGCAGGCTGTGGACAGTCTGCCCCCGACTCGCTTCCCCCTCGCGCGATCCCACCATCCGTGGTAGGCTGATCGCCAAGATCCACAACAAACGCCGCAAGTGGCCGCCCCGGCGGCCGGTTATCCACAGAGATTTCCAGATGGCGCGGCCCGCCCCCGATCGGCTATGCGACGGGCTCCGGGCCATGAGGCAGAGATGAACGAGACCACCGCGATCCGCAACGACACCGCCGCCCCGGCCGAGGTGCCGGAAGAGGCGCTGCCGCACAACATCGAGGCCGAGCAGCAGCTGCTCGGCGCGATCCTGACCAACAACGACATCTTCGACCGCATCGCCTCGGTGGTGAAGCCCGAGCATTTCTTCGAGCCGGTGCACCGCACCATCTACGAGACCGCGATCGCGCGGATCCAGAAGAACGCGCTCGCCTCGCCGGTGACGATCAAGGCCTATCTCGAGGACGATCAGGGCCTGCAGGCGCTTGGCGGCGCGACCTATCTCGCCCGGCTCGCGGGCGCGGCGATCTCCTCCTATGCCGCGCGCGATTATGCGCAGATGATCCATGACCTCGCGCTGCGCCGCGAGCTGATCCGCCTTGGCAAGGATCTCAGCGCCTCGGCCTCGAAGGTCGACATCGGCATCGAGCCCGACGAGCTGATCGTGAAGACCGAGGGCGCGCTTTACAAGCTGGCCGAGACCGGCACCGCCGAGAAGGGCTTCGTCAGCTTCCTCAAGGCGGTGACCGAGGCCGTGCAATCGGCGAACGCCGCCTATCAGCGCGACGGCGGCCTCGCCGGCGTCTCGACCGGGCTGACCGACCTCGACAAGAAGCTCGGCGGGCTGCACCCCTCCGACCTTCTGATCCTCGCCGGCCGTCCCTCGATGGGCAAGACCTCGCTCGCCACCAACATCGCCTTCAACATCGCCAAGGCCTACAAGCGCGGCCAGCGCCACGACGGCACCGAGGGCGCGGTCGAGGGCGGCGTGGTGGGCTTCTTCTCGCTCGAAATGTCGGCCGAGCAGCTCGCCGCGCGCGTGCTCTCGGAAGCCTCGGAAGTGCCCTCGGAACAGATCCGCCGCGGCGACATGACCGAAGGCGAGTTCCGCCGCTTCGTCGAGGCGGCGAAGGCACTCGAGACCTGCCCGCTCTACATCGACGATACCCCCGCCCTGCCGATCAGCCAGGTCGCGGCGCGCTGCCGCCGGCTGAAGCGCACGCACGGGCTCGACGTGGTCTTCGTCGACTACCTGCAACTGCTGCGCGGCACCGGCCGCACCGACAACCGCGTGCAGGAAATCGGCGAGATCTCGATGGGGCTGAAGGCGATCGCGAAAGAGCTCAACATCCCGGTGGTCGCGCTGTCGCAGCTCAGCCGGACGGTGGAAAGCCGCGAAGACAAGCGCCCGCAGCTGAGCGACCTTCGCGAATCCGGTTCGATCGAACAGGACGCCGACGTGGTGATGTTCGTCTATCGCGACGAATATTACCACGAACGCATGAAGCCGCCGGAAGACGACCCGAAATTCGCCGAATGGCTGCAGAAGGCCGAGCGCGTGCACGGCAAGGCCGAGGTCATCCTCGGCAAGCAGCGCCACGGTCCCATCGGCACCGTCGAGGTCGCCTTCGAGAGCCGCTTCACCCGGTTCTCGGACCTTGCGCGGCAATGGCAGGGCGAGGGCGGCGAGGGCTACTGAGCCCCCGCCCGCGTCACGCATTTCAAACCGCCCCGCGGGCGTCGACCGCCAAAAGGGGGGCCGTCTGCCCCTCTGCCGCGCTCAGCCGCAGCAGCACCCCGCGCCGGAACAGCACGCCGCGCTCGCCTCGGCCAGTGCTGCCGGGTCGCCGGTCACCGGAAAACCACGCGCGATCCAGCGCGCAAGCCCCGGCTCCATCACCGCAACGGTCTCGAATCCCTGATACATCAGGAAATAGGCGGCCTTGCGCGCCTGCGTGCCGCTGTCGCCGACCAGAATCAGCGCCCGGTCACGCGGGATCTCGGTCCAGCGATCCTCGAACTCGGCAAAGGGGATGGCGCGCAGATCACAGCCGCCGAAGCCGAGTTTCGCCACCGCCTCGGGCACGCGCAGGTCGATCAGCAGCGCGCCCTCGCCGAGCATCCTGTGGCTCGTGGTCGGACAGGCCACGCGCACCTCGGGCAGATCCTTCACCATGGTGTCGCTCATCATCCCCTCCTCAGGCCAGCCAGCCCAGAACCTGGTCCGGCGCGGGCACCGAGCCCTTGTGGACCACCTTCTCGCCCACCACCACGGCGGGGGTGGACATCACCCCGTAGCCCGCGATCCGGCGCAGATCCTCGATCTTGACGACCGAGACCTCGCGCCCCGCCTCGCGCGCCACGCGCTCGATCAGCTCGACGGTCGCGCGGCATTTCGCGCAGCCGGTGCCAAGAACCTTGATCTCCATCGAAAACCCCTTTTCAGAACAGAAGGTTGAACAGGATGCCCACGGCCAGGATACCGCTGCCGACAACGCCGATGAAGACGGCGATCAGGCGCAGCGTCAGCACCTGACGCAGGATGATCATCTCGGGCAGGCTCAGTGCGATCACGCTCATCATGAAAGCCAGCACCGTGCCGAGCGCCGCGCCCTTGCCCAGAAGCGCCTCGACGATCGGGATCACGCCGGCCGCATTGGTGTACATCGGGATGCCGAGCGCCACCGCCGCCGGCACGCTCCACCAGGCATCGGCGCCCATGATCCGCACCATCAGATCCTCGGGCACATAGCCGTGGATCAGCGCACCCATCGCGATGCCGAGCAGGATCCAGAGCCAGACCCGGCCCATGATCTCGCGCAGGGCATCAACGCCAAGGCGATAGCGTTCGACCATGCTCAGCGGCGCGCCGCCCGCCTCCTCGGGGGCAGAGGCGCCGGTCGCGATGTCGCGCACCCAGTCCTGCAGCCAGCCCTCGAGATGCAGCCGCCCGATGACCCAGCCGGCGAGGATCGCGACGGCGAGGCCGAAGCTGAAATAGGTCAGCGCCACCGCCGGCCCGACCAGGCCGAACAGCATCACCAGCGCCACCTCGTTCACCATCGGCGCGGCGATCAGGAAGGAGAAGGTCACCCCGAGCGGCACCCCGGCCGAGACGAGCCCGATGAAGAGCGGCACCGCCGAGCAGGAGCAGAACGGCGTCACCACCCCCAGAAGCGCGGCCAGCACATTGCCCACGCCTTCACGCCGCCCGGCAAGCAGGGCGCGCGTGCGCTCGGGGCTGAAGAAGCTGCGCACCACCCCCATCGCGAAGACGATGAGCGCGAGCAGCATCAGCACCTTCGGCACGTCATAGAAGAAGAAGGCGAGCGCCTCGCCGGTGTGGCTGTGCCGCTCGACCGGGATCAGCGCGGTCAGCGCCTCGGAAATCGCCGGCAACCGGCCGTAAAGCCAGAACCAGGCGGCCACCGCCGCGAGCACCGCCAGATGCGGCCAGGGCGCGGGATGCGACGGGCGGGGGGCTTCGACTTCGGCGCTCATGCGGCGCTCCTTTCTGCGGCCTCGGCCGCCAGAACCGCGTCAAGGAGGGCGCGGATCTCGGCCGGCATCTCCGGGTTCAGCCGGTAGCGCACCCATTGCGCATCGCGCCGATCGGTGACGAGGCCCGCCTGTTTCAGGGTCTGCATGTGCCGCGACATCCGGCTTTGCGTGGCATCGAGCCGCGCCATCAGCTCGCACACGCAATGTTCGCCCCCGTCCGCCAGCAGCCGGATCGCGGCAAGGCGGGTGGGTTCGGCAAGGGCGGTGAGAATGGTCAGTGGCATTTCCGGACTCGCGCATATGCGTTACAGCGCATTTATGCGCCCGCGCCGGGCACCGGGCAAGCCCAGCGGGTGGGGTGCGACGGAATGCAGCAGTGCCGCCATGTCCCGCGCGTCATCCCACCGTCATCGAAACGTCACTTGGCACGCGCCATTGATTCCACTATTCAGGAATCATGGAACAGATTGACGCCCCCCTCGCCTTCACCGCGCTTGGCCACCCCGGCCGGCTTGCCGTCTTCCGCCTGCTGATGCGCCGCGTGCCCCAGGCGACGCGGCCCGGAGAGATCGCCCGCCTCACTGGGGTGAAGCCCAACACCCTCTCGCATCACCTCGCCGATCTCGAGGCGGCGGGGCTGATCCGCTCGGAACGGCAGGGCCGCGCGATCCTCTATTCGGTCGCGCTCGAGAACCTGACCGCGCTGGTGGGCTATCTCGTCGCCGACTGCGGCCGTGGCCGGCCCGAGCTGTCGGCGGCTCTGATCGCGCAGGGCGCGCGCCCCGTGCCGCGCGACCGGCCGCTGAACGTGCTCTTCATCTGCTCGGGCAATTCGGCGCGCTCGATCTTTGCCGAGGCGATCCTGCGCGATCTTGGCGGCGACCGCTTCCGCGCCTTCTCGGCCGGCACCCGGCCCGGATCGGCACTGAACCCGATCGCGGTCGATCTGCTGCGCCGCAACGGCCTGCCGGTCGAGGGGCTGCGTGCCAAGCATATCGCCGAGTTCGAGCTGCCCGGCGCGCCGCGGATGGATTTCGTCTTCACCGTCTGCGATGCGGCGGCGTCGGAGGAATGCGCCCCCTGGCCCGGCGCGCCGCTCACCGCGCATTGGGGCGTTGCCGACCCGGTGCAGGCCGAGGGCACCGAGGCCGAGCGCGGCCTTGCCTTCGCCCGCGCCTTCAGCGAGCTGCACCGCCGCATCGCCGCCTTCGCCGCCCTGCCCTTCGACACGCTCGACCGCCTCGCGCTGCAGCAGCAGCTCGACCGGATCGGCCTTGATGACCTCTGACGGAGCCCTCCGATGACCCGCACCTCCCCGCGCATCGCGCTGAACGGCCTTGGCCGCATCGGCAAGCTCGTCCTGCGCCGCCTGATCGACACCGGCGCGGCCGAGGGCCTTGTTCTGGTGAACGAGCCCACGGGCAGCGCCGAGCAGCACGCGCTCTTGCTGGAATTCGACAGCGTGCATGGCCGCTGGCCGGCGCAGATCACTCAGGATGCCGACAGCCTGACGGTGAACGGCCAGCGCCTGCGTCTGACCGCGGCGCGCCGGTTTCAGGACCTGCCGCTGGCCGAGATGGGCATCGACGTGGTGCTCGACTGTTCGGGCGCCTTCCGCAAGGCCGCCGATTTCGCGCCCTGTTTCGAGACCGGCGTACGCAAGGTCGTGGTCTCGGCCCCGGTGAAGGACGGCGACGCGCTGAACCTTGTCTATGGCGTGAACCACGCGGCCTATGAGCCCGCGCGCCACCGCATCGTCACCGCGGCAAGCTGCACCACCAATTGCCTCGCTCCGGTGGTGAAGGTGATCCACGAGGGGCTGGGCATCCGTCATGGCGCGATCACCACGCTGCATGACGTGACCAACACCCAGACCATCGTCGACCGCCCGGCGAAGGACATGCGCCGCGCCCGCTCGGCGCTGACCAACCTGATCCCGACGACCACCGGCTCGGCCAGCGCCATCGGCCTGATCTTCCCGGATCTCGCCGGCCGGCTCGATGGCCATGCGGTGCGGGTGCCGCTGCTCAACGCCTCGCTCACCGATTGCGTCTTCGAGGTCGAGCGGCCGACCACCGTGACCGAGGTGAACGCGCTTCTCGCCGCCGCGGCCGCGGGGCCGCTCGCCGGTATCCTCGGCTTCGAGACGCGGCCGCTCGTCTCCTCGGATTACGTCAACGACCCGCGGTCCTCGATCGTCGATGCCGGGGCGACGATGGTCACCGGCGGCACCCAGGTGAAGATCTTCGCCTGGTATGACAACGAATGGGGCTATGCCTGCCGTCTCGCCGATGTGCTGGGCCTGGTGGCGGGGGCGCTGTGATGGACCGGCCCCTGCGCGCCTATGCGGCGGTGACCGCGGCCTATTGGGCCTTCATGCTGTCGGACGGCGCGCTGCGGATGCTGGTGCTGCTGCATTTCAACGCGCTCGGCTTCTCGCCGGTGGCGCTTGCCTGGCTGTTCCTGCTCTACGAGATCGCGGGGATCGTCACCAACCTTGCCGCGGGCTGGATCGCGGCGCGCTTCGGGCTGGCCTCGACCCTTTACAGTGGGCTGGCGCTGCAGATCGCGGCCCTCGTCGCGCTCGCCAATCTCGATCCGGGCTGGAGCCTCACCGCCTCGGTCGTCTTCGTGATGGCGGTGCAGGGCGTGAGCGGCGTCGCCAAGGATCTGGCGAAGATGTCGGCGAAATCGGCGGTGAAGCTGCTCGCCCCCAAGGGCGAGGGCGCGCTCTTCCGCTGGGTCGCGGCGCTCACCGGTTCGAAGAACGCGGTGAAGGGCGTGGGCTTCTTCCTCGGCGCGGCGCTGCTGGCGCTGGCGGGCTTTGGCGCCGCGGTCTGGGGGATGGCGGCGGTGCTGACACTGATCCTGATCGCCGTCGCGGCCTTCCTGCCGCCTGGTCTGCCCGCGGGCAAGAAGGGCACGAAATTCGCCGCCGTCTGGTCGCGCGATCCGCGGGTGAACCGGCTGTCGCTGGCGCGCATGTTCCTCTTCGGCGCGCGCGACGTCTGGTTCGTCGTCGGCATCCCGGTCTATTTCGACGCCGTGCTGTCCGATGGCACGCCCGCCGGCAACCGCGCCGCCTTCTTCCTGATCGGCGGCTTCATGGCGGCCTGGATCATCGGCTATGGCCTGGTGCAGGCGCTGGCGCCGAAGATCCTGCGCGGCGCCGCGGCGGACGGCCCGCGTGCCGCCGCGCGCTGGACAGACGCGCTGGTGCCGATCCCCTTTGCGCTTGCCGCCGCCGCCCTTGCCGCGGGCGGCCCCGCGCCCTGGCTCACCGTGGTGCTGGTCGCCGGGCTGCTTCTTTTCGGCGTCGTCTTCGCGCTCAACTCCTCGCTCCATTCCTGGCTGATCCTCGCCTTCGCCGGCGAGGGCCGGGTGACGATGGACGTGGGCTTTTACTACAGCGCGAATGCCGCGGGCCGGCTGCTGGGCACGCTGCTCTCGGGGCTCAGCTATCAGGCGGGCGGGCTGCCGCTCTGCCTTGCCACCGCCGGGCTGATGGCGCTGGCCAGCGCCCTTGCGATGCGCCCGCTTGCGCGGATCGGCGCCGCCTGAGCGGCCCCGCCGGCCACAGTTCCGTCATCGCGCGGGATGCGGGTGCGATTGCCCTTGACCTTCGCGGCCCATGGTTCAAGAACACCCCCATGGCTACCGCATCCCTTCGCATCGACCTCGATGCCATCCTTTCGAACTGGCGCGCGATGGACGCGCTCACGGGCACGACGACCGAGACGGGCGCCGTGGTCAAGGCAGACAGCTACGGCCTCGGCGCCGCGCGCATCGCGCGGATGCTGGCGCGGGCGGGATGCCGCAAGTTCTTCGTCGCCTGCACCGAGGAAGGCGCCGCCGTGCGCCAGGCCTTGGGCGAAGGCCCCGAGATCTTCATCTTCTCCGGCCACATGGCGGGCGACACCGAGATGATCGGTGACCTCGGCCTGACGCCGATGCTGAATTCGCTCGATCAGGTGACCCGGCATTTCGAGTCGCTGCCCGGCGCCCCCTTCGGCATCCAGCTTGACACCGGGATGAACCGGCTCGGCTTCGAGCCCGCCGAATGGCAGGCCGTCGCGCCGATCGTGCTCGGCTCGCATCCGAAGCTGATCATGAGCCACCTCGCCTGCTCGGACGAACCCGCGCACGAGATGAACCGCTATCAGCTCGACACCTTCCGCAAGATGACCAACGGCATGAACGTGCCGCGCTCGCTCTCGGCCACCGGTGGCATCCTCCTTGGCCGCGACTATCACTTCGACGTCACCCGCCCGGGCATCGCGCTGTACGGCGGCATGCCCTTCGAGGCGGCGCAGCGCGTCGTCACTCTGTCGCTGCCGGTCATTCAGGTGCGCGACGTGCAGGCCGGCGAGACCGTGGGCTATTCGAACACCTGGACTGCCGAGGAGGACGCGCGCATCGCCACCGTCTCGGGCGGCTATGCCGACGGGCTAATGCGCACGCTCAGCTCGAAGGCGACGCTGTGGCATGGCAACGTGCCCTGCCCGCTCGTCGGCCGGATCTCGATGGACCTGATCACCGTCGACATCAGCCATCTGGCCGAGGTGCCGAAGTCGCTCGACATCCTCGGGCCGCATCAGACCGTCGACGACCTCGCCGACGTCGCTGGCACCATCGGCTACGAGATCCTGACCTCGCTCGGCAACCGCTACACCCGCCATTACGTCGGGGGGTCGGTGTGATCGAGCGCGGGCTTGCCTCGCTTGGCCGTGTCGTGCTCGACGGGCTTGCCGGTGCGGGCCGGGTGGCGCTTTACGCGCTGACCGTGGTCTCGCACCTGCTGCGCCCGCCGTTCTATGGCCGCGAATTCCTGCATGCGCTGATGCAGATCGGCTGGCTCTCGCTGCCGGTCGTGGGCATGACGGCGCTCTTCACCGGCGCGGCGCTGGCGCTGCAGATCTATGCCGGCGGCGCCCGCTTCTCGGCCGAATCCGTCGTGCCCTCGATCACCGCGATCGGCATGGTGCGCGAGCTCGGCCCGGTGCTCGGCGGGCTGATGGTGGCGGCGCGCGTCGCCTCCTCGATCGCCGCCGAGATCGGCACGATGAAGGTGACCGAGCAGATCGACGCCCTCGTCACCCTGTCGACCGACCCGCTGAAATACCTGGCCGCGCCGCGTGTGCTGGCCGCGACGCTGAGCGTGCCGCTGCTCGTCGGCATCGGCGACGTGATCGGCATCATGGGCGGCTGGCTGGTCGGCACCGGCCGGCTCGGCTTCAACTCGGCCACCTACATCAAGAACACCTGGGAATACCTCGAGTTCTGGGACGTCGGCTCGGGCCTCGTCAAGGGCGCGGCCTTCGGCTTCATCGTAGCGCTGATGGGCTGCTTCTACGGCATGAACTCGGGCCGCGGCGCGCAGGGCGTGGGCGCCGCCACCAAATCCGCCGTGGTCGCCGCCTCGATCCTGATCCTGGCCGCGAACTACACGCTGACCGAGGTTTTCTTCTCCGCATGATCGAGATCGAGGGCCTGCGAAAATCCTTTGGCAGCAAGCAGGTGCTGCGCGATGTGAACCTGACCGTGAAGCGCGGCGAAAGCCTTGTGGTGATCGGCGGTTCGGGCACCGGCAAATCGGTGCTGCTGAAGTGCATCCTCGGCCTCGTCACCCCCGACGCGGGCGAGATCCGGCTCGAGGGCCAGCCGGTGACCGAGGCCACGCGCGAGGATTTCCTCGCCCGCTTCGGCATGCTGTTCCAGGGCGCGGCACTGTTCGACAGCCTCTCGGTCTGGCAGAACGTCGCCTTCCGGCTGCTGCGCGGCCCGGCGAAACGGCCCAAGGCCGAGGCGCGGGCGATCGCGATCGACAAGCTCAAGCGCGTCGGCCTCGGCCCGGAAGTGGCCGACCTCTTCCCGGCCGAGCTCTCGGGCGGCATGCAGAAACGCGTGGGCCTCGCCCGCGCCATCGCCGCCGACCCGCAGGTGATCTTTTTCGACGAGCCGACGACCGGGCTCGACCCGATCATGGCCGGCGTGATCAACGACCTGATCCGCTCGATCGTCAGCGAGATGGGCGCGACCGCGATCACCATCACCCATGACATGTCCTCGGTCCGCGCCATCGCCGACAGCGTCGCGATGCTGCACGAGGGGGTCCTGCGCTGGCAGGGCAATGTCGCGGAAATGGACACGACATCAGACCCTTACGTTCAGCAGTTCATCCACGGCCGGGCCGAGGGCCCGATCACCGCACTGCGCTGATGCGGCGCACCCCGCGCCGCCTCGCGCGACTTGCCGGCGGCGCGAACCTCGCCCTTCTCGTGCTTTTCCCCCTCGCCTGGAGCGCACCACTCCTGCGTGCCGGGTTGCTGCCCATCTTCGGCCTCGACACGATTTCGGTCCTCTCCGGCATTGCCGCGCTCGCCCGCACCGATCCCCTTCTCGCCGCACTGGTGGCGCTTTTCGCGATCGTCGCGCCGCTCACCAAGATCGTCGGCCGCGCCGCTGTGGATTTCGGCCGCGCGTCGCCGCGCTGGCTCGGACCGCTACATGCGCTCGGCCGGCTGGCGATGGCCGATATCTTCCTGATCGCGCTCTATATCGTGGTGGCGAAGGGGGGGGTGGGCGTCGGCCGGATCGAGACCGGCTGGGGGCTCTACCTGCTCACCGGCTGCGTCCTCGCCTCGCTCGCACTCTCGCAGTTTCCACCGCGGCGCGGCTGAGCGGGCGGAGGGAGCGCTGCCCCCCGGCTTCGCCTCCCCCGGGATATTTGGGGCAATTGGAAGCCAGAGGCCCCTGCTTTCTCCTTGCCTGAAAGACCTCGGGGGTGAGCGGCGCAAGCCGCGAGGGGGCAGCGCCCCCTTCCCCGGCTTGCCGCCGGAGCGCCCCTCTGGCACAAGGGGGCATGGCCAAGGCATCCCCCCAGTTCACCTGCACCGCCTGCGGCGCCGTCCACAAGAAATGGGCCGGCCGCTGCGAGGCTTGCGGCGCGTGGAACACCATCGCCGAGGAGGCGCCGCTGTCGGCCGGCCCCGCCTCGCGCACGCTTGGCGGCAGCAAGGGGCGGCGCATCGCGCTGAGCACGCTGGCCACCGAAGAGGCGCCGCCACCGCGCACGCTGAGCGGCATGGCGGAATTCGACCGGGTGCTGGGTGGCGGCCTCGTGCCCGCCTCGGCGATCCTCGTCGGCGGCGATCCGGGCATCGGGAAATCGACGCTGCTTCTGCAGGCGGTCTCGGCCTTTGCCCGCAAGGGGCTGAAATGCCTCTACATCTCGGGCGAAGAGGCGGCGGCGCAGGTGCGGATGCGGGCGCAGCGGCTGGGGCTGGCGGATGCGCCGGTGGACCTTGGCGCCGAGACCAACCTGCGCGACATCCTGACCACGCTCGAGGCCGAGCGACCCGACCTTGTCATCATCGACTCGATCCAGACGATGTGGGCCGACACGGTCGAGGCGGCGCCCGGCTCGGTCAGTCAGGTGCGTTCGGCCGCGCATGAGCTGGTGACCTTCGCCAAGACCCGCGGCGTCTCGGTGATCCTCGTCGGCCACGTCACCAAGGAAGGCCAGATCGCCGGCCCGCGCGTGGTCGAGCACATGGTCGACACGGTCCTTTATTTCGAGGGCGAGCGCGGGCACCAGTTCCGCATCCTGCGCGCGGTGAAGAACCGCTTCGGCCCGGCCTCGGAGATCGGCGTCTTCGAGATGACCGGCGGCGGCCTCGCCGAGGTCGCGAACCCCTCGGCGCTGTTTCTGAGCGAGCGCGGCCAGCCGGCGCCCGGTTCGGCGGTCTTTGCCGGCATCGAGGGGACGCGCCCGGTGCTGACCGAGATCCAGGCGCTGGTTGCCCCCTCCTCGCTCGCCTCGCCCCGGCGCACGGTGGTGGGCCTCGATTCGGGGCGGGTGTCGACCATCCTTGCGGTGCTCGAAAGCCGCTGCGGCATTCCCTTCACCGGGCTTGACGTGTTCCTGAACGTCGCCGGCGGGATGAAGGTGAGCGAACCCGCCGCGGACCTCGCGCTGGCGGCCGCGCTGCTGAGCGCGCGCGAAGATGTGGCATTGCCGCCAGACCTGGTGATTTTCGGCGAAATCTCCCTCTCGGCGGCGCTGCGTCCCGTGGGTCAGGTGGAAAACAGGTTGAAAGAGGCGGAGAAACTTGGTTTCACACAGGCAATCCTGCCGCAGGGGACCAAGGTCGAGGGCGGCGCGGGGATGCGGGTGCGCAAGCTGCCCGACCTCGTGACATTCGTCGGGGACATGTTCGGCGCCGGCTGAGGCGCTGCAGGCAAATGTGGGGACCATGGAAGGTTTTACCATCGTTGACGCCATCGTGGCGGTCGTCATCATCCTGTCGGCGATCCTCGCCTACAGCCGGGGCTTCGTGCGCGAGGGGCTGGCGATCGTCGGCTGGATCGCCGCCGCGGTCGTGGCCTACATGTTCGCCGATGCGGCGCGGCCGCTGATCGCGCAGCTGCCGGTGATCAACAAGTTCCTCGGCGACAGCTGCGAGCTTGCGACGATCGGCGGTTTCGCCGCGGTCTTCGCGCTGGCCCTTGTCGTCTTCTCGATCATCACCCCGCTTTTTGCCTCGGTGGTGCAGCGCTCGGCGATCGGCGGGCTCGACCAGGCGCTCGGCTTCCTCTTCGGCGTCGCGCGCGGCGTGGTGCTGGTGGCGGTGGCCTTCGTCGTCTACGACCGCGTCGTCGCCGACGAGGCGATCCCGGCGGTCGATGCCTCGCGCTCGGCCAAGGTCTTTGCCCAGCTCAGCGGCAATCTCGACGAGACCATGCCCTCGGATGCGCCGGGCTGGATCGTCGCGCGTTACGAACAGCTGGTGTCGAAATGCCCCGCGCCCACGGCCGCCCCGGCCACGACTGAGACCGCTCCCGCCGCAACGGCGAACTGAAACGTCGCAAACGTGACGCACAGATGACGGATTTCGCAGCGGGAGGGCTTAACACCCCTCCCGTTTCGCATTACATGTCGCCGCGCAAGCCCCCCATCGCAAGCCGGACTCGGAGACCCCCCATGACCCAACCGGAACCGCATTTCCTGTCGCACCCGTTTGACGACGACAAGCTGAAGGAGGAATGCGGCATCTTCGGCGTGATCGGCGTGACCGATGCGGCGAACTTCGTCGCCCTTGGTCTGCACGCGCTGCAGCACCGTGGCCAGGAGGCGGGCGGCATCGTCGCCCATCATCCCGAGAAGGGCTTCAACTCGGCGCATCGCTTCGGCTATGTGCGCGACAACTTCACCAAGGCCTCGCTGATGGAGACCCTGCCCGGTCCCCTCGCCATCGGCCATGTGCGCTATTCGACCGCCGGCAAGAAGGCCGCGGTGATCCGCGACATCCAGCCCTTCTTCGGCGAGTTCTCGATGGGCGGCGCGGCGATCGCGCATAACGGCAACCTGACCAATGCCGAGGCCCTGCGCCGCGAGCTGATCGAGCATGGCGCGATCTTCCAGTCGGGTTCGGATTCGGAGTGCATCATCCACCTGATGGCGCGCTCGTTCCAGAAGACCCATGCCGACCGCATCGCCGATGCGCTGCGCCGCTGCGAGGGCGCCTTCTCGGTCGTCGCGATGACCCGCACCAAGCTGATCGGCGTGCGCGATCCGCTCGGCGTGCGGCCGCTGGTGCTCGGCCGGATCGGCGACAACGGCTATGTGCTGTCGTCCGAGACCTGCGGCCTCGACATCATCGGCGCGCATTTCGTGCGCGAGATCGAGCCGGGCGAGATGGTCATCATCCAGGACGGCAAGATCGAAAGCTCGCGCCCCTTCCATCAGGCGACGCCGCGCTTTTGCATCTTCGAGCATGTCTATTTCTCGCGTCCCGACAGCATCATCGGCGGCCGCTCGGTCTATGAGACCCGGCGCCAGATCGGGGTGGAACTCGCCCGCGAGGCGCCGGTCGAGGCCGACCTCGTCTGCCCGGTGCCGGATTCGGGCACGCCCGCGGCGATCGGCTACAGCCAGGAATCGGGCATTCCCTTCGCCCTCGGCATCACCCGCAACCAGTACATGGGCCGGACCTTCATCGAGCCGACCGAGCAGATCCGCAACATGGGCGTGCGGCTGAAGCTGAACGTCAACAAGTCGCTGGTGAAGGGCAAGCGGGTGATCCTCGTCGACGACTCGGTGGTGCGCGGCACCACCTCGCGCAAGATCAAGGAGATGATCCTCGACGCGGGCGCGGCCGAGGTGCATTTCCGCATCGCCTCGCCGCCGACCGCCTGGCCGTGCTTCTATGGCGTCGACACGCCCGACCGCTCCAAGCTGCTCGCCGCGAAGATGACCGAGGACGAGATGCGCGACTGGATCGGTGTCGACAGTCTGAAGTTCATCTCGCTCGACGGGCTCTATCGCGCCGCGGGCGAGGCCAATGGCCGCAACAACGCCTGCCCGCAATATTGCGACGCCTGCTTCTCGGGCGAATACCCGGTGGTGCCTTCGGACCAGATCGAGAAGGGCTTCGAGATGCGCGCGCCGGAGGCGGCCGAGTAAGGCCCCCTGATCCCGCGGTCGCGGCCGCACCATGTGACGCAGGGGGCGCTGCCCCCTCCTGGCCTGCGGCCAGTTCACCCCGGGATATTTGAGGCAATTGGAAGACGCAGGCGGCCAGCTTGCGTCTTCTTTTCATTCGCGCCGGCGACAGGATCGGGGCCGGCGATGACAGGCGGACGCCAGGATGCGGCAGGCCCGCGCTCGGCTCAGGCGCTTTCCTCGATCGCGTCGGCCATCGCCTCGGCGCGGGCGGCGATCTCGGCCAGCGTGTCGACGACCTCATGCGGGATCACCGGCACCTCGATCTCGACCGGATGCGCCTTCAGCATGGCGATCTCGGCCTCGAGCATCGCGATCTGCCCCTGTGCCGCCTCGAGATCCGCCTGAAGACCGCGCAGGCGATCGTCCATGCCGGCGGCCTTGTCGGCAACCATCAGCCCCGCCATCAACAGCATCCGCCCCTCGGGCAAGCGGCCGATCTGGTCGAGCAGCACCGAGGCCTCGGCATCGAGAAGCCCGGCGGCGTTTTGCAGGAAATGTTCCTCGCCCTGGGCGCAGGCGACGGCGAAATCGCGCTCGCCGATGGTGATCTTCAGCTCAGGCATCCTCGTTCATCCCCGTATGCGTGCCTTCGGCCGCGGTCCCGAACAATGGCGCGAGACCGCCGAGGATCTCGGCGAGTTCCGCCGCCTCCTCGGCCCGCGCGGCGCGCAGCGCCTCGAGCTCGGCCTGCATCGCGCGGTTGATCAGATGCGGCGCCGGCGCGGCGCCGGCCTCGATCAGCGCCCGGTTCGCCTCGGCCAGATCGAGGTTCGCGCGCTTGAGCCGGGTCACCTCGGTCTGCGCGGTCTCGAGCGATCTCGTCGCGGTGGCGAGGCGCTTTTCCAGCGCCGAGAGCGTGGTTTCCTGCTTTTCGCGGATCGCGCGCACCCGCTCGGAGAGCTGCGCATTGGCCATCCGCTCGCTCTCGAGGGCCTCGCGCAGGCGGGCGAGTTCGGCCGGATCGGCGCCGGCAAGCGCCGCCCCCATGGCCGCCGCGCGTTCGAGCGCCGCCGGCATCGGCGGACGGGCGGGCGGCTCGGGTTCAGGTTCGGCCGCGACCTCGACGGGGATCTCGACAGGGGGCTCGGCGGCAGCTTCGGCGGGCAGCCCGGCTTCGGGGCCCGGCTCGGGCGCCGGCGGTTCGGCCACCGGCCGTGCCAGCAGCGCCTCGACCCCGCGCCCGATCCGGTCGAGCGCGAAGGAGATCCGGCGTTCGTATTCGGCGATCTCGGTCATCTGGTCCCCCGGCCCGCTGCGCGACATGGGCAAGACACGGGCGAATCGCCGTGACTGTCCCCTCGCCGGCCAGTCTATCCTGTGGACAGGGGGCAGCCCACCCTTTTGCATCAAGCACTTGGGGCTTGCGCTTGAACTTGCCCCGATCCCTGCTATCAGGGGCTCAAGTTAACGCCAACATCGCATCGAAAGGAGAGGCTCTTGGACATCGCCACGCTCCGTGCCACTCACCCCGACCACTGGAAACTTGCGACCGCGATCCGCGCCCTCGCGATGGATGCGGTTCAGGCCGCCAATTCCGGCCACCCCGGCGCGCCGATGGGCCTCGCCGATGTCGCGACCGTGCTCTACCGCAACCACCTGAAGTTCGACGCCAAGGCGCCGGGCTGGGCGGACCGCGACCGGTTCGTGCTCTCGGCCGGGCATGCCTCGATGCTGCTTTACGCGCTGCTGCACCTCACCGGCTATGAGCAGGCGACGCTCGAACAGGTGAAGTCGTTCCGGCAGTGGGGCTCGCGCATGGCGGGTCACCCGGAATACGGCCATCTCGAGGGCGTCGAGACCACCACCGGCCCGCTCGGCCAGGGGATCTCGACCGCGGTCGGCATGGCGATCGCCGAGAAGTCGATGGCCGCGCGCTTCGGCAAGAAGGTCGTCGATCACAAGATCTGGGTGATCGCCGGGGACGGCTGCCTGATGGAAGGCATCAGCCAGGAGGCGATCGGCCTTGCCGGCAAGCAGGAACTCGACAACCTGATCGTCCTTTGGGACAACAACAACATCACCATCGACGGCCGCGTGACGGTGTCGGACATCACCGACCAGCACAAGCGCTTCGAGGCCTCGGGCTGGCAGGTTCTGGCCTGCGACGGCCATGACCCGGCCGACATCGACCGCGCGCTGACCGAGGCGAAGAAGGCCAAGCGTCCGGTGCTCGTCGACTGCAAGACGATCATCGGCTTCGGCGCGCCGACCAAGTCGGACAGCTATTCGGTGCACGGCTCGCCGCTCGGCGACAAGGAACTGGCCGCGACCAAGGAGATCTACGGCTGGCCCTATGGCCCGTTCGAGATCCCGGCCGAGATCAAGGCCGACTGGGAAGCGATCGGCGCGAAGGGCGCCACCGCCCGCGCCGAATGGGAAGAGCGTCTGAACGCGCTCTCGCCGGCGAAGAAGGCCGAGTTCGAGCGGCAGATGAGCCGCGGCGTCTCGAAGAAGCTCGCCTCGGCGATCCGCGCCTTCAAGAAGGCGCAGTCGGAAGCCGCGCCCAAGGTCGCGACCCGCAAGGCCTCGGAAATGGTGCTCGCCGCGGTGAACCCGGTCATTCCGGAAACCATCGGCGGCTCGGCCGACCTCACCGGCTCGAACCTGACGCTGACACCGGGTCTCGGCGATTTCATGCCCGACAACCGCAAGGGCCGCTACATCCGCTACGGCATCCGCGAGCACGGCATGGCGGCGGCGATGAACGGGCTCTACCTGCACGGCGGCGTGCGCCCCTATGGCGGCACCTTCTTCTGCTTCACCGACTATGCCCGCGGCGCGATGCGTCTGTCGGCGCTGATGGGCGTTCCGGCGGTCTATGTGATGACGCATGACAGCATCGGCCTGGGCGAAGACGGCCCGACCCACCAGCCGGTCGAGCATCTGGCGATCTGCCGCGCCACGCCGAACACCTGGACCTTCCGCCCCGCCGACGTGATCGAGACGGCCGAGGCCTGGGAGCTGGCGCTGTCGTCCGAAAAGACCCCCTCGGTGCTCGCGCTCAGCCGGCAGAACCTGCCGACGCTGCGCACCAAGCACTCGGGCGCGAACCTCACCGCGAAGGGCGCCTATGTGCTCGAGGAAGCGGCGGGCAAGCGGCAGGCGGTGATCATGGCGACCGGCTCGGAAGTCGAGATCGCGCTGAAGGCACGCGAGATCCTGCAGGCGCAGGCGATCGGCACCCGTGTCGTCTCGATGCCCTGCATGGAGCTCTTCGCGGCGCAGGACGAGGCCTACCGCCGCAAGATCCTGCCGCCCGGTGCGGTGCGCGTGGCGGTCGAGGCCGCGGTGCGTCAGCCCTGGGACCGCTGGCTCCTGGGCGAGCGCGGCACCGAGAAGAAGGCGGGCTTCGTCGGCATGGAAGGCTTCGGCGCCTCGGCCCCGGCCGACCGGCTCTATCAGGAGTTCGGCATCACCGCCGAGGCGGTGGCCGAAAAGGTGAAAAGCCTGCTTTGAGCCCGACCCAGATCCAGAATGAACCGGGGGGGCCGCAAGCGGCCCCCTCTGCCGTTGACCCTGCGGCAGCAGCCCGGCGGCGTGCCGCGGGGCTCGGCGTGCTGTTCCTGCTCGGCTCGCTCGCGACCTTCACGCTGATGGACGCGGTGGCGAAGTATCTCGTCACCCGCTACCATCCCGCGCAGCTGATCTGGGCGCGCTTCGCGATCAACCTGGCGCTGGTGGCACTGGTCTATCGCGGTTCGTTCCTGCCGCGCATCCGCACCCGCCAGCCGCTCGCGCAGGCGGCGCGCGGGGTGATGCAGGTGATCACCATCGTGCTCTTCTTCGTCGCCATCCGTCACATCGGTCTGGCCGAGGCGGATGCGCTCTTCGACATCAATCCGATCCTCATCACGCTCGGCGCGGCGCTGTTCCTGGGCGAGCGGATCGGGCCGCGCCGCATCGCCGGCATCGTCATCGCCTTCCTCGGCGCGCTGGTGATCCTGCGCCCGGGCGTCGGCGCCTTCGAACCCGCCGCCGCCCTCGCCTTCGCCTCGGCCTTCAGCTATGCCGCGGGCAACCTGCTCACCCGCGTCGTGCGCACCGACCCGCTTGCCACCTCGCTGATCTGGTCGGCGCTGGTCGGCACCGTGCTCAGCTCGATCGCCCTGCCCTTCGTCTGGAAGGAAGTGGCGATGGCCGATTTCCCGATCTTCCTGGCGCTTGGCGTGCTGGGCAGTGCCGGTCAGGCGCTCGTCGTGCGCGCCTTCAGCCTGAGCGAGGCCTCGACCCTCGCCCCCTTCGGCTATTTCAGCCTGATCTTCGCAAGCCTGTGGGGCTTTGTCTTCTTCGGTCAGCTGCCCGACGCCTGGACGGTGGCCGGTGCGCTTGTGATCGTCGGGGCCGGTCTCTATGTCTGGTATCGCGAACGCAAGTCCGCAGAGTGACCGATGACCGAGACCCCGCATCCCAGCCTGACCGACCGCCTGTCCGACACGGTGTTCCGTGGCCTGATGACACTTGCCCGCGCATTGCCCTACGAGCGGCGGGTGCCGATGATGGGCTGGGCGGTGGCGCATCTGGTGGCGCCGGTCGCGGGCTGGCGCCGGCGGATCCGCGCGAACCTCGCCCTGACCTGCCCCGAGCTGACGACGGCCGAGGTCGAGCGGCTGGTGCGCGCCGTGCCCGACAATGTCGGCCGCTCGCTTGCCGAGATCTACTCCGGCGAGGAATTCCTTGCCCGGGTGCGCGATCTGCCGCTTGAGGGGCCGGGTGCCGCAGCGCTGCAGGCGGCGCATGACGAGGGTCGGCCGGTGATCGTCGCGGCCGGGCATTTCGGCAATTACGACGCCTGGCGCGGCGCGCTGGCCGGGCGCGGCTATCGCATCGGCGCGATCTACCGGCCGATGGCGAATGCACTTTTCAACCGCCATTACGTGCGCGCGATCTCGGCGATCGCGACGCCGCTCTTCGCCCGCGACCACGACCTGAAGGCGATGCTGCGCTTCCTGCGCGCGGGCGGCATGGTGGCCTTCGGTTTCGACCAGTATTTCCGCCAGGGCGCGCCGCTGACCTTCTTCGGCCGGCCCGCCCCCACCCCGACCTCGGCGGCCGAGCTGGCGCTCAAGCTGAAGGCCGACCTGATCCCGATCTATGCGATCCGCCAGCCCGACGGGCTGAGCTTCCGCATCCTGGTCGAGGCGCCGGTGCCGCACAGCGATGCCGAGACGATGACGCAGGCGCTGAACGATGCGCTCGAGCGGCAGGTGCGCGCGCATATGGAACAGTGGTTCTGGGTGCACCGGCGCTGGAAGAACCGCGGCCCGAAACCGCGCCCCTGAGGCGCGGCGCGGCGATCGGCTTCAGCTCGGGACTGGGGGCTCAGTTCAGCCGCGCGGCCGCGAGGATCGGCCCCGGCAGCGGCGCCGACTTGCCCGGCGTCGCGCCCTGCACGATCACCACCGCGGGCTCGTCGCCGTCGATCTTCGCGTTGAGCCGGGTCGGCGTGCGGCCGTCCCAATCGGCAACGGCGTGCCAGGCGGTGACGACATTGGCGTAATCGAGCACCATCCCCGCATTCTCGCCGCGCAGGATCTCGACCCGCGCCTGCGGCGCGAAGCGCACGATCTGCACCACGGCATTTTGCGGCAGCGGCGGATCGGCGCGCAGCTCGATCTGGTAATTGCCCTTCGAGCCCGAGACGCTCAGCGCCACGGCATCGGGGGTCTCGTATTCGCGCGCGATCATCTGCTCGAGCTCGGCCTCGCTCGGCGCAACCAGCGACTGTTCGCCCTCGATGATCATCTGCGGCGTGAAGATGGTGCGGCTGCGCGCGGCGCGGGCATAGGCCTTTTGCCGGGCGGTGAAGGCGGGCTGGGCGAAGGGATCCTCCCAGCCGAGATAATCCCAGTAGTCGACATGCAGCGACAGCGCGATCACGTCGGGACGGTCGGCGATCTTCGCCAGAAGCTCGTCCGCCGGCGGGCAGGCCGAACAGCCCTGCGAGGTGAAGAGCTCGACCACCACCGGGCCGCGCGAGGGCTCCGGCGTGACGGTGCGCGCCATCAGCGACATGGCATCGGGGACCCGGGCCTTCTCGAGCGCGTTCTCGAGCGCCTCATTGAGGTTTTCGATCAGCGACGGTCCGGACAGCGTGCCCGGCGCGGGTGTGCCGCCCGTCGTGCCGCCTGCCCCGGTACCAGCCCCCGGGGTCGTGCCGGCATCGGCAAGGACGATCGGAGGCGGGCTGACCATCGTGCCCGGCCCCGGTCCGGGGCCCGGACCATTGGCCGCACCCATGCCCTGCGCGAAAGCCTGGGTGCCGCAGACAGCGGCGCAGGTCAGTGCCAGCCAGCCTCCGGCGGCGGTGCCGATGATCGCGCGTGCCAGTGCCATGGCGCCCCTTTCCCTTGCAGGTCTCTTCCTAAGCTGCGGACATGGCCTTTGCCAATCAAGGTTTTGCGATTTCCGCGGCGGCAGCGGCGCGACCGGGAAGCCACCCCCCGGCTGATAGCGCCAACGTCGGGGCCTGCCGCAAAATCAGTGTGCAATGGTATACAAAAATCCCGCATCCCCCTTGATCGACTCCCCCCGTTGGGGCAGAACGGCCGCAGCGAAACCCTGATCTCAATCCGATCACTGCAAGGGAGGCCAGTCCCCATGACCGTCGTCACCGGCAAAGACACTGCCAAGACGCGCCGCACGCTCGCCGTCGGCGGAACGTCCTATTCCTATTACTCGATCCCGGCCGCGCAAGAGGCGGGGCTGGGCGACTTCTCGAAGCTGCCCGCTTCGCTCAAGGTCGTGCTCGAGAACCTGCTGCGGTTCGAGGACGGCGGCTTCTCGGTCTCGGTCGAGGACATCAAGGCCTTCGGTGACTGGGCGAAGATGGGCGGCAAGAACCCGCGCGAAATCGCCTATCGTCCGGCCCGCGTGCTGATGCAGGACTTCACCGGTGTTCCGGCCGTGGTCGACCTCGCCGCGATGCGCGACGGCATCAAGGGTCTGGGCGGCGACGCGCAGAAGATCAACCCGCTCGTTCCCGTCGACCTGGTCATCGACCACTCGGTGATGATCGACGAGTTCGGCAACCCGCGCGCCTTCCAGCGCAACGTGGAACTGGAATACGAGCGCAACATGGAGCGCTATCAGTTCCTGAAATGGGGTCAGGGCGCGTTCGAGAACTTCCGCGTCGTTCCCCCGGGCACCGGCATCTGCCACCAGGTGAACCTTGAATACCTCGCCCAGACCGTCTGGACCGACACCGACCAGAACGGCGAGCTCGTGGCCTATCCCGACACCCTCGTCGGCACCGACAGCCACACCACGATGGTGAACGGCGCCGCCGTTCTCGGCTGGGGCGTGGGCGGGATCGAGGCCGAGGCCGCGATGCTCGGCCAGCCGGTCTCGATGCTGATCCCGGAAGTCGTCGGCTTCAAGCTGACCGGCGCGATGGTCGAAGGCACCACCGGCACCGACCTCGTGCTGAAGGTCGTGCAGATGCTGCGCAAGCATGGCGTGGTCGGCAAGTTCGTCGAATTCTACGGCGAAGGCCTCGACAAGCTGCCGCTGGCGCAGCGCGCCACCATCGCCAACATGGCGCCCGAATACGGCGCGACCTGCGGCTTCTTCCCGATCGATGCGGAGACCCTGCGCTACCTCAAGCAGACCGGCCGCTCGGAAGAGCGCATCGCCCTGGTCGAGGCCTATGCGAAAGAAAACGGCTTCTGGCGCGGTGCGGATTACGAACCCGTCTACTCCTCGACCCTCGAGCTCGACATGGGCTCGATCGTTCCGGCGATCTCGGGTCCGAAGCGTCCGCAGGACTACCTGCCGCTGACCGACGCGAAATCGACCTTCTCGAAGGTCGTCGCCTCCTACCGCGGCATCGACGTCTCGGCCGCCGCCGCTGACATGGCCGAGGAAGGCAATGTCACCACGAAGCCGGTCGAGGTCTGCAAGTCGGTCGCCGTCGAGGGCAAGGACTACAAGGTCGGTGACGGCTCGGTGGTGATCGCCTCGATCACGTCGTGCACCAACACCTCGAACCCCTACGTGCTGATCGGTGCCGGTCTCGTCGCCCGCAAGGCGCGTGCGCTCGGCCTGACCGCGAAGCCCTGGGTGAAGACCTCGCTCGCCCCCGGGTCGCAGGTCGTGCAGGAATACCTGAAGGCCGCCGATCTGCAGGACGATCTCGACGCGCTCGGCTTCAACATCGTCGGCTTCGGCTGCACCACCTGCATCGGCAACTCGGGCCCGCTCGGCGATCCCGCGATCTCGAAGGCGATCAACGACAACGACCTCGTCGCCGCGGCCGTGCTCTCGGGCAACCGCAACTTCGAAGGCCGGATCTCGCCCGACGTGCGCGCGAACTTCCTCGCCTCGCCGCCGCTCGTCGTCGCCTATGCGATCGCCGGCGACATGAACATCGACCTGTCGAGCGAGCCGATCGCCACCTCGAAGGACGGCAAGCCGGTGTACCTCAAAGACATCTGGCCGACCGACGCCGAGATCGCCGAGCTTGTCGAGAAATGCGTGACCCGCGAGGCCTTCCTTGCGAAATACGCCGATGTGTTCAAGGGCGACACCAACTGGCAGGGCGTGAAGACCACCGAGGGGGAAACCTACGACTGGCCGGCCGAATCGACCTACATCCAGAACCCGCCCTATTTCCGCGGCATGTCCAAGGAACCGGGCGTGATCTCGAACGTGAAGTCTGCCCGCGTCCTCGCGGTGCTCGGCGACATGATCACCACCGACCACATCTCGCCCGCGGGCTCGTTCAAGCCGACCACCCCGGCCGGCAAGTACCTGACCGAGCGTGGCGTCGCGCCGAAGGACTTCAACAGCTACGGCTCGCGCCGCGGCAACCACGAAGTCATGATGCGCGGCACCTTCGCCAACATCCGCATCAAGAACGAGATGCTGGATGGCGTCGAGGGCGGCTACACCAAGGGCCCGAACGGCGAACAGACGACGATCTTCGACGCCTCGATGGAATATCAGGCGGCGGGCATCCCGCTCGTCATCTTCGGCGGCATCGAATACGGCGCGGGCTCGTCGCGTGACTGGGCGGCGAAGGGCACCAACCTGCTCGGCGTCAAGGCTGTCATCGCGGAAAGCTTCGAGCGGATCCACCGCTCGAACCTGATCGGCATGGGCGTCATCCCGTTCGAGTTCACCGGCGGCGACACCCGCAAGACGCTCGGCCTGACCGGCGACGAAGTGGTGACGATCGAGGGCCTCGAAGGCGACATCAAGCCGCTGTCGCTGGTGCCCTGCACCATCACCATGAAGGACGGCTCGGTGAAGACGATCCAGCTCAAGGCCCGGATCGATACCGAGGTCGAGATCGAGTATCTGAAGAACGGCGGCGTGCTGCACTACGTGCTGCGCAACCTCGCCAAGGCCTGATCTTCGGGTTCAGGAACCGGAAAGGCCCCGCAGTTGCGGGGCCTTTTTTCATTTCCGTCCGCCCGAAACCGCGATCTTATCCGTGCGTTAAGGGCTCGCCGCCACTCTGGCGGCACGCTTTGCCGTCCCATCGTCTGCCACAGGTTCCCGTCCCATGCCCCGCTCCCTGCCCCCGACCCTGCCCACCATCCTTGCCCTTGCGCTTGTCGCGGGCTGTGCCGCGCCGCCCGCCCCGGCGCCCGAGGTCGCGGCAGCCCCCGCCCTGCCCGGCAAGGTGGTCTGGACCGACGGCCACGACGATCTTGCCGTTGCCACGGCCGGAGCGGCGGCCTGTCCGACGACCAGCGCCGCCGAGGTCAGCGCGGCGTTGGCCCGAACAAATGCCGTGCGCCGCGAGGCCGGTCTTGCCCCGCTCACCGCGAACCCGGTGCTGCAGCGCGTGGCGGAAAAACACGCCTGCGACATGGCCCGCCGCGGCCTGATGACCCATGCCGGCACCTCGACGACCGGGCCGCTCGCCCGCGCCAAGCAGGAAGGATACCGGCCGCGGGTGATTTCCGAGAACATCGCCGCCGGCGCCCCGGGGCGGTTCACCCTGACGGGCACGCTCGAGCAATGGGCGCTTTCGCCCAAGCATCGGGCGAATATCACCATCGCGCAGATGCAGGACTTCGGCATCGGCCATGCCGTCGCCGCCGATGGCACTGCGACGTTCTGGACCGCCGTCTACGCGACGAAGGGGCACTGACGCGCTGCGCCCTTGCACAGCCCCTTCCCCCTCCCCATATCCTCCGCACATGTTAAGGAGGTTTACATGACCGACCGCGATCTCTGGATCGAACAGCGCATCGCCAATGACCGCAAATCGGCGGCGGCGGCCTATCTGCTGTGGTTCTTCCTCGGCTTCTTCGGCGCGCACCGCCTCTATCTCGGCCGCTGGGTCTCGGGGCTGTTCATGCTGGCCCTCTTCGGCCTCGGCACGGTGCTGGCGCCGGTGCTGGTGGGCTATCTGCCGCTCGGCCTCGTCGGGCTGTGGTGGCTGCTCGATGCCTTCCTGATCCCGTCGATGATCGCCTCGGACACCGCCGAGATGCGCTGGCGGCTGCGCACCGGGCGCGAGGCCTGACCCGCCCCTACTTGCCGATCAGCCCGCGCGGCCCGCCGGCGATCAAAAGCGCCACATCGGCCATCGCCATCATCGGCGACACGCCGACCGGCAGCGCGATATAGCGCGGCCGCCAGTCGGGCTGGAACTTCTGCTTGAAGGCGCGCAGCCCCTCGAAGTTGTAGAACGCCCCGCCGTGGCGGAACATCAGCGCGCCGAACCGGTGCCACAGCTGCGCCGTACGCCGGTCGGACAGCCCCGCGAGCGGCGCCATGCCAAGCGAGAATTCCTCGGCCCCCGCGACACGGTAATGCTCGATCAGCGCGAGGAAGAGGAACTCGATCATCCCCGAGGCCTCCTCGGGCAGATAGCGCATCAGATCGACCGCGACGCGCCGGCCGCTGCCCGGGGCAAGGATGCTGGCGAAGGCCAGAACCTGCCCCTCGCGGCGCACCACGGCAATGGGCGTGCGGTCGAGCCATGCCGGGTCGAAGCGGCCGACGGAAAAGCCCTTCTCGCGCCCGACCTTGTCGCCGAGCCAGGCGTCCGAGACGGCGCGCAGCTCCTCGACCAGCGCGGGCGCATGGGGCGGAGCGAGCACCTCGACCGCCAGCCCCTCGCGCAGCCGCTTGTTATAGGCCGCGCGCATGGTCTTGAACTTCGCGCCGGCAAGCGAGAACTCGGGCAGGCGCACGACAGCCTCTTCGCCGACCTTGTGCAGCGCCAGCCCCATCTCGATCATCAGCGGCAGGTGGCGTTCCGAGATCTCGTAGAACACCGGGCGGCAATTCGCCTTCTGCGCCTCCTCGACGAAATCCCAGCCCAGCGTCGGGATCGCGTCGATCGCCCCCACCGGGTCGCCATAGGCGATCCAGTCGGCGCGGCGCCGGCCATACATGATGAAGGCGCGCCCGTCGGCGGAGAAGCGCAGCTCCTTGTCACCGGTGAGCGCCAGGCAGGCCTGTGGGTCGTCCTGCGCGCTCACGATCCGCGCGGCATGATCGACCACGCTTTCGCAGGGCTCGGCGCGCGGCCGGCGCACCGGCTGCAGCGCGAGGAAGATGGTGTAGAAGAACAGCACCGCGGAGGCCGCGAGCCCCGCCCGCAGCGAGCGCGGGGTGTTGGCCGAGCGTGCGAAATCGGTCCACAGATCCAGCGAATAGGGCGTCGCGGCGTGGACGAAGAAGAAGAAGGTGCCGGCCGCCAGGATCACCGCGGCGACCAGCGCGAACCAGGACGGGCCCAGCACCCCCTCGGTGATCTTCGCGCGGCGGTAGAACTCGTGCCGGAAGGGCAGCAGGACGATGCCGCCAAGCGCCAGAAGCGCCGCGCTCTCATAGTCGAAATCGTTCAGGAGCGAGGCGACGGCGCCGCCCGCGATCGCCGCAAGCGTCAGCCAGAACGCGCCCGAGACGCGCCGGATCAGCCCGTGCGACAGGATCAGCAGCACGATCCCCATCACCGAGGAGGTGAGCGTGCCGCCCTCGAGCAGGATCGCGCCGACCAGGTCGTTGTCATCGACCGCCGAGGCCCGCACCGAGGGGCTGAGCGCCACGGCCAGCATGTAGGCGCCAAGCCCGAAGGCCCAGGCCCCGACGAGCCAGGGCACGATGCCGGCAAGCGCGTTGAAGGCCGGCCGCATCGGCTCGGAGATCTCGCCGAAGACCCGCACCGCCCACCCGCCGGCAAGCCGCGCCTCGTTCAGCGAGACGATGACGAAGGCGATGGCGAAGGGCAGCAGATAGTAGATGATGCGGAACAGCAGCAGCGCCGCGGCGACGTCGCCCGCCGCCGTGCCCGCGGGCATCGCCGCCATCACCACGGTCTCGAACACGCCCACCCCGCCCGGCACGTGGCTCATCACGCCGACCATCGTCGCCGTCGCATAGATCGCGAGGAAGGTGACGAAGTCGGGCGCGCCTTGCGGCAGCAGGATGTAGAGGGTGAGCGAGGCCATCGTCGAGTCGAAGAGCGCGACGACCATCTGGCCGGTCAGGATTCGCGGGCTCGGCATGGCGAGCTCGAAGCGGCGGATGCGCAGCGTGCGCCCGGAGAAGGACAGCGCATACAGCAGCCCGAGCGTGCCGCCGCCGCCCAGAAGCGCAAGAGTGCGGATCGCGGTTTCGGAGAGCGGCAGAAGCCCGGTCAGCGCGGCGGGGTGCAGTGCCAGCGCGAAGACGCCCACGAGGCTCAGCCCGGTCCCCATCGCGATCGCGATATAAGAGGCCAGCGCCGCCACCTCGAAGGCATTCAGCCCGAAGGCGGAATAGATCCGGTAGCGGACCGCGCCCCCCGACAGCACCGAGATGCCGATGGTGTTGCCGAAGGCATAGCCGAGGAAACCGCCGAGGGCGACCACCCGCAGGGGCAGCTTCTTCTCGAGGTATTTCAGCGCCCAGAAGTCATAGCCGATCAGCGCGCAATAGCCGAGCGTCGTCGCGCCAAGCGCCACCGCCAGCACATGCAGCGGCATCGAGCGCATCTGCGCGATGATGTCGGCGGCATGGATCGGCTGCAGCAGGTGGTGCAGCGCCCAGATGCCAAGCGCGAAAAGACCGAGCCCCACCAGCACCGGCCCCAGATGGCGCAGCCGTGCCCGCCGCGCGGATGCCGTCACCGGCTCCGTCATCTCGGCCCCTCGGTCATGCAATCCCCCCGGTCGTCTTCCTGCCCCCTGAGTTGCAGGAATTGCCGCGCAAGACAAGAGCAGACGGGCAGACAGGGCGTCACGTCGCGCCTCTCAGGCCGCCTCGCGGATCGGGAACTCGGCCAGAAGTGCGGCCTGTTCGGGGCTGAGGGCCGCGGGCTCGACCACATAGGTGTGGATCGAGAAGGCGACGTAGCGGGTTTCGGGCAGGCGCACGAGGCCCTGACGCTCGACCCGGATGAAGGGCAGATCGCCCTCCGGGGCGCGGCCCTGCGCCTCGCGGCGCGGATTGTGCAGGGCCGCGTTCGAGTGATGCGCGGTGCCGCGCATCAGCACCCGGCCCGGCTGCACGCCGTCCATCAGCCGCTGCACCCGCGCGCCGACATCCTCGGTGTATTTCGCGACAGGGCGGTGAATGCCCATCATCGGCCGGCCGTATTTCTCGGCCAGCGTCCAGCCCGCCGGAAAGCACAGCACCGCACCGGCAAGTACATGCCCGTCGGGCCCCTCGCGCATCAGGCACAGATCCTCCTGCACCAGCCGGCCGAGGGTGGCAAGCGGCGCCGCGGGATCGAGTGCCACCTCGACGCCATCGGGCCGGCGCAGCCCGCCCGCGACCGGCACGAAGCCAAGCGCCGGCAGCAGACCAAGCACCAGGTCGTAAAGCTCGCGCGCCGCCGCCTGCGCCTCGGGGGCGAGCGCCAGCACCGCCTCGGGGCATGCGGCGATCAGCCGCTCGCGCTCGGCCATCTGCGCGCCATAGGCGTCATCGACCTCGAGCCACTCGGCGAGGGTGATCGGCACGATCCCGGGCAGGCGGCGGGTGCGCGCGTCGGCCCAGGGGGCGAAAGGAAGTCGGGTCTGTCGGATCTCGCTCATGGCGGCAGATGAGCGCCGAATCCGCGCCCGCGCAAGGGGGAGATGTCGAAAGAGAGCTTTCCGTCCCTTCGGCGCATCCGCGCCTCACCCCCGCCGGTAGAGCGAGCGCATCGTGTAATCCTTGCGCGGCCCGGTCACCCGCCATTCAGCGTGCCATTCCGGCCAGGGGACGAAATCGTAGCGCACGCGGTAGTCATCGGGGTCGCACCAGTGCTGCGCCGCCGGTGCGGAGGGATCGAAACGGTGGAAGGGCCTGCCATCGGGGAAGAGCACGATGATCTCCGCCCCCTCTTCGCGCCACAGATATGCGCGCTCGGCCCGCATCGGCGCCGCGCCCGGAAGGGTCAGCGTGCCCGCCTCGTGATAGGCAAGCCCCACCCCGTCCGCAGTGAACCGCGCCCGCCCCTCGAAGCGCGCCGGCCGCGCGCCCATCTGCTCGATCTCGCGCGCGATCGTCCAGTCCCCTGCAAAATCGCTCAGCCGCAGCCGCATTGCCGTCCCTTTGCCTTGCCCGAAGGTGCCGCGCAGTCTAGAAGCCCGGCAACGCTGCCACAACCGAGAGGCCCGCCATGATCCCGCGTTATTCCCGCAAAGAGATGGTCGACATCTGGGAGCCCGCCACCAAGTTCAAGATCTGGTACGAGATCGAGGCGCATGCCTGCGACGCCCAGGCCGAGCTTGGCGTGATCCCGAAGGAAAGCGCCGCCGCCGTCTGGAAGGCGAAGGATGTCGAGTTCGACGTCGCCCGCATCGACGAGATCGAAGCCGTCACCAAGCATGACGTGATCGCCTTCCTGACCCATCTGGCCGAGCATATCGGCTCGACCGAGGCGCGCTTCGTGCATCAGGGGATGACTTCCTCGGACGTGCTCGACACCACGCTGAACGTGCAGCTGACGCGGGCCGCCGACATCCTCCTGAAGGACATGGACCGCGTCCTGGCCGCGCTGAAGAAGCGCGCCTTCGAGCACAAGGACACCGTCCGCATCGGGCGGAGCCACGGCATCCACGCCGAGCCGACCACGATGGGCCTGACCTTCGCGCGCTTCTACGCCGAGATGGACCGCAACAAGGCTCGTCTGGCGGCCGCCCGCGCGGAAGTGGCCACCGGCGCGATCTCGGGCGCGGTCGGCACCTTCGCCAACATCGACCCGCGCGTCGAGGAACACGTGTGCAAGATGATGGGCCTGCGCCCCGAGCCGATCTCGACCCAGGTGATCCCGCGTGACCGCCACGCGATGTTCTTCGCCACGCTCGGCGTGATTGCCTCCTCGATCGAGAACGTCGCGATCGAGATCCGCCACATGCAGCGCACCGAGGTGCTCGAGGCCGAGGAATTCTTCTCGAAGGGGCAGAAGGGCTCGTCGGCGATGCCGCACAAGCGCAACCCGGTGCTGAGCGAGAACCTCACCGGCCTGTCCCGCCTTGTGCGCATGGCGGTGGTGCCGGCGATGGAGAACGTGGCGCTGTGGCACGAGCGCGACATCTCGCACAGCTCGGTCGAGCGCGGCATCGGCCCCGACACCACGGTGACCCTCGACTTCGCGCTGAACCGGCTCGCGGGTCTGATCGAGAACCTCGTGATCTATCCCGAGAACATGCTGAAGAACCTGCACAAGTTCAAAGGTCTGGTGATGTCGCAGCGGGTGCTTCTGGCGCTGACCCAGGCCGGTGTCAGCCGCGAGGACGCCTATCGTCTGGTGCAGCGCAACGCGATGAAGGTCTGGGAGCACGGCGCCGACTTCAAGACCGAGCTGCTCGCCGACCCCGAGGTGACCGCGGCGCTGAGCCCGGCCGAGATCGAGGAGAAATTCGACCTCGGCTATCACACCAAGCACGTCGACACGATCTTCGCCCGCGTCTTCGGCGAGGCCTGATCCGACCTGCCGCCGCACCTTCGGGAGCGGCGGCTAACCCGCCCTTAACCCTCCCGTGGCAGGCTGCGCCGCAGTGCAACCCGCAACGGAGGCGGACGTGGAACTTGCCCGGATCACCCCCGGCTCCCAGGCCGGGGCGAAGCCCGTCACGGCGACACCCGTGATCACGCTCTCGCCGCAGCAGAAGGCGGCGATCATCGTCCGGCTGCTGTCGTCCGAAGGGATGCGCCTGCCGCTTGCCGAGCTGAGCGAGGATCAGCAGACCGAGCTGACGGCGCAGATCGGCGCGATGAAGCTCGTCGATCGCGACACGCTGCATGCGGTGGTGGCGGAATTCTGCGAGGCGCTGGAGGCGGTGGGGCTGACCTTCCCGAGCGGGCTCGACGGCGCGCTCAGCCTGCTCGACGGACAGCTTTCCTCGGCCGCGACCAGCCGGTTGCGACGCCTGGCACTGGCCACGGCGGACACCGACCCCTGGGAACGGATCACCGGCCTGTCGACCGCGGTCCTGCTGCAGGTGATGACCGAGGAAAGCGTCGAGGTGGCGGCGGTGCTGCTCTCGAAACTGTCGGTGCCGAAGGCCGCCGATCTGCTCGGTCAGTTGCCGGGCGACCGGGCGCGGCGCATCGCCTATGCGGTGTCGCGCACCGGCAATGTCGCCCCCGAGACGGTGCAGCGCATCGGCATCGCCCTGGCCCAGCAACTCGACTCGCTGCCCGCGCGCGCCTTCGACACCGGCCCGGTCGAACGCGTCGGCGCGATCCTGAACCAGTCCCCCTCGGCCACGCGCGAGGATGTGCTGATCGGCCTCGAGGAGGAGGATCAGGATTTCGCCGAGAAGGTGCGCAAGGCGATCTTCACCTTCACCAACATCCCGAAGCGGATCGACACCCGCGACGTGCCGCGCATCCTGCGCAACGTCGACCAGCAAAAGCTGATCGTCGCGCTCGCTGGCGCCACCGGCGAGGACGTGAAGGCGGCCGAGTTCATCCTTGCCAACATGTCGCAGCGCATGGCGGCCTCGCTGCGCGAGGAGATGGGCACTCTTGGCAAGCTGCGCGCGAAGGATGTCGAGGAGGCGATGGCCGCGGTGGTCACCGCGATCCGCGAGATGGAGGCGGCGGGCGAGCTGACGCTGCTGGCCGAGGAGGAGGACGAGACGCAGGGCTGAGCCGCGACTCACCCACCGGCGCCGCACCATCCGCGCGCCCTGGCCCGGCCCCTGCCGGCGCCGGGCGGTTTGGCCTGCAGGCGGCCTTCCGCCGGTTTCGACGGCTTCGCCGCTACCGTTACCGCAACCACATCATGTTTCCGCTATCATGCTGAAACGACGGGTTTTCCGGCCTTGCATGCCATGGTATGCGCTCGCCATAACTGCATCGAGTCCGCGCGATCGCCCCTCGCATCGCCCAGTCAGGAGAGCGCATATGACCGTCACCATCGGGATCAATGGCTTTGGCCGCATCGGCCGCTGCACGCTGGCCCATATCGCCGAAGCCGCGCGCAACGACGTTCAGGTCGTCAAGATCAACGCCACCGGCCCGATCGAGACCAACGCCCACCTGCTGAAATACGACTCGGTGCACGGCCGCTTCGGCGGTCCGGTGAAGGTCGAGGGCAAGACGCTCGACCTCGGCCAGGGCCCGATCGAGGTGATGTCGACCTACAACCCCGACGAGCTGAACTGGGACGGCGTCGACGTCGTCCTCGAATGCACCGGCAAGTTCAACTCGCGCGAGAAGGCCGCCGTCCACCTCGGCCGCGGCGCCAAGCGCGTCCTGGTCTCGGCGCCGGCCACCAATGCCGACAAGACCATCGTCTATGGCGTGAACCACCGCGAACTGCTGCCCGAGCATCTGGTCGTGTCGAACGGCTCGTGCACCACGAACTGCCTCGCGCCGCTCGCCAAGGTGCTGAATGACAACATCGGCATCGAGTCGGGCATCATGACCACGGTGCACAGCTATACCGGTGACCAGCCGACGCTCGACCGCCGCCACAAGGATCTGTATCGCGCCCGCGCCGCGGCGATGGCGATGATCCCGACCTCGACCGGCGCTGCGAAGGCGATCGGCGAAGTGCTGCCGGAACTGGCCGGCCGCCTCGACGGCACCTCGCTGCGCGTGCCGACGCCGAACGTCTCGGCCGTCGACCTGACCTTCTACGCCGCGAAATCGGTCACCCGCGACGAGGTGAACGAGATCGTCCGCGAGGCCGCCGCCGGCCACATGGGCAAGGTTCTGGCCTATGACCCCGAGCCCAAGGTCTCGATCGACTTCAACCACACGCCCTATTCGTCTATCTTCGCCCCCGACCAGACCAAGGTCACCGGCGGGCGCCTGGTGCGCGTTCTGGCGTGGTATGACAACGAATGGGGCTTCTCCTGCCGCATGGCCGACGTGGCCGGCGCGATCGGAATGCTCCTGAAATAATCCCGGGGCAAGCCCGGGACGAGGGAGCGGATGAACACCCCCATCGCCATCGGGCTTGCCGCCCTGATCCTGCTGTGTGTGCTGGCCGACGCGTTGTTCAACGGCTGGGGCGCATCGCTGTTTCTCGCCCGAAAATCCGTCGATCTGGTCGACTGGGTCGCCTTCTGGCGCTGACCCCCTGTTTTCCCATTGACCTTTCGTGGAAATTTCACAGCCTAGGCCTAGTCTAGGTTGTGCGAATTTTCGCGAAGGCAATCGAAGGAGGCAGGAATGTCGGTCAAGGTGGCAATCAACGGTTTTGGCCGTATCGGGCGCAATGTGCTGCGCGCAATCATCGAATCGGGTCGCACCGACATCGAGGTCGTGGCGATCAACGATCTCGGCCCGGTGGAGACCAACGCGCATCTGCTGCGCTTCGATTCGGTCCATGGCCGCTTCCCGGCCGAGGTGACGACTGGCGAGGACTGGATCGATTGCGGCCGCGGCGCGATGAAGGTGACGGCGCTGCGCAATCCGGCGGAACTGCCGTGGGCGGGCGTCGACGTGGTGCTCGAATGCACCGGCATCTTCACCTCGAAGGAAAAATGCCTTGCGCATCTCGAGAACGGCTCGAAGCGGGTGCTGATCTCGGCCCCGGGCGAAGGCGCGGACAAGACCATCGTCTTCGGCGTGAACGACAAAAGCCTGACCAAGGATGACCTGATCGTCTCGAACGCCTCGTGCACGACGAACTGCCTCTCCCCCGTCGCCAAGGTGCTGAACGACGCGATCGGCATCGAGAAGGGCTTCATGACCACGATCCACAGCTATACGGGCGACCAGCCGACGCTCGACACGCTGCACAAGGATCTCTACCGCGCCCGCGCCGCGGCGCTGAGCATGATCCCGACCTCGACCGGCGCGGCGAAGGCCGTGGGCCTGGTGCTGCCCGAACTCAAGGGCAAGCTCGACGGCGTGGCGATCCGGGTGCCGACGCCGAACGTCTCGGTCGTCGATCTCGTCTTCACCGCGAAGCGCGCGACCACCGTCGAGGAGATCAACGCCGCGATCGAGACCGCCGCCGACGGGCCACTGAAGGGCATCCTCGGCTACACCAAGTACAAGAACGTCTCGATGGACTTCAACCACGACAGCCATTCCTCGGTCTTCCACATGGACCAGACCAAGGTGATGGACGGCACGATGGTGCGCATCCTGTCGTGGTATGACAACGAATGGGGCTTCTCGAACCGCATGTCGGACACCGCGGTCGCCATGGGCAAGCTGATCTGACCGACATCTGGCCTTCCGGTTGCAAGGGGCGCCCCCCGGGCGCCCCTTTCGCGTCAACGGCCGCCAGTCATGCGGTTGCAGCAATACGGCCTTCCGGTTCCGGCACTTGTTAGCGCTACCAATGATGCGCATCTTGGCGGCACGGGGCGGCCTTCCGCGGCCCCCGGTCATCAGGTGGAAAGGTCCGGAAGGATGCGCAAGTTCATCGGACGTCTGGTCAGCGCCGCCGAACGGCGGGCCCGCTATGCCCGCACGCGGCGCGAGATCGCGCGACTGCCGCTCGACGTCGCGCTCGATGTCGATCTTTATCCGCGCGACGCCGCCCGCATCGCGCGCAAGGCGGTCTACGGGCGCGGCTGAAACCGGCACGGGGTGTGGTTTTCGCGCAACGCACGGCGATGTGATCGCCCGTGTGCACGGGATCGCACCCCATCCCTTGGCCTCGGGGGCACCCCTCTGTTAGAGATTGAGCAACCCCTTGAAAGGATTGCCCATTGCTCAGCCCCGCGCAGATTCTGCAGGAATTCATCACGCTCTGGGTCGTGATCGACCCGATCGGCACGCTGCCGGTGTTCATCGCCGTCACCGCCGGGATGAGCGCGCATCAGCGCCGCGCGGTCGCGGTGCGCGCGGTGATCGTTTCCTTCGTGGTGCTGGCGCTTTTCATCGTGCTCGGACAGGTGGTTCTCGACGCCCTCGGCCTGGCGCTCCCGGCCTTCCAGATCGCCGGCGGGATCGTTTTGTTCCTCTTCGCGCTGACGATGATCTTCGGCCATTCGAAGCCCGAGGAGGAGATTGCCGAGGCCGAGCGGGTGCGCCAGACCTCGGTCTTCCCGGTGGCGATCCCCTCGATCGCCTCGCCGGGCGCGATGCTGACGGTGGTGATCCTGACCGACAACGACCGTTTCGCCATCGCCCATCAGGCGGTGACGACGGCGCTGATGGCGCTGGTGCTCGCGGTGACGCTGGGCATCATGCTGGCCGCCTCGCCGCTCTTGCGGGTGATCGGCACCACCGGCGCCGCGGTGATCAGCCGGGTCATGGGAATGCTGCTGGCCGCCGTCGCCGTCGATGCGGTGCTGCGCGCCTTCGTCTCAATCGGCGTGCTGCCCTCGTTCAGCGGCTGAGCTCAGCCCTTGCCGAGCTTCGCCAGAAGCCGGGTCTGCACCGCCGGGGTGACGAAGCGCGACACCTCGCCATCGAGCCGGGCGATCTCCTTCACCAGTTTCGAGGCGATCGCCTGACGCCGCGCGTCGGCCATCAGGAACACCGTCTCGACGCTGGAATCGAGCGCGCGGTTCATGCCCACCATCTGGAATTCATATTCGAAATCAGCGACAGCGCGCAGCCCGCGGATGATGACATTGGCGTTCACGTCGCGCGCGCAGTGAATCAGCAGGTTCTCGAACGGATGCACCACGATCTCGCCGCCACAGCGCGCAGTGATCTCGGCGCATTCGGCCTCGATCATCTCGACCCGTTCCTCGAGAGTGAACAGCGGCCCCTTGTCGCGGTTGATCGCCACCCCGATCACCAGCCGGTCAACGAGCGGCATCGCGCGCTGGATGATGTCGATATGCCCCAGCGTCACCGGATCGAAAGTTCCGGGGTACAGGCCGATGCGCATGGGCTCCTCCTCAGTGCCGTTCCTCACAGGTCAAGGGCACGCAACAAGATTGCGCGCCCTTTTGCAAGACTTGTGATGCCGCATCGCGGCGTCAGTTGCCCATGATCATCCCGGTCAGGGCTTCCTTCTCGACGTGCAGCTCGCTCAGCCGCGCCGCGATCACGTCGCGGATCGAGATCAGGCCGACCATCTCGCCCGCCTCGATCACCGGCATGTGGCGGAAGCCGCCGGCGCTCATCTGCTCCATCACCTCTTCGGTGGTGTCGGTGCGCGTGCAGCCCACGGCATTGCGCGTCATCACCTCCTCGACCATCAGGTTCAGCGCCGCGGAACCGCGCCGGCCGAGTTCGCGCACCACGTCACGCTCCGAAATGATGCCGTCGACGTGCTTGCCATCGGTCGAGACGATGAGCGCACCGATCCTGCGGGCCGAGAGCACCCGCGCCACCTCTGCAACCGTGGTGCCCGGCACCACCGTCACCACCCCGTCGTCCCCCTTCGACTTCAGAATCTGCAGAACCTGCATCGCAACCTCCCTTTTGCATGCCATGTCCCAGCGTCACAACTGCGTGATCGTCTGTCAAGTGACGCGAAGGTCGGGGTCACTGCACCGCGGCCGCGGCCTCGAGCCGGGCGATCTCGGCGCGCAGCCCCTGACCGAGCGCCTCGGCGAGCCGGCCAAGCCGTTCCGAGCGGCGGTCATCGGCATGGCGCAACAGCCAGAAGGTGCGGCGCAGGCCGATCTCGTCGGGCAGGACCCGGCTCACCCCCGGGCAGAAGGGAATGGCGAAGTCATGCACGATGCCCAGCCCCGCCCCGGCCCGCACCATCTGCATCTGCACCGACACGGAATTCGAGGCGAGCCCCACCGCCTCGACCCCGGTCTCGGCGAGATAGTCGAGTTCCTTGTCGAAGATCATGTCCGGGATATAGCCGATCATCCGGTGCCCGCGCAGATCGGCCCGGCTGGTGACCGGCGGATGCGCCGCCAGATAGTCGCGGTCGGCGGCCAGATGGAGCTGATAATCGGCCAGCTTCTGCACCGTCAGCCGCCCCGCCGTCGGCCGCGACACGGCAATCGCCATGTCCGCCTCGCGTTTCGACAGGTTGAACAGCCGCGGCAGGGCGATCAGCTGGATCTCGAGCCCCGGATGCGCATCACAGATCGCCGCGCAGACCTGCGGCAGAAGATAGTTCGCGCAGCCATCGGGCGCACCGATCCGCAATTGCCCGGTCAGCTGCCCGGCCTCTCCGGACAGCGCCTCCTCGGCCGCCGCCGTCGCCGCCTCGGCGGCCTCGGCATGGGGCAGAAGCCGCGCCCCCGCATCGGTCAGCGCATAGCCATGCGGCGATTTCAGGAAGATTTTCGCCCCCAGCCCCTCCTCGAGCCGCGCGATCCGCCGCCCGACCGTCGCCGCGTCGCATTTCAGCACCCGCCCCGCGCCCGACAGGCTTTCCGCCCGCGCCACCGCCAGAAAGACCCGCAGATCGTCCCAATCCATCGTCCAACCTTTGCAGAAACGCAAAACACCTTTTGCCAGACTTCCTCTTTTACGGTGATTTTCGCAAGGCTAAGGTTTGCCCGACCAATTCACGGGAGGCACTCGATGCAAGAGATCGGACACTGGATCAACGGCAAGCTGGTGGCGGGCACGTCCGGCCGCTTCACCGACGTCTACAACCCGGCGACGGGCGAGGTGCAGGCGCGCGTCGCGCTTGCCACCACCGCGGAGCTTGACGCGGCGGTTGCCGCCGCCGCCGCCGCGCAGCCGGTCTGGGCCGCGACCAACCCGCAGCGCCGCGCCCGGGTGATGATGAAATTCGGCGACCTGATCAACGCCCATATGGACGAGCTGGCCGAGCTTGTCTCGCGCGAGCACGGCAAGACCCTGCCCGACGCGCGCGGCGACGTGCAGCGCGGGCTCGAGGTGATCGAGGTCTGCATGGGCGCGCCGGCCCTTCTCAAGGGCGAATACACCGACAGCGCCGGCCCGGGCATCGACCTCTACTCGATGCGTCAGCCGCTTGGCGTCGTCGCCGGCATCGCGCCCTTCAACTTCCCGGCGATGATCCCGCTGTGGAAGATGGGCCCGGCGCTCGTTGCCGGCAACGCGATGATCCTGAAGCCCTCCGAGCGCTGCCCCTCGACCTCGATCCGGCTCGCCCAGCTGGCCCAGGAAGCGGGCCTGCCCGATGGCGTGCTGCAGGTGGTGAACGGCGACAAGGAAGTCGTGGACGCGATCCTCGACAACGAGACCGTGCAGGCCGTCGGCTTCGTCGGCTCCACCCCGATCGCGCAATACATCTATGGCCGTGCCTGCTCGAACGGCAAGCGCGCGCAGTGCTTCGGCGGCGCGAAGAACCACATGATCATCATGCCCGACGCCGACCTCGACAAGGCGGCCGACGCGCTGGTGGGCGCGGGCTTCGGCGCGGCGGGCGAACGCTGCATGGCGATCTCGGTCGCGGTGCCGGTGGGCAAGGAAACCGCCGACCGTCTGATCGAGAAGCTGGTGCCGAAGATCGAGAAGCTCAAGGTCGGCCCCTATACCGCGGGCGATGACGTCGACTTCGGGCCGGTCATCACCAAGCAGGCGCAGGACCGGATCAACGGGCTGATCGGCTCGGGCGTCGAGCAGGGTGCGACCCTTGTCGTCGATGGCCGCGCGCTGAAGATCCAGGGCTACGAGAACGGCTTCTACGTCGGCCCGACGCTCTTCGACGACGTCACCCCCGAGATGGACATCTACCGCCAGGAGATCTTCGGGCCGGTGCTGTCGACGGTGCGGATGGACAGCTATGAAGACGCGCTGAAGCTGGTGATCGACAACGATTACGGCAACGGCACCGCGATCTTCACCGCCGATGGCGACACCGCGCGCGATTTCGCCAGCCGCGTCAACGTCGGCATGGTCGGCATCAACTTCCCGATCCCGGTGCCGCTGAGCTATTACACCTTCGGCGGCTGGAAGAAGTCGGCCTTCGGCGACCTGAACCAGTATGGCCCCGACGCGCTGCGCTTCTACACCAAGACGAAGACCGTCACCGCGCGCTGGTTCTCGGGCATCAAGGACGGCGCCAGCCTGAACTTCAAGGCGCTCGACTGAGACGGATGCCGCGCCCTTCGGGGCGCGGCTGCCTCCGGCGGGCGTATTTGCGCCAAGAAAAGCCCGGGCGCTTTTTTCTTGGTCCAAATACTCCGGGGTGAGGCCGAAGGCCCAGGGGCAGCGCCTCTGCCCCCTTGCAAAATCCGCGCGCCGGATGAAAATTGAACACATATTCATTTCCAGCGTTTCGGGGAGGAAACCATGGATTTCGCGCTGAGCGAGGAGCAGCAGGCCATCTTCGACATGGCCCTGGCTTTCGGGCAGGAGAACATCGCGCCCTTCGCCCGGGAGTGGGAGGCCGAAGGCACGATCCCGAAGACGCTCTGGCCGCAACTGGCCGAGCTCGGCCTTGGCGGGCTTTACGTCTCGGAAGACTACGGCGGCACCGGGCTCAGCCGGCTTGATGCGACGCTGGTCTTCGAGGCGCTGGCGATGGCCTGCCCGGCCGTGGGCTCGTTCCTCTCGATCCACAACATGTGCGGCGGGATGATCGACAAGTTCGGCTCCCCCGAGACGAAGGAACGCTGGCTGCCCGGTCTGTGCAGCATGGAGACGATCTTCTCCTATTGCCTGACCGAGCCCGGTTCGGGCTCGGATGCGGCGGCACTGCGCACCCGCGCCGAGCGCGTCGCGGGCGGCTGGAAGCTAAACGGCACCAAGGCCTTCATCTCGGGCGGCAGCTATTCCGACGCCTATCTGACGATGGTGCGCAGCGGTGGCGACGGGCCGAAGGGCATCTCCTGCATGGTGATCGAGGCGGGCACGCCGGGCCTCAGCTTCGGCGCGCTCGAGGACAAGATGGGCTGGCGCGCGCAGCCGACCGCGCAGGTGCAATTCGACGATTGCGTGATCCCGGCCGAAAATCTGGTCGGCGAGGAGGGCCGCGGCTTTGCCTATGCCATGGCCGGGCTTGACGGCGGGCGGCTCAATATCGCTGCCTCGGCGCTTGGCGGGGCGCAGGCGGCCTTCGACGCGACGCTGACCTACATGGGCGAGCGCAAGGCCTTCGGCCGCACGCTCGACGGCTTCCAGGCGCTGCAATTCCGTCTGGCCGAGATGGAGGTGAAGCTGCAATCCGCCCGCACCTTCCTGCGCCAGGCCGCCTGGAAGCTTGATACCGGCGCTCCGGACGCCACGAAATTCTGCGCCATGGCAAAGCTTTACGTCACCGACGCCGCGTTCGAGGTGGCCAACCAGTGCCTGCAGCTGCATGGTGGCTATGGCTACCTTGCCGATTACGGCATCGAGAAGATCGTGCGCGACCTGCGCGTGCACCAGATCCTCGAGGGGACCAACGAAATCATGCGGCTGATCGTCAGCCGCGCTGTGCTGGCGGAGCGGGACTGATGACCGACGAGGCGACGATGATCGTGCGCAAGGAGGGCCGCGCGGGGCGGCTCACCTTCAACCGGCCGAAGGCGCTCAACGCGCTTGATGCCGAGATGGCCGAGGCGATCGACGCGGCGCTGGCCGCGTGGCGCGACGACCCCGAGGTTGCGGTGGTGGTGATTGACGCCGTGGGCGAGCGCGCCTTCTGCGCCGGTGGCGACATCGCCAAGATCTATCACCAGGGCCGCGCCGGCGATTTCACCACCGGCCCGCGCTTCTGGCGCGAGGAATACCGGATGAACGCCCGGCTCGCGGAATATGGCAAGCCCGTCGTCTCCTTCATGCAGGGCTTCGTGATGGGCGGCGGCGTCGGCGTCGGCGGCCACGCGCATCACCGGGTGGTGGGCGACACGACGCAGATCGCCATGCCCGAAACCGGCATCGGCCTGATCCCCGACGTCGGCGGCACGCTCTTGCTGGCGCAGGCGCCGGGGCGCGTCGGCGAATACCTGGGCGTCACCGGCAGCCGGATCGGCGCGGCCGATGCGATCTATGCGGGCTTTGCCGATCTCTACCTGCCCGAGGCGGAGTGGGAGGCGGTGAAGGCGCAGCTGATCGCGACCGGCGACCCGTCGGTGCTGCCGAAAGGCCGCGTCCCGGCCACGAAGGGGCGGCTTGCCGATCTCCGGCCGCAGATCGAGGCCACCTTCGGCGGGCGCGACATCCACGAGATCGTCGCCGCGCTCGAGGCCTCGGGCACGCATTTCGCCACCGAGACGCTGGCCATCCTGCGCCGCAACTCGGCGCTGTCCGAGGAGGCGACGTTGCGCCTCGTGCGGATGACCCGCGCCACCCCCACCATCCGCGACGCCCTGTCGAACGAGTTCCGCTTCACCCTGCGCGCGGTCGAGAAGGCCGATTTCCTCGAGGGCGTGCGGGCGCAGATCATCGACAAGGATCGCAGCCCGACCTGGAAATACAGCCTCGAGACCCTGCCGATGGCCGAGGTCGCGGCGCTGCTCGAACCGCTGCCGCGGGACTGGGAGATCGCCTTCGAAACTGCTTGAAGGTTGCGGCACAACACATTGGGAGGAAACATGAAGATCGGTTTCATCGGACTTGGGAACATGGGCGGGCCGATGGCCGCCAACCTGGTCAAGGCGGGGCATGAGGTGACGGGCTTCGACCTCAGCGCACCGATGCCGGCGGGGGTGGCGAAGGCCGCCTCGGCCGCGGCGGCGGCGCAGGGCGCCGAGGTCGTTTTCACCATGCTGCCCAATGGCGCGATCCTGCGCGCCGTGGCGGTCGAGGTGATCCCGGCGATGCCGAAGGGCGCGGTGCTGTGCGACTGCTCGACCGTCGATGTCGAAAGCGCGCGCGCGGTGGCCGAGCAGGCAGTGGCGGCAGGCCTTGCGGCGCTTGATGCGCCCGTTTCGGGCGGCGTCGGCGGGGCGACGGCGGGCACGCTGACCTTCATGGTCGGCGGACCGGACGCGGCCTTCGCCACGGTGCAGCCGCTGTTCGACATCATGGGCCAGAAGGCGGTGCATTGCGGTGCCGCGGGCGCCGGTCAGGCAGCGAAGATCTGCAACAACATGATCCTCGGCGTCACCATGATCGCCACCTGCGAGGCCTTTGCGCTCGCCGACAAGCTCGGCCTCGACCGGCAGAAGATGTTCGACGTGGTCTCGACCTCCTCGGGCTACAGCTGGACGATGAACGCCTATTGCCCGGCCCCGGGCGTCGGCCCCACCTCGCCCGCCGACAACGACTACAAGCCCGGCTTCGCGGCCGAGCTGATGCTCAAGGACCTGCGGCTGAGCCAGCAGGCGGCCGAGGCAGCGGATGCCGACACCCCGATGGGGCAGCTGGCGGCGGCGCTCTACACCACCTTCGTCGAGGCCGAGGATGGCCGCGGCAAGGACTTCTCGGCGATGCTGCCGCGGCTTGCGGCGCGTCATCGCGGCTGAGGGCGAAAAATCCGGCCGGGGGTGCGACGGAATGTCCTCCCCCGGTCGTTTTCTTTCATGATCACCGTCATGAGGGAGAGCAGTTTCATGCAGATCACCACGCGCAAGACCGTCCTGGCCGCCTTGATGGCAAGCCTTGCCGTCAGTCTGGCCGCGCCGATGGCCGCGGCCCAGGGCACGCACTCCGCCTGCGTGCTGCTGCCTGACGGCATGCGCAAATGCGACGGTCCGCCGGCGCAAAAGACGCAGTCGCAAAAGGCCCAGCCGTCGCAGAAGTCACAGCCGGCCCAGAAGGCCACGGGCCAGAAGATCGCGAGCCCGGCAAAATCCGCGACCCCGGCAAAGTCGACACCGCAGAAGGTGCCCGCACCGCATGTGGGTGATTCCGCCCGCAAGGGCGCCCTCTTCCAGCAGGCGAAGAACAGCCGCCTGCCCGCACCGCCCGCGCATCAGCACTACCGCGTCGTCGACAACACTGTCGTGCGGGTCGACGACAGCACGCTGAAGGTGGTGGCCGTCGTCGGGCTGCTCAGCACCATCCTGAATTCGAACTGAACGACCGTCACTCACGGCCGGAACGGGGCGGCCGCGGCCGCCCCGTTCTCTTGCGCGCCGCTTGCACCCCCGCGCCCGGCAGGCCAGAACCGGTGCATGAGCGACTGGATCCCCGACACCCCCGCCCTTTCCGGCCTCGAGCCCGCCGCTCGCGCCGCCCTTTCCGCGCTGGCGCCCGTCACCGTGCCGCGCGGTGCGGTGCTGTTTCGCCCGGGCGAGGCGGTCGCGGGCTTTGCCCTCGTGCTCTCGGGCCGGATCGAGGTGTTCCTCACCGGCGCGAACGGCCGCGAGCTGCTGCTCTACGCCGTCGAGCCGGGCCAGAGCTGCGTGCAGACGACGCTCGGCCTGCTGGGCGAGGCCGCCTATTCGGGCGAGGCCGTCACCGCGCGTGACACCCGGCTGGTGATGGTGCCGCGGGCGCTTTTCCTGCAACTGATGGACAGCTCGCCGGGGTTTCGGCGCATGGTCTTTGCCGCCTTCGCCGAACGGATGGAGGGGATGATCCGGCTGATGGAGCGGGTCTCCTTCCAGTCGGTCGATTGCCGGCTGGCGGCCTTCCTGACGGCACAGGCGCAGGGCGGCAGCCTTGCGGCGACACAACAGGAGATTGCCAGCCAGATCGGCTCGGCGCGCGAGGTGGTGTCGCGCCGGCTCGAAAGCTTCGAGCGGCGGGGATGGGTGCGGCGTGGCCGCGGCCGGGTCGAGATCACCGATGCCGCGGCGCTTGCCCGCCTTGCCCTCGCCGAGGCCTGAAGACCGGCGGCGGAGCTTTTCGCAACCGCAGCGTGATCTGGTCACAGACAGGACGCGCCGGCTGCGCTACCCTGTGCGCATCGGGCCAAAGCGGCCCCTGGCAAAGGAGCTTGACCATGTTCAAGAAGAACGAAGGAACCGTGGACCGCGTGGCGCGCATCGTCGTGGGGCTGGTGCTGATCGGCATCTACCTGGCCAACCCGGCCGGCGCCTGGAACTGGCTTGGCCTGATCGGGATCATCCCGCTGGTGACCGGGCTGCTCGGCACCTGCCCGCTCTATTCGATCCTCGGCATCAACACCTGCCCGATGAAGAAGTGACCCCTCGGCCCCGGGGCCTTCGGCGCCTTGCCGCCGATGCCCCGGGGCCGCTGCAGTTCGGGGGAACACGGCGCCGGGTTTCGGGTTATCTCCTGCGCAGAAGGAGATACGACATGAGTCTTGCAAAGATCATCCCCGCGCTCGGCCTTGCGCTGAGCACTGTGATCGTCCCGGTGGCCGGCTTTGCCGGCAATGGCCACGGCCATGACGAGGGCCGCGGCCACGATCGCCGCACGGTGATCTATGCCGAGGCACCGGGCTGCCCGCCCGGCCTCGCGAAGAAGCACAACGGCTGCATGCCGCCCGGCCAGGCAAAGAAATGGCAGCGCGGCGAGCGGATCCGCGGCGATTACATCGTCATCCGCGACCCCGACCGCTATCGCCTCGACCGACGCTATACCTACTGGCGCAGCGGCGATTACGTCTATCGGGTCGAACCGCAGACCGGCAAGGTGCTGAACCTGATCGGCGCGGTCTCGGCGCTGCTGAACTGAGATGACGGGCCCGGCGCGCGCCCTGCCCCTGTTGCTCGTCGCGGCACTGACCGCGGCGGGCGCAGGGGCAGAGGTGGCGCCGCTGCCCGAAGGCGCCTCGGCCTGCAAGGTGATGCAGGCCTCGGGCGTGACCTTCTGCAAGTTCGGCAACCGCTGGATCGCCACCACGGCCCGCGCGCCCGATCTTGCCGTCGGCGACCCCTTCCCGATCTACGAACAGTCGATGCTGATGGATCTCGACCGCTACGGCCTGCCGCCGGTCGACGGGCCGTGGCGCTATTACCGGCGCGACGGGGTGATCTACAAGGTCTCGGCGCGCGACGGCCGGGTGATCGAGATCCTCGGCCGCCGCACCAGCCGCTGAGCCCTATTCGGCCGCGGCCTTCATCCCCAGCATCGGCGCGAGATAGCGCCCGGTATGGCTGCGCGGGTTCACCGCGACCTCCTCCGGCGTGCCGGTCGCGACGATCTGGCCACCGCCATCGCCCCCCTCGGGGCCGATGTCGATGACCCAGTCGGCGGTCTTGATGACGTCGAGGTTGTGCTCGATCACCACCACGGTATTGCCCTGGTTGACCAGCTCGTGCAGCACCTCGAGGAGCTTGCGCACATCCTCGAAATGCAGCCCCGTCGTCGGTTCGTCGAGGATGTAGAGCGTGCGGCCGGTGGCGCGGCGCGCCAGTTCCTTCGACAGCTTCACCCGCTGCGCCTCGCCGCCCGACAGCGTCGTCGCCTGCTGGCCGACCTTGATGTAGCCCAAACCCACCTCGACCAGCGCATCCATCTTCTCGCGGATCGAGGGCACCGCCTTGAAGAAGCCCTGCGCATCCTCGACCGTCATGTCGAGCACATCGGCAATCGACTTGCCCTTGAACTGGATCTCCAGCGTCTCGCGATTGTAGCGCTTGCCCTTGCAGGTCTCACATTCGACATAGACGTCGGGCAGGAAGTGCATCTCGATCTTGATCACGCCATCGCCCTGACAGGCCTCGCAGCGCCCGCCCTTGACGTTGAAGCTGAACCGCCCGGGCTTGTAGCCGCGCGCCTGCGCCTCGGGCAGACCGGCGAACCAGTCGCGGATCGGGGTGAAGGCGCCGGTGTAGGTCGCGGGGTTCGAGCGCGGCGTGCGTCCGATCGGGCGCTGGTCGATGTCGATCACCTTGTCGAGGTGCTCGAAGCCCTTGATCGTCTCGCAAGGCGCCGGGGTCTCGCGCGCGCCGTTCAAGCGCATCGCCGCGGTCTTGAACAGGGTCTCGATCGTCAGCGTCGACTTGCCGCCGCCCGAGACGCCGGTGACGCAGACGAACTTGCCGAGCGGAAAGTCGACCGTCACCTCCTTGAGGTTGTTGCCCGAGGCCTTGACCACGGTGAGCTTCTTGCCATTGCCCTTGCGCCGCTCGGCCGGCACCTCGATGCAGCGGGTTCCGGACAGGTATTGACCGGTGAGCGAGGCGGGATCGCGGGCGATCTCCTCGGGCGTGCCATGGGCGACGACACGGCCGCCATGCACCCCCGCCCCCGGGCCGATGTCGAAGACATGGTCGGACTGGCGGATCATGTCCTCGTCATGCTCGACCACCAGCACGGTGTTGCCCGCGTCGCGCAGGTTCTTCAGCGTGGCGATCAGCCGGTCGTTGTCGCGCTGATGCAGCCCGATCGATGGCTCGTCGAGCACATAGAGCACCCCGGTCAGCCCCGAACCGATCTGCGAGGCGAGCCGGATGCGCTGGCTTTCGCCGCCCGAGAGCGTGCCGGCCGAGCGGCTGAGCGTCAGATAGTCGAGCCCGACGTTGACCAGGAAGCCAAGCCGTTCGCGGATTTCCTTCAGGATCGGGCGGGCGATCTCGTTGCGCTGCTTGGTCAGCGCCTCGGGCACGGTCTCGGCCCAGGCGTGGGCCTCGCGGATCGACATCTCGACCACCTGGCCGACATGCAGCCCGCCGATCTTCACCGCCAGCGCCTCGGGGCGCAGCCGGTAGCCGTGGCAGGCGCCGCAGGGGCGGTTGTTCTGATAGCGCTCGAACTCCTCGCGCACCCAGGCGGAATCGGTCTCGCGATAGCGCCGCTCCATGTTCGGGATCACGCCCTCGAAGCTGCGGCTGACCTCGTAGACGCGGCCGGCCTCGTCGAAGCGGAACTTGATCTCGTCCTTGCCCGAGCCATAGAGGAACAGCTTCTGCACCGGTTCGGGCAGGTCCTTCCAGGGCTTGCGCTTGTCAAAGCCGTAATGCTTCGCCAGCGCCTCGATGGTCTGGGTGAAATAGGGGCTCTTCGATTTCGCCCAGGGCGCCAGCGCGCCGGCCGGGATGGACAGCGACTGATCGGGCACCACCAGCCGCTCGTCGAAGAACAGCTCCACCCCCAGCCCGTCGCAGACCGGACAGGCGCCGAAGGGCGCGTTGAAGGAGAACAGCCGCGGCTCGATCTCGGGGATGGTGAAGCCGCTCACCGGGCAGGCGAATTTCTCGGAAAACGTGGTGCGGGCGGGCTCCTTGCCGGCCTCGATCTCGTCGGCGCCAAGCGCCTCCTCGAAGATCGCGATGCCGTCGGCCAGATCGAGCGCGGTGCGGAAACTGTCGGCGAGCCGCGTCTCCAGCCCCTCGCGCACCACGATCCGGTCGACCACCACGTCGATATTGTGGCGGAACTTCTTGTCGAGCACGGGCGGCTCCTCGAGCTCGTAGAAGGCGCCGTTGACCTTCACCCGCTGGAAGCCCGCCTTCTGCCATTCGGCGAATTCCTTGCGGTATTCGCCCTTGCGGTCGCGCACCACCGGGGCGAGCAGATAGCCGCGTGCCCCCTCGGGCATTGCCATCACCCGGTCGACCATGTCCTGCACCTGCTGCGCCTCGATCGGCAGGCCGGTCGCCGGGCTGTAGGGGGTGCCGACGCGGGCAAAGAGAAGGCGCAGGTAATCGTAGATCTCGGTCACCGTGCCGACGGTCGAGCGCGGGTTCTTCGAGGTCGTCTTCTGCTCGATCGAGATCGCCGGGCTGAGCCCCGAGATATGGTCGACATCGGGCTTGCCCATCATGTCGAGGAACTGCCGCGCATAGGCCGACAGGCTTTCGACATAGCGCCGCTGCCCCTCGGCATAGATCGTGTCGAAGGCGAGCGAGGACTTGCCCGAGCCCGAAAGCCCGGTGATCACGGTCAGCGCATCGCGCGGAATGTCGAGATCGACATTCTTCAGGTTGTGCTCGCGCGCGCCGCGGATTTCGATGAACTTCTGCTCGGCCATGACCGCCCCCGTTACCACGCCCCCTAGATAGGGTATGGCGCGGGAGTCTCCAATCGAAATATGAGAACGGAAGCGGAACAATCGGCCGCAGATCGCCGGTGCGGCCCGAATTTCGGGCAGCGAGGCCGGGGCCGGCGTCACTCATTCGCTTTCGTGAATGCATTTTTCGCCGCGACGCCGCATCCGGTCTTGATCTGACACGGCGATCTGCCACATCAGAAGGCGACGCGGCCCACGGGGGGCTGCCCTGAACAGGAATGACGGCATGTTCAACTTTCTTCGCCCCGGCGGCGGCGGCGCGCAGGTGCAACGCATCAACCCGAAGGACGCGGTGGCCAAGGCCGCCAAGGGCGAGATCACGCTGATCGACGTGCGCGACATGAACGAGCTGCGCGCCTCGGGCAAGGCGAAGGGCGCGCTGCATGTGCCGCTGAGCGTGGTCAAGATGAAATGCGATCCGTCGAGCCCCGAATGCCTGAAGGCGCTGTCGGTCGAGAAGCCGGTGGTGGTCTACTGTGCCTCGGGCGCGCGCTCGCAGGCGGCGGGGCAGATGCTTGCCCAGATGGGCTATCAGCAGGTGTTCAACCTCGGCGGGCTCTACGACTGGCACGCCGCGGGCGGCCCGATCGAGCGCGTCTGAGGGGCAGCGCACGGCCGTTGAAAAGGGGCGCGCCGCGCCCCTTTTTCATGCCCGCGGTCAGGCCCGCGCGCGGCGGCGCGACAGCCACAGGTGCATCGCGATGCCGCCAAGGCACAGGGGCAACGAAAAGGCCGCGATCGCCTGCGGCCCCATCGCTGCGGTCAGGGCAAGCAGCAGCGGCGTGCCGAGCGTGGTGCCGACATTGCCCAGCTGTGCGATCGCGCCCGCCGCCTGCGCCCGGCTGGCGGGGGTGTCGTTGAGCTCGGGGATCGCGGCAAAGCTTGCGCCCTGCACGAAGCCGAGCCCCGCCGAGAGCAGGAAGGCGGCGCCGACCTGCGCCACGCCCGAGGTGACGGCCCATCCCGCCGCGGCCAGCGCGCCGACGGCAAAGCCGATCTGGGCGGTGCGCACCGCGCCGATGCGGCGGGTGAACTGCACGCCGAGGCCCAGCGAGCTGGCGATCGACAGGAGCGGCATCACCGCCGCGGTCAGCCCGCGCAGCCGCGGCTCGACCAGACCCGGCACCAGCGTCAGCGCCGCGACGAAGATCATCGTGTAGAAGACGAAGCCGAGCGCCGGGGCGGCGATGCGCGGGCTGGCATAGATCGCCAGATGGTCGCGCAGCACCGTGCCCGGCTGAAGTGGCGGCGCCGGCAGGATCGTCTCGCGCGGCAGCACGACGGCCAGCAGCGCCGCCGCGACCAGCATCAGCCCCGCATGCACCGCCCAGAGCGCCGAGGCCCCATGCGCCTGCGCGAAGGGCAGCCCGAAGAAGGCCGTCACCGCGAAGGCAAGGCCGAAGAAGGTCGACCACAGCGTCATCGCCGCGGCCTGATCGCGCGGCGCGGCGGCGCCCGCAATCAGCACCGGCCCGGCCACGACAATGGCGAGATGGGCAAAGCCCTCGGCCACGCGCGAGGCGATCATCAGGCCAAGCGGCAGGCCAAGGCATTGCAGCGCCGAGAGCCCCGCCCCCGCCACCAGCGCGCCGATGATGATCCGCCGCGCGCCGGCGCGGGCCACGATCAGCCCCGCCGTGGTGCCGAAGACGATCCCCACCGCCCCGACGACCGAGACCACCAGCCCAAGCCGCGTGCCGGCCTCGGGCCAGATCGCCGCAAGCTCCTGAAAGATCACGCCCACTTTCGAGAACTGGCCCGCGGCGCAGAGCCCCGCGAACCACAGCGCGAAAATCGCGCCCCACCGCGTCTGCATCCTGCACCGCTCCGTCAAATGAAAGGGGCCCCTGCGGGCCCCTTGCGAACCTGTGCCGCGGCGCGACACGAGGTCAAGAGAATTCAGACCAGACGGTCAGAAATCAGAAGTGGATCGCCCGGCCATAGGCATCGAGCACCGCCTCGTGCATCATCTCGCTCAGTGTCGGATGCGGGAAGACGGTTTCCATCAGGTCTTCCTCGGTGGTCTCGAGCTTGCGGCCGATGACATAGCCCTGGATGAGCTCGGTCACTTCGGCGCCGATCATGTGGGCGCCCAGAAGCTCGCCGGTCTTCGCGTCGAAGACCGTCTTCACCAGCCCCTCGGGCTCGCCAAGCGCGATCGCCTTGCCGTTGCCGACGAAGGGGAAGCGACCGACCCTGATCTCATAGCCCGCGGCCTTCGCCTTTTCCTCGGTCAGACCGACCGAGGCGACCTGCGGATGGCAATAGGTGCAGCCGGCAATCGAGCCGGGCTTGATCGGATGGGCGTGCTTGCCGGCGATCAGCTCGGCCACCATCACGCCTTCATGGCTGGCCTTATGCGCCAGCCAGGGCGCGCCGGCGATGTCGCCGATCGCGTAAAGCCCCGGCACGCCGGTGCGGCAGAACTCGTCGACCACCACATGGGTGCGGTCGATCTTCACGCCAAGCGCCTCGAGCCCGAGGTTCTCGACATTGCCGACGATGCCGACGGCCGAGATCACCGTGTCGAACTCGGCGGTGGTGGCGCCCTTCGCATCCTCGAGATGCGCGGTCACACCGACGCCCGGCTTGCGGTCGAGCTTCTTCACCGTGGTCTTCTCGAGGATCTTCATCCCCTGCTTGACGAAGGCCTTCTTGGCGAAGGCGGAAATCTCGGCATCCTCGACCGGCAGCACGCGGTCCATCACCTCGACCACTGTCACATCGGCGCCGAGCGTGTTGAAGAAGCTTGCGAATTCGATGCCGATCGCGCCCGAGCCGATGACCAGGAGCTTCTTCGGCATCCGCTTCGGCACCAGGGCGTGCTTGTAGGACCAGACCAGATCGCCGTCCGCCTCGAGCCCCGGCAGGCTGCGCGCGCGGGCGCCGGTGGCGAGGATGATGTTCTTCGCGGTCAGCTCTTCCACGCCCTTCTCGGTCTTGACCGAGACGAAGCCGGGCTTGGGCAAGCTGGCCTCGCCCATCACCACGGTGACCTTGTTCTTCTTCAGCAGATGCGCGACGCCGCCCGAGAGCTGCTTCGCGACCCCGCGCGAGCGCGCGACGACCGCGTCGAGGTCATAGCCAAGCCCCTCGGCCTTCAGGCCGAATTCCTTGGCGCGGTGCATCAGGTGGAAGACCTCGGCCGAGCGCAGAAGCGCCTTGGTCGGGATGCAGCCCCAGTTCAGGCAGATGCCGCCCAGATGCTCGCGTTCCACCACCGCGACACTCAGCCCGAGCTGTGCGCCGCGGATCGCCGCCACATAACCCCCCGGCCCCGCGCCGATCACGATCATGTCGAAGCTTCTGGCAGCCATGTCTCACCCTCCGCTGGAAACTAGTTTGGTATTAAACTATTTTCCAAAGGGCTTCAACGATGGTTTTCGGCGAACTCAGGCCGCGGCGCGCGGCCCTTGCGCCTTCAACGCCCAGTCATAGCCACCCGCCCAGAGGAAGGCCGCCTCCTCGTCGGAGGAGCGCCGCCCCGCCACCGCGTTGCGCCAGGGGAAGCGGCCGAAGCGGCGGATCACCAGATGCCGGGCGCGGGCGTCGTGGATCGCGCCCTCGGGCATGCGCTCCTCGAACAGCCGCACCCCCTGCTCCTGCGCGCGCAGGTCCTCGGCATGGATGAAGGGGGTGTAGAAGAACTGCCGCATCGGGCCGGCGATCTGCAGGTCATGCCCGCATTCGATGGCGCGGGCGGCCACCTCGCGCGCGTGTTCATCGGTCAGCCAGCATTCGCGGCAGCCGCGGAACATCCGGCGCGGAAACTGGTCGAGCACGATGACGAGGGCCAGCGCCCCCTCGGCGGAATGCTCCCAGGGCGCAAGCGTTCCGGTCATCGCCTTGCGCCAGAGCCTCTCGAACCGTTTTCGGATCTCGAGATCGAGGGCGGGATCGTGAGCAAACCAGCGTTCCGGCCCGACGACATCGTGCCAGAACGCGATCACGGAGGTGATCTGTTCCATGTCAGCAGCTTTCCAAGTCGAGAGAGTGTGGGGGCAATATGACACGGTTTCGTGATGAAACCATGATTTTTGCGCCCCCTGACAGAGTGTCGCAGAACAAAGGCTGGACATCTTCCCAGCAGCGGCAGACGATTCGCGACCCTGCGCCGGCTTTGCGGGCAGATGCCCGCGCAGCGGGCGCGCGTTGCGGAAATTCAGGGCGCGACGGCCGGATTCAGCGTGCCTGCGCCGGGGGCTGCGAGCCCGACTCATCCTGTGCCGCCTCGAGCGCCTCGCCCACCGCAAGCGCCGTCGCCGCGGGCGAGATCACCGTGAAGGCACCGGTATCCTCGGGCGCCATCCCCGGGCGCCGGGTCATCCGCCACAACGCATAGGCGGCGAGGAAGGCGGTCAGCAGGCTGAGGAACAGGAAGAAGCCGCCAGTGCCCACGGCCTCCATCAGCCAGCCGGTGACGGGCGGCCCCATCATCGCGCCGATACCGTTGACGAAGAGCAGCCCGCCCGAGGCCGCGGCCATGTCGCTCTTGTCGAGGTAGTCGTTGGTATAGGCCACGAGCAGCGAATAGAGCGGGTTCGCCACACCGCCGATCACCGCACCGAGCAGGGTCAGCAGCCAGAACCCCGGCGCCAGCAGGAAGGCCGCCAGCATCGCGACCGAGCCCACTGCCGAGACGACGAAGATCAGCCGGCGCCGGTCCATCCGGTCCGAGATCCAGCCGATCGGATATTGCGCGATCAGCCCGCCGATATAGATGCTGGCGATGAAGATCGAGATCTGCGGCACCGAAAGCCCCGCCCGCGTGCCCCAGACCGAGGCCATGCCGAACACCGCCGAGAACACGCCGCCCATCACGAACATGCCGACCACGCCCAGCGGCGAGGCGGCGAAGAGCTTGCGGAAATTGAGCCGCTGCACCTCGGCAAAGGTGGGCGCCGGCGCCACCGAGAGCAGGATCGGGGTGAAGGCGAGCGACACCAGCACCGAGGGGATGACAAACAGCATCCAGCCCGCCGGATCGGCGGTGTTCATCAGGACCTGCCCGGCGACGATACCGATCATCTGCACGATCATGTAGGCCGACAGCGCCTGACCGCGGGTCTCGTTGGTGCTCGAGGCGTTCAGCCAGCTCTCGGCGGTGATGTAGACGCCCGAGAAGCTGAAGCCGATCACCACGCGCAGCGCAGCCCAGACAAGCCAGTGCGGCATCGCCGCGTAAAGGATCAGCACCGCGGAAATCATCGAGCCAAGCGCCGCGAAGACCCGCACATGGCCGACCCGGCGGATCATCACCGGCGTCATCTGCGACCCGAACAGGAAGCCCGCGAAATAGCCCGACATGACGACCGACATCTGATAGGTGCCGATGCCCTCGATCGCGCCGCGCACGCCCAGAAGCGTGCCCTGCATGCCGTTGCCGACCATGAACAGAAGCACGCCCAGAAGCAGGGGCCAGGAGGTGCGCAGAACGGTCAGCATCGGGAACTCCGAATTCGGTGAAAGGCCAGATATAGGGCAATCTCGCCCAAGGATCAGGCAGATTTGCGACGTTCCGGTATCAGAAGCGACGCGTCGCCGTAAGAGAAGAAGCGATAGCCCGACTTCACGGCGTGGTCATAGATGGCGCGGATGCGATCTTGCCCCATCAACGCCGAAACCAGCATCAGCAGCGTCGATTTCGGCAGGTGGAAATTGGTCATCAGCGCATCGGTCACCCGGAAGCGATAGCCCGGGTAGATGAAGATCTCGGTGGTGCCGCGGAACGGGCGCATCGTGCCGTCCTCGGCCGCGGCGCTCTCGATCAGGCGCAGCGCGGTGGTGCCGACCGGGATCACCCGCCCGCCCGCGGCGCGGGTGGCGTTGATCTCCTCGGCCGCCGCCGCGGTGACCTCGCCCCATTCCGAGTGCATCTTGTGCGTCTCGACGTCCTCGACCTTGACCGGCAGGAAGGTGCCCGCGCCCACATGCAGCGTCACCTCGGTGAAGTCGACGCCCTTCGCGTGGATCGCCTCGAGCAGCGGCTTGGTGAAATGCAGGCTCGCCGTCGGCGCCGCCACGGCGCCCGAATGGCGGGCGAAGACGGTCTGGTAATCGGTCTTGTCGGCCTCGTCGGGCGCGCGCAGCGCGGCGATGTAGGGCGGCAGCGGCATCGCCCCCGCCTCGGCCAGCGCCGCATCGAAATCGGGCCCGGTCAGGTTGAAGGCCAGCCGCAGCTGTGCCGCCTCGATCGCGCGCACCTCGGCCGAAAGCGCGTCGGAAAAGCGGATCGTCTCGCCCTCCTTCAGCTTGCGCAGCGGTTTCGCGAGCGCCGTCCATTCGCCCGAGGCCTGCGGCTCCAGCAGAGTGATCTCGACCTTCGCGGTGACCTCGCCCTGCCCGGTCAGGCGGGTGCGCGTGCCGCTCAGCCGCGCCGGGATCACCTTGGTGTTGTTCAGCACCAGCCGGTCGCCCGGGCGGAACAGATCGACCAGATCCGCCACATGCAGATCGCGGATCCTGTCGCCCTCCGCCAGCAGCAGTTTCGCCGCCGTGCGGGGCCGGGCCGGGCGCGTCGCGATCAGCCCCTCGGGCAGATCGAAGTCGAAATCTTCAAGTTTCATTCCGTTACCATTTTCGGCGGGGCGCGGCGGAAGATCTCGCGGAACATGCCCGGCGTGAAGATCGAGAGCGGGTTGATCACCACCTTCGGTGCCGCCGCCGTGCCCTTGAGCGTGTAGGTGAAGCCGAACAGCCCCTCGCCCGGGCGCGAGAAGACCTGCCCGATCGCGTTGATGAGGTAGAACGGCGAGACCACGCCTTCCATGTCGATCTGCCCCGTGCCCGGATAGAAATTGCCGGTCAGGGTCACCGCCATCGAGGCGCCCGCGGCCTCGCCCCTTGTGACGCTGACCCCCTGCGGGGTCAAGCGGAAGGCGGCCTCGACATCGCTGAAGAGAATCCCCTCGCCGTTCAGCTGCTCGAGAAGGCCGATGATCGAGGCGGCCGAGAGCATCGAGGCCAGCGTCGGCGCATCCTTCACCCGCAGGTTCGCGATCTTCACATTGCCATCATAGCTCGCCTGCCCGATCGGCGACAGCGTCAGCGACAGCGCCCCGCCCACGGCCTTGCCGAAGATGCCCGAGGAGGCCAGCGCCGCCCCCGCATCCTCGCCCGTGATCCGCACCGCGGTGCGCCCGGTCTCGGAGGGGCCGACCAGGCCCGAGACCGGCGCGCCGCCGTTCACCTGCCCCTCGAAGGCGCCCGAAAAGCCGTTGCGGTTGGTGAAGCTGCCGTCGAAGCCGGTCAGCGCGATGGTGTCGGTGATCGTCAGCCGGTCGAGTTTCGCCTTGATCCGGTTGCCGCCGCCTGCACCGCCCTGCACGCCCTTGCCAAAACGCGCGCTGCGCAGATCCAGCCGGCCCGAGGTGACGGTGACATCGGGCGCCCGGCCGCCGCCGCGCCCGATCAGCTCGGCCCCGCCGGAAAACCAGCTGCCGACCGCAAGTTTCGCAAACCGCGCCCGTTCGAAGCCCGAGGCGTTCAGCACCAGGTTGCCCTCGGCGCTCAGCCCGGGGGCGGTGAGCGCGATCTTCTCGACCGTGGGCGGCGTGCCGAGCGTGCCCGCAAGCGTCAGATCGCCCTTCGCCGGGCCGGCCTTCGACCAGCCGATTTCCGGGATCGCGAGCGTGAGGCCGCGCAGGTCGCTCTCGAAGCTGTAGCGCGCCGGCGCGCCTTCGGTCAGGTCGAGCGCCATGCGCCCCCAGCCAGAGCCGGAAACGGCCCCGTTGGGCAGGGAAATCTTAAGGCTTTCAAGGGAGTCCGGGGTGACGTTGACATAGCCGTCGACGCGCGAGACGCCCTTGTGCTCGGGGCCGAACTGCTGCGACCAGCGCGCATCGAAGGGCACCGCATCGAAGAGGCCACGCCCGGCGATCGCCATGCCCGCGCGGTCGGCGCGCAACGTCAGCACAGGCGCGGTCAGCACCCGTCCCGGCACCACCTTGTCCGAACGCACGTCGGTCATCCGCGCGAAGACGTCGAAATCCACGTCCTCGGGGGTCAGCTTCGGCAGCATGCGGAAGCGCAGGTTGGTGCGCGCCTCGGCCCAGCCGGTGGCGATGTCGGTGCTTTTCCCGGCCTTGGTCAGGAACTCGAAGGGCGGCTGGTCAAGCAGCGACAGCGCCGCCGGGATCGGCGCACGGGTGATCAGATTCACCTCGGCGCGGGCCGGTTTCTCGCGGATGTCGGGCACCACCATGACCGAATCCGCCACCTCGATGCGGCCGCCCTGCGGCGCGTCGACCGAGCCCTCCTCGACCATCAGCGCGTGGGAATTGTCGTGGATGGTGGCAAAGCCGCGGCCTTCGCGCACCGGCGGCAGGGTGCGCAGAATCGTCACCTCGGCGCCGCGGAACTCGTAGCCAAGCTCCATCCGCGGCTCCTCGCCCGGATCAAGGCGCAGCGCGGCGCGCACATTGCGCAGCTCGCCCGTGGCGACGTTATCCGCGAGCCAGCGCCGCGTCGGCTCGACCAGCGCCGGCGGCCAGAGCGCCAAAAGGTCGCTCTGATTGATCCGCCCGACCCCCGCGTCGAAGGCGACATGCCAGCCCTCGGGCCCGGCCTCGATCCGGCCCTGCCCGGTGATCCGCCGCTCGCCCTCGACCAGCGACAGCTGACCGATGTCGACGCGGAACGGGTTGAACCGCAACCGGATGTCGACCGCACCTTCCGAGATCCGCGCGGGGCGCTCGAAGATCCCCTCGGGATCGGCCTCGACATCGCTCAGCGCCACCTGGATCAGCGCACTGCGCGGCAGCCCGTTCGCGAAATCGCGCAGAAGCGTCTGACCAGACGCCTTGAAGCGCAGCGCCTTGCTGGCAAAGCTTGCCTCGCTGAAGCTCACCTTCTGGCCGGTGGGCTCGTAGCTCAGATGCACCTGCCCACCCTCGAAGGGCACCGCGCGCAGCCCCTCGGCCGGACTGATCGCGCCGGCGCCGATCTTCAGCGTGGCGTCGACCCGCTTCAGCGCACCGCTCGCGTCGATGCCCGAGCGGAAAGTGCCCGAGATCGGCGCGTCGAGCAGGCCAAGAACGGCCAGCGCCGGCGACTGCATCGCCAGATCGGCGGCCGGCACATCGGTGACCGCGGCGCCGAATTCGGCCTCGGGCCCGGTCTTCGAGGTCGAGGCCGACAGCGCCACCTGTGCCGGCAGCGCGCCGCTTTCCCCAACGTCGAAGGCCAGCGTCAGGCCGATCTTCGCCGGATCCTGATTGAGCAGGAAGCGGCCGTCCGAGACCTGCCAGACCTTGCCGAGCCGCGCATCGTCCAGCCGGATGCGCACGCCATCCGCGGTGATCTGCTCCAGCCGGGCAAGCGCGGGCGTGGCAAAGGCCGCCTCGATCGCGGCGGTGACCTCGCCAGCATTGGCGAACTGGAGCCCCTGCATCCCGCCCGCCCCGCCAAGGTCGAGGTCGATGCGCCCGTCGGGCAGCCGGCGCAGCGCGACCGTCGCGCCGCGGATCCGGAACGAGCGCGGCACGATCTTGCCGCGCATCAGCGGTTCGGCCCAGAACGACATCCGCAACTCGGGCAACACCGCGATCGGCAGGCCCGAGGGGCGGGCGATCTGCACCATCTTCAGCCGCAGCCGCGGCACGAATCCCTCGTCGATGAAGACATCGGCGCCGCCGGTCAGCGCCACCTTCACGCGCCCCGCCAGCATCGCGTTCGCCCGGCTCTCGGCCTGGGCGATCACCCAGCCCGGCGCGGCAAGCGGCTGATGGCTGAGCGCAAGGAAGGCGACAAGCGCCGCGACGGCGAGAAGCGGCAGGCTGAGGATCAGCCAGACGCCCAAGCGGCCACGACGTGACGCGCCACGGCGCAACGCTGCAGGCAACTGTTCGTCGACAGCCTTCTCGTCGGCGGCACTTTCGGCGCCGGCACCCCCGGTGCCGGGGCGTGCCCCCTCGTCGTCCTCGCTCGTCATGCCTGTTCGTCTGCCATCGGCGGTTTACATTCCGGTCCTGCGATCTAGACCTAGCAGCGAACCACACGCAAGGAGATGCACATGATCGGCATCGGCGAAACCGCGCCCGACTTCACCCTGCCGCGCACCGGCCCCGGCACCGAGGGGGCGACGCTCACCCTCTCGGCGCTGCGCCCGCGCCCGGTGGTGCTCTATTTCTACCCGAAGGACGACACCCCCGGCTGCACCACCGAGGCGCTCGATTTCACCCGCCTTGCCGCCGACTTCGCCGCCGCGGGCGCGACCGTCGTCGGGATCTCGCGCGACACGCTCGCGAAACACGAGAAGTTCTGCGCGAAACATGGGCTTGGCATCACCCTCGTCTCGGATGAGGACGGCGCGACCTGCGCGGCCTATGGCACCTGGGTCGAGAAGACGATGTATGGCCGCACCTCGATGGGGATCCAGCGCGCGACCTTCCTGATCGACGGCAGCGGCACCGTCGCCCAGGTCTGGCCGAAGGTCGCGGTCAAGGGCCATGCCGAGGCGGTTCTCGCAGCCGTGAAGGCGCTCGGCTGAAACCAGCCGGGCTGCGATCGGCGGGATCTCGCGCATCGGGCAGGATTCGGCGGCGGACACGGGAACCGCCGGGCGAAAGCGGTTGCGCCGCGCCGCCCGCGGTTGTTAAGCGGAAGCCGTCCGTTGCGGGGCGCCTCAGGGTGCCGCCCCGGACTTCGGGGCCCGGCCCCGTTCTGATGACCACTTCACAGGACTCAAAGCGTGCCCAAGCGCCTCATCGCCCGCGTGAATTCGAGCCTCGGACGGTTCCTTCCCGAACAGCGGCTCTTCATGAAATCCGACAGCGCCACCCGCTTCGTGCGGCTGCGCCCGATCACCCAGGCCTGGGTGCTGGCCGCGGCGGGGGCGTTCTTCCTCTGGGCGGTGGTGGCGACCTCGCTGCTGTTCATCGCCGGCATTTCCTCGGGCTCTGCGCGCGAACAGGCGGCGGTCGCACAGGCCGCCTTCGAGCAGCGCCTCGTCACCCTTGCCAAGGAACGCGACAGCCGCGCGAGCGAGGCCGTGGCGGCGCAGAAACGCTTCCAGCTCGCGCTTGACCAGGTGTCGCAGATGCAGTCGCAGCTGCTCGCCTCGGAAGAGCGGCGGCGCGAGCTCGAGACCGGGATCGACGTGATCCAGGGCACGCTGCGCCGCACCATGACCGAACGCGACAACGCCCGGGCGGAACTGGCCAAGACCCAGGACAAGGATGCCGGCAAGGCCACCTCGCTCACCGCGCGCGCCGACGACATGGCAAGCACCGTCGACATGCTGTCGACCGTTCTGAACGACACCGCGGCCGAGCGCGACGCCGCCGCCCGCGACGCCGAGGACGCCCGCGTCGATGCCGACCGCATCGCATTGGAAAAGCGCCTGCTCGAGGAACGCAACGACGAGATCTTCACCACTCTCGAAGGCGCGGTGAAGGTGTCGATGACGCCGCTCGACCGGATGTTCAGGAACGCCGGGATGAACCCTGACTCGATCCTGAGCCAGATCCGCAAGGGCTATTCCGGCACCGGCGGACCGCTGATGCCGATCTCCTATTCGACCAAGGGCGAGGACCCGGCGATCGCCCGTGACGCGGCGCGCGCGAACGGCATTCTCGAGCGGCTCGACGAGATGAACATGTATCGCATCGCCGTCGACAAGCTTCCCTTCGCCATCCCGATCTACGGCGGCTATCGCTTCACCTCGCCCTTCGGCTATCGCTGGGGCCGGCTGCATGCGGGCATCGACCTGGCCGGCCCGGTCGGCATGCAGGTCCACGCCCCGGCCGATGGCATCGTCATCGCTGCCGAATGGGAGAACGGCTATGGCAATGTGGTGAAGGTCCGGCACGAATTCGGCGTCTCCACCGTCTATGGCCACCTGTCCAGAATCCGCGTGAAAGTCGGGCAAAAAGTGTCGCGCGGGGATGTGATTGGTGATAGTGGCAATACTGGTCGGTCCACCGGACCGCATCTGCACTATGAAATCCGGGTTGGCGGTGACCCCATCAACCCGATGACCTTCATCAAGGCGGCAAAAGATGTTTTCTAAGAGCAAAATCCATGATCCGGGCCCGAAGGCAACCCCGGAAGCCGACAAGCCGAAGGCCGAGACCCCTGCGCCCCGCCCCGCGGGCGACGTTGCGACCGGCGCGCCGCGGGCGAAACCGCCGGCCTCGGTCCTGTCCTCTGATCTGACCATCGTCGGCAATATCAAGACTACCGGCGACATCCAGGTCGAGGGCGTGGTCGAGGGTGACATCCGTGCCCATCTGCTGACCGTGGGCGAGACCGCCACCATCCGCGGCGAGATCGTCGCCGACGACATCGTGGTGAACGGCCGCGTCGTGGGCCGCGTGCGCGGCATCAAGGTGCGCCTGACCTCGACCGCCCGCGTCGAGGGCGACATCATCCACAAGACCATCGCGATCGAGAGCGGCGCGCATTTCGAGGGCTCGGTGCAGCGTCAGGAAGACCCGCTGCAGGGCGCGCAGGCGCCGAAGCTCGCGCCGCCGGATCCCTCCGCGCCGAAGGCCTGAGGCCGCGAGGCGCAGGAACGAGATCGGGCGGCCCGCGGGCCGCCCTTTTTCATGCCGGTCCGGCGCGGACCGCGCCGGGATCACGACGTCAGCGCGCGATACATGTGCCAGCTCGCGTGGCCAAGCACCGGCAGCGCCACGAACAGCCCCAGAAACAGCGGCACCATGCCGAGGAACAGCAGCCCCGCGATCACCGCCGCCCAGGCTGCCATCGCCCCCGCATTCGCCAGCACCGCCTGCACCGAGGTGATGATCGCGGTGATGAAATCCACCTCGCGCTCCAGCAGCAGCGGCAGGCCGACGACGGTGAAGCTGAACAGCAGCGCCGCGAAGATGCCGCCGATCACGCCCCCGGTCAGCAGCATCGCCGGGCCGTTGCCGCTCAGCAGCACCTCGGGCGAGGACGAGACATTGGTCAGCGCGCTGGTGCCCATGAACAGCGCGAAGGTCGTGTGCGCGACGAAGACCCAGAACATGAACATCAGCAGGATCACCATCGCCATCGACGGCAGTTGCCGGTCCTTCTGCGCGAAGACGACGCCCAGCACCGCGGGCCAATAGAGCGGCTCGCCCGCCTCGAGCCGGCGGCTGACCTCGTAAAGCCCGATCGCGGCAAAGGGGGCCAGCAGCGGAAAGCCGAGGATGAAGGGCACGAGCCACCATTCCTCGCCGCGCGCCGCAAAGACCTGCCACAGCACGACGCCACCGAGCACATAGACCGCCGAGAAGAACAGCCCGAAGGCCGGCGCGCGGCGAAAATCGCGCCAGCCCGCGCGCAGCACCTCCGGGATCATCGACAGCGGCATCTCCTTCACCTCGGGCAACTCCGACGGTCCGTTCATCACTTCCACCATGCAACCCTCCCTGAATGCCAGCGGACGGGCCCCTCCCCGAGCCCTTCGTCTCAGGATGCGGCCGGCGGGCGCTCCCGGCAAGAAAATCCCTCGCGGCAGCGCGGCACGCCGGCCCTGTGGCGGCGCGGCAAGACAGGCACGGCTGGCCGCAAATGTCACAATTTCGCCGCTTTTCCTTGCATTTCCGCGGCGTTCCGGCATCCTGATTATCAAAATACAAAAGCGCCGCCGAAGCGGCGCGCGAGCAGTTGTAACGAGAGCAAGAGGCACCTCCGACGCGCGGAGGCGCGGCCCCCGAGCGATCCGGGACGCCGCGCCGTCAACCGTGCGGGGACTGACAGGCATGGCAGACACGGTCTACACCGATCCGATCTACCTGACGGGGGACATGCTCGCCTCGGTCTCGGGCCAGCCCACGAACCAGGGCAACCCGGGCGACAGCAACTTCGGCATGGTGATGCGCAACGTGCGGGCGCTGAACGGCTCGGACACGCTCTATCGGCTGGTCTGGACCGGCAACAAGAACAGCTCGGCGACCGAGTTTCAGAACGGCCAGTTCTGGCAGTTGCAGGTCTATGACGCCTCGGGCGACAATGACAGCGATCCGACCGTGGGCGGCGCCGGCTGGACCCCGGTGAACGGCTACAACAGCCTGACGCCGAAGAACGACCTCGTCGCGGGTCTGGGCGCGGGGGACGATTACATCGTCTTCGAGGGCAACAAGGGCTGGTTGCTGCTGGACCTGAACGGCGGGCTGCCGACCCAGCCGACGACACTGACCTATTACGCCAGCGACGAGAATGGCGATCTGGCCGTGGGCGACAATGACCGCCAGCTCGACTTCTCGGACGCCTATCACGCGATCAGCGCGATCTGCTTTTGCGCCGGCACCGAGATCGACACCGCGCAGGGCTCCCGCCCGATCGAGACGCTGGTGGCGGGCGATCTGATCCGCACGCTCGATCACGGGCTGCAACCGCTGCGCTGGATCGGCAGCCGCACGCTCGACCGCGCGGCGCTGACCGTCGCGCCGCACATGCTGCCGGTGCGGATCGCGCGCGACGCGCTTGGCCGTGGGCTGCCGGCACAGGATCTTCTGGTCTCGCCGCAGCACCGTATCCTGATGCGCTCGCGCATTGCCGAGCGGGTCAGCGGCGCGCGCGAGGTGCTGATCGCGGCCAAGCACCTCGTCGGCCTGCCCGGCATCGAGGTGCTGGCAGCGCCCGGGCCGGTGCAGTATCTGCACCTGCTCTTCGACCGGCACGAGGTGGTGTTCGCGAATGGTGCCGAGGCGGAATCGCTCTACACCGGCACGCAGGCGCTGCGCAGCCTGACCCGCGCGGCACGGGCCGAGGTGCTGGCGCTGTTTCCCGAACTGCGCGCGGGCCTGCCCGTCGCCCCGGCCGCACGGCCCTTCACCGACGGGCGCACCGGCCGCAAGCTGAGCGCACGGCACGCGAAGAACGGCCAGCCGCTGGTGATGGCGGGCTGACCTCAGACGAGGTTCAGCTCCTGCAGCCGCCACCAGACGGCGGCCAGAAGCTCGGGCACCGGCTTCGCCCCCGACAGCTCCAGCACCGGTTCGGACCGGCCGGCCAGCCAGTCGCGGTGCCGGGTCAGCGAGCGCCCCGAGAAATAGGGCTCGTCATAGGAGGCGGCCCATTTCAGGAATTCGGCATGGTTGTGGTGCATGTCGCCGCCGGGCTTCACCCGGGCGCCGAATTTCTCGGCCTCGCGGCGGCGGATGCGGGCCAGACGCAGGGGCGTCGGCGTGACGAGGAAGATGATCAGGTCGGCGCCATCGATCACCAACTCGCCCCAGCCATCGGCGGCGCCCGAAAGCACCCAGCCCCCCTCCGGCCCCTCGCCCAGCTGCGCCGCGGCGATCAGTGCCACGCGCTCCTCGACCGGGCGCTTGACGGTATAGGGCGGGTCGGTCGGCGCCCAGAAGAAGGCATCGGTGTCGAGATGCGGCACGCCGAGGCGCTCGGCCAGGACCCGCCCGAGGGACGAGGTCCCAGACCCTGCGGCGCCGGTGATATAGACCCGCGCCGCCATCGCCTCAGTCCGCCTGTGCGTCGGCGCGGGACTTGCCCTCGACCCCGAGGGCCAGTGTCGCGGCCATGAACCCGTCGAGGTCTCCGTCGAGAACCCCTTGCGTGTCCGAGGTCTCGTAGCCGGTGCGCAGATCCTTCACCATCTGGTAGGGCTGCAGCACATAGGAGCGGATCTGGTTGCCCCAGCCAGCATCGCCCTTCGCCTCGTGCTGGGCGTTGATCGCGGCGTTGCGCTTGTCGAGCTCCATCTGATAGAGCCGCGCCTTCAGCGCGTTCATCGCCGCCTCGCGGTTCTGGTGCTGCGACTTCATCGACGAGGTGGTGACGATACCGGTCGGAAGGTGGGTGATGCGCACCGCCGAGTCGGTGGTGTTCACGTGCTGCCCGCCGGCGCCGGTCGAGCGATAGGTGTCGATGCGGATGTCGTTCGGGTTCACCACGATGTCGATGTTGTCATCGACCACCGGATAGACCCAGACCGAGCTGAACGAGGTGTGCCGGCGCGCCGCCGAGTCATAGGGCGAGATCCGCACCAGACGGTGCACACCCGATTCCGACTTCAGCCAGCCATAGGCGTTCTTGCCCGTGATCTTGTAGGCGACCGAGCGGATCCCCGCCTCGTCGCCCGCGGTTTCCGAGATCAGCTCGACGGTATAGCCCTTCTTCTCGGCCCAGCGGGTGTACATCCGCGCCAGCATCGAGGCCCAGTCACAGCTTTCCGTGCCGCCCGCGCCCGCGTTGATCTCGAGGAAGGTGTCGTTGCCGTCCGCCTCGCCGTCGAGCAGCGCCTCGAGCTCCTTGGCATCGGCGAAGGCCTTCAGCTCGCGCAGCGATTTCTCGGCCTCGGTGACGATATCGGGATCGTCCTCCATCTCGCCCAGCTCGATCAGCTCGACGTTGTCGGTCACCTCGCGCTCGATGCGCTTGTAGGTCTCCATCTGGTCCATCAGCACCTGACGCTCGCGCATCAGCTTCTGCGCGCGCGCCGGGTCGGACCACAGGTCACCATCCTCGATCATCGCGTTGAATTCCTCGAGCCGGTGCGGCGCGGTCTCGAGGTCCATCCGCTGGCCCAGAAGTTTCAGCGATTTGCGGATCGCGTCCACGATGTTCTGCGTCTCGGCGCGCATCGGTCCTGTCCTTCCTGTCTTGTCGTCGCGGTGATACAGGCAAGCTGGCGCCCGGGCAAGCACCCGGGCGCCGAAATGCCTGCTGGTGCAGGGGTCTCAGTACAGGCCGCCCGAGCTCACGGTGCCGAAATCGGCCTTCTTCGGGATCACCTTGGTCTGGCCGGTCGAGGTGGTGACCGAGCGGTCGCCCTCGTCGGTCTCGCCCTGCGCGAAGAGCGGCAGGTTCTGCCCCATTGCAAAGCCGCCGTCGACGATCGCGCCGATGCCGCTCATGCCCTGGCCCTCGCGCAGGTATTCGGCCTGCACGAAATCGCCCGTGGCATCGTCGGCCAGCCGCTCGCCGGTGAAGCGGTTGAACTTCGCCCAATAGCCCCCCGGCGGCACCTTGAAGGCGCTGCCGCCATAGACCTTGACCGCGGCCTGCATGAACTCGTTGAACACCGGCACACAGAGCGTGCCGCCATAGGCGCCGGGGCCGAGCGTGCGCGGCTGGTCATAGCCCATGTAGCACGAGGCCACGATGTTCGAGGTGAACCCGGTGAACCACACGTCCTTGGCGTCGTTCGTGGTGCCGGTCTTGCCCGCCACCGGCACCGGCAGGTTCACCCCGTGCCCCGAGCCGCGCTGCACCACGCCCTGCATCATCGAGATCATCTGATAGGCGGTCACCGGGTCGATCACCCGCTCGCGGCTCGACACGATCCGCGGGCCAAGCCCCATCGCGATGTTGCGCGCCGCGCAATCCTCGCACACCCGCTGGTCGTGGCGATAGATCGTCCGGCCCCAGCGGTCCTGCACGCGGTCGACCAGCGTCGGCTCGACCCGCTCGCCGCCATTGGCGAACATCGCATAGGCCGAGATCAGCTGATACATCGTCGTTTCCTGCGACCCGAGGGAGTTCGCGAGGAAATGGCTCATCGGATTGTAGACGCCGAACTTCTCGGCATATTGCGCCACCGTGTCCATGCCGATCGTCTGCGCGATGCGGACGGTCATCAGGTTGCGCGACTGCTCGAGCCCGGTGCGCATCGGCGTCGGGCCGTAGAACTTGTTCGACGAGTTCTTCGGCCGCCACAGGCCCTGCGGCGTGTTCACCTCGATCGGCGCGTCGACCACGATGGTCTCGGGCGAGAAGCCCCAGTCAAGCGCCGCGGCATAGACGAAGGGCTTGAAGTTCGAGCCCGGCTGACGCTGTGCCTGCGTCGCGCGGTTGAACACCGAGGACTGATAGGAGAAGCCGCCCTGCATCGCGATGACGCGGCCGGTGTTCACGTCCATCGCCATGAAGGCGCCCTCGACGCGCGGCACCTGGCGCAGCGACCAGCGCTTGAAGGTGCCGGCATCGTCATCAAGCGCGCGCACCAGGACGACATCGCCGGTCTCGACCAGGTCGGCCGCCCGCTTCGCCCGGGCGGCGAGCTTGCCGTCCTTGCGCAGCTTGCGCGCCCAGGTCGCGTCCTCGTTCGGGATCCAGTGGCCGTCGGCATCTTCCTCGATCCCCTCGATGCCGATCCGCGCGCCCTTGTCGGAGGTGTCGAGCACCACCGCCGGGCGCCAGCCCTCGACGTCGCGCGGCGCCTTGTCGGTCGGCACGGCGGCCAGCGCCGCGCGCCAGCTGCGCTCGTCGCCGAGCTGGTCGGCCGCGATCGTCACGCCGGTGCCGCGCCAGATGCCCTGGTTGCGGTCGTAGGTCTCGAGCGCGTGCTGCAGCGCCTTCGCCGCCTGGCGCTGCATGTCGGGGTCGATGGTGGCGCGGATCGTCAGGCCGCCGCCGAAGAATTCCTCCTGACCGAAGGTCTTCGACAGCTGCCGGCGAATCTCGTCGGTGAAATAGTCGCGCGGCGGCAGCGCATCGCGGAACGGCGGGTAATCGCCGTTCTGCACCGTCTTCAGCGGCTTCGCCTGCTCGGCCTCCATCGTCGCCTGATCGATGTGGCCATCCTCATAGAGGCGGCGCAGCACGTAGTTGCGGCGCAGCCTTGCGTCTTCGTAGTTGCGCACCGGATGCAGCTCGGCCGGCTTCTTCGGCAGCGCGGCCAGATAGGACGCCTCGCCGACGGTCAGCGCGCTCAGCGGCTTGTTGAAATAGGTCTGCGCCGCAGCCGCGACGCCATAGGAGTTCTGCCCAAGGTAGATCTCGTTCAGGTAAAGCTCGAGGATGCGGTCCTTCGACAGCGCCTGTTCGACGCGCGAGGCGAGAATCAGCTCCTTGATCTTGCGCTCGATCGAGCGCGAGCCGTCGAGCAGGAAGTTCTTCATCACCTGCTGGGTGATCGTCGAGGCGCCGCGCACGTCCTTGCCGCCCGAGCGCACCGCCGTCACCATCGCCGCCAGCATGCCGCGGGTGTCATAGCCCTTGTGGGTGTAGAAGTTCTTGTCCTCGGCCGAGATGAAGGCTTCCTTCACGATCGCCGGCATGTCGTTGATCGGCACGAAGATGCGCCGTTCCTCGGCGAATTCGTCGATCAGCTGCCCCTCGCCCGAATAGATCCGCGAGATCGTCTTCGGCGTGTATTGCGCCAGCTGCTCATAGCTCGGCAGGTTGCGCGAATACATCCAGAAGATCGCCCCGATCGTCAGCGCCGCGAAGACCAGCGCGGTGACGATCCACGAGAAGATCCCCCCGAAGAAGGACAGAATGAAACGGATCAACGGTCACCCCCATGGGGCAGTCCGCCCCCGATTGGCTGCCCCTATAGCGTGGGGGCGCGCAAGGGTCAAAACAACTTGATGTCACGCGATCGGGAACGTGGCGCCGCTCTGCCGCCCCGCGGCGGGCCGCGAAACGCCCGTTTTTTGCCCGGTGCGCCGGCCCCGCCCACGCTTGCCCCGCTTGCTCCGTGAGCGCGCCCGCGCTATGAGCGCGCCATGACAAACCGCGCCCCTCTCCCCGCCGAAATCGCCCGCCGCCGGACCTTCGCGATCATCGCGCACCCGGACGCCGGCAAGACCACGCTGACCGAAAAGTTCCTGCTGTTCGGGGGCGCCATCCAGATGGCCGGTCAGGTGCGCGCGAAGGGCGAGGCGCGGCGCACGCGCTCGGACTTCATGAAGCTCGAACAGGACCGCGGCATCTCGGTCTCCGCCTCGGCGATGAGCTTCGACTTCAAGCAGTTCCGCTTCAACCTCGTCGACACCCCCGGCCACTCGGACTTCTCCGAGGACACCTATCGCACGCTCACCGCGGTCGACACCGCGGTGATGGTGATCGATGGCGCGAAGGGCGTGGAAAGCCAGACCCGCAAGCTCTTCGAGGTCTGCCGTCTGCGCGACCTGCCGATCGTGACCTTCTGCAACAAGATGGACCGCGAGGCGCGCGACACCTTCGAGATCATCGACGAGATCCAGGAGAACCTGGCGATCGACGTGGCGCCGGCAAGCTGGCCGATCGGTCAGGGCCGCGATTTCCTCGGCTGCTATGACCTGCTGCACGACCGGCTGGAACTGATGGACCGCGCCGACCGCAACCGTGTCGCCGAAAGCGTCAAGATCGAGGGGCTCGACGATCCGAAACTGGCCGAGCACCTGCCCGCCGACCTGCTCGCGAAGCTGCGCGAGGAGATCGAGATGGCACGCGAGCTGCTCCCGGCCTTCGATCGCGCCCGCTTCCTCGAAGGCTCGATGACGCCGATCTGGTTCGGCTCGGCGATCAACTCCTTCGGCGTGAAGGAACTGATGGACGGCATCGGCGAATACGGCCCCGAGCCGGAACCGCAGAAGGCGGCCGAGCGGATGGTGATGCCCGAGGAAAAGCCGGTCACCGGCTTCGTCTTCAAGGTGCAGGCGAACATGGACCCCAAGCACCGCGACCGCGTCGCCTTCGTCCGCCTCGCCTCGGGCCATTTCGAGCGCGGCATGAAGCTGCTGCACGTGCGCACGAAGAAACCGATGGCGGTCAGCAGCCCGGTGCTGTTCCTCGCCGCCGACCGCGAGCTTGCCGAGGAGGCCTGGGCGGGCGACATCATCGGCATCCCGAACCACGGTCAGCTGCGCATCGGCGATGCGCTGACCGAGGGCGAGGTGCTGCATTTCACCGGCATCCCCTCCTTCGCGCCGGAACTGCTGCAATCGGTGCGCTCGACCGACCCGATGAAGGCCAAGCACCTCGAGAAGGCGCTGATGCAATTCGCCGAGGAAGGCGCCGCCAAGGTGTTCAAGCCCTCGATCGGCTCGGGCTTCATCGTCGGCGTCGTCGGCGCGCTGCAGTTCGACGTGCTGGCGAGCCGGATCGAGATCGAATACGGCATCCCGGTGCGCTTCGAGCCCTCGCAATTCACCTCGGCCCGCTGGGTGCAGGGGCCGAAGGATGCGGTCGAGAAACTGGTCAACGCCAACAAGCAGCACATCTCGATCGACCATGACGGCGACGTGGTGTTCCTGACCCGGCTGCAATGGGACATCGACCGGGTGCTGCGCGACTATCCCGAGGTGAAGCTCTCGGCGACGAAGGAGATGATGGCGTGACGCCCCTACCGCCCGATCTGACCACCCGCCTCGCCGAGGCCGCGAACGCCCCCGAGGGGCTGCACAGCGTCGAGGCGCTGGCCGATCTGTGGCTCGCCGATCACCGCGAGGACCGCGGCGATCCCGACGAGATGGCCTGGTCGGATCTGTGCGTGTTCGAGCTCGACGCCCATCCCGAGGAACTGTTCGCCTTCTGCCTGCGGGCGATCCGCAAGGCGGAAAACCCCTGGCAGGTCGGGCTGATCGCCGCGGGCCCGCTCGAGGAGCTGATCGCCAGCCATGGCGCCGCGATCATCGACCGGCTCGAGGAGGCCGCGCGCCGCTCGGCCCGGATCCGCTTCGCGCTGACCGGGATCTGGCAGGGCGAAACCGCGCCCGAGGTCTGGGCGCGGATCGAGGCGGCCCGCATCGGCGCGATGGAGACGGGCTTCGACGCGGGCGGCCCGCTGCCGCCCGCCTGAGCTCATTCGACGATCTCGAGCTCCATCCCCACCTCGCAGGCAAGCACCTTCGAGACCGGGCAGCCCGCCTTCGCGGCCTCGGCCGCGGCACGGATGACCTCCGGCGCACCCGTGCCCGAGACCCGCACCGTGAGCATCGAGGCGATGATCGCGAACCCCGCCTCCTGCTTTTCCATCTTCACCGTGGCGACGGTGTCGATCACCACATCGCCCACCCCGGCGGCGGCAAGCCCGCCCGACAGCGCCATCGAGAAGCAGGCGGCATGGGCCGCGGCGATCAGCTCCTCGGGGTTGGTGCCCGGCCGCCCCTCGAACCGCGCGGCAAAGCCATAGGGCTGCGCCGCCAGCGCCCCCGACTGCGTCGAGATGCTGCCGCTGCCTTCGCGGATCGAACCTTCCCAATGTGCGGAACCGGTCTTCAGGATCATCTGTCCTCTCCCATGATGCGCCGAAGCGGCGCCACAGAAGATCAACATACGCCACGCCGCAAAGTTCCGCGCCGGCTTTCTTCACGCCGCAACGCGCTCCTTCCGGCTTTCTCCTTGCCCGAAATACCTCGGGGGTGAATTCGGCGCAGCCGAAGAGGGGGCAGCGCCCCCTCCCTGCCCGCCCGCCGGATCCCCGCTCAGAGGTCGGGGTCGATCAGCCGGTGATATTCCTGAATCGCGAACCGGTCGGTCATGCCCGCGACGTAATCCAGCACGACGCGCGCAAGCTCGGTGCGCCCGTCGTTGCCCTTCGCCTTCGCCGCCGCCACATCGCCCTGCCAGTCCTCGGGCAAGAGCTCGGGCCGGTCGAGGAAGAGCGGGAACAGCCCGTTCACCATCGCCGTCACGCGCTGCCGCTCGGCGACCACGCGCGGCGCGCGATACATGCGCTGGAAGAGGAACATCTTCACCACCTTCAGGCTCTGGTAGAGCGGCTTCGAGAAGCGGATGATCGGCCCCTCCATGGCACGGATGTCGTCGACCGAGCGCGGTTGCAGGCCGGCCAGCCGGTTCTGCGCCACCGCAATCACGTCCTCGACCATCACGCCGAAGACGCGCCGCAGCGCCTCGTGCCGGCGCCGCGTCGCTTCGAGCCCGGGATAGAGCCGGTCGACCTCGGCAAAGCACTCACCCACCATCGGCAGCTCGCACAGGTCGTCCTCGGTGAAGAGCCCGGCCCGCAGCCCGTCATGCAGGTCGTGGTGGTTATAGGCGCAATCGTCGGCCACCGCCGCCACCTGCGCCTCGGCCGAGGCGTTGGTTTCAAGCTCCAGATCCCATTGCGCGTCGATCTCGGCCAGCGCATAGGGCAGGCTCGCGCGGTCGGGCACCTGATGCGAGCCGCCCTTGTCCGAGATCACCGGCCCGTTGTGCTTGGCGATGCCCTCGAGCGTCTCCCAGGTCAGGTTGAGCCCGTCGAAACCGGCATAATGCCGCTCGAGCCTGGTCACGATCCGCAGCGCCTGCGCGTTGTGGTCGAAGCCGCCATACTCCTTCATCAGCACCGCCAGCGCATCCTCGCCGGTGTGGCCGAAGGGCGGATGGCCAAGGTCATGGGCGAGCGCCACCGCCTCCGCCAGATCGGTGTTCAGGCCAAGCGCGCCAGCGATCGTGCGCGCCACCTGCGCCACCTCGATCGTATGCGTCATCCGGGTGCGGTAATAATCGCCCTCGTGCTCAACGAAGACCTGGGTCTTGTGCTTGAGCCGGCGGAAGGCCGAGGAATGGATGATCCGGTCGCGGTCGCGCTGGAACGGCGAGCGGAAGGTCGAGATGCTCTCCGGAAACAGCCGCCCGCGGCTGGCCTCGGGATGGCAGGCATAGGGGTGCAGCACGGTTCTCGCCTCGTCTTGCCGGTTCGTCTGTCCCACCCTATATCCGGAAAGTTACGGAAATACAGGCCCCCGGAGGGTTCAGCCATGCTCGTGCCGCCGAAAGTCACCCCACGCGCCTTCGCGCGCCTCGCCGAGATCAACGGCGCGACCGACGCGCCGCGCGCGCTGCGCATCGCCGTCGAGGGCGGCGGCTGCTCGGGTTTCCAGTATGACATGACGCTGGAAGAGGCCTCGGCAGCCGACGACATCGTGCTCGAAGGCGCGGGTCAGCGCGTGCTGATCGACCCGGTCAGCCTGCCGTTCCTGGAAAACGCCACGATCGACTTCACCGAAGAGCTGATCGGCGCGCGCTTCGTGGTGGTGAACCCGAACGCGACCAGTTCGTGCGGCTGCGGCATCAGCTTTTCGATGTGAGAAGCCCGTTCGAACGCCGTGTCGGCACGAAAGGGGGCGGTCATGTCCTGCTCCGGCTCGCCGACGCAGAGGTCGCAACCGTTTTGGCGAGCCTGCGCGTCGACAAGGCCTTCATGGCGCTGATCACCCAGTATCGGCGGGGGCTCGGCGCCCCGTCCAGCTTTCCGGAAGCGGCCGAGATCGCCTTGCGTCAGCGCATCTTTCCGTTGATCGACACCGAGCTCCGCAAGATCGACCCGAGGTATCAGATCTTCGGGCAGGACATCCTCGACCGCTTCTTCGACGAGGCCGAGCACTGAGCCTCCTCTCCCTTTCCCTCGTCGCCCCCTTCCCCTACAACTTCCCCAAAGGGAGGCGCCCATGAAGATCGCGACGTTCAACATCAACGGCATCAAGGCGCGCGCCGAGGCGCTCGTCACCTGGCTGCGCGAGGCCGAGCCTGACCTTGTCGCGCTGCAGGAGATCAAGTCGACCGACGAGGCCTTCCCGCACGAGATCTTCGAGGGGCTGGGCTATTTCATCGAGACGCACGGGCAGAAAAGCTTCAACGGCGTCGCGCTGCTCTCGAAGCTGCCGCTCGAGGATGTCGAGCGCGGGTTGCCGGGCGATGACGCCGACGAGCAGGCGCGCTGGATCGAGGCGACGGTGGTCGGCAAGCGCGCGGTGCGGTTCTGCGGGCTCTACCTGCCGAACGGCAACCCGGCGCCGGGGCCGAAATACGACTACAAGCTGGCCTGGATGGAGCGGATGCGCGCCCGCGCGGCCGAGCTGCTGGCAAGCGAGGAGCCGGTAATCCTTGCGGGCGATTACAACGTCATCCCGCAAGACGAGGACGCGGCCAGGCCCGAGGCCTGGCGCGAGGATGCGCTCGCCCTGCCCGACAGCCGGGCGGCCTTCCGCCGGATCGTGAACCTCGGCTATACCGACGCCTTCCGCGCCGAGGTCGAGGGGCCCGGGCATTACACCTTCTGGGATTACCAGGCGGGTGCATGGCAGCGGAACAACGGCATCCGCATCGACCACATGCTGCTCAGCCCGCAGGCCGCCGACCTGCTGCGCGGCGTCACCATCGACAAGGAGATCCGCGGCCGCGACAAGCCCTCGGACCATGTGCCGCTGGTGATCGAGCTTGACGCCTGAGCGCTGACGCAACGTCATTTCCCGTTGCGCCCCTCCCCGCGGCACAGTGCCCGCAGGGAGGACCACAATGACAGAGAGACCAATCAGCCGGTTTCCGGTGCCGTCACTGGCATCGCTGCCGCAAGACATCCGCGCGCGGATCGAGGCCGTGGCCGAAAAGGCGGGCTTCGTGCCGAACATCTTTCTGGCGCTCGCGCACCGGCCCGACGAGTTCCGCGCCTTCTTCGCCTATCACGACGCGCTGATGGAGCGCGACAGCGGGCTGAGCGTGGGCGAGCGCGAGATGATCGTGGTGGCGACAAGCGCGGCGAACGAGTGCCAGTATTGCGTTGTCGCCCATGGCGCGATCGTGCGGATCCGCACGAAGAACCGCATCCTCGCCGATCAGCTCGCCACGAACTGGCGCAAGGCCGACATCACGCCCCGGCAGCGCGCCATGCTGGCTTTCGCGCTGAAGGTGAGCACGCGGGCGCAGGAGGTGGACGAGGCCGATTATGCCGCGCTCCACGCCCATGGCTTCAGCGACGACGACATCTGGGACATCGGCGCGATCACCGCCTTCTTCGGGCTGTCGAACCGGCTGGTGAACATGGCCTCGATCCGCGCGAACGCGGAATTCTTCGCGATGGGGCGCTGAGGCCGGGCCCTTCGGGGCCGGCGGCGCGAGGGGGCGCCGCCCCCTCTTTTGCCATGCGGCAAAATTCACCCCCGAGGTCTTTCGGCCAGGAAGAACGGCCCGGGAAGCGTGGCGTCTGCGCCGCAAAATCCGGCATGAGCGCAAGGGTTTGGGCATCGCACGCGCTGACGCATTGACCGGCGCGGGCTGCGGGTGCAGCGTGAGGACGAAACCATTTCGCACCCGCAGCATCGACGATGGAGACCCGCGATGGAGATGATCCTTGGCTTCCTGCAAGGCCTGTCGGGCGTCGCGCTCGGCACCGCGGCGCTGTCGCTGGCGGGGGCGCTCGGCCTGCTTCTGGGCGGGCTGAGCTGGCGCGGCGTCGGGCTCGGCATCGGCGGCGTGCTGTTTGCCGGCATCTTCGTCGGCCATCTCGCCTCCGTCGCGGGGTTGAAATTCGACGGCGCGATGATCGAGTTCATCCGCGAATTCGGGCTGATCCTTTTTGTCTTCACGATCGGCATCCAGGTCGGGCCCGGCTTCTTCTCGACGCTGCAGAAATCGGGGCTGCAGCTGAACCTGATCGCCGCGGCGATCGTCGCTCTGGGCGTTCTGGTGACGCTCGGCCTGCATGCGCTGACCTCGGTGCCGGTGCCGGCGCTGGTCGGGCTGATGTCGGGGGCGGTGACCAATACCCCCGGGCTCGGCGCCGCGACGCAGGTGCTGAAAGACATCGGCGCCGATACCGCGACACTGTCGCAGCCGGGGCTTGGCTATGCCGTGGCCTACCCCTTCGGCATCCTCGGCATCCTCACCTCGATGCTGCTGGTTCGCGCCGTGCTGAAGATCCGCATCGAGGCCGAGGAAGCCGCCTTCGACGCCACCCGCGCGCGCGGCGCGGCCGAGCTGCCCTCGCTCAACCTGCGGGTGCGCAACCCCAACCTCGACGGGCTGCGGCTTGGCGAGGTGCCCGATCTCTACGACGCGGGCGTGGTGGTGTCGCGCCTGCGCAAGGGCGACGAGCTGCTTCATCCGACGCGCGACACGGTGCTGAACCTCGGCGACGTGCTGCACCTCGTGGGCCCCGCACCGAAACTGCATGCGATGGAGCTGATCCTGGGCGAGCGCGCCGAAAGCGCGCTGACCACGACGAAGGGCACGCGCCTCACCTGGGAGCGGATCGCCGTGACCGAGAAGAAGGCGCTTGGCCGGCACATCCGCGACTTCGGGCTCGAGGCGCACAACGTCACCATCTCGCGGGTGATGCGCGCGGGCACCGAGGTGCCGGCGGATGGCGCCCTGACGCTGCAATTCGGCGACATCCTGACCGTTGTCGGCGGCAAGGAGGAGATCGCCGCGGCGCGCCCGCTCTTCGGCAATCAGGCGAAGAGCCTCGAGAACGTGCAGTTCTCGGCGGTGTTCATCGGCATCGTGCTGGGCGTGCTGGTGGGCTCGGTGCCGATCCTGGTGCCGGGGCTGCCGGCGCCGCTGAAACTTGGTCTTGCGGGCGGGCCGCTCGTGGTGGCGATCGTGCTGTCGCGCATCGGCTTCCTCGGCCCCTTCGTGTTCTTCATGCCGCCGGTCGCGAACCACGCGCTGCGCGAACTCGGCATCGTGCTCTTCCTCGCCGCGGTGGGGCTGAAGGCGGGCGACAGCTTCCTCGCCACGCTCATTCATGGCGACGGGCTGGTGTGGATGCTCTATGGCGCGATCATCACGCTGGTGCCGCTGCTGATCGTGGGATTTGCCGCGCGGATGGTCTGGAAAGTGAACTACCTCAGCCTGAGCGGGGTTCTGGCCGGCTCGATGACCGACCCGCCGGCACTCGCCTTCGCGAATGCGATGGCGCCGAATTCCGCGGCGCAGTCGATCGGCTATGCCGCGGTCTATCCGCTGGTGATGTGCCTGCGCATCCTTGCGCCGCAGGTGCTGGTGCTGCTGCTGATGTAAGGGGGGCGCTGCCCCCCTGCCCGGTCAGGGCCGCGGCGCCGTCGGTCAGAGCGCGAGACCGCGCCGACCGGCCAGATCAGTGAAGAACTGCCAGGCCACGCGCCCCGAGCGCGAGCCGCGGGTGCGATACCATTCCGTCGCCTCGGCGCGCAGCACCTCGGGGGCGATCTCGACACCATGGGCCGCGCAATAGCCTTCGATCATCGCGAAGAACTCGTCCTGATCGCAGGAATGGAAGCCCAGCCACAGCCCGAAACGGTCAGACAGCGAGACCTTCTCCTCGACCGCTTCCGAGGGATTGATCGCGCTCGAGCGTTCGTTCTCGATCATGTCGCGCGGCATCAGGTGGCGCCGGTTCGAGGTGGCATAGAGGATCACATTCGCCGGCCGCCCCTCGATGCCGCCATCGAGCACCGCCTTCAGCGACTTGTAGTGCTGATCGTCATGGCTGAAGCTGAGATCGTCGCAGAACAGCACGAAGCGCTGCCCCGAGGCCCGCAGATGCGCCATCAGCCGGTTGACCGAGGGCAGATCCTCGCGCGCAAGCTCGACGAGCTTGAGGGCCAGCCCCTGGCGCAGCGCCTCGGCATGAACCGCCTTGACGAGCGAGCTTTTCCCCATGCCGCGCGCGCCCCACAGCAGGGCGTTGTTCGCCGCCGCGCCGCGGGCGAATTGCAGCGTGTTCGCCAGAAGCGTGTCGCGCGCCCGGTCGATGCCGCGCAGAAGCGACAGATCGACCCGGTTCACCGCCGCCACCGGCACCAGACGGTCGGGCGCGGTCTGCCACACGAAGGCGTCGGCCGCGCCGAAATCCGGGGCAGGCGCAGCCGCCGGCGCGAGGCGCTCGAGCGCCTCGGCGATACGCAGCAGCGGATCGGTCATTCGCCGTCTTCCTCGTCCTCGACCCAGGTGCCGTCGGCGCGCATCTGCGCCTCGCGCTTGCGCTCCATCCGCCGCACGAGGAAGATCGAGACCTCGTAAAGCGGGTAGATCGCGGAAAACAGCATGCTCTGGCTGATGACATCGGGCGGCGTTGCAATCGCACAGACGATCAGGATCACCACGATTGCATATTTGCGCACGCTGGCCAGCCCCGCCGAGGACACGAGCCCTGCCTTGCCCATCAGCGTGAGCAACACCGGCAGCTGGAAGCAGATGCCGAAAGCGATGATGAACTTCATCGTCAGAGACAGGTATTCCTGAACAGAGCCCTGAAACCCGATCGCGGCAAGATGGTTGGTGGCCTCGCCCTCCGGCGTCATCGGCCCCTGCTGGAACCCGAGGAAGAACGAGAAGGCCATCGGCAGGATGAAGAAATAGGCAAAGCCCGCGCCGATGGCGAACATCACCGGCGAGGCGAACAGAAACGGCAGGAAGGCCCGCTTCTCGGACTTGTAGAGCCCCGGCGCCACGAAGCGCCACAGCTGGTAGGCGATCACCGGAAAGCTCAGCACGAAGCCGCCGAAGAAAGAGATGTTGATCGCGACGAAGAAGCCTTCCTGCAGCTTGATCAGGTAAAGGCCGCATTGCTGGCCGCGGTCTGCGAGTGCAACGCAGATCGGCTGCGTCAGGAAGTTGAAGACCGGCTGCCAGAAGGTATAGCAAACCACCATCGCCGCGACAAACGCGAGAAGCGAATAGAGGATGCGGGTGCGCAGTTCGGCCAGATGCTCGATCAGCGGGGCGGCGGAATCGTCGATCTCGTCCTGAGCGGTGCTCATGCCTTCCCCTTCTCTTCCTCGCCCGTCGGCACGGACGGGGCCGCGTCGGCCGGGGCCGCCGGGGTCACGGGAGCCCGAGGCGGATCCATCTCCGGTTCGAACTCCGCTTCCGCGGCATCAAGCTCGGCGGCAAGCTCCGGATCTGGCTGCAGCGCGGCAGGGGCCGCGGCTTTCACCGTGCCCGGCAGCTTCGGATCCCATTTCTCGAATTTCTCGGTGGCGCGTTCGAGCGCCTCGAGACCGAGCGATTTCTTCGAGGCGATGCCCTTCAGATCCGAGGCGACGTCGTTCAGCCCCGTCTCCTTCGCGGCATCCTCCATCGCGCGGCTGAACTCTCGCGCCATCTGACGCGCCCGTGCAGTCAGCCGCCCGAGCGTGTGGAACATCGCGGGAAGGTCCTTCGGGCCCACCACGACCAGCGCCACGACGCCGATCAGCAACAGCTCACTCCAACCGATATCCAGCATGGCCTCTACGCCCCGGCCGGACGGCTCAGGCCTTGTCCTTGTCCGCGGGAGCCGAGGTCGGCGCCGGCGTCACGTCGCGCGCCTCGTCCGCCTTGGCGTCCTCGATCTCCTTGGCGCCGTCGTTCACACCCTTCTTGAAGGCAGTGATCCCCTTGCCGACTTCGCCCATCAGCGACGAGACCTTGCCCTTGCCGAAGAGCACGAGCACGACGACGGCGATCAGAAGAAGGCCGGGAAGGCCGATGTTGTTGAGCATTTCAGTCTCCAGCTGGTGCGGGAGGGCCGCACCTGAATTAGTGTCCTTGGCAACTTTTACGGGCTGCGCGGGGGCAATCAAAGACCGATTCCGCGAGATCACGCAAGTTTTTGTGTGCGCGCCCATGGAACGCCCGAAATCCGCGCGCTACCATGCCGCCATGACCTCCGCCGAGACCGTCACCGCCTTCGTCACCCTCTTCGTCGTGGTCGATCCGATCGGCCTCGCGCCGCTGTTCATCGCGCTGACCCGCGGGATGACGGCACGGGCGCGGCTGAAAGTGGGGCTGCGCGCGCTGATCATCGCGGCGATCCTGCTCACGCTCTTCGGGCTTTTCGGCGACAAGCTGCTTGAGGGAATCGGCATCTCGATGCCCGCCTTCCGCATCGCGGGTGGCGTGCTTTTGTTCCTCACTGCACTCGACATGCTGTTCGAGCGACGCACCGAGCGGCGTGAAGGGCAGTCAGCCGAGCCCCATACCGACGATCCCTCGGTCTTCCCGCTGGCGACGCCGCTGATCGCGGGCCCGGGCGCGATGGCGACGATGATTCTGCTGGCCGGCGCGCCCGGATCGGACACGGTGCATCTGGTCTTCGTGCATCTGGTGATGCTTGCGGTGCTGGCCTGCGTCCTTGCGATGTTCCTGATCGCCACCCCGCTCGAGCGGCTTCTGGGCCGCACCGGCACGATGGTGGTGACGCGGCTTCTGGGCATGCTGCTGGCCGCGCTGGCGGTGCAGTTCATCCTCGACGGGCTGCGCGGCTCGGGACTGCTCGGGCCGTTCTTCGGCCGCTGAGGGGATGACAGGGGCGTCCCCGCCCCCTACATCCGGCAGACAGGAGGCCCCATGAGCGACTTCTCTCCGAACCTCGTCTATCTCGCGCTGCTGCTGGCCGTGCTTGCGGGCTATTTCCTCACCGCCTTCCGCCGCCATCCGGCGCGCAGCCTGCAACAGCTCATGGTCTGGGCGCTGATCGTGCTGGGCCTCGTCGCGGTCTTCGGCATGTGGGGCGACATCCGCAAGAGCTTCGTGCCGCAGCAATCGGTGATGACCGGCGGGCGGATCGAGGCGCCGCTCGGCCCCGACGGGCATTATTACCTCACCGCGGAGGTGAACGGCGTGCCTGTGCGCTTCGTCGTCGACACCGGGGCGAGCGACATCGTGCTGACCCGGCGCGATGCGGAGCGCGCCGGCATCGACACCGCAGGGCTTGCCTTCATCGGCAGCGCCAATACCGCGAACGGCACCGTCGCCACCGCCCAGGTGCGGATCGAGACGATGGATCTCGGCCCGATCCACGACCGCAACCTGCGCGCCGTGGTGAACCGCGCAGACATGGACAGCTCGCTGATGGGGATGAGCTATCTGACCCGCTTCGCGAAGGTGGAATTCGACCGCGACCGGCTGGTGCTGACGCGCTGAGGCGGAAACCCGCCGGGGGCGCGGGCCGGGGCTTGCCCGCGCCCGCGCCACGCCTATCGTCTGGCCGAGCTTCGCAAAGGACGCCACAGATGACCCGCAAGACCCGCCTTCTTCCCCTCCTCGTCGCCGGCCTCGTGCTGGCCGGCTGCGTCACCGAGACCGAGGCCGGCGGCAGCACCGCGGGCAGCGTGCGGGTCTCGGACAAGGCACCGATCGTGATCTTCAATGACGACGGCGGCAATGTGGCGGGCTATATCGCGCGGCGCAACCAGCTCGAGCGGTCGGGTCGCCGGGTCGAGATCCGCGGCTATTGCGCCTCGGCCTGCACGATGCTGACGACGCTGCCCAATGCCTGCCTCGGGCCGAAATCGGTGATGGCCTTCCACGCGCCGCATTTCATCGGCACCAACATCCCGGCGACGATGATGATCGGGCTGATGGGCAATTACTACCGCAACGGCGTGCTGAAGAAATGGAACAGCACCTGGAGCAAGTCGCTGAAGATGACCAAGATCTCGGCGCGCGAATATGTCCGGCTCGATCCGCAGACGAAGCTCTGCGCGCGTTAGAGCCAGTCCTTCCACTTGAAGAAGGCCCAGGTGCCAAGCGCCGAGGCGATCATCAGCCCGATCGCGAAGGGATAGCCCCAGGGCTTGTCGAGTTCGGGCATGACGGCAAAGTTCATCCCGTACATCGAGGCGATCAGCGTCGGCGGCATGAAGAGCGCGGCGACCACCGAGACGATCCGCACCGTGGTGTTCTGCGCCAGGTTGATCATGCCGAGCGTCGCGTCGACCGAGAGCGACACGCGCGAGGACAGGAAGTCGCCATGCACCGCGAGCGAGCCGATGTCCCGGATCTGGCCCTTGATGATCGTGTGCAGGTCCTTGCCCTGCGGATGGGTGGCCAGCGTCTGGTCATAGAACGACAGAGCGCGTTCGAGCGTCAGCAGCGCCAGCCGGATCCGGCCCAGCAATTCGCCCTGCCGCCCGACCTCGCCAAGCGCATGCTGCAGCTCGTCGGGGCTCGCGTCGCCCAGCACATGGACCGAGACCGAGTCGAGCCCGCGCCCGATGCCCTCGAGCAGGTCGGCCTGGCGCGCCACGATCTCCTCGATCAGGCCAAGGAAGATCCGCTCGGGCGAGGTGCAGCCGGCGGTCGAGCGGTCGGCACGCTCGGGATAGGTCTCGAACGAGCGCGGCGCGTGGTGGCGCACCGTCACCAGCCGCTCGGGCGTCAGGATGAAGGTGACCGGGCCCGAGATGTGGCGCCCGTCGGGCGTCTGGCCGGGCACGACGACGGTCATGAAATCCGAGCCGTCCTCGCGGTAGAGCCGGTTCGAGATCTCGATCTCTTCCATGTCAGCGAGGGTCGGCACCTCGATGCCCAGCCCAGAGACCGCCGCGATCTGGCTGTCGAGCGGTCGATAGAGGTCGATCCAGAGCGCATGCGCAATCTGCGAGCCGGGCGCCATCGGCGTCTCCTGGCCCATCCGCGCAAGCCCGCGTGTTCCGGCAGTGAAGGCGTGCAGCATGGCGGACCTCTTCGCGTGCTTCGCCCCTTGGGTATCGGCCCGGGCGCGGGAAAATCAACCCCCTGCGCAGGGGCAAGCCGCGAAGCCGCGCGAAAGTCGCACCCCTGCCCGGTTTTTGCCGCATTCCGCCGGTAGCCGGAAAACGTCCCGCATCGCGGCCGGCGCAGAACGCCCGGCAAGGCCCGCACCCGGAGGAGCGCATGACCTACCTGAGCTTCGACACCATCGCCCTTCTGGTCATCGCCGTGGCCGCCGTGAACGAGCTGCTGCGCCGCCTGCGCCCTGCCCCGCGCGCGCCGAAATCGGCCTGAGCCACGGCACAGCAACGCCGGCGCCGTCATCCTCATCTGTGGCGCCCCCTGCGGGCGCCGTTTGTTTTCCTGCCCGTTCCGATCCCGTTCCGGCGACAATCCGCCCAAGCGACAGGCAGATCTGCTCCTGCGCAGCCCGGCTGTGCGCCTGCGCCCCGCGACAAAATGCGCCGCCCACTCGATTCTCCTGTGCAGCCGTGCTAATTCCGTTGCCCAGACTGCTGCTTCACCTGGCCGGAGCGGCAGGGACAGCGAAGGAGAACGCAGCGCATCATGGCGGCTGACGGGCAAGAGATCATCCAGACCGAAGCGACGGCGGCCGACCCGGCCGAGCGCTGTGCACGGCTCGACGCGGACGAGCTGATGAGCCGCGCGCAGGAGGCGTCGAACCTGCTCAAGGCGCTCGCGCACGAGGGCCGGCTGATGATCATGTGCCATCTCTCCTCGGGCGAGAAGACGGTGACCGAGCTCGAGAACCTGCTCGAGTCGCGGCAGGCCGCGGTCAGCCAGCAGCTGGCGCGGCTGCGCCTCGAGGGGCTGGTGACCTGCCGGCGCGAGGGCAAGGCGATCTATTATTCGCTGAGCGACCCGAAGGCGGTGCGCATCGTCGAAACCGTCTACGAGATGTTCTGCAAGGGCATCTGAGCCCGCCCCCCGACAGGAAAAAGCCGCCCCGGTGTCCCGGAGCGGCCCGCCCATGCCACATCGCCCGAGGGCTCAGTCGGAGCAACTGACCTCGTAGGCCGTGCTGCCGGGCGTGTTGTTCACCTTGTAGCAATGCTGCACGCCACTGTCGTCGACGCATTCCTTCCACGATGTGCCGTCGCCCTGATCCATCCAGTCAGTGCAACTCGGCTCGGCAAACACCCGCACTGGCACAAAACCGGCAGCGACGGCCAGAACCACGACCGACGCCTTCAAGACGCTGCGCATCTCATCCTCCATGCGTCACCTCTGTGACAGGTCCAGACTAGCGCCGCGCCGCGCGGGCGGCGATCACATCTGCCGTGCCCGAATGTCGCACCCGCCCGAAAACGCGAACACCCGGCGTTGCCGCCGGGTGTCCCCCTTGTCCGTCCCGTGTCGGTCTCTCGGGCCCGATCAGGTCTTGAAGATCCGGTAGATCGCCGGGATCACCAGCACGGTCAGCAGCGTCGAGCTGAGCAGACCGAAGAGCAGCGAGATCGCCAGCCCCTGGAAGATCGGGTCGGCAAGGATCACCACCGCGCCGATCATCGCCGCGACAGCGGTCAGCAGGATCGGCTTGAAGCGGATCGCCCCCGCCTCGACCAGCACGTCGATGTCCGACTTGCCCTCGTGGTTGCCGTGGCGGATGAAGTCCACCAGCAGGATCGAGTTGCGCACGATGATGCCCGCAAGGGCAATGAAGCCGATCATCGAGGTCGCCGAGAACGGCGCGTGGAAGATCAGGTGGCCGAGCATGATGCCGAGGAAGGTCAGCGGGATCGGCGTCAGGATGACCAGCGGCAGCCGGAACGAGCCGAACTGCGCCACGACGAGGATGTAGATCCCCAGAAGCGCCACGCCGAAGGCGGCACCCATGTCGCGGAAGGTGACCCAGGTCACTTCCCACTCGCCGTCCCACAGCAGCGTCACGTGGCTCTCGTCGTCGGGCTGGCCGTGCAGCGACACCACGGGCTTCTCGCCCGGCGCCCAGTCGATCTTGTCGAGCGCCGCATCGACCGCGATCATGCCATAAAGCGGCGCCTCGAAGGTGCCGGCAAGATCCGCCGTCACCATCTCCGCCTCGCGGCCGTTGTGGCGGAAGATCGGGAAGGAGGATTTCTCCTCGCCCACCGTCACCACGTCGCCCAGCTCGACCACACCACGCGCGCCGGGCAGCACATTCGCCGGGATCGGGGTCGACAGCGTCGCTTCGTTCATCACCCGGTCGCCCTTCGCCCGCGCCATCACGATCGGCAGCGGCGAGCGCTCGTCGCCGCGGTGCGAATAGCCGACCGTGGTCGAGCCGTTCAGCAACCCGAGCGTGTCGAAGACGTCGCTTTCCTCGACCGAGTAGAACTCGAGATCGTCCGAGTTCACCGTGGCGCGCAGCCGCCGGGTCTGGGTGCCGAAGCTGTCGTCGACATCGACGATGAAGGGTACACTTTCGAAGGCCATGCGGATCTTCGCGGCCGCGGCGCGCCGGGTCTCGGGATCGGGGCCATAGACCTCGGCCAGCAGCGTCGCCATCACCGGCGGACCGGGCGGCGGTTCGACCGTCTTCAGGCTGGTGCCGGCGGGCAGGTCGAGCTTGGCGATCCGCTCGCGCACATCGAGCGCGATGTCATGCGAGCTGCGGTCGCGGTCGGCCTTGTTCGTCAGGTTGATCTGCACGTCGCCCTGATAGGGGTATTCGCGCAGATAGTAGTGCCGCACCAGCCCGTTGAAGTTGAAGGGCGCCGCGGCGCCGGCATGGGTCTGCACCGAGATCACCTCGGGCATCTGCGTCACCACCTCGGCCACCTTCTGCGCCACCGCATCCGTCGCCTCGACCGAGGAACCCTCGGGCAGGTCGATCACCACGCTCAGCTCGGACTTGTTGTCGAAGGGCAGCAGTTTCACCGTGACGTGCTTGGTGTACAGAAGCCCGAGCGAGCCGAAGCTGAGCACGATCGCCGCGATCAGGAAGGTCCAGGCGGTGCGCTTGGTGCGCAGCACCGGCCGCGCCACCCGTTCGTAAAGCGCGCCCAGCTTGCCACCGGCATGATGGCCCGGCCCTTCGGCATGCGACGACATGTCGGCGCGCCCCGCGATCTTCACCATCAGCCAGGGCGTCACGATCACCGCGATGAAGAAGGAGAAGATCATCGCCGCCGAGGCGACCGAGGGAATGGGCGACATGTAGGGGCCCATCAGCCCGCTGACGAAGAGCATCGGCAGCAGCGCCGCGACCACGGTCAGCGTCGCGACGATGGTCGGGTTGCCGACCTCGGCCACCGCCTCGATCGCCTTGGCGATGCGGGTGCCCGGGGTCTTCATCGCCCAGTGCCGCGCGATGTTCTCGATCACCACGATCGCGTCGTCGACGAGAATGCCGATCGAGAAGATCAGCGCGAAGAGGCTGACGCGGTTCAGCGTGAAGCCCATGATGTTCGCGGCAAACAGCGTCAGAAGGATCGTCACCGGGATGACGATCGCGACGACGATCGATTCCCGCCAGCCGATCGCGAAGAGGACCAGCGCGATGATCGACACCGTGGCAAGGCCGAGGTGGAACAGCAGCTCGTTCGCCTTCTCGTTCGCGGTCTCGCCATAGTCGCGGGTGACCTGCACCTCGACAGTCGACGGGATCAGCGAGCCCTCGAGCTCGTGCACGCGCTCGAGGATCTTCTCGGCCACGACCACGGCATTCGCCCCGGCGCGCTTCGCGATCGCCACCGTCACCGCCGGGCGGCGGTCGAGCGTGCCATTCTCGCGGGTGACATTGGCCACGATGTGGTCCGAGGTGTCGCCCACGTATTCGACCTTCGCCACGTCGGCCACATAGACCGGGCGCGAGTCGCGGGTGGTCAGCAACAGCCCGGCGATCTCGGCCGGCGCGGTCAGCGTCTTGCCGGCCACCAGATCGATCTGCTCGCCCTGGTCGCGCAGCTTGCCGGTGTTGAAGGCGCGGTTCGCCTGTTCGACCTTGTTCGACAGCTGCTGCAGCGTGACGCCATACATGGCGAGCTTCTCGGGATCGGGTTCGATCCGGATCGCCTCGGTCGCCTCGCCGACGATGTAGGTCAGACCGACATTGTCGATCTTCGTCACCTCGGTCTGCAGCTCGCGCGCAATGCGGGTCAGGTCGTTCGCGCCGATCTGTTCGCCGGGCTTGCCCGAGAGGGTCAGCGCCACGATCGCCACGTCATCGATGCCGCGGCCGACGATGATCGGCTCGGCGATGCCGGTGGGAATCCGGTCCATGTTCGCCTTGACCTTCTCGTGCACGCGCAGGATCGCCGCGTCCGAGGAGGTGCCGACGACGAAGCGCGCCATCACCAGCGCAGAATCGTCCGAGGTCTGCGAATAGACGTGCTCGACCTCGTTGATGCCCTTGATGATGGTCTCCATCGGCTCGGTCACGAGCTTCATCGCATCCTCGGCCTTCAGGCCGGGGGCCTGCAGGTGGATGTCGACCATCGGCACGGAAATCTGCGGTTCTTCCTCGCGCGGCAGCGAGATCAGCGCGACCAGCCCCACCGCAAGCGCGGCAAGGATGATGAGCGGCGTCAGCGCCGACTGGATGAAGGCCCGCGTCAGCCGGCCGGCAATGCCGAGGCGATGCTCGGGAATGCCGAGCGGATGCGCCTCTTCGGGGATCTGGTCCTGGCTCATTCCGTCACCACCTCTTCGCCGCCGGCAAGGCCGGTGACGATCTCGACCATCTCGGTGCCGTTCTCGTCGCGGTGATCGCCCGGAACGACGGCGCGTTCGACCGTGCCCTCGCCCGCGCGCACCCGCACGAAATCAAGGCCCGAGCGGGTCGAGATCGCGGTTGCCGGCACCAGGATCGCCTCGCGCCGGGCGAGCGGCAGACGCACCAGCACCCGCGCCTGCACGAATTCCGAATCAAGACCGGGCACCTCGACATCGGCGTCGACCCGGCCGCCCTGGATCAGCGGATAGACCTTGACGAGCTTGCCGTCGATGGCGCCTTTCGCGCCCTCGATATGGATCGCGTCGCCTTCCTTCAGCGTCGCGGTAAAGCGCTCGGGCACGGAGATGCGCAGGAAGAAACCGCCGCCGCCGACGGTCGCGACGGTCTCGCCCGCCATCACCACGGCGCCCTTGGCGACCGGCACCGACAGCACCCGGCCCGAGATCGGCGCCAGCACCTCGCCCTCGGTCGCCTGCTGCTCGGTCACCTTGCGGCTCGCCTGCTGCGCCTCGATCTGGCTCATGTAGACGTCGACCTGGGTGCGCAACGCATCGAGCGCCTGGGTCGTGGTGATGCCGCGCGCGCTCAGCTCCTGGCCGCGCTTCAGCTCGGTCTGGGCATTCGCAAGCTGCGCCTGCAGCGCCGCAATCTGCGCGTCGATCGCGCTCAGCTGGAAGGCGATCTTCTCGTCCACCACCTTGCCGATCGGCTGGCCCGCCTGCACGAGGTCCCCCTCGGTCACGCTCAGCTCGGTCAGCGTGCCGCCAAGGCGCGCGCGCGCCGCGATCGAATCCTTCGCTTCGATCTGGCCATAGACCGCCTTCCAGTCGACGACCTCGGTCGGGGTCACGGTAAAGCTCTGCTCGGCACGCAGGCCCTGCGGCACGGCCAGCGCGAGAAGCGCCAGCGGCAAGACGTAAGTTTTCATGTCGGCATCCCTTCCCTACGGCGCCCAGATCCCGGCTCGCGTCCGGGCATTTACATTCTGGTTCTTGAATGTGTGATCCCATACACGATTATGCAATCACCCCGCAAGGGCTTGCGCCATGACCGGGATCAAGGCGCGGCATGCGCGGGGCTTTCATGCCGCATCTTTCCGCGCTAAACGCTTTGGCGCAACCATCAGAGGTGAGCCCCATGCACGACATCCGCGCCATCCGCGAAAACCCCGCCCAGTTCGACGCCGCGCTCGCGCGCCGGGGGCTCTCGCCGCTCGCCTCGGAGATCCTCGCGCTCGACGAGGCGCGCCGGGCCGCGATCCACGCCGCCGAAACCGCGCAGGCCGATCAGAACGCCGCCTCGAAGCTTGTGGGCGCCGCCAAGGCCAAGGGCGACGAGGCCGAGTTCGAGCGCCTGCGCGCGCTGGTGGCCGAGAAGAAATCCGAGGTCGCCGCGATGCAGGCCGAAGCCGGCCGGCTTGACGCCGAGCTGCGCGACAAGCTGCTGTGGGTGCCGAACAGCCCGCTCGACGAAGTGCCGCAGGGCGCCGACGAAAACGACAACGTCGAGGTCCGCCGCTGGGGCACCCCGCGCGCCTATGACTTCGCGCCGAAGGAGCATTACCAGCTCTCGGCGGTCGGCAAGGCGATGGATTTCGAGACCGCGGCGAAGCTGTCCGGCGCGCGTTTCGTGGTGCTGAAATCGGGCGTCGCCCGCGTGCACCGGGCGCTGGCTCAGTTCATGCTCGACCTGCATGTCGACACCCATGGCCTGACCGAGGCGATCACCCCGGTGCTCGTCCGCCCCGAGACCATGCTCGGCACCGGGCAGCTGCCGAAATTCGCCGAGGACAGCTACGAGACCACCAATGGCTGGTGGATGATCCCGACCGCCGAGGTGACGCTCACGAACTTCATCTCGGGCGAGGTCTGGGACGAGGCGGCGCTGCCCGCCCGGATGTGCGCGCATACGAACTGCTTCCGCTCGGAAGCCGGGTCCGCCGGCAAGGACACCGCCGGGATGCTGCGCCAGCACCAGTTCGAGAAGGTCGAGATGGTGACGATCTGCCGCCCCGAGGATGCCATCGCGGAACACGAGGGCATGGTGAAGCGCGCCGAGGCGGTGCTCGAGGCGCTCGGCCTGCCCTATCGGCGGATCGTGCTGTGCACCGGCGACATGGGCTTCGGCGCGCAGAAGACCTATGACCTCGAGGTCTGGCTGCCCGGGCAGAACACCTACCGCGAGATCTCCTCGGTCTCGACCTGCGGCCAGTTCCAGGCGCGGCGGATGAACGGGCGCTACAAGCCCGCCTCGGGCGGCAAGCCCGAATTCGTCGCCACGCTGAACGGCTCGGGCCTCGCCGTCGGGCGCTGCCTGATCGCGGTGCTCGAGAACGGCCAGGAGGCCGATGGCTCGGTCACCCTGCCCGCCGTGCTGCACCGCTATCTGGGCGGCAAGACCCGCCTCGTCGACGGCGTTCTGGTCTGAGCGAAAAAAATCCGAAGATCGGGGCGCGGCGGGGGAACCTGGCCGCGCCCTTTGCGTTTTGGCTGAAAGCCCAAGGGGATATCATGCTGCGTCTGAAAGCGATCCTGACCTTCACTGCCGCTCTGGCCTTCGCCGCCGCCTCCTACAGCGCGCGCAACTTCCGCGGCTATGACCCGGCGGCCTTCCCGGTGCCGGTGGTGAACCCGCCGTTCCAGCCCGCGCCCTGGGCCTTCTCGATCTGGGGCCTGATCTTCCTCGCGCTGATCGTGCAGGCGGGCTTTGGCCTGTTCCGGCGGGCCGACGACGCAGTTTGGGACGCGCCGCGCTGGCCGCTGCTGCTGTCGATGGCGCTTGGCGCAAGCTGGCTTGCGGTGGCGATGCAGGCGCCGGTGCTCGCCACGGTGCAGATCTGGATCATGGCGGCGCTGGCGCTCGCCGCCCTCGCCCGCGTGCCGAAGGGCGCCGAATTCGCCCTGCGTGCGGCGCCGATCGGGCTTTATGCCGGCTGGCTCACCGCCGCGACCATGGTTGCCACCGGCACCGTGCTGGTGGGCTACGGGCTGCTGCCCCTTGGCCTCGCAAGCTGGGTCGTGCTGGCGGCGGCGGTGATCGTGGGACTTGCCGTCACTGCCCGCCTCGCCCCGGGCGCGGCCTATCCGGCGGGTGTGATCTGGGCACTGATCGGCATCCTCGCCGTGAATACCGAAAACCCGGCGCTGGTCGCCGGCGCGGAGGTCGCGATCCTCGCCCTTGGCGTGACTGCCTGGGTGCGCCGCGCGGGCTGAGAGGGCGGATGCCTCCGGCGGGAGCATTTGCACCAGAAACAAACCAAGGCCTTCAACGCCCGGCCACTGGTTTTCCGGCCCCCGGCTTTTTCTTGGAAAAAATACTCACGCGCCCTCTCCGCCCGTGCTCCGGCCGGACCGTCGGAATGAAAAACCCCGCCGTCTCGCGACGGCGGGGTCTTCTCATTTCTTCGGCGGGCGCTGGCCCTTGGGCTTGGGCTTGTCGGGCCGCATCGTGCCCGAGGGCGCGACGCCGCCCGAGGCGGACTTGCCCTTGCGCTCTGCCGCCTTGCGCGCCTCGACGTGTTTCGTCAGCCGCGACGGGATCGACTTCTTGCGCTCCTTGTAAGGGTTCTTCGACCCCTGATCGCGGAAGAAGATGCGGATCGGCGTGCCGGGCATGTCGAAATCGGCGCGCAACCCGTTCACCAGATAGCGGCCATAGCTTTCCGGGATCTTGTCGGTATGGGTCGCCATGATGACGAAGCCCGGCGGCCGGGTCTTCGCCTGGGTCATGTAACGCAGCTTGATCCGGCGCCCGCCCGGCGCCGGCGGCGGGTGCGCCTCGGTCATCGCCCCCAGCCACATGTTCAGCTTCGCGGTCGAGATCCGGCGGTTCCAGATCTCATAGGCGCGGATGATCGCGTTGTGCAGCCGGTCGAGCCCCTTGCCGGTCTTCGCCGAGACGGTGACCAGCGGCGCACCGCGCAGCTGCGGCAGCAACTTCTCGAAATTCTCGCGCAGTTCCTTGAGCTTCTCGGGCTTGTCCTCCTCGAGATCCCACTTGTTCGCGGCGATGACGACGGCCCGGCCCTCGGTCTCGGCGAAATCGGCGATGCGCAGATCCTGCGTCTCGAAGGGGATGTTGACGTCGAGGAGCACCACGACGACCTCGGCGAAGCGCACCGCGCGCAGACCGTCGGCAACCGACAGCTTCTCGAGCTTGTCGTTGACCTTGCCCTTCTTGCGCATGCCCGCGGTGTCCCAGATCCGCATCGGCGTGCCCATGAACTCGGTCGAGACCGAGATCGCGTCGCGGGTGATGCCCGCCTCGGGGCCGGTCAGCAGCCGGTCCTCGCCGAGGATCTTGTTGATCAGCGTCGACTTGCCAGCATTCGGACGGCCGATCACCGCAAGCTGCAGCGGCTTGGCCGCCGTCGGCATGCGGATCGTCGTCTCGTCCTCGTTCTCCTCGTCGAGATCGACATCGACCTCGGGCGTGTCGGCGGCGTGACGCTCGGCGAAACCGTCGGCGAGCGGGCGCAGCACGTCATAGAGATCGTCGAGCCCCTCGCCATGCTCGGCCGAGATCCGGATCGGCTCGCCGAGACCGAGGCTCCAGGCTTCGATCGCGCCGGCATCGCCGGCCGAGCCCTCGGCCTTGTTCGCGGCAACGATGACATGGGCGTTCTTGCGGCGCAGGATGTCGGCGAAGATCTCGTCGGCCGGGGTCACGCCGGCGCGCGCGTCGATCAGGAACAGGCAGATGTCCGCCTCCTCGACCGCGCGCTCGGTCAGGCGCCGCATCCGGCCCTGAAGACTGTCGTCCTCGGCGAGTTCAAGCCCCGCCGAGTCGATGACGATGAAGCGCAGGTCGCCAAGGCGTGCGTCGCCCTCGCGCAGGTCGCGCGTGACGCCGGGCTGATCGTCGACGAGGGCGAGGCGCTTGCCAACCAGCCGGTTGAACAGCGTCGACTTGCCCACGTTGGGACGGCCCACGATGGCCAGGGTAAAGCTCATGTTCCGCTCCTTGGTGCGACCGAAGTCGCCGCTTTACACGGGTTTTGCCCCGGGCTCAACGGTAGGCGTGCAGAACCCCGTCCCGGCTGACGACATAAAGCGTGCCGCCCGCCACCACCGGGTCGGTCGAGGCACCGCCGGGGATCTCGGTCTGGCCGATCAGATTGCCGCTGGCCGGGTCGAAGACCCGCAGCAGACCGTCCGACGAGGCGACGAACAGCTTGCCGCCCGCCAGCACCGGGCCGTAATGCACCCAGATCTCGTTCTGCTTCTTGATCTTGTCCTTGACGAAATAGGGCAGATCCTTCGACCAGATCACCTCGCCGGTCGCGGCATCGAGCCGTTCGATCTGGCCCTGGTCATTGACGATGAAGAGCGACCCGCCCGCCACCTGCACCGGTGAATTCGGCCCCTCGGTCGCGGTCCAGAGCCGCTCGCCCGAGTTCAGGTCGAAAGCCGAAAGCTTGCCCGCCGAGGAGCCCGCATAAAGCCGGTCGCCCGAAATCACCGGCTCGCCGGTCAGGTCAGAGAGGGTGGCATAGCCGCGACCGACCCGCGCGCCCGCCACCTGCGAGGCCCACAGCGTCATGCCGCGCGTCTTCAGCGCGGCGATCAGCTCGCCCGTCGAGAACGGGAAGATCACCATCCGGTCATTGACCACCGGCGCCGCGACGCCGCCCATGCCGGCGCCTGCGGGCGTGCTGCCCAGCTGCCACATCACCTTGCCGTCGGCCGCACGCACCGCCCAGGCGGAACCGTCGCGCACCACGACATAGACCATGCCGGCCGAAACCGTCGGCGCGCCGCCGATGCCGGCGTCAAAGCCCTGCCGCCACAGCACCTTGCCCGTCGCCGCCTCGAGCGCGGTCAGCTCGGCATAGCCCGAGGTGACGAAGAGCGTGCCGCCGTCATAGGCAAGCCCCGCGCCGCTTGCGTCGTCGGCGCGGTCGCCCGCCGGGGTTACGTCGGTCTGCCACTGCCGGGCGCCATTCGTCGCCGTCGCGGTCACATGGCCGCGGCTGTCGAGGGTGAAGACGCGGCCCGCGGCCACCACCGGCTCGGCCACCAGGCGATAGCGGCGGCTTTCGCCCTCGCCGATCGAGGCAGACCAGACAGGCGTGGTGCCGGCGCCGATCGCCGGGTTGGTCAGCAGATGGCCGGGTCCGCCCGCGCGCTGCGGCCAGTCGGCATTCGCCTGCGCCTGCGGCAGCGACAGCGCGCGCGGCGCCTCGGCCGCGGGGATCGCGCTGCCCGGAACCGAGCCCTCGCCCACCACGGCACGCGGGTCCAGCCGCTCGCCCTGCAGGATGACTTCCTTCTCGCAGCCCGCAAGCACCGTCGCGGCCATGCCCAGCACAGCGATTCCCCGGATCAGCTTCACCGCTTTCGTCCCCCTGCCTTCGTTTCCCGTGCCGGTCCTGCGCAGACCGCGCGCTTACTGCGCGGCGGCCTCGGCCGCCGGGTCACCGCCCAGGGCCACAATCAACTCAGTCGCGCGCTGTTGCAAGCCCGGCGTGACCGCGGAATCGGCCAGCACTTCGCGGGCCTTGGCGATCGCCTCAGCCGGGTCGCCGGTCTCGAGCGCGAGCACCGCGAGCTGTTCGAGCGCCATCAGCCGATAGGGCGCGCCGGGCTGGGCCAGCGCCTCGAGCTCGGTGCGGCGCGCCTCGGCCGTCATCGTGTCGCCGGCGACCAGAACCGTCTTCAGCCGGGCCAGATCGCGCAGGCTTGCGGGCAGGGACGTGTCCCCGGCCACCGCCTTCAGATCGGCCAGCGCCGCCTCGGTGCGGCCATCCTGCACCGCCTGCGCGGCCGCCATCAGCTTCGCCACACCCGCGCGCGGACCATCGGCCTGGACCTCGGCCAGCGCCGCGCCCGGGTCGTCGGCCTGCACCGCGGCCAGAAGCGAATCCCCGAAGGCCTGCGCCGCGTCGCGGTTGCGGATCTTCTGCCACTCGGTATAGGCCGAGCCGCCGACGATCGCGACGATCGCCACCGCACCGATCCAGCCGTATTTGCGGAAGGCCGCAAACAGCCGGTCGCGACGCACTTCCTCGGTGACTTCCTCGATAAAGCTGTCGGTCTGATCCACGGGCGGACTCCTTGATCTGTCGCGCCTTCTTATACGCAAGCGCGCCCGCTTGCCAAGGCCGGCCCCGGCCGGCCGGCAGGGGCGCGCCGGGATGTGATGGGCGCGGCCCGATCAGGCCGCGCTCTCCTCCGGCTCGCCGTCCTCGGCAGACTGACGCGCCCACATCGCGGCATAGCGCCCGCCGCGGGCCAGAAGCGCCTCATGCGTGCCTTCCTCGACGATCTCGCCCTTCTCGAGCACCACGATGCAATCCGCATCGGCGATGGTCGAGAGCCGGTGCGCGATGGTGATGACGGTGCGCCCCTCGCCCATGGCGTTCAGGCTGTCCTGGATGTCGCGCTCGGTCTGGGTATCAAGCGCCGAGGTCGCCTCGTCGAGCAGCAGGATCGGCGGGTTCTTCAGCAGCGTGCGGGCGATGCCGACGCGCTGTTTCTCGCCGCCCGACAGCTTCAGCCCGCGCTCGCCCACGGCGGTGTCATAGCCCTCGGGCAGCGACATCACGAAGTCATGGATCTTCGCGGCCTTGGCGGCGGCGACGATCTCGGCCTCGGTGGCATCGGCGCGGCCATAGGCGATGTTGTAGCGGATCGTGTCGTTGAACAGCACCGTGTCCTGCGGCACCACGCCGATCGCGTCATGCAGGCTTTGCTGGGTGACGTCGCGGAGGTCCTGCCCGTCGATGCGGATCGCGCCGCCGGTGACGTCATAGAAGCGGAACAGAAGCCGCCCGATCGTCGACTTGCCCGAGCCCGAGGGGCCGACGAGCGCCACGCGCTGCCCCGCCGCCACGGTCAGCGAGATCCCCTTCAGGATCGGTCGGTCCGGGTGATAGGCGAATTTCACCGCGTCGAAACAGACCTCGCCGCCGGTGACCTTCAGCGCCGGCGCGCCGGGCTTGTCCGTGATCTCGGCAGGCTGGTGCAGCAGGTCGAACATCTCGCCCATGTCGACGAGCGCCTGACGGATCTCGCGATAGACCGTGCCGAGGAAACCGAGCGGCATGGTGATCTGGATCATGTAGGCCTGCACCATGACGAAATCGCCGACGGTCAGCTTGCCCGACTTCACCTCGAGCGCCGCCATCACCATCACCGCGACAAGCCCCGCGGTGATGATCAGCGTCTGGCCGAAGTTCAGGAAGGCCAGGCTCTGCCCGGTCTTCACCGCGGCCTTCTCGTACCCCGCCATCGAGGCGTCGTAGCGTTCGGCCTCGCGCCGTTCGGCACCGAAATACTTCACCGTCTCGAAGTTCAGCAGGCTGTCGATCGCCTTCTGGTTCGCCGCCGTGTCGGCATCGTTCATCTTGCGCCGGATCGCCACGCGCACCTCGGTCACCTTGAAGGTGAAGGTGACATAGGCCCAGATCGTGACCACCACCACGAGCGCATAGCGCCAGTCGAAGAGCACCGCGAAGAGGATGGTGACAAGGGTGAGCTCGAGGATCAGCGGCCCGACCGAGAACAGCATGAAGCGCAGCAGGAACTCGACGCCCTTCACGCCGCGCTCGATGATCCGGCTCAGCCCGCCGGTCTTGCGGGTGATGTGATAGCGCATCGAGAGCGCATGGATGTGGCGGAAGGTCTCGAGCGCCAGCGCCCGCAGCGCCCGCTGTGCCACCCGCACGAAGACCGCGTCGCGCAGCTCGCCAAAGCCCACCGAGCCAAGCCGCGCCAGGCCGTAGATCACCGTCAACGCCACCGCGCCCAGGGGCAGCAGCCAGCCTTCGTCGCGCGCCGTGCCCGCAAGGCTGTCGACCGAGGCCTTGTAGACCAGCGGCGTCGCGACCGAGATCACCTTTGCCACGATCAGCAGCACCATCGCGATCAGCACGCGCTGCTTCACCCACGGGTGATCGGCCGGCCACAGATAGGGCAGCACCGAGCGCAGCGTGCGCATGTTGCGCGCCCGGTCCTCGGCGCTGAGCTTGCCGGATTGGGTGATCTGGGAGGGCGGCATGAAATCCTCGCTGGCGCGGCGGCGCCTTCTGTCGGTTCGGGGCATCGGAAAAGACGGGCGAGGCATCCCTGCCCGCCCGCGTCCGGACCCTACCTAAGCCGCCGCGCGCCGGAGTCCAGCCCCTTTCGCCTTCACTCGGGCAGGGTGAAGACCTGGCCCGGATAGATCAGGTCGGGGTCGCGGATCTGGTCGCGGTTCGCCTCGAAGAGCTTCACGTAAAGATAAGGGTCGCCATAGGTGTCGCGCGCGATCGCCCAGAGCGTGTTGCCCCGCGCGATGGTGACGACGCGCGCCCCGGCCGGGGCACCAGCCCCCGCCCCCGCACCCTTGGCCGACGCGGCCAGGGTCTCGGGCGCCGTGGCCTCGAAGCTCGTGCCCGCGCGGGCGACCACCTTGCCCGCGGCATCGATCGCGTCGACGCGCAGCTCATGCGGCCCGGGCGCGGCCTTCGGCAGCTGCATCCGCCAGCCGCCATCGGCGCCGGCCTGCACCAGCCCCGCCTCGGCATTGTCGACATAGGCGCGCAGCACCACGCCCGCCGGCGCGCCGCGACCGCTGATCTCGATCGCGCCCCCGGTGCCGAAGGCGAGCGTATCGATGACGAGCGCCTCCGAGGCACCGGCCAGCACCTCGGCCCCGGCAGCATCGGTGACCAGCGGTTTCGCCGCCAGCGTCTCGGCCGCGGCGACCTGCTCGGCCACCACCTCGGGCGCCGCACCCGCCGCCGTCGCCGCCTGGGCAAGCGCCTCGGGGCTCGGTGCCACGGTCAGGGTCTCGGCCAGATCGCGGGTGACGCCATCGGCGCCGGTGACCTTCACGCTCAACACCCGCGCCGCGGCCGAGGGCGCGACCGTGGTGGCGAGGAGGACGAAATCGCCATTCGCATCGGCGCTCACCGTGTCGAGCGGTGCGCCATCGAGCAGCACCTCGACCCTCGCCCCGGGCGCGGTCTTGCCGGCGAGCGTCAGCCCGCCCTCGGGCGTGACGCGCAGCACGTCGAAGTGCGCGACCTCGGCGGCGCCGGTCGGCGCGGCCGGTGCCGGCGCCCCTGCAGCGGCGGTCGTCTCGCCCGTCCCGGCCCCGGTCGCGGCCGGGGTCGCCTCGCCCTGCGCGGGCGCGACGGGTTCGGCCACCCTGGGCGCCGCCGGTTCCGCGCTTTCGGGCGCCGCGCCGGGCACCGGCCCGTTCACCGCCCACCATCCCGCCAGGACCGCCACGATCGCCACCGCAACCGCCGCCCCCGCGGCAACCCCGCCGAGCCCCGCGCGCTTGCCGCCGCCCTCCGCACCATCCGTCATCGCCGTCGTCCTTTTCCCTCTTTCGCCCGCGGTCTGCGCCACGGCTTGAGCCTGCCCACTTGAGCCGGTATCACGGCACAAAGCAACTCCCCGCGCGCCCGAACCGCCGGCCGGATGGCCTCCGCTGCCCGCACGGGCCCATCGAAGGATCAGCCATGCCCCTGCCCGTCCATTCCGTCTGCGTCTTCTGCGGCGCCCGCCCCGGTGCGCGCCCCGCCTATGCCGAGGCCGCCCGTGCCACCGGCGCGCTGCTGGCCGCGCGCAACTGGCGCCTTGTCTATGGCGCGGGCGATGTCGGTCTGATGGGCGAGGTCGCGCGCGCCGCGCAGGCCGCCGGCGGCGCCACCTTCGGGGTGATTCCCGCCCACCTCTTCCCGCTCGAGGTGGGCAAGCGCGACCTGACCGCCTTCGTCGTCACCGAGACGATGCACGAGCGCAAGAAGGTGATGTACATGAATTCGGACGCGATCGTCGTGCTGCCGGGCGGCGCGGGCTCGCTCGACGAGTTCTTCGAGGTGCTGACCTGGCGCCAGATCGGGCTGCACACGAAGCCGATCTTCCTGCTCGACACCGAGGGCTACTGGCAGCCGCTCATTGCGCTGGTCGAGAACATCGTGGCAGAGGGCTTTGCCGCGCCGAGCCTGCGCGACTTCGTGGTGACGGTGCCCGATGTCGCGGCGCTGGAAGCGGCGCTGGTCACCGCCTTCGGCTGAGGCCGGAACTCAGCCAGCCTGCGCCGCACCGCGCAGGCTGGCGAAGGAGTAGAGCGCCAGCGCCCCCCAGATCAGCGGGAAGGCGACAAGATAGGCATGGGTCAGCGGCTCGCCGAAGGCGATGACCGCCACTAGGAATTGCAGCGTCGGGTTGAGGTAGAGCATCACCCCCACCGTCGCCAGCCGCACCCGCTGCGCCGCATAGGAGAACAGCATCAGCGGCCCGCCGGTCAGCACCCCCGAGAAGGCGAGCAGCGCGCTCATCGTCCAGTCGCCGCCGAAACTGCCCGACTGCGGCGCGAAGCCCCAGCCGAAATGCTCGGCGATCAGCAGTGCCAGCGCGAAGGGGGCGAGCAGCACCACCTCGGCACAGACCGAGACCGCCGGCGGCAGGTCGATGCCCTTCTTGATCAGCCCGTAGAGCCCGAAGGTCGCGGCAAGGGTCAGCGCGATCCAGGGCGCCTTGCCCAGCGACCAGGTCAGCCACAGCACCGCACAGGTGGCGATCAGCACCGCGAGCGTCTGCAGCCGCCCCATCCGCTCGCGCAGGAAGATCATGCCGAGCGCCACCGCGACCAGCGGGAAGATGTAATAGCCAAGGCTCGCTTCCATCGCGTGGCCGTTCTGCACCGACCAGATGAAGCCATACCAGTTGAGCGAGATCAGCACCGCCGCGAGCGCCAGCGCGCCCACCTGCCGCGGGTTGCGCAGCGCGGTGACGAGATGGCCGAGCTGGCCCTGAAAGGCCAGCACCACGGCGAAGAAGACCACCGACCAGACCGTGCGATGCGCCAGCACCTCAAGCGGCGGCACCGAGGCGAGCAGCTTGTAGTAGATGCCGGACAGCCCCCAGGTCAGACAGACCGCGATCAGTGCCCAGAACCCCTTGACCGTCTCGCGCATGACCACCCCCTGCCGTTGCGCGCCAGCACTGCACGAAACGGCAAGGAAAGGGAAGACCGGCCACTTCGGCGCAGCTTCACCGCCCCGTGATCCCGGACGGGATCACGGGAAGGAGGTCAAGGCCGCCCGCGCGGCGATCCGTCAGACCGGATCGAGCGCCGCGGCCAGAACCTGCGCCACCTCGGGCAGCGGATGGCCGGTCAGGGTCTTGTCGAGCTCCGCCACGACACGCGCGGCCAGTGCCTCGGGCAGAACGGCGCGCAGCGCAGCCAGCATGCGCGGCGGCGCCACCAGCACGAGCCGCTCGCCGGCATGGGTGCCGAGAAACGCCACGAGATCGCGCGCGAAGCGCTCCTGCCCGACCCGCTCGGGGTCGCCCTGCTCGAAGGCGGTGCCATGCCCCGTCGCCCGGTCACCCTCGCGGCCGGGCTTGTCGGCGAATTCCACCTCCGGGGCCGCCCGGCATTCCGCCACAAGCCGCAGCTCGGGCGCTTTCGTGTCGCCGGCAGTCTCCAGAAGAAGGGCCCGCGTCTCGTCCGAGATCAGAACCCGCATTCCCTTGGAAAGCAGCATGATATCCTCCTCCTCTCATCCCCCTACCCCCAAGGATGGGCCTGCTCGGTGCCAATGTCCAGTGCCCCGGACAAAGCGCCGCAGCCCGTCGCGCGGACATGAAAAGGCCCGCCGGATCGCTCCGGCGGGCCCTCGTTTCCGGCACGCGCGACGATTACAGGCGCGAGGCGACGTTTTCCCAGTTCACCAGCTTCTCGAGGAAGTTGGTCAGGTAGGCGGGGCGCTTGTTGCGGAAGTCGATGTAGTAGGAATGTTCCCACACGTCACAGCCCAGAAGCGCGGTCTGGCCGAAGCACAGCGGGTTCACGCCGTTCTCGGTCTTGGTGACCTTGAGGGCGCCGTCGACGTCCTTGACCAGCCAGGCCCAGCCCGAGCCGAACTGCGCGGCACCGGCGGCGGCGAAATCTTCCTTGAACTTGGCGACCGAGCCGAACGACTCGACCAGCGCCTTTTCCAGCTCGCCCGGCATCGCCTTGCCGCCCGGGCCCATCATTTCCCAGAACTGGGTGTGGTTCCAGTGCTGCGAGGCGTTGTTGAAGATGCCGTTCTGCGCCACGGCGCCGGCCTGATAGGTGCCCTTGACGATCTCCTCGACCGACTTGCCTTCCCACTCGGTGCCCGCGATGGCCTTGTTGCCGTTGTCGACATAGGCCTTGTGGTGCAGGTCGTGGTGATATTCGAGGGTTTCCTTCGACATGCCCAGATCGGCCAGAGCGTCGTGGGCATAGGGAAGGGCAGGAAGTTCGAAAGCCATGTGTCTCGTCCTCGGTTGCATTCGATTGGCCCTAATTGAAGGGCGCGGGGGCGGGAGGTCAAGGGCGCATCCGCACAGATCGGGTGCAGCATGGCCGATGGCCAGGAGAAGGGGCGCTGCCCCCTCTTTCGCCGCGGGGAATTCATCCCCGGGATATGTGCGGCGACCGGAAGCGGGACAGCGACAGCAAAGGCCCGGGCGCCCCCGAAGCGGCTTACTTGTCGGCCACGCCGGCCTGACAGCTGCCGCGCGCGCTTTCGGTCATGTAGCCCACCGGGTTGACCATCAGCAACGCCGACTGATCTGCCTTCTGCACGGTCAGGCGCATCTTTATCGACGGGATGTACTGGTTGATCGTGTCGTTATGCGCCGGCACCGTCCAGCCATAGGTCGTGCGGATGTTGTTGTCGGTCATCACCGTGACCGGAAGCGGGGCAAGATTGTTGCCGGCGATCAACCCGTCATAGACCGTCATCTTTCCGGCCTTGTCGGTCATCAGCAGAACCACCGGGGGCGTCGTGCCGTTGGCCGAGGGCACCTTGAGATCGCACAGCAGCACCCGCGTTCCCTTCGGGATGGTGAACTCCGCCGCGTTTCCGGCCGCGAGCGGGGAAAGGGACGCAAGAAAGACCGCCGCGGACAGGGCGAGCGCGTTGAATTGGTTCATCGAATTCAAACTCCTAAGCGAATGGGGCGACAGTAGCCGCCCCATTCGTCTCTCGCAAGGATGTTGCATCGGGCCAGGATCAGAAGATCTCGCCGCCGCGGCGCGAGGAAACCTCGAGCAGCCCCATCACATAGGTCGCGACCGAGCGGAAGCAGACGAGGCTGATCTCGTCCGCGCCCGAGCGCCACAGCGCCACCGCCACCTGGGCGGCACGGGTGCGGCGCATCTCCATCACCGGCAGGGTGGCGAAGTCGAGCGGGCAGAGCTTCATCATCACCTCGCGGGCCTTCGCCCCCGAGACGGTGAAACGCGCGCGCATGTCCGACACGTTCACCACCAGCGCGTGGCTTTCGGCCAGCGCGGTGGCGAGCGTGGCGGCCAGCCCCGGCGCCTCGTCATAGCCGCAGACGAGCAGAAGCTCGTCAGGGCTCATCCAGCCGAGCGAGCGGCCGCCGGCCGCCGTCACCTGGCGCAGCGCCGGCACGGTCAGGCCGAGCGGGGCGAGCGCCGCGGCAAGCGCCGGGTCGGCAAGGTCGGCCCGGATCGTCACCATGCCGGTGAGCCCCGCCTCGGCCACGGTGGCGAAGCCCGTGTGGGTCTCGCCCTTCAGCGCGGACATTGCCTCAGACATTGGCCTTCTCCCCTTCCTTGTCGTAGAAGCACGGATCGACGATCTTCACCTTGTGCACCCCCCCGCCATCGCCGGGGAAGTCGAGCACCTCGCCCATCCGTTCGGGCCCGTTCACGACCAGCCCCATCGCGATGCCCTTCTTCAGCGTCGGCGACCAGTAGGTCGAGGTCACGCGGCCCTGCGTGTTGCGCTGGCCGTTCGCGTTGTGGCCCTCGGCCACGGCATAGACGCCATCGGGCAGCACCGTGCCGTCGATCGTCTCGAGCCCGACGAGACGCCACCGGTCCGGGCGCGCCATCTCGACCCGCGCCTGTGCGCGCTTGCCCAGATAATCGTCCTTCTTCTTCGAGATCGCCCAGCCGAGGTTCAGATCCTGCGGGATCACCGTGCCATCGGTCTCGTCGCCGATCATGATGAAGCCCTTCTCGGCGCGCATCACATGCAGCGCCTCGGTGCCATAGGGCATCGCGCCGAATTCGGCGCCCGCGGCATTCAGCGCCTCCCAGAAGGCCAGCCCCATGTTCGCGGGCACCGCGATTTCATAGGAGAGCTCGCCCGAGAAGGAGATCCGGAACACCCGCGCGGGGAAACCGCCGAGCGTGCCTTCGGCGAGGCTCATGAAGGGCAGCGCCTCTTTCGAGACATCCATGCCGCCGAGCTTTTCGAGCACCGCGCGCGCCTTCGGACCGACCACCGCGACCTGCGCATATTGCTCGGTCAGGTTGGCCGTGTAGACCTTCCAGTCCCACCACTCGCATTGCAGCCAGTCTTCCATCCAGGCGTGGATATGCTCGGCCCCGCCCGAGGTGGTGTGGCACAGCCAGCTGTCCTCGCTCAGCCGCACCACGACCCCGTCGTCCATCAGGAAGCCGTTCTCGTTGCACATGATGCCATAGCGGCACTTGCCGACCGGCAGGGTCGACATCATGCCGGTGTAGAGCATGTCGAGGAAGCGGCCGGCATCGGGCCCCTTGACCACGATCTTGCCCAGCGTCGAGGCATCGAGCAGCCCGACATTGGTGCGGGTGTTGGTGATCTCGCGGTTCACCGCATCGCGGTGGCTTTCGCCCGAGCGCGGGTAGCAATAGGGCCGGCGCCACAGGCCCACGGGTTCCCAATGCGCGCCTTTCGCCTCGTGCCAGCCGTGCATCGGGGTGCGGCGCAGCGGCTGGAAGATCTCGCCCTTCGCCTCGGCCGCGACGGCGCCGAAGCTGATCGGGGTGTAGGGCGGGCGGAAGGTGGTGGTGCCGGTCTGCGGGATCGCCTGACCGAGCGCATCCGACAGGATCGCGAGACCGTTGATGTTCGAGAGCTTCCCCTGGTCCGAGGCCATGCCGAGCGTGGTATAGCGCTTGGTATGCTCGACCGAGGTATAGCCCTCGCGCGCCGCCAGCTGCACGTCGGAAACCTTCACGTCGTTCTGGTAGTCGAGGAAGGCCTTGAACTTGAGCGCTTCCTTCGCCCCCGCGGGCATCACCCAGACCGGCGCGAGCGGCGCCTCGGGCTCGACCTGAGCGGCGAGCCCGGCCTCGGCGCAGAGCGCGTCGAGGGTGAGCGCGCCATTCGCCGCGCCGACCGCCCGGGCCAGCGCCGTGCCGTCGGCCTTGATCGGCGGACGGGTGGCGTCGGGGCGGAACATCGCCCCCGCCTCGTCCCAGATCAGCTTGCCGCCGACATGCGAGAACAGGTGCACCACCGGCGACCAGCCGCCCGACATCGCGACACAGTCGCAGGCGACGGTCTCGATCACCCCGCCCTCGCCCGCCTGGGCGCAGATCTCGACGCCGGTGACGGCCTTGCGGCCGAGCACCTTGGCGACACCGCGGCCCTCGAGCACACGCACGCCGCGCGCCTTCACCGCCATCGGCAGCGCGCCGGTGACGCTGTCGCGCGCGTCGATCACCACCGGCACGCTGAGCCCGGCGTCGAGGACGGCCAGCGCGGTGCGATAGGCGTCGTCGTTGTTGGTCACGATCACCACGCGGTCGCCCGGGCTCACCGCCCAGTTCACCAGATAGTCGCGCACCGCCGAGGCCAGCATCACGCCCGGCACGTCATTGCCGGCAAAGGCGAGCGGGCGCTCGAGCGCACCGGTCGCGGTGATGACGAGACCCGCACGGATGCGCCACAGACGATGGCGCGGACGGCCGTCGCCCGGGGTGTGATCGGCCACACGCTGATAGCCGATGACATAGCCGTGGTTATAGAGGCCCGACACCATGGTGCGGGTGAAAAGCTGGACATTCTCCATCTTTTCAAGCGCCTCGATGGCGTTCCTGACCCATTCGTCGGGGGCCAGCCCGTCGATGGTGCCGCCGTCGACCGGCGCACGGCCGCCCCAGAAGGCGGTCTGCTCCATCACCATCACGCGCTTGCCGGCCTTCGCCTCGGCCAGCGCCGCGGCAAGACCCGCGACACCACCGCCCGCAACCAGCACGTCGCAGAAGGCATAGGTCTGTTCGTACCGGTCGGGGTCGGCCTCCTTCGGCGCGGCGCCCAGGCCCGCGGCCTGCCGGATCACCGGCTCGAACAGGTGCTTCCACGCCCATTTCGGCGCCATGAAGGTCTTGTAGTAGAAGCCCGCCGGAAACAGCTTGCTGATCTTGTCGTTGATCTCGCCGATGTCGAACTCGAGCGAGGGCCAGTGGTTCTGGCTTGCCGCCTCGGCGCCCTCGAAAAGCTCGGTGGTGGTGGCGCGCTGATCGGGCTCGAGCCGCGCGTTGCGGCCGAGGTTCACCAGGACGTTCGGCTCCTCGACGCCCGAGGCGACAAGGCCGCGCGGGCGGTGATACTTGAACGACCGGCCGAGCAGGGTCTTGCCCGAGCCGAGCAGCGCCGAGGCGAGCGTGTCGCCCAGAAACCCGCGCAGCGGCGTGCCGTTGAAGGTGAAGTTGAGGGGCTTCGAGCGGTCGAGAAGCCGCCCCCCTTTCGCAAGACGGGTGCTCATTATTTCCAGCCCTCCCAGCCCGGGCGCTTGTTCTTGATGGCGGCGATCAGATCGGCCGGCGGTTCGGTCGTCTGCGCCGGATAGGAGCCGAAGACCTCGAGCGTGTTGGTGTCGCGCGCGGCGAGGAACCACTTGCCGCAGCCATAGGCATGGCGCCAACGCTCGAAATGCACGCCCTTCGGGTTCTTGCGGGTGAACAGATACGCCTCGAACTCGGCGTCCGACGAGCCGGGGCCGAAGCGCTTCAGATGCGCCTCGCCACCGCCGGTGAGTTCGCTCTCCTCGGCGGCAACGCCGCAGTAGGGGCAGGTGAATGTCAGCATGTCAGCGGGCCTTCCTGATGGAGAGTGCCAGGGGCGCTGCCCCCGGACCCCCGAGGTATTTCGGGCAAGATGAAAGGGAGAGGGTCAGCATCGGCACACCCATGCGCCGTCACGCGCGAGCGGCATCTCCTCCGCGCCGGAGGCGACGAAGGCGGCCACGACCTCGGACCAGTCATGCCCGGTTGCCTCGGGCATGTCGGGGTAATCGAAGCTCAGATACTCGACCAGATGCGCCGGAACGTCGGGCTCGAGACTGGCCTTGTAGCGCGGGAAATGCTCCTGCACCGCACGCCAGTCGGCGAAGGTACGCTTCGTCAGCACCATCGCATCCTCGAGAAACACCAGCGTCAGCGCCGGTCCGGAAAGCTGCGCGGACATCAGTGCGCCACCCCGGCCGCGACCGATTCGTCGATGAAGCGGCCCTCGCGGAAGCGGTTCAGGCCAAAGCCCTCGGCCAAGGGCGAATGGCCCTTCGCCACCAGTTCCGCCATCGCCCAGCCCGAGCCCGGGATCGCCTTGAAGCCGCCGGTGCCCCAGCCGCAATCGACGAAGATGCCCTCGACCGGCGTCTTCGAGATGATCGGCGAATGGTCGCCGGTGATGTCGACGATCCCGCCCCATTGCCGCAGCATCTTGAGCCGCGACACCACCGGATAGGTCTCGACCAGGGCGCGGGTGGTCTCCTCGAGCGTGTACCACGAGCCGCGCTGCGTGTAGTTGTTGCAATGGTCGATGCCGCCGCCCAGCACCAGCTCGCCCTTGTCGGACTGGCTGATGTAGCAATGGACGAGGTTCGCCATGACGACGACGTCGATCACCGGTTTGATCGGTTCGGAAACCCAGGCCTGCAGCGCGACGGATTCGAGCGGCAGCCGGAAGCCCGCCATCTCGGCCAGAACGCCCGAGTGGCCGGCGACGACCATCGCGAGCTTGCCGCAGTCGATCGCGCCCTTGGTGGTGTCGATGCCCTGCACCTTGCCGTTCACCGTGCGGATGCCGGTGACCTCGCATTGCTGGATGATGTCCATCCCCATCGCCGAGCAGCCGCGGGCATAGCCCCAGGCGACGGCGTCGTGGCGCGCGGTGCCGCCGCGTTCCTGATAGAGCGCGCCCAGAACCGGATAGCGCGGCCCGTCGAGGTTGATGATCGGCACCAGCTCCTTCACCCGCTCGCGCGAGATCCACTCGGTCTGCACGCCCTGCAGGGCGTTGGCATAGACCGTGCGCTTGTAGCCGCGCATCTCGTGCTCGGACTGCGCCAGCATCAGAAGACCGCGCGGGCTGAACATGACGTTGTAGTTCAGATCCTGCGACAGGCCCTCGTAAAGCTGCAGCGCCTTCTCGAAGATCGCGGCCGAGGCATCCTGCAGATAGTTCGAGCGGATGATCGTGGTGTTGCGCCCGGTGTTGCCGCCGCCAAGCCAGCCCTTCTCGATCACCGCGACATTGGTGATGCCATGCACCTTGCCGAGGTAATAGGCGGTGGCAAGGCCATGCCCGCCCGCGCCCACGACCACCACGTCATAGCGCTTCTTCGGCTCGGGCGAGCGCCAGGCGCGCTCCCAGCCCGCGTGGTAGCGCAGCGCCTCGCGCGCCACCGCGAACATCGAATACCGTCTCATCGCGTTTCCTTCGCCCGTCGACTGTCCGAAAGCGGCGAGTCACTGCCGCCCTCCCCCACCTTGATGGACCCGCCCCTGTCGCGAAAGCCCCCCTCAAGCGGCATCGCAGGGAAAAAAGCGACATCGCCTCATGCGACACGGCGCCCCCTCACGCGCTTGTCTCTTTCGTGCCCCGGACACATCGCCTAAACGGGGGCGAGGATAGGAGACGCCATGCTGTTCTGGATACTCACCGCCGCCCTCGTGGCGATGATCGCCCTGCTGTTCGGTCTTGCGCTGCTGCGCCGGCACCCGGAGGAGGAGACCTCGACCGCGAGCTATGACGTGCAGGTCTATCGCGACCAGCTCTCCGATCTCGAGAAGGACCGCGCCCGCGGCGTGATCTCGCCCGAGGAGGCCGAGCGCACGAAGATCGAGATCTCGCGCCGGATGCTCGAGGCCGACCGGCAGGAGCGCGCCGGCAAGGAGCTGGGCCGGCGGGCGGGCGAGGCGCCGCGCGGCGCCACCCTTGCCGCCTTCGGTGTGGTGGTGGTGCTTCTGGGCGCGGCCTTCGCGGGCTATGCGGTGCTCGGCGCGCGCGGCTATGGCGACATGCCGATCCGCCAGCGTCTGGCCGAGGCCGACACCTCCTATGCCAGCCGCCCCTCGCAGGACGAGGCCGAGAAGCAGGCGGCCGCAAGCCGCGGCCCGGCCCCGGCGGTCGATCCGAAATTCGCCGAACTGATGGAAAAGCTGCGCCAGGCGGTGGCCGCGCGGCCGACCGACCTCGAAGGCCTGACCCTGCTTGCCCGCAACGAGATGGCGATGGGGAACTTCCGCGCCGGCTACGAGGCGCAGAAGCGGCTGATCGCGGCGAAGGGCGACGCGGCGACCGGCGAGGATTACGCCCAGCTTGGCGAGGACATGGTGGTCGCGGCGGGCGGACTTGTCACCCGCGACGCCGAGGCGGCCTTTGCCACCGCCCTCGACAAGGAGCCGAAGAACGGCCTCGCGCTTTACTACGTTGGGCTGATGATGGGGCAGAACGGCCGGCCCGACCGCGCCTTCCTGCTCTGGGACGGCCTGCTGCGCAACACCCCCGCCGAAGCGCCCTGGAACGCGCCGATCCGGGCGAATATCGAGGAACTCGCCTGGCTTGCGGGCGAGCAGAACTATACTCCGCCGGGCGCGCGCGGCCCCTCGGCCGCCGACATGGCGAATGCGGCGCAGATGACGCCCGAGGAGCGGATGCAGATGATCCGCGGCATGGTCGAGCAGCTGAACGACCGCCTCGCCTCCGAGGGCGGCCCGGTCGAGGATTGGGCAAAGCTCGTCTCCTCGCTCAGGATGCTGGGCGACACCGGGCGCGCCGATGCGATCGCGACCGAGGCACGGTCGAAATTCGTCTCCGACAAGGAGGCGCTCGCGAAGATCGATGCGGCGACCCAGGCACCGGTCGGTGCGGCGATGGGACCGATGGGCGGCGGCGCCGCGGCCGGGGCCCCGATGGCCGGCGCGATGCCGGGGCCGAGCGCCGAGGACGTGCAGAATGCCGCCGAGATGAGCCCCGAGGAGCGCCAGCAGATGATCCGCGGCATGGTCGACGGGCTGGTCGAACGGCTGACGACCGAGGGCGGCTCGGCGCAGGAATGGGCGCGCGCCGTGCGCTCGCTTGCGATGCTCGGCGACACGGGGCGCGCGAAGGAGATCTACGGCAAGGCGCAGGTGGCGCTCGCGGGCGATGCCGCGGCACTTGCCATGGTGCAGCAGGCGGCCGAAGCCGCGAAGGTGGCGCCGTGATCTGCGACACGATCGAGGCCTTCGCCACCGCCCTGCCCCGCGCCGGCGCCGTCGCCGGGCTCGACCTCGGCACGAAGACGATCGGGGTCGCGGTCTCGGACGGGCTGCGCTCGGTCGCGACGCCGCTGCGCACGATCCGGCGCGAGAAATTCACCCTCGATGCCGAGAAGCTGCTCGAGATCATCGCCGGGCGGGCGCTGACCGGCATCGTGCTCGGCCTGCCGCGCAACATGGACGGATCGGAGGGCCCGCGCTGCCAGTCGACCCGCGCCTTCGCGCGCAACCTCGAGAAACTGACGCCGCTGCCGATCACCTTCTGGGACGAGCGCCTCTCGACCGTCGCGGCCGAGCGCGCGATGCTCGAGGCGGATCTGTCGCGCCGCGCACGCGCCGAGCGCATCGACCATGTCGCGGCGGGGTTCATCCTGCAAGGCGCGCTCGACCGGCTCGGCTATCTCGGTCGCGCCGATGGCTGAGCGCGGGGCGATCGAAAGCCCCTGCCGCAAGCTCTGCGCGCTTCATCCCGAGACGAAAGTCTGCACCGGCTGCTTTCGCCGCCTCGAGGAGATCGGCCGCTGGGCGCGGATGACGCCCGCGGAACGGCGCGCGGTGATGGCCGATCTTCCCGCCCGCGCGCGCGCCTGGGACCTCGCGGATCAGGGGGGCGCCGCCCCCCGTCCTGCGGACTCCCCCCGGGATATTTGAGGCAATTGGAAGCGGAAGAGGCCCCTGCTTTCATCTTGGCCGAAATACCTCGGGGGTGAGCGGCCCTGGCCGCGAGGGGGCAGCGCCCCCTTGCCCCGGCCTCAGCGCGGCACTTCCTGCGCGATGATGCGCGCGATCTGGGCCACGTCGGCCTCGGCGAAGGTCAGCGGCAGGCGCAGGTCAAGCAGCGCCGCCACCACCCGGTCGGTGCGCGGCAGGCTTTGCACCGGGGCGTATTTCCAGCTGTCATAGCGCGAGGTGAAGCCCGCGGGCTCGGCCGGGCCGAACCATTTCAGCTCGACCCCGCGTGCGGCGAGCCGCGCGACGAGGGCGGCGATGCGCTCGGGGCCGTGGCCCGGCAGCAGGAATTGGAAGGACGAGCCGACATAGGCCTCGGCCTGCGGACGGGCGACGAGGCGCAGCCCCGCGACGCCCGCAAGCCCCGCCTCCATCACCCGGTAGAGCGCATTCCAGCGTGCGACCCGCTCGGGAAGCGTCGGGATCTGCGGGCGCAGCACCGCGGCGCGCAGATTGTCCATCCGCCCCGAGACATTCGGCGTGTCGTATTTCAGCCCCTCGAAATGGGCGGCGGGCGGCGCGGCGCGGTGGCGCGGGTAGAGCATGTAGCTGCCCGACAAGAGGATCATCCGCGCCATCAGGTCGGGATCGTCCGAGACGATCAGCCCGCCCTCGCCCGAGTTCATGTGCTTGTAGGTCTGCGTCGAATAGCAGCCGATGGCACCGTGGCGCCCGGACGGCACCCCCGCCCAGGAAGCCCCCATCGTATGGGCGCAATCCTCGATCACGGTCAGGTCGTGGGCGCGGGCGATCTCCATCAGCCGGTCCATGTCGCAGATATGGCCGCGCATGTGGCTGAGCATCAAGACCCGCGCCTGATCCGCCTTGGCGGCGAGATCGTCGAGGTCGATCACCAGATCCTCGGTCACCTCGACGAAGACCGGCACCGCGCCAAGCGAGGCGATCGCCCCCGGCACCGGGGCCAGGGTGAAGCCGTTCGTCAACACCGTGTCGCCGGGTCTCACCCCCACCGCGCGCAGCGCGCAGCCAAGCGCATAGCCACCCGAGGCGACTGCGAGGCAGTATTTCGACCCGATCGCCGCGGCGAATTCTTCTTCGAGGAGGGCGGCCTCGCCCGCCTCGCCGGGCACGGTGTTGTAGCGGTGCAGCCGCCCGGTGCGCAGCACCGCGACCGCGGCCTCGATCGCCGCCTCGGGGATCGGCTCCTGCTGGGTGAAGTTTCCGGTGAAGATCTCGTCCATGTCCGCCTCAGATCCTGTGGCGTCGCATCAGCCCCGCGAACAGCCCGAGCGGCACGACAAGCACCGCCGCCGCGGTGAAGAAGGCCGCGTCCGGGCTGCGCCAGGGCGCGGCGCCCGACAGGAAATAGCCGAAGATCCAGGTGAAGAACAGCGTGCCCAGCAGCATCGCGAGGCTCATCAGCGCCGAGATGCCGCCCTGCAGCGCGCCCTGCGCGTCCTCGGGCACGGCGCGCGACATCAGCGCGCTCATCATCGGATGCACGAAGCCCTCGGGCGCGTGCAGCAGCAGCAGCACCAGTACCACGCCAAGCCCGGGCGCAAGCCCGTAGCCCAGGCAGACGACCGCCGCGACGAACAGGCCGAAGAGCGCCACCCGCGCCTCGCCCCAGCGGGCGACCGCGGGGCCGACGAGCGTCGCCTGCGCGAGCGCCATCACGCCGCCAAAGCCCGCAAGACTGATGCCCACGGTGAATTCGGACCAGCCGAATTTCGCGATCCCCCAGAACGACCAGATCGCCGGATAGACCGCCGAGCCGAAGAAATAGAGGAAGACCACCGCCGCCATCGGCAAGACGCCACGGTAGCGCGCGAAGACGGTCAGCACACCGAGCGGGTTCGCCTCGCGCCAGACGAAGGCGCGGCGCTTCTCGGGCGCGAGGGTCTCGGGCAGCGCGATCAGGCCGAAGACGAAATTCGCCAGCGCCAGCCCCGCCGCCACCCAGAACGGCACCCGCGTGCCGAGCGTGCCGAGCATGCCGCCCAGCCCCGGCCCGAGCACGAAGCCCAGCCCGAAGGCCGCCCCCATCAGGCCGAAGACGCGGGCGCGGTTCTCGGGTGTCGAGACATCGGCAAGGCAGGCATTGGCGATCACGAAGGAGGCACCGCAGCCGCCGGCGATGATCCGCCCGACGAACAGCCAGCCGAGGCTGGGCGCCAGCGCATGCAGCACATAGTCAAGCCCGAGCCCGCCCACGGCCAGAAGCAGAAGCGGCCGCCGCCCGATCCGGTCGGAGAGCGCGCCGAGCATCGGCGCCAGCAGGAACTGGGCGAGCGAATAGACGGCAAACAGCGCCCCACCGATGGTGGCGGCATCGCCCAGCCCGATATGGCCCACCTCCTCGATCAGTCGCGGCATGACCGGCAGGATCAGCCCGAGACCGACCATGTCGATGAAGACCACGGCAAGGGCGAAGAGGGTGGCACGACGGGCGGCGGCGGGGGCCGGCGCAGAGGCGGAAACGGCGGTCATCGGAAAACTCGTTCAGACTATCAAACGCGCGCTGAGCGCAGGAAGATCGCGGTAATAGTCAAGGAGCGCCTCGGGCGCAAGCCGGGCGATCCCCGTCCCCTCGGGGCCGAAGGTGACCAGCACGCAGGGCACCCCCGCGGCGCGCGCGGTCTCGCGGTCGGTCGCGGTGTCACCGACAAGGAGCGACCGCGCCACGCTGCCCCCGGCGCCGGCGACGGCCGCGGCATAGGGCGCGGGGTCGGGCTTGCGCACCGGCAGCGTATCAGCGCCGATCAGCGCATCGAAGAGCCCCGCGATGCCCAGATCGGCGACAAGCCGCCGGGCCAGCCCCTCGGGCTTGTTGGTGCAGATCGCGGTGGCGAACCCCGCGCTGCGCAGCGCCTCGACCGCCTCGGCGGCGCCCGGGTAGAGGCGGGTGCTTTCGCAGATATTCGCGCCATAATGGGCCAGAAGCGGCGCATAATCGGCCTCGGTCAGGGCCTCGGCCTCGGGGTGGCCGATCCGGCCATAGCCAAGCCGCAGCATCGCGCGCCCGCCGTGAAAGGCGGTCAGCGCATCGGCGCCCGCATCGAGCAGATCGCCCAGCCCGCGGGCGCGAAAGCAGGCATTCGCCGCCGCGATCAGGTCGGCCGAGGTGTCGGCCAGCGTGCCGTCTAGATCGAAAACCACCGTGCGCATTCCTGCCTCCTTCTCGTAACACCGCGAAAGAGAGCGTGAAGAGCACGGACTTGCGGCGGGGCAAGCTATGGGTAAAACGGGGACGAGCAGAAGAAAAGGCACTCTCATGGCCATTGCGCTGATCGTTCTCGCCGCGGGACAGGGCACCCGCATGAATTCCGAACTGCCGAAGGTGCTGCACCGGCTGGGCGCGACGCCGCTGGTCGCCCATGCGCTGGCCGCGGGCCGCGCACTCGAACCCGAGCGGGTGATCGTCGTCGCGGGCCATGGCGCCGAGGCGGTGACGAAGGCGGTGGCCAAGCTCGACCCCGAGGCCGAGGTCGTGCTGCAGGAAGAACAGCTGGGCACCGGCCACGCCGTGGCGCAGGCCCTGCCCGCGCTTGCGGGCTTCGAGGGCCGGGTGATCGTGCTCTACGGCGACACCCCCTTCATCCGTCCCGAGACGCTCGAGGCGCTGGCCGCAAGCCCCGCCGATGTCACCGTGCTGGGCTTCGAGGCGGCCGATCCCGGGCGCTATGGCCGGCTGGTGGCGCAGGGTGCGACGCTCGAGCGGATCGTCGAGTTCAAGGACGCGACCGAGGCCGAACGGGCGATCACCCTGTGCAACTCGGGGGTTCTCGCCTGTGACGCCGCGGTGCTGGCCCGCCTTGTCGCGGGGCTCGGCAATGACAATGCGGCGGGCGAATACTACCTGACCGACGTCGTCGCCGCGGCGCGCGCCGAGGGGCTTTCGGCCGAGGTCGTGACCTGCCCCGAGGCCGAGACGCTGGGCATCAACACCCGCGCCGAACTCGCGCGCGCCGAGGCGCTCTTCCAGGCCCGGATGCGCGCCGAGGCGCAGGAGAACGGCGTCACGATGACCGATCCGGCGACGGTCTGGTTCGCGCTTGATACCTATATCGGCCGCGACGTGGTGCTGGGCCCGAACATCGTCTTCGGCCCCGGCGTCACCATCGAGAGCGGCGCCACGATCGAGGCCTTCTGCCATCTCGAGGGCTGTCACATCTCGCGCGGCGCCACCATCGGCCCCTTCGCGCGGCTGCGCCCGGGCGCGGAACTGGCCGAGGATGTGCATGTCGGCAACTTCGTCGAGGTGAAGAACTCGATCCTCGGCGAGGGGGTGAAGGTCGGCCACCTGACCTATCTGGGCGATGCCGACGTCGGCGAGGGCACCAACATCGGCGCGGGCACCGTGACCTGCAATTACGACGGCGTGTTCAAGCACCGCACCACCATCGGCGCGAATGTCTTCATCGGCTCCGACACGATGCTGGTCGCCCCGGTGACGGTGGGTGACGGCGCGCTGACCGCCTCGGGCTCGGTCATCACCAATGACGTGGCCCCGGGCGCGCTGGCCCTTGGCCGCGCCAAGCAGGTGTCGAAACCGGGCCTTGCCACGAAATTGTTCGAGCGCCTCCGGGCGCAAAAAGCCAGCCTGAAGAAAGGCGCGTAAATGTGCGGGATCATTGGTGTTCTTGGCAGTCACGAAGTGGCGCCGCTGCTGGTGGAAAGCCTCAAGCGGCTGGAATATCGCGGCTATGACTCGGCGGGCATCGCCACGGTGAACGGCGGCCGGCTCGACCGGCGCCGCGCCGTGGGCAAGCTGGTGAACCTCTCCGACCTGCTGGTGCACGAACCGCTCGCCGGCAAGGCCGGCATCGGCCACACCCGCTGGGCGACGCATGGCGCGGCAACGGTGGGCAATGCCCACCCGCACCGCTCGGGCCCGGTTGCGGTGGTCCACAACGGCATCATCGAGAACTTCCGCGAACTGCGCGAGGAAGCCGCCGCCGCCGGCCTGACCGCCGAGACCCAGACCGACACCGAGACCGTCGCGCTCATCACCCGGATGTTCATCGACCGCGGCCTGCCCCCGCGCGAGGCCGCCGTCGCGACGCTGAAGAAGCTCGAGGGCGCCTTCGCGCTGCTGTGGATCTTCGAGGGCGAGGACGACCTGCTGATCGCCGCGCGCAAGGGCTCGCCGCTCGCCATCGGCCATGGCGACGGCGAGATGTTCGTCGGCTCGGACGCGATCGCGCTGGCCCCGCTCACCGACCGCATCACCTATCTGGCCGAGGGCGATTATGCCTTCGTCACCCGCAAGGGCGCCGAGATCTTTGACGCCGAGGGCCGCCGCGCGAACCGCGACGAGACCCGCATCGACCTTGGCGCCACCCGCGTCGAAAAGGGCGGCTACAAGCATTTCATGGCGAAGGAAATCGCCGAACAGCCGGTGGTGCTCGGCGATGCGCTGCGCCACTATCTGGGCGAAGATGCCGTCAACCTGCCGGAAACGCTCGATTTCACCGGGCTCGACCGGCTGACGCTCGTCGCCTGCGGCACCGCCTTCTACGCCTGCACCGTGGCGAAATACTGGTTCGAGAGCCTCGCCGGCCTGCCCTGCGAGATCGACGTGGCGTCCGAGTTCCGCTATCGCGAGCCGCCGCTGCCGGAAAACAGCTTCGCCGTCTTCGTCAGCCAGTCGGGCGAGACCGCCGACACCCTCGCCGCGCTGCGCTATTGCGCCGAGAAGGTGCGCAAGACCGTCGCCGTGGTGAATGTCGCCACCTCCTCGATCGCACGCGAATGCGATGTGGCGCTGCCGATCCTGGCCGGCGTCGAAGTGGGCGTCGCCTCGACCAAGGCCTTCACCTGCCAGCTGCTGGTGCTGGCGGTGATGGCGCTGAAGGCGGGCGTCGACCGCGGCCGGATCGGGCCCGAGGCGCTGGCCGCGCATCTGGAGGCGCTGCGGTCGCTGCCCGGCCTGATGAACGCCGCACTGGCGACCTCCGAGCCGATCGTGAAGCTCGCCGAGCGGCTGGCCGAGGCGCAGGACATCCTGTTCCTCGGTCGCGGCCCGATGTTCCCGCTGGCCCTCGAAGGCGCGCTGAAGCTCAAGGAAATCAGCTATATCCACGCCGAGGGCTATGCCTCGGGCGAGCTCAAGCACGGCCCGATCGCGCTGATTGACCGGACCGTCCCGGTGATCGTGATGGCGCCGCATGACCGGCTCTTCGACAAGACCGTGTCGAACATGCAGGAGGTGATGGCGCGCCACGGCATGGTGCTGCTGATCTCGGATGCGAAGGGCATCGCCGAGGCGGCGGAGGGCACCTGGGCGACGCTGAAGATGCCCGCCGTGGCCGAGCCCTTCGCGCCGATCCTCTATGCGCTGCCGGCGCAGCTGCTGGCCTATCACACCGCCATCGCCAAGGGCACGGATGTGGACCAGCCGCGCAACCTGGCGAAATCCGTGACGGTGGAGTGATGGGGCGCAGCCGCAAGCCGAAACTGATCCGTCAGGGGCCCGAGCGCGAGATGACCGCCGAGGAGGCGCAGCTGGCCGCCGAGGCCGCGGCCTATGCCGCCTCGGACGCCGCCTATGAGCAATACGCCGAGCCGGAGGCGGCCGAAGACCTCGGCCCGCCGCCCGGTGTCGCGGATGCGATCGCGGCACTCGAGGCCTGCGGCGATGCCGGCCGCGCAGAGGGCGCCGCGGCCTATCACAAGGCAGAGCGCCGCTATCTGGGCGTGCCGGTGCCGCTGATCGAGGATTGCGCGCGGCTGTGGCGGGCCCAGGCGACGCTCGACGAACGCCTCGCCCTCGCCCAGGGGCTGTGGGACAGCAACATCCACGAGGCGATGATCGCCGCGGCGAAGCTGCTGACCCAGGCCCGGATGCGCCCCGACGAGGCCGCCTGGGAGATGATCGCCGGCTGGGCCGAGGGGTTCGACGCCTGGGCGGTGGCCGACACCGCCTGCGCCGCGGGGGCGCGTCGCCTGATCGCCGATCCCGCCCGGCTCGACCGGGTCGAGCGCTGGATCGACAGCCCCAACATGTGGACCCGCCGCGCGGCGCTGGTGATCACCCTGCCCTTCACCAAGTCGAACCATCCCACCGCCGAAGAGGCCGCGATCCGCGAGCGTGTGCTCGGCTGGGCCGCGCGGCTGGCGCCCGAGCGCGACTGGTTCATCCAGAAGGCAATCGGCTGGTGGCTGCGGGAACTCGCGAAACACGACGCGCCCCGCGTGCGCGCCTGGCTCGCGGCGCAGGGCGACATGCTCAAGCCCTTCGCACGCAAGGAAGCGGCGAGATACCTCTAGGGCTCAGGCGACCTTCGTCGCCTGCCCCTTGCCCGCCGCCCATTCCCGCACCGCATCGCCGAAGGCGGTGAAGAGCGGGCGCGAGACCGGATCGGCCTCGGCATTCCATTCGGGATGCCATTGCACCGCCAGGGTGAAGCCCGGCGCATCGCGCACCCAGATCGCCTCGGGCGTGCCATCCTCTGCCCGCCCCTCGATCACCACCCGCGGTCCCGGTTCGGCAATGCCCTGCCCGTGCAGCGTGTTGGTCATCACCTCGCTCGCACCGAACAGCCGCGCAAACCGCCCGCCCGGCGTCAGCTTCACCCGGTGGCGCAGCGCAAAGGCCTCCTCGAGCGTGCCCTCGGGCGGCATCCGGTGGTTCATCCGCCCGGGCAGCTCGCGAATCTCGGGATAGAGCGTGCCGCCCAAGGCGACGTTCACCTCCTGAAAGCCGCGACAGATCCCCAGGAACGGTTGGCCGCGCTCGACGCAGGCGCGCACCAGCGGCAGGGTGATCGCATCGCGGGCGCGGTCGAAGGTGCCGTGCTTCTCGGTCGCCTCCTCGCCATATTCGTTCGGGTGCACATTCGGTCTCCCGCCGGTGAGCAGGAATCCGTCACAGACCTCGAGCAGCTCCTCGACCGACAGATAGGCCGGGTCGGCCGGGATCAGCAGCGGGATGCACTGTGCCACATGGCTCACCGCGCAGGAGTTCATCTGCCCGCCTTCGTGCACGGGATAGCGCCCGTTTAGCAGGCCGCGATTGCCGATGATGCCGACAACTGGTCTCGTCATGATGAAACTCCCTTCGCGGAAAAAGCTAGTCGGTCCCGCCGCGCCGGAAAAGACGCATCACCGCGCAGGGGCTGTGCATCCGGGAAATCCACCCCGTTGCCGGGCAAAAACCGGCCCCCTGCTTTCTCCTTGCCCGAAATACCTCGGGGGCGAGGGGGCAGCGCCCCCTCTCCCTCCGTGGGGCTCAGCCGCCCGCCTTCACCTGGGCGCGGCGCGCGTGCAGCACCGGCTCGGTATAGCCCGAGGGCTGCACCGAACCGAGGAAGACGAGATCGCAGGCCGCCTGGAAGGCAAGCCCGTCATAGCCCGGCGCCATCGGCCGATAGGCCGGATCGCCGGCGTTCTGCCGGTCGACCACCGCCGCCATCTTGCGCAGCGCCTCCATCACCCGGCCCTCGCTGACCACGCCATGGTGCAGCCAGTTCGCCAGCGCCTGGCTGGAGATCCGGCAGGTGGCGCGGTCTTCCATCAGGCCGACGTCGTGGATGTCGGGCACCTTCGAGCAGCCCACCCCCTGATCGACCCAGCGCACGACATAGCCAAGGATGCCCTGCGCGTTGTTCTCGATCTCGTCGGTGATCTCGGCCTCGGAATAGTTCCGCCCGGCCGCCAGCGGGATCGTCAGCAGATCCTCGAGCCGGCCGGGACGGTTCATCGCCGCGATCTCGCGCTGGCGCGCCGTCACGTCGATGCGGTGGTAATGCGTCGCGTGCAGCGTCGCGGCAGTCGGGCTCGGCACCCAGGCGCAGTTCGCGCCGGCGCTCGGATGACCGATCTTCTGCGCCAGCATGTCGGCCATCTTGTCGGGCGCCGCCCACATGCCCTTGCCGATCTGCGCCTTGCCCGCGAGCCCGCAGCGCAGGCCGATATCGACGTTGCGGTCCTCATAGGCCTGGATCCAGGGCTGAGACTTCATCTCGCCCTTCCTCAGCATCGGCCCCGCCTCCATCGAGGTGTGGATCTCGTCGCCGGTGCGGTCGAGGAAGCCGGTGTTGATGAAGGCCACCCGATGCGTCGCGGCGCGGATGCATTCCTTCAGGTTGACCGAGGTGCGCCGCTCCTCGTCCATGATGCCGAGCTTGACGGTGTGACGCGGCAGGCCCAGCACCTCCTCGACCCGGTCGAAGATCTCGGCGGCGAAGGCCACTTCCTCGGGCCCGTGCATCTTCGGCTTGACCACATAGACCGAGCCGGTGACCGAGTTGCGCGCCCCCGTCTCCTTCTTCAGGTCGTGCATCGCGCACAGAACCGTCACCATCGCGTCCATCAGCCCCTCGAAGGCCTCGGTGCCGTCACGGGTCAGGATCGCGGGGGTGGTCATCAGATGGCCCACGTTGCGCACCAGCATCAGCGCCCGGCCCTTCAGCGTGAAATCGATGCCGTCCGGGTCGACGAAGCTCAGGTCCGGGTTCAGCGCCCGGGTGAAGGTTGCAGCCCCCTTCGTCACCTCCTCGGCCAGCGTGCCCTGCATCAGGCCCAGCCAGTTCGCATAGGCCAGAACCTTGTCCTCGGCATCGACGCAGGCGACCGAATCCTCGCAATCCATGATCGAGGAAATCGCCGCCTCCATCCGCACGTCGCTGATGCCGGCGGGATCGGTCTTGCCGATCGGGTGGGCGGGGTCGATGTCGACGATGACATGCAGCCCGTTGTGCTTGAGCACCACCGAGACCGGCGCGCCCGCCTCGCCGGCAAAGCCCGTGAATTGCGCCGGGCCGCGCAGACCGGTCTCTTCCGAGGTCTCGGCGAAGAGCCCGCCATCCTCGACCCAGAGCCGCGTGACCGCGGCCCAGCTGCCGGCGACCAGCGGGAAGCTCTGGTCGAGGAAGTCCTTTGCCCAGGCGATCACCTGCGCGCCGCGCGCCGGATCATAGCCCTTGGCGACCGGCGCCGCGCCGAGCGCATCGGTGCCGTAAAGCGCATCGTAAAGCGAGCCCCAGCGCGCATTCGCCGCGTTCAGCGCATAGCGCGCATTGGTGATCGGCACGACCAGCTGCGGGCCGCAGATGCTGGCGAATTCCGGATCGGTCGTCGCGGTCTCGATGGCGAAATCCTCGCCCTCGGGCACGATATAGCCGATTTCCTCGAGGAAGGCGCGATAGGCCACCGCGTCATGGCCCTTGCCACGGTGGTGCAGATGCCAGTCGTCGATCTTCGACTGGATCGCCTCGCGCTTGTCCAGAAGCGCACGGTTCTTCGGGCCAAGTTCGTGCAGCAGCGCCGAGAAGCCCGCCCAGAACCGCGCCGGATCGATCCCGGTGCCGGGCAGCGCCCGTTCCTCGACGAAGGCGGCCAGCTCCGCCGCCACCTGCAACCCTTCGCGTTCCACCCGTGCCGTCATTCTGGCCTCCTTCTTTGCGCGTCACCTTTTGCCACGCCCCGCCCCCCTGTCCAGCGAAAATGCCGTGACCTCCGCGCTTCCGCGAGGTCTGGCCGATCCCCCTGCACAGGCTCGGCCGGATCGTGCCGGATTGCCGGGCAGCGCGGCAACCGCCCGCCCCGCCGCCCGCCCCCTTGCCCCTGCCGGCCCCGGGGCCTAGCTTTGGCGCCAATTGCGGAGGCAGACTTTCCATGGACGGCACCACCTATCTTTCCGACTATCGCCCCTATCCCTTCACCCTGAGCACGGTCTCGCTGACCTTCCGGCTGGCGCCGCGCGCGACGCGGGTCACGGCGCGGCTGGCGCTGGCCCCGCGCGCGGCGGGGGCGCCGCTGCATCTCGACGGCGAGGAGCTGAAGCTGATCTCGCTCGCCCTCGACGGGGCGGCGCTCGCGCCAGCCGATTACCTTCTCACCGAGACCGGCCTGACCATCCACCCCGCCGCCCTGCCCGAAGGCCCCTTCACCCTCGAGACCGAGGTCGAGATCGCGCCCGAGGCGAACACCGCGCTCGAAGGGCTCTACATGTCGAAGGGCATGTATTGCACGCAATGCGAGGCCGAGGGCTTCCGCAAGATCACCTTCTATCCCGACCGCCCCGACGTGATGGCGCGCTTCCACGTGCGGATCGAGGGCGAGGCACCGGTGCTTTTGTCGAACGGCAACCCGGTCGGCGCGGGCAAGGGCTGGGCCGAATGGGACGACCCCTGGCCGAAGCCCGCCTATCTCTTCGCCCTCGTCGCGGGCGAACTCGTGGCGACGAGTGGCACCTTCACCACGATGTCGGGGCGCAAGGCCGATCTGAACGTCTGGGTCCGCCCGGGCGACGAGGACCGCACCGACTATGCGCTTGGCGCGATCCAGCGCTCGATGAAATGGGACGAGGAGGCGTTCGGGCGCGAATACGACCTCGATGTCTTCAACCTTGTCGCGGTCGATGACTTCAACATGGGCGCGATGGAGAACAAGGGGCTGAACATCTTCAACTCCAAGCTCGTCCTCGCCTCGCCCGAGACCGCGACCGACCTCGATTACGAGCGCATCGAGGGGGTGATCGGCCACGAGTATTTCCACAACTGGACCGGCGACCGCATCACCTGCCGCGACTGGTTCCAGCTGTGCCTGAAGGAAGGGCTGACCGTCTTCCGCGACCAGTCCTTCACCTCGGACATGCGGCTTGGCGCGGTGAAGCGGATCGAGGACGTGATCGCGCTGCGCGCGCGCCAGTTCCGCGAGGATGCCGGCCCCCTCGCCCATCCGCCGCGCCCCGATCATTACCGCGAGATCAACAACTTCTACACCTCGACCGTCTATGAAAAGGGCGCCGAGGTGGTGCGGATGCTGCAGACTCTGCTGGGGCCTGACGGGTTCCGCGCGGCGATGGATCTCTATTTCGAGCGCCACGACGGCCAGGCCTGCACCATCGAGGACTGGATCAAGGTGTTCGAGGATGCCTCGGGCCGCGATCTGGGCCAGTTCAAGCGCTGGTACACCGACGCCGGCACGCCGCATCTGACGGTGACCGAGACCTTCGAGAACGGCACCTACACGCTCGAGTTCACGCAGGACACGAAGCCGACCCCGGGTCAGGCCGAGAAACCGCCGCGGCTGATCCCGATTGCCGTCGGGCTGATCGGCCCGAATGGCGACGAGGTGGTGCCGACCCGCGTGCTCGAGATGACCGAGGCGCGGCAGAGCTTTGCCTTCGAGGGGCTCGGCGCGAAGCCGGTGCCCTCGATCCTGCGCGGCTTCTCGGCGCCCGTCGTGCTGGAGCGCCAGACCTCGCCCGCCGAGCAGGCCTTCCTGCTGGCGAACGACACCGACCCGTTCAACCGCTGGGAGGCCGGTCGCAGCCTGGCGCGCGAGACGCTGATCGCGATGACCACGGGCGCGGCGCCCGATGTCGAATATCTCGACGCCGTGGGCGGGCTGATCGCCGACGAGAGCGCCGACCCGGCCTTCCGCGCCCTCGTGCTGCGCCTGCCCACCGAGGACGAGATCGCCCAGGCGATCGCCGCGTCCGGCAAGGTCGCCGATCCCGACGCGATCCATGCCGCGCGCGAGGCGCTGATGCAGGCGCTGGCGGCGCGTCACGAGGCCACGCTTGCCGCGACCTTCGACGCCTGCGCCCTGCCCGGCGCCTATCGGCCCGAGGCGGCCGATGCCGGGCGGCGGTCGCTGCGCCTGGCCTGTCTGGCGCTCTTGGGCACACTCGATGGCGGAGCGCGGGCGGCGGCGCTCTTCGACAGTGCGACCAACATGACCGAGAGCCTTGGCGCGCTTGGCCTTCTGGTGGCGCAGGGCAAGGGCGAGGCGGCGCTTGCCACCTTCCGCGCCCGCTGGCAGGAGAATGCGCTGGTGATGGACAAGTGGTTTACCACCCAGCTCGCGCTCTGCCCGCCTGCCGAGGCCGCCGACCGCGCGGCGCGGCTGGCCGAGGACCCGCTCTTCACCTGGAAGAACCCGAACCGCTTCCGCGCGCTGATGGGCGGGCTGTCGGCCAACCACGCGGGCTTCCACCGCGCCGATGGCGCGGGCTATCGCTTCTATGCCGACTGGCTGATCCGGCTCGATCCGGTGAACCCGCAGACCGCGGCGCGGATGTCGACCGCCTTCGAGACCCGCGCGCGCTATGACGCGGGGCGGCAGGCGAAGATCCGCGCCGAGCTCGAACGGATCGCGGCGGTCGAGGGGCTGAGCCGGGATCTGAGCGAGATGACGGCGCGGTTGCTGGGCTAAACGAGAAAGAGGGGGCGCATTCGATGGGAATGCGTCTCATCCTCTTTTGCGCTGCGCGCAAAATTCACCCCCTGGATATTGCGGGCAATTGGAAGCTGAAGGCCGGGGCTTTTCGGGGCCCTGGGCTCAGCGGATGCGGCGGGTGATGCGCGCGGCCTGACGGGCACGCTTGACTGCGGCGCGCATGTCCTGCGCCGCCTTGCGCTCGGCCGGCGTCATCCGGGCCGCGGGCTTGCCCTTGCCGGCCGCAAGCTGGGTGCCCTTGCGGATGCCGAAATTCATCAGCTTCTGCATCACCATCCGGATCACCATGTTGATCAGCTGGTTCATGTTCATCGCGTCACTCCTCCTCGAAGAGTTCGGTCTGGCCGGTGATTTCCTCGTCTTCCTCATCGGTGCCCGGCATCGGCCGGCTGTCAAGCAGCCCGGCCGCGCGCAGCTCCTTCAGCCCGGGCAGGTCGCGCGCGCTTTCGAGGCCGAAATGGTCGAGGAAGGTCTCGGTCACCACGAAGGTCACCGGGCGCCCCGGGCTCATCCGGCGCCGGCCGAAGCGGATCCAGTCGAGTTCCAGAAGCTGGTCGATGGTGCCGCGCGACACCGCCACACCGCGGATCTCCTCGATCTCCGCGCGGGTGACGGGCTGGTGATAGGCGACGATGGCGAGGGTCTCGATCGCGGCGCGGCTGAGCTTCTTCTGCTCGACCGTCTCCTTCTGCATCAGGAAGCCGAGATCGGGCGCGGTGCGGAAGGCCCAGGCGTCGCCGACCCTGACCACATGCACCCCCCGCCCCTCGTAGCGGCGGCGCAGATAGGCGAGCGCCTCGGCCGCGTCGCAGCCATGCGGCATCCGCGCCTCCATCTCGCGCAGGGTCACGGGCTCGGGCGCGGCGAAGAGGATCGCCTCGACCATCCGTTCCTGCTCGGCGATCGGCGGCGCCTCGAACAGCGATTTCTCCTGCGGTGTCCCGGTCATCCCTGCCTCGGCGTGGTTCTTGCGCGGATCGAAATCGGCGCGAAGGTCTCTCGTTGACGGATCTCGATCCGGCCCTGTTTCGCCAGCTCGAGCGAGGCCGCGAAGGTGGCGGCGGCGGCGGTGCGGCGCCGCTTCGGGTCAAGCTGCCATCCCTCGGGCAGATAGTGCATGAGGTCGGTCCAGTCCACCACCTCGCCAAGGATCGGGCGCAGCCGCTCTAGCGCCTGCTCCATCGTCATCAGGTCCTTGCGGTCGAAGGCATAGGGGCGGAACTCGTCGCGGGTGCGGATCCGGGCATAGGCCTGCATCAGCTCGAGAAGCGAGGCGGTATAGGTCACGCGCCGCACCCGCTCGACGCTTTCCTCCTCGCCGCGGGCGAAGAAGTCGCGACCGAGCTGGTCGCGCGCCATCAGCTTTGCCGCCGCCTCGCGCATCGCCGAGAGGCGTTCGAGCTGGAAGGCGAGGTGCGCGGCAAGGTCTTCGGCCGAGGGGCCGTCGGCCGTCGGGTCGGGCGGCAGCAGCAGGCGCGATTTCAGGAAGGCGAGCCAGGCCGCCATCACCAGATAATCGGCCGCAAGCTCGATCCGCAGCGCCTTCGCCTCCTCGACGAAACGCAGGTATTGCTCGGCCAGCTGCAAGACCGAGATCCTGCGCAGATCGACCTTTTGCGTGCGCGAAAGCATCAAGAGAAGGTCGAGCGGCCCTTCGAAGCCGTCGACATCGACGATCAGCGCCTCGGCGGCCAGCCGCTCGGAAACGCTCGTCGCCTCGAACAGGTGGATCGGATCCTCAGCCATGTGCCGTGCCGCCCAGCAAAGCCTCAAGCTCGGCTTCAAGGGCGCGGATGTCAACGGGCTCGGGCGGCAGGCGCCGGGAAAGCGCCGCCTCGGCACGGGCGGCGGCGGCGGGCGACAGCCGGCCGGCGGCGGCAACCGCGGGCTCCATCCCGGCCCGGTCGCCCTTGCAATGCAGCACGAGGTCACAGCCCGCCGCGATCGAGGCGGCGGCACGCTCGCCCATGCTGCCCGCCAGCGCCTCCATGCCGATGTCGTCGGTCATCAGGAGGCCGTCGAAACCGATCTCGTCGCGAATGAGCCCGATCATCCGCGACGATTGCGTCGCCGGCGCATCGTCAAAGGCGGTGAAGCGGATATGGGCGGTCATCCCCATCGGCAGGTCGGCGAGCGCCCGGAAGGGCGCGAAATCGGTCTCGGCCAGCTCGGCCGCAGGGGCGTCGACCACCGGCAGATGCAGGTGGCTGTCGGCCTCGGCCCGGCCATGGCCCGGCATGTGCTTCATCACCGGCAGCACGCCGCCGGCAAGGAACCCCTCGGCGGTGGCGCGGGCATTGGCGATCACCGTCGCGGGGTCGGTGCCGAAGCAGCGGTTGCGCAGGAACGGGTGCGTGCGCGGGCCGGCGATGTCACAGGTCGGCGCGCAATTCGCGTCGATGCCAAGCGCGCGCAGCTCGTCCGCCATGATCCGCGCCCGCAGCCAGAAGCTGCGCGGGGCGGCGGCACCGGCGGCAAGGGCCTGATCGAGCGGCGGCAGCCATTCGCGCCAGTGCGGCGCGCGCAGCCGCTGCACCCGCCCGCCCTCCTGGTCGATCAGGATCGGCGCCTCGCGGCCGACGGCGGCGCGCAGATCGCCGGTCAGGCGGCGGATCTGCTCGGGCGTCTCGACATTGCGGCCAAAGAGGATGAAGCCCCACGGGTCCGCCTCGCGGAAGAAGGCGGCCTCGTCGCGGTCAAGCTGCGCGCCGGCGCAGCCAAGGATCGTCGCTCCGCTCGCCATCAGCGCGCCAGCGTCGGGATGCAGTTCGCACCCTCGGCGACGAGGGCCGCACAGAAGCGGCGCGCCTCGTCGACATTGCCGAAGCCCGCGACGCGCAGGCGCCAGAAATCGCGCCCGCCGGAGGTCGCCTTCTGCACGATGCGCTGCTTGCCATCAAGCAGCGGGTCGAAGCGGGCGGCGATGCGGTCCCATTCCTTGCGTGCGATCTCGGGGCTGTCGAAGGCGCCGATCTGCACCACGCGCGTGCCCTCGGCCAGCTTCGCCGGCTCGACCTCGGTCACGGCCCTGGGCTTCGCCGTCGGGCGGTTGCCCGGGGTGTCGCTCGCCGCGGCGCTGGCGACAAGATCCTTCGCCGGGCGCTTCATTGGCCGCGGCGAGCGGGCGACGCCGGGCACCGTCTTCGGGATCACCGCGCTGGCGGATGGGGCCGGTGCGGCGGCGGGCTTGGCGGCAGGCGGGATCACGGCGGCGGGCGCGGCAACACCCGCGACGATATCCGCTTCCGCAGCCTCGGCGGCCGGATCGGGCACCGCCTCGGCATCGATCGCGACGGCGCTGCCCTCGGGCAGCTCGGCCACCGGCGCGGCGGCCGGCACCGGGTCTTCCGGCGCGGCGGCACGCGCCGGCCGCGTCACATCGGGCAGCGGGCGCAGCGCCGACATCGGGCCGTCGTCATCGGTCAGTCGCTCCGGATCGGGGGCAAGCACCACGCGCTCGGGCGCGGGCGCGGCAAGGCCGGTGCCCGCAACCTCGTTCACCGACAGACCGACATGGCGGGCCAGATCGCCGCCCGGATCCTCGGGCGCGATGCGGGCGGGGCCTTCGAGCGCGCGGATCACCGGCACCCCCGAGACATCGCGCACCGCCAGCCTGTAGCCCCATACCACGACCCCGAGGATCAGCGCGATCGAGGTCGCGGCACCGGCATATTGCACCCAGCGGGAGACCGGCTCGGCAATGCCATGCGGGGCGCCGGGCTCGTGCCCGCCGCCCTCATAGCCATATCCGCCGCTGTCGCGGTCGTAATTGCTTGCCATGCTCGCCTCGCCGCCGGTTCACCCGGCATGTTGCCTCTCCCGGCGCGGCGCGCTTCAGCGCATCTCTTCCGCCGGGGTCACGCCAAGAATACCAAGACCGGCCGAAATGACAACGGCACAGGCCCGGGCAAGGGCGATTTTCGCCGATGTGGCGGCGGCGTCGCCCTCCTGCACGAAGCGCAGCGAGGTCTCGTCATTGCCGCGATTCCACAGCGCATGCAGGTCCGAGGCGATCTCGTAGAGGTAGAAGGCGATGCGGTGCGGCTCGTTCGCGCGCGCCGCGATCTCGACCAGACGCGGCCATTCGGCGATCTTCTTCGCCAGCACCAGCTCCGCCTCGTGGGTGTTGCCCGAGAGGTCCGCCGCGGCCAGCGCCGCATCCGAGACGTCAAAGCCCAGCTCGCGCGCCTTGCGCAGCACCGAGGAGACCCGGGCATGGGCATATTGCACGTAGAAGACCGGGTTGTCCTTCGACTGCTCGAGCACCTTGTCGAAGTCGAAATCGAGCGCCGCGTCGTTCTTGCGGGTCAGCATGTGGAAGCGGGTGACGTCGGCGCCGGCCTGTTCGACCACGTCGCGCAGGGTGACAAAGGTGCCCGCGCGCTTCGACATCTTGAAGGGCTCGCCATTCTTGAACAGCTTCACCAGCTGGATCAGCTTGATGTCGAGCGAGACCTTGTTCTCGCTCAGCGCCGCGACCGCCGCCTTCATCCGCTTCACATAGCCGCCGTGGTCGGCGCCGAAGACGTCGATCAGCTGTTCGAAGCCGCGCTCGATCTTCGTCCAGTGATAGGCGATGTCGGGGGCGAAATAGGTCCAGCTGCCATCCGACTTCTTCACCGGCCGGTCGACGTCATCGCCGAACTGGGTGGAACGGAAGAGGGTCTGCTCGCGCTCCTCCCAATCCTCGGGCAGCTTGCCCTTCGGCGGTTCGAGCACGCCCTCGTAGATCAGCCCGAGATCCTCGAGCCGCTTCAGCGCGCCCTCGATCTTGCCGGTGCCGTAAAGCGCCTTTTCCGAGGAATAGACATCCATCTTCACGTTCAGAAGCGCCAGATCCTCGCGGATCATCGCCATCATCTCGGCGGTGGCGAATTCGCGCACATCGGCGAGCCAGACCTCCTCGGGCTTGTTCAGCAGGCTGTCGCCATACTTGGCCTTCAGCGCCTCGCCGACCGGGATCAGGTAATCGCCCGGATAAAGCCCCTCGCGGATCTCGGGCTCGAGCCCGTTCGCCTCGCGGTAGCGCTCGAAGGCCGAGCGCGCGAGCACGTTCACCTGCGCGCCGCCGTCGTTGATGTAATATTCGCGCGTCACGTCATAGCCTGCGAAGGCCAGAAGGGCCGCGAGCGCATCGCCGAAGACCGCGCCGCGGGTATGGCCCACATGCATCGGCCCGGTCGGGTTCGCCGAGACGAATTCGACGTTGACCTTGATCCCCTGCCCGAGGTCCGAACGGCCATAGGCGGTGCCCTCGGCCAGAACGGCCCGCGTGACGTCGGCCCAGACGGCGGGCGCGAGACGCAGGTTCAGGAACCCGGGCCCGGCGACCTCGGCCGCACTCACCCGCGGATCGGCAGCCAGTTTCGCGGCGAGCGCATCGGCGATCTCGCGCGGCTTCTTGCCTGCGGCCTTTGCCAGCACCATCGCGGCGTTCGTCGCCATGTCGCCATGCGCGGCATCTCGCGGCGGCTCCACCGTCACGGCGGCGAAGTCGAGCCCTTCGGGCAGCGTGCCCTCGGCGGTCATCTGGTCCAGCGCGGCGATCACGCCCGCGCGCATCTCGGCAAACAGGTTCATTTTCAGGTTTCCTCTGTTGCCTCTTCCCCTGCCAGAGCCCGCGCGCGCCGTCAACCGCCGCCCCCGCAGCCCCGCCCCGCAAAGGACGCATTTTTCGTGCAGTTTGTTGACCTTTCCCGCGCTTTGCAGTAGGGGGTTTTCAGCCGCACCCCGGCGGCTCTCGCCCGGGACGCCCGGAGATTTGCGTCCCCCCCCACCGCGTGAAGCGATCACGCCGCAAGGACGCAAATGACGAAGTTTTCTGAACTGAACCTTGATCCCAATGTGCTGAAGGCCGTCGCAGAGGCGGGCTACGAGGCGCCGACGCCGATTCAGGAGGGGGCGATCCCTCCCGCGCTCGAGGGCAAGGACGTGCTGGGCATCGCCCAGACCGGCACGGGCAAGACCGCCTCCTTCACCCTGCCGATGCTCACCCGCCTCGCCACCGGCCGCGCCCGCGCCCGGATGCCGCGCTCGCTGGTGCTGGCGCCGACGCGCGAACTGGCGGCGCAGGTGGCCGAGAACTTCGACCTTTACGCGAAATACACCAAGCTGACGAAGGCGCTGTTGATCGGCGGCGTGTCCTTCGCCGAGCAGGACAAGCTCATCGACCGGGGCGTCGACGTGCTGATCGCCACGCCCGGCCGTCTGCTTGACCATTTCGAGCGCGGCAAGCTGCTGCTCACCGGCGTGCAGATCATGGTCGTCGACGAGGCCGACCGGATGCTCGACATGGGCTTCATCCCGGATATCGAGCGGATCTTCCAGCTCACCCCCTTCACCCGGCAGACGCTGTTCTTCTCGGCCACCATGGCGCCCGAGATCGAGCGCATCACCAACACCTTCCTGCACGCGCCCGCCCGCGTCGAGGTGGCGCGCCAGGCGACGACCTCGGAAACCATCACGCAGAAGCTGGTCGAGATCGTGCCGCCGCGCAAGGACCAGACCGCCAAGGCCAAGCGCGAGCTCTTGCGCGCGCTGATCGAGGCCGAGGGCGAGGCCTGCACCAACGCGATCATCTTCTGCAACCGCAAGTCGGATGTGGACATCGTCGCGAAATCGCTGAAATCGCACGGTTTCGATGCCGCTCCGATCCACGGCGATCTTGAGCAGAGCGTGCGCACGAAGACGCTTGATGCGTTCCGCGACGGCAAGCTGCAACTGCTCGTCGCCTCCGACGTCGCCGCGCGCGGGCTCGACATTCCGGCGGTCAGCCACGTCTTCAACTATGACCTGCCGAGCCATGCCGAGGATTACGTCCACCGCATCGGCCGCACCGGCCGCGCCGGCCGTCTGGGCACCGCCTATTCGATCGCGACGCCGTCGGACGAGAAATACCTCGGCGCCATCGAGCATCTGGTGAAGATCACCATTCCGCGCGCCGAGGCGCCCGAGGGCTTCACGCTGAGCGATGCCACGCATCGCGAGCCGAAAGTCTACGAGGAAAAGGACGGCCGGTCCTCGGCCCGCGGGGGTTCGCGCACGCGCACCCGCTCGCGCTCGCGCGATCGCGACCGTGACGAGGCCCGCCCCGTCGTCATCGCCGAGCCGGTGGTCGAGGCCGTCGTCGAGGCCCCGGTGGCCGAGGCGCCGAAGCGCGAGGAACGCCGCGACGAGCGTCGGGATGAGCGTCGCGACGACCGCCGCGAGCGGGATCGTTCGCGCCCGCGCGACCGCGACACCGGGCCCGTCGTCGTCGGCATGGGCGATCACGTCCCCGACTTCCTGCTGCGCCCCTTCCGCCCCTCGAAACCGGCGACGGTGACCGAGGAGGTCGAGGAAACCTCGGAAGGCTGATCCCTTCCACAGCGCGAAAACACAAGACCCCGGGCCATCGCCCGGGGTTTTCATTTGAGAAGGTCCGTTCGTTCCGGACGCTTATGAGGACAGAGCCGCCGCATGCCCATAAAGGTCGGCTTAGTGGACGCAGCCGGCGATCATTGTCACGGAAACCGGTGCAACATTGTTCTAAACCATTGCGCGGCATTTCCCTGAGCGAAGCGATTGATTGCCCTAGGGGAAGGGTGTCCGGTGACAAGAAACGAGATATTCGCATTGCTCTCCGCCAACATTCGAATGGCCCTCATCGGAGCGCTATCTCTGCGACGTTGAGCCAGATGTCTATTATCGATTGGTCTCCCCAAGCCGATAATGACTCTCGCGTTGACAAATCTTAGTTGTCTTGTGAGCCTTTGAATATTTTCGGGGTCCTGAACCTCTAACATCCGTGGAATTGATCTTCCGTCTCTGGCAGGCCACCTAGCAGCTGCATGAGAATTCATCAGGGTATAATGATCAACATTCGTCGTGCTGAAGTCACTCGCGCGAAGCCCAAAGATTCCTTTATTTTCTAAATCGTGAAGAACTTGAAGGAGGATAGATAGGTTCGCGCCAGAGCGTCCGGCAAATGGGCGTTGTGGGACGGCATTCTCTTCCTCCTGTCCGGGGCAGGCACCAAGAAACACCAAATTTGGAAACAAGTCTCCCCGGCGAAAATCTATATTATTCACGCACATACTTGCGCCCCCAAATACCTACTGAAGAGCCTTATGATCGCACCTATTGCTCGCCAAAAACTCTTAGCTCACAGTAAAGACAATAAGATAATATCAAACACGCGTGAAGTATGCTGTCGAAAGAGACGAAGAGCTCGGAGCGGGCAATGCACTCCGATCCATGGCCCCTCCGGTTGCCCTGAAGCGGCCGGAAGGGCAGAGTTCATGGCGCGAGACGGGGCGAATCCCCCCGCCTCACTCCGCCATCAGCCGCGAGACGACGACCGTCACCTCGGGCTTCTTGCCGATCTCTTCCATCGTCACCTGGCGCACGATGCGGCGCAGCGCCTCGTCCATCTTGTCGTCGCTCGCCACCACCTTGGCCGAGGCGCGTTCGAGGAATTCGGCCAGCTCGTCCTCCAGCCGCTCGACCAGATCGGCGCCGTTGCGGCCGGTTTCCGACAGGCCCATCAGCTCGACCCAGGCATCGCCGAGCGGAGCGTCGTCCTCGTCGACGATCACGGTGATCAGCACATGGCCGTTCAGCGCCATGCGGATGCGGTCGCGGATCACCCCGTCCATCGCGCCGATCAGCACAGACCCGTCCAGATAGATCCGCCCGGTCTCGATATATTCGACCACCTTCGGCGCCGGGCCGGTCAGGTCGATCATCATGCCGTTCGTCGCCACTTCCGAGGCGATCCCCTTCGCCGTGCCGAGCTTCGCATGTTCGCGCAGGTGGCGGTGCTCGCCGTGCATCGGGATCAGGATCTGCGGCCGCAGCAGGTCATGCACCGCCTCGAGATCGGGGCGGTTCGCATGGCCCGAGACGTGATAGCGGCCGTTGTGATCCTCGATCACGTCGACGCCCATCTCGGAGAAGGCGTTGATGATGCGGATCACGCCGCGCTCGTTGCCCGGGATCACGCGCGACGAGAACAGGAAGCTGTCGCCCGATTTCATCTCGAGGCCCAGATACTTGCCGCGGCTGAGCTGTGCCGTCGCCGCGCGCCGCTCGCCCTGGCTGCCGGTGACGATCAGCATCAGGTTCTCGCGCCCGACCTCGACCGCATCCTCGGCCGAGATCGTGCCGGGCATGCCGATCAGCACGCCGGTTTCCTCGGCCGCGCTGACCATCCGCTTCATCGCGCGGCCGAGCAGGCAGACCGAGCGCCCCGCGGCCTTGCCGGCCTCGGCGAGCGTCTTCAGACGCGCCACGTTCGAGGCGAAGGTGGTGGCGACCACCATCCCCTTCTGCGCCGCGATCATCTCGCGCAGCGGCTCGACCAGCGTCGCCTCGGACCGGCCCGGCGAGGGCGAGAAGACGTTGGTCGAATCGCAGACCAGCACCTTCACCCCCTGCCCCTCATGCGCGATCTCGTGCCAGACCATCGGATCGAAGGGTTCGCCGACGACGGGCGAGCCGTCGAGCTTGAAGTCGCCGGTGTGCACGATCCGCCCCGCGGGCGTGTCGATGATGAGCGCCGAGCTTTCCGGGATCGAATGGCTCAGCGGCACGAACTGCACCTTGAAGGGGCCGGCCTCGATCACCTGCGGGCGCGGCTCGACGACCTTCAGCACGTCGCTCGGCAGCCCCGCCTCTTCCATCTTCAGCGCGCCGATGCGGGCGGTGAACTTGCGCGCATACATCGTCTTCTTCAGCCGCGGCCACAGGTGCGGCAGCGCGCCGATGTGGTCCTCGTGCGCATGGGTGATGAAGATCGCCTCGATCCGCGCCGCGTTCTGCTCGAGCCAGGCGCTGTCGGCCATGATCACATCCACCCCCGGGGTGCTGTCCATGTCCGGGAAGGTCACGCCAAGGTCGATGACGATCAGCCGCTCCTTCCCCTCGGGCCCGTAGCCGTAGACATAGGTGTTCATGCCGATTTCGCCGGCACCACCGATGGGAAGATAGATCAGACGGTCACTCACGCGCCAAGCCCCTTGTTGTAATCGTTGATGAGCCGCAGCCCGTGCATGGTAAGGTCATCCTCGACCTTGTCAAAGAGATCGAAGCCCTGATCGAAGAGCGAGGCCAGACCGCCGGTGGCGATCACCCGCATCGGACGATCGCGCTCGGCCCGGATCTGCCGCACGATGCCCTCGACAAGGCCGATATAGCCCCAGTAGATGCCCGACTGGATACAGGCAACCGTGTTCGTGCCGATCACCCGCTCGGGGTGGGTGATGTCGACATGAGGCAGCGCCGCGGCCGCCATGTGCAGCGCCTCGAGGCTGAGGTTCACACCGGGCGCGATCACCCCGCCGATATAGGCGCCGTCGTCATCGACCACGTCGAAGGTGGTCGCGGTGCCGAAATCGACGACGACCAGATTGCCGCCGTGCCGGTCATAGCCCGCGACGGTGTTCACCAGCCGGTCGGGCCCGACCGTGGTGCCGAGATCGACGCGCGGCGCCACCGGCAGCTCGCATCCCGGCTTGCCGACGACGAGCGGACGACAGTCGTAATAGCGGTTGCACAGCACGCGCAGGTTGAACACCACCCGCGGCACGGTCGAGGAGATGATCGCCTCGGTCACCTTGCCGTCGATGTCGTGCAGCTTCTTCAGCGTGTTGAGCCAGACGAAATATTCGTCAGCGGTGCGGCGGTGATCGGTGGCGATGCGCCAGGTCGAGACGAAGCTCTCGCCGTCCCAGATCGAGAACACCGTATTCGTGTTGCCGCAGTCGATGCAGAGAAGCATCACTCCCCCCTCAGAAGAAAATCTCGGCGGCGGAAATCGCCATCCGCCCGCCCGCCGTGTGCAGGATCATCGCGCCGGTCTCGTCGATCGTCTCGAAGACGCCCTCATGCGTCTCGGTTCCGGTGCGCGCCACCAGCCGCTCGCCAAGACGCGCGGCGCGGGCGAGCCAGGCGGCGCGGATCGGCGCGAAGCCCTGGGTCGCGAATTGCCGCGCCAGCCGGTCGAAGGCCACGGCCAGATGGGTCAGGAATTCCTCGGGCGAGATCACCAGGCCGGTTTCGGCGCGCAGGCTCACCGGCGCCATCGCGCCCGCCTCGAGCGTGCCCGGATCGGGCGCCTCGGCCAGGTTCACGCCGATGCCGATGGCAAGCTGGCTGATCCGGCCGCCCTGCCCCAGGCTTTCAAGCAGGATCCCCGCGATCTTGCCGCCATTCAGCAGCACATCGTTCGGCCATTTGATCGTCAGCCGCGCATGCGGCCCGGCGACGCGCGACAGCGCCTCCTCGAGCGCGAGCGCCGCGACGAAGGAGTAAAGCGCCGCCTGCTGCGGGCTCACCTGCGGATGAAAGACATAGGTGGCGGCGAAATTGCCCGCGGGCATCCGCCAGGGCCGGCCGCGGCGGCCGCGGCCGCCGGTCTGGTCAAGGGCCAGAATCCACGCAGGCCCCGCAAGATGCGGGGCCAGCCGGGCCGCTTCGGACATGGTGCTGTCCACCCGGCCGAGGACGTGGCGCGCCACGCCCTCAGGCCATTCGGTGCGATCAGTGGACAAGTGCCGCTGCCGCCGCCTGCGCGGCGCCCTCGAGACCGAAGAGGTTCATCGCCCCTGCGACCATCACCAGCGCCGAGGCCATCAGCAGCACCCATTGCACCGCCGGCATCCGGCTGTCGAGCGCCTCGGTCTCGGTGCCGAAGTACATGTAGTAGACGATGCGCAGGTAGTAGAAGGCCGCGATCACCGAGGCGACGACGCCCAGCACCGCAACCCAGGTGTAGCCCGCGAAGAGCGCCGCCTTGATCACCGCGAACTTGGCGAAGAAGCCGAGCATCGGCGGCACACCGGCCAGCGAGAAGAACAGCACCAGCAGCGCCAGCGCCTTCAGCGGCTCCGCCTTCGACAGCATGTTCAGCGCCGAGATGTCGGTCACCGGCTGGCCGTCGCGCTCCATCGCCAGGATGAAGGAGAAGACGCCGACGTTCATCGCGATGTAGATCGACATGTAGATCAGCGTCGCGCTGACACCCGCCTCGGTCCCGGCCAGAACGCCCATCAGCGCAAAGCCCATGTGGGTGATCGAGGAATAGGCCATCAGGCGCTTGATGTTCTTCTGCCCGATCCCGGCGACGGCGCCGAGGAACATCGAGGCCACGGCGACGATCGCGAGCACCTGGCCCCAGTCGCTCGGCACATGGCCGAAGGCGTCATAGACAAGCCGCGCGATCAGCGCCATCGCGGCCATCTTCGGCGCGGTGGCGAAGAAGGCGGTCACCGGGGTCGGCGAGCCTTCGTAGACGTCGGGCGTCCACATGTGGAACGGCACCGCCGAGACCTTGAAGGCGAGACCCGCGATCATGAACACCATGCCGAACAGCACGCCGAGCGGCAGGTGACCGGCCTCGACCACCGAGATGATGCCGGCGAAGTTCGTGGTGCCGGCAAAGCCGTAGGTCAGCGAGGCGCCATAGAGCAGCAGACCCGAGCTGAGCGAGCCCAGCACGAAGTATTTCAGACCGGCTTCCGACGAGCGCTCGGAGTCGCGACGCAGGGCGGCGACGACATAGAGCGACAGCGACATCAGCTCGAGGCCGAGATAGAGCGACATCAGGTCGCCCGCCGAGACCATCATCATCATGCCGATGGTGGCCAGCACGACGAGGATCGGGAACTCGAAGCGCAGCAGGCCGCGGCGCACGAGGTAATCGGCGCTCATCGCGAGGATGGCGGCAGCCGAGAACAGGATCGCGACCTTCGAGAAGCGCGCGAAGGGATCGTCGATGAAGAGCCCGCCGAAGGCGTCACGCGCCCCCGAGCCGCTGACCCCGATCCAGAACCCGAAGACCAGCATCACCGCGACGGTGGCCCACAGGATCGCCGGGCCGGTCTTGTCCTTGCCGGTCCAGACGCCGAAGAGCAGCGCCGCCATCGCATAGACGGCCAGCAGGAACTCCGGCAGGACCGTGGAGAAATCCGCAGAAGTCATCGTTTTTTCTCCCTCAGTGACCGGCGAGCGCCGCGAGATCGGCGGGCAGGCTGGCGTGATAGTTCTGGATCAGCTGGGCCACCGAAGGCCCGATGATGTCAAGGATCAGGTTCGGGCAGAAGCCGAGGATCAGCGTCGCCGCGATCAGCGGCGCGAAGATCGCCTTCTCGCGGGTGCTCATGTCCTGGATCGTCTTCAGGCTCTCCTTGATCAGCTCGCCGAAGACGACGCGGCGATAGAGCCACAGCGCGTAGGAAGCCGAGAGGATCACGCCCGTCGCCGCCACCAGCGCCACCCAGGTGTTGACCTGGAAGGTGCCCATCATGGTGAGGAATTCACCGATGAAGCCCGAGGTGCCCGGCAGGCCGATGTTGGCCATGGTGAAGAACATGAAGACCAGCGCATAGCGCGGCATCCGCACCGCAAGCCCGCCATAGGCGTCGATCTCGCGGGTGTGCATCCGGTCATAGATCACGCCGACCGCAAGGAAAAGCGCGCCCGAGACGAAGCCGTGGCTCAGCATCTGGAAGATCGCGCCGTCGACGCCCTGCTGATTCGCCGCGAAGATGCCCATGGTGACATAGCCCATGTGCGCCACCGACGAATAGGCGATCAGCTTCTTCATGTCGGATTGCGCCAGCGCGACGAGCGAGGTGTAGACGATGGCGATCGCCGACATCCAGAACACCACCGGGGTCAGCACCTCGGAGCCCACCGGGAACATCGGCAGCGAGAAGCGCAGGAAGCCGTAGCCGCCCATCTTCAGCATCACCGCCGCCAGGATCACCGAGCCCGCCGTCGGCGCCTGAACGTGCGCGTCGGGCAGCCAGGTGTGCACCGGCCACATCGGCATCTTCACCGCGAAGGAGGCGAAGAAGGCCAGGAACAGCAGCGTCTGCATGCCGCCCACGACGTGGAAGCCCAGCACGGCGAAGCTGTCGGTCGGGAACTTGTGGGTCAGCAGCGTGACGATGTCGGTGGTGCCCGCTTCCATGTACATCGCGACCATCGCCACCAGCATCAGCACCGAGCCGAGGAAGGTGTAGAGGAAGAACTTGAAGGTCGCGTAGATCCGGTTCGGCCCGCCCCAGATGCCGATGATCAGGAACATCGGGATCAGCGAGGCTTCGAAGAACAGGTAGAACAGCACCAGATCAAGCGCGGTGAACACGCCGATCATCAGCCCCTCGAGCACGAGGAAGGCGATCATGTACTCCTTGACCCGCTTCTCGACGTGCCAGGCCGAGGCGATGGTCAGCGGCATGATGAAGGTGGTGAGCAGCACGAACAGGATCGAGATCCCGTCGACGCCCATCTTGTACTTCAGGCCCATGATCCAGTCGCGGTCCTCGACGAACTGGAAGCCGGTGTTCGAGGCGTCGAAGCCGCCGAGCAGGAAGAGCGAGATCAGGAAGGTCGCCGAGGTGATCAGCAGCGCCGCCCATTTCGCATTGCGGTCCGCCGCGGGCGTCCCGCCCTTCAGCACCAGCGCCAGGATCGCCGCCGATACCAGGGGAGTGAACGTGATGATGGAAAGAAGGTTTTCCATTAGTGAGACCCCCCGGTCAGGACGACCCAGAACATGAGCACCACGATGCCGATGACCATGGCGAAGGCGTAGTGGAAGAGATAGCCGGACTGGACGCGGCCGGCGAGGCGGGTCAGCGCCGGCACGATGCCAAGCGCGACCCCGTTGATCGCCCCGTCGATGGTGGCGCCGTCACCCTTCTTCCAGAAGAAGGCGCCGAGCCACTTGGCGGGACGGATGAAGATGACGTTGTAGAGCTCGTCGAAATACCACTTGTTCAGCAGGAAGCGGTAGAGCACCGGCTGCGCCTTGGCGAGTTTCGCCGGCAGCGCCGGATTGACGATGTAGAACAGCCACGACAGCGTCAGACCGATCAGCATCGCGATGAAGGGCGAGACCTTGGCCCAGGTCGGCGCCGCATGGGCGTCTTCCATCACCTTGGTGCTCTCCTCGCTCATGTAGATCGCGCCCTGCGGTGCGTGGCCCTCGGCCACCGCATGACCTTCGGTCGCGGCAACGGCATGGCCCTCGGCCGCCGGCGCCTCGGTCGCGACGCCTTCCGGCATCGCCTCGGTCCCGGCCTCGGCCATCTGCGCCTCGTGCTGCGGCATGCCGAAGAAGGCGAGCATCTTGTCGTGATTACCGAAGAAGCTGTTGTACCAGACCATGCCGGCGAAGATCGCGCCGATGGCCAGCACGCCAAGCGGCACCAGCATCACCATCGGGCTTTCATGCGCGTGCTCGTGGGTGTGGTGATCGCCCTTCTCCTTGCCGAAGAAGGTCATGAAGATCAGACGCCACGAGTAGAACGAGGTGAAGCCCGCGGCGATCACCAGCATCCAGAAGGCATAGCCCGAGCCGGATCCGAAGGCGCTCTCGATGATCGCGTCCTTCGACAGGAAGCCCGCGAGGCCGAACGAGGTCAGCGGCACGCCGACGCCGGTGATGGCGAGGGTGCCGATCACCATGATCCAGTAGGTGAAGGGGATCTTCTTGCGCAGCGCACCGTAGTTGCGCATGTCCTGCTCGTGGTGCATCGCGTGGATCACCGAGCCCGCGCCGAGGAACAGCATCGCCTTGAAGAAGGCGTGGGTCAGCAGGTGGAACATCGCCGCCGAATAGATGCCGACGCCCGCGGCCACGAACATGTAGCCAAGCTGCGAACAGGTCGAATAGGCGATGACGCGCTTGATGTCGTTCTGCACGAGGCCCACGGTCGCCGCGAAGAAGGCGGTGGTGGCGCCGATGTAGACGATGAACATCTTCGCCTGCGGGGCGAATTCGTAAAGCGGCGACATCCGCGAAACGAGGAACACGCCCGCGGTCACCATGGTCGCGGCGTGGATCAGCGCCGACACCGGGGTCGGGCCTTCCATCGCGTCCGGCAGCCAGGTGTGCAGCAGAAGCTGCGCCGATTTGCCCATGGCACCGATGAACAGCAGGAAGCCGATCAGGTTCGCCGCGTTCCAGTCGCGCCACAGGAAGTGCAGGTTCTCCTGCGCCAGCGTCGGCGCGGCCGCGAAGACCTCGTCGAACTTCAGCGTGCCGGTCAGGTAGAAGATCGCGAACATGCCGAGCAGGAAGCCGAAGTCGCCGACGCGGTTGACCACGAAGGCCTTGATCGCCGCGGCGCCGGCCGAGGGCTTCTTGTAGTAGAAGCCGATCAGCAGGTAGGACGCGAGACCCACGCCTTCCCAGCCGAAGAACATCTGCACCAGGCTGTCCGCCGTCACCAGCGACAGCATGGTGAAGGTGAAGAGCGACAGATAGGCGAAGAAGCGCGCCTTGTAGGCCTCGTCATGGCCCCAGGCCGGGTCATGCGCCATGTAGCCCCAGCTGTAGAGGTGCACCAGCGCCGAGACCGTGGTGACGACGATCAGCATGATCGCGGTCAGCCGGTCGAGCCGGATGCCCCAGCTGACATCGAGCGCGCCCGAGCGGATGAAGTCGAACAGGTGGATGTGGCGGGTGACGCCGTCGAAGCCGAGGAAGGTGACCCAGCTCAGCGCGCAGGCGAGGAACAGGAGGCCCGTGGTCAGTGCCATCGCCCCCTTCTCGCCGATCAGCCGCCAGCCGAAGCCGCCGACGACCGCCCCCAGAAGGGGTGCCAGAAGAATGATCGTTTCCATGAGCACTTACCCCTTCATCACGTTGACGTCTTCCACGGCGATCGAGCCGCGGTTGCGGAAGAAGACCACGAGGATCGCGAGGCCGATCGCCGCCTCGGCGGCGGCCACGGTCAGCACGAACATCGTGAAGACCTGCCCCACCAGATCGCCCGAGAAGGACGAGAAGGCGACGAGGTTGATGTTCACCGCAAGCAGCATCAGTTCGATCGACATCAGGATGACGATGACGTTCTTGCGGTTCACGAAGATCCCGAAGATCCCGGTGACGAACAGCGCTGCCGCCACGCCCAGATAATGTTCAAGTCCGATCATCGCTGTCCCTCCGGAGCGCGCGCCCCGTTTTCCCTTGCCCGTTTCGTTCGTCGCAGCAGCTCATCACAGCCCCTGCCCCGGTTTCACATCCACCAGCTCGAGCGACTTCGCCGGATCGCGGTGCATCTGCGCGAGCACGTTCTGCCGCTTGATGTCGGTGCGGTGGCGCAGCGTCAGCAGGATCGCCCCGATCATCGCCACGAGCAGGATCAGACCCGCCGCCTGGAAGAGGTAGATGTACTTGTCATAGATCAGCAGCCCGAGCGCCTCGGTGTTCTGCACGCCCTCGGGGGTGGGCGCCGCATGCAGCGCCTGCGCGCCGTCGGCCGACTGCCAGGCGCCGAAGCCCATGCCGAGCATCAGCAGCATGATGACGCCCATCAGCAGGCCGAGCGGCATGTAGCGCACCAGCTCGCCCTTCAGCGCGGCGAAGTCGACGTCGAGCATCATCACCACGAAGAGGAAGAGCACCGCGACCGCGCCGACATAGACGATGATCAGCAGCATCGCGACGAATTCCGCGCCCAGAAGCACGAACAGCCCCGAGGCCGAGAGGAAGGTCAGGATCAGCCAGAGCACCGAATGCACGGGGTTCTTGGACAGGACCACCATCAGGCCCGCGACCACCGCGACCGCGGCGAAGAGGTAGAATGCAAACACCGTCATGTGTTTTCCCCCGATTTTTCGTCAAACACCGAACGCGCGATCTCCAGCGCCCGGGTCATGGCGGGAACGCCGCCGAACATGCTCATCTGGAAGATCACCTCGGCGATCTCCCGCTGCGAGGCGCCCGCCTCCATCGCGTGGCGGATGGCCAGACGCAGCTGTGCATCCGCCTGCGCGCCCAGCACGGTGAGCGCCGCGATCGTCACCAGAAGGCGCGTGCGCGCGTCCAGCCCCTCGCGGTTGAAGGTCTTGCCGAACCACATCTCCATCATGTCCTTCGACATGGTGGGGATGAGCTTTTCGAAGGCGACGGGATTGAAACTTTCCAAAGCCGGGTTGAACAGGCGGGCCATCTCGGCCCCCTGCTCCATCATCGCCGAGAACAGTTTCGAGAATTCCTCGGTCATCTGTAGGGCGCATCCAGCTCGAGGTTGCGGGCGATCTCGGATTCCCAGCGGGCGCCGTTATCGAGAAGCTTCGCCTTGTCGTAGAACAGCTCCTCGCGGGTCTCGGTGGCGAATTCGAAGTTCGGCCCCTCGACGATCGCATCGACCGGGCAGGCTTCCTGGCAGAAGCCGCAGTAGATGCACTTCGTCATGTCGATGTCGTAGCGCGTGGTGCGGCGCGAGCCGTCCTCGCGCGGTTCGGCATCGATGGTGATCGCCTGGGCGGGGCAGATCGCCTCGCACAGCTTGCAGGCGATGCAGCGCTCTTCCCCGTTCGGATAGCGGCGCAGCGCATGCTCGCCGCGGAAGCGCGGGCTGATCGGCCCCTTCTCGTGCGGGTAGTTGATCGTGGGCTTGGGCGCCACGAAGTACTTCATGCCAAGGCCGAAACCCTTGAAGAAGTCGAACAGCAGGAAGTATTTGGCCGCGCGTGCGTAATCGAAAGCCATGGATCAGCCCCCCATCGTCCAGCGGGCCCAGAAGGCGCCGAGGACCTCATATTTCGCCAGGAATGCCACGATCACCACCCAGGCGAGCGACATCGGCAGGAACACCTTCCAGCCGATCCGCATCAGCTGGTCGTAGCGGTAGCGCGGCACGATCGCCTTCACCATCGCGAAGATGAAGAAGCACAGCAGCATCTTGCCCACCAGCCACAGCACGCCGTCGGGCAGGCCGGGGATCGGGCTGAGCCAGCCGCCGAGGAACAGCAGCGACACGAGCGCGCACATCAGCACCACCGCCATCAGCTCGCCGATCATGAACAGCAGGAACGGCGTCGAGCTGTATTCGACCTGATAACCGGCGACGAGTTCCGATTCAGCTTCGGGAAGGTCGAAGGGCGGACGGTTGGTCTCGGCCAGCGCCGAGATGAAGAACAGCGCCACCATCGGCAGGTGCGGCAGCCAGTACCAGCCGAAGATGCCATAGCTGGTCTTCTGCGCCTCGACGATCGCGCCGAAGTTCATCGAGCCGGTCGAGATGATCACGCCGATGATGATCAGGCCGAGCGAGACCTCGTAGGAGATCATCTGCGCGGCCGAGCGCAGCGAGCCGAGGAACGGGTATTTCGAGTTCGACGCCCAGCCCCCCATGATCACGCCGTACACTTCAAGCGACGAGACCGCGAAGATGTAGAGGATCGCGACGTTGATGTCCGAGATCACCCAGCCGGTGTTGAACGGGATCACCGCCCAGGCGATCACCGGCAGGATGAAGCTCAGCATCGGCGCGATGAAGTAGACCGCCTTGTCGGCGCCCGCCGGCACGACGATTTCCTTCACGATATACTTCAGGAAGTCGGCGAAGCTCTGCAGCAGGCCGAAGGGGCCCACCACGTTCGGACCGCGACGGATCTGCACCGCCGCCCAGACCTTGCGGTCGGCATACATCAGAAAGGCCAGCGCCACGAGGATGCAGACCGTGACCAGAAGGCACTGCCCGAGGATGAGCAGGAAAGTGCCAAAAGGTGTTGCAAGAAACTCAGCCATTTTGTCCCTCAGACCGCCTTGTCTTTCAAACCGTCGGTATACCTTGATCCGCGCAGTCGCCGACCGTCACCTGAGCGTCGATCGTCTTCAGTCCGCGGGGCAGAGCGGCGGAGATCAGATAGACCGCATCCGCCTGCCAAGTTCCGTTTTCATGGTCGATCTTCGTGCGGATGTGCCGCGCGAAGCCGTAGCCGCGGATCAGCGCATATTGCGCCGCCGCACAGGTGGCATAATCGACCACCGCCGTATCGTCCTTCGCCCCGCGCAGCGCGACGCGAAAATCGACCAGATCGCCTTCGAGGAGACGGGTCTCGACCCCCTCGTAGACGATCTTCGAGGGCGCGGCCCCTTCCGCCGGCGCACAGGCCGCCAGCCCGGCCAGAAGGCCGGGGGCGACGCGCGCAAGGGTGGAAAGCCGCGCCATTCGTGTCACTCCGCCGCAAGCGCCGGACCGGCCGCGCGCGTCTTGGCGAGGGCCGAGCATTCGGCCATCACCACCGAGGCCCGCGCGATCGGGTTGGTGAAGTAGAAGTCATGGATCGCCGGGCGGAAGGTGGCGGCGCCCATGTCGCGAGCCGCGACCGGGGTCCAGCCATTCGCCGGCACGGTGTCGACCTGGGCGAGATGCGGCACCGCCGCGATCAGCGCCTTGCGCAGACCGGCCAGCGAATTCCACGGCTGCGTGCGGCCCAGCTCGGCCGACAGCGCGCGCAGGATCGCCCAGTTTTCCTTCGCCTCGCCGGGCGCGAAGCCCGCGCGGAAGGCGAGCTGCGGCCGGCCCTCGGTGTTGACGAAGAGGCCGTTTTCCTCGGTGTAGGCGGCGCCCGGCAGGATGATATCCGCCCGGTTCGCGCCGCGGTCGCCGTGGCTGCCCTGATAGATCACGAAGGGGCCGCCTTCCGAGCGCGGGGTGATTTCCACCTCGTCGGCGCCGAGGTTGTAGATCACCTCCACGCCCTCGACAGCGGCCAGAAGCCCGCCCTCGGTCACCGCGCCCACGTCCATCGCGCCGACGCGACCGGCCGCGGTGTGCAGCATCATGTACTTGCCGCCGAGCTTCTCGGCGAGCGCCATCGCATGGGCGATCACCGCCTTGCCATCGGCTTCCGAGACGGCGCCCTGCCCGACGATCACCAGCGCGCCCTCGACCGGAGTGGCCTCGGCCACCGCCTTCGCCAGCGCCGCGCGGTCGGTGCCGAGCGCGGTGTAGTCATAGGTCAGATCGACCGCCGGCCCGATCAGCGAGACCACGGCGCCATGCGACCAGGCCTTGCGGATGCGCGCGTTCAGCACCGGCGCCTCGTCGCGCGGGTTGGTGCCGATCAGCACGATCTGCTTGGCGCTGTCGATATCCGCGATCGCGGCATTGCCGACATAGGCCGAGCGGTTGCCCACCGGCAGGCGCGCGCCGTCGGTGCGGCACTCGACCGAACCACCAAGGCCCTCGACCAGCTGCTTGAGCGCGAAGGCCGCCTCGACCGGGGCCAGATCGCCCACGAGGCCGAGCACCTTCTTGCCGGTCATCGCCGCGGCGGCAGCGGAAAGCGCCTCGCCCCAGCTTGCCTTGCGCAGCTTGCCGCCCTCACGGAGGTAGGGGCGGTCAAGCCGCTGCCGGCGCAGACCGTCCCAGATGAAGCGGGTCTTGTCCGAGATCCATTCCTCGTTCACCGCGTCATTGTTGCGCGGCAGGATGCGCTTCACTTCGCGGCCCTTGGTGTCGATGCGGATGTTCGAGCCGAGCGCGTCCATCACGTCGATCGATTCCGTCTTCGTCAGTTCCCAGGGGCGGGCGGTGAAGGCGTAGGGCTTCGAGGTCAGCGCACCGACCGGGCACAGGTCGATGATGTTGCCCTGCATGTTGCTGTCGAGCGTCAGGTTCAGATAGCTGGTGATCTCGCTGTCCTCGCCGCGCCCGGTCTGTCCCATCTGGGTGATGCCGGCCACCTCGGTGGTGAAGCGCACGCAGCGGGTGCAGCTGATGCAGCGGGTCATGCAGGTCTTGACCAGCGGCCCGAGGTTCAGGTCTTCCGACGCGCGCTTCGCCTCGCGGTAGCGCGAGAAGTCGACGCCATAGGCCATCGCCTGGTCCTGCAGGTCGCATTCGCCGCCCTGGTCGCAGATCGGGCAGTCGAGCGGGTGGTTGATGAGCAGGAACTCCATCACCCCTTCACGCGCCTTCTTCACCATCGGCGAGTTGGTCTTGATCACCGAGGGCTCGCCGTTCGGGCCCGGGCGCAGGTCCTTGACCTGCATCGCGCACGACGCGGTGGGCTTCGGCGGGCCGCCGACGACTTCGACAAGGCACATGCGGCAGTTGCCCGCGATCGAGAGCCGCTCGTGATAGCAGAAGCGCGGCACCTCGATGCCGGCCTGCTCACAGGCCTGGATGATCGTCAGGTTCGGATCAACCTCGACCTCGTGGCCGTCGATGATGATTTTGCGCGTGTTCGACATGCTCTGATCCGTCAGTTGCCAAGGGCGCGGGCACCCGCGCGGTGTTTCGGTTGGAGGCTCATGCGCAGCCCCCCGGGAAAACCCAGGCGCCACCCTGGAAATTGTCTTCGGGCGAGGAATTCACGCGGCCGCCGCACAGCGCATCTGCCGCACGCCGCGCCTCGGCGCCCTCGGAATAATCGAAGGCCCGGGCCTTGCGAGTGACGACAAGCGCCCCCATCTCCCCTTTCGACGCGGCATAGCCCGCCACGACAGGTGCCGCTTCCGGCGCCTGCGGGGCGGTGCAGGCCGCAAGGGCCAGCGCGCCGAGAGAAAGGGGAAGGGCCGCGTTCATCGTTGCCTCACTCCGCCGCCATCGCGCCCATGCGACCGGTCTTGCGGGCCTTGATGCGATCCTCGATCTCTTCGCGGTAGTGCCGGATGAGACCCTGGATCGGCCAGGCGGCCGCATCGCCAAGCGCACAGATCGTGTGGCCCTCGACCTGCTTCGTCACGTTGAAGAGCATGTCGATTTCCTCGATCTCGGCTTCGCCGGTCACCAGACGATCCATCACCCGCATCATCCAGCCGGTGCCTTCGCGGCAGGGCGTGCACTGGCCGCAGCTCTCGTGCTTGAAGAACTTCGCCAGACGCCAGATCGCCTTGATGATGTCGGTCTGCTGATCCATCACGATCATGCAGGCGGTGCCGAAGGACGACTTCAGCTCGCGCATGCCGTCGTAATCCATGATCGCGTCTTCGCACAGCGCCGCCGGCAGGACGGGGCACGAGGCGCCGCCCGGAATGACCGCCTTCAGGTTCTTCCAGCCGCCGCGCACGCCACCGCCATGCTTCTCGATCAGTTCCTTCATCGAGATCGACATCGATTCCTCGATGACGCAGGGGGTGTTGATGTGGCCCGACATGGCAAACAGCTTGACGCCGGTGTTGTTCGGGCGGCCGAAGGACGCATACCAGGCCGCGCCACGGCGCAGGATCGACGGCACGACGGCGATCGATTCCACGTTGTTCACCGTGGTCGGGCAGCCATAGAGGCCCGAGCCCGCCGGGAACGGCGGCTTCATCCGCGGCATGCCCTTCTTGCCCTCGAGGCTTTCGAGCAGCGCGGTTTCCTCGCCGCAGATATAGGCGCCGGCCCCGTGGTGCAGGTAGACGTCGTAATCGAAGCCCGACTTGCAGGCGTTCTTGCCGATCAGCCCCGCCTCATAGCATTCGTCGATCGCCTTCTGCAGCGCTTCCTTCTCGCGGATGTATTCGCCGCGGATGTAGATATAGGCGGCGCTCGCGCCCATGGCGAAGCCGGCGATCAGCGCGCCTTCGATCAGCGTGTGCGGATCGTGGCGCATGATCTCGCGGTCCTTGCAGGTCGCGGGTTCGGATTCGTCGGCGTTGATGACGAGGAACGAGGGGCGGCCGTCCGACTGCTTCGGCATGAAGGACCATTTCAGCCCGGTCGGGAAGCCCGCACCACCGCGCCCGCGCAGGCCCGAGGCCTTCACCTGCTCGATGATCCAGTCGCGGCCATTGGCCAGGATGTTCGCCGTGCCGTCCCAGTGGCCGCGCATCATCGCGCCTTTCAGGGAGCGGTCGTGCATCCCGTAAAGGTTGGTAAAGATCCGGTCCTGATCTTTCAGCATGTCACTTCCCTCAGTTGCGCGGCCGCCGGTGTCCCGGCCCCCGTTGCGCCCGAACCGGCGCGAAATCCCTTGTCACCGCGGGCCGAAGCCTCAGCGGTCCTTGCCCGTCGCGGCAGCGGGAGGAGCGATCCGCTCCCCGTCCGCCGTCTTCCTCTCGGCCGCGGCCCGCGCCCGTTCAAGCGCCGCCGGCGGCAGGGCGAAGCGACGGTCGAGCCCGTCGCAAAAGCCCCAGACGAAAACCGCCCCCGCAAGCAGGAAGGCGATCAGGCCGAGAAAGAGCGCCGCCGCGGTGCCAAGCGAGGAGTGCACGAGGAGCCCGGTCAGAAGGCCCGTGATCGCGCCCCATGTCCATGCCCTGATCCTGCAGCCCGCCTCGAACCCGCTCATCGTCTCCTTCCGGCCCTTGCGCCGTCTCCCGGGCCCCTGCGGGCCCCGGGTCTCACTCCGTCGCGGCCTTCGCCGCCTTCTCCGCAGCCACCTGCTGCACGGCCGACTTCGGCCGCTCGGTGCCCATCACGCCGATCGGCGCGCGCTGGCCCGACATTTGCCACGGCGCACGCAGCGGCACTTCGGTGCCGTCGATGCGCTTGATCGTGTCGCCGATCGCGACCGCAAGGCCCACGGTGCCGTTGAACTCCTCGCGGTCGCCCTTGCTGTCCAGCAGCGCGACCTGCTCGCCCGCCCGTTCCGACGAGAAGCGGCCGGTCTGCGAACCGGGACGCGGCGTCTGGCCGGCGGCCATGGTGTCGATCAGCTTCGCGAGGCTCTCTTCGCTGAGATCCTCGTAATAGTCCTTGCCGATCGCCGCCATCGGTGCGTTTGCGCAGGCGCCGAGGCACTCGACCTCTTCCCAGCTGAACTTGCCGTCCTTCGAAAGTTCAAAGGCATGCGGCGCGATCTTTTCCTTGCAGACCTTGATCAGGTCCTCGGCGCCGCAGATCATGCATGACGTCGTGCCGCAGACCTGGATATGGGCGACCGAGCCCACCGGAGCGAGCTGGAACATGAAGTAGAAGGTCGCGACCTCGAGCGCGCGGATATAGGGCATGCCCAGCATGTCCGCGACATATTCGATCGCCGGTTTCGACAGCCACCCCTCCTGTTCCTGCGCGCGGAACAGCAGCGGGATGATCGCCGAGGCCTGACGGCCCACCGGATATTTGGTGATCTGCGCCTGCGCCCAGGCGAGGTTCGCGGGCGAGAACTCAAACGAAGCGGGCTGCTCGTGATGAAGACGACGGAGCATTAGCGGTCAACCTCCCCGAACACGATATCGAGCGTGCCGATGATGGCCGAAACATCGGCGAGTTGGTGGCCACGGGAGATCTCATCCATCGACTGCAGATGCGAATAGCCCGGGGCGCGGATCTTGGCGCGGTAGGGTTTGTTGGTGCCATCCGACACCAGGAAGACGCCGAATTCGCCCTTCGGCGCCTCGACGGCGGCGTAGACCTCGCCGGCCGGGACGTGGAAGCCCTCGGTGTAAAGCTTGAAGTGGTGGATCAGGCTTTCCATGTTGCGCTTCATGTCGCCGCGCTTCGGCGGGGTCATCTTGCCGCGCGCCAGCACGTCGCCCTGGTTCTCGGGCAGGCGCAGCTTGGCGATCGCCTGAAGGATGATCTTGGTCGACTCGCGCATCTCGGCCATGCGGACGAGGTAGCGGTCATAGCAGTCGCCGTTCTTGCCGACGCAGACCTTGAAGTCGAACTCGTCATAGCATTCGTAGGGCTGGCTGCGACGCAGGTCCCAGGCAAAGCCCGAGCCGCGCACCATCACGCCGGTATAGCCCCAGTCCGAGATTTCCTTCTCGGTGATGATCGCGATGTCGACGTTGCGCTGCTTGAAGATCCGGTTCTCGGTCAGCAGCCCGTCGATGTCGTCGAGCTTCTGGGGGAATTCCTTCGCCCACTCCTCGATGTCGTCAATGAGCTTCGGCGGCAGGTCCTGATGGACGCCACCGGGGCGGAAGTAGTTCGAGTGGAGCCGCGCACCGCAGGCCCGCTCGTAGAAGATCATCAGCTTCTCGCGTTCCTCGAAGCCCCACAGCGGCGGGGTCAGCGCGCCGACGTCCATCGCCTGCGTGGTGACGTTCAGCAGGTGGTTCAGGATACGGCCGATTTCCGAGTAGAGCACGCGGATCAGCTGCGCCCGCCGCGGCACCTCGGTGCCGGTCAGCCGCTCGATCGCGAGACACCAGGCGTGTTCCTGGTTCATCGGCGCGACATAGTCGAGACGGTCGAAATAGGGCAGGTTCTGCAGGTAGGTGCGGCTTTCCATCAGCTTTTCGGTGCCGCGGTGCAGCAGGCCGATATGCGGGTCAGCGCGCTCGACGATCTCGCCGTCAAGCTCCAGCACCATGCGCAGCACGCCGTGCGCGGCAGGGTGCTGCGGGCCGAAGTTGATGTTGAAGTTGCGGATGCGCTGTTCGCCCGTCAGCACATCGTGCGAACCGTCATCGTAGGAATTCTGCCGGATGTCGCCGTCCATGGTCCAACCTCTGTCTTGTCCTGTCCGCCGGGCCACGGGAGCCCGACGCGAGGATCAGCCCTGCTTCTCGTCGCCGGGCAGAATGTAATGCGCGCCTTCCCAGGGGGAGAGGAAATCGAACTGCCGATATTCCTGCACAAGCTTCACCGGCTCGTAGACCACGCGCTTGAGCACCTCGTCATAGCGCACTTCGACATAGCCCGTGGTCGGGAAGTCCTTGCGCAGCGGGTGACCGCGGAAACCGTAGTCGGTGAGGATGCGGCGCAGGTCCGGGTGACCCGAGAACAGGATACCGTACATGTCGAACACTTCGCGCTCGCACCAGTTGGCGTTCGGGAAGGCCTCGACGATCGAGGGGCACATCTCGTCCTCGCGCAGCGCCGCCTTCACGCGGATGCGCTGGTTGCGCCACATCGACAGGAACAGCCAGACCATGTCGAAGCGCGCCGGACGTTCCGGCCAGTCGACGGCGGTCAGCTCGATCAGCGTCGAGAAACGGCAGTTCGGATCGTCGCGCAGGAATTCCACGAACTCGAGGATCGAGCCGGGCGTGACGGTGACACAGAGTTCGCCAAAGGCGATCTCGGTCTTCAGCACGTCGGCCGAGCGCTTGTGCTCGATGTGGGCGGCCAGTTCCTTCAGGGCTTCGTCGCTCATTCTTCTCTCCCCTCAGCGGACCAGCGTGCCGGTGCGGCGGATCTTCCGCTGCAGCTGCAGGATACCGTAGAGCAGCGCCTCGGCCGAGGGCGGGCAGCCCGGCACGTAGATGTCGACCGGGACGATCCGGTCACAGCCGCGCACCACCGAGTAGCTGTAGTGATAGTAACCGCCGCCGTTCGCGCAGGACCCCATCGAGATCACATAGCGCGGCTCGGGCATCTGGTCATAGACCTTGCGCAGCGCGGGGGCCATCTTGTTGGTCAGCGTGCCAGCGACGATCATCACGTCGGACTGGCGCGGCGAGGCGCGCGGCGCGGTGCCGAAACGTTCGAGGTCATAGCGCGGCATCGAGACCTGCATCATCTCGACGGCGCAGCAGGCCAGACCGAAGGTCATCCAGTGCAGCGAACCGTTGCGCGCCCAGTTGATCAGGTCTTCGGTCGAGGTCAGCAGGAAGCCCTTGTCCTGCAGCTCCTTGTTCAGGGCCTGGGTCGCGGCTTCCTTGTCGGCTCCCGCGGTATTGGCAGAGGTCATCACGCCCATTCCAGCGCCCCTTTCTTCCATTCATAGGCAAAGCCGATGGTCAGCACGCCGAGGAACACCATCATCGACCAGAAGCCCACCATGCTCAGCGACCCGAAGGCCACCGCCCAGGGGAACAGGAAGGCCACTTCGAGGTCGAAGATGATGAACAGGATCGAGACGAGGTAGAACCGCACGTCGAACTTCATGCGCGCATCGTCGAAGGCGTTGAAACCGCATTCGTAAGCCGAGACCTTTTCCGGGTCCGGGTTGCGCACGGCCAGCACGACCGCGGCAAGGACCAGGACAAGCCCGAGCACGATGGCCAATGCAAGGAAGATGAGGATGGGAAGATATTCACGCAGCATGTCGTGCACTGGTTGGCTCCCTTGTGACGCGACCGAGTGTCGCGCAGGTTCCGGCTGAGCGAGCAATATCGCCGCCTCCCGGCCGGGTCAACCGAGTGCCGCCGGTTTCGCCTGTGAAAAGTGCGATTTGTATACCGCTGCACACCGCTTCGGCAAACCGGGCGCCCCTGCCCCGCGGGCAAGAGAACAAGGGCCCGCACGCGGTTGCGCACGGGCCCGAAGCCTTGGCAAACCCGAGAGAATCCCTCGGGTCTGGCGCGTTTCGTCAGGCGCACCAGCCCGGTTTGCGCCGGTCGAAGAAGGCGGCGATTCCCTCCCCTGCCTCGGCGGATTCCCAGCGGGCGACGAGGGCGGCAACGGTCGCCTCCTGCACCGCGGCGTCGATCGGCGGCGCGAGCCTCCGGATCAGCGCCTTGGCATCGGCGACGGCGCCCGGCGCACAGCTCAGATAGGGCTCGACCTCGGCCTCGATCGCGGCGTCGAGGTCCGCCGGCGCGACGACGCGGGCCAGAAGGTTCAGCGCCTCGGCCTCGTCCGCCTCGAAGAGCCGCGACGACATGAAGACGCGCCGCGCCTTCGCCGGGCCCATGCGGGCGACAACATAGGGAGAGATCGTCGCCGGCGTCAGGCCGAGCCGCGTCTCGGTCAGCCCGAAGCGCGCGCCGCTGACGCCGACGGCCACGTCGCACACCGACATCATGCCGATGCCGCCGCCGAAGGCATTGCCCTGCACCCGGCCGATCACCGGCTTCGGGCAGCGATCGAGCGCGCTGAGCATGCCGGCAAGCCGGCGCGCGCCCGCCGCGCGCTCCTCGGCGCTGGCCGTCATCTGCGCCTGCATCCATTTCAGATCGCCGCCGGCGCAAAAGCTTGCCCCCTCGGCCGCCAGCACCACCACCCGCACCGCGGGATCGGCGCCAAGCGTGCCGATGACGGCGGTGATCTCGTCCATCATCTGCGCCGAGAGCGCATTGTGCTTCTCGGCGCGCGCCAGCCACAGATGCGCGACGCCGCGCGCGTCGATCTCGATCCGGATCGTCTCGGTCATTGCCCCTGCCCTCTCATTTCCCGCGCAAGCGCCGCCGCCGCGCCGATCACCTCCATGTCGAGCCCGGTCTCGTAGCCGCGCCCGGCAAGCCACGCGGCCACCTTCTCGGTCGCGACATTGCCCTTCGCCCCCGGCGCATAGGGGCAGCCGCCAAGGCCACCGACGGCCGCATCGAAGACCCGCAGCCCGGCGGCGAGCGCCGCCTCGATATTCTCGAGCGCGCGCCCCGCAGTGTCGTGGAAATGCCCGGCCAGACGGTCGGCCGGCATCTCCTCGAGCACCGCATCGAGCATCGCCGCCACGGTCTCGGGCCGGCCCTGCCCGATGGTGTCGCCCAGGCTGACCTCGTAACAGCCCATCTCGCGCAGCGCCGCGACGACACGGGCCACCGCCTCGGGCGGGGTCGGCCCGTCATAGGGGCAATCGGTAACGACCGAGACATAGCCGCGCACCGGCATCTCGTCGGCCTGCGCCGCCTGCATCACCGCGCGGAAGCGATCGAGGCTTTCGGCGATCGAACAGTTCAGGTTCGCGCGCGAGAACCCCTCCGAGGCCGAGGCAAAGATCGCCACCTCGTCCACGCCCGCCGCCCGCGCGCCCTCATAGCCCTTCAGGTTCGGCGTCAGCGCGGCATAGCGCACGCCGGGCGCCCGCGCGATGCCGGCCAGCACCTGCGCCCCGTCGGCCATCTGCGGCACCCATTTCGGACTGACGAACGACGCCACCTCGATCCGGCGGAACCCCGCGCGGCTCAGGCAATCGACCAGCGCGATCTTCTCCGCCGTCGGGATCAGGCGCTTTTCGTTCTGCAGCCCGTCGCGCGGGGCCATCTCGAAGATCTCGACCGTCTCAGCCATCGTTCAGCTCGTAGAAATCCTGGGTGTAGATCGCGCTCGCCCCGCCCTTCGCCACGGCGCGGCGATAGGCCGGACGTGCCTTGCAGCAGTCGGCCCAGACGGCAAGCGCCGGGAAGGCCTCGGGGCGCACGAAGCGAAACATCGCCTCGAGGTTGAACCCGAACATCACATCGGCGGCCGAGAACCCGTCAAGCAGCCAGTCGCGGCCGGCCAGATGCGCCTCCATCCCCCGCATCGTCACCTCGAGCCGCTTCGTGTCGAGCTTCGTCAGCGCCGCCGAGCGCGCGCTTTCGGGGCGCAGGAAGATGTGGTGGATGTTGAGGTTCTGCAAGATGTTCGCCTGCGTCTCGGCGAAATGCAGCCATTGCAGGAAATCGGCCCGTTCGGGGGTTCCCGGGCGCGGCGCCAGCCGGCCGCGGGTCTCGGTCAGATATTCGACGATCGCCCCCGACTCGAAGATCACCCGCCCGTCGATCTCGAGCGCGGGGATCCGCCCGGCGGGCGAAAGCGCACGGAACTCGGGGCTGCGCAGGCCGCCGTCGGTGAGCGACCAGATCTTCAGATCGGCGCGCTCGCCCAGCTCCTCGAGCAGCCACAGAACGCGGAACGAACGCGAGCCCGGAACGTAATGCAGCCGGATCATGCGGCCTCCTCCTCGGTCTCGTCGGCAAGCCGGATCAGCGCCGCGCCGGCCTCGACCTGCGCGCCGGGTTCGACCAGCACCTCGGCCACGGTGCCGGCGCGGGCGGCCAGCATCGTGTGCTCCATCTTCATCGCCTCGAGCACGGCAAGCCGGTCACCCTCCGCCACCATCTGGCCGGGCGCGACGAAGACCGCCTTCACCAGCCCCGGCATCGGCGCGAGCGTCAGCCCCGAGGCCGGCCCTTCCGAGCGGCGCGCGAGCGGATCGGGCCGGGCAAAGCGATAGGCCGCGCCCATGAAGACGGTGATCTCGTCGGTGCCGACATGGAAACGCGCGCCGGTCTTCGCGCCCTCGACCCACCAGCCGTCGGGACGCAGCACGCAGTCCTGCGTGGTGCCCGCCACCGTCACCGCAACCCGCCCGGGCCCGGTCACCGCAAGGCTCGCGGGCTCCTCGAAGGGCACGGCGCGCATCAGCGGCGCCCAGAGGCTGAAGCCCGGTCCGGTTCCCCCGGCCAACCCCGCCGCGGCGATCACCGCAAGCGCACGCGCCGCCGCGGGCGGCTCGCAGGCCGCGGTCAGCGCGTCGATCTCGCGCCCGATCAGCCCGGTATCGACATCGCCCGCGGCAAAGCCCGGATGGCGGGCGAGTGCCCCCAGAAAGCCGAGGTTCGTCACCGTGCCCGCGACCTCGGTCTGTTCCAGCGCGCGCGCAAGCTGCGCCAGCGCCACCGCGCGGGTCGGGCCATGCGTCACCACCTTGGCGATCATCGGGTCATACCAGGGGCTGATCGTGTCGCCGGGGCGCACGCCGGTCTCGATCCGCGCCGCGCCGAAGCTGAGGTGGGCCAGGGTGCCGGTCGCCGGCAGGAAGCCCGCCGGCACGTCCTCGGCGTAAAGGCGGGCCTCGAAGGCATGGCCGGTGATCGTCAACTCGTCCTGCCGGCGCGGCAGCGGCTCGCCCGCCGCCACGCGCAGCTGCCATTCGACCAGATCGACGCCGGTGATCGCCTCGGTCACCGGGTGCTCGACCTGCAGGCGCGTGTTCATCTCCATGAACCAGAAGCGATCCTCGCGCAGCCCCTCGGAGGCATCGACGATGAACTCGATCGTGCCGGCGCCACTGTAGCCGATCGCCTCGGCCGCGCGCACGGCGGCCTGCCCCATCGCGGCGCGCATCTCGGGCGTCATGCCCGGCGCGGGGGCCTCCTCGATCACCTTCTGGTGGCGGCGCTGCAACGAGCAGTCGCGCTCGAAGAGATGCACCGCCGAGGTGCCGTCGCCGAAGACCTGCACCTCGATATGGCGCGGCTTCTCGACGTATTTCTCGATCAGCACCGCGGGGTTGCCGAAGGCGGTCAGCGCCTCGCCCTGCGCGCTTGCCAGCGCCGCGGCGAAATCGGCGGGCCGGTCGACGCGGCGCATCCCCTTGCCGCCGCCGCCCGCGACCGCCTTGATGAGCACCGGATAGCCCACCGCCTCGGCCGCACCGGAGAGATGCTCGGGGTCCTGGTTCGCGCCGTGATAGCCCGGCACCACCGGCACGCCCGCCTGCGCCATCAAGGCCTTCGCCGCGTCCTTCAGCCCCATCGCCCGGATCGCATCGCCCGAAGGGCCGATGAAAACCAGCCCCGCCGCCTCGACCGCGTCGACGAACTCGGGGTTTTCCGACAGGAACCCATAGCCCGGGTGGATCGCCTCGGCCCCCGTGGCCCGCGCCGCGGCGATGATCGCCGCGCCGCGCAGATAGCTGTCACGCGGCGCCGGGCCGCCGATCAGAACGGCCTCGTCGGCAAGGGCGACATGGCGCGCACCGGCGTCAGCCTCGGAATAGACGGCAACGGTCGCCACGCCCATGCGGCGCGCGGTGTCGATGACGCGACAGGCGATCTCGCCGCGGTTGGCGATCAGGATCTTGCGAAACATCGGCTCCTCCCAAGCTTGGATGTCGGAGGGGGCCCTGCCCCCGCTCCTGCGGAGCCCCCCGAGGTATTTCGGGCAAGATGAATGCAATTTCACCTTGCTCCAAATACCTCCGCCGGAGGCATTGAAGTCACATGCGGAACAGGCCGAAGCGCGTCGGTTCGACCGGGGCGCACAGGCTCGCCTGCAGGCTGAGCGAGAGCACCTGACGGGTCTTGCGCGGATCGACGATGCCGTCGTCCCACAGCCGCGCCGAGGCATAAAGCGGGTGGCTCTGGCGCTCGAACATCTCGATCGTCGGGCGCTTGAACTCGGCCTCTTCCTCGGCCGACCAGGTGCCGCCCTTGCGCTCGATCCCCTCGCGGCGCACGGTGGCAAGCACCCCTGCCGCCTGCTCGCCGCCCATCACCGAAATCCGCGAATTGGGCCAGCTCCACAGGAAGCGCGGCGAATAGGCGCGCCCCGCCATGCCGTAGTTGCCGGCGCCGAAACTGCCGCCGACCAGCATGGTGATCTTCGGCACCGAGGTGGTCGCGACGGCGGTCACCATCTTCGCGCCATGGCGCGCGATGCCCTCGTTCTCGTATTTGCGGCCGACCATGAAGCCGGTGATGTTCTGCAGGAAGATCAGCGGAATCCCCCGCTGCGAGCAGAGCTCGATGAAATGCGCGGCCTTCTGCGCGGCCTCGGAGAAGAGCACGCCGTTGTTCGCGACGATGCCCACCGGGCAGCCCTCGAGATGGGCAAAGCCGGTGACGATCGTCTCGCCGAAGCGCGCCTTGAACTCGTCGAAGCGGCTCCCGTCGACCACCCGCGCGATCACCTCGCGGATGTCGTAGGGGGTGCGCAGATCGGCCGGCACGGCGCCGAGGATCTCCTCGGGGTCATAGGCCGGGGGCTCGGGCGATTGCCACTGCACCGTCGCGGGCTTCGCACGGTTCAGGTTGCCCACCGCCCGGCGGGCGAGCGCCAGGGCATGGGCGTCGTCCTCGGCGAGGTAATCGGCGACGCCCGAAAGCCGCGTGTGCACGTCGCCGCCGCCGAGGTCCTCGGCCGTGACCACCTCGCCCGTCGCCGCCTTCACCAGCGGCGGGCCGGCGAGGAAGATCGTCCCCTGCTCCTTCACGATGATCGTCACGTCGGACATCGCCGGCACATAGGCGCCGCCCGCGGTGCAGCTGCCCATCACCACCGCGATCTGCGGGATGCCCTTCGCCGACATCCGCGCCTGGTTGTAGAAGATCCGGCCGAAATGGTCGCGGTCGGGGAAGACCTCGTCCTGGTTGGGCAGGTTCGCGCCACCGCTGTCGACAAGATAGACGCAGGGCAGATTGCAGTCCTCGGCGATCTCCTGCGCGCGCAGGTGCTTCTTCACCGTCATCGGGTAATAGGTGCCGCCCTTCACCGTGGCGTCGTTTGCCACGACCATCACCTCAAGCCCCATCACCCGGCCGATGCCGGCGATGACGCCCGCGCCCGGCGCGGCGCCGTCATACATGCCATGCGCGGCGGTCGCGCCGATCTCGAGGAAGGGCGAGCCGGGGTCCAAAAGCCCCGCCACCCGCTCGCGCGGCGCCATCTTGCCGCGCGCGACATGGCGCGCCGTCGCCTCGGGCCCGCCCCCCGCAGCCGCGGCCATGGCCGCCGCGCGCACGGTTTCGAGCATCTCGAGATGGGCCGCGCGGTTGGCGCGGAAGCCCTCGGAGGAGGGCAGGACGGAGGAGGTCAGCTTCATTCCTGTGCCTTCTTGTCTCGCAGCTGCGCCGCACGCGCCGCGGTCATTTCCATCATGCAATTCGCCCCGACGATCCGGCTGGCCGAGGCGTCGCCCCAGCGCGCGACCTCGAGCCCGCATTCGGCATCGCGAAAGGCGATCCAGGCGCGCTGTGCGGCGAGCAGCTTGTCGTTCAGCCCTGGCGCCGTCAGCTCGGCGCGGCGGGCCTTGTATTCGGTGTTGAGCAGGTCGTCCCAGACCAGGGTCTCGGCGCCGATGCAGGCGACGATGGCGACCGTCGTGTCGCCCGCGGCGGCAGTGCAACCCTGCGCCGCCTGGCCAAGGCAGCTCGGCCCGCCGGCGTAGGGATTGTAGTCGGCGAAGCAGGCACGCACCGTTTCCTCGAGCCCCTCGGTCGCCGACGGCGGCAGATCCTGCGCGGCGGCAAGGGCGGGGGTCAGGGCAAGAACGGCGGCAAGCATCGAACGCATCAGGCTTTCTCCATGATTTCACGTCCGATCAGCATACGGCGGATTTCCGAGGTGCCGGCCCCGATTTCCATCAGCTTCGCATCGCGGAAGAGCCGCGAGACCACCGAGTCATTCAGGAAGCCGGCCCCGCCGAGTGCCTGCACCGCCTGATGCGCCTGCACCATCGCCTGCTCGGACGCATAAAGCACCGTCGCCGCTGCGTCCTGCCGGGTGACCGCGCCGCGATCGCAGGCCTTCGCCACCTCGTAGACATAGGCGCGCGCGGTGTTCATCGCGACATACATGTCGGCGATCTTCGCCTGCATCAGCTGGAAATTCCCGATCGGCTGGCCGAACTGCTGGCGTTCCTTGGCATAGGGCACGACCTCATCCAGACATGCCGCCATGATGCCCGTGCCGATGCCCGACAGCACGACGCGCTCGTAATCGAGCCCCGACATCAGCACGCGCACGCCCTTGCCCTCGGCGCCCAGAACGTTCTCGAACGGCACCTCGCAATCCTCGAAGAACAGCTGCGCCGTGTTCGAGCCGCGCATCCCGAGCTTGTCGAAATGCTTCGAGGTCGAGAACCCCTTGAACCCCTTCTCGACGATGAAGGCGGTGATGCCCTTCGAGCCTGCCTCCGGGTCGGTCTTGGCATAGACGACCAGCGTGTCGGCGTCGGGACCGTTGGTGATCCAGTACTTGTGGCCGTTGAGCACATAGTAGCCGTTGCGCTTCTCGGCCCGCAGCTTCATGCCGACGACATCCGAGCCCGCGCCGGATTCCGACATCGCCAGCGCGCCGACCTTGGCGCCCGACACCAGATCGGGCAGGTATTTCGCCTTCTGCTCGGCCGAGCCGTTCAGCTTCAGCTGGTTCACGCAGAGGTTCGAATGCGCGCCGTAGCTGAGCGAGATCGAGGCCGAGACCCGCGCGATCTCCTCGGTGGCGATGACATGGGCAAGATAGCCCATCCCCGAGCCGCCGTATTCCTCGGGCACGGTGATGCCCAGCAGGCCAAGCGCGCCCATCTCGGCCCAAAGCTCGGCCGGAAAGACATTGTCGCGATCGACGGCAGCGGCGATCGGCGTCAGCCGCTCCTGCGCCCAGCCGTGCACCATCTCGCGCAGCGCGTTGACGTCTTCGCCCAGATCGAACTGCATGGAACCTGCGAACATCGGCCTCCCCTCCGATTATTGAACACTCGTTCATTTATGGGGAGGCGGCGATTCGCGTCAAGCCCCCGCGACGCTGCGTCCCATCGCGCGGGCCTTGCCGAAGGCGCGCGGCAGGCGTTGAAAGGGGAAGGACGGAGGGTCTGGCGATGATGACGGCACTGGCGGCGGCACTGGCCCTCGGGCTGGCTCCCGATCCCGCGGATGGCAGCTTCCACACCGCGCCCAGGCTGGCGCAGTCATGGTCGTGCAGCCCGCGCAAGACCTGCTCGAAGACGGTCGAAAGCTGCGAGGAGGCCTATTGGCTGCTCGAGAACTGCTCCTGGGGCGGCAAGCTCGACCGCGACGGGGACGGCGTGCCCTGCGAGAACCTCTGCCCCGACGGCTGAACCGGTTGCGCCCCCGCCCCCGCGCCCCCATCTTCGGGAAAACCAAGGAGGTTTCCATGCGTGCCCTGACCGCCGCCCTGATCGCCGCGACCCTGATGGGCCGCGCCGCGTCCCCCGCCCTTGCCGAGGAGGTCGGCCGCGTCGGCGTCGACTGGACCGGCAACGACATCGTCATCGAGGCGATCGAGGACCCGAAGGTGCAGGGCGTGACCTGCCACATCGCCTATTTCGACCGCTCGCTCTTCGACCGGCTGAAACAGGGCAACTGGTTCGAGGACCCGTCGAATGCCTCGATCGCCTGCCGCCAGACCGGACCGATCACGCTTGGCGACATCGCGCGCGGGCCGAAGGGGGAAAAGGTGTTCTCCGAAAGCCGGTCGCTGATCTTCAAGAGCCTGCGGGTGACGCGGGTCTATGACGAGGACCACCAGACGCTGATCTATCTGACCCATGCGAACCAGGTGGTCGAAGGCTCGGCGAAGATGTCGATCTCGACGGTGCCGCTTTACGGCGCGAAATGACGGTCAAGGCAGGGGGCAGCGCCCCCTGACCGGCCCGTCACTGGCGCAAAAGCCGGGCCTCGGCCGCGTCGGCCTGCGCCCAGGTCGCGACGCCGCGGGTGATCGCCTGCGCCATCTGTGCCTGCCACGCAGGATCGAGCAGGCGCTGGCGGTCGGCCTCGGACGACAGGAAGCCGAGCTCGATCAGCAGCGAGGGGATGTCGGGCGATTTCAGCACCGAGAAATCCGCCGTCTGCACCGGGTGCTTGTGCATGCGCAGATGCGCCGACTTGATCGCGCCGGCAATCACCTGGCTCGCGCGCAGCGCCCGCGGCTGGGTCTCGGTGCGGGCAAGATCCATCAAGACCCCCGCCACCGCATCGTCATGGCCATCAAGATCGACGCCCGCGAGCAGGTCGGCGCGGTCGTGCCGCTCGGCGAGTTTCTGCGACGCCTCGTCCGACGCCTTGTCGTCCAGCAGATAGACGGTCGAGCCGGTGGCATCGCCCTCGGAGAGCGCATCGGCATGGAGCGACAGGAAAAGGTCGGCCCCCGCCGCGCGCGCGACGGTGATCCGGGTTTCCAGCGGCACGAAGACGTCCTCCTCGCGGGTCATGATGACCTGCATGCCGGCCCGCGTCATCGCCTCTTTCAGCGCGCGCGCGAAGGTCAGCGTCAGCACCGCTTCCTTCAGATTGTCGGCCTCGGCGCCCGGATCGATGCCGCCGTGGCCCGGATCGAGCACCACCTTCAACGGCGCGCTGCCGTCCTGGCGGCGGTGCGGCGGTTCGGTCGGGGCGGGTTGCGGCAGATCCCACAGCGCCGAGGAGGGCGCGCCGGCGCGGGCGGCGAACTCCCCGGCGGCGACGGGCGAGAGGCGCAGCACGACGCGCGGCGCCTCGCCGGTCTCCTCGACCGCGGTGTCGATCTTCGCCGGGGCCGACAGATCCGCGACCAGCCGCGACCAGCCCGGCCGGAACCGGCCCCAGCGGACGGGGCCGATCAGCCCCTTGTCCGCGAGCGCCTCGGCGCGGCCGGCGGAGAAATCGACCTCGCGGAAATCGACGACGAGGCGCGGCGGCGCGTCGAGCAGGAAGGCGCGGAACGGCACCGCCTGGGTGAGGCCGAGCGCGACCTCGGTCACCTCGCCCGAGGTGGTGACCGCGCTGCGCGCGGGCTCGAGCCGGGCCAGCGCCGAAAGCCCGGTCTCCTGCGCCGTGGCGAGCCCCGCGAGCCCGAGCCAGAGCGCCGCGAAAAGCCGAAGGATGCGTGTCATGCCTGCTCCGTTTTTCGGGCGACTATAGCGCGGGCCGGGGCGGCGCGAAACCGCTCAGCGCGCCGCCATGAAGGCGGTGAGCCGGGCGAGCCCCTCCTCGATCTCCGCGGTGCCCTGCGCATAGGAGAAGCGCAGCGTGCGGTGACCGCGCGCCGGGTCGAAGTCGAGCCCCGGGGTGACGGCGACGCCGGCCTTGTCGAGGATCTCGGCGGCGAAGGCGCGGCTGTCCCCGGTCAGGTCGGACACGTCGGCATAGATGTAGAAGGCGCCATCGGGCGGGGCGATCTTGGTGAAGCCCGCCTTCGGCAGCCCCTCGAGCATCAGCCGCCGGTTCGCGGCATAGACCGCGCGGTTCGCCTCGAGCTCGTCGATCGCACCAAGGGCGGCGAGCGCCGCCACCTGGCTCGCATGCGGCGGGCAGATGAACATGTTCTGCGCCAGCCGCTCGACGGTGCGGACGTGATCCTCGGGCACCACCATCCAGCCCACGCGCCAGCCCGTCATCGAGAAGTATTTCGAGAAGGAGTTGATCACATAGGCCTCGTCCGAGACCTCGAGCGCGCTGATCGCGCGGCCCTCGTAATCGAGGCCGTGATAGATCTCGTCGGAGACGAAGGCGATGTCGCGCGCCGAGGCCGCCTGCATCAGCGCGGAAAGTTCCGGCTTGCCGAGCATCGTGCCCGAGGGGTTGCCGGGCGACGCGACGATCAGCCCCTGCACGTTCTCGGGGATGTCGGCAGGCACCGGCTGATAGCGGTTTTCGGCGCTGGTGGGCATGCCCACCGGGGTCACCGACATCGCGCGCAGGATCTGGCGATAGCTCGGATAGCCCGGCTCGCCGAGCGCGACGCGGTCGCCCGCATCGAAGAGCGCCGAGAAGGCCAGCAGGAAGGCGCCCGAGGAGCCCGCGGTGACAATCACCCGGCCGGGGTCGAGATCGACGCCATACCAGCGGGCATAAAGCGCCGCGATGCCCGCGCGCAGATCGGGCAGGCCGAGCGCCACGGTATAGCCGAGCGGGTTTTCATCGAGCGCGGCGGCAAGCGCCTTGCGCGCCGCAGCGGGTGCGGGCGTCGAGGGCTGGCCGACCTCCATGTGGATGATGCGCCGGCCGGCGGCCTCGGCGGCGCGGGCGGCCTCCATCACGTCCATCACAATGAAGGGATCGACCTGACCACGGGTTGAGAAGCGCATGTCCCTGCTCCATCCTGAAAATCCTTGAGGGGCGATAGGACGGCCCGGGCCCGGGGTCAATGGCCGGTGCCTTGGGGTCTGCCCTTGCCCCCCGCGCCGGCGCGCCCGCCCCCTTGCGCCTGCCCGCCCGATTGGCCAGTGTGGCCGCGACCTGCCCCGCCTTCCCCGGGGCGACACAAAGGATGATCCGATGACCCGCACGCTGCTTTCCGCCCTTGCCCTTTCCACGGCGCTTGCCGCACCGGCGGGCGCGCTCGATCTGTCGAAGATGACGACCGAGGAGAAGGCCGCCTTCGGCGAGGCGGTGAAGGACTATCTGATGCAGAACCCCGAGGTTCTGGTCGAGGCGATCAACGTGCTCGAGGAGCGTCAGCAGGCCGCCGCGGTCGAGAATGACAAGACCCTCGTCGACACCAATGCCAAGGACATCTTCGAGGATGGCTTCAGCTGGATCGGCGGCAATCCCGAGGGCGATGTGACCATCGTCGAGTTCATGGATTACAAGTGCACCTACTGCAAGAAGGCCTTCCCCGAGGTCGAGGACCTGCTCAAGAAGGACGGCAACATCCGCCTGATCGTGAAGGAATTCCCGATCCTGAGCCAGCAGTCGGAACTGGGCGCGCGCTTTGCCGTGGCGACGAAGCAGGTGGCGGGCGATGCGGCCTACAAGACCGTGCATGACGCGCTGATCGGGATGCGCGGCGACATCAGCCTCGAGGGGCTGAAGCGTCTGGCCGAGGACAACAAGTTCGACGCCGATGCGATCATCAAGACGATGAACACCGAGGAGGTGACGGCGGTGCTGCGTGCGAACCACCAGCTCGCCGAGCGGATGAACATCTCGGGCACGCCGACCTTCATCATCGGCAACGAGATGCTGCGCGGCTATGCCCCCGAGGAGGCGATGGCGAAGATCGTCGCCGAGCAGCGCGGCTGAGACGGCGAAGGGGGGGGGGCGCTGCCCCCCCCGCCCGTGTTCCGGGCTCCCCCCGGGATATTTGGGGCAATTGGAAGCAGGCAGAAGGGGCGCAGGTTTGCGCCCCTTTGTCATGTCATGCCGGGGAGGCCGGCGGTCAGTTCACGATGTAGACGATCTGGCGGTTCTCGGGGGTCACCAGCACCGGATGATCGTTCACGTTCACATAGGCATAGGGGCTGTCGGGCACCGGGACGAGGGCGACGGTGTCGGGCAGCACCGCGCCCGGGGCGAGATCGCCCGAGAGATAGACCGGCGGCACCGGGTTCCTCTCGACGAAGGTCACGGTCTCGGTCGTGGGTTTCGCCGCCTCGCCGAAGGCGACGCCGCCGAGAAGCGCCCCGACCACGGCGCCTGCCGGCCCGCCGATCGCCGCCCCCGCGGCAGCCCCCGAGCCGACCCCGGCCAGCGCCGCGGCGCCCTGCCCGTCCTTGGTGCCGGTCTGATAGGTCACGGTCTTCACCGTGATGCCCGCCGGACGCTCGGACAGCATCACCATCTTCTCGCCGCTCTGCACGCCGAGCTGGCCCGCCGGGGCCCAGCCCGCGACGCCGTTATAGGTGACCTCGCACCAGGGCGCGTCGGCGAGACAGCCCTCGACGGTGAGCGCGGTGGCGGCCGGCGCATCGGCCACCGCCTGCGCCCCCGGCATCGGGGCGGCGTAAAGGGTGACGGGCGCGGCAACGACGGCCTGCAACGCCGCGGCCGAGCCCGCCGCGGTGACGAGGCCGAAGCCCGCAAGGGCGAGGATCGCGGTCGAACGGTTGAACATCTGTTGTCCTCCTGTCTGGCGGCGGGGCGCCGTGCCCGCCGCGATGTGGAGGAGAAACGGCAAACGGCCGCCCCCGTTCCGGAGACGGCCGTCACAATGATTTCAGGTGCTTCACAGGAACCGGCGGGGATTTGCCGTCACCTGCCCCTTCACTGGGCCGCAGCTTCGGCCGCCTGTGCCTCGGCCTCGAGCCGCGCCGCGCGCTCCTCGACGAGGCGCACGATCTCGTCGACCATCTGCTCGTTCGACAGCTTGTGGCTCTGCTTGCCGGCCATGTAGACCATGCCCGCCCCCGCGCCGCCGCCGGTGAAGCCGATATCGGTCATCAGCGCCTCGCCGGGCCCGTTCACCACGCAGCCGATGATGCTGAGGCTCATCGGCGTCTTGATGTGATCAAGCCGCTTTTCGAGGATCTCGACCGTCTTGATCACGTCGAAGCCCTGCCGCGCGCAGCTCGGGCAGGAGATGATCTGCACGCCGCGGGTGCGCAGGCCGAGCGACTTCAGGATCTCGAAGCCGACCTTCACCTCCTCGACCGGATCGGCGGACAGGCTGACGCGGATCGTGTCGCCGATGCCCATCCACAAGAGGTTGCCAAGCCCGATCGCCGATTTCACCGTGCCGGCGATCATCCCGCCCGCCTCGGTGATGCCAAGGTGAATGGGCGCGTCGGTCGCCTCGGCGAGGCCCTGATAGGCGGCGGCGGCAAGGAACACGTCCGAGGCCTTCACCGAGACCTTGTAGTCGCGGAAGTCGTTGTCCTCGAGGATGCGGATATGTTCGAGCGCGCTTTCGACCATCGCGTCGGGGCACGGCTCGCCGTATTTCTCGAGCAGATGCTTCTCGAGCGAGCCGGCATTCACCCCGATCCGGATCGAGCAGCCATGGTCCTTGGCGGCGCGGATCACTTCCTTGACCCGGCGCTCGTCACCGATGTTGCCGGGGTTGATGCGCAGGCAGGCGGCGCCGGCCTCGGCGGCCTCGATCGCGCGGCGATAGTGGAAATGGATGTCGGCGACGATCGGCACCGGGCTTTCGCGGCAGATCTCCTTCAGCGCCCGGGTCGAGGCCTCGTCCGGGGTCGAGACGCGGACGATGTCGGCGCCGACCTCGGCCGCGCGCAGCACCTGATCGAGCGTCGCCTTCACATCCGAGGTGTCGGTGTTGGTCATCGTCTGCACCGAGATCGGCGCATCGCCCCCCACCGGGACCTTGCCCACCATGATCTGCCGCGAGGTGCGGCGTTCGATGTTGCGCCAGGGACGGATGGGATTGAGCGACATGTCGGACCTCCGATTGCTGCCCCAGACATAGAGCGGCCGCTGCCCGAGGGCAACGGCCGAAGGGGGAGCCGATGTGCGCGGCGCTTACTCGCCGGCCTGATCGGCCGCGGCAGGCACCAGGGCGCTGGCATCGGCCATCGCGGTCATCTTCGCCAGATCGCCATCGGCCTTGATGTCGGCCACGGCGTATTTCTGATCAAGCGCCTCGGGCGAAAGCACGATGTTCTTCGTCACCTCGCCGCGCTTGCCGACGGGGCCATGCGCGATGCCGTTCACTGCGAAATAGATCGCACCCGACTCGCCCGTGCGCATCACCGGCGCCTCTTCCAGCTTCGGCACGGTGTAGCGCTCGCCGGCGTCCATCACCTTCTCGAACAGGACCGAGCCGTCGGCCGCCGAGATCCGCACCCAGGAGGGGCGCACCGCCAGCACCTCGACCGCCGGCACATCGGCGCCGAGCGTGCGCACCACGGCGCCATTGGGGCCGGACTGCACCGGGGCCGCGGCGGCCATCTGCACGCCCTGAGCGGGCTCGCCCGGCTGGGCCTGGGCCACGGCAGTCTGCGACGAGACGATGCCGGTGCCCGGCAGCACGCCGACCTGATTCGGGTCGATCGCGGCAATCGGGCCGTCACGCGCGATCAGCACCGGCACGTCGAGCGTCTGCGGCCGATAGATCCGGTCGAGCGCCTCGGGCGACGGGGCGGAGGGCGGCATGTCGTTGTCGGCGGTCTGCACCGGCGTCACCGATTGCAGCGGGTCGATTTCGGCGACCACGCCGGGGGTCTGGTCGACCGGAGCGAGGTGCACGCGCTGCACTTCCTGCAGCACGGTCCAGCCGCCATAGCCGATGCCGCCGGCGACCAGCGCCAGAACCAGCACCGAGCCCACGGCCCGCGGTTCGATCTTGCTCCAGAATGCCTCGGTCTTCGGCACGAAGGTGGCGTTGGGATTGGCGAGCGCCTCGGCCACATCGGCCGGGCGGCGCTGCGGTTTCGGGCCGGAGGCGGCGGCGGCCATGCCATGCGTCGGCTGGAACCCCGCCTCGGCGCAGAAGCGGCGGAAGGCCCAGTCCGGGTCAAGGCCCAGATAGCGCGCATAGGAGCGCACATAGCCCGCGATGAAGGAGGGCGTCTCGAAGGCCGCGACATCGCCGCTTTCGATCGCCGCGATATAGGCCGCCTTGATGCGCAGCTCGCGCTGCACATCAAGAAGCGACTTGGCGAGCGTCGCGCGCTCGCCCCGCATCACGTCGCCAAGCCGCAGTTCGAAGTCGTCGAAGCCTTTCGGCTTGTCCTCTTCCTGCGTCGAAGGAGCAATCCTCCGCCCGATCATGTGCCCGATCCTGCCTTCAAGTTCCTGAGTTTCTCGAATCGCGATCCCCGCCCGCGATTCATGGGCATTTCCTATCACAAGGCGGAGAGCTGTGCACCCGCAGAAAACGCCTCAGGCACTCGCCTCAGCGCGATTCAGCGCACAGCGCGACCACAGCGTGTCCATGCCGCGCACAAGGTGGTCGATCTGCTTCAGATCGTGCACCGGCGAGGGCGTGAAGCGCAGCCGCTCGGTGCCGCGCGGCACGGTCGGGAAGTTGATCGGCTGCACGTAGACGCCGAATTCCTCGAGCAGCATGTCCGAGAGCGCCTTGGTGTGCTTGGGATCGCCGATCACCACCGGCACGATGTGGCTGCCATGGTCGATGATCGGCATGCCAAGCGCCTTCAGCCGCATCTTCAGGATCTTCGCGTGCAGCTGCTGCTTGTCGCGCAGCTCCTGCCCGGCCGCGGTCTTGAGGAAGGCGATCGAGGCGGCGGCCCCCGCGGCGATCACCGGTGGCAGCGAGGTGGTGAAGATGAAGCCCGGCGCATAGGAGCGCAGTGCGTCCATCATCTTCGCCGTGCCCGCGACATAGCCACCGAAGACACCGAAAGCCTTGCCGAGCGTGCCGTTGAAGATGTCGATGCGGCCCATCTCGCCCAGTTTCTCGGCGATGCCGGCGCCGCGCGGGCCATACATGCCGACCGCGTGCACCTCGTCGAGATAGGTCAGCGCGTTGAATTCCTTGGCAAGGTCGCAGATCTCGGTGATCTTGCCGAAATCGCCGTCCATCGAATAGACCGATTCAAAGGCGATGAGCTTCGGCGCCGCCGGATCGTCGGCCGCCAGCAACTCGCGCAGATGGGCGACGTCATTGTGGCGGAAGATCCGCTTCGGGCCGGCGTTGCGCTTGATCCCCTCGATCATCGAGGCGTGGTTGAGCGCGTCCGAATAGATGATGAGGCCGGGGAACAGCACGCGCAGCGTCGAGAGCGTCGCGTCATTGGCGATATAGGCGCTCGAGAACACCAGCGCGGCTTCCTTGCCGTGCAGGTCCGCAAGCTCGGCCTCGAGGCGCTTGTGATAGACCGTGGTGCCCGAGATGTTGCGCGTGCCGCCCGAGCCCGCGCCGGTGGCATCGAGCGCCTCGTGCATCGCCGCAAGCACCACCGGATGCTGACCCATGCCGAGATAATCGTTGCCACACCAGATGGTGATCTCTTTCTTCGAGCCGTCGGGGCGCGTCCACACCGCCTTCGGGAAGGCGCCTTTTTCACGCTCGATATCGATGAAGACCCGGTAGCGGCCCTCGTCGTGCAGCTTCTGGATCGCCTGATCGAGCGCGAGATCGTAGTCCATTTCCGTTTCCCTTGCCTGGTTCGCTGGGTTTGCCTTAGCGGCCTGTATCGCGTGGGCGCATTGATAGAGGTCAAACAGCCCGGATGGGAGCGAAAAATTGTCGCGCCTCTTGTCCCGCCCGGCCAAGCCCGACCAAAGGTGGAGAGCCCCCGGCCTCTGCCCGGGCGCACTGGACAGTGCCGCCCCCGGTGCTAGGGTGCGCCGATACAGGAGGCACGCATGACCATTGACGCCGTTCTCACCCGCATCGACGCAGAGCTGCCCCAGGCGATCGACCGCCTGATGGAGCTTCTGCGCATCCCCTCGATCTCGACCGATCCGGCGTGGAAGGGCGATTGCGCCCGCGCCGCCGACTGGCTGGTCAAGGAATTGACTTCGCTCGGTTTCAAGGCCGAGATCCGGCCCACCCCCGGCCACCCGATGGTGGTGGCGCGGCACGAGGGCCCGGGCCCGCACCTGCTGTTCTACGGCCATTATGACGTGCAGCCGGTCGACCCGCTGAACCTGTGGACGCGCGAGCCCTTCGACCCGGCGATCGAGGAAACCGCGAACGGCCCGGTGATCCGCGGCCGTGGCTCCTCCGACGACAAGGGGCAGCTGATGACCTTCCTCGAGGCCTGCCGCGCTTACAAGGACGTGAACGGCACCCTGCCCGGCAACCTGACGATCTTCTTCGAGGGCGAAGAGGAATCGGGTTCGCCCTCGCTCATCCCCTTCCTGCAGGCGAACAAGGACGAGCTGAGCTGCGACCTTGCGCTCATTTGCGACACCTCGATGGTCTCGCCCGGCGTGCCCTCGATCGCCGGCCAGCTGCGCGGCATGCTGAAGGAAGAATTCACCCTGCACGGCCCGCGCATCGACCTGCATTCGGGCCATTACGGCGGCCCGGCGCTGAACCCGCTGCGCGAGATCTCGAAACTGATCGCGAGCTTCCATGACGAGGACGGCCGCGTCGCGGTCGAGGGCTTCTACGAGGGCGTGCACGAGGTCCCCGAAGAGCTGAAACGGCAGTGGGAAAACTGCGGCTTCGACGAGGCCGAGTATCTCGCCCATGCCGGCATGACCGTCGCCCATGGCGAGAAGGGCTATTCGACGCTCGAACAGCAATGGGCGCGTCCGACGCTCGAGATCAACGGCCTTTGGGGCGGCTATCAGGGCGCGGGCTCGAAAACCGTGATCCCGGCCGAGGCGCATTGCAAGATCACCTGCCGGCTGGTGGGCGACATGGACCCGGCGAAGGTCCGCGCCGCGGTGCGCCGCCATGTCGAGGCGCATCTGCCCGTCGACGCGCGCGTCACCTGGGACAGCGATCTCGACGGTGCGCCGGCCGCGGTGATGAACACCGCCCGCCCCGAGTTCGAGGCGGCGCGTCAGGCGCTGTCGGACGAGTGGAACCGCGAGGCGGTGATCGTCGGCATGGGCGGCTCGATCCCGATCGCCTATTACTTCAAGTCGATCCTCGGCATGGACGCGATGCTGATCGGCTATGCCAATGACGATGACGCGATCCATTCGCCGAACGAGAAATACGACGTGAAGTCGTTCCACAAGGGCATCCGCAGCTGGGCCCGCGTGCTCGACCGCATCGCCAAGTGAGCAAAGGGGGCGGAGGCCGCGCGGTCTCCGCCCCGACACAGGGCCTCAGCCCTTGACGGCGACGAGCGCCGTGGCCTCGTTCACCTTGCCCTTCTGTTCCCAGGTGACGGCGACCTTCTCGCCGACCTTGAACTCCTTCAGCTTGACCGTCTTCGGCATCATGTAGGTGCTGCCATCCGACAGCGTGACGGAATGCGCTTTCTTGTCGATCGTCTTGATCGTGCCGTCGGTCGTGGTCGCGCCCGCGGCCATGGCAAGCGAGGCCGAGCCGAGCGCAAGAACGGTGACGACGGGAAGAAGGATGGAACGCATGATCTGCTCCGTGAAGCCGGCCCCTTTTGCTGCGGGCCGGTGGGACGAAACCTTCATGGCCGGTCGCGTCAATGGCACGGCGCCACCCGACAGACCCAGGCTTCGGCGAACAGATTAGCCGTCCTCCGGCCGTGCCGGCAGGGGGGGCCTCGCCATTTGATCGACCGTGATCGGCCCTGGTGAAAGCAATGAATTCCACGTGATTTCGGTGTGTTGCGCGGCGTTCCTCGGCCGCGCCGCGGGCCGGATTTCGTGCCGCGCCAAGGCCCTGACAGCGAAACGCCCGCCACCGGGGCGGGCGCTGCAAATCACGCTCGGGAGAGGGGCACGTCATCGCCCCTCGCGGCCGGCAGGGCCGGCTCAGCCCACCACCATGTCGTCACGGTGAATCAGCGCCGCCCGCCCCGGATAGCCGAGAATCTCCTCGATCTCGCGCGAGCGGTGACCGGCGATCTTGTGCGCCTCCTCGGCGGTGTAGCGCACAAGGCCCTTCGCCAGGATCGCCCGGTCGGGGCCGGCAACGGCCACCGGTTCGCCCCGGCCGAACTGACCGACGACCTTGGTGACGCCCGCCGGCAGCAGCGACTTCCCCGACATCAGCGCCTCGACCGCGCCCGCATCGACGAAGATCTCGCCGCGCGGCTTCATCGCCGCGATCCAGCGCTTGCGTGCCACCTGCGGGTCGCCCTCGGGCAGGAACCAGGTGCTGTTCGCGCCCAGGGCCAGCGCCGAGAGCGGCCGCGCGACCGAGCCTTCCATGATCGCCATGGCACAGCCGCCGGCCACCGCGGTCTTGGCCGCCAGAAGCTTCGTCTTCATGCCGCCCTTCGACAGCCCCGAGATCGGGTCACCCGCCATCGCCTCGATCTCGGGCGAGATATGCTCGACGATCTCGAAGCGCTCGGCGCTCGGGTCTTCCTTCGGGTTCGCGGTATAGAAGCCGTCGACATCCGACAGCAGGATCAGCTGATCGGCGCCCACGGTGACGGCGATCTGCGCCGCCAGCCGGTCGTTGTCGCCAAAGCGGATCTCGTCGGTGGCCACCGTGTCGTTCTCGTTCACGATCGGCACGACGCCCAGCGACAGCAGCGTCTCCATCGTGGCGCGGCTGTTCAGATAGCGGCGCCGGTCATCGGTATCCTCCAGCGTCACCAGGACCTGCGCCGTGGTCACCCCATGCGGGGCCAGAACCTGCTCATAGGCGCGGGCAAGGCGGATCTGCCCCACCGCTGCCGCGGCCTGGCTCTGCTCGAGCGCCAGCGCCCCCGCGGGCAGGCCAAGCACCCGCCGCCCAAGTGCGATCGAGCCCGAGGAGACGAGCACCACATCGGTGCCCCGCTCCCGCGCGGCCGCCACGTCCTCGGCCAGAGCGACAAGCCAGTCGGTCTTGAGACCGCCCTCCCCCACCAGCAGCGCCGAGCCGATCTTGATCACCAGCCGCGACGCGGTCCGCACATCCGGCTTCAGGGACGCCACGGCGTCACCTCTTCCTCACCGGCCCGATCCTCCGAGATCTCGGCCCAAAGCTTGCGCAGAACCTCGTTCACGCCCTGCTTCGAGACCCCCGACATCAGCAGAACCGGCCCGCCCGACGCCTTCTCGAGCGCCCGCTTGCGGTTCGACAGCGTCTTCGGATCAAGCGCGTCGATCTTGTTCAGCACCGTCACCCGCGGCTTCTCGGCGAGGTCCGGCGAATAGGCCTCGAGCTCGCCGATGATGGTGCGGTAATCCTTGGTCAGGGTCGAGGAGGTGCCATCGACCAGATGCAGGAGCACCGAGCAGCGCTCGACGTGGCCGAGGAACTGGTCGCCCAGCCCCCGCCCCTCGGAGGCGCCCTCGATCAGCCCGGGGATGTCGGCGATGACGAATTCCTTGCCGTCGATGCCGACAACGCCAAGGTTCGGCACCAGCGTGGTGAAGGGGTAATCGGCAATCTTCGGCCGCGCGTTCGAGACCGCGGCAAGGAAGGTCGACTTGCCGGCATTCGGCAGGCCCAGCAGCCCGGCGTCGGCGATCAGCTTCAGCCGCAGCCAGAGCGTGCGCTCGACCCCTTCCTGGCCCGGGTTCGCCCGCGACGGCGCCCGGTTCGTCGAGCTCTTGAAACGCAGGTTGCCCCAGCCGCCGTTGCCGCCCTTCGCCAGCAGCACCCGGCTGCCGGGCTCGGTCAGATCGGCAAGGACGGTTTCCTCGTCTTCGTCGATGATCTCGGTGCCGACCGGCACTTTCAGGACGATGTCGTCACCATCCGCGCCGGTGCGCTGGCTGCCCATGCCGTGCTGGCCGTTCTGCGCGAAGAAATGCTGCTGATAGCGGAAGTCGATGAGCGTGTTCAGCCCCTCGACCGCCTCGGCCCAGACCGAGCCGCCCTTGCCGCCGTCACCGCCGTCAGGTCCACCGAACTCGATGAACTTCTCCCGGCGGAAGCTGACGGAGCCGCCGCCACCGGCGCCGGAGCGGATGTAGACTTTGGCGAGGTCGAGGAATTTCATCGGCGGTCGTCCCTGTTTGCAAGGCGTCCGTTTACGCCGGCACGCCGCATTCTTCAAGCCACGCGTGGGGGCGCCGCCCCCACACCCCCGAGGTATTTATGGCAAGATGAAAGAGACCCACCCTTCATCTTGCCATAAATACCTCGGGAGGGTCCGGGAGGGCGGCGCCCTCCCGTCTGCCCTCAGCCCATCTTGCGCAGGTAGGTCCAGGTCGGCACCCGGCCGCCGCGCGCCACAGACCAGCTCTCGGCATCGCCCAGATATTCGAAGCCCGAGTTCGTCAGGACACGGGCCGAACCCGGGTTATCCTGGAACACCTCGGCGAAGAGGGTGCGCGAATTGTGCGGGTTCGCGGCGACGAGTGCGGCCACCGCCTCGGAGGCGAAACCGGTGTTCCAGAACCCCGGCCCGACCCAGAAGCCGACCTCGGACTGGTCGGGCTCGACGCGGGTGAGCGAGACGATGCCCAGCACCTCGGCCAGACCGTTCGCCGATCCGTCCATCGCCCAGACATCTTCCGACCGCTTCTCGGCCATGGCGCGGGCGACGAAGTTCTCGGCGGCCCCGGGCGGCAGCGGATGCGGGATGGCGCGGGTGCCCTCGGCGACGCGGCGGTCGGCCGTGTACATCGAGATCAGCCCGGCGTCCGAGCGGCGCAGCGGGCGCAGCACGAAGCGGCCGGCCTCGATCACGGGTTGAGCGGTGAGGGTTTCCTGAAACATCTGCGCTCCTCCTCGAAACGCGGGCCTGTTCACTTTGGTCCTGAAATGGGGCGGGACGATGACAATTTGAACCCTACCCGTTTGAAAATTCGATGAATTCTTCGAGATCACAATGCCGCATCGCAGCAAAGACAAAGGGGACCGGCCTTGCAGCCGATCCCCCTGTTCCTGTCCGGAGTGCGGTTCGGCTTACTCGGCCGCCTCCGCAACCGGGAGAACCGAGATGAAGGTGCGGCCCTTGAGGCCTTTCTTGAAGGTGACCTTGCCCTCGGTGACGGCGAAAATGGTGTGGTCCTTGCCCATCATCACGCCTTCGCCCGGCCACCAGGTGGTGCCGCGCTGACGCACGATGATGTTGCCCGAAACCGCGGCCTGACCGCCGTAGAGCTTGACGCCAAGACGACGACCGGCAGAGTCGCGGCCGTTGCGGGACGAACCGCCTGCTTTCTTGTGAGCCATCTGTCAGTCTCCTCTTACTTCGCTTCGTGCGCGGCGACGCGCGCAGCAGCGGTGCCGACGGCTTCCTTCACGCCCGAGGCAGCGGCGCCCGAGGCGAGAACCTCGGTCACGCGCACCAGCGTCAGCTTCTGACGGTGGCCACGGGTACGCTGCGACGAATGCTTGCGGCGGCGCTTGTGATAGGTGATGACCTTGTCGGCCTTGATGGTGTCGATGACTTCCGCGACGACCGCAGCGCCTTCGACGAGCGGGGCGCCAACGGTCAGGGTGTCGCCGCCAACCATCAGAATCTCGTTGAACTGGACCTTGTCGCCAGCAACGGCAGCGATCAGTTCCACGCGGAGCACGTCGCCCGCCTGGACCTTGTATTGCTTGCCGCCAGTCTTGAGGACCGCAAACATGCGTTCTTCCTTTTCCAAGCCGCGCCCTGTGGCCCCTTGCGGAGTTTCACGGCCCTTGCGGGCCCGCCTCGGGCAGCGCGCCCCTCCCGGGGCGTTGTTGCATATGATTCCCCCCGCAAGAGGGAGTCCTCTGCCGGGTTGGCGGCTTATCGGAGATCGGGGGGCGCAAGTCAAGGCTCTTGCGCGGCCCGCCTCAGGCCTGCCAGCGGGCGAGCGCCTCCTCGCGCCCGATCCGGGCCAGCGTCGAGCCCGCCCCGATCGCGCCCGGGGTGCGGCTCAGCTTCGGCGCGGGCGCGGGCTGCACGATGTCCTCATGGCGCAGATAGGCGCCGCGGGCGACGTTGTGCGGGTGGGTCACCGCCTCCGACACCGTCAGAACCGGCGTCGCGCAGGCGTCGGTGCCCTCGAAGATCGCCTCCCATTCGGCGCGGGTCTTTTCCATGAACCGCGCGCCGATGCGCGCGCGCAGCTCGGGCCAGAGGGCGCGGTCGGCGCGGTCGGGCAGCTCGCCCGGGGCAAAGCCCATCAGGCGCTGAAACTCGGCCCAGAATTTCTCCTCGATCGGGCCGATGGCGAAATGGCCGCCCGCCTTGCAGGGATAGACCCCGTAATAGGGCACGCCGCCGTCGAGCAGGTTCTCGCCGCGCCGATCGGACCAGAGCCCGCTGGCCCTGAGCCCGTGCATCATCCCCAGAAGCCCGGCGATGCCGTCGGTGATCGCGGCATCCACCACCTGCCCCTGCCCCGTCGCCTTCGCATGCCACAGCGCCGCCATCATGCCGAAGGCCAGCCACATCGAGCCGCCGCCGAAATCGCCCACCAGGTTGAGCGGGATCGTCGGCGTCTCGGGCGTGCCGATCGCACCGAGCGCCCCCGAGAGCGCGACGAAGTTGATGTCGTGCCCCGCGGTCTGGGCGAGCGGGCCGCTCTGCCCCCAGCCGGTCATCCGGCCATAGACGAGGCGCGGGTTCTCGGGGAAATCAGCGGGGCCGAGGCCGAGGCGTTCCATCACCCCGGGGCGCATCCCCTCGACCAGCGCGTCGGCCTGCGCGATCAGCCGCCGCGCGATGGCGAGGTCTGCGGGCGCCTTGAGATCGAGCTCCAGCACGTCGCGGCCGCGCTCGATCGGGTCATTCGCGATGCCGAGCACGTGGTTCGCCGCGCCGCCCGAGTTCGGCCGCGCGATGCGGATCACCTCGGCCCCCATGTCGGCAAAAAGCTGCACGGTGAAGGGCGTGGGGCCGAGGCCCGAAATCTCGACGATGCGGAGCCCGGCAAGCGGGCCTTGCGGCGATGTGGTCATCTGGTCTCCTGCGGGCCTCTGGTGGCGCGGCCGGGGGTTTTGCACCCCCGGACCCCCGCAAGGTATTTCCGGCAAGATGAAGGGGTAAAGGCGGCCGCGCCGTGACGCAGCGTCACCGCGGGCCGGGCTCAGCCCTGCGCCTTTTCCTCGAGCGTCAGCCATTCCTCCTCGGCCGCGCTCAGCGCCGCCTGACGCTCGCCCAGCATCTCGGTGGCCTTTTTGAACTTCACCGGCTCGCGGGTGAAAAGCTCGGGGTCGGAGAGGAGTTCGGAGAGCTTGCCGATCTCGCGCTCGAGCTTGTCGATGACACCGGGCAGCTCCTCGAGCCGGTGTTTCTCGGTGAAGCTGAGGCCCGGCTTCTTCGGCGCGGCCTTCGGGGCGGCGGCGGACTCGGCCTTCTTCGCGGCAGGGGCGCCGACGACGGCCGGCGCCGCCGGGGCGCTCAGCGCCTTTTGCGCCTGATAGTCGCTCCAGCCGCCGGCATAGACCGTGGCGCGGCCGTCGCCCTCCATCGTGATCGTCGTCGTCGCGACACGGTCGATGAAGTCGCGGTCGTGGCTGACCAGCAGCACGGTGCCGTCATACTCGCCAAGGATGTCCTGCAGCAGATCCAGCGTCTCGACGTCGAGATCGTTCGTCGGCTCGTCGAGGATCAGCAGGTTCGAGGGCTTCGCCATGATCCGCGCGAGCAGCAGCCGTGCCCGTTCGCCGCCCGAGAGCGAGCCGATCGGCGCGCGCGCCTGGCTCTCGTCGAAGAGGAAGTCCTTGAGATAGGCCACCACATGCTTCGGCCGGCCGCGCACCATCACCTGGTCGGACTGCCCCGAGACCCGCATGTCGGGATCGTTCACCATCCCGTCCCAGAGCGTCTGGTCGAGGTCGAGCGTGGCACGCGCCTGATCGAAGACCGCGATCTCGAGATTGGTGCCGAGCGTCACCGTGCCCGCGTCGGGCGCGATCTCGCCGGTCAGCATCTTCAGCAGCGTGGTCTTGCCCACGCCGTTCGGGCCGACGAAGGCGACACGGTCACCGCGCAGCACGCGCAGGTCGAAATTCTTCACGATCACCTTGTCGCCGAAGGATTTGCACAGGCCCTTCGCCTCGATCACCCGCTTGCCCGAGGTGCCCGAGCTTTCAAGTTCCATCGCCGCGGTGCCCTGGCGGCGGATCTGGCCCGCGCGTTCGGCGCGCAGCGCCTGGAGCGCCCGCACCCGGCCCATGTTGCGCTTGCGCCGTGCCGAGATCCCCTCGACCGCCCATTTCGCCTCGGCCTTGATCTTGCGGTCGAGCTTGTGGCGGGCCTCGTCCTCCTCGGTCCAGATCTGTTCGCGCCAGTCCTCGAAGGCCTCGAAGCCGCGCTCCTGCCGGCGCAGCGCGCCGCGATCGAGCCAGAGCGTGGCCCGCGTCAGGTTGCGCAGGAAGGCGCGGTCGTGCGAGATCAGCACGAAGGCGGTGCGGGTGGTCTTCAGCTCGTTCTCGAGCCAGCCGATCGCCTCGATGTCGAGGTGGTTGGTGGGTTCGTCGAGCAGCATGAGTTCCGGCGCCTCGGCGAGAAGCTTGGCCAGCGCCGCGCGCCGCCGCTCGCCGCCCGAGGCGGTTGCGACCGGGGTCTCGGGACGGAACTTCAGCCCCTCGGCCACCATCTCGACGCGGTAGTGTTCGGCCTCGGAGAGGCCCGATCCGGCGAAATCGCCAAGCGTCGCAAAGCCCGACAGGTCAGGCTCCTGCTCCATGTAGCCCACGCGCGTGCCGCTCGGCACCACGCGCGAGCCCTGGTCGGGCTCGACCAGCCCCGCCATCACCTTCATCAGCGTCGACTTGCCCGAGCCGTTGCGGCCCACGAGCGCGATGCGGTCGCCCTCCTGAACGGTGAGATCGAGCCCCTCGAAGACGGGGTCGCCGCCGAAGGTGAGGGAGATGCCGGAAAGCTGGAGAAGGGGTGCGCGTGCCATGGCTCTCCGCTAGCCGGGCGGCGGCGAAAGGTCAACGGGGGCGTGCAGGGGCCGCACATGCAAACGGGCGCCCGAAAGGCGCCCGCCGATTGGATCCCGGAACGGCTCACCAGGAGGTCAGCACCGTGCCGTGATACTTGTCCTCGATGAATTTCTTCACCTCGTCCGAGTGATAGGCCGAGACCAGCGTCTTCACCCAGGGCGCGGTCTCGTCGCCTTCGCGCACCACGATGATGTTCACATAGGGGTTGTCGGCCTTTTCCATCGCGATCGTGTCGGTCTTCGGGTTCAGACCGGCGGCGATGGCATAGTTGGTGTTGATCATCGCTGCGTCGAGATCGGCAAGCGAACGCGGCAGCTGCGCGGCGTCGAGTTCCTGGAACTTCAGGTTCTTCGGATTCTCGGTCACGTCGAGCACGGTCGGGGTCAGGCCGGTGCCGTCGGCGAGCTTGATCAGGCCGAAGTCCTGCAGCACCAGAAGCGCACGGCCGCCGTTCGTCGGGTCGTTCGGGATGCCGACGGTATCGCCGTCCTTCAGGTCGGCAGGCGACTTCACCTTGTTCGAATAGAGCCCCATCGGCGTGGTGATCGTGGTCCCCACCGGCACCAGCTTGAAGCCGCGGTCCTTGATCTGGTTGTCGAGGTAGGGCTTGTGCTGGAACGAGTTCGCCTCGATGTCGCCATCGGCGAGCGCCTGGTTCGGCACCACGTAATCCGAGAACTCGATCACCTTGATATCAAGGCCCATCGGCTTGGCGACCTTCGCCACCTCTTCCATGATCTCGGCATGCTCGCCCGGCGAGACCCCGACCTTGATGTCCTCGGCCATCGCGGTCCCGGCCGTGAGCGCGAGCACGGAGATCAGCGTCATCAGCTTTTTCATCGGAATTTTCCCTCTGAGCTTGAAAAATTATGCGCCGCGGTTGCCGGGCGCGCGTTTGTCCACCCGACGTGCGATCCATTCGCCGATGGTCTGCACGAGCTGGACGAGAACGATCAGGATGACCACCACCACCGCCATCACGTCGGGCATGAAGCGCTGATAGCCATAGCGGATGCCAAGGTCGCCCAGCCCCTCGCCGCCGACCGCACCGACCATCGCCGAATAGCCGATCAGGCTGACGACGGCGAGGGTGAGGCCGAGCGTGATGCCCGGCAGCGCCTCGGGGATCAGCACCTTGCGGATGATCTGCAGGGGCGTCGCGCCCATGGCGCGGGCGGCCTCGATCAGCCCCGCATCGACCTCGCGGATCGCGTTCTCGATCAGCCGGGCGATGAAGGGCACGGCGGCGATGGTCAGCGGCACGATCGCGGCGGTGGTGCCGATCGAGGTGCCGGCGATCAGCCGGGTGAAGGGGATGATCGCCACGACAAGGATGATGAAGGGGATCGAGCGGGTCGCGTTGACGACGATGCCCAGCACCTTGTTCACCGCCGGCGCCGACAACAGCTCGCCGCGCCGCGAACAGGCGAGGAACACGCCGATCGGCAGGCCGATGGCCGCACCGATCAGCGTCGACAGGAAGACCATGTAGAGCGTCTGCCAGGTGGCCGAGATCAGCAGGTTGATCAGATTAGAGGACATAGCCCAGAACCTCCGTGCGCTGCTGATGGCTTTCGAGATAGGCCCGCGCCTCGGCCGCCCGGGCCGCGTCGATCGAGACCAGCAGATTGCCGAAGGGGCGCGGCCCGATCTCCTCGATGGCGCCGGCGAGGATGTTGACATCGAGCCCCAGCGTCGCGCTCATCCGCGCCAGCAGCGGGTCGGTCGCATTGTCGCCGAGGAAGGTGATGCGGATCACCTCGCGCGCCGGTCCTTCGGGGCGGTCGGTCTGCAGCCGGTCGGCGATGAAGCGCGGCAGGGTGACGCCGGTGACACCGGCCAGGAAGCTGCGCGTCGTCGGGTGCTGCGGCGCGGTGAAGACGTCATAGGTGAGCCCCTGCTCGACGATCCGCCCGCCCTCGATCACCGCGACATGGCTCGCGATGTCGCGCACCACCGCCATCTCGTGGGTGATCAGAAGAATCGTCAGCCCGAGGTCGCGGTTGATGTCGGCCAGAAGCCGCAACACCGTCTGCGTCGTCTCGGGATCAAGCGCCGAGGTCGCCTCGTCCGACAGCAGAACCTTCGGATCGGTGGCGAGCGCGCGGGCGATGCCGACGCGCTGTTTCTGCCCGCCCGAAAGCTCGGCCGGATAGCGCCCGGCCAGCTGTTCAAGCCCGACACGTGCGATCAGATCGCGCACCCGCGGGCGGATCTTCGCCGCGGGAATGCCGGCAATCTCCATCGGCAGCGCCACGTTGTCCTCGACCGTGCGCGACGAGAGCAGGTTGAAGTGCTGGAAGATCATCCCGACCTCGCGCCGGATCTCGCGCAGCGCCGCGCCGCGGGCCCGGCCGACGTCGCGCCCGGCCACGGTGATCGTGCCCGCCGTCGGCTGCTCGAGCCCGTTGACCATCCGCAGCAGTGTCGACTTGCCCGCACCGGACCGCCCGATGATGCCGGTGATCGAGCCGGCCGGCACCTCGAAGGTGATCCCCTCGAGCGCCGTGACGCTGCCGCCACCTGCCTTCGGATAGCTCTTGCCGACCCCGTCGAAGGTGATGGCCGCGCCGCTGGTGATATCCCGTTGCATCCCTGTGTCCGATATGGCTGTGGACTCGATTTGACCGCCCATAAAGGGGAAGCGGCCGGCAGATACAACCCCGCGCCGGGGCCCGGGACACCCGATGCGCCCCGTCCCGGGTGTTACGCCAGATCCGCGCGCCGGGTTCAAGCAAACAATCACGCTAAAATTTGTCGGGTTTTCAGGATATTCTTCCACCCCCCGAAAACCGCGCCCCCAAAGCGTTCCACAGCGCGAGATCCTGCGCCGAACCGCGCAGAGAATCGCCCCAGGCAAAGCGCCCTGCGTCCCGCTTCCAATTGCCCCAAATATCCCGGGGGTGAATTCGGCGCAGCCGAAGAGGGGGCAAGCCCCCTACCCCGCCACCATCCGCAGCGCCCGCGCCCGGGCCGGCGGAATCGCGCCGATCTCGAGCCCGGTGAAGACATGGAGCGTGCCCAGATCCTCGTCGACCACGGCATGGTCGCTGACCCAGCCGCCCATCGTCAGATAGCTGCGCAACAGCGGCGGCATCCGCAGCATCGCCTGTTTCGGGTTCCCCGGCCGGCCGATCAGCGCCCGGGCATAGCGCACCACCTTCGGCGCCTTCACCCGCGGCCACCAGCGCCGCGGCGCCAGATGGCGCTCGGCCAGCACGGCGAAGGCATCGGCGAAATATTCCCAGTCGGTGCCGGTGAAGGAGGAACAGCCGAACAGCATCTCGACCTTCCCGGCATCGACGAAGCGCGTCATCGCGCCCCAGGCGACGCGCAGGATGTCGGGATCGTGCACCCCGGGCTCCATGCAGAAGCGCCCCATCTCGACCATCGGCCCGGCGAATCCCTGCAGCGCGGAAAGCTCGTAATATTGCGCGGAATAGCTGCGGCCGATCTCGCTGCCGTCCCTCAAAGGCAGCAGCCGGAAGCAGCACACGAGCCGTCCCGTGACGAGCTCCTCGACCAGAACGTGCTGGCAGACGGCATCAAACGCATCGGCATCGAGAGGGACGGAGCCCGCGCCGGCCGCGCCACGCGCGCCGAGGAAACTGCGCCAGCGCAGCGCCTGCGCAGCCCGAAGGTCGGACGGGGTCGCGGCGAAACGCGCCGCGTAACGACCCCTTGCGAGCGAAAACATGGAGGCTCCCCGGGTTGGCCCGAACGGGGAGAAGCATAGGCGACTCGGGGCCGCGGCGAAAGAAAAACCGCCGCGGGCCAGGGAAACTCACTGCGTGAGTTGCGTCGCCGACACCCGGCCGAGGCTGCCCAGAAGCTGCCGCACGACGCCGATGCCCTTGATGTTCGACTTCGTCACGCGCCGCGACAGCACCACCACCTCGCCGCGTTCGAGGCCGAAGCGCTCGACATTGGCGACGGTGCCGTTCTTGTCGAAGCTGACCGCGACGACCTGGCGGTCGATCTCCTGCGGCGCGCGGGCGCCGTAGTATTTCCAGCGCGAGCCGACGTAATACCACGCCGAGCCCTCGAGCACGCCCGAGGCGGAGGGCCGCCCCACGGCCGAGGCCACGTCATCGCGCGAACTCTTGCCGACCTGGACCTGCGACAGGTCCTCGTCGGACGGGACATAGCCGTGATTCTGGTAAATCGCCGTACAGCCAGCCGCCAAGAGGCTCGCGCCAAGGGCCATCGCCAGCGCAATGCGCCGCGTCACGGTTCCGGTGCTCACCTGTTACCCCCTCTTGCCTCATGGCCTGCGGCCTTTTATCCCGCTTACAACAACCCGGCCCGGCCCTCAAGCACGATGCAGAGGCGGCCGGACCAGACACCCAGGAGCTGCCATGACCGATGCCCCCCTTCCCTGGAGCGCGCCGCTCCGCCCCGCCGAACTGGCGAGCCGCAAGCCCAATCGTTTCGACCTGCGCCCCGATGCCGAGACCCGCGCGGCAATCGCCGACTGGGCCGGACTCGAGGCGCTCAACTCTTTGCGACTGAACGGAACGCTGACGCCGCAGGGGCGCACGGACTGGACGCTTCAGGCCGAATTCGAGGCCGAGGTGGTGCAATCCTGCGTCGTCACCCTCGCCCCGGTCACCACCAAGCTGAGCGAAGGCGTGCAGCGCCACTACCTCGCCGAGATGCCCGAACCCGAGGGCGACGAGGTCGAGATGCCCGAGGACGACACCAGCGAGCCGCTGCCCGCGGTGGTCGACCTTGCCGCGGTGGCGCTCGAGGTGCTCGAACTTGCCTTGCCGCTCTATCCGCGGGCGCCGGGTGCCGAGCTCGACGAGACCGTGGTGACCGAGCCGGGCGCCGTGCCGATGCGCGACGAGGACACCCGCCCCTTCGCCAATCTGCGCGACCTGATGGCGAAGAAGGACGAGACGGGCGACGAGTGAGCGCCCGTTTGCGCGCCGCCTGCCCGGCTTTTGCACATCGGCGCCCGCACGGCGCGGCAGTGCAAGAAAGGGCTTGCAACGGAGCGGAATCGCAGTATGTTCCCGGCCTCATTCGAAGTCTGGGTTCGCACCCGGTCCGCTCTCCGGCGCCAGTGACGATACTCAAGGAAATCAGGGCCCTGTGCCCGCGAACAATCGAGGATTAGACATGGCTGTCCCGCAGAACCGAGTCACGCGCTCCCGTCGTAACATGCGCCGTGCGCATGACGCTCTTGTTGCCGCCAATCCGGCTGAATGCCCGAACTGCGGCGAACTGAAGCGTCCGCACCACGTCTGCGGCGCCTGCGGTCACTATGACGACCGCGAAGTCGTCGCGCAGGCCGCCGAGGTCGATCTGGACGACGACGCCGCGTAAGCGCGTCGGCCGAGCCTCTGATCCATGCTGCCTGAACAAGAGCAGACGCGGGCCGAAGGCCGGACCGATGCCGCGCAGACGGAAGGCCGCGAAGTCGCGGCCAAGGCGCCGGCCGAGTCCGGCGCCATCGTCATTTCCATCGATGCCATGGGCAGCGACCGCGGCCCTGTCGCGGTGCTCGACGGCGTTTTGATCGCGCATCAGGCCAATCCGGCCCTGCGCTTCATCCTGCACGGCCGCGAGGCGGAGCTTGCCCCGCTGATCGCCGCGCGCGGCCTTGCCGATTGCGCGGTGCTGCACCATGCCGAGGGCGTGGTGACAATGCACGACAAGCCGTCGCAGGTGATGCGGCGCGGCAAGGACACCTCGATGTGGTCGGCGATCGAGTCGGTGCGCGAGCGCGAGGCGGCGGTTGCCGTTTCCTGCGGCAACACCGGCGCGCTGATGGCGGTGTCGATGCTGCGGCTGCGCAAGCTGCCCGGGGTGAACCGCCCCGCCATCGCCTCGTTCTGGCCCTCGCGCAATCCGACCGGCTGGAACGTCATGCTCGACATGGGCGCCGACGTGAAGGCCGAGGCCCCCGATTTGCTGACCTATGCGCTGATGGGCACCTCCTATGCCCGCAACGCGCTCGGCCTTGCCCGGCCGCGCGTCGGGCTGCTCAACGTCGGCACCGAGGAACACAAGGGCCACGCCGAGCTCAAGCTCGCGCATGAGATGATCGGCGCAGCGCAGGACGCCGGTGCCTTCGATTTCGTCGGCTTCGTCGAGGGCAATGACCTGCCCTCGGACCGCGTTGACGTGATCGTGACCGACGGCTTCACCGGCAACGTTGCGCTGAAAACCGCCGAGGGCACGGCGAAGCTTGCGGCCGAACTGCTGCGCGGAGCGCTGACCGCGACACCGCTGGCCAAGCTCGGCGCGCTGCTCGCCATGGGTCCGCTGAAGCGGATGAGCGCGCAGATCGACCCCCGACGCGCCAATGGCGGCGTTTTCCTCGGGTTGAACGGCACCGTGGTGAAGTCGCACGGCTCGGCCGACGCGACCGGTGTCGCGGCCGCGATCGAGCTTGCCGCCCGCCTCGCCCGCTCCGGTTTCGTCGAAAGGCTCGCGGCACGGGTTGCCTCTGCGTCAGCGGCAAGGCAGGATGCGCCCTCGGAAGAGGCATCCAGCGAGAACGAACTATGAAGATCAGATCCGTCGTCCGCGGCGTCGGCCATTACCTGCCGGCGCGCGTCGTCGAGAACAGCGAGTTCGAGACGACGCTCGAGACCTCGGACGAATGGATCCGGGCGCGCACCGGCATCGAGCGGCGCCACTTCGCCGCCGAGGGCGAGACCACCTCGCAGCTCGCGATCAAGGCCGCGCAGGCGGCGCTCGAGGATGCCGACATCCCCGCCGACCGCATCGATGCGATCGTCGTCGCCACCTCGACCCCCGATTTCACCTTCCCCTCCGTCGCCACCATGGTGCAGGCCGGGCTCGGCTCGACGCATGGCTTTGCCTATGACGTGCAGGCGGTCTGCGCGGGCTTCGTCTATGCGCTGGCGAATGCGAACGGGCTGATCGTCTCGGGGCAGGCCGAACGCGTGCTGGTGATCGGGGCCGAGACCTTCTCGCGGATCATGGACTGGACCGACCGGGGCACCTGCGTGCTCTTCGGCGACGGCGCCGGCGCGCTGGTGCTCGAGGCGGCCGAGGGCAGCGGCGCGAACAGCGATCGCGGCGTGCTGTCGACCGATCTGCATTCCGACGGCCGCTATCGCGAGCTGCTCTATGTCGACGGCGGCGTTTCCACGAATGGCGTCGCCGGCCATCTGCGGATGCAGGGCAACGCGGTCTTCAAGCATGCCGTGCAGAAGCTTGCCGAAACCGCCCATACCGCGCTCGACAAGATCGGGATGAGCGGCGAGGATGTCGATTGGATCGTGCCGCATCAGGCCAACCTGCGCATCATCTCGGCCACGGCCGAGCGGATGCAGGTGCCGATGGAACGCGTCGTGCTGACCGTGCAGGATCACGGCAACACCTCGGCCGCATCGATTCCCCTCGCCCTCTCGGTCGGCAAGCAGCGCGGTCAGATCAAGACCGGCGACCTCGTCGTGACCGAGGCGATCGGCGGCGGCCTCGCCTGGGGCTCGGTGGTGCTGCGCTGGTAAGCGCTGCTCAGACGGGCGTTGTGGCTGCGTCAGAGCGCCGCGCAAGCCGTTGACAAGCCGTTCTTATTGACTCCGGCATGGATTTGCGCCCATCGTGGGCGCAGTCACATCCGGGGGGATGACACGATGTCCGAAAAGACCCTGACGCGCATGGACCTGAGCGAAGCGGTGTTCCGCGAAGTCGGTCTGAGCCGCAACGAATCCGCGCAGCTTGTCGAAAGCGTGCTGCGCCACATGTCCGATGCGCTGGCCTCGGGCGAGACGGTGAAGATCTCGTCCTTCGGCACCTTCTCGGTGCGCGAGAAAAGCTCGCGCATGGGGCGCAATCCGAAGACCGGCGAGGAAGTCCCGATCAGCCCGCGCCGCGTGCTCTCGTTCCGGCCCTCGCACCTGATGAAGGATCGCGTCGCGGCCGGCAACGCGAAGTGACGCGCCGCGACCAGGACCGCGAGATGAGCAAGTCCGCCGATGCCTTCCGCACGATCTCCGAAGTGGCCGAGCTTCTGGAGACGCCCACTCATGTGCTGCGTTTCTGGGAAAGCCGTTTCCCGCAGGTGAAGCCGGTCAAGGGCGCGGGCGGGCGACGCTATTATCGCCCCGATGACGTGCAATTGCTCGCCGGCATCAAGAAGCTGCTGCATGACGAGGGGATGACCATCCGCGGCGTGCAGAAGATGCTGCGCGAACAGGGCGCGAAGCAGATCGCCGCACGGGTCGAGCTGAGCCTCGACGCGGCCCCGGCCGAGCCTGCCCCCGACGACACGCCCGACACCGCCGCGGCGCCCGACACTGTCGACGCGCCCGCCGAGCCGATCATGGCAGAGCCCCCCGACGCGGTCGAGACGGACGCAGCCGACACGGCCGAGCCGCCCGCCGACCCCACCGGCACCCTGCTCACCCCGCGCGTCGCTTCCTGGCGTCAGGCCTCGCTCTTCGACGCGCCGGCCGAGGAGACGACCGAGATCATCGCCGAGATCGACAGCCTTTCGCTCGTCGAGATCGAAGACGACTCGCCCGACCTCGCCCGGCCCGACCTCACCGAGGAGGTGCCCGAGGCGCCGATCGCCCTCGACGTCGAGGAGGAGGAGGAGGCACCCGAGGCGCTTGCCCGCGTGGTGAGTCTCCTGGTCGCCGGCAGCACCCGCACGGCCGAGCCCGAACCGGCGCCCGAGCCCGCCGAGATCACCCAAGCGCCGCTGGCCGCCCTCGCCCGCGGTCTCGCCGGGCTCGACCTTGCCATGCTCGGCACCGCCGACCGGATGCGGCTGCTGGCCGCCTGCGACCGGCTCTCGGCACTGCAGGCCCGGATGGGCCAGCCGCCGCGCGCCCTGCCGCGCTGAGCCCTCCCACGCCCCGGAAGGCCCGCGACGGGCTTCCGGCAGGCCGTTGCAAAAAGTTGCGTTTTGCCGCTTGCGCACGCCGCCCGGATGCCTCTATATGCGCCTCGTGTCGGGCCGTGGCGCAGCCTGGTTAGCGCGTCCGTCTGGGGGGCGGAAGGTCGAGAGTTCGAATCTCTCCGGCCCGACCATCACGAGAAACGCCCACCCTTCGGGGTGGGCGTTCGTCTATGCGAGGGAGGCTGCGATGACCCACGGCGTTCTGCCCGACAGCGCGATCCGCGCGATGGTCGAGCGCGGCGAGATTGCCGCCGCCCTGCCCCTCGTCTCCGGCCAGATCCAGCCCGCCAGCCTCGATTTGCGCCTTGGCACCGTCGCCTACCGCATCCGCGCCTCCTTCCTCGCCGGCCGCGGCACCCGCGTCGAGACCAAGCTCGCCGATTTCGAGATGCACCGGATGGATCTTTCCCATGGGGCGGTGCTGGAAAAGGGCTGCGTCTATCTCGTGCCGCTGATGGAGGGGCTGGCGCTGCCCGAGGGCATCACCGCCGTCGCCAATGCAAAAAGCTCGACCGGCCGGCTCGACCTGCTGACCCGGGTGATCACCGATGGCGGCACCGAATTCGACCGCATCCCCGAAGGGTACACGGGCCCGCTTTATGCCGAGATCTGCCCGCGCTCGTTCTCGGTGCTGGTGCGGCCCGGGATGCGGCTCAACCAGATCCGCTTCCGCCGCGGCCAGGCGGTGCTGAGCGATGCCGAGCTGACCGCCCTGCACGCGGCCGAGCCGCTCGTCACCGGCGAAGCGGTGATCGACGCCGGCCTCGGCTTCTCCGTCGACCTGCTGCCCGAGACGGGCGACCTCGTCGGCTACCGCGCCAAGCCGCACACCGGGGTGATCGACCTCGATCGCATCGGTCATTACCTCGCCGCCGATTTCTGGGAGGAGCTGCGCACCCGCGAGGGGCGGATCATCCTCGACCCCGGCGCCTTCTACATCCTCGTCTCGCGCGAGGCGGTGACGATCCCGCCCGATTACGCCGCCGAGATGGCGCCCTATCTCGCCATGGTGGGCGAGTTCCGGGTGCATTACGCCGGCTTCTTCGACCCGGGCTTCGGCCATGGTGCGGCGGGCGGCACAGGCTCGCGCGGCGTGCTCGAGGTGCGCTGCCACGAGGCGCCCTTCGTGCTCGAACACGGCCAGGTCGTGGGCCGGCTGGTCTACGAGCGGATGACCGCCCGCCCGGAACGGCTTTATGGCACCGGCATCGCCTCAAACTACCAGGGCCAGGGCCTGAAACTCGCCAAGCATTTCCGCGCCGGCTGACCCCGGCGGACAGAAGGGGGCGCTGCCCCCTCTTGGCTGCGCCAATTCACCCCCGAGGTATTTCGGGCAAGGAGAAAGCGCAAAGGGGCTTTCGCTTCCAATTGCCTCAAATATCCCGGGGGTGAGGGCGAAGCCCGAGGGGGCAGCGCCCCCTTGCACACGGAACCGGCCTTGAAACGCCCGGGGTTCTTGCCCCGGCGGCGCCGACGTCCTAGAACGCGAGCCAGACCCTGATACGGAAGCGGACCATGCTCGACCATCTCAGCTACAAGACCCCCGAACCGAAAGTCATCGCCGGCGCCAAGGCCGACTGGGAACTGGTGATCGGGATGGAGGTGCACGCGCAGGTGAGCTCGAATGCCAAGCTCTTCTCCGGCGCCTCGACCGGCTTCGGCGCGGAACCGAACAGCCACGTCGCCTTCGTCGATGCGGCGATGCCCGGCATGCTGCCGGTGATCAACGAGTTCTGCATCGCCCAGGCGGTGAAAACCGGGCTTGGCCTGAAGGCGGGGATCAACCTGCGCTCGGCCTTCGACCGGAAGAACTACTTCTACCCCGACCTGCCGCAGGGCTATCAGATCTCCCAGCTCTATCACCCGATCGTGGGCGAGGGCGAGATTCTGGTCGACATGGGCCCGGGCATCGCGCGCAAGGTTCGGATCGAGCGCATCCACCTCGAGCAGGATGCCGGCAAGTCGATCCATGACATGGATCCGACGATGTCCTTCGTCGATCTCAACCGCACCGGCGTCGCGCTGATGGAGATCGTCTCGCGTCCGGACATCCGCGGCCCCGAGGAAGCGGCGGCCTATGTGGTCAAGCTGCGCCAGATCCTGCGCTATCTCGGCACCTGTGACGGCAACATGCAAAACGGCAACCTGCGCTGCGACGTCAACGTCTCGGTCTGCCGCCCCGGGCAATACGAGAAATACCAGGAAACGCAGGATTTCTCGCATCTCGGCACGCGCTGCGAGCTGAAGAACATGAACTCGATGCGCTTCATCCAGGCCGCCATCGACTACGAGGCGCGCCGCCAGATCGCCATTCTCGAGGACGGCGGCGTGGTGGTGCAGGAGACCCGCCTCTATGACCCCGACAAGAACGAGACGCGCTCGATGCGCTCGAAGGAAGAGGCGCATGACTATCGCTACTTCCCCTGCCCCGACCTGCTGCCGCTCGAGATCGAGCAGGCCTGGGTCGATGACATCGCCGCGGCGATGCCCGAGCTCCCCGACGAGAAGAAGGCGCGCTTCGTCGATGCCCTGGGCCTGAGCGAATACGACGCCTCGGTGCTGACCGCCGAGGTCGAGAATGCCGATTACTTCGAGGCGGTCGTGGCCGTGTGCGACGACGGCAAGCTGGCAGCGAACTGGGTCATCAACGAGCTCTTCGGCCGGCTGAAGAAGGATGGCGCCGAGATCGATGCAAGCCCGATGAGCCCGGCGCAGCTTGGCGGCATCATCACCCTGATCAAGTCGGGCGACATCTCGGGCAAGATCGCCAAGGACCTGTTCGAGATCGTCTATACCGAGGGCGGCGATCCGGCCGAGATCGTCACCGCGCGCGGCATGAAGCAGGTCACCGACCTCGGCGCGATCGAGGCGGCGGTGGACAAGATCATCGCGGAAAGCCCGGCCGAGGTCGAGAAGGCCAAGGCCAACCCGAAGCTGGTGGGCTGGTTCGTCGGCCAGGTGATCAAGGCCTCGGGCGGCAAGGCGAACCCGGCGGCGGTGAAGGAAATCGTGGCGCAGAAGCTCGGGATCTGATCCCGGCCTCCTCGCACCTGGGTCAGGGCGCCTTCGGGCGCCCTGTTCCGTTCCGCGCCCGCTCAGAGCCCGGGCGGCAGTTTCGAGGCCATCCGCACCCGGCGGTCGAAATGCTCGCCATCGGCGACGAAGGTGCCGTCGCCCACGGCATGCAGCATCCGCGCCCCCTTGTGCACGGGGTTGGTCCAGGCTGCCACGCCCTCCAGCACAACGATGCTGTGCGCCTCGACGATGTCGACGACCCGGCACTCGACGGCGGCGATGCAGTCGGTGATGAGCGGCGCGCGGACATGGCGCGCGGGCTGCGTATGCAGGCCGAAGCGGGCGAACTTGTCGACCGACTTGCCCGAGCAGGTGCCCACCCCCACCACGGCATCGAGCCGCTCGGCCGGGGGAATCGCGATCACGCATTCGCGCGTCGCCTCGAGCGCGGCATAGGAGCTGTTCCACGGCCCGGTGCAGATCGCGAAGCGCGCGTCGAAATCGAGCACCATCGTCCAGCTGATCGTCATCACGTTCGCCCGCCGGCCGTCATGGGTCACCACCCAGGTGACCGGCCCCGGCTCGAGCAGGGTGAACGCCTTGCCAAGCGGCATCTCTTCCATTGCCGGCCCCCCTCGCCTTGCAGACCCCATGCTCAACGCTGCCGCGGCAAAAGCGCAAGTGGGGTTTTCCGCCGCTTCTGCTGCCGTCCGGGCCCGGCGGCCGATTTTTCGCCCCGGTCGCCCCTTCCCGGTCGGGGCGTTCGCCGCGGCGGTGCTGCACCGCAGCCCCGCTTTTTCGCGGCTCACCCCTTCGTTCCTTGACCGTCCCGCACAACTCGGTAACAACGGCCCCGCAAAGAGGTGCGTCATGCAGGCTTATGAATACAAGGTGATCCCCGCCCCGCAACGGGGCGAGAAGGAACGCGGGCTGAAGACCGGGGCGGAACGTTTCGCCCATGCGCTCACGCTCACGATGAACGAGTTCGCGGCGGAGGGCTGGGAATACTGGCGCGCCGAGACGCTTCCGGCCGAGGAGCGCGCGGGCCTGACCTCGAAGACGACGGTGTTCCACAACCTGCTCGTCTTCCGTCGCCCGTTCCGCGGTCCGGATGCCGCCGGCGAGGCCCCCGCGCTTGCCGCGCAAAGTGCCGCCGAGCGGCGCGCGCGCATGCTCTCGGTCTATGCGCCCGAGGGCAAGGCGCCGCGACTCGGCCCGGCCGAAGAGGAAGAGGTCTAATCCTCGAACTCGATCGCCAGCGCATGGACCCGGGCCAGCAGCTCGGGCCCGAGCGCGGCATGCACCGCCCGGTGCCGCGCGATCCGCGAGGCTCCGGCCAGCGAGGGCACCCGAAGCCGCAGCCGGAAATGGCTTTCCCCCGCCACCGCCGCGGCCGAATGGCCGGCGTGGTGTGCGCTTTCGTCGATGATCTCGAGAGTGCTCGGCGCCAGCGCCGCAAGCCGCGCCCGGATCTCGTCGGCCACCGGTGATTTTCCGCCCGTCATCGTGCTGCGCCCCTTTCGGATCGTGCCAAATTGCTTAGACTGCGTGGCCCGAGTCGGCCGGCCCCGTCAAGCGGGCCGCCACAAGGGAATGCGAACAGGACGTGAGGCAGACATGAGCGGGACCGATCCCTTCGGCTTCAACATATCGGCGGCAGCCGACAAGAAGCGCCGGACCAAGGGCAAGCGCGGGATGTCGGGCGCATTCGAGACCTCGACGCGCAAATGCGACCACGAGGGCTGCACCGAGCCCGGCCAGTACCGGGCGCCGAAAAGCCCGAAGGTGCTCGACGACTATTTCTGGTTCTGCAAGGACCACGTGCGCGAGTACAACCTGAACTGGAACTATTTCCAGGGTCAGTCGGAAGAGGAGTTCCAGCGCTTCCTCGAGAATGCGACGGTCTGGGAACGGCCGACGAAGCCCTTCGGGCGCTCGAAGGAGGAAATGGGCTGGGCCCGGCACGGGATCTCGGACCCGCAGGAGCTTCTGGGCGAGAATGCCACGCAGAACCCCGGCCGCACCGTCATCGGCCGCAAGCTGCCGCCGACCGAGCGGCGCGCGCTCGATATTCTCGATGCCAAGGACAGCATGACCAAGGCCGAGATCCGCAAGAGCTACAAGGCGCTCATCAAGGTGCTGCACCCCGACATGAACGGCGGCGACCGCAGCCAAGAGGAGATGCTGCAGGAAGTGGTCTGGGCCTGGGACCAGCTCAAGGACAGCCGCAACTTCAAATGAAACCGGGGGGCGCAGGCCCCCCGTTTTCGTTCCGCAGATCGGTGACGGCCCCTGCCCGCTCAGCGGGCCACCGCTCAGCCCGCCGCAGCCTCGGTCGCAAGCTTGCGGATCCGCTCGACCATCGCGGCGACCCCGTTCGAGCGCTGCTGGCTCAGATGCTCGTTCAGCCCGAGCCGGCCGAGTTCGGCCTTGGCGTCGACGGCCAGCACCTCGGACACCGTCAGCCCGGAATAGAGCGCGTGCAGGATCGCGATCAGCCCCTCGACGATCATCGCATCCGACTCGCCCTCGAAGTCGAAGCGCGCGGCGGGGCCGGTGCCCTCGATCCGCGGCAAGAGCCAGACCTGGCTCGCACAGCCCTCGACCTTGGTGGCCGGCACCTTCAGCGCCGGGTCCATGTCCGGCAGCGCCTTGCCCAGTTCGATGACGTGGCGATAGCGGTCTTCCCAGTCATCCAGGAAGTCGAAGGTTTCGGCGATCTCCTCGAATGCGGCGCTGGCCATGGTCCCCTCCTTGCACGGGTTTTCCCCTGCCTACCCCCGTGCGCCGGAAGGGTCCAGTGGCGGCTTTTCAAAAGCCCCGCGATCGGCTACCCAAGGGCAAAGCGCGCGCCTGCCGCACGCACCAGACCGGAGACGCCATGAAACCGCTTCGCCCCGCCCTTGTCCTTCCGCTCGCCCTTTCCGTCGCGCTCGCCGGCTGCGGCGGCTGGAAGGAAAGCCGGGTCAACCCGCGGAACTGGTTCGGGCATTCGCAATCGGCCGCGACCACGCTCGAACCGAAGGGCGGCTACCTCAAGGCCAAGGAAGACCACCGCGTTCTCGTCGCCGAGGTCAGCACGCTCGAGATCAAGCGCACGCCGACCGGCGCGATCGTCTCGGTCACCGGCCTGCCGCCGACGCAGGGCTGGTGGGGCGCGGCTCTCGAGGCCGACGACGATGCCCGCCCGGTCGATGGCGTGATCACCTACCGCTTCGTCGTGGCCCCGCCCGAACCCGGCTCGCCCGCCGCGCAGCGGGTGATGAACGCAGGCTCGCGCACGGTGACGGCGGCCGCCTTCATCAACAACGTGCGCCTTGCCGACACCCGCAAGATCGTGGTGGTCGGCGCGCAGAACGAGCGCTCGATCAGCCGCTGAGTGCCGCTTTCGCCATGGTGGCGGTGCCGGGCCTGCGCTAGGTTGCGGCCCGGAACGGCCACAAGCGGAGGCACAGCATGAGCAGGTTCTGGAGCCCGGGGGTCGAGGCGCTTGTCCCCTATACGCCGGGCGAGCAGCCGAAGGACCGCACCTTCGTCAAGCTCAACACCAACGAGAACCCCTATGGCCCCTCGCCCCGCGCCATCGAGGCGATCCGGGCCGCGACCGGCGACGGGCTGCGGCTTTACCCCGACCCGACGGCGGCGGCGCTGCGCGCAGCGATCGGCGCGCGCTTCGGCCTGGACGCGGATCACGTCTTTGCCGGCAACGGCTCGGACGAGGTGCTGGCCCATGCCTTCCACGCCTTCTTCCGCGGCAAGGGGGAGCTTCTGTTCCCCGATGTCAGCTACAGCTTCTATCCGACCTACTGCATGCTTTACGGCATCCCGTTCCGGCAGGTGCCGCTCGATGCCGATTTCAGCCTGAACACCGCGGCGCTCTCGGGCCCCTGCGCCGGCATCGTGATCGCCAACCCCAATGCCCCGACCGGCATCGCCCTGCCCCCGGCGGCGATCGAGCGGGTGCTGCGGGCCAATCCCGATGTCGTGGTGCTGGTCGACGAGGCCTATGTCGATTTCGGCGCGGACAGCATGGCGCCGCTGGTGGCGCGGCATGACAACCTGCTGGTGGTGCAGACCTTCTCGAAATCGCGCAGCCTTGCCGGGCTGCGCGTGGGCTTTGCGCTCGGCCAGCCCGCGCTGATCGAGGGGCTCACCCGGATCAAGGACAGCTTCAACTCCTACCCGCTCGACCGGCTGGCGCTCGCGGGCGCGCTGGCGGCGTGGGAGGATACGGCCTGGTTCGACGAGACGCGGCACAAGGTGATGGCCGACCGCGCGCGGCTGACCGCGGGGCTTCAGGCCCGCGGCTTTGCGGTGCTGCCCTCGGCCGCGAACTTCGTCTTTGCCTCCCCCTCGGGCCTCGGCGCGGCCGAGATGCTGCAGGCGCTGCGCGAGCGCGGCATCCTGGTGCGGCATTTCGCCAAGGGGCGGACGCGGGACTGGCTGCGGATCTCGATCGGCACCGCCGACGATTGCGACCGGCTGCTGGCCGGGATCGACGCGATCACCGCCGCCTGAGCGGCACTCGGGCCCGGGAAAGCCGGGCCCGAAAGGTCTTACACCACGACGACGCGCACCGCGCCGCCCGAGGCGGTGAGGCCGATCTCGCCCTTCGCCAGACGCAGCGCATCGCGGCCGAAGACATCGGCGCGCCAGCCGGTCAGCGCCGGCACGTCGCGCTTGCCCGCGGCGATGCGGTCGAGATCGGACGAGGTGGCGATCAGTTTGGCCGCCACCCCCGTCTCCTCGGATTTCGCCTTCAGCAGCACGCGCAGCAGGTCGGCCAGCGCCGTGTTCACCTGCAGCTGATGCTGCTCGTCGGGCACATGCGGATAGTTCTCCGGCTCCATCTCGAGCGCAGCCTTCACCGCGGTGATGATCCCGTCGGCGATGTCGCCCCGCCGCGCCTCGCGCAGCAGAAGCCGCGACTTGCCCAGCTCGTCGAGCGTGGTGGGCCGGGTCGAGGCAAGCTCCAGCAGCGCGTCATCCTTGAAGATGCGCGAGCGCGGGATGTTCTTGTTCTGCGCATAGCCCTCGCGGAAGCGCGCCAGCTCGCGCACCACGGCGAGGAACCGGCCCGAGGTGGTGCGGGTCTTCACCCGCAGCCAGGCGTCTTCGGGCAGCGTGGTATAGGTGTCGGGCGAGAGCAGGATCGCCTCCTCCTCCTCGACCCAGACATGGCGGCCCGACTTCTGCAGCTCCTTCGACAGGAACTCGTAGATCACCCGCAGATGGGTGACGTCGGCAACGGCATAGACCTTCTGCGCGTCGGTCAGCGGCCGGCGCGACCAGTCGGTGAAGCGCGAGGTCTTGTCGAGTGCCTGGCGCGCGATCTTCTTCACCAGCGTCTCATAGCCGACCTGCTCGCCAAAGCCGCACACCATCGCGGCGACCTGGGTGTCGAAGAGCGGCTTCGGGAAGAGGCCCGCGTCGACGAAGAAGATCTCGAGATCCTGACGCGCGGCATGGAAGACCTTCACCGTCGCCTCGTGGCGGAAGAGGTCGTAGAGCGGCTCGAGCGAGAGCCCCTCGGCCAGCGGATCGACAAGCACCGCCTCGCCGTCCTTGGCCGGCGGGATCGCGAGTTGCACGAGGCACAGCTTCGACCAGTAGGTGCGCTCGCGCAGGAACTCGGTGTCGACGGTGACGTAGGGCTGGGCTTTCGCCTTCGCGCAGAATTCGGCGAGGGCTTCGGTGGTGGTGATGGTCTGCATCGGCGTCCTGTCCGCGGGGTCATCCCGCACTCCGTTGTTTTCCGACCTTTAGGGAGTCGTCAGCGGAAAGAAAAGCCGCTTGCGGGACCCGGCATGCAAATACCTGCTCCGGCAGGGCCCGCGGCGCGGCCCGGGGCCTCCGGCGGAAGGATTCGGCCCAAGAAAAAGCCCGGTCGCGAAAGGACCGGGCCATCGGCTTTCATCTTGCCGGAAATACCTCCGCCGGAGGCGCCGGGCTTGCGGCCGGGCGCGGCGGCGTCAGAGCAGAACCGGCGTCCGGTCCCCCGCCACGAAGCGACGCAGCACGGCGGGGTAAAGCTGATGCTCCATCGTCAGCACCCGCGCGGCGAGCGTGTCGGCATCGTCGCCCGACAGCACCGGCACCCGCGCCTGACCGAGGATCGGGCCGTCATCGAGCACCGGCGTGACCTCGTGCACGGTGCAGCCGGCCTCGGCATCGCCCGCATCGAGGGCGCGCTGATGCGTGTGCAGCCCGGGGTATTTCGGCAGAAGCGAGGGGTGGATGTTCAGCATCCGCCCCGAGAAGCGGGTGACGAAGCCGGGCGTCAGCACCCGCATGAAGCCCGCAAGGCACAGCACGTCGGGCTCGGCCGCCAGCAGCGGTTTCAGCAGCTCGGCCTCGAAGGCGGCGCGATCCTTGCCGAAGGGGCGGTGGTCGACGGCGACGGTCGGAACCCCCTTCGCCGCGGCCTTCGCGAGCCCCGCCGCGGTGGGGTCGTTCGAGGCGACCAGCACCGGCGCCGCATAGCCCTCGGCCTGCATCGTCTCGACGAGGCGGATCATGTTCGACCCGCCCCCCGAGATCAGGATCGCGACGCGTTTCACAGAAGCGCGCCCGTGTAGGCGACGCCCTGCCCTGCGGTGACGGCACCGATCACGGTGACCGTCTCGCCCTCGGCCTCGAGCAGCGCCTTCAGCTCGGCGGCGCGGTCGGCCGCGACCACGGCGATCATGCCGATGCCGCAGTTGAAGGTCTTGAGCAGTTCCGGCTCGGCCATCTGCGCGGTCTCGGCCAGCCAGCGGAACACGCCCGGCAGCTGCCACGACGACAGATCAATGGTCGCGCCCAGCCCCTCGGGCAGCACGCGCGGCAGGTTCTCGGTCAGGCCGCCACCGGTGATATGAGCGAGCGCATGCACGCCGCCCGCGCGCACCGCGGCAAGCGCCTGCTTGACGTAAAGCCGGGTCGGCGCGAGCAGCGCGGCGCCGAGCGTGCCCTCGGCGAAGGGGCACTCTGCCTCCCAGCCAAGGCCCGAAAGCTCGACCACCTTGCGCACGAAGCTGTAGCCGTTCGAATGCACCCCGTTCGAGCCGAGGCCCAGCAGCACATCGCCCTCGGTCACGCCCGCCGGCAGATCCGCGCCGCGCTCCATCGCGCCGACGGCGAAACCGGCAAGGTCAAAATCGTCCTTCGCATACATGCCGGGCATCTCGGCGGTCTCGCCGCCAATGAGCGCACAGCCCGACTGCGCGCAGCCCTCGGCGATGCCCTCGATGATCCGGGTGGCCTGATCGACATCGAGCTTGCCGGTGGCGAAATAGTCGAGGAACAGCAGCGGCTCGGCGCCCTGGCAGACGAGGTCGTTGACGCACATCGCGACGAGGTCGATGCCGATCGTGTCAACATTGCCGGTGTCGATGGCGATGCGCAGTTTCGTGCCCACGCCATCGGTCGCGGCAACGAGGATCGGGTCGGTGTACCCCGCCGCCTTCAGGTCGAAGAGCGCGCCGAAACCGCCCAGCCCCGACATCGTGCCCGACCGGGTCGTGCGCTTCGCGGCCGGCTTGATCCGTTCGACGAGCGCATTGCCCGCGTCGATATCGACCCCCGCATCGGCATAGGTCAGCCCGTTCTTGCCCTCGCTCATCGCTTTCTCCTTGGGGATTCCGTCGCGCGAAGCCCTAGCGCAAAGGGCGCAGGCAGGCAATCATTCCTGCAAGGCTTCGGCTTGCGTTTCGGCCGGCGCGGAGCCTTCTGCCATGCCGGCAGCCCCATGCGGGCGCGCCGCAGACGGCACCCGGCCACCGAAAACGCCTTTCGCCATGAACGGACTGCCGAAATCACCTGCTCGATATCGGCGCTGACACGCGCCGGCCGATCGACCGCCGCGGTCCCCGACCGTGCCGAAAATCTTGACCACGCCCGCATTCCCCCGTAATCCGAAGCCACTCTGGGGGCCTGTAGCTCAATGGTCAGAGCAGGGCGCTCATAACGCCTTGGTTGGGGGTTCAAGTCCCTCCGGGCCTACCAAATTCCATCATTCCCCTTTTTATATCAGAGTATTGCCATCATTTCTGACGAACCGGCCGGGAGGTTTCGTCAATCCTTGTTCCCCATTTCCCCGCTGCTGTTTGATCCCAAGGTTTGATGGTGCGATCCATTCGTTGAAATGGAAGGAAGCGCCATGGGACAAGTTCGTCACGGCTGCGCCACGACAACACACGCCATCCGAGCAACAATAATGAGGGCCAGCCCGCCATCGGTTCGCGGGCAGGCCCGAATGATCGCAAGTGACGACCGCGGCGCTGAGCCGGGAGTTCGGGATCAACCCGAAGACGGTCGCCAGGTGGCGGAAGCGCGAGACAGTAGAAGATCGCAAGACCGGTCGAAAGGAGCCATACTCGTCCGTTCCCTGAGAATCCGAAGAGGCCATGGTCGTCGCGTTCCGGCGACACACGCTGTTGCCGCTCGACGACTGTCTCTATGCCCTGCAGCCTTCGATCCCGCACCTGACCAGATCAGCGCGGCATCGGGGCCTTCAGCGCCATGGCATATCACGCTTGCCGGCATTGAAGGTGGCGAGCCGAAACGAGCGAAGTTCAAGCGGTACCCCATCGGCTTCTTCCACATGGATATGTGCTGAGGTGCTGACCGCTGAAGGCAAACTCTATCTCTTCGTTGCCATCGACCGGACCAGCAAGTTCGCTGTGACCCAACTCGTCGACACGGCCGACAGGCGGACGGCTTGGGAGTTCCTGGAGCATCTGTTGCAGGCGGTTCCTCACCGTATCCATACGATCCTGACTGATTACGGCATCCAATTCGCCGACCCGCCCAGGAACCGGAATGCCGCCCATTCCCGGCCAATGCGCTTTCACATGATCTGCGAGGCGAACGGGATCGAGCACCGCCTGACCAGGCCCAACCATCCATGGACCAACAGTCAGGTCGAGCGCATGAACCAGACAATCAAAGAGGACAGCGTCAAACGATACCATGACGAGAGCCATGATCAGGTGCGCACGCATCTGGCCGACTTCATGGCCGCTGACACCTTCGCCAGACGGCTCAAAACCCTCAGCGGCCTCACGCCCTACGAATACAGCTGCAAGATCTGGACTTCGGAGCCTGACAGATTCATGATGAACCCGATCCACCAGATGCCGGGACTGAACACCTGACCGCCCACTCGCCGGCGAACCATTCCACGGTCGCCTGTCTCGCCAGGTCTTCGGTGTCGCAGACCAGAACAAGCCGGTTTTGATGGTCGGAATACTGAACCAGGATATTCACGCCTGCCTCGGCCAATGCGCGCGAGATCGCGCCCAACTGGCCGGGCGTACCCTGCTTCAGCTTGCGGATGATCGGTCTGCGGATCGCGGAAACCGCGATCCCGGTGTCCTTTGCGGCACGGGCGGCGGCCTCGCCATCGCGAAACAGGAAGTGCGCGATGGCGCGGCCGCCCTGGCTGAACACCCCGCCGCCCTCGCAGGACAGCCCGGCACGCCCCATCGCCTCGCCCAGTTCGGCAAGAGCGCCGGGACGGTTTTCCAGATGAAACTCGAGGTCAAACACGATCGGTGCTCTCGTCGTTGATCGCGCGGCTGTCGCGCGGGGCCTCGGCGCGGGAGGTCATGCTGTAGTCCCGCGTCACCGCCGCGATGCGCAGATGGTAATCGGCAAAGACGTGATCGCGGCCCGCGGCCTGCACGCGCCGGTGTTCGGGCAGGTTTCGCCAGGCGGCAACCGCCGCTTCGTCGCGCCAGAAGGACAGCGACAGAACCTTGCCCGGGGAGGTCAGGCTCTGGAAACGCTCGATGGAGAGGAAGCCATCGAGGTCTGCGAGCAGGGGGCGCAGCCTGGCCGCCAGATCGAGATAGTCGGCCTGTGCCTCACCGGGAACCCAGGCCTCGAAGATGACGGCGATCATGCGCGACCCCCATGCGGGGCAGAGGCCAGCTTGACGAACAGGCGGCTTTCGCGGCGGATGAAGCCCTCGCGTCTCGCAAATTCGTAGTTCTCGCGCCCGAGCGGGTCCACGGCCAAGCGCGCGCGATAGGCTTCATATTCTGCCAGCGTCGGCAGCGAGTAGATGCCATAGGCCGTGGAGGTCGAACCCTCATGCGGGGCGAAATAGCCGATCAGATCGGCCCCGCAACGCGGGCTGCATTCCCCCCAGATGCGGGCATATTGCGCGAAGAGTTCACGCCGGTTCGGGTCGATGTCATAGGTGATGACGCAGGTGATCATGTGTCTTTGCCTTTCTTTTGCTGACACAGGACTTGGCCGATTGGAGGCACCGAATGGTTCGGTTAGGATCGAACCATGAGAGAAGGCCCGGATATCGCCCGCATCGCCGCCCTTGTGGCCGATCCCGCCCGCAGTGCGATGCTGATCGCGCTGATGGATGGACGCGCGCTGACCGCAACCGAACTGGCGGGCCTTGGCGGGATCACGAAGCAAACCGCCAGCTCTCACCTTGCCAAATTGGTGGAGGGCGAGGTACTGGTCGTCGAGGCGCAGGGGCGGCACCGCTATTTCCGCCTGGCGGGCCCCCATGTCGCCAGCCTGCTTGAAGCCTTGATGGTGTTTTCCAGCGATGCGGCGCCCCCCTTGCGGACAGGTCCGCGCGATCCGGCGCTGCGCAAGGCCAGGATCTGTTACGACCATCTGGCGGGAGAGATGGGCGTCCGGCTCTTCGAGCGGATGCAGGCGGATCACTGGCTGGCGGATGATCTGACCGTGACCACCCGCGGCCGTGAAAAGTTGGCCGAGATCGGTCTGGACCTCGAGAAACTGCCGTCAAGCAATCGCCCCCTGTGCCGGGCCTGCCTCGACTGGAGCCAGCGGCGACAGCATCTGGCCGGGCGGTTGGGCAAGGCCATCCTGGACCAGCTTCTGGCCCGGTCATGGGCGCGCCGGTTACCGGCCTCCCGCGTCCTCAGTTTCACCCCTGAAGGCGAGCGGATCTTCAACGGGTGGCTGCGCTGATCAGCCGCGTGGCCCGCAGGGCAGACACGCGCACCAGAGCATGCTGCAACACGGCGGGACCACCGTTTCGATGACTCGGCGCTGCGGAAGGGCGACATCGGCGGGGCGCAATGGGCGCCCCTTGACCAATCAGGCGACACGGACACACTGCGGCCTTCCGGGCCCTCGCGGGGTCCGACAGGTCTTCCTCAGTGCAGCTCCTTCCAGTGTGCCGGTGGCACCCCCGCCCAGCCTCTGAACGCCCCGTAGAAGGAGCTGGCTCCTCGATCACAAGTTCCTCGGGGGTGCACAGGCGCTTGAACCGCGCCATCCGGTGCAGCCCGTCCGGTAGTCCCGCGCGAAGAAGGCCGACATCGTCGCCGGCGGGGGGGGCGGCATTTTAGGTCCGGATCGTCATCAGAAGCCCGATCGCAGGATCGCCCGACAGTGCCTCGTCCGCCCGCCACAGCGCGAAATACTGCGCGGTGGTCAGCCATGTGTCCGGCGAGACATGCAGGTTCGCCGGCAGGCGCGCCTGACGCAGCAGCGCAGGAGCAGACAGGCCCATCTGCTCTGCCGCACGCCAGAAGGCCTGCGGCAGCCTGCATCTGTCGGCGGTGGATCGGGTCATCGTCGCGATCCGTCACATCTGGCGCTTGATCAGCCGGTCGAACATGCGGTCGCCCAGCCACTTGCGCACCCAGATCATCTCTCTTGGCATATTTCCCGGCTGCTCGGCACGTTTTGGTCTTGGAGGATTTCGCCGCATCGCCAAACACGTCGGCGATGACCTCGGGATCGGTGCCGCTGCCATGGCCATAGGTGCGCTCCATCACAGCGGCAACACGTTCGGCGAGCTTGGCATAGGCGGTATTGCGTGACCGCTCCGCAAGGCCGCGCCCGGCCGCCTCGCCGAACCCGGTTTCAATCTGGCCCGGCTCGATCACGATGGCACGGATGCCAAAGGGATCGACCTCGAGCCGCAGACTGTCGGACCAGCCCTCCTGCGCATGTTTGGTGGCATGATACCAGACCCCCAGAAGCCTATAGACCTTGCCCCCCCATCGAGGTGATGTTGACGATGGTGCCCTTGCCTCTGGCCTGCATCGAGGGCAGCAGCAGCTGGGTCGGGCGGTCAGGGCCGAAGACATTGACCTCGAACTGATAGCGGGCCTCGTCCAACGCGATATCCTCGACCGGTCCATAAGGCCCGTAACCCGCGTTGTTCACCAGCACATCGACGCCCCCCGAGCGCTCGGTGATCGTCGCGACCGCGGCGAGAATCCCGGCCTCCTTCGAGATATCCATCGTCAGCGGCACCGCGCCAAGCTGGGCCAGATCGGCCATCTTGTCGGTGCTCCGGGCGGCGACATAGACGAGATAGCCGTCGGCGATCAGGCGTTTGGCAATGGATTTGCCTATGCCCGAGGATGCGCCAGTCTCGAGGGCGGTGAGACGGGAGCGGTTGTTCATCATGGCACCTTCTGTTCGCTGGTGCCAAGCGAGACTGCAAGGCGTGCCGGAGCATTGGCGGCGTCCGCCAACATAATGGCAAACGAGGCCAAAGCTTGCCGGTTCCTGCCAGATTACGGCCGCCTGCAGAAGACGGATGCAAGCGCGCTGCACGGCCCGATCCACGTCAGCTCAGCCATTTCTGGTTCGGCCGATCAACTTGGAAGTCGCGGTCGAGGCCTCGCCGGTTCACTCGAACCGGTGGCGTTCACCGGCTCGATGTCCGCGATGACCGACCGTTCCCCATCATCCTTTGGCTTTCCGCGGCGTCTGGGGCGTGCCCGCAAGGCATTGATCCGCATCAGGCGTTCGATCCGGTGAAGGCCGCAGACCAGCCCTTGTTCGCTACAAACGGTCCGCCGGACCGTTTGCTTTACGCTCCCAGTCCAGCACGTCGCGCCAGACGCGGCGAGCCCCGCAGGTCCGGTCGCTGGCCTTGAAGCTCGTCTCGATCGCCGTGACGAGCTTGGCATCATGGATCTCGCGGCCGCTGGCCGGACGATTGAGCCAGGCATGGAAGCCGGATCGCGACACATCCAGCACGTCGCACAGCCAGCTGACAGGCCAGATGCGGCAAGCTTTGCGATGAAGGCGAACCTCATATCGCCTCGCGCGCGAAAAAAGCTGCCGCTTTCTTGAGGATGTCACGCTCCGCACGCAAGCGCGCGACCTCTTTCCTTGGCGCTGCAATCTCGGCCTGATCCGCCCGCATCTGCCCGTTCCCGGGAAATGCCAGGCCCGGTGCAGCAGTCAGCTCTCGCATCCAGCGGCGCAAAACGCCCTGCCGAACAGCACTTTCGTCGCGAGACACGTCTGCGGCGCAGCATCGCAGCTGCTCGGCTGGCGGCCACGCCGGCCCGTCAGAGCTGCCTCCCGGCTCATCTCGGGGTCTGGCCAGATCGTCAGCGCCCCTGACGGCGGAGCGCATCATTATCAGCCGGCCAATTCCCGAGCTTGCTGGCAGGAAGGATCACTCTGCTCATGCGGCCACTCTATCATTTTGGATTCACAAGATGAATCCCTTCCAGGATTTGCACATCAGCGCCGCCCCCAGTCCACGCGGAGAGGATCACCGGGCTCGAGGCCACGCAAATCTCGAAAGCGCTTGAACCTGCGGCGGCAGCGGCTCCTATATCGGGCTCCGATCGGGAATCGTAACGGAGCCGCAGCATGTCGGTTGGGAACGGAACAGAGTGCGAATGGCGCGTGACGGGCATGGATTGCGGCTCCTGCGCCGCGAAGGTCCGCGGCGCGGTCGAACGTCTGCCCGGCGTCGAGAACGTGGATGTCGGGCTGATGGCCGAGCGCTTGACCCTGACGCTGGACCTCAGCCTGACCTCTCCCGACAGCATCGAGAAAGCGGTGCGCGAGGTCGGCTTCGGCATTGCCCCCAAGGGTGCGCGCCCCGAACGCCCGAAGGCGGGCTTCATCCTGCCCGACGGGGCGTTTCCCGCGGCCGGCGCCCTGCCGGCGACCGACATGCCCCCGCCGAAGACGGCGTCGGCCGAGGCGGTCCCGGCCGCGGCGTGGCTTCTCGGGGCGAAGGGGCGCCTCGTGATCGGCACCGGGGCGCTGCTGGCCGTCGCCTGGGGCGCGCGCCTCGCCTTCTCGGCCGAGGTGGCGCATTGGGCCTTCGTCCTCGCCACCCTGATCGGGCTCGCCCCGGTCGCCCGGCGCGCGCTTGCCATGGCCCGGGCCCGCATGCCCTTCACCATCGAGATGCTGATGACCATCGCCGTCGGCGGCGCGCTGGCGATCGGTGCCCCGGAAGAGGCCGCGCTGGTCGTCTTCCTCTTCGCCATCGGCGAGCTGCTGGAGGGCCTGTCGGCCGGAAAGGCGCGTGACAGCATCCGCGCGCTTTCGAACCTCGTGCCGAAGACCGCGCAACTCGAGGTCGGCCGCAAGACCCGCGAGGTCTCCGCCGACCGGCTCGGTCTGGGCCAGGTCGTGCAGGTGCGCCCGGGCGACCGGGTGCCGTGCGACGGCGAGGTCATCGAGGGAACCTCCGGCGTCGACGAGAGCCCGGTGACCGGCGAGAGCGTTCCGAGCGTGAAGGAGCCCGGATCCCGGGTCTTTGCCGGCTCGATCAACACCGAGGCGCTGCTGCGCATCCGGGTGATGAAGACAGCCGAGGACAACACCATCGCCCGCATCGTGCGGCTCGTGGCCGAGGCCGAGAGCGCCCGCGCCCCGACCGAGCGCTTCATCGACCGCTTCAGCCGGGTCTACATGCCCGCCGTCGTCGGCATCGCGCTCGTGGTGGCCATCGTCCCGCCGCTGGCGCTTGGCCAGGCCTGGAGCGACTGGACCTATCGCGCGCTGGCGCTGCTGCTGATCGGCTGTCCCTGCGCGCTGGTGATCTCGGTCCCGGCCTCGATCGCCTCGGCGCTGGCGACCGGGGCGCGCCACGGGCTGCTGATGAAGGGCGGCAAGGTGATCGAGGCGGCCGCACAGGTCACCCGCGTCGCCTTCGACAAGACCGGAACGCTCACCGAGGGCAGCCCGCGCCTCACCGACGTCATCGTTGTGACGGGGAGCGAAGCGGATCTGCTGGCCCTGGCCGCCGGGGTCGAGGCCGGCGCAAGCCATCCGCTCGGCCGGGCGATCTGTGCCGAAGCCGAACGGCAGGGCGTGGCCGCCGCCCCGGCGCGCCTCGGGCGGGTGCTTCCGGGCCAGGGCGCGGAAGCTTCGATCGGCGGCGTGACCGTCTGCGTCGGCTCCCCGCGGCTTGCCCAGGAGCGCGGCGCGCTGACCGAAGACATCCGCGGCGACATCGCGGTGCTCGAGGCCGAGGGCAAGACGGTGGTCGTCGTGCTGCGTGCGGATGCGCCGCAGGGGCTCATTGCGCTGCGCGACGAGCCGCGCGCCGATGCGGTCGAGGCGGTCCGGCAACTGAACGCGCTCGGGATCTCCTCGGTGATGCTGACCGGCGACAATGCGCGCACCGCGCAGGCGATCGCGGCGGGCCTCGGCATCGACCACCGTGCCGGGCTGCTGCCCGAGGACAAGGTCGCGGCAATCCGCGATCTGGGCGACGGGGCGCGGGTGATGATGATCGGCGACGGGATCAACGACGCCCCGGCCCTTGCCGCCGCGGATGTCGGCGTGGCCATGGGGTCGGGCACCGACGTGGCGCTCGAGACCGCCGATGCCGCGATCTTGCGCAACCGCGTCACGGATGTGGCCGGCATGGTCCGCCTTGCCCGCGCGGCCATGCGCAACATCCGGCAGAACATCGCCATCGCGCTCGGGCTGAAGGCGGTCTTCCTGGTGACGACGGTGCTGGGCATCACCGGCCTCTGGCTTGCGGTCCTCGCCGATACCGGTGCCACCGTGCTGGTGACGCTGAACGCCCTGCGCCTGCTGCGCGTCCGCCCCTCCGGCAGCCGGCCCTCCTGACCGGAGGTCGCCCGGGTCGGTCCGCGCCGCACCGGCCCGGGGCCCTGCCCGAGGTCGCCCCGCCTGCCCCCGGCCATGCGATCGCCCCCGGACGGACGGCAGCGGCGGCAAGGATGCCACCGGAACCGGCAGTTCTGCCTCTGCCCCCGGCGCACCCGCCGTCCGCCTCTCTCCCGGCGGCGCGAGGCGGTTGTGCCCGCCGCCCCCTCATGCGAGTTTCGGAACACTGCATTTCCGCCGCGGCGGGCCATTCCTTTGCAAGACCACCGACAGGAGCAGCTGAACGATGCTGGCAAGACAGCGCTACCTGGACCTGGTTGAACAGGCCGCACAGGGCCGGCACGGGGCGGCGGTGCCGGTCGCCTTCTGGAAGCACCATCCCGTTGCCGATCAGCGCGGCGACCGGCTCGCCGATGCGACCTGCGCCTTTCAGGCGCGCTTCGACTGCGATCTGGTCAAGATCACCCCGGCCTCGAGCTTCCAGCTGCGCGACCTCGGGCAGACCGACGCCTGGACCGGCGATCCGATCGGGCGGCGGGACTTCGGCCCCGGTCCGGTGACCGGGCCCGACGACTGGCTGCGCCTCGCCGAGATGCGGGTCGAGGACCGGCACCTGTCCGAGCATCTGATCGCCGCCCGGCTGGTCCGCGCCCGGGTGCCCGCGCATATCCCGGTCCTGCAGTCGATCTTCGATCCGCTCTTCCAGCTGCGCATCCTTGCGGGCAAGCTGTGGCAGGCCCATCTGCGGGACTGCCCCGAGGTCCTTGCGATCGCGCTCACGGTGCTGACCGAACGCACCTGCCGCATCGTCGGGGAGTTCATGGAGACGGGCGTGGACGGGATCTTCCTGGCCGTGCAGCATGCCGCAGCGCATGAAAGCCCCGGCGACAGCTTTGCCACGATGGGCCTGCCGCAGGGGCTGCGCTGCCTTGCGGCCGCCGGGCCGGACAGCCTGAACTTCGTCCATCTGCACGGCGAGGCGATCCCCGCCCGGCTGCTCGATGCCTTCCCCGGCACCACCGTGCATTTCTCCTTCGACGCCAACCCGACGCTCGACGAGGGGCGGCGGGCCGGGCCCGAGGTGCGGCTGAGCGGCGGGATGGCGCCGGCGCGGCTTGCCACCCTGCCCGCCGAGGCGGTGGCACGCGAAACCGCGCAGCTCCTCGGGCGGATGCGGGGGCGCCGCTTCACCCTCGGCGCGGGCTGCGCCCTGCGCCAGGCAACCCCCGATCGCGCGGTCCTGGCTGCGATCTCGGCCGCACGCGGAGCCGTCCGGTGAGCGGCGCGCCGGAGACGCCCCCCGAACTTGGCCCTGCCGCGCTTGGCCCGGCCGACCTCGCCCGGCCGCTGTGGCATCGCTTTGCCCGCGTCGCGGCGGCACTCCCCACTCATCCCGCGCTTCTCGACGCCGACGGGGCGCTTTCCTACGCCGGGTTGCTGAGCCTTGCGCTGCGCTACGGCGGCGTCATTGCGGCGCGCGTTCCGGCCGGCGCGCCGGTCGCCCTGTGCCTGAGGACGAGCCGCCATGTGGTTGCCGCGATGCTGGGCGCGCTTTTCGCCGGCCGGCCCTATGTGCCGCTCGACCCCGGCTATCCTGCCGATCACCTGCGCCGCATCCTCGGCCACAGCGCGGCCCGGCTGCTGATCGGCGACAGTTCCGACGACCTTGCGCCGCTTGCCGTGCAGGCGGGCGGTCCCTGCGAGACGGTGCGCGCGGCCGAGGTGCTGCAAGCCCCGATCGCCGTTCGCGGCGAGGGCCGCCCCGAAAGCCCCGCCTATGTGATCTACACCTCGGGCTCGACCGGCGCGCCGAAGGGGGTCTGGCAGGACCAGCGCGGCTTGCTGCACGATATCCTGCAATACACGCAGATGGTGCACCCGGGCCGCGACGACCGCCACAGCCTGCTCTATTCGCCCTGCGTGAACGGTGCGCTGCGCGACATCTTCGGCGCCATCCTGAACGGCGCGACGCTGTGCATGTCCGACCTGCGCAGCGAGGGGTTGCACAAGGTGCTGCACGACCTCGCGGCGCGGCGCGTCACGATCCTGCACGCGATGCCCCCCGTCCTGCGCAGCCTGATCCGGGGTGCCGAAGGGCCGATCTGCCCCGAGGCGCGGCTGCTCTACACCGCGGGCGACCGCTTCCTGACCCAGGACCTGCAGGCGCTGCGTGCCAACCTGCCCGCGGCCTGCGAGATCTACACCGGCATCGGTTCCACCGAATGCGCGACGCTCTATCGCCAGTGGATCGTGCCGAGGGATTTCACCGCCGATTCCGAGCTGGTGCCGGTCGGCTACCCGGTCGAGGCGCGCGAGATGCGGCTTGTCGACGCGCAGGGCGCAGAGGTCGCGGCGGGCGAGATCGGCCAGATCCGCGTCACCAGCCCCCATGTCGCACGCGGCTACTGGAATGACGCCGCCCTGACGCAGAGCTGCTTTGTCGAGGATCCGGCGCGGCCGGGCTGGCGCAGCTTCCAGCCCGGCGACCTCGGCCGGCTGCGCCCGGACGGGCTGCTCGACTTTCTCGGCCGGGCAGACCGGCAGATCAAGATCCGCGGCTTCCGGATCGAGCCCGCCGAGATCGAGGCCGCGCTGCGCCGCATGGCGGGCGTCGCCGAGGCGGTGATCGTGCCCCGCACCGAGGCGGGCCGGACCCGGCTGATCGCCTTCGTCGAACCGGATGCGGGCGCACAGCCCGAGGCCGGCGCCCTGCGCCGCAGCCTCTGCTCAAGCCTGCCGCCGCAGCTGCACCCCGAGCGCGTCGTGGTTCTCGAGCGGCTGCCGCGGCTTGGCAACTTCAAGCTCGACGTGAAGGCGCTGCAGGCGCTGACCGAAGCCGCCGATACCGATCCCGTGCCGCGGGCCGGGCTGCGGGCGGACTATCTGTCGCGGTGGGAGAAGATCCTCAAGCGGCCCGTCGATCCGGACGCCACGCTCGAGGCGCTCGGCGCCGACTCGCTCGAGCTGCTGGAGCTTGAACTGCTGCTCGAACGGGATCTGAAGATCTCGGTCCGGGGGCTCTTGCTGCCGCAGGCGACGCCCCGCCGCATCTGGGCCGCCGCCGGGCCTGCCTCCGGGCAAGGCGTGCCGGATGCACACCCGGCCGCGGACCGGCTGCACGCGCTTGCCGCGCTGATGGCCCCCTCTCCCGGCATCCCCCTCGATCCGGACGGGCTGGTGCGGCTTCACAATCACGGCGGGCAACGGATGCCGCTGCTGTGGTGCGTCAATCAGGTGAGCGAGGCAACGGCCCTCGCGCGCGCGCTTGGCCCGGACCAGCCGCTGCTGGCGATGCGCTCCCTTGCCGGTCTCGACGGCGGCGCGCCCCCCACCCCGGGCGCCGCGCGTCAGGTCGCCGAGCGCTACATCCAGATCCTTCTGGCGCGGGATCTGCCGCTGCGCGTGGCGGTCGGCGGCAATTGCCAGGCGGCCCCCTTCGCCTTCCAGATCGCCACCGCGCTGTCGCTTGAAGGCTATGCCGTCGCCTCGCTGATCTTGCTCGAACGGATGCTGCCGGTGCCCTATGGCGGACGGATGCTGATGCTGTTCGGGCGCGACAGCCGCACGCACAATCCCGCCTTTCAGTTCGCCGATCCGACCGCGGCCTGGGGGAGCTATCTGCGTGACGGTCATTGCGCGATCATCGAGGGCAGTCATGGCGACTTCTTCGCACCGGGGAATGTGGCCTCGCTCGCCGGCGCGCTGCGCGCCGAGATCGACGCCACCGCGGCAACGGGCCTCCTTCCCGCCCGCGCCCGCCGGGCCGAGCTGTCGGCGCAGCTCGTGTCGGAACCCGACCGGCGGGTTTGCATCCGGCTGCGGAACCCGACCGGGATCGCCTTCGAGGCCGGGGCCGACAGCCACATCGCGCTGGCGATCCATGCGCTCGACATCGGCGAGGCCGACACACGCCCGCTGCGCGTGCCGGATCGGATGATCCCCCTGCCGGCGCGGCTTGCGCCGGGCGAGACGCTCGAGGTGAGTGCCCCCCTGCCCGCCGACCGGTTCGGAACGGGGCGCTATCTCATCGGCCTGTGCGAGGAGGGCGTGGGCTGGTTCACACCGCAGGCCGGCGCGGACCCGGTGATCGAGGTGCCAGCGCAGCCGGGCGACAGGCGGCCCCCTCCCCGGCCCGCGGGCCGCGGCGGCCATGACACGGCCTGATGACGTCAGCGCAGCAGCGGCAGACGGCCGCAGATCCGGTCCACCGCCTTGCGCGGCCCGGCAAGCAGGATCGCCTGCGGCGCATGCTCCGGCAGCGGCGCGGCCGCGATGCGGGCGGTGTAATCGGCGTAATCGCGCGCCTCGAAGGCCGCGCGCAGATAGGCCAGCCGCAGCGGCAGCTCGGCCGCGGCGGCGAAAAGCGCCGGCAGGGCGGCACCGGGGGCGCCAAGGACCGGCAGCGCGACCGTGGTGATCCCGGCCAGCGCCACGCCGTCCTGCGTGGGCGTCGGCGCGCCGACCAGATCGGGGCGCAGCTGCCCGAGGCTCATGCCCAGAACGGCGGCGAAATTGGCCTTGAGGCCGACGGGCAGGGTTTCATCGAGAATGAGAACGGGTTTGAGGGTCATGACAGGGTCCTTTCGGCCCCTTCCCTGCCATCCTGCCCGCGCCCCGGTCTTGGACGAAATTGACCTTCAGTGCCGGATCAGCGCCCCGGGCGTCACCCCGTAGTGGCGGCGGAACTGGCGGATCAGATGCGCCTGATCGCAGAACCCGGCGGCGATGGCGGCCTCGGCCGCGGGGGTGCCGTCCAGGAGCAGGCGGCGGGCCTGCGCCACACGGGCGCGCAGAACATGGCCATGCGGCGTCAGGCCGGTGGCGCGGGTGGTCGCGCGGATCAGGTAGGAGGGCGTCAGCCCGACCGCCGCCGCAAGCTCGGTCAGCCCCAGCGCCGCACCGGCCGCGACGCCCGCCTCGATCTGCTCGAGCAAGGCGCGGATGGCGGCGGGCTCGCGCCCCGGCTGCCGCAGGTCGGCGCGGCCGTAATGGCCGAAGGCCTGCGCCAGGACCGCATGCACCGCCTCCCCGGTCACCAGCCGCCGGTCGGTCACCTGCGGGGCGGTCAGGCACAGTGCAAGCCGGGCAAGCGCCCGCGTCAGCCCAAGCCCGCGATCGCGCGGCGCGATGTCCCCGAAGCCGCGCAGGTCACGCAGACCCAGCATCGCGCGCACCGCCGCCTCGGAGGCATAGAGCATGTTGTAGCGCACCTGCCCGGACGCGGCATAGCCGGTGTGCGGCTCCTCGGGGTTCATCAGCGAGAGCGACCCCGCCGGCAGGACCATGCTCTCGCCCCGGCACAGATAGCCCCCCGCCCCCTCGGCGATCGCGCCGATGGCAAAGCCCTCATGCGCATGGCGGGCAAAGGTCTGGGTGCTGAAGGCGGCCTCGAAAAGCTCGATGCCGTGAAGCCAGCCCAGGTGGTGATAGCGGTTGCGCTGCATCCGCGTGGTATAGCGTTCACCGCCCCGCGGCGGAAGATCGCCCGCGGTCTTGCGACCATTGTCCCATCTGCGATGGTGCCATCCCGTGCTATGGTCGCCGCGGGAGGCGACGCGCCATGAAAGCCGCACGGCATGTCGAGGAGATCGGACGGGTCCTGGAGGGCAGCCAGACCGGGCGGGACAGTTTCGTCTCCGCCTCGTGGCGGCGCTGTGTCGAGCTTTACGGCATGGACCCGATGCGCGCCGACCCGGCCCATATCGTCACGGACGCCGAGCTGCGCGACCATCGCAAGCAGGCGGAATGGATGATCGCCGCCGCCCGCTCGGGGCTGCAGTCGCTGTTCCGCCAGGTTGCAGGGCAGAATTACGTGCTGTTGCTGACCGATGCCAAGGGGGTCTGCGTCGACTTCTTCGGCGACGATCTCTTCACCGAGGATCTGCGCTCGGCGGGGCTCTATCTCGGCTCGAACTGGTCCGAGGATCTGGCCGGCACCTGCGGCGTGGGTGCCTGCATCGTCACGCAAGAGCCAGTGACGGTGCATCAGGACGACCATTTCGGCAACGCGCATATCGCGCTTTCGTGCACCGCCGCGCCGATCTTCGACAGCCTCGGGCAACTGGCGGCCGTCCTTGACATCTCGCTGCTGCGCTCGCCCGCGCCGAAGACCAGCCAGAACCTCGCGATGAGCCTGGTGACCACCGCGGCGCGGCGGGTCGAGATGGCGAACCTGATGGCCGAAAGCCCGCGGGACTGGGTGCTGCGGCTGTCCTCGAGCCCCGAATTCCTCGATGTCGACCCCGAGGCGGCGGTGCGGCTCGATGGTGCGGGGCGGGTGCTGGGCTATACCCGGGCCGCGCGGCGGCTGTTTCCGGACGGCAGCACGATCCTCGGCCACCGGATCGACGAGGTGCTCGGCGTCAGCGTCGATGACCTGCCCGACCTGATGCGCGATCGCCCGACCGAGGAGCGGATCATCGAGATGCCCGACGGCGGGGCGCTGTTCGGCCATGCGATCGCGCCGAAGGCGCCGCGCCAGCCCCACCAGCGGATGCGTCAGGGCGGTGCCCTCGCGGGGCTGACCGGCGGCGATCCGGGGATGATGCGGCTCCTCGATCAGGCCGAGCGGCTGGCGCCCGGCGCCGTGCCGCTGCTGATCACCGGTGAGACCGGCACCGGCAAGACCCGGCTTGCCCGCGCGATCCACATGACCAGCAAGGCGCAGGGCTTCCTCAGCCTCGAATGCGCCGGGCTGAGCGCGCAGGCGCTGGCCGAGGCCTGTCTCGATGTCGCGGGCCCGACGACCCTTGTGCTGCGCCGGATCGAGGATCTGAGCCCCGAGACCGCCACCGCGCTGAGCGGGCTGCTCGATCGCCGACCGCAGCTGCGCCCGCTGTCGACGAGCTGTCTCGAGCCCGCCCGGATCGGGCTGCCGCGCCCGCTCTTTCACCGGCTCGCGGGCTGCGTTCTGACGGTGCCGCCGCTCCGGCTGCGGCGCGACCTCGACTGGCTGATGACGCGCCATCTGCGCCGGCACGCGGCCGACACGATCCGGCTCTCGCCCTCGGCGCGGGCCGATCTGATGGGACGCAGCTGGCCGGGCAATATCCGCGAGCTCGAGCAGGTGCTCGACGTCGCGGCGGCATTGTGTGTCGGGCCGGTGATCGACCTGCCAGACCTTCCCGCCGCGATCGACCCCGGCGCCGACGCCGCGCCCGCCGCCACCGCACCGCGGGAGTCGCTCGAACAGGTGCTGGCGGCCTGTGACTGGAACATGGCGCGGGCGGCACGGCGCCTCGGGGTCAACCGCTCGACCATCCTGCGCCGGATCCGGGCGGCCGGGTTGCACCCTCCGGCATGATCCGTTGCAGCCCCGTTGCGCGCGCAACATGCCGCGGCGCGGCGCGTGCTTTTCCGGCCCCACAGCGCGCAAACCCGTGGATCGGAGGTCCGTCCCGCGCCGATAGTCGCTTCAAGACACGCGCAGAGGAGGAGACGCGATGCTTGATACGACCGCAGCCAACCAGACCCAGGAGATGCTCGACAGCCTGAACGCCGCGCTGGAGGGCGGCGACATCGACCGCGCCGCGGCCCTGTTTGCCACCGACAGCTATTGGCGCGATCTCGTCGCGGTCAGCTGGAACCTGAAGACCGTCGAGGGCCCGGCGGGCGTCGCCGACATGCTGCGCAGCCAGCTCGACCACACCCGCATCGGCAATTTCCAGATCCAGACCGGAGAGCTCCCCGCCGAGGAGGGCGGCGTGACCACCGCCTGGATCACCTTCGAGACACAGGCCGGGCGCGGCTGGGGCCTGATGCGGCTGCGCGATGGCCGGATCTGGACGCTGCTGACCGCGCTGCAGGAACTGAAGGGGTTCGAGGAGCCGCGCGGCCGTCGCCGGCCGATGGGAGCCGAGCACGGGGCGCAGAAGAACCGCAGCTCGTGGAAGGAGCGGCGCGAGGCCGAGGAGGCGAGCCTTGGCACCACCACCCAGCCCTATGCGGTGATCATCGGCGGCGGTCAGGGCGGCATCGCACTCGGGGCGCGGCTGCGCCAGCTGGGCGTGCCGGCCATCGTTCTCGACAAGCACGACCGGCCGGGCGACCAGTGGCGGTCGCGCTACAAGTCGCTGTGCCTGCACGACCCGATCTGGTACGACCACCTGCCCTACATCAAGTTCCCCGACAACTGGCCCGTGTTCACGCCGAAGGACAAGGTCGGCGACTGGCTCGAGATGTACACCAAGGTGATGGAAATCCCCTACTGGTCGCGCTCGGAAGTGACGCATGCGCGCTTCGACCCGGCGGCGGGCACCTGGACCGTCGAGGTGAACCGCGACGGCACGCCGGTCACGCTGCACCCGACGCAGCTGGTGCTGGCCACGGGCATGTCGGGCAAGCCGAACATGCCGCACTTCCCCGGGATGGAGACCTTCAAGGGCACGATCCAGCATTCGTCGCAGCACAAGGGGCCGGATGAATGGGCCGGCAGGAAGGCCGTCGTGATCGGTTCGAACAACTCGGCCCATGACATCTGCGCAGCACTTTGGGAGGGGGACGCCGACGTGACGATGGTGCAGCGCTCCTCGACCCATATCGTACGCTCGGACAGCCTGATGGAGATCGGCCTTGGCGCGCTGTATTCCGAAGACGCGCTCGCCAATGGCGTGACCACCGAAAAGGCCGACATGATCTTCGCCTCGCTGCCCTACAAGATCATGCACGAGTTCCAGATCCCGCTTTACGACAAGATGCGTGAACGCGACGCGGCGTTCTATGCCGGGCTCGAGAAGGCGGGCTTCGATCTCGACTGGGGCGATGACGGCTCGGGGCTGTTCATGAAATACCTGCGCCGCGGCTCGGGCTATTACATCGATGTCGGCGCAAGCCAGCTGATCATCGATGGCGAGGTGAAGCTTGCCAAGGGCGGCATCGACCATTTCGAGGAAGACGCGGTGGTGCTGACCGACGGCACCCGCCTGCCCGCCGATCTGGTGGTGCTGGCGACCGGCTATGGCTCGATGAACGGCTGGGCGGCGGATCTGATCAGCCAGGAGGTCGCCGACAGGGTCGGCAAGGTCTGGGGGCTCGGCTCGGACACGACGAAGGACCCGGGCCCATGGGAGGGCGAACAGCGCAACATGTGGAAACCGACGCAGCAGGAGAACCTGTGGTTCATGGGCGGCAACCTGCACCAGTCGCGGCACTATTCGCTGTATCTGGCGCTGCAGCTCAAGGCGCGGATGGAAGGGCTCGACACCCAGGTCTACGGGCTGCAGGAGGTCCATCACCTGTCCTGACCCCGGCCCCGCTTCCCGGCTCGCAAGGGCCGGGAAGATCACGGAGGCCGTGGAGCATCGAACGGGTGCGGGCGAATGGATCCGGCCACGGCACAGCAAAGGGGCCCATCCGCAAAGCCGCATGACGGGGCCAGCGCCCGGGAGACTGCGGGCCGTTCACACGGTTCAATAGAAACTTGCCTGAAAGGCGGTCGCGGTCAGCGAGACATGCGCATCGAGCGGCGGGTGAAGTTCGCACCCTTTTGGCTCTCGCGCGAAGTTCCAGAGCCGGAACAGGCTCCATGCCGAACGCCGCTCCTCGGCCACGGCCAGCTCGTTGCGGCTGATGTGGAAGGGTGTACGCTCCCAGCCATTCGTCGTCTTCACCTCGATCAGGCGCGGACGACCGTCCGGCGCGAAACTGGCGATGTCGTAGCCGACATGCTCGCTGCAGACTGCCCCTTTGGCGCCAAGACGACAACAACGTCAGGTCCCATTCCTGGCTGGGCAATCAGACCCCGGCAGACGCGCGCCCAGTACTTGAGCAATCTGAATGCTGTGCACCCGGCGCGGTTGCCCAACCCGAAACCGACCACTCTCAAACCCCGGGGCTCTCGTCATGAGCGAGGGACGAACGGGGCGCAGGTCACAGGGAAATCGGGTTTCCAGGCTCCACCATGGCGACGGATAGGAATGATTGGCTCCCCACCATGCTCGAGGATCGCCGCATGGCAACGGCCTGTATCGTGAGCCCCATCGGTTGTGACCGTGTCGATATTTTCTCCGTCAGGGATCTGCGACAACAGCTCCGGCAGGATGGAGCTATCGCCCTGTCTGCTCGAGGTGAACTCGACCGCGCGAATATCGCCGGTGACCGTGTCCATTGCCAGGTGGGCCTTGCGACATTCGCACCTGCGCGTCGAGTCGTGCTTACATGCCAGCCATTCGCCGTCCCACGGAAACGTATGCCCTTCACCATGGGCCTCGGACCAGTGGCGCCTCACTGGCTCACTCCGGCGAAGCGGGAGGCCGAACAGGGCCTTCAACGTGCGGCGGGTCTGGATGGTGCTGTCAGAAGAAGTCTCGGGATGGCCACGCTTGCCGCTTCTCCTCGCGTATCAGGTCATCTTCTGATCGAACCAGACTGACAGCGAACCGCGCCGTTTCAGCGAAGCGTTATAGTCAGACCAATTCATCGTAGGGTAGCGGGTGGCGTAGAGCTTTGCCATCCCAACGATCTAACCCTTAGGATTCCCAAACTGAATCCCTCTCACCGACATGTGAAAAAGCCCCCAAAGGCGGTGTCTGATCGGACGAAGCAAAGGCACCATGAACACCAAGTCTCATGCAATCACCGATGCCGCCGGGTCCGATCCGCTTCTTCATAACCGCGGGCCAGATCCGCAGAACTAAGCTGAAAGGCCCAAGACATTCGCAAAGCCGCCACGCCGACGAGCACGCGCCCCGGGGCTTCCCGGAACGCGGTTTTCTGACCCTGCTCAGAAGTCCAGCTTGACGCCGACGCCGACCACGCGCGGCTCGACCACCGTCGCCTCATAGCCGCTCGACACCGTGCGGCTGGCGCGCAAGGAGGTCACCGCCCGCTCGTCGAAGATGTTGTTCACATAGGCATAGAGCTGCAGATTGTCGCGCGGCTCGTAGACCACGCGCGCATTGGCGACGGTGTAAGTCGGCACGAAGGTCGCCGCGAGGTTCGCGTCGTCCGAGTAATAGGACCCGGAATGGCGGACCACACCACTCAGCGTCACGTCCGGGCGCACCTTCCAGTCCGCCGCAAGGCTGATCGTGCGGCCCGGCGCGCGACCGAATTCGTTGCCGGTGTAGTCCGTGGTCGCCTGCGTGAACTTGTCGATCTCGGTCTCGAGCAGACCGATGCTGCCGCGGATCTTCAGCGCCTCGGTCGCCTCGAAGTCGAAGCCCAGCTCGAGCCCGTAGGACTTCGCCTTCTCGGCATTGACCGTCACCGCCTCGAAGATGCCGTCGACCGGCTCCGAGGTCACATAGCGCTGCATGTTCCGGTACTTGGTGTAGAACAGGTTGGCGCTCAGCCCGAGACGGCCGTCAAGCGTGCGGGTGCGGGCGAAGAGCTCGTAATCGAGGGAGGTTTCGGGCTTATAGGTGATCCACTCGCCCGAGCTCAGGCCAAGGCTGACGCCGCCCGGGTTGTAGCCCTTGGACACCATCGCGCCGACCGTGGTGTCGGCGTTGACGTCATAGGACAGCGACAGCTTGGGCAGCCAGGCGTCGAAGCTTTCGTCATAGTCGACGGCAGCGCTGGTGTAGGGGCTGGTGCCGCTGCGCTGCACCCGGTCGCGCTGATAGCGCATCGAGCCGCTCAGCGTCCAGCGATCGTCGATCCGGTAGTTCAGCCCGCCGAACAGCGCGAAGCTGTCCTTGGTGTCCCCGAAGCTCGACACCCCGCCCGCCTGAAGCTGCTCGTCGCTGTCGACATGCGAGGCGTACAGGCCCGCGACACCGCTCCATTCGCTCAGCTCGTCGCCGAAGGTCAGCCGGGTCTCGTTCGACACCGTCTCCTGATCGACCACGGCACTGCCCGAGGTCACCGGCGAGGTCGTCCGTCGGGTGAAGAGCGACGAATACTGCAGCTGGTTGGTCAGCGTCACGCCATTGTCGAAGGCATAGCTCAGATCGGCGATCGTGGTGTTCGAGATGTTGCGCCAGCTCGGATTCGAGGGCGCGGTGCTGTCATAGTCGTCATAGGGCGCGGTCGCCGCCTCCCAGGTCGGGCGGTTGCCGTCGACATGCGAGAAGGTCAGCATCGCCTCGAACTGCGGCATCGAGGACGGCTTCCACAGCAGCTTTGCCCGCGCCGTCTGCGAGAACAGGTCCTGATCGGTCTTGCCGAGCGAGAAGGATGGGTTGACGTAATCGATGTAATTGTCGCGTCCGGTGTAATCGAGCGCGATGCGCGCGGCGAGATCAGGGGCGATCTCGCCCGAGGCCATCAGCGAGGCCCGGCGCCGGTTGCCCGTCCCGTATTCGAACTGCATCGAGCCCTCGCGCTCGAAGGTCGGGTCCTTGGTGTTGACGACGAAGGCGCCGGCGATGCTGTTGGCGCCTTGGCTGATCGTCTGCGGGCCGCGGAACACCTCGATGGTGTCGACGTCCCAGATCGAGGCGCTGGAATAGACGAGTTCGTAATAGCTCAGGTAATGGCCGTCGACATTCACCGCGACGCGCGGGCTGGTGCCGCCGAAGAAGGCGGTCGCGCCCGAGCTCGGGCCCTCGCCGTCCTGGCCGCGGATCGTCGGCGTGCCGCCCTGCCCGCCCTCGGCCGGATAGGTGACGTTGGCCATCTCGCTGACCACGTCGGTCACCGAATTCGCGCCCTTGGCCGAGGCAATCTCGCCCTCGGTGACCGCGGTCACCGAAGAGGCGGTGCGCTGCTGGCTGCGGGCCATCTTGTCGCCCGTGACGATGATCGTGCCGAGGAAATAGCCGTCCGAGGAGCTTTCCTGCGCCTGCCCGGCGACGGGAAAGAGCGCGCAAAGCGCAACCATGCTCACCCCGCCCAGAAGGCGGATGATGTGCCGCTGTTCCATGTTTCATCCTTCAAGTTGTGTCTGGCTGGCGTGGAACGGCTGGCGATGGTGTCCGTGCCTCGGCGCGCGGCGCGTCAGGCATCCTCCCCGTTCTGACGATTTCGTGAGTCACTACAACAATTCCTGATTTAAATTATCAAGATGTTGCCGCGGCGCCGCAGTCTGTCGGCGCGCCCCGGGGCGAATGTCCGAGTCTTTCAGTAAATTTTCAATCTTGAAACCCACCCCCCGCTCTGACATGGTCTGCGCAGGCAGCAAGGCCCTCAGGGGCAGGCTCGCGACGGGTGCCCCGGAGCGAGGAGCGACCTTCCCATGACATCCCCGCACCGCATCGCCCTGCGCGATCGGCGTTTTTGCGGCGCGAGGGCACAACCCAGGCGCGAGCGACGCCCTCGCGCGCAACGCCGAGTCCGCTGCATGACCCTGCCCTCCCCCGCTTCGCACGCCGATGCCGGCGCCCTCCCGGGACCCAACCAGCCCTTCGCCTTCCGCAACGCCGCCGGACGCGTCTGCGCCATGGGGCCCGCCCACGCCCTTGCCCGCGGCACCCGCGACAGCCTGGCCGAGCGCCTCGCGCCCTTCTTTGCCGGCCCCGCCGATGGCGCGGTGATCGGTGGCGCGCTGCCCTTCGACACCACCCGGCCCGACTGCCTTTGGCAGGCCAGGGGCGGCGACGGGACTTGGCCCGGCGACGGAGCCGCCAGCACCGAGCCCCCGTCACGGCCCGTTCCGCCCCGCCCGCAGCCCCCCGCGCGCGGCTATATCGACAGCGTCGCCCGCGCACTCGAGATCATGCGCCGCGAGGACGGCCTGCCCGAGGCGCTGACGAAGATCGTCCTCGCACGCACCCTGCTGGTCGAGGAGGCACAGGCCTTCCCGCTGCGGCAAGTGCTGGCCCGGCTGAGCGAGGACCCGTCGGTCACCGCCTTCCAGGTTTCGTTGCCGTCGCGCGCCGATCAGGGCGCGCCGCGCCATCTGGTCGGCGCGACGCCCGAACTGCTGCTGGAAAAGCGCGGCGCGGCGATCCTGTCGCATCCGCTCGCGGGCTCCGCCCGGCGTCTCGAGGATGCGCAGGCCGATGCACAGGCCGCGCAAAATCTCGCGCGCTCCGAGAAGGATCAGCGCGAGCACCGGCTGGTGGTCGAATATATCCTCGACCTGCTGGCCCCCGACTGTGCCGAGCTGTCGACGCCCGAGGGCACGACGCTGACCACCACCCGCTCGATGTGGCACATCGGCACGAGGATCGAGGGGCGGTTGAAGGACCCCGACACCCCGGCCGTGGTACTGGCCGCGCGGCTGCACCCGACGCCCGCGGTCTGTGGCCTGCCCTGCGCGCGGGCGGCCGGGCTGATCCGAAGCCTCGAACCGGTCGAGCGTGACTTCTATGCCGGCGCCGTCGGCTGGTGCGACCGGCGCGGCGATGGCGCTTGGCATGTCGCGATCCGCTGCGCCGAGCTGTGCGGTGCGCAGGCGCGGCTTTATGCCGGGGCGGGCATCGTACTCGGCTCGGAGCCGCGCGCCGAGGCGGCCGAAACCGGGGCGAAATTCGGCGCCCTGCTCGCCGCGCTCGGCCTGCCGCGCGACGCGGCGCTGCACGACCTCGATTCCCTTCACGACTGAACACAGGACGACCCCGATGGCCCTTCCCGGAATTGCCACCTATCCCCTGCCCCGGCGCGACGCGCTGCCCGCGGCGCGCGCACCATGGCAGGTCGCGCCCGCCCGCGCGGCGCTGCTGATCCACGACATGCAGCGCTATTTCTGCGCCCCCTTCCCGCCCGACACGGCGCCGCTGCCCGAGGTGATCGCCCACATCGCCACCCTTGCCCGCGCCGCGCGCGCCTGCGGCATGCCGGTCTTCTACACCGCGCAGGAAGGCGAGCAGCTGCGTGCCGACCGCGGCCTGCAGGCCGATCTGTGGGGTCCCGGCATGTCGCGCCGTCCCGAGCATCAGGAGATCGTGCCCGAACTGGCCCCTGCCCCCGGCGATCTGGTTCTGGTCAAGCACCGCTACAGCGCCTTTCAGCGCTCGAACCTCGAGACGCTGCTGCGCGCGCGCGGCCGCGATCAGCTGCTGATCACCGGCGTCTATGCGCATATCGGCTGCCTCGCCACCGCGGCCGAGGCCTTCCAGCGCGATATCGAGCCCTTCACCATCGCCGACGCCCAGGCCGATTTTGATGCCGCCCGTCACGAGATGGCCCTGCGATGGGTCGGCGGCACCTGCGGCGGGGTGATCACCACCGCCGACGCGCTTGCGGCACTGCCGGAGGCCGCCCGATGCGCCTGAGCGGATTTTCCGGGCGCAGCGCGCTCGTCACCGGCGCGGCCGGCGGTATCGGCCAGGAAACCGTGCGCCTGCTGAACGAGGCTGGCGCGACCGTCGTCGCCACCGACACCGCCGAAGCGCTTGCGGCCCTGCCCGCGGCGATGCGGGCAAACGCGGTCGCCTGCCTGCCGTGCGATCTGCGCGATGCCGGCGCGGTCGCGGCGATGGTCGCCGCGGCCGAGGCGCAGGCGGGCCCGATCAGCCTTGCCGCTCATACCGCCGGGGTGCTGGCGCTTGGGCCGCTGCTCGAGATGACGGCCGAGCAGTGGCGCCGGGTGATGGCGATCAACCTCGACGGCAGCTTCCATCTGATGCAGGCGATCGGGCCGCGTCTGGCCGCACAGCCGAAGGCGGCGCTGGTGGTCGTCAGTTCGAACGCCGCGGGCATTCCGCGGCTCGGGATGGGGGCCTATTGCGCCTCGAAGGCGGCACTGACCATGCTCACCCGCTGCCTCGGGCTCGAGCTCGCGCAGCGGGGCGTGCGCTGCAACGTGATCGCACCGGGCTCGACACTGACGCCGATGCAGACGGGCATGTGGGCCGACAAGCAGGGCCCGGCGCGGGTGATCGCCGGCGATCTGGCGAGCTTCCGCACCGGGATCCCGCTCGGCAAGCTGGCGACGCCTGCCGAAATCGCACAGGCCGCGGTGTTCCTGCTGTCCGATCAGGCCGGCCACATCACCATGGCCGATCTCTACATCGACGGCGGCGCGACGCTGCGCGGCTGACCCCCGGCCCTGCCGCCGCCCTCGCGCGGCAGGGCAACCGCGGTCAGCACACCGGCAGGGCCGGAAAAGAGCATCGCCCCGATCCGCCGCCCCGCGGACCAGCCCGGCGCCAGATCACGCGTCAACCGCAGGCTGGGTGGGCTCCCCGCCGCCTCGGGCAGAAGTTCCGCCGCATCGAAATCGAAGCGACGCCCGACCAGCGGGCTCAGCGCCTTGAACAGGCTCTCTTTCACCGAGAACACCAGCCCGACCCAGAGCGGATCGGTGCCGAATTCGCCCCGCTCGGCCGCGGTCAGCGCCACCGGCGCGATCTCGCGCGCGACCGTCGGGGGCAGGGCCTGCTCGATATCCACACCAAGCCCCGACCACGCCATCGCATGGCCAAGCAACGCAATCGCCTGCCCCTCACAATGGCTGATCGCGCCGCACAGCCCCGCAGGCCAGCGGGGCGCGCCACCGGCACTGCGCCCGGCAAGGCAGGGGGTGCCGCACAGCGCGCCCGCCGCAGCGGCAGCAGCCAGCCGGCCGGCGCGGTATTCTGCGTGCCGGCGGTGACGCGCCCCGCCCGCGGCACAGGGCGCGGCACGCTGCATCTCGACCCGGCAGGCGGGCAGCGCCGCGCGCAACCGCGCGAGCGGCCCTTCCCAGCCCGCCAGCCCCGGACGTGGCTCAGCCACCGCGCCGCGCCGCGATCAGCGCATCCCAGGCATCGAGCGTCGGCTCGCTCGCCAGATCCTCGAAGCTGACGGTGATGCCATGTGTCTTCAGCTCGGCCGCCAGCTTCATCACCCGCAGCGAGTCGAGCCCGTAATAGATCAGGCTCTCGGCCGGATCGATCGGCCCCTCATCCTCGAGCAGCGCGACAACACGCGCCTCCAGCCACTCACGATCGACGGTTTCGGGATGGGCAGTCAGGGTCATTGGGGTCTCCTTGGTCATTGGGGGTCCAGCATCGCGGCGCGCAGGGCGCGCTTGTCGATCTTGCCGACCGGGGTCAGCGGCATCGTCTCGAGAAAGACGAAGCGGTCGGGCAATTTGTACTCGGCCACGCCCTGCGCGATCAGATGGCGGCGTAGCTCGACCGCGCGCAGCGGCTGGCGCAGGACAAGGAAGGCACAGCTGCGCTCGCCCAGCCGGGCATCGGGCTCGGCCACAAGGGCCGCCTGCACCACCCCGGGATGGCGCAACAACAACCCCTCGATCTCCTCCGCCGCGATCTTCTCGCCGCCGCGGTTGATCTGGTCCTTCACCCGGCCGACGACGCGCAGATAGCCCTCGGCGTCGCGCTGCACGAGATCGCCGCTGTGATAGAAGCCCTCGGCATCAAAGGCAGTGGCGTTATGCGCGGGGCTGCGGAAATAGCCGCGGAAGGTGTAGGGCCCGCGCACCCACAGCTGACCGGTCACGCCCGGGGCGCAATCCCGCCCCTCGGCGTCGCGCACCCGGACCTCGTCATCGGGGCTGATCGGCCGCCCCTGGGTGGTGAAGACGCACTCGGGCGGATCGTCGAGGCGGGTATAGTTCACCAGCCCCTCGGCCATGCCGAAAACCTGCTGCAGGGCGCAGCCAAGCACCTTTGGCACCTGCCGCGCCAGCGCCTCGGCGAAACTCGCACCGCCCACCTGCAGCAGTTCGAGGCTCTCGGGCACCGCAAGCCCGCCGCGCGCAGCGTCAAGCCAGAGCCCCACGGCTGAGGGCACCAGCGCCGCCATCGTCACGCCATAGCGCGCGATCAGCTCGAAGCACAGCTGCGGCTCGGGGCTGGCCGCCATCACCACGGTGCCGCCGGCATGGAACACGCCAAGCGCGCCGGGCGAGCTGAGCACGTAATTGTGCGGCGCAGGCAGCGCGCACAGGAAGCAGGTGCGCGGGCTCAGGGCACAGATCTCGGCGCTGGCCCGGATCGAATAGTCATAATCGTTGTGGGTGCGCGGGATCAGCTTCGGCGTGCCGGTGCTGCCGCCCGAAAGCTGGAAGAAGGCGACGGCGCCGGAGTCGATGCGGGGCAGGTCTTCCTCGTCCGGCGCCCCGGCGGGCTCGATCCAGGCGGCAAGGTCGCGCCCGGGTTCGGGATCGTCAAGGAAGAGGCACAGATCGAGCCGCCCCGAGATCTCGCGCAGCTCGGTCTCGAAACGGTCATCGCGGAACAGCGGATGGCTGCGCGCGGCGATCAGCAGCCCGGGCTGCAGCTGTTCGGCATAGGCCCGCAGCTCCAGCGCGCGATGGCTGAACAGCGCATTGACCGGCGTGATCCCGGCCTTCAGCAGGGCGAAGAAGGTGACGAAGAACTCGGCCCGGTTCGGCAGCTGGACCAGCGCGCGGTCGCCCGGGCGCAGCCCCCGCGCCAGCAGCCGTCGCGCGAGCGCCGTCGCCATCCGGTCGAGCGCGCCATAGCTGATCGCCCGCGCCCCGCACAGGATCGCGCAGGCCTCGGGCCGGCTGCGCACCTGTGCGTCAAGCCCGCGCGTCAGCGGCGCATCGAGCCAGTAGCCCTTCTGCCGGTAGCGCTGTGCAAGGTCGTCCGGCCAGGGGGTGAAATCAGTCATTTCAGATCGGATCCGTTCGGGACGGCCTGCGCCCGCCCCCGCTGTCATCGCCGCCCAAATCCGTCACGCCAGCCCTCACGACCCGATGAAACAGATTGATTCCAGCAGGTTATCGGCGAGATGCCCGGCGCCCGAATTCCACAGGTTGACGGGCCTCAATACTTGAGTATTTATGTCGACAAATGTCAACAGGGTGAGTTCCAATGCCTGAACTGACGGCGATGCAGGCCTCCTGCTGGATCAGCGGACATGCCGGGGGGCGCGATCCGCAGACCCCTTCCGCGCATCTTTATGTCGAACTCGACTCCGGCGCCCCGACCATGCCGCTCGATCCAGCGCGGCTTGCGCAGGCCTTTGCGGCGCTGATCGTGCGGCACCCGAACCTGCGGCTCTCGGTCTCGGCCGAGGGTCGGCCCGCCATCGTGCCGCCCGGGCCCGCGCATGGCCTGCAGCACCACGACCTGCGCGGGCTTGGCCCGCTCGATGTCGAAGCGGCGCTGGCGCGTCTGCGCGACGACAAGACCCACCAGCGGCTGCCCCTCGACCGCGGCCTGCCCTGCGAGGGAGCGCTGAGCCTGCTGCCGGGTGGCAGGCACCGGCTGCATCTCGATCTCGACATGGTTGCGGCCGATCCCTCCTGCCTGCCCGCGCTGCTTGACGAGCTGGCACAGCTCTATGAGGACGGCCCCGAGGCGCTGCCCGAGACGGCCGCCCCGCAGTCCGCCCCCCAGTCCGCGCCGCGCCCCGATCCGGCACAGGAGGCCCTTGCCCGGGACTGGTGGCGCGCGCGCCTCGACACCATGCCCGACGCGCCCCGCCTGCCCGCCCCCCATCCCGCGCCGCGCGACCGGGTGGCCCACAGCACGCGACTGGCCGCGACACTCACCCCGGAGCAGGCACGCAGCTTCGTCGCGCAGGCGCGAGCGCTGCGGGTCACGCCCTCGGCGCTGGCGCTCGCGCTTTTCGCGCAGGAACTCGGCCGGGCCTGCAGGCAGCAGGCGCTGCGCCTGACTGTGCCGATCTTCCACCGCGACGAAGACACCCCGATCATTGGTGACGCCTCGAACTTCACCCTTCTGGGCGTGACCGGGGTGCAGGACGATCTGCCAGAGCTGGCACGACGGGTGCAGAGCAGCCTCGTGCAGGGCATCACCCATGCCGCCCACCCCGGCCCGCAGCTGCTGCGCGACCTCGCCCGCCACCTCGGCCGGATGCCCGAGGCGCCGGTCGTCTTCACCTCGGGGCTCGACCTTCCGCAGCGCTCGATCCTCAGCGAGCGGGCGCGGCGGGTGCTGGGCGACCTGGTGTGGAGCGTGTCGCAGGGACCGGGCGTGGCGCTCGATGCGCAGATCGCCTGGCTCGGCACCGAGATCCTGCTGAACTGGGACATCCGGCTCGACCTGCTCGACACGGCCTGGACCGAGGCGCTGTTCGCCCGCGTCGTTGACCGGCTGCGGACGCTTGCGCAGGCGCCGGAGCCGCCGCGCAGCTGGCCCCTCGCCCCCCTGCAGCGCGCCTATGTGATGGGGCGCGAGGCGCTGCTGCCGCTTGGCGGCGTGGCGATGCAGGAGACGCGGCTGTTTCGCGGCGCCCTCGATCCGGCGGCGCTGCGCGCGCGCCTCGCCATGCTCGCCACCGCCCATCCCGCCTTGCGGCTGCGCATCGACGCAGCCGCCGGCCGGCAGCACTGCGCCCCACGGGTGGAGGTTCCCTTCACCGCGCGCGACCTGCGCGACGCCCCCGATGCCGAGGCGCAGCTTGCCGCAGTCTGGGAGGCGTTCGCGCGCAGCCCCTGCCCGCTTGAAGGCGCACTGTGGCAGGTCTGTGCGGTGCAGATGCCTGCGGGTCAGGAGGATGCGCTCGCCGTGAAATTCGACGCGCTGGCGCTTGACGGTCCGGCGATCGCGCAGATCTGCGCCGAGATCCTCGCCCCCACCCCGCCCGAGGTCGAGGACCGCACCGAGCCCGCCCGCCCCACGTCCGTCCCGGCCGCGCAGCGGCGCGCCGATGCGGCCTATTGGGAGGAGGCGCTCGCCCGGATCGAGACGGCACCACAGCTGCCATGGCACGCGCCGCTGCATCAGCTCGGCGCCTCGCGCTATCGCCGCGACGTGCGACGGATCACGGGCCCGCAGGTGCAGGCGCTGCGCCGCATCGCGGCCCGCGAAAAGCTGTTCCTCAACAGCCTGCTGAGCTTTGCCGTGCTCGAGGTGCTGGCACGCTTCACCCCCGAGCTGCGGCTGTGCGTCGGCCTGCCGACCGCACCGGCTCTCGAGCGCGCGGGGCTCGCCAATCGCGCTTCCTTCATCGTGATCGACCACGCCGTGGGGCCGGAAAGTGCCCGCGACCGGGCGGCGGCGCTACAGACCCGCACGATGCAGGCGCTCGCCCATGCCAGCGTGTCGGGCGTCGATCTGGCACGGCAGCTGCTTGCCCGCACCGGCGCGGCGCTGGCGCTGCCGGTGGTGCTGACGAACGGGCTGAGCTGGTCCGCGCCCGATCCCTGCGCACCGCTGCGCGAGGTGGCGGGGCTGACCCAGACGCCGCAGGTGGCGCTCGATCTGCGGCTGATGCGCGCCACCGAGGGCGGGATCGAGATTGCCGCCGATCATGCGGAGGCCGCCCTTGCGCCCGAGACCGTCGCGGCGATGCTCGACGCGATCGTCGCAGCGCTTGCGGCGATCTGCACCGCGGGCGCGCTGATCCTGCCCGAGCCGCTGGTGCCGGTGCCGCTGCCCCCCCAACGCGCCGAAATCCCCGATCCCGCGCCGCATCTGCCGCGCATCGCCGCCCATCTGCGCGCGGATCAGGGCACGGCGCTGATCTGCGGCGAGACGCGGCTTGGCTATGACGCCCTGCGACGGCGGGTCGAGGGGCTGCTCGCCGGCCTTGCCACGCGCGGCATCGGCCCGGGCGACGTCGTGGCGATCGAGCTGCCGCGCGGCCCCGATCATGTCGCGTTGCAGCTTGCCACCGCAATGGCCGGGGTGATCCGGGTGCCGATCGACGCCGGCGCCCCGCCCGCCCGGCGCGATCAGCTGCTGTCGCGCTGCGCCCCGACGCTGGTGGTGTCACAGCGCGAGATCGCGGGCCTTGCCTGCGTCACGCCCGGGGCGCTGAGCGCCCCCGACGGCACCCTGCCCGATGACGCGACGCTGACGGCGCGCAGCCTGTCGCGCGATCCGGGCTATTACCTCTTCACCTCGGGCACCACCGGCACGCCGAAATGCGTGGTGCTGAACAACCGCGCCACGGCAAGCGTGCTCGAACAGTCGCTGCAGGCCTGGCAGGTGACGGCGGCGGACGTGTTGATCTCGGTCACGCCGCTGCATCACGACATGTCGGTTTTCGACGTCTTCGGGGCGCTGTGCGCCGGGGCGACGCTGGTGCTGCCCGAGCCGGGGCACGAGAAGGACGCGATGGACTGGGCACGGCTGGTCGCGACGCATGGGGTGACGCTCTGGGTCTCGGTGCCGGCGATCCTCGAGATGCTGATCGCCGGCGCCCGCCCCGACCAGCTCGCGACCTTGCGGCTGGTGGCGCAGGGCGGCGACTACATCAAGCCCGCGATCATCGCCCGGCTGCGCGATCTGCTGCCGCACGCGCGGCTCGTCTCGCTGGGCGGGCCGACCGAGACGACGATCTGGAGCATCTGGCACGAGATCGGCACCGAGGCAGGCACTGAGACCAGCGCCATCCCCTATGGCCGCGCGCTCGCCGGCGCAGAATACCGGATCTGCAACCCGCTGGGCGAGCCCTGCCCACCCGGCGTGCCCGGCCGCATCCACACGCTCGGCGACTGTCTGGCGCTCGGCTATCTCGAGGATGGCGGGCTGGTGCAGACCGATTTCGTGCCCCTGACAGAAGCCGGCGGCCCGCCCCGGCGCGCCTTCCGCACAGGCGATCTCGGGCAATGGCGCGCCGACGGGGTGATCCTGTTTGCCGGTCGCGTCGGCGGCTATGTCAAGGTGCGCGGGGTGCGCGTCAGCCTGGGCGAGATCGAGGCCGCGCTCGCCCGCGTCCCGGCTCTGCGCGACGTGATGGTGGTCGATCTGACGACGGCCGACGGGCGCGAGACGACGCTTGCCGCGCTCTACGTCTGCCGCGACGGCGCCGAGACGCCCCCGGCCGTGCTGCGCGCCCTCCTGCGCGAGACGTTGCCGCCCTCGCATCTGCCCGACCGCTTCGTGCCGCTGCCGGCGCTGCCGCTGTCGGCAAACGGCAAGCCCGACCGCGCCGCCGGACGGCGGCTTGCCACCGGCGCACCGGTCCCGCCCGCCGCCCCGCCCCGGCCGCAGGCGCCCGCTGCGGCAAGCGACGCTGACCCGACGCTCGTGGCACAGGTGCTGGCGCTCTACCTCGAGCGGCTCGGGCCGCGGGAGGGGGCGACGGCGGACAGCCCGCTGCTCGATCTCGGCCTTCTGCCCGCCGATCTCGCCCCGATGGCCGCGGCGCTGAACGCGCGCTTTGGCTGTGCCCTCACCCCGGTGCAGCTTCTGCCGCCGCGCACTGCGCGCGCCGTGGCGGCGCTGATCGCCACCGCCCCGGCCCTGCCGCTTTCCTGATCGCCCGACGAAGGAGCCATGATGCCCGATCCGACACTTGCCGAGCGCCCCTGGCACGCCCTGACGCTGGCGCAGCTCGATTTCTGGGAGGAGTTCCGCTTCCACCCCGACCGGCCGCTTTCGACCGTGGCGCATTGCACGGTGATCGAGGGCGATCTGGACGAGGCCGCGCTGATCGCGGCGCTGCACCAGATCGCGCAGGAGGCCGAGGTGCTGGCCCTGCGCTTTCGCGACGGCCCCGACGGCCCGCGCCAGCAGGTCGACCCCGCCCGCATCCCCGTGCTGCGCTATCACGACCTGCGCTACGAGGCGGATCCAGAATCCGCCCCCGAGCCCGCCGCGCGCAAGATGATGGAGCGCGACATCGCCGCGCCGATCGACCTTGCGCAGGAGCCGCTGGCCGCGCTGTGGCTGATGCGGGTGGGGGAAAACCGCTGGCTGTGGTATCTGCGCGGCCATCACATCGTTCTCGACGGCTATGGCGTGTCGCTGATCGAGCGGCGGGTGGCGGCGCTCTACGCGCAGACCTGCGGGCAGCAGGCCGGACTTGGTCCGCTGCGCCCCTTCGAGCAGTATCTGACGGAAGAGGAACGCTATCGCGCCAGCCCGCAACACGCCCGTGACGGCGCCTATTGGGCGCAACATCTGGCGGACGGGCCCGAACTTTCGGTGCTGAAGAAGGGCGGCGAGGATTACGGCTGCAGCGCGCTTGGCGCCGAGCCGGACCTGCCCGCGGATCTGCCCGACGCCCTGCGCCGCGCCGCCGCGGCGGCCGATCTCGGCTGGCCCGACCTGCTGACCCTGCTCAGTGCCGCCTGGCTGGCCCGCGATCTGCCCGAGGGCGGGCCCGGGCGCGCGGTCTGGCTGCCCTACATGAGCCGGCTCGGCAGTGTCAGCGCGACGATCCCGGCGCTGGTCGTCAACATCCTGCCGCTCGTGGTGACGCGCCGGACGGGCGAGACGCTGGGCGCCTGGCTTGGGCGCAGCGGCGCGACGCTGCGTCAGCTGCGCCGGCACGGGCGCTATCGGGTCGAACAGCTCGCCGCCGATCACGGCCAGCGCGAGGGCGAGCGCTTCTTCTTCTCGCCGCTCGTCAACGTGCTGCCCTTCGACCCGCCCCGCTTCCCGGGCTGCACCGCGCGGCGCGAGGTGCTGGCCGCGGGCCCGGGCGACGGCTTCAACCTGACCTGGGCCGCGGCGGCCGACGGCGCGGGGCTCGCGCTCTGGATCGACGCCGACCCCGCCTCGGCCCCCGCGTTCGAGGCCGCCCGCACCGGGCTTGTGCCGTTCCTGGCCCGCGCCTGCACCCCGGGCGCGGCCGAAATCCCGCTTGCCGCGCTGCTTGCCAGCCCCGCCGCCGTCACCCGCCCACGCGCGCCCGCGCCGGCCCAGCCCAATGCCGCCCGGCCGATCGCCGGCCGACTGGAGGACGCATGAACCGCCGTTCCTTTCTGATGCGCAGCAGCTGCGCGCTTGCCGCCCCCTGCCTTGCCCGGCCCGCGACCGCCGGAAACGGCTGGCCGCGCACCCTGCCGCAGGCCGATGGCGGCAGGCTCACCCTCGACGCCCCGCCCGCGCGGGTGCTCTCGACCTCGGTCACGCTCTCGGGGACGCTGCTCGCGATCGGCGCGCCGCTTCTTGCCAGCGCCACCACCGTGCGCGGCGCCTTCTTCGCGCAATGGCAGCAGATCGCCGCCCAGCGCGGGGTCGAGAAGCTGTGGCGCGCAGGCTCGGTCGACCTCGAGGCAGTCTGGGCAGCGGCGCCCGATCTGATCGTGGTCTCGGCCGGCGGCGCCGATTCCGTGCGCGCCCAGCGGGACGCGCTTGCGGAAATCGCGCCGGTCCTGATGCTCGACTATGGCGCGCTCGATTGGGAAGAGCTGGCCCGTCAGCTCGGCCGCGCCACCGGCCGCGAGACCGAGGCCGAGGCGCTACTCACAGGCTTTGCGCGCGACCTTGCCGCGACCCGCGACCGCCTCGCCCTGCCCGCGGGCCGCGCCAACATCGTCAGCTACAATGGCCCCGGCGCACCGAACCCGATCGCCACCGCGACCGGCGTGCATGGCCGCCTGCTGGCCGCGCTCGGCTTCACCCTCGAATCCCCCTCGCCCGACTGGCAGGGCGGCGGCACCCCGCCCTCGGCCGATTTCATCCGCGCCGCCTACGACCACCTGACCGAGCTGACCGCCGAGACCACCTTCCTGCTGGCCGGCACCGATGCCGATGCGGCGCGCTTCCGTGCCGATCCGATCCTGGCGAACCTGCCCTCGGTGCAGCGCGGACAGGTCTATGGGCTGGGGCAGAACTCGTTCCGCATCGACTATTACAGCGCGCGCGAGATCGTCGCCGGCATCGCACACCGTTTCGCGCGGGCCTGAGCCGATGACCGCCCCAGCCCCCCGCCTCCGCCACCTGACGCTTTGGGCAACGATCGCCTGCGTTGCGCTGATCGCGCTGGCAAGCCCCTTCGTCGGCCCACGCGCGATCACGGTGCAGGACACCCTTGCCGCGCTGACCGCCTTCGATCCCAGCGACGGCGCGCATCTGCTGGTGCGCGAACAGCGCCTGCCACGGGCGGTTCTCGCGCTGGTTCTGGGCGCGGCGCTTGGCGCGGCTGGGGCGGTGATGCAGACGCTGACCCGCAACCCGCTTGCCGATCCCGGGCTGCTGGGCATTTCGGCCGGGGCGACGCTGGCGATCGTGTGCATGATCGCGCTGAGCGGACGGATCGACGTCGGCGCCACGCTCTGGGCAGGCATCGTCGGCGCCGGGCTTGGCGGGGCGGCAGTCTTCGCACTTGGCGGCATGGCGCAGGGGCATGACCCGGTGCGGCTCGTGCTGGCAGGCGCGGCGTTGTCGATCGTGCTGCTCACCCTGACGCGGGTGATCACCGTCAATGCCGAGGCGCATGTCTTCGATCAGTTCCGGCACTGGTCGGTGGGCTCGCTCCAGGGCCGCGGCTGGTCCGTGCTGGGCCCGGCCGCGGCGCTGATCCTGCCGGGCTGCCTTGCCGCCTTCGCCCTGGCCCGCCCGCTCGACGCCCTCGCGCTCGGTCAGGATTTCGGCCAGAGCCTCGGCGCCGATCCGCGGCGGATCTGGCTCGCCGCCGCAGCGGTGATCGTGGTGCTGAGCGGCGCGGCCACCGCCGCCGCCGGGCCGATCGCCTTCGTCGGCCTCGCCGCGCCGCATCTGGCGCGCCACATCACCGGCCCGGCGCATCGCCGGCTGCTGCCGCTGTCGATGCTGACCGGGGCGGCGCTGGTCAGCCTGGCCGATCTGGCCGGCCGCCTGATCGGCGGCGCGACCCCGATCGACGTCGGCATCATGGCGGCGCTGATCGGCGGGCCGATCTTCGTCGTGCTGGCGCGCCGGCTGCGGAGGACTGCGCTGTGAGCGCCCGTCCCGAGATCGTGCTGCGCGGGCGGCGCTGGTCGCTGCGGATCGGGCGGCGGGCGCTTGCGCTCAATGCGCTGCTGCTGGCGCTGATCGTGGCGGGGGCCTTCGTGGCGCTGACGCTCGGCCGCATTCCGCTCGGCCCGACCGAAATCTGGCAGGTGCTGAGCGGCGCACCGCCGTCGCGCGCGGTGGCGCATGTGCTGCTCGATATCCGGCTGCCGCGGCTGCTGGTCACGCTCGGCGCCGGAGCGGCGCTTGGCGCCTCGGGCGCGGTGTTCCAGAGCGTGTTACGCAACCCCCTCGGCTCGCCCGACGTGATCGGTTTCACCGCCGGCGCGGCAACCGGGGCGCTTGTCTGGATCATCGGCCTCGGCGGCTCGGGCGCCACGGTCGCGCCCGCGGCGCTCGTGGGGGCGCTGCTGACCGGGACCACCGTCTATCTGCTGGCGCGCAAGGACGGGCGGGTCGGCGCCTATCGGCTGGTGCTGACCGGGATCGGTGTCGCCGCAGTGCTGAGCGCGCTGAACGCGCTGCTGCTGGTGCGTGGCGAGCTGGACGCGGCGATCTCGGCCAACCTGTGGCTTGCCGGCTCGGTCGAGGGGCGCAGCTGGGCCGATGTGCTGCCGCTTCTTGCCGGGCTTGCGCTGCTCGTGCCGGCGATGGTGCCGGGAATGCGGCCGCTTGCGCTGATGGCGATGGGGGACGATCTGGCCGGGCCGCTTGGTGTGCCGGTCGAGCGGGTACGGCGCTGGATGCTGCTGGCGGCGCTGTTGCTGGCAGCCCTTGCGACCAGTGCGGCCGGCCCGATCGCCTTCGTCGCACTGGCCGCGCCGCAGCTCGCCCGGCGGCTTGGCCGCTCGGTCGACCAGCCGCTGATCGGGGCGGCGCTGATGGGGGCGGCGCTGCTGCTGGCTGCCGACCTGACGACCCGCCTGCTGCCCTTCGGCGTGACCCTGCCGATCGGTCAGGTGACCGGGGTGATCGGCGGGCTCTATCTGATCTGGCTGCTCGCCCGCGGACGCAGGGCCGGACAGCCGTAAACCCGACAAAATTACTTGACATTACAGGGGCCCTGCCCTTGTCTACGCCCTGCCAGCTCCGGCCCGCGCCGCGCAAGCCTTGCCACTTTCCGCACATTGCAGGAGCGATGATGACCGAGCACGGCCAGCCGCCCGAAAGCCTTACCCGCAGCCGCCCCGCCCGCCCCGAGGAGGCGCGGATCTGGCTTGCCGCGCAGCAAGGCGCCGACGACCTCGCCCCCGCGATCTGCACCGCGACCCTGCCGGTGCCGGGCTGCGAACCGGGGGCCGTCGTCGCGGCGCTGGTGCAGGGCGTGCTCGCCCGCCCCGAGCTGACCCGCCACTATCACTTCGACGCAAGCGGCGAGCTGCGGGTCGAGCTGACGCCGCGCGGGCCGGACCTGTGGCTGCGCGCCCTGCCCGCGGCGACCGAGGCCGGGTCGGCGATCGAGACGGTGGCGGCCACGCCCTGGGATCTGGCCACGGGCGCGCCGCTGCGCTTCGTGCTGGCGCTTGCACCCGAGGCCGCCCGGCTGGCGCTGATCCGCCACCCGATCGCCGCCGACCTGCCCGAAAGCGCGGCACTGCTGGCGGCCCTTGCGCCGCAGGCGCAGACCGGCACCCCCTCCGATCCGGCCGACGCCATCGAGCGGATCATCCTGAGCGAGTTCCGCGCCGCGCTCGATGCGCCGCAGATGACCGCGACCTGCGACTTCTTCGATCTGGGCGGGCATTCGCTGGTGGCGACGCGAGTGATCGGCCGGCTTGCCGCCGAGCACGGCCTCACCCTGCGCTTCGCCGACATCTTCACCCATCCGACCGCCGCCGCGCTGGCCCCGCTCGCGCAGCGGGCGCCGCACACAGCCCCGGCACCGGTCGAGATCCGGCGCAGCGCCGACCCCGCCGGACGCGCGCCGCTCTCGCTTGCGCAGCAGTCGCTTTGGAAGATCCACGCCGCGCTTGGCTTCGGGCCGGCCTTCAACATCCCCTTCGTTCTGCGCTTCCTCGACCCGGTCGACGAGACGACCTTCGCCGCGTCCTTCCGCGACCTGCTCGAGCGCCATCCCGCCCTGCGCAGCCGCTTCGTGCCCGAGGGCGAGGCGATGGTGCAGGAGACCGTGCCGATGGCCGAGGTTGACCGGCTCGACTGGTTCCGCCCCTCAGGCCCGGTCACTGAGGCCGCGCCGGTGCTGGCCACCGAGGCTACGCATGCCTTCGACCTGACCCGCGAGCTGCCGCTGCGGCTGCGCTTCCTGCGCACGGCCGAGGGACAGATGCTCTCCTTCCTCTTCCACCATGTCGTGCTCGACGAATGGTCGGTGAACCTGATGATGGACGAGCTTGCCTGCGCCTATGCCGCGCGGGCGGCGGGGCGGGCGCCGGACTGGGCCGCCTCCGCTGCGCCGTTCCACGCCTTTGCCCGCGCGCAGGCCCGCGCCGGCATCGACGCGCGCGCACTTGACCATTGGGTCACCGCGCTGCGCGACGCACCGCCGCCGCGCCCGATCCGCGCCCCGGATGCCCCGCCGCTGCCGCTGGCACAGCTGGGCTCGGCCGAGGGCGGCTGGTGCGAGATCGCCGTGCCGCCCGCAGTCTGCGAGGGGCTGCATGCGCTGGCCAAGACCTGTTCGGCCTCGCTGTTCAACACCGTCTATGCGGCGATTTCGGTGACGCTGCAGCGGCTTGCCGGGCTCGAGGCGCTGACCGTCGGCACCTCGGCCTCGGGCCGCACCGACCCGGCCTATTTCGACACCATCGGCTATTTCACCACGGTGACCGCGCATTGCCTGCGCGCGCCGGGCCATCTGAGCCCGCGCGCGCTGATCACCGAGGTCCGCGATCGGATCAACGCCTCGCTGCCGCACAGCGAGATCCCCATCGATCTGGTCGAGGCAGCGCTGTCGGGCGGCACCGCGCCCCTTGATGCGCATATGTTCGAGGTGTTCATCCAGATCCACGCGCAGAACAAGCTGAACGGCACGCTCGCCGGGCCGCAGGGCCCGATCCGCTTCCGTCAGGTCGATCCCGACAAGGCCGAGTCGGTGCTTGGCCTGCAGTTCGAGGTGGTCGAGGACGTGATCGAGGGCGCGCGCGGGCTGCGGGTGATGATGAGCTATCGCCACGCCCATTACAGCGCCGACGACGTCGCCGCGCTGGTTGCGGCAGTCGGGCGCAGCCTTGCCGCCTTCGCCGCCCCGGGCGCCGCCGACCGGCCGTTCGACGCGCTCTTGCCCTGACCCCGCCCGCCCGCGATCCGCCAGCCAGAGGTTTTCGATGATCCTTCCGTTCCCGGCCCCCCGCCCAGCTCCTCGCCCGGCCTCCGCCCCCCGCCTGCGGGCCGAGGGGCTGACCCTTGGCTATGCCGGGCGGCCGATCTGCAACGAGGTGACGCTCGCCATTCCCGAGGGCCGCTTCACCGTGATCCTCGGGCCGAACGGTTGCGGCAAGTCGACGCTGCTGCGCGGGCTGTGCAACCTTCTGCCGCCGCGGGCGGGCAAGGTGACGCTTGACGGGCAGGACATCGCACGGCTGCCCGCGCGCCGGCTTGCGCGGGCGGTCGGGCTGTTGCCACAAAGCGCGCAGGCCCCCTCCGGCATCACCGTCGCCGATCTGGTGGCGCGGGGGCGCTACCCGCATCAGGGCGCGTTCCGGCAATGGAGCCCCGAGGACGCCCGCATCGTCGCCGAGGCGATGGCCGCGACCGGCGTCACCGCACTTGCCGAGCGCGAGGTCGAGGCGCTCTCGGGCGGGCAGCGCCAGCGGGTCTGGATCGCGCTGGTGCTGGCGCAGGAAACCCCGATCGTGCTGCTGGACGAACCGACGACCTTCCTCGACATCGCGCATCAGCTCGAGGTGCTGGGCCTGTTGCAGCGGCTGAACCGCGAGCGCGGGCGGACCGTCGTCGCGGTGCTCCATGACCTCAATCAGGCCTGCCGCTATGCCGACCATCTGGTGGTGATGGCGGGCGGCGCGGTGGTGGCCGAGGGCGCGCCCGCCGCGCTGATGACGCCCGAGCTGCTGCGCCGGGTCTTCGGGCTCGATGCGATCCTGCTCGAGGACCCTATCAGCCACACCCCGCTGATCGTGGCGCGCTGATCAGCGCGCCACCGTCCAGTGCTTGACCGCGCCCTGCGCCGCCCACATCCGGGCATAGCGCCCGCCCGCTGCCAGCAGCGCCTCGTGCCGGCCCGCTTGCGCGAGCGCACCGTCCTCGATCACCAGGATCTGGTCCGCGCCGACGATCGTCGAGAGCCGGTGCGCGATCACGATCACCGTCTTGCGCGCCACCAGCGCATCGAGCGCGCGCTGCACCGCCAGCTCGCTTTCGGTGTCGAGCGCCGCCGTCGGTTCGTCGAGCACCACGATCGGCGCGTCCTTGAGCAGCGCCCGCGCGATCGAGATCCGCTGCCGCTCGCCGCCCGAAAGCCGGCCGCCGATCTCGCCCAGCGGGGTCTGCCAGCCCTGCGGCAGCCGCTCGATGAAGCCAAGGCACTGCGCCGCCTGCGCCGCAGCGCGCACCTCGGCCTCGGTCGCCTCGGGCCGGCCCATGCGGATATTCGCCTCGACCGTGTCGTTGAACAGATAGACGTCCTGGAACACCACCGAGACCAGACTGTTGAGCCGCTCGGCCGGGATCTGGCGCAGGTCCACGCCGCCGATCGTCACGGCGCCCTGCTGCGGGTCGAAATGGCGCAGCAGCAACCGCGTCAGCGTGGTCTTGCCGCAGCCCGAGGGGCCGACCAGCGCGGTGAGCGAGCGCTCGGGCAGAACGGCGCTGAACGCGCGGATCGTCGGCACCTCGGCCTGCGCATAGCTGAAGCTCACATCGTCGAAGCGGATGTCATGGGTTCGCGGCATCACCTCGGGCGCGCGCTGCGACAGCGGCCGGATCGCCAGCAGCGCCCCGATGCGCTCCAGCGCCGCCTCCATCACCTCGAGCATCGCGGTGTAGAGGATGAAGGTCGAGAGCGGCTCGGACAGGCGCACAACGATCACGAAAACCGCGCCCAGTGCCGCGGGGTGCAGCTCGCCCTGCACCACCAGCCAGACCCCAACGCCCAGCACCGCAACCAGACCCAGCTCGACCACGCTTGCGACGATGATATTGGGCTTTGCCCCCTTGCGATGGCCGAAGACCTGGATCGCCTCGAGCTTGCGGAAGGTCTGCGACAGGCGTTCGGCCTTCTCGCCGGCCCGCCCTGCCGCGCGCAGGATCGCAAGGCCCTGGGTGTATTCCAGCACATCGGCGCTCGCTTCCTGATGCGCCGCGCCAAGGATGCGCTTGCCGCGCCCGAGCGCCGGGCGGCGCCAGCGATAAAGCGGCACGATCGCCGGGAAGATCAGCAGCAGCAAAAGCCCCAGCCGCCAGTCGAAGAGCACGATCCCGAGCGCCGCGCACAACGGCGTCACGATCGCGGTGAAGACGAGGTTCAGCACTGTCAGCGCATAGAGCAGGTTCTCGTCGACATTGCCGAGCACCATCGCATTGAGCTCGCCGGCCCGCTTGTCCTGCAGTTGTTCAAGCGGGATCTCGCGCAGCTTGGCCCCCAGCCGGCCGCGCAGCCGCCAGGTCGCGCGCACCATCCGCCCGTCGAAATCGAAGCCCTGCGCCCACCAGCGCAACGCCGAAGCGGCGGCCATCAGCGCCGCCATCGCCGCGAACCAGAGCAGCGCGCGGCGGATCTCGCCGACCGCCGCCGCGGTAAAGAGCGGCGCGATCGCGGCCAGGCCAAAGCCCTGCAGCGCCGCCGCGGCGATCAGCCCGGCCAGGGTCCGGCGCAGCCCCGGCGCATCCTCGGGGCCGACGCTTTCGGCCAGCTGCCGGAAGGTGGTGGCAAAGGAAGTCGCACCGCGGCGCGCCGGACGGTCCGCCCGAGGCTCTTTCGCAAGGGTCTGCATCACGCCACCTCCTCATTCGGCACCGCCGCCGGGGACCGCGCCCCGCCCAGCGACCAGTTCTGCGCCGTCTCGTAATTGTTCCATAACCGGGCATAGAGCCCGCCCTGCGCGACCAGCTCGGCGTGCCGGCCACGCTCGGCGATCCGGCCGCGGTCGAAGACGAGGATCTGATCGGCGTCGCGGATCGTCGCCAGCCGGTGCGCCACCATGATCACCGTGCGCCCGCGCATCAGCGCCGAAAGCGCAGCGATCAGCTCGGCCTCGTTTTCCGGATCGGCGAAGGCCGTGGCCTCGTCGAGCACCAGGATCGGCCGGTTCTGCAGCAGCGCGCGGGCAATGGCGATGCGCTGGCGCTGGCCGCCCGAGAGGAAGACGCCGCGCTCGCCCACCGGCGTGTCATAGCCCTGCGGCAGCGCCTCGATGAAGCCATGCGCCTGCGCAGCACGGGCGGCGGCGATCACCTCGGCCTCGCTCGCCCCCGGCCGACCGATGCGAATGTTCGCCGCGATCGTGTCGGCAAAGAGGAAGCTTTCCTGGAACACAAAGGCGACCTGCTGCAGCAGTGCGTCGGTGCTCATGGCGCGGATGTCGGTGCCGCCAAGGGCGATACGCCCGGCGTCGACATCCCAGAACCGCGGGATCAGCCGCGCGACGGTGGTCTTGCCCGCTCCCGAGGGGCCGACGAGCGCGGTCACGCTGCCGCGCGCCACCTCGAAGCTGATCTCGTGCAGCGCCGGGGCGAGGTCGGGACCATAGGAGAAGGTCACGCCCTCGAAGCTCAGCGCCGGCGCGGCCGGATCGGCCGCCGGCGCCCCGCCCTGGCCCGCGTCCAGCTCGGGTGCCGCCATCACCTCCTCGATCCGGGCGACGCTCAGCGCCACCTTCTCGATCATGTGGCGCAGCATCATCATCGGCATCATCGATTCCGCCATGCCGGTGCACAGCAGAAGCACACCGAGCCAGCGCGCCGGCGCCAGATCGCCAAGTGCGGTCAGCCACAGCCCCGCCCCCAGCACCAGCGTCAGCGTCGGCATCGGGCTGAGTACCAGCCACGAGAAACGCGCCGGAAACCCCGCGGCGCGATACCAGTCGAGCATCACCGCCAGATAGCCGTCGAGCGCCGCCTGATACCGGCCGAAGCTCATCTTGCCGCTGTCGAAGTTGCGCACCACCGGCATCGCCTGCACATATTCGACGACGGCCGCACTGACCTTCTCGCGCGCGGCGTTATAGGCGCGCACCATGTCGCGCCGGCGCCGCTGCGCCCGGGTCAGGATGCCATAGCCAAGCGCCAGCACTGCCAGCGCCACCAGCGCCAGCCGCAGATCCAGCGCGACCAGCAGCACCAGCGTCACCACCGGCGTCACATAGGCGCGCGCATAGAGCGGCGTGCTGTCAGCGACGAAGACATGCAGCGCCTTCACGTCGTCATGGATCACCTTCGCGAGCGCCCCGGCGCCCTGCGTCTCAACATAGCCCAGCGACACCCGCGCCAGCCGCCCGGCCAGCCCCTCGCGCAGGATCCGCTCAAGCCGGAAGGCCGCGTAATGCGCCTGATTGAAGGCACCAAGCCGCGCGACATAGGCGCCGACGGTGCATAGCGCCACGCCCGCGAACCACGGCCAAGGCACCTGATCCGGAGCCTCGAGCAGGCGCTGCACCACCCCCATCAGCAGCACCATCACCGCCAGCCCGAACAGCGCCGACCCCGCCGAGATCGCCATGGCGAACCGGATCTGGCCCTGCACCGGCTTCAGGATCCGCCACGGCGAGGCCCGCCGGCGCCGGGTCGCGGCATCGGTCCGGGGGTCGTCGTTCTGCGGGGGGATGGCCGCGTGCCCTTGCGGCACGGATTGCCCGGTGGTCGCCATGTGCTTGCCTTCTCGTCTGTCGTGCAGTCGGTTGGCTGAGCCGGCGGGCCGGGGCCCGGGCATGGCTGGTGTCGGCGCGCACAATGACCGCGGCCCGCGCCGATGGCAAGGGCTTAGCCCCGGCCTGTGTCGGGCCCGCGGGCCCGGAAGGCAACCGGCCCGCGGGATCTCCCGCACGGGCCGATCGCCGTTTCCGGACCTGCGCCCTAGTGATCGAGGCCCGAGCCGCCGACGGCGACAAGGGTGAAGGGCAGCCCCTCGACCGGGATCGTGCGCCGCTCGGCGAAGGTCGCGGCATCAAGCACCCGCACGAGGCCCGCCTGCGGATCGCTTACCGCGATCGCATCGCCCATCACCGCCAGCCGCGGCCGCGGGGCGCGCCAGTGGCCATCCTTGCTGTAGGGCCCGGTGATCCGCGCCGAGCGGGTCAGCGCGCCGCTGAGCAGATCGAGCGCATGGATCCGGCCATCCTCGGTGAAGACATAGGCGGTCGTGGCGCGGGCCGGATCGAGCGCGAAATCGACGCGGCGCACGGGCAGATCGACGATGTGGAACGGCGTCTCGGCCCCGATGTCGATGATCGCGACGCGGCTGTCGCCGTAATTTCCAAGGAACACCTGCAGCGCCTTGCCGCCAAGCAGGGTGCTGACCTGCCCCGCGGGCAGATCCGTGCCATAGGGCAGCAGCGTCAGCTTTGGCGCTCCCCCGGGCTGCGGCGTGGCAAGCAGCACCCCTTCGGCGCAGCCGAAGGCGACAACGCCCGCCGAGGCGGCCTCGCCATGCAGGCCGGTGCAGACCGCAGGCACGCCCACCCGCGCGCCGGCCCGGTCGAGCACCGAAAGTCCGAAGCGCGGCGGCAGCTCGCCCGCCGGCGTCGCCGCGGCCAGATCGGGCTCGGCCATCAGCATGTAATCCCCCATCGGCACTGCGACGCCATGCACCGGCGCGCTGGCGCGAACGGTCTCGTGACCGGTGTCGCCCGCCAGAAGCGCCGTCTCATGATAGATCTGCGCCGCACCGTCGCGGTCAAAGAACTGCACCATCTCGTCGCCATGCGGAACGGTATGCACCGGGCGCCCGCCGGCAAGCTCGACCGGCAGCAGCCGCGGCGCACCAAGCTTCAGATCGGCGTGGTCGCCGTGATCAGAGCGCCGCAGCCCGCTGTCGAGAACCTGCACCATGTCATGGTCCATCTGCACCGCGAAGAGCGTCGCACCGCTGTCGCTTGCGGTCAGATGGGTGACATAGCCCGCGGTCGGGAACACGCCCAGCACCTCGCCCGCGATGGGGTCGAGCGCGGTCACCCGCCCCGCCGCCTGATCGGTCACGAAAAGGCGCCAGGCCTCGCGGGTCTCGTCGGCGGCCTGCGCGGGCAGCGCCAGCAGCGCCAGCGCGGCCGACATCCGGAGCACAGGCCGAAGGGAAAGGGAACGAAGGGTCATTCGGAAAGATCCTGTGTGGTCAAGGTTTCAGGAAAAACGGAGCGCCGCCGCCAAGGCCCGGCCGTTCAGTGCCAGTGCGGTTCGGGGTCGTCGCCGGGGTCGATCACCAGCAACAGCCGGGTCTGGCCGCTGCCCGCGATCGGAGGAGAGCGGTGCAGCACCCCCGGTTCCTCATCGCCCGGCCAGCGCGTGCCGCGCATCAGCACGACCGCGCCCGCCGGCGCATCGGCGACCGGCGCCTGAGGATCCGAGCGCGGTGCGCCAAGGGCGAATTCCGTCCCCGCCCCGCGATAGGTACACAGCATCCGCAGCCGCAGATTGTCGACGTGAAAGCGTGAACAGGCGTTGGTGCGGATCGCCTGCAGCCGCAGATGCAGCCGCTGCGCCCCGGCGATGGCGGCGAACATCTGTGCAAGCGCGGTCACGTCAGCGATCAGCGCGGCGCGCAGCGGCTCCTCGACCAGCCCCGCCGCGGCGCAGGCCTCGCGCAGGCAGGGGCCCACGCCCTCGAGGCGCACGGTCTCGCGCAGCTCGGGCAGGTTCGCCGCGGGCAGCGCCGCCAGCCCCGCGCCAAGCACCTGCGGCCAGTCGCGCTGCCAGATCGCCGCGCCGATGCCGCGCGTGCCGATCCGGTGCAGCACCTCGGGGCCCGTGCCCTGCACGATGCCCGCCGCGCGCAGCCCGGCCTGCGGGGGCACTGCGGGTATGGTCGTCATGCTCTGGTCCATGCTGCCCCCCTGCCCTCAGGCGACCTGCCGCGTGCCGAAGGCCGGGAACGGGTCGGGCAGCCGCGCCCAGGCCTCGGGGGTGAACTCCCACGCCTCGATCAGCGCCGCGTTCAGCTTGGCACAGATTGCCTCGCGGTCGAGCGCAGTACCGATGAAGACGATCTCCTGGCGCCGGTCGCCCCAGGGCTCGACCCAGTTCTTCGCAATCTCGGCCTGCGCATCGGGGTGCTGGGGCAGCCGGCTTTGCGGCACCGAGGCCCACCAGCGCCCGAGCGGCGTGATCGAGGCCTTGATCCCGGCAAGGCTGAACTCGAGCGCCCAGTCCGGCCGCGTCGCGATCCAGAAATGCCCCTTGGCGCGGATCACGCCCGGCAGCGACCCGGTCAGCACATCGCGGATCTTCATCGGGTCGAAGGGCGCGCGGGCGTGATAGACGAAGGAGGAAATCCCGTATTCCTCGGTCTCGGGCACGTGATTGGCGAAACCGTAGAGCTCCTTCGCCCAGAGCGGATGCTCCTGCGCGCGGTCGAAGTCGAAAAGCCTGGTGTCGAAGATATCCTCGGCGTCGACCTCGCTGAAATCGGTCTCGATCAGCCGCGCATCGGGGTTGAGCGCCTTGACGATCTGGCGCGCCCGGGCGGTGCGCTCGGGCCCGGCATCGGTGACCTTGTTCAGCACCACGACATCGGCGAACTCGATCTGGTCGGTGAGCAGATCGACCAGCGTGCGCTCGTCCTCCTCACCGAGGCTCTCGCCGCGGTCGGCGATGAAATCGGCGCTGTTGAAATCCTGCGTCAGGTTGATCGCGTCGACCACCGTCACCATCGTGTCGAGCCGAGCGATGTCGGAGAGGCTTGCACCGGCCTCGTCGCGGAAGTCGAAGGTGGCGGCGACGGGCAAGGGCTCGGCGATGCCGGTGCCCTCGATCAGCAGGTAATCGAAGCGGCCCTCTTCGGCGAGCCGGCGCACGCCCTGAAGAAGGTCGTCGCGCAGGGTGCAGCAGATGCAGCCGTTCGTCATCTCCACCAGCTTCTCTTCGGCGCGGTTCAGCTCGGCGCCCTCGCGCACGAGATCGGCGTCGATGTTCACCTCGGACATGTCGTTGACGATGACCGCGACGCGGCGCCCCTCGCGGTTGTTCAGGACGTGGTTCAGGAGCGTGGTCTTGCCGGCGCCGAGAAAGCCCGACAGCACGGTGACGGGAAGGCGGGTGTCGGCGGAGCGGGAGGGGGCTGTGCGGGTCATGGCGGTCCAGATTTGTTATGTTATAATATAACTACATCGCGGCGCCGGGTTCCGCAATGCCCAATCCCGTCCCGGACCGAGATCGGAAATGGCCCGCGGATCGCGGGCCAGTCCATCGCTCGTCGACAGGGTCAGGCGTTCCAGTCCGGCGCGACCGAGGCGGCGATGCTGTGGTCGAGCGCCTCGAAGGCGCCAAGCCCGATGGTGTCGTAGAGCTCCTGCCGGGTCTGCATCTCGGGGATCATCGCCGTCGTCGCGCCGTCGCGGGCGATCGCGGCATAGAGCCGTTCCTGTGCCTTGTTCGCGACCCGCAGCGACGAGACCGGCCAGATCACCATGTCATAGCCAAGCGCCTCGAACTCGGCCGCGCTCAGCGTGGGCGTGCGGCCGAACTCGGTCATGTTGGCCAGAAGCCTGACCCCGGGCAGCGCCGCACGGACCTCGCGGAACATCTCGACCGAGGTCAGCGCCTCGGGGAAGATCGCATCCGCCCCCGCCTCCACGTAAAGCTGCGCGCGCGCGATCGCCCCTTCGAGCCCCTCCGAGGCTGCCGCATCGGTGCGCGCGATGACCACGAGATCGCGCGCCGCCCGTGCCGCCGCCGCGATCTTGGCCGCCATGTCGGCCGCCGGGGCCAGCTTCTTGTCGTTCAGATGGCCGCATTTCTTCGGCAAGAGCTGATCTTCCAGATGCACGGCGCCGGCGCCTGCCTCCTCGAAGACGCGCACCATGTGCATGACGTTCAGCGCCTCGCCATAGCCGGTGTCACCATCGACCAGGAGCGGCAGGCCCGAGGCCCGCGCGATCTGGCGGATGAAGAAGGCGACCTCGTCCACGGTGATGATGCCAAGGTCGGGTAGCCCCATCGAGGCGGTCATCGCCGCCCCCGAAAGATAGAGCGCGCCAAAGCCCGCGGCTTTCGCCTGCAGTGCCGCCTGGCCGTTGTGCGCGCCCGGCAGGCGCAGGATGCCGGGCGCATCGAGCGCACGGCGGAAGCGGCGCCCGGCGCTGTCGCCGGGCAGGTCGTCTGCGATCAGATAGGGCATGGTCTCACTCCGGATAGGCGGTCAGCAGGCCGCCGCGCTGCGCGATCGGCAGGAATTTGCGGTCTTCGGGGCCGGTATAGTGGGCCGAGGGGCGGATGATCTTGTTATCAAGCCGCTGCTCGACCACATGCGCGCCCCAGCCCGCGGTGCGGGCGATGACGAAAATCGGCGTGAACATCGCCGTCGGCACGCCGAGCAGGTGGTAGGAGACCGCCGAATACCAGTCGAGGTTCGGGAACATCGCCTTCGCGTCCCACATCACCTGCTCGATCCGCTCGGCGACCGAGAACATCTTCATCGAGCCGGCCTCTTCGGCGAGCTTGCGCGCGACGCGCTTGATGACGACGTTGCGCGGGTCGGAGACGGTATAGACCGGATGACCGAAGCCGATCACCACCTCCTTCGCCGCGACCCGGGCGCGGATGTCGGCCTCGGCCGCGTCGGGGCTCGGGTAGCGCTTCTGGATCTCGAAGGCGACCTCGTTCGCGCCGCCGTGCTTGGGCCCGCGCAGCGCGCCGATGGCGCCGGCCACCGCCGAATAAACGTCGGACCCCGTCCCCGCGATCGTGCGCGCGGTGAAGGTCGAGGCGTTGAACTCGTGCTCGGCATAAAGGATCAGCGTGGTGTGCATCGCCCGCACGTGCTCGGGCGTCGGCGGGGTGCCATGCAGCAGGTGCAGGAAATGGCCGGCGATGGACTCGTCCCCGGTCTCGACCTCGATCCGCCGTCCGCTCTGCGCGAAGTGATACCAGTACAGCAGCATCGATCCCTGCGCCGCGATCAGCCGGTCGACGATGTCGCGCGCGCCCGGCGTGTTGTGATCGACGGCCTCCGGCAGCGCGCAGCCCATCGCCGAGACCCCCGAGCGCAGCACATCCATCGGATGCGCGGCGGCCGGGATCGCCTCGAGCGTCGCGCGCACCGCCTGCGGCAGGCCGCGCAGCGTGCGCAGCTTCGCCTTGTAGGCAGTCAGCTCCGCCTCGGTCGGCAGGCTGCCGTGGATCAGCAGATGCGCGATTTCCTCGTACTCGCAGGTCTCGGCGATATCGAGGATGTCATAGCCGCGGTAATGCAGGTCATTGCCGCTTTGGCCCACCGAACACAGCGCGGTATTGCCCGCCACCACGCCCGAGAGCGCCACCGATTTCTTCGGCTTTCTCACCTCGCCGCTCATTTCGCCCTCCAGTCGAAGATGCCATGGGGCCGAGCCGAGCCGAGCCGGTCGGCCTCGACCACGAAATTCAGCCGGCCCAGATCGCCCGCCTTCAGATCGGCCAGCCCCTCGGCCGCCTCGAGGAAGCGTGTCTGTTCGGCCGCGCTCAGCACGCCCTCGGAGAGCGTCAGGAACTTGTGGATGTAATTGCTGCGCACGAAGGGGCGCGCGCCATCGGGGTGCGCATCGGCCAGCGCCAGCTCGTCGACGATCTTCGAGCCATCGTCGAGCGTCACCGTGACCCGCCCGCCAAAGGCCTTCTCCCTCGGGTCGCGGGCGTGATAGCGGCGCGTCCATTCCGGGTCCTCGGCGGTCGAGATCTTGTGCCACAGCGCCACGGTCGAGGGCCGCTGCGCGCGCTCGGGGGCATAGCTCGCCACGTGATGCCAGCCGCCATCCTCCAGCGCGACGGCGAAGATATACATGATCGAATGGTCGAGCGTCTCGCGCGAGGCCTTCGGGTCCATCTTCTGCGGGTCGTTCGCGCCGGTGCCGATGACGTTGTGGGTGTGGTGCGAGGTCTCGATCAGGATCGAGCCCACCCGCGACAGGTCGCCGATCTTCGGCCCCATCCGGCGGGCGAGGTCGATCAGCGCCTGGCTCTGGTATTCGGCCGAATGCTCCTTGGTATAGGTGTCGAGGATCGCGCGCTTGGCCTCACCCGGTTCGGGCAGCGGCACGTGATAGACCGCCTCGGGCCCGCCCAGCATCCAGGCGATGAAGCCGTCCTCGCCCTCCCAGGCGGGGCTCGGCGCGCCCTCGCCGCGCATCACCCGGTCCACCGCCTCGATCGCCATCTTGCCGGCGAAGGCGGGGGCATAGGCCTTCCACGAGGAAATCTCGCCCTTGCGGCTTTGGCGCGTGGTGGTGGTGACGTGCAGCGCCTGCTGGATCGCCTGATAAATCACCTCGACGGGCAGGTTCAGCGCGGTGCCGATGCCGGCCGCGGCCGAGGGGCCGAGATGGGCGATGTGGTCGATCTTGTGCTCGTGCAGGCAGATCCCCTTCACCAGGTCGACCTGGATTTCATAGCCGGTGGCCAGACCGCGGATCAGATCCGCCCCCGACAGCCCGCAATGCTGCGCCACCGCCAGGATCGGCGGGATATTGTCGCCCGGATGCGAATATTCCGCGGCCAGGAAAGTGTCGTGGAAATCCAGTTCGCGCACCGCCGTGCCATTCGCCCAGGCCGCCCATTCCGGGCTGACCCGGGTGCCCTCGGCCATGCCGAAGACCGTGGCGCCCGGCGCATAGGGGTGGCACAGCGCCTGCGCCCGGGCCGAGGCGACGGGCCGGCGCGCGACCGAGGCCGCTGCCACCGCCGCATTGTCGATCACCCGGTTGATGATCATCTCGGTCACATCGGCCCCGACCGCCACCGGGTCGGCCGCCACCTCGGCGATCTTCCACGCCAGTTGGTCCTCGCGCGCCAGATGCTCAGCAGAGCGAAAGCGCCGCACCTCATGCATTTTCATGCCCTTGTCTCCTTCCTTTGAGTGTCTTCGGCGATCGCCCGCGGCCGCCCGGCCCCGTCCACCGCCACCATCTCGAACCGCCCCTGCAGGACCGCGCGCCGCGCGCCGGTGCCCAAGTCCTCGGCCACGCCCGCGACCGAAACGCTCATCGAGCTGCGCCCGACGCGGATCACCTCGGAGCGCAGCTCCAGAAGTTCCCCCACCCGGATCGGGGTGGCGAAATCCACCCGGTCCGAGCGCGCCATCACCACCGCTCCGCGCGCCCGCCGGATCGCCACGACGAAGGCGGCCTTCGCCATCAGGGCAAGCGCATTGCCACCGAACAGCGTGCCGTAATGGTTCGCCTGCTCGGGGAAGATCATCTCGACCATCACGGCCGGGTCGTCGGGGATGCGGGTCATGCGGGGCTCCTTTGCCGATCGTCTCGGGACCGGCAGGAAGACCTTTTCACAACAGAACATTCAGTTTAAACTACTGAAAATGCTTATGTTTGTGAATGAATGCCGCAGATTTTGCGAATATTGCGAAGGATTGGACGATGAAGAAGCCCTTCATGGGGGTGCGCCTGCGCCGGCTGCGCGAGGAACACGGCATGACGCAGGTGGCGCTGGCGCGCGCGCTGGAACTCAGCCCGAGCTATCTGAACCAGATGGAGAAGAACCAGCGCCCGCTGACGGTGCCGGTGCTGCTCAAGCTGAACGCGGTCTTCGGGCTGGACGTGCAGCTGTTCTCGGAATCCGAGGAGGCGCGGCTGATCCCCGACCTGCGTGCGGCGCTCGCCGATCAGGGCGCCAGCGCCTCGATGGTCGAGCTGCGCGAACTGGCCGCCAACATGCCCGGCGTCGCCCGCACGATCATCGCGATGCAGGCGCGGTTGCGCGAGAATGCCGAGCGGATCGACCTGATGAACGGGCGGATCATCGGCGGGCTCGGCAGCGCCCCCGCCCCGTTCGAGGCGGTGCGCGACTGGTTCTACGTGCAGCGCAACTACATCCCGAGCCTCGACGAGGCGGCCGAGGAGATCGGCCGCGGCCTGCGCCCCGGGAGGATGGCCGAGGGGCTGACCGACCGGCTGGCCGGACGGCACGGCATCCGCGTCACGCTCGACGAGAATGCCCCCGCGCTGCGCCGCCACGACCCGGCGGCGCGGGTGCTGCACCTGTCGACCCGGCTGCGCCCCGGCCAGCGCGCCTTCCAGATGGCGACGCAGATCGCCTTTCTCGAACAGCGCGCCGAGATCGACCGGCTCACCGCCGAGGCCGGCATGGAAAGTGACGAGGCGCGCGACCTGCTGCGCATCGGCCTGGCGAATTACTTCGCCGGCGCGCTGATCCTGCCCTATGGCGCCTTCATCGCGGCGGCCGAGACCGAGCGCTATGACATCGAACTGCTGGCGCGCCGCTTCGGCGTCGGCTTCGAGACGACCTGCCACCGGCTCTCGACGCTGCAGCGGCCGCAGGCGCGCGGCGTGCCGTTCTTCTTCATCCGGGTCGACCGCGCCGGCAATATCTCGAAACGGCAGTCGGCGACCGATTTCCATTTCTCGCGGATCGGCGGTTCCTGCCCGCTGTGGAACGTCTACGAGGCGTTCTCGCGCCCCGGCGAGCTGCTGACGCAGGTGGCGCAGATGCCCGACGGGCGGTCCTACCTGTGGGTGGCGCGCACCGTCAGCCATGGCGCGGGCGGCTATGGCGCGCCCATCAAGCGCTTTGCCGTGGCGCTCGGCTGCGATCTCGCCCATGCGGAACGGCTGGTCTATGCACGGGGGATCGAGCTGCGCAATCCCGCGCGGGCCACGCCGATCGGTGCGGGCTGCAAGATCTGCGACCGCCCCGCCTGCCCGCAGCGCGCCTTTCCGATGACCGGGCGCCCCCTGCGCCCCGACCCGGACCGCTCCCGCTTCACCCCCTACTCCAGCGACTGAACCGAGATCGCCGCCCCCGGGATGCGGGAGCGGCGGACCACCTCAGAAATCCCAGTCCGCATCCTCCGTCGCAACCGCCTTGCCGATCACATAGGACGAGCCCGAGCCCGAGAAGAAATCGTGATTCTCGTCGGCGTTCGGGCTCAGCGCCGCCAGGATCGCCGGGTTCACCCGGCACAGTTCGTCGGGGAACAGGTTCTCGAAACCGAGGTTCTGCAGCGCCTTGTTGGCGTTGTAATGCAGGAAGGCCTTCACGTCCTCGCTCAGCCCGAGCGGATCATAGAGCGTCTCGGTATAGCGGCACTCGATCGCGTAAAGATCGAAGATCAGCGCGAAGGCGAAATCCTTGATCTCCTGCCGCTCGGCCGCGCTCAGCCGCTCCATCCCGCGCTGGAACTTGTAGCCGATGTAATAGCCATGCACCGCCTCGTCGCGGATGATGAGGCGGATCAGATCGGCGGTGTTGGTCAGCCGCGCCCGGCTCGACCAGTGCATCGGCAGGTAGAAGCCCGAATAGAAGAGGAAGCTCTCGAGAAAGACGCTCGCCACCTTCTTCTTCAGCGGCTGCGAGGTGGCATCGTATTCGTCCAGGATCAGCCGCGCCTTCTGCTGCAGATGCGGGTTCTCCTCGGACCAGCGAAAGGCCTCGTCGACCTCGGCGGTCGAGCACAGCGTCGAGAAGATCGAGGAATAGGACCGCGCATGCACCGCCTCCATGAAGGCGATGTTGGTCAGCACCGCCTCCTCATGCGGGGTGACCGCATCGGGCATCAGCGCGGGCGCGCCCACCGTGTTCTGGATCGTGTCCAGAAGCGTCAACCCGGTGAACACCCGGATCGTCAGCCGCTGTTCGTCCTCGGTCAGCTGCGACCAGCTCTGGATGTCGTTCGACAGCGGCACCTTCTCGGGCAGCCAGAAATTCACCGTCAGCCGGTTCCAGATCTCCAGATCCTTGTCGTCCTGCACCCTGTTCCAGTTGATCGCGCGCGGCACCGGCCGCCCCGCAAAATCCTTCATCGTCTCGGCCCCTTTTTCTTGGCGCAAATAATACTCCGGGGGTCCGGGGGCAGCGCCCCCGGCCGGCTCCGGTCACGATCCCCCCTCACAGCGAGCACGACACGCAGCCCTGCACCTCGGTCCCCTCGAGGGCCATCTGCCGCAGGCGGATGTAGTAGATCGTCTTGATCCCCGCCTTCCAGGCATGGATCTGCGCGCGGTTGATGTCGCGCGTGCTGGCCGTGTCCTTGAAGAACAGCGTCAGCGACAGCCCCTGATCGACATGCTGGGTCGCGGCCGCATAGGTGTCGATGATCGCCTCGGGCCCGATCTCATAGGCGTCGCGATAGAACTCGAGGTTCTCGTTCGTCATATAGGCGGCGGGGTAATAGACCCGGCCGATCTTGCCCTCTTTCCGGATCTCGATCTTCGCGGTGATCGGATGGATCGAGGAGGTGGCGTTGTTGATGTAACTGATCGAGCCGGTGGGCGGCACCGCCTGCAGGTTGCGGTTGTAAAGCCCGTCCGCCATCACCGCATCGCGCAGGCGCCCCCAATCCGCACGGGTGGGCACGGCGATGCCGAAACGCTCAAAAAGGCCGGCCACCGTTTGGGTCTCGGGCAGCCAATCGCGGGTGACGTATTTCCCGAAGAAACTGCCGTCGGAATATTTCGATTTCTCGAAGCCCGCGAAGCTGCGGCCGCGCTCGCGCGCCAGCGCATTCGAGGCGCGCAGGCAATGATAGAGCACCGTGGCGAAATAGATATTGGTGAAGTCGATGCCCTCGGGGCTGCCGTAATGGATGCGCTCGCGGGCAAGAAAGCCGTGCAGGTTCATCTGGCCCAGCCCGATCGCGTGGCTCTCGTCATTGCCGCGCCGGATCGAGGGGACGGAGTCGATCGCCGACATCTCGGAGACCGCATTGAGCGCCCGCACCGCGGTCTCGACCGTGGCGCCGAGGTCGCCGCCATCCATCGCCCGCGCGATGTTGAGCGAGCCGAGGTTGCACGAGATGTCGGTGCCGAGGTGGCGATAGCTTAGGTCGTCGTTGAACTCCGACGCCTCGTTCACCTGCAGGATTTCCGAGCACAGGTTCGACATGGTGATCCGCCCCGCCACCGGGTTCGCCCGGTTTACCGTGTCCTCGAACATCAGGTACGGATAGCCGCTCTCGAACTGGATCTCGGCGAGCGTCTGGAAGAAGGCACGCGCATTGATCTTGCGCTTGCGGATCTTCGGGTTGTCGACCATCTCGCGGTAGCGCTCGGTCACCGAGATCTCCGAGAAGGGCTTGCCATAGACCTTCTCCACGTCATGCGGCGAGAACAGGTACATCTCCTCGTTGCGCTTCGCGAGTTCGAAGGTGATGTCGGGGATGACGACGCCAAGGGACAGCGTCTTGATCCGGATCTTCTCGTCGGCATTCTCGCGCTTGGTGTCGAGGAAACGCAGGATGTCGGGGTGATGGGCGTTCAGATAGACCGCCCCCGCGCCCTGCCGCGCGCCCAGCTGGTTGGCATAGCTGAAACTGTCCTCGAGCAGCTTCATCACCGGGATCACCCCCGAGGACTGGTTCTCGATCCCCTTGATCGCCGCGCCATGCTCGCGGATGTTGGTCAGCATCAGGGCCACGCCCCCGCCGCGTTTCGACAGCTGCAGCGCCGAATTGATCGCCCGGCCGATACTCTCCATGTTGTCCTCGATGCGCAGCAGGAAGCACGAGATCAGCTCGCCGCGCTGCGCCTTGCCGGCATTGAGGAAGGTGGGCGTCGCCGGCTGGAACCGGCCCGCGAGCATCTCCTGCATCAACCGCAGCGCCAGCGCCTCGTCGCCGCGGGCGAGCGTCAGCGCGACCATCACCACCCGGTCCTCGAATCGTTCGAGGTAGCGCTTCCCGTCGCGGGTCTTCAGCGTGTAGCTGGTGTAATACTTGAACGCGCCCAGAAAGGTCGGGAAGCGGAACTTGGCGCGGAAGGCAGCGTCCCAGATCCGCGCGAGGAAACCGGCGTCGTACTGGTCAAGGACATGGCCCTCGTAATAGCCCTCCTCGACCAGGTAGCGCAGCTTTTCCTCGAGCGAGTGGAAGAACACCGTGTTCTGGTTCACATGGCTGAGGAAATACTGCCGCGCGGCCATGCGGTCGGCGTCGAAGCGGATGCGCCCCTGATCGTCGTAAAGGTTCAGCATCGCGTTCAGCGCATGATAGTCGAGCCCCTGCCATTCGGCGGGCACGCCCTTGGCCGGGGCGGCGTCGCTCAGATCGCGGTCGAGAATTGCGTCTTCCAAAACCTGTCCAGTCCTTCTGTGACACGGGCGATATCGGTGGGCGTGCCGGCCAGCTCGAAACGATAGAGCAGCGGCACCGCGCATTTTTGCGCGATGACATCGCCGGCAAGCGCGAAGAGCGCGCCGAAATTGCGGTTGCCGCCGGCGATCACGCCACGCAGCCGGGCGCGGGTGTCCGGGTCGTTCAGAAACCGGATCACCTGTTTATGGACGGCGCCGCGCCCTGCCCCGTCGGCATAGGTCGGCGTCACCAGAACGAAGGGCGCGCGGGGGGCGGGCATCGGCGCGTCGGCCGCGACCGGGATCCGATCGGCGGGCAGGCCGAGCGCGCGGATGAAGCGCGCGGTATTGCCCGAACGCGAGGAGAAATAGACAAGCCCGCCCATCCGCTCAGGCCAGCGCCGCGATCTTGTCGGGCCGGAACCCCGCCCAGTGGTCATCGCCGGTCATCACCACCGGCGCCTGCCGATAGCCGAGCTCGGTCACCCGGGCGAGCGCCTCGGCATCCTCAGTCAGGTCGACGAGATCGAAGGCGAGCCCCTTCGCCGCCAGCGCGCGGGTGGTCGCGGTGCATTGCACGCAGGCCGGTTTGGAATAGACGGTGATGCTCATCTCGGGTCCCTTTTCTGTGCCATCTGCTGGCCGGGGATCAGGGACGCGGACAGATGCGGACGCGCCGCATTGCACAACGCCTCCGGGCCCACCGACCGGTTCGTCTTTTCTGTCCTGGCAGGTCTCCTGGCTCGCGGTTCGATCGCTTTCCCCTCCTTCCCGGCGCGATGCGCCAGTGGATCGACGGGGTCGGCTCACCGCTCACAGTTGCGGGGGCAGCGCCGGTCTTACACCGGCTTCCCTTTTCACCCGCGACGAGTCGCGGGCACCAAGACAACATCATTTAGATACACCCGGGGCAAACATGTCAATATCCGGTATATAGCGCACCAATCGAGCAGGTCAGTATCTGACGATACCACTGCTCTGCTCCCTGAGAACTGGATTGAGCCACAACGTCGTGGCCGACGTGTCCGGCCCTAACCTGCCGTTCAGTCCCTGGCCGACCGCCGCGGTGCAGCTTCACCAGACCGGCCATTCGTCCATCGCGCAGCATTTTCGGAAGATGAAGGTCGGCAGAGCGGACGAAGCTGCCATTGACCCGTAATGAGGGGTGTGTAGGCAGGATCAAAAAGGCTTGCAGATGATCATGATACCAACGCTCACCACTTCGCGCTTGACCCTCCGGCCCATGCGGGCAGCAGACTGGCCCCAATATCATCAACTGATGGCATCAGACCGTTCCATCTACATGGGGGGGCCTTTTTCTACTGCCGTGGCCTGGGGAATGTTTTGTGCCGACCACGCCCAATGGAGTCTGTTCGGGTGTGGTGCGCTTATGATCGAGAACACGACCAGCGGCGAATGCCTCGGGCAAGTTGGCATCAATTCAGGGCCGTTGTTCCCGGAGTTCGAGTTGGGATGGATGGTCTACCCTCAGGCAGAGGGGCACGGTTTCGCATACGAAGCCGCCGCCGCACTGCGTGCGTGGAGCCTTGATGTCGGGCACATCGAAACGCTGGTGAGCTACATTGATCCTGCCAATCGCAGATCAGCTAGATTGGCAGAACGTCTCGGCGCGGTGCTCGATGCTGACGCGCGCCGGCCTGATCCCTCTGATCTGGTCTATCGCCACTTCGGCTAAGAAATGTCCGGGAATGGCTCCAAGCGGCCATGCGGCAGTGTATCGACCCAGTGAAAACCTGCTCATGCTACAAGGGAGAACGTGGCAATGAGTATGACGATGGACGACAGCATCAAACGTTGGACGGCGAAGCGCAAAACAGCGCTCGTCATCGAGATCATCCAAGGTAAGACGACGGTGGCCGAAGCCAGCCGCTCGTTCGACCTGACACCTTCGGAGATCGAAGGCTGGGTCGAGGATGCGAAGCGTGGCATGGAGAATTCCTTGCGCGCCAACCCGCTCGATATCCGCGAGCAATACGAGAAGCAGCTGAAGGATCTGCAAGAAGCCTATGGCGAGGCTATGCTGGAGATCCGTGCGCGAAAAAAGCTGCAGGCCCTCATGGAGCGGGATGGAGTGAGGGGCGAGTGCGCCATTGGTCCGAGCACCGCCCCGAACAAATGATCCGAACGCTCCATGAGGGCCTGCTGGCCGAGGGCGTCACGGTGTCGATC
>NZ_RCHI01000030.1 GCF_003664585.1 Paenirhodobacter hankyongi
CAGCGTGCGCTGCGCCTGCTTGAGCGTCAGCGGCGCCACCCGCTCCTGCGGCGTCACCACGCCGATCACCGGCAAGAGCTCGGCATTGATGCCGCCCGCCCAGGCCGAGAGCAGCGTGAACCCCGACATCCGCGGATCGGCCGCAAGCGCCGCCCGCGCGATCGCCCGGAAACTCCCCCGCGCACTCACGGGAAGATCCGTTCAAGTTCGCAGATCACGAAGGCCTCGACATCGGGAGAGGCGCTCGGCCGGATGTTGGTGACGGCATAGACCCGACCGTTGCCCGGCTCGATCCGGTCGCCGCGGGCGAGTTCCGGGACAAGGCCGCCGCGCAGTTGCCAGGTCGGGGCGAAGATGATCACCTCCCGCCCGTCGTCATCGACGGCGTCGACCGGCGCCTCGCGGAACATCGACTGCACCAGACGCGCCGGACGACCCGCCGCGGTGTAGCGCACCCGGTCGCCGAAGAGCGCATTGAGCGTATGCGCCACCCCGTCGAAGATCGACGACATCAGCGGATCACGCCATCGAGCAGCACGCGGCCAGTGGCCGACCCGCCCGCCGCGAGCGCGGTGGCCGCGCCGACCAGCGCGTTGTCGGTGTCGATGGTGGTCATCAGCTTGGCCGTCGCATCCCAGTAGACCTTGGCACCGGTGGTCCAGGCCTCGGCCGCCACCTTCGGCAGGTCGAAGACGCCGCGCCGCACGAGCACGACCTCCTCGCCCGCGGCGGCGGCCCCTTGGGCGACACCGCGGATCGCGCCGACCGTGACAAACGCGCCGGACGACACGTCGGCGGGCGCGGGAAGGGTGATGTGCTCACCCGGGCTGTTCCAGTTCTTCATCTCGGATCCTCTCTGATCAGGGGGCAGGAACGACGAAGGGCGGCCGAAGCCGCCCTTTCGTCAGGTCATCATCCGTCCGGCTCAGGCGCCGGCATTCTTCCAGGCGCCGCGATGCTCGACCGCGGCGGCACCGAAGATGTGGCGCGCGTTCATCACCACGGCATCGGGGTTCATCCCCTCGATCGTCTGCACCGTCGGCGCGGCATAGCCGTCGAGATAGGCATGGGCGATCGGCGGCAGATCGCCCGAGACAAGATACCAGGCGGTGTCCGAGCCGCCCGCAGCCGCGCCGAGGTTCGGCACCACGCCCGGGGTCAGCGTCGACTTGAACGGGTTCACCTTGCCGTCCTCGTTCGGCGTGGTGCCGGTCGCGAACTGCAGCGCCACCAGCTCGAGCGCGGGCGGCACGATCAGCCGGTCCGGCTCGACCTGCATGAAGTCGTCCTTGTCGGTCGAGCCGAAGGGGCGCTGTTCCCACATCGCCTTGCGCCCGGCAGAGACGCTGGCGATCGAGATCGCCGCCGCGGTGGCCGCGAGGTTGCCGTGATCGGCATGGAAGAGCGCCTTGCCGTCGGACTTCAGCTTCGCGTTCGCGCGGAAGAGCGACCAGACCATCGAATTCTCCATGGTCCGCGCCGCCATCGCGAACTCGGTCGGGATCCGGCTGAAGGCGCCCATGTCGTCGTTCACCACCGCCTCGAAGGTCAGCCGGATCATGCGGCCGCGCCGCTCGACCTTCAGCCCCTCGGCCTCGTCCGACAGGACCGCCTCCTCGTATTCGCCGTTCTCGCGCACCCGCTTCAGCGCGAAGTCACCACCGAAGCGCACCGCGTGCAGTTCGCGGAAGTCGGTCGCGGTCTGCGCCGTGCCGGTCACCAGCTGCCACGAGGCCGCGCGGCGCTGATAGGCCGCCAGCAGATTGCGGTTCATCACCTCGGTGGTGATATAGGCGAAGTCGCTGACGCCATAGGCGCCGCCCATCATCGTGGTCGAGGCCATGCCGCGCTTGATCGCGTCGATGTCATTGTAGCCGCGGGCGGGCCCGGCCAGCTCCATCGCCATGTGCCGCAGACGCATGCCGCGGAACATCGTGGCCGGCCCCTCCGCCTGCCCCATCAGCGCGCCGATCATCCCTTCCATCCGGGTCTCGGTCTCGTCGCGCCCGATCCGCGCGGCGGGGGTGGCGCTGCGGCCGGTGGGCTCGTTCGCCGCCATCGTCGCGAGGATGCGCGAGCCGGCATCGGCCACCGTCACGCCGGCGTCGATCAGTGCGTCGAGATCGGCCTGCATGAACCGGCCGGCGGTGACATGCGGGGCCGCCATCTCGCGGATCGCCTTCACCCGGGCGCGCTCCTGCGCGATGCCCTCGGCCGCCCCGCCCGGCGCGGCCATGGTGGCGGGCGCCGGCGGGGTCTGCGGCGGCGTGGCGGGGGCCGCCGGCGCGGCGGTCGTCTGGGTCTGGGTGCTCATCTCGGGTTCCTTGTGCTGGGTGCCGTCCTCGACGGCGGGGGAGCGACCGGGCCGCGGGGCCCGCTCAGGTTTTGGGGCCGCCGCAAGCCGCGCCTGCAGCTTGTGGCGCGCGCTCATGTAGGCGGTCTGGACCGTCGCCAGCGCGGCCGGCGCGGCCTGAGCCGGAACGGAGGGGACGGCGGCAGTGCCTTCCGCGGCGATCCCGTCGGCAAAGCCGTTCGCGATCGCGGCCTCGGGGCCGAACCAGGTCTCGGCCTTCATGATCTCGCGGCACTCGGCCGCGGATTTGCCCGAGGCCGCCGCATAGACCGCGGCATAGGTGTTGGCGGTCAGGCCGAGCTGGTCGGCCGCACGGCGCGCCTCGGCCTCGTTGCCCCAGATCGCGCCCGAGGGGTCGTGGATCATCAGGTGCGAGCCCGCCGACATCAGCCGCTCCGCCCCCGCCATGAAGATCAGCGAGGCGGCCGAGGCGGCGATCCCCTCGACCACGATCCGGCAACCGCCCGGGTGGGCCGCCAGCATCGCGCGGATCTGCTCGCCGGCATCGACATGGCCGCCCGGAGAATTGAGGCGCACCGTCACCCGGCCCTCGCCCAGGGTGGCGAGCGCCTGGCGCACCATGCCCGGCGCGAAGAACACGTCCTCGTCCCACATCCAGCCGACCCAGTCGTCGAGCAGCACGTCGCCGCTCAGGATCAGCTCTCCGCCCACGATCAGGTCATTGCCCGTCCGCATCGGTGTCGTCCTCCTTCTTCGGGGCCTCTGCCGCCGGTTTGAGATTGCTGTCGCGTGCCGCCGGCGCGGGAAGTCCGGCGGTCCTGTCCGCCTCGGCGTCCTGCTTGCGCTCGGCGCGGATGCGCTCGGGGTCGCGGCCGAGCTCGCGCTGCGCGCCCTGGCGGCTTGCAAGCCCCGCGTCGATCTCCTCGACCATCGCCGGGATCTCTTTCGTCGGGTCGACCATGATCCGCCGCGGCGGCGTCCAGTCGATGGTGAAGTCGAGGCCCGCGTGACCGGCAAGGGCGAGCCCTTCGCGGAACCACCGTTCCATCCCGGCGCCGAACTGCATGATCATCAGCCCGCGCTGCCACATCCGCACCAGCCGGTCGAGTTCGTTGCGCCCCATGCGCGCGCTCGAGAAGTTCACCTGCCGCAGGTTGCCGGTCAGCGACTCGAAGGTGATGCCGAGCCCGACCGCGATCGTGCGCAGCCCCCAGGTCATGAACTCGTCGTAGCCCTCGATCGAGGGCGGATTGACCGGCACCGCGTCGGCGCCGTCGGGCAGGCTGACGATCGCGCCCGGCGCCAGCTGGTCGAGCCCCGCGCCGCTGTCGGCCGGCCGCAGCGCCCCGCCCGTCCACTTCAGCATCACCGCCATCAGCGACGAGATCTTCTGCTTCAGGATCTGCGCCTCCTGGTAATCCGCGATCTCGCCAAGGGTCATCATCACCGGCGCGAGCCACGGCACCCCGCGCAGCTGGCCCGCGCGCTCGAAGCGGCGGATGTGGATCACGTCCGACCAGTGCACCCGGCTCGACTGCAGCGGCCGGCGCGTCAGCACCGCCCCGGGGTGCTCGTTGTAGAGGTGATAGGCCTCGATCGCGCCGGTCGGGCCGTATTCCACCCCCTCGATCACCGGGTTCTCGCCCCAGGACGTGACCGTGGTGTCGAGGCAGTCGACTTCCAGCAGCTCGACCTGATAGGGCAAGGGCAGATGCCGGCCATAGGCCCCGCGCCGCCAGCGCCGCCGCAAGAGCACCTCGCCATCGGCGAAGACCGTCGACATGCAGATCTGCTGCATCTCGAGGAGGTCATACTCGCCAAGCGCGTCGATCTCGGTGCTCAGCAGGTGGCGCTGCAGCAGGTCCTCGACCGTCGCCTTCCCGTTCTCGCCCGCGGTGCGGATCGAGGGCACGATCCCCTCGCCCACCACATTCGCCACCACCACGTCGCGCGCCCGCGTCGCATAGGCGCGGTTGCGGATCATGTCGCGGCTGAGCTGGCGCAGGCGGGCGCGCGAGCCAAAGGCCGCCGCATCCGCCGCCGTCGCCGGCGCCTTCCAGTCATAGGTGCGCCGCCCGCGCGAGGCGGCGTCATAGTTCATCAGGTTCGCCGTCTGCACCCGTGCCGCGACGCGCTGCAGGGCCAGTTGCGGCGCGAAGAAGCCGATCGTCCGGTCGAGGATGTTCATCACAGCCCCCGCGTCGTGCGGGCATAGCCCACCGAGAACCCGGGCGGCGCGCCGGTGCCGGAAAGGTCGGCCTCGATCAGCCGCAGCGTCTCCTTCATGTCGGCAAGCGAGCGGAAGGTCAGTTCCTCGCCATTGACCCGGGCGTGCGACACGCCCTTCGCGATCGCCGCCCGCAGCCGGTCGGCGTCCTCCTGTGTGAAAGCCATGGGTCCTACCGTCTCCGCAGGAAGTTGATGGATTGCGGCAGGGCCCCCGTCCCGGGGATGGCCCGCGCGCTGCCGGCGTCGTTCGGCCGCGCGAGCGGCACCGCATTCGTGTTCATGAGCCCCGCCACGCACCAGCCGGGCGGCGCCTCCCAGTTCACCCGGGCAAGGCCCAGATGCTCGGCGAGCGCGAGCGCCTGCACCGAATGGTCGAGCGTCTCGTTGCGCTGCACCCCGGGCTTCTTCTCCCAGCCCTTCTCGCCGCGCTGCTCGGCCAGAAGTTCGGCCAGGTGCTCGGTCTCCATCCAGGCGGCGACATGCTGGGCGTTGATCCGGGTGCCGTCGCGCTCAAGCGCCGCCAGGACCGAGTCCTTGAGCCGGTCGACCGCCATGTTCAAAAGCCGGATGCCGCGCGCCTTGCGCCCGCCCGAGGCCCGCTCTGGCGCCTCGTGCCAGACCCGGTCGGCCTGCCGGAAGCCGGGCCGCCCGATCGACAGATAGAAGCGCCCGCCCTGCCCGGCCCGTGCCCGCTTGCGCCAGAACTTCTCGGCATTGTCCGACCATCCGGCGGGGCCGTTGAAGTCGATCACGACGGCCACCGGCTTCAGCCCCCAGTCCTGCCCCTCGACCGGATAGACCCGGTCTGGCAGCTCGGCCAGAACCTCGGCGTCCTCGGCATAGCGCCCCGGATCGACCGCGCGATACTTGCCGTCATCGCCCGTCGCCCGCGGCGCCGCGTCCGGCGGCTGGTGGATCGCGAAGCGGTCGATGATGATCCGCTCGCCATCCTCGCCGAAGGCCACGACCGAGACCTCGAAGCGGTTGCCCTGCACGTCGACGCAGGTCACCACGAACCGCGCCCATCCCGGCGCGATGCCCTTGTCGAGCGGCCGCGCCCGGGCGCGCAGCACATCCACCGTCAGCGCGGTCTCGTCTTCCGTCCTCGGCCGCCGATAGGGCATGCCGAGGTCGGTATAGAACACGCCGGCCAGGTCGATATCGTCGCCCGAGATCGCGAAGGCGCGCCGCGCGCTCTCGTAGCGCTGCACGAGCTCGGACCAGTTCACGAAGGCCGCCGCGACGCCGTTCAGCGCATAGCTCGCATAGGCCGTGTGGCGCAGCTCGGGGTCATCGATGCGCACGAGGCGGCGCCGGCCATCCGCGTCGAAGCTCCGCGCCTCGTGCAGCCAGCCACCGCGCCCCTGCATCGCACGGCGGTTCAGCTCCACCTTCTGGCGGTGGCTGATCGTGCAGCCGCAGTGCGGGCAGACCATCTGCGCCCGCGTCCCGGCCTCGCCGGGGTCGAGCTCCTCGGGATAGTCGAGCCGCTCGAAGGTCGGCTCGAAGATTTCCGCGCAGTCCGGGCATTCCCAGTACCAGCGCCCGCGCGTGCCCTGGTTGTAGAGCTTGACGATGCCGCCCGTCACCTCGGGCATCCGGTGCGGCTCGAGTGCCGCGACCGGCGCGGGCTTCGTGTCATCGACCGGGAAGGCCGGCGTGCTCTCGACGACGACGCAGCCGCGGCTCATGAATGTGCGGATGCGCATCATCGCCATGCCGAAGGGCGTGTTCTCGGGCGCGTCCTTCGGCCCGAGGCGTTGCGGCATGTGGTCGTAATCGGTCAGCAGCACCATGCGCTGCGAGCGCGAGGACAGCTGGTTCGCGACCGGATAGCCGATCCCGAGGCGCACGCCGCGGAAGCGCTTGCGGCTGAAGGTGCTGTCGTCGCGCGCCCGGCCGAGCCGCTCGAGGAGCCGCGGGCTGTTCTCGACCGCCGGGTCGAGCTTCTCCTCAACCCAGGCGTCGGCATCGGTCTTCGTCATGTGGATCAGCTGCACCGGCCCCGGCGCGCAGGTCACCGCATGGGCGGCCACCGACAGCAGCATCTGGCTCTTGCCGCTCTGCGCCGGCCCGGTGAAGATCACCGCCTTGAACCGGCGCGACTGCGTCATGTCCTGCGGCTCGACCATGTAGGGCGTGACCGCGCGGCTGTAATCCTCCCACTTGCCCGCAACCGGCACCCGCAGCGCCCGCTCGGCCGCCTCGGTCACGCTGATCCGGCTCGGCGGATCGAGCAGCGGCAGCGCGTCGGCGATCATCTCCTCTGGCGTCACGAAGGGTGGCAAGGGCGGGATCCGCGAGAGCACCCCGATGCCGCGATCGACCATCTCGACCATCAGACCGGAAGCTCCCCTTGCCGCGTGCCGAGCGCGATCACCGCGCCCGGCCGCGAGAACAGCGCCTCGATCTTCTGGCGCACCTCGTCGCGGGTCTGGTCGCAGCGGTTCTTCAGCTTCTCGACCTGGTCGGGCGAGATCGAGAACTCCATCTCGGCGAAGTCGGGCAGCGTCTCCATCGCCGAACCGAAGGTGACGAAGATGTCGTCGAGCGCCGCGCGCATCCGGTCGGCCCGCACCAGATCGCCGCGCTGTTCAGCGACGCGGTTGCGGTGATACTCGGCCTCGGACCACTTGCGCAGATCGTCGGCCGTCAGCGCCGCCTCTTCCTCCGCCTGGTCGTCGTCGAGGTTGCGGAAGGCAAGCGCCGCCTGCGCCGCCAGCTGATCGCCCCGCGCCTTCGTCGCCTGCAGCCTGTCCTCGCGGTGCTGCCGCCAGGCATAGCACTGGCGCAGCGAGAACTCGTAGGAGACGCCGTTCTGCCCGCCCGAGAGCACCGGCATGCCGAGGCTCACCCACTTGGTGATCGTGTTCTCGGACACGCCGAAGGCGCGCGCGAGCTGAACCCGGTTGAGCGGCGTGCCGTCATCCTCCACCCCATCCGGCAACGGATAGCGCGCAAGACCGAGCACGCTCCCGTCGTCGAGCGTGATGGTGTTCATCGGTGATCCTCAGCAATAACAACAACAACCCCAACACCAACAGGCGATTGGAATTGCTCGGCAAAATGAAACAGGGCGCGAATTACCCGTGCGACGAGGGTGCCCGGGAAGGACCCGGGCGGCGGCGGCCGGGCCCTTCGGCCTAGCGAAGCCTCTTGTAGAACATCTGGCTCAGCGTCCTCGACAGATGGCCTTGCAGCCGCGCCTCGAAGACCGCCATCGCCTCCTCGTGGAAGTCGAGCCGCGGCGCGTATCTCGGCACCTTGTCCGTGAGGATGGCGACGATGCCGATATTGCCCGAGGCGTCCTTGCGGTAGATCCCCGGGTAAAGCCCCGACTGCGGCACGAAGTAGGTCGAGCGCTTGCGCTTGCGCCCGCGCAGGGTCGAGCGCGCGGTGGCGTTCGCGGCATAGTCGCGCTGGATCTTCAGCGCCGACATCACCTGATTGCGCTCGCCCGTCGACCAGTTGCCATAGGCATCGAGCCGCGCCTCGTCCGCCGGGATCACCGCCGAGATCAGCCCGTCATAGGCCAGCGCCCGCTGCATCTGCCCCTCGAACCCGGTCGGCCGGCGCGGCCCGCCCGCTTCCTCGACCTTCAGATAGTCGCGCGAGGCCCGCGTCGGGCGTTCCATCACGGCTGCCGTCAGATCGTCGACCCGCGCCTTCTTCACGTAGAAGGCGTTCTCGGTGAACGTCGTCGGCCGGTCGAACACCACCGTCATCCGGTCGCGGATGTGGTCTTTGACTTCGTCTGCCGTGTCGTTCAGGGCCCAGGTCGCGGCGATGCGGAGATCCCGCTCGGCCATCACCTTCAGCGCAGCGACGAAGCCCGAGACGTCCAGAGCAATCTCGGCCATCTCCACCTCGCGAAACAGGAACGCCCGGTCGGGTGGGTCCCGCCGGGCGCTCGTGTAGATCATAGGAAGAGATATGCCGCCGACGGACTTAAGCGTCAATCCCCTTTCTCAGGGATAGCCCTGCATGCGGTCCAGAGCCGCCATGAGGGCGTTCCGCAGGCGCTCCCGATGCTCCCCCTTTGCCGTCCAACCATGCGCCACCAGCACCGCGCTCGGGTCCAGATCCTCGAGGCAGACCGCATCCACAAGACGGCGGTCGAGGATGATCGAGGCCCCTGCCCCGCGCGCACTCGGCCGCACGCGGCGCACCACCATCGCCGCCCCGTCACCGATCCGCCGGCGCAAGAGCGCGATCTTGCGCGCCTCCTCAAGCCGCAGGTCGGTCACGTCGACGCCCCGGCCCGAACCGCCCGTCCGGCCCTCGAGGCTCGAGAGCTTGATCGCCCCGGCCTCGTGCCGCTCGACCAGCGTCCGATAGAGCCGCGCAATGGCGATCTGCCCGGGCGTGAAGGGCGCGGGCTTCTGCGCCGCCTGCGCCCGCGCCTCCATCCGGTCGAAGACATCGGCCGCCCGCACCGCCCGGCGCGGCTGCGCCTCGCCCGGGCCCTGATAGCCCGCATCCTCGATCGTGTTGCGCGTGCCCGGCCGGATCTGGCGCACGGTGAACACCCGGCACGCCCCGCGCGCCGGCGCCACCGGGATCTCGGGGCCGCAGACCTCGGGCGCCGTCGCCGCCTGCAGCAGCGCCGCCCGCCGTCCAGCCTCGCCCATCGTCAGCCAGCGCGTCACCGAGATCTCGGCCGGCCGCACCGCCAGCAGCTCGGCCGCCGCCAGCCGCTGCGCCGCGCTCAGCCGCGCCCAGTCCTGCGCCGACACGCCCGCAGGCCGCACCGCCTCCGCCATCGCGCTCATGCCGCACCCCCGGCCCGCACCATCTCGGCAATCGCCTCGCAGCGCACCACCGCCGCGCCGCGCCGCTCCAGGAACTGCCGATCGACTTCCGACACGAAGCGCCCCGCGGCCTGCGCCTCGCGCACCATCCGCATGCGCCGGTCAGCCTCGCGCCCCCGCTCGCGCACCTGCTCGACGGCAAAGCTGCCCGGCCACAGCCGCGTCTCGCGCAGGTGCCGCAGCAGTTCGGGCGCCCAGCCCTCGGCCAGCGCCCGCCGCCCGAGATCGGCCGCGAACACCGCCCGGATCAGCGGCGAGCCGTCTTCCCGCGGCGGCTGGATCTGCCCGGCCCAGTTGAGGATCTGGTTCGCGATCGGCAGCCGGTCGCGGTCCTTGCCCGCCGGGTTCGCCGCCACCTGCTCGGCCAGCGCCTCGAGGTTCAGCCCCGTCATGTAGGCGAGCCGCGCGCAGAGGTCGCGGCACATCTCCTCGTATTGCGCCCGCGTCAGGCTGCTCGGCCGCGCCAGCCCCCGCCGCTCGAGCGGCTCGATCAGCAATTCCCGCACCCGCTTCTCGCCGGCTGCCTGTTCTGCACTGTCCATTCCACCTGTTCCCTTCTCATCGCATTGCCGAAGTTATCCACAGGCGCCGTTGCCCGGCCGTCACGGCCGCGTCTGTCTTTTCTTGTCTTTTCTTATCTCTTCTTCTCTAGGCAGAACTGTCACACGACAGGCGTGACTGTCCCGGACTGTCCGTGACAGTCACAAACCGTCACGCGTGACACTCACGGGACAGTCACATCCCCGCCTAGAGCCATCTCTCGCGCCGCGCATGCAGCAGCGCCGCGCCATAGGACTGCCCGTCGCGCCGGCCGCGCACATTGGCAAGCATCCACTCGTCCATGCGCTCGATCAGCAGGTCGCTGCCCAGAATGGCGTCCGACAGCCCGAGCTTGCCCAACCCGTCGCGCAGCCGCTCGCGCCGCTTGCGCACCGCCGCCGCCTCGCGCGACATCTCGCGCGCCTCGCGCCGGTCGAGGGCATCGCGCACCTGCTCGAGAACGACCGGGTGCATCAGCCGCACCTCGTCGCCGCAGCGGCACCGGCGCCAGCCACGGAACGGCCCGAGCTCGGACCGCCGCAGCTCGCCAATCCGCCGCCGCTCGACCCGCAGCATCACCGCCAACTCGTCGTCGTCATCGGGCAAGGTGCCGATCGGGCTTTCCGTCTGCGACATGTCGAACAGCGCCCGCGCCATCCCCTGCGTCTCCCAGGACGCCAGGCGGAAGGTGCGCGAGGACAACCAGCGGTGATGCCACCACTTCACGAAGGAATGCGCGTCGAGCCGCTCGTCGCGGCCGATCGGATATTCCTCGATCTCGTCCATCTGCACGAGCCGCGGCCTTGCCGGATCGATCATGTCGTCACCTCCTGCGCAGAGTGCCCGCGCCCCGCCCTAGATCCGCGCCGCCCGCGGCCCGATCGCCGCGCAGACCGCATCGAGCCGCTTGCCCAGCCCCGCCACCCGCTCGGCGCAGTCCGCCTGCACCGCGGCGATCTCAGCCCGGATCGCCTCGATCTCCTCGTTGCCGCCCGCTGGGCCAAAGTTCGCCTCCCGGATCTCGGCCACCCAGCCCGGCAGGCACCAGGCGCCCACGGCCTCGGAAACCGTCTTGTCGGTATCCGCCCCCTTGTAGCGCTTCGCCTTGCGGTCATAGGTCAGCACCAGCATCTCGATGATGTCGCCGCGCTGTTCCTGCGACGGCTGCCGCAGCGCCTGCTTTGCCTCGGTCTTCTGGACCATCGTCTTCTCCTCGATCGGCTTTGGTTTGGGTTCATCGGCGCCACGCTGGCGCCGCGTGCATCTCGGACAGAGGTCCTGCCCCTGGCCATTCACCCGGGCACAGGTCCACCCCTTGGACCGCGCCGCTCGCTCGAAGGCGCGACCAGAGGTGTACTCGGTGCGCCGGGCGATCGTTCCGAGCGGCTTGCGCACATCAAACGCGATTTCCGCACAGCACGCATCACAGGTGATCAGGAACCGCTCTCCGCCGGAAAGCCCCCGGATCGTCTTCGCCGTCATGGCCGCCCCTCCTGCACGCAAAGCCCCAAAGGGGCGCGGCGGGACCGGCCCGCCGCGCCAGTTGGCCGGCCTGCCGTGCGGCGCCCGTGGACAGGGTCGCAGGCCGGCGGGAAATCCGAGAGGCGGCTCATTGCAGGCCACCGCCTGCCCGGCCACACGTCAGCCGAGAGACCGAACGCGCTCATGCTTCCTCTCCGTCAACGGCGGCGGCGAGGCGGTCGATCGCGCCGCGGGCCTCGTGCACTTCCTTGCGCGCCCGCGCCCGGTCGCCCCGCCCCGAGGCGAGATCGGCAACCGCACCGACCGCCTCGCCCACCTCGCGCGCCGTCTCCGACACGCACCGCATCAGGTCGATCGCCTCGGTAGTTTCGGGCAGGCTGCGCGCCAGCCAGCGCCGCACGACCGGATCGCCGACCGCATCTTCGAGCGCCATGATCTCGACCAGCGGCCAGTCCAGATGCCCCGCCAGCCGCTTCGAGAACGTGCCCTTGCGCGTCGAGAACCCCGAGCTGTCCAGCGGGATGCCGAGGCGCGCATCGACAAAACGCGCCGCATTCTCGACCCCGCCCGCGCGCGACACCAGCGCGTGCATGAACTGGTTGATCATCACCCGGTCAGACATGGGCCACCTCCGCAGAAGGCTGATGCGCCCGGCGGCAAGCGCCGCGGGCCGTGACCGCCGCAGAAACCGGGATTCCGTGACGTGCGCCACCGCCCGTGCGAGGGTCGGAGCATGGAAAAGAGGAATTTGCAGAGGGAGCGGCGACGGGGATCATGCGGGACCGCGCCCCGGCACATCGATAAGTGCCCTAAAAGCTTTGCCAACGGCATCCCATGTCTTGAAGGTCGGGCTGACCTCTTTTCGCTTCCATCGGCCCCATGTCGTCTCGGCAACCGATGCGCGTCGGCACATTTCCGCAACAGAAATGCCCCGTTCGCTGAGGGCTGCCTCCATCTCGGGAATGTTGTCTGGGTGAGAAGATATGGTGCTGACGGTCATCATGTGCACCGTGATGCAATCTTGCATGAACTAAGTCAATGCAATCTTGCATGGTGACTGTGCAAACATGCCTACGCTAGGGTTGCCCCATGTCTGATCCGTGGCAAAATAGATATGTTCGGCACGTGCTGTCCGAAACCTCACTTTCAGCTAGCGCCTTGGCGCTACGCGCGAAACTGAGCTCGACAACTCTGACAAGGCCCCTCAACAACCCGGAGCATAGCAGCGAGATCTCGATCTCGACGCTTCAAAAGATCCAAGACACCACCGGGATCCCCTTTGCGCCATTCGCCCCGAGAGGGGAAAGCAACGACCTCGACCAACCCAGCCAGGAAATCGGCGCAAGACACCGTGTCGACCTAGTGAACGTTTACAACGTATCTGCGAGTGCGGGCCCCGGCATCATCGTTGATGAAGAGACGGTTGTGGACCGTCTAGCCTTTCCACAGGGATACTTGTCGCGCATTACAAAGGCTCGCCCCGCCGACCTCGCCGTTATCGGCGTGAAGGGCAATAGCATGGAGCCGACACTTCGGGACGACGACGTCGTCATGATCGATACGAGCAAGCGCAGCCTCGGCTATGATGGGCTCTTCGTGCTGAACTTTGATAACGCACTCCTGGTGAAGCGCATCAGCAGAGGCACCGGCCCGGGCAAGATCATGATCATCTCTGACAACCGAGAGGAGTATCCGGCTGTCGAGTGGCATGTTTCAGATGTGGTTGTCGTTGGTAAGGTGATTTGGGTCGGGAAAAAAGCATAGACTACGCGAGGTGGAAAGTGGCTGAATTTGAAGAACTTATTGAGACCTTGTCGACGCGCTCCAAGATGGCTGAGCGCCAAGCGCTGACCGAAGAAGCGACAAAAACCGCAGTTATTTTGCCTTTCATTCAGTCTCTCGGTTTTGACGTCTTCAACCTTGAGGAAGTTGTCCCGGAGTTCGTTGCGGACGTTGGCCTCAAGAAGGGTGAGAAGGTAGATTTCGCTGTCAAGATTGACGGCAAAATCGCCATGCTCGTGGAGGCCAAGTCCATCGGGGTCAAGCTTGGGGATGTGCAGTTCAGCCAGCTCTTCCGCTACTTCCATGTCACGGAAGCGCGCCTTGCCGTCCTCACGAACGGGAAAGAAGCATGGTTCTTTTCTGACACTGACGAACCGAACAAGATGGACAAGAAACCCTTCTTCACGTTCGATTTCCAAAACCACGACAAAGGGCAGGTTCAGGAACTCGCACGCTTCCAGAAAAGCAGTTTCGCAATCGAGTCGATCATCGAAGCGGCCTCAAATCTGAAGTACACACGAAAAGCCGCGACCTTCTTGAAGCAACAGCTCGACACTCCGGATGAGGATTTTGCCCGTTTTATCGGCAGGCAAATCCATGAGGGTTCCATCACCAAGGCCGTTCTCGAGCAGATCACACCGGCCATTCAAGCTGCCTTGGACGAAATCATCAGAGACCGCATCCAAGATAAGCTGAGCATCACCTTGCGTGGAGATCCCCCTCCTCAGGCCGCGCAAGTCCAAGCAGAAACGGCACCCGATGCTGATATCGAAACGACCGATGAAGAGCGTGAGGGGTTTATGATCGTCCGGGCGATTGCCGCGCGACTTGCGCCGATCGACCGCGTCGTCATGCGTGACGCCAAGAGCTACTGCGCCATTCTGATGGATGACAACAATCGAAAGCCAATTTGTCGCCTCTATTTCAACTCGGCAACGACGAAGAACATCGGCATTTTCGACGCTGAGAAGAACGAGACCAAGGTTCGCGTGGATGGCCCCAGCGATATCTATAAGTATGCAGATGAAATCGAGAAGGTCGTGAAGTTCTACGCCTCCTGATCGCATTCCAGAAGGAGCGCGTTGCACCCGAGCCTGGATGAAGCCTGCCTCAACATGAGAGTGAAGCCCGCCTCGCGCGGGCTTTTCCATGTGTGCTGCAAGATAGCATTTCCTTCCCCCTTCGCTGAGCGCGACACCTGCTACCGGACAGCTGTGATTCTACGGAATGCCGCCGTGCGCGCAATCTTGCACCACAATATGCAAAATTGCATTGACCAGATTTGTGCATTCGTGCATAACTCACCCATCACCCGCCGCTGACACCCCCCCCCCCGGGCCGATCGCGGGATCACCGATGGAGGACCACATGGGCAAGACCCGCCTGCACGTCTCCGACCTGCTGCTCGCGGCGCTGATCTGCGCCGGCAGCCTGGTCATCGCCCGCGCCGCGCTCGACACCGCGCTGGCGCTGCC
>NZ_RCHI01000031.1 GCF_003664585.1 Paenirhodobacter hankyongi
CCCAATGGTCACCGGTCGCGGGGTGGAGCAGCCCGGTAGCTCGTCAGGCTCATAACCTGAAGGTCGCAGGTTCAAATCCTGCCCCCGCAACCAAAATATACCACGCAATAACAGCACGTTACGCGGCACCTCTCGGGGTGCTGTTTTGCGTTGCGGCAAGCGATCGTAAGCGTTGCATCTGACCCCCTGATTGCCCTCTAAAACTGACTGCTTCTCGTCAGCTACTCTGCATCCGAACGATGATCGGAGGCGACTATGGCGGAACGTGAAGTCTGGGGGTTCAAGATCCGGACCTCCCCGTCGGGCAAAAGGATTTGGCCGAGCGAGCTCAAACGCGAGGCGACCAGGCGCCTTCGGGAAGATGGCATGTCACCTGGAGATGTCGCCGCCGAGCTGGATGCCCACGAATGCCTGGTGAGAAAGTGGTGGGTCGCTGATCGACGAGAGCGAGGCGAAAAGATCTCCGTCGATGGGCCAGCCTTCGCGCAGATATCAGTCGAACCGACTGTCGCTCCGACCGCGCCCCAAAAGGCCCCTGCAGGTAATGGCTCAGCAGGCTCTGCTCATCTATACGTGGGTGGGATCTGCCTCCAGTTGCTGGTTCGCAGAGAAATCGGCACCCGATTGCGTTAAGCTTCGGCACCTAATTGCGTGACCTTCGGCGCCACCCAACGACGGAAGAACCGCCCTCAACGTCAGCGAAGGCGAGAAGCGCGGAGACCTCAATTATCGCAGCGGTTCTCGCCTTCGCTGTCATTGCGAGCGGCGGAGACAAAACGGCGATAAGCACGCGATCGAGGATGAGACTCACGGTCCGCCTAGGGCGGGAACGGTCGTTCGCTCTAGGCACGAGGGGATCCTAGATTCGCCGCGGAAGCGGACATTCGGCTGGGAACTCCGGCTACATCGCCGATGGACATGAAGGGCGGAACGCAGAGGCACGCTGCAGCCTGCGATAACGTGCAACTCACCCCCATTCGATATGGCTGACGACTTTGCATTCCTTCTTGGGGTTCATCAGATTGTCGATGCCAGCACTGATGTCGTAGCTCACCTCGCAAGGCGTTTGATCATCGACAGTGGTCGCATGCAAAAGGCGATCATGAAAATCTTTCCGATATTGCGGATTGTATGGTTCGAGATTCAGCTGTCCGTAGAGCCCCTTTCCGGAAAGCGCCTTTGCGAGTTTTTCTCCCTGCACTTTCTCGGGCATCTCGTAATTCGTTTTGGGGTTCCATTGTACAGTCAACCGCCTGATCCGCACCTTGCATTTCTTTAGTTCATCCAGGAACGTTTCTAGCCTTTTGAGATTGCGTTGTTCCTTGACGCAATAGGGATCTTCAAGGCGCAGATCGACCTGTCGGCCAGCGATTGCCTCGAAGATCTGACCGAAGTTGCGGGGGCTACCGGGTTTGAATTCGAGTCTCTTCAGCTTCACGTTGAAATGCTCGAGAACCGAACCGCATGTATTCATAGTGTCGACATTTCGCCCCAGCCAACTGTCGCCTAATGGCCTGCTCCCCTTGTGCGAAACCCCGTTCAAGGGCCCCGCGAAAACCGTTTCGCCATCGATTCCACCCCAATACTCTTCCACGGCTTGGGGCTTGACGACGCTGAGCCGCGGCGCCGCCTCGATCAACTTCGCGGCTATCGTGCGGACCTCGATCTGCTTGTTCCGTTCGTATTGAACGAGCCCTTCGATCAATCGCCGATCCAGCGCGGTAGAGGTAGCGCCAGCGCGCTCGGAATTCTCCGAAACAAGCAAATAGAGCTTTCGGCTTTCATCATCATCGAGCCAGCGCCGCACCGCACGCAAGCTGGATGTCGCGGTTTCGGTGTCGAGTGCCCCCCAAAGCCGCGACGCAGCAACCACCACAAGCTGCGAGTTCTCGAACCGCATCGGTAAGGTTTCGGCACTCGTGTTGGCGAGCGGCACGACGTCGGCGGGTGCGTGTGACGGATGTGGCCGGGTTTGCGCCAAGAGCGACATCAGCCATTCCAGCACCGGGTGCCGGTTCAGCTTGTCCCAGTATTGCTGGTTCGAAAAATCGTTCAAGCAATGCGAGCAGCTCGATTCACAGGCCTCGCCGCGGTCGCAATCCAGGATCTGGGCTGCCTTGCCAATCAGGGCGCGCGCTGAAAACCGAGGTTCCTCAGGGTTCAGAAGGCGACGGCAATAGCCCGCTCCCCCCGGCGTTGCGTCGGAGAGAATGACCACAGCGCTTCCAGTCGGAATTTCGGCGGTGGACCGCACGTCGCGCGGGTCGGTGCCTAGCAGATCCGTCGCGGCCAAACGGAGCGCTTCGGAAAGCGTGCGGATAAATCCTTCACGCGCAGCTCTATTTTCCCGTTCGGTTCCCCCGTCGAACTGCGGCAGGGGAAAGCTGAACCGGATCGCGCGCAGATCGGTCTCGAAGATATGAGCGAGGTCGGTCGGCCAACCCAGCTTGTCGACCGGGCAAACATCCCCCGTCCGGGGATTGGAGTGCTTCTTCTGTATCTCTTTGCCAAAGGCGAAGTCACGGGGGGTGGGCAGGGCAAATTCGCATTTTGGGCAACGAAGATAGCCTTTTCCCGCCGGTCCCCGGTTGGCGATGAACATTTGCCCGGCCTTTTCGCCGCCGCGCGGAACCGCAGGAGCAAAGAAACTGTCCACGCCGTTCAGATCGGAAGCATGAAAATCGGTATCAGCGGCCTGCGTCAGCAAACGAGCCTCATCCACGGGGCGCACTCTGAGCCGCGTCGCTCCCGGATCTCGCCCATTGCGGTCGGAGTAGGCAGTCAGAAAGCCAAAGGGGATGATGAAGGGCATTTTTTGCGAGGTGGGGCTCGCTCCGCATTGCGGACATTGCGCGGCAAAGCCCTCCTTATCGTCGTGGCGTTCGACGTGATTGCAGTTCGCGCAGATCCGGTAAAACCCCTTCTCCGTCCACGCCTCGACACCATTGAGCGAGCTGCGACGTGCGATTCCCGCACTCTCCCAGATCCGGCCTCCGGCGACCACTTCGGCGCCGGGCGCGTATTCGGCGATGGCCAGGCTTGCATCTCGGTCGAGCTGTAGCGCGCGGCTATCGCTGCCATATGCGTTTCGTTCGTTGACGATCTCGAGATGGATCGAATGCACCGGGAAGCTGTAGGTCGGAATGACCGCTCCACGCGACAGGCTTTCGACGACGAAGCGGTCGAGATAGAGCTTCATATCGTTGAGGCGGGCAGAGCCACGGTTTGCGGCCTTCTGACGATCCGAGGCTTCCGTGGCGGCATTTTGTGCCGCGAGCGCGGCCTCATAAGCCTCGTGCATGTTGCGCCAACGCCCGGCGATGATGGCAAGCCACCCTTCCATCTTGGCGAGGAAATGCTGCGTAAGATCTACGCCGCGCAGCCCTACCGAACGCAGGTCGGCGGGCAGCGTTTCTACGAGCGCATCCGCATTTTCGCGGACCGCGCGCGACGTTTCCGAGGCCAGCCAGCTGCGCAGATCCGCAACCAGCGCCTTTTCCTTTTCATCGGTGAGCGTTTCGCCGAGAACATCCCGCAACCGCGGTGCCCCAGTCTTCGTGGAGCCTCGCAGGCGAAGGTCGAGCCAGCCGGAGAGCAGCACCGAAACCTGATGGCGACGGAAGAAGTCGGGGTTGTCGAGCGTCAGATAGGGCGGTGCGGGCCGTGCTTCGAGATAGGCTTGCAGGTTCTGAAAGCTGGATTGGTCATAGCGGCTCGATCGCGCCATCATCAGTGCGATCGGTGCCACTTGCGCCCGCCGGCCGGCACGGCCTGCACGCTGTTGGTAATTTGCGATCCCCGGCGGCACGTTGCGGCAAAGTACCGCCTCCAGATCTCCCAGATCGACACCCATTTCCATCGTTGTCGTGCAGCTGAGCAGGTTGACCTCGCCGCGGCGGAACTTCTCTTCGATTTCGGCACGTTCAACCACGCCGATCGCGGCGGTGTGCTCCCGAGCGATGGCACTGCGTGGAGTGGAGCGGTAACGCTCGAGGTAGTGGTTCGTCCGCTCGGCGGCCGCGCGCTCGTCAGGAGGGATACGCACGGTTTCACCCGGGCATTTCCACGCCGAACACTTGCCGTCGAGATCGACATGCGAGATCGCGCCGCAGGTCTTGCAGCGCCACAAGTTTCCTTCGCGGGCAGGTGCCATGCGCAAGGCCGCGAGGTTGAGCACATGCCCGTGCCCACCGGGCTTGAATAAGCCGAGAACAGGCCGTGTAGCGGCACTCCAGAACGCCCCTAGCGCGACCGCAACCTCTTCTTGTGAAAAGCCGAGCTGAGTAGAGAGCAGCCAGCTGATGCGGTTTTGCGCGCCCGGCGCCGGGCGCAAGGTGTGCAGGCGCTTCGAAGCCTGAACCCGCGTTTCTGCCCAGGAAATGTCTTTGCTCGCCTTGCCGGCACCCCAGACGGAATCGTCTGTCAAATCCAGAACGCCAAGGTCATTGATGGCGCGTGAATAGCGGATCTGGTCTAACAGAAAACGCGCGAGTGCCTCCGCCAGATGTCGCTTGCTTTCTGGAAGCGCTGCGCCGAGCTTTTGCGCGATCTGGCTCTCACCATTGTAATGCACTTCGAGCAGGCCAAGCGTTTCGAGCGAGAGCCGCAGTGCCCCGCTGCACAGCTCGCTCGCGATCAACCCCATCAACCGGTCCTTGGCCTGCACCGGCGCCTGCGGCTCGGGGTTGCGGCGGTCGTAAAGCTGGAACCCCTCCTGCCGCAATTCGCGCCAGACCCCCTCCTTGAGACTGTCGAGATCAAGCAAGTCATTGCCCGCGCGATCAAGCGCGCGCACCATCGCTGCCCGAAGCGCCTGATCGCGCGACGTGCGTTCGAAGAAGGGGGCGAAGAAAGCCGCATCTTGCCGGTTGTCGGCGAAGACGAGCAGGTTACGCCCTTTCATCGGCGCATCGGAGTCCCGCCCCGAAGGCACCGGCAAGGCTTCGATCAGGGCCTGTGCCGCAACCGAAGCCAAGGCGTCGTCACCTGGATTGACAAGCGTGATCGGCTCGGCGAAGCGCCCCCCTTTCTGACCGCAGGACGAACAACGCTTCACATAGCTGCGCCGTTCTTCGTCGTCTTCGATCATCTCGGCTTCTCCCAGGCCGAGAAGGCCATCGGCAGGCCCGGAAACAATTTCCCCCGTCTCGGGGTCGAACCAGAGGAGGTCGAGCGCTTCCGCCTCGTCTTCCTCTTCGCCCAGTTCCTCGGCATCGTCCTCGAAGGCGCTCTGCCCTGCACCAACGAGGCGCAAGACGCGTCTCTTTCCCTTGGGAGCGAGATCTGCGCGCGGGTGCAGAAACGCGCCGTCATCCCATCCCTCGACATAAGGCTCGCCACAGTTGCGGCAAACATGAAGGGGATAGGCTGGCACCTTGTCCACATGAGAGCCCAAACGGCTCACGATCGGCGGGCCTGTCCAGTGCTCAGCCTCCTCCGCCGACAAGCGCAGTGCAATGCCCTCAACCCCGGAGGCGGCAAGATGGTAACGCGCCGGCAAGAGCGGAAAGGCCCCCGGTGCAGACGGCTTGGCCAGAACCCCGAGCGCGACAAGAGCCGTCAGCGCATCGCGTGCCTGCGCGGGATCATCGTCACCAAATACAAGCCGAGCGAGCCCTTCGAACGGCAAGGAGCGCCCCATCAACACCGTCGCCGTGCGCCGCACCTCGCGAAGGCCGGCCAGCTTTTCGGTTAGCGCATCGCCGAAACTGTCGCCCGAAAGCACCATCTCCGAAAGCTTCGCTTCCTGCACCGCGAAGTTCCAGTCTTCGAGCAGGTAATCCGCGTTTTCGTCGGCAAAAGTCCCCTTCGAACGTAGATCGTCGATCACGTCGCCGATCTTGCCCCAAACGGCAGGGCTGAGAGACTGCGTCGCTTCGCCGGTGGTCAGCAAGGCATGTTGTTTGCGCTCGGAGGTGATGATCGCTCCGTCTCCGCTGGGGAAAGGCTCACCGAAGAGGTTTTCGGCAAAACGCGCCAATTCATCGTGCTTTTCGGAATTGAGGCTTGCCGACGTGCCCACACAACGTAATGTGCCGGGCGCAAGGCCAAGTCGCGTTTTCAGCTTGCGTAGTAGGAAGGCAACCTCGATTGCCTGTGCGCCGGTGTAGGTGTGGATTTCGTCGAGCACGATCCACTTCAGATCGGCATGCGACAAAAGCTTGCGGTTGCGCGGCAAGAGCAGGATGTGCTCGAGCATGGCGTAGTTGGTGATCAGGATATGTGGCGGCGTTTCCAGCATCTCCTCGCGCGAGAGCAACCAGTTTTTCGGCACGCTCTGAGCCTCGGGGAAGTTTGCCTGAAAGGTTGGTGTGTCGAGCAGCTGGTTTTGCACCTCTTGGCGGGTTTCGTTCGAGCGCACCTGCCCAGTATAGCGCCCCAAGGTAATCCCCTGGTCGCCGAGATCGGCAAAGAGCAGCCGCGCGATGCGGTGCATTTGATCGTTGACGAGCGAGTTGAGCGGATAGACGAGAATGGCCCGCACGCCGGGGCGTTTCAGATCCGGGTCACGCAGCAGCGTGTCGACAAGCGGAAACAGGAAGGACTCGGTCTTGCCCGAGCCGGTGCCCGTGGCGACCAGATAGTTCTCGTCCAGACCGATCGTTGCAGCCTGATGCAGGTGCAGGGGGCGCTCGTAAATCTTACGGCTGTTGGGCGATTTCGCCATGGCCGCCCAACCCGGGTGCAGTGTACCTTCTGCAACCAGTTTGGCGAGCGAAGCCCCCTTCTCGAAATCGGGCAAGCTTTCGACGAAGGGGCCTTTCACCAGGGCCGCAGCCCCGACCGCTTGCGATACCGCCCGTGAAAGCAAGGGGGCGCGCGCATTCGATACCGCAGCGGCGGTGGTGGTGTAGCGTGCCAAGGTGCCGCTCAAATTGCCTTTGAACGTGAGCGGATCGAGTTCGAAAGTCATGGACGCACCTTGGCGAGTTGCCACAAGAGGAGAAAGTAGAAGAAGAGTTCCGGCGCGAGGCGCAGCAGGAAGCCAAGAGAGGCGAGCACGTCTTCCCTGCGCAAGCCGAGGTCTTTTGCCGTCGTTTCGACGAAGCTTGCCGCCTCACCCCGGCGACTGGCGCGGGCAAATTCCGATAGTGTCACTGCAATCCAAAGGTCCGTCTGCACTGGACAATCGTCGGTCGCGTTGCGTTTGGGCATGGGCGGCCTGAAGGCGGTATCGGTGCGGTTCCACACCCCGTCGACGAGCGTGCGCAAGGCCTCGCGCCGACGACTGTTGCCACCGGTCTCCGGCTCCTCATCAACGAACAGTCGCGCCGCTTCGAGCCGTTCGACAAATTGCTGGAACGCCGCACGCAAATGATCGGGGCCGAGCAACGGAGTCCCGTGCCAAAACCACCCAGCAGCGGGATCGGTGTCGAAAATCGGAAACAGCTTGAAGAACTTTTCCGTTTTGAAGCCCTTCAACTGAACATCCGTAGTCTGCGCCTGCCTGCTGTTGTCGAACGCCATGAGGGCTTGAGCGTGCAGTAGGCCGTCGCGCAACCGAACGTTCGACAATGCCGCCAGTCGCGCCCCCGCGCGCAGGCCGTCATCGGGCAGCTCTCCCAGTTGCAGAAATGCAGTCGGTGTGGCCGAATACAGTCCGGCGTCGATTTCGACCGGATGCGCCAACGGCACCCAACTCGGCGAAGTTTCCTCCGCGGCAGGGACAAAAGACGCCGCAATGAGCAAACCCGAACCAAGCGGCAGCTCGGTGATGATCCTACCCAGCGAATGCCAACGCGGTACGAGTGTTCGCTCGAGGCCGGGATTTTGCCAACATTCCAACGCGTAACAGTCCGCCATCCAGCGGGACAGTGTTTCGAAACGCAACTTCGGCTGATCGCAGGCGGCGTCTTTGAGATCATGGCCGAAGGAAAGCGGGACAACAAAGCTGTCGCCTCGTGCATTGCGCAAGGGGCGCCAACTTTCGTTTGGGGAGGTGCTGTCGGGCCGCACGAAAATGCGGCCGATACGAAGCCCCGCCGTGCTGCTGACATGGTGAACCGACACCAGTACCTCACGCGCTCCTTCGCCGCGCAGTCGCGCCGACAGCCAGGCCGGCGGGGCCGAACGCGACGGCCAGCGCCCCAATGCCACCTCGTGGAAGCTGCGTTCGCCAATCTCGTTCTCAGTTTCGATGGCGATGGCATCGATGCGCGTCCCGAATGCGAGGCTTATCTCCAACCCATCTCGGATCGAACGCAGGTGGAACCGTGTCGGCTCCAGGACGTCGACGAGTTCGAACAGAACCACTTCGGCACCATTACCACGCCGAAGGATCACTGATGCACCGCCCCCTCGTCCAAGCAGATCGGAGATGGCAAGGTTTCGCGTCATCCCGAGCGCGAAAGGAGCCGCCTCATGTCGTGTTCCGATTTGGAGCGAGGCATTCCGGTCCGGGCAGTGGATCGAAATGTGACCATGCCGATCCGCTGCGCCGAGGCTGATGCGCGCACCGAGAGGCACGGTGCTTGCGGTGCCGTCGATGCGCCGGCGCTGCAGGGAAATATCGTTCCACGGCAATCGGAAACTGACCGTTTTCCCCTCGATACCGAAGACGGCGTTCGCGTGGGTGTAACCTCCCTTGGCATCCAGATGCAGCCCTTGCGGAGAGACGATCACGTATGAGGATTGATCCTGAAGGAAGTTCGTCGGAGCGGAGGTGGCGAGATAACTCGCTCCCTCCTTACGTTCGAAGCCGGGCCAAACCCAGGCACTGAGCACGATCCCGGTAGGTCTAGGCTCTGCGTCGCCGTTTGACGGGGCCATGAGTTCGAGCCGCAGACGCTGCGGATCCGGAGAGGGGGTCGACGACAGAGCATTAGAAAGCGGAAGGACGCCGCGTCCTTCGTCGATTGGAATATCGACCAACCATGTTCCCGCATCTGAAGCGATACGAATTTTTCGCATTTCACGCGTGGCAAGACCCGTTTCCACATGAATCATGGCGTCCGTGCCAAAAAGCTTGCCCGAGCTGCCGTCGGCAATTTCTCCACCCGAGATTATCAGCCGCCGCCGAGCTTTGGTGCGCAACGAAAGCCGGCTCGCACCAATAGTGAGTTCGGTGGGCCGCAGGCCGAGCGGCGCACGCTGCACATAGCAATCTTCGCCCAGTGAGATGGCGTCCATACCCGCGATGCTAAACGGCTGCCGTGCGGCGACAAGGGCATCGGATGTATCCAATTCGATATCGTCACCCCAGCCGACTTGGCGTTCGCTCAAGAACCGTCCGATGGTCATGTCGAACACCGCAAAGCGACTTTGATCGGAGAGGAAGTTCAACTCGAAACGGTGCCCATCTATTTCGCACACGATCCGACGAGGCCAAGGTTGCTCGAGTAACCAATCTTCGCCGCCCTTGAGGCGCAGGGGGCGATCCGAACCGTCGATGAAAACCGCAATGCGTCCCTGGGCACGCGGCAAGCGCAGCATGAGACCTTCGTCGGTCCAATGGAGTTTGGGTTGCACAACTGCCTTGTTGTAAGATGCCGGGGACTGTGTGCCGACCTGCTCGTCCCTGAAACAGTCGTAAAAGGTTTCTTCGAACGCGTTTTTCGGCGTGAAGCTCTCAGGAGCTTGTGCAATCCGCGCGTAAAGAGCTGCGTGCCATGCCGTTTCGTCCCAGAGGATCGCGCGCCGCGGCGTTTCGATCCCTTGGGGCAGGAAGTCTAGCGAGTCATCCTCCCAACGGTTGAGCGATACCGTCGTCTCGAGAGGCGGCGCCCCAAAGAGGTCATGCTGCCTGCGGAAGGCACGCACCAAGTGTGGCAGCTGCGATCTCGCAACCCCAGCGTGAAGCAGGTAGAGGTCAACCATCCGGTCGAAGCCCCGGCTGGGGAGCCCCATTCTGTCGCACAGCTGCACGAAGCTCTGGTGTAGATTACGGCGAGCGGTCTGCGTGTCCAATGACACACCGAGGGTATTTTCGATCAACCGGTAGACCTTGCGATCCTCTTCACCGTAATTGTCGTTGAGTGTGTGCGTGACAAGCCAACCGGAGAGGTAGCCAAACTCGCGGAACAAATTTGGAATTTTCTCTGGGTGGCCCCCGAGATAGGTTCGTGTGCATTCGATTGCGTTGGTTCGGTGTACTTCGGGAAGTGATAGCAGGCCAATAAAGGGTGGGGCGTTAAGGAGCTTCAGTTGCTGATACAGCATGAAGTTTGCGATTTTACACTCCATGCACAAAACTCCCCCAAGTTGAAAATGCTTACCGCAATTTGTGTGAAGGCTCATTCCGACCGCAAGGAGGAAATTCTGCGGCAAACAAAAGTTTCGCAAGTGACGTTACGGAAACATCTAGCAGTCACATCGCAGATCGAACAATGCCACGCGGTAGATTGACCAGCCGCTTTTAAGAACGCTGCGCCTCGAAACGCACCGTCGGTCGAATGACGGAAATGGGGCCGTTCCTGGCGTTGGGTCAAAGGTGGTACGAAAGATGGCTGACTCGGTCAGCGCACGTTCCGCGCAAAATTTAGGTTCACGCATGTTCCGAGCGGTGATGCTGCTAACGGGGCGGCCGTGGATCATCGCCTTTCGGGCGTTTCAGCCTGGCGGCATGTAGGGTCCAGCGGCAGCCATAGCTTCGGCCTCTGTCTGGAACGGCAGATGATCGCGGGGAATGGGGTTGGGGTTCTGCCAGTCGGTTTCACCAAGTTCTCTGAACCGCCTGATGGCGCCTTCGATCACGGTGCGGTCGATAATCGGAGAGGCAACGATGATCTCCAGTCCGATGCCATAGCGATACGAGCGGTCGAGCCGGAACGTCTCATGGATCTCTGGCGGGGTATCGCGCAGGATCTCTGCGGCGGCCCGCTCCTCATATTCCTTGACGGTCAGCCCCTCAAGCGCTGCATGGCGGCACGGTTCGGGCCGGATCAGCCGATAGAGTTTCTCCCGCCCGACGTAGGCCGCGGGGATGCACTTCCAGCGGTATTCCTCTTCCAACTCCACCTCGCTCAGGTGTGAGTACGTCTGTTCCACAGCGAGATTCTGAGTGCGATCCCAGAATTGCAGGTTGCCGGTGGTGATGCTGGCGTTCCAGATGCTGCGGCCATCGAGCCCCAGAAACAGAAAATCGAACCACTGCCTGTAGAGATCGGGGCGCCCCGGCTCGTCCAACACCAGATGGCTGGTGAACAGCCCACCGTATATCGGGGCGTCGCCACGGATCTTCCAGCGCAGGCGCACGAAAGCATCACGTTGCCGGCGTTTCGACAAGGCCGTGAACGGGGTGAAGCGGCTATGTTTGCGGCGTCGCAACGTCAGTCTCCTTGAGAGCTAGCCTGACGCTCCCGTACTTCCCGAGCCCCCTGCGTCCCGCCATTCGCATAGATCTGTCTGACCTTAATTGGCCGTCATGCCTTCACAGTCACCATACCCGTTCTTTTCCAGAAGCTCTCGCACGAGAACGGGGAATGGCTTGTCCTCTCGTTCTCCCCGGATCATCAACCGTGTCAGGTAGCTGAGCGGAACCCTGACCTCCAGCGTGCAATCGACATCATGCTCGGGATGCGCTTCGAGATGGCGGAGCCAGACCGTCAGGTTCGCCAGCGCCTCATCCTTGGGGAGCTCATCCCCCACGTGACCTGCTCCCCTGAAACGTCCTCGTTTTGAGGTTAGCCTGTTCTCCAACCAAGGAGACAGACGATGAAGAGAAGCCGTTTCAGCGAAGAGC
>NZ_RCHI01000032.1 GCF_003664585.1 Paenirhodobacter hankyongi
CCGCTCCGGCGTTGCCGCCGCCATCACCGCGGCAAGCGTGCCGAAACGGAACCGCTCGCCGCGCGCAACTGCCTGATATCCCATCACCGCCTCGTGCCGTTCGGGGACGCGCCGCGGCACGTCCGTTTCCGCCTTCTCTCTAGGGGCCGCGCCCGCGGATGGCGAGGGCCGGGCGGGCAAGTGCGCCCATGCTCCCCGAGAATGCCGCGAGTTTCATCACCTTGCAAAGGGGCGCGCCGCGGGAATGCGCCCCGGCCCACAAGGGCAGGATTGCGTCTTCCGCTGGCACGATGTAGTTACGTTATATCATAACGCTCATGAGGCCCCCATGACCCGCCCCAGCGACACCCGCCTTCCCGTCACCGTGCTTTCGGGCTTCCTCGGTGCCGGCAAGACCACGCTTCTGAACCACGTGCTGAACAACCGCGAGGGCCGGCGCGTGGCGGTCATCGTCAACGACATGTCCGAGGTGAACATCGACGCCGATCTGGTGCGCGACGGCACCACGCTCGACCGCGCCGAGGAGAAGCTGGTCGAGATGACGAACGGTTGCATCTGCTGCACCTTGCGCGACGACCTGTTGCAGGGCGTGCGCAAGCTGGCCGAAGAGGGCCGCTTCGATTACCTGCTGATCGAGGGCACCGGCATCGCCGAGCCCTTGCCCGTCGCCGCCACCTTCGACTTCCGCGACGACGCGGGCGCCAGCCTCTCCGACATCGCGCGGCTCGACACGATGGTGACGGTGGTCGATGCGATCAACCTGACGCGCGACTTTTCCAGCGCCGATTTCCTCTCCGACCGCGGCGAAAGCCTGGGCGAGGGCGACACGCGCACGCTGGTCGACCTGCTGACCGACCAGATCGAGTTTGCCGATGTCGTGGTGCTGAACAAGGTCGGTGACGCCGGCCCCGCGCGGCGCGAGGCGGCGCGCAAGATCGTCAAGGCGCTGAACCCCGATGCGAAGCTGATCGAGACGGATTTCAGCGTCGTCGCGCCCGACGAGATCCTGAACACCGGGCGCTTCGATTTCGACACCGCCTCCGAGCATCCGCTCTGGGCGAAGGAGCTATACGGCTTTGCCGAACACGTGCCCGAGACCGAGGAATACGGCATTTCCTCTTTCGTCTACCGCGCCCGCCTGCCCTTCGACCCGGGCCGCATCCACGCGGTGCTGACCGGCGATCTGCCCGGCGTCATCCGCGCGAAGGGGCATTTCTGGGTGGCGACGCGGCCGGACTGGGCGGCGGAGTTCTCGCTCGCCGGGGCCGCGGCGACCGTGCGCCCGCTTGGCCAGTGGTGGGCCGCCGTCCCGCGCGACCGCCGCCCCGCCCATCCCGAAGCCCGTGCCGAGATTGCCCGGAACTGGGTCGAGCCCTGGGGCGACCGGCGTCAGGAACTGGTGTTCATCGGCGCCGGGCTCGACCGGGCGGCGATCACCGCGGCACTGGATGCGGCGCTGCTGCCGACCGAGTTCTTCCTGCCCGAGGCCTGGGTCGATCTGGCCGACCCCTTCCCGGCCTGGGACCATCGCCGCGCCGGCTGAGCTGCGCCGGTTCCGCGGCGGCGGCGATTGCCTTCCGCCGCGGAACCGGCTTAACATGGTTATTGGTTTTCAGACGCGCGCCGCACGGCGTGTGATCGAATGGAATGGGGAGACGCTGGGGCATGGCAGATCTGCGCGAGATCATGCATATCGAGGACGACGCCGATATCCGGCAGATTGCGCGGATGTCGCTCGAACTCGTCGGCGGCTTCTCGGTGAACCAGTTCGAGGGCGGCCAGCCCGCACTTGACGCCGCGCCCTCGCTCAAGCCCGATCTGATCCTTCTCGACGTGATGATGCCCGACATGGATGGCGAGGAAACCTTCCACCGCCTGCGCGAGATCCCGGGCTACGAGGCGGTGCCGATCATCTTCGTCACCGCCAAGGCCTCGCGTGCCGATTTCGACCGGCTGCGCGAGATCGGCGCGGCCGAGGTGATCCTGAAGCCCTTCGACCCGATGTCGCTGCCCGACCAGATCCGCGAGATCTGGGCCCGCGTCACCGCCTGAGATCACAGGATCGGCGCGAAAAGCCGGGCGACCGGGGCGGCCAGCCGCACGAAGAGCGGCGCACCGGCGAGCGGCCCCTGCCACAGCGGCGCCGCCTCGAAGTCGCGCTCCAGCATCCGCGCCACCTGCCCGGCCGTGGCCGGATCGAAGACCACGGCGCTCGCCTCGAAATTCAGCCGGCAGGACCGGCTGTCGAGGTTGTGGCTGCCGATCGCGGCAATCTCGTCATCGATCAGCACCACCTTCTGGTGCATGAAGCCAGCGTCATAGCGGTGCACCCGCACGCCCGAGCCGCGCATCTCCTCGAGAAAGGCGAAGCCCGCCAGCCAGACCAGCCAATGGTCGCGCCGCCCCGCCATCAGCACCCGCACGTCGACACCGCGCAGCGCGGCCAGCCGCAACGCCTGGCGCAGCCCGGTATCCGGGGTGAAATAGGGCGAGGCGATCCACAACCTCTTGCGGGCCGCGGTGATCGCCTGCGCGAAATAGAGCGTGCCGGTCTCCTGCGCATCCGAGGGGCCCGAGGCGAGCACCAGCGCCTGAATGCCCTCGGGCACATCGCGCGGGGTCCAGTCGAGCGCCGGCAGCTCGCCGGTCGCCCAGTGCCAGTCCTCGGCGAAGTGGAGCTGCAGCTGCGCCACCGCACCGCCCTCGATCCGCACCATCGTGTCGCGCCAAGGGCCAAGCCGCGGGTTGCGGCCGACATATTCGTCGCCGATGTTGTAGCCGCCGGTGAAGGCCACCTCGCCGTCGATCACCGCGATCTTGCGGTGATTGCGGAAATTCACCCGCAGCGGCGCAAGGGCGCGCGGCGGGTGGCGGGCGTGGAAGTTGGTGATCTCGACCCCCGCCTCGCGCATCCGCGCGACATAGCTGCGGTGCAGCCCATAGCTGCCGAAGGGATCGTAAAGCACGCAGACCCGCACCCCCTCGCGCGCCTTGGCGATCAGCGCCTCCTGCAGCGCCCGGCCAAGGCCGTCGTCGCGCAGGATGTAGGTCTCGATCAGCACATAGCGGCGCGCGGCGCGGATCGCGGCAAAGAGGGTCTCGAACACCTCGGCGCCATCGGTCAGCAGCGCGACGCGGTTGCCCGAGGCGGCGGCGCGCCCGGCGATCGCCTCGAAACCGGCGCGGATGCCCTGCGTCTCGGGGGCAAGCACGGGCGGCGGCGGTGCGGCCTGCGGCGCCTCGGCCACGCGGGCGACCAGTTCCGACAGCTGGCGGGCGCGGATCATTGCCGGATAGCGGAAATCGCCGAAGATCAGATAGGCCGGCACGCCGACATAGGGCAGCGCCAGCAGAAACACCGTCCAGCCCACCGCGCCCTGCGGCGTGCGGGCAAAGCGCATTGCCCGGAAAGCGAGCAGGAAAGCCGAGCCGTGCAGGGCCAGCAGCGCCGCCGTGACCAGAAAGGCGAGGGCCTCGCCGTTCATCCGCCCGCCCTGCCCGGGCCGCGGCTCATGCCACCCCGTCGCCGTGCAGCGCGCGCAGCCGCGCAATCACCGCGTCGCAGACCGCAGGCCCCTCGGCGCCCAGCGCGGCATCGAGGGCGCGGATCCGCCGGCGCAGCGCGCTGACCTCGTCGATCAGGCCGAGGATCAGCGGCACCGCCTCGTCGTTGACCTCCATGTCCTCGGTCAGCTCGACGATCAGGCGCAGCCGCGCAAGGTCGGTCTCGTCATAGGCGGGGCCGGCCTCGGACAGGCGCGGCCGCACCCAGGACCGGGTGACGCACAGGGTCAGGCGTTCGGCGCTGAGCCGCCCGATCCGGTCGAGGAGTTCGGCTTCGGTCATCATCAGCGCTCTCCCTTCCATCCGGCGCGCGGGTCATAGTGATGCTTCGCCCGCCAGGCCTTGACCGCCTCGGCGAGCGCCGCGTCCTCGTCCTCGGGCAGCACGATCTTCAGCGTGATGCGCAGATCGCCCGGTGTGCCATGGGCGCGCTGCACGCCTTTGCCGCGCAGCCGCATCACCCGGCCCGAGCTTGAATTCGCCGGCACCTTCAGCTTGACGCGCCCGCCCGGCACCGGCACTTCGACCGGCCCGCCCAGCACCGCCTCGTCGATCGAGATCGGCAGCTCCATCACCACGTCGTCGCCGTCACGGCTGAAGACCGGATCGGGCGCGACCGAGATCCGCACCAGCGCATCGCCCGCCGGCCCGCCGTTCGCGCCGGGCCCGCCGCGGCCGGCAAGACGCAGGCTCTGGCCGTCCTCGATCCCCGCCGGGATCGTCAGCTCGACGCGGCCGACCTCGGGCAGGGTCACCGTCTTCTTCGCGCCGGTGACCGTGTCGAGGAAGCCGACCTCGAGGTGGAAATGCAGGTCCTGACCGCGCATCTTCATCTGCTCGAACCCTCCGCCGGCACCGCCGAAGCCCCGCCCCGCGCCACCCTGCGCACGGAAGGCGCGCGAGAAGATGTCGCCGAGGTCGTCGAAGCCGCCCTCGAATTCATAGCGCTGCGACGGGTCGTGTTCCGCATAGGAGCGGTAATATTGCCGCTGCGGCTTTTCCTGCCCGCTCGCGTCGATCTCGCCCGCGTCATAGCGGCGCTTCTTCTCGGCATCGCGCAGCAGGTCGTAGGCCGCCGACACCTCCTTGAAGCGGTCGGCCTTCTTCGGGTCGCCGCCGGTCAGGTCGGGGTGCAGCTCCTTCGCGAGCTTGCGATAGGCTTTCTTGATCTCGGCTTCCGTGGCCGTCTTCGCCACGCCGAGCACTTCATAGGGGTCTCTGACGCTTGTCTCTGCCATGGGGTTTCGTCCAATTCTGTCGCCTCAACAGGCGGTTGGGGCCAATATAGGCATCGCCCCCCCGGCCCTGCAACGTGCACGCGAAAATCGGCGCCGGAATTCCCGCCCGCGGCAGTCACCGGGACGGCGGCAGGGAATGCCCCCGCCGCCCCTGGCGCTCAGCGCAGCGGCTTCAGCGCGGCAGCCCATTTCGCCAGCTCGGCCACCATCGCATCGGCGCTGTCGAGATGCGGCTTCTCGGCCTCGAACACCCCGTCCTTGAGATGGCCGAAGACCATCGGGATCACCACCTGCTCGGGCACCGGCATCACCTTCAGCGTGGTCAGCATCGTCTTCGCCGTCTGCACCGAGCGCAGCCCGCCCGAGATCCCGCCATAGCTGACGAAGCCCGCGGGTTTGTAGCCCCATTCGGAATAGAGGTAATCGACCGCGTTCACGAAGGCCGGCGGCGCGGTGAAGTTGTATTCCGGGATCACGAAGACGAAGGCATCCGAGCCCTCGACGATGGCGCTCCAGCGCTTGGTGTGCTCCTGCGTGTATTTCTTCATCCGCGGATGGTTCGGCTCGTCGAGCAGCGGCAGGTTGACCTCGGCAAGGTCGGTCAGCACCACCTCGTCGAAGCCGCCCTTGTTCGCCGCCGCATGGGCGAAGAACCAGTCCGCCACCGGCTTGCCGTTGCGGCCCGGGCGGGTCGAGCAGATCACCACGTTCAGTTTCATCGACATCTCCTGACAGTTGGGGAGGGAAAGGGTCAGTCGCGAGGGGGAGGTGCCCCCTCGCCCGTGCTTGCGGCCAGCGCCTCGGCGGTGCCGTCGAAGGCCATCACCGGCGCCTTGCGCCAGCCACCGTGCAGGTAAAGCAGGCTTGCCATCAGCAGCGTCGACAGCATCGAGGCCGGGAAGGACAGCCACAGCGCATCGGCGCCAAGCCAGCGCGACAGGCCGAAGGCAAAGCCGAGCCGCACCGGATACATCGAGATGAACAGGATGATCAGCGGCCAGACCACCTGCCCGTTCGCCCGCACCGTGCCAAACAGCACCATGGTGAAGCCGAAGGCGATGAAGCCCCAGGTGGCGATGCGGCCGATGTGCTGGCCGATCGGGATGGCCGGGCTGCCGGTGCCGAGGAAGATCTCCATCGCCTGCCGGTCGGCCGCCATCAGCACCGCAACCAGCGTGCCGGTCAGCAGGAAGTTGAACAGCAGACCCGAGCGGGTGATCCGGCTGACCCGGTCCCAGCGGCCGGCGCCGATGTTCTGCGCCGCCATCGCGCTCACCGCCGCGCCAAGCGCCATCGCCGGCATCTGCACATAGGTCCACAGCTGCTGCGTCGCGCCGAAAGCCGCGGTGGTGTCGACGCCATGCGCGTTCACCAGGCTCAGCATCGTCAGCATCGAGGAGGAGACGACGATCATCTGCACGCCGATCGGCAGGCCCTTTTCCAGCAGCAGCTTCAGCACCGTCAGGTCCGGGCGCAACAGGCGCAGCTCGGCGCCGCGCAACCGCAACGGCAGGTCGCGCGCGTAGATGTAGGTCAGCATGCCGGCGAGGCTGATGACATTCGCGACCGCCGTCGCCAGGGCCGAACCGCCGATCCCCATCGCCGGGATCGGGCCGAGGCCCAGGATGAAGACCGGGTTCAGCCCGATGTCGAGCACCACGGCGAGCGCCATGAAGATCAGCGGCGTCAGCGAGTCGCCCGAGCCGCGCAGCGCCATCATCAGCATCGTCTGCATCAGAATGGCCGGCATCGCGACGAAGATCACCCGCAGGAAATCGAGCGCGAGCGGCGCGGTCTCGGCCGGAGTGCCCAGAAGCGCCAGAAGGTCGGGCGCGAAGATCCAGCCCAGCACCGCGACTGCCATCGCCACCGGCACGAAGGTGCCAAGCGCCGTGCCCACCACCTCGCGCGCGGCCTCGATGTCGCCGCGCCCGATCGACTGGCCGATCAGGATCGTCGCCGCCATGCCGAAGCCGAAGACGAAGGAGGTGAGCAGGAACATCACCAGATTGCCGTTCGTCGTGGCGGCAAGCGCGTTCTCGCCCAGCAGCCGGCCGATCCAGACCGCGTCGATCGAGCCGTTCGCGGATTGCAGCACCGAGGAGCCGAGGGTGGGCAGGGCGAAGAGCAGAAGCGCGGCGTTGATCGGGCCGGTCGTCAGGGAATTGCGGGGAGGCATCCGGCACCTTTCACGAGAACAGACCCCGCAAGTGTAGGGCGACTGCCCCTGTTGTCACCCATGCGGCCCGCGCCGTCCAGCGCACCGCGTGTCGCGCCGGAAACGCCGGGACACGCGACCCTACGTCACCGCCCGCACTGCGGTGCTGCGGCGATCAAACCGTGGCGAGCAATCGGCCTGCGTGCTACGCAAGGGTGTATTCTCGGCCCCGCGCCGGGAGCGAAGGGATGGATTGACCCGGGGATGACCTTGCAAGACAGCACCGACAGCGACACCGCCCCCGCCACCGAAGACTGGCGCAAGTATCGCGGCAAGCTGACGTTTCTGGCCCTTGTCGCGCTCGCCGCCACGCTCTGGTGGGGATACGGCTACTGGACCGAGGGCCGTTTCATCGAAGAGACGAACGACGCCTATCTGCAGGCCGACAAGGTGGCGGTCGCGCCGAAACTTGGCGGCTATGTGGCCGAGGTGCTGGTCGCCCACAATGCCCGGGTCGCGAAGGACGCGGCCCTCGTGCGCATCGACGACGCCGATTACCGGGTCCAGCTTGCCCAGGCCGAGGCGCTGGTCGCGGCGGCCGGGGCCGATCTGAACCGCGCCGAGGCCGAGGCGGCCCGCGCCGCCGCCGCCATCGCCCAGGCGAAGGCCGGCCGCGCCGCGGCCGAGGTCGATGCGGGCTTTGCCGAAAGCCAGATCGCCCGTTACACCCCGCTTGCGGCGACCGGCGCCGCCACCGCCGAACAGATGTCGCAACTGGCAAATGCGCGCGCCAAAGCCGCGGCGCAATTGCAGGTGGCGGACGCGCAGGTCACCTCGGCCGAGGCCGCCGCCCGCACCGCCGCCGCCGCCATCGGCCAGGCGAAGGCCGCCATCGCCCAGGCCGAGGCCGCACGCGAGAAGGCCCGGCTCGATCTGAAGAACACCGTCGTGCGCGCGCCCTTCGCCGGCATCGTCGGCGACCGCACGGTGACGCCCGGCGCGCTTGTGGGCGCCGGCACGCAGCTGATGACGCTGATCCCCGAAGACCTCTACCTCGTCGCCAATTTCAAGGAGACGCAGGTCGGCGCGATGCGCCCGGGCCAGAGCGTCGAGATCGACGTCGACGCGCTGCCGGGCCATCCGCTCGCGGGCAGGATCGAAAGCCTCTCGCCCGGCACCGGCGCGCAATTCGCGCTGCTGCCGGCGCAGAACGCCACCGGCAATTTCACCAAGATCGTGCAGCGCGTGCCGGTGCGGATCGCGATCACCCCCGATCCGGCGGTGCAGGACCGGCTGCTGGCCGGCCTGTCGGTGACGGCGAAGGTCGACACCCGCGGCGGGGCCGCCGAATGAGCCTGGCCGCGGGTCAGGCCGCCGCCCCGGCCCGGGCCGATGCGCAGGCCTGGCTGTCGGTCGCGGCGGGCACCATCGGCGCGCTGATGGCCACCCTCGACATCTCGATCACCAATGCCGCGCTGCCGGTGATTCAGGGCGAGATCGGCGCCAGCCCGACCGAGGCGACCTGGGTCTCGACCGCCTATCTGGTGGCCGAGATCGTGATGATCCCGCTCACCGGCTGGTTCAGCCGCATCTTCGGCATCCGCGATTTCCTGCTGCTCTCGACCGTGCTCTTCACCGCCTTCTCGGTGATGTGCGGGATGTCGTCGTCGCTGACGATGATGATCGTCGGCCGCATCGGGCAGGGCTTTTTCGGCGGCGCGATGATCCCGACCGCGCTCACCATCGTCTCGACCCGGCTGCCACCCGCGCAACAGCCGATCGGCATCGCGCTCTTCGGCATGACGGCGGTGCTGGGCCCGGTCGTCGGGCCGCTGCTCGGCGGCTGGCTGACCGAGCATGTGAGCTGGCATTACGCCTTCTTCCTGAACATCCCGGTCGGCGTCGGCCTTGTCGGGCTGCTGTTCTTCGGCCTGCACAAGGAACGGCTCAATCCCGCCGCCTTCTGGCGCGCCGACTGGCTGGGCATCTTCGGCCTGTCGCTGGCGCTTGGCGCGCTGACCGTGGTGCTCGAGGAAGGGCAGCGCGACATGTGGTTCGACTCGCCCCTGATCCGCGGGCTGAGCGCGGCCACGGTGCTCGGACTGATTGCCCTCTTGATCGGGCAGAAACGCGCAGCCGAGCCGGTGATCGATCTCAGCATCCTGAAGGGGCGCGCCTTCTTCGGCGTCTTCGTGCTCAGCCTCAGCCTTGGCGCGGGGCTCTATGGCGTGCTCTACCTGATCCCGCAGTTCCTGGCCGCGGTGCCCGGCTACAACGCCCAGCAATCGGGGGTGATCGTGCTGATCTCGGGCGTGCCGACGATGATGATCATGCCGTTCTTCCCCTGGCTCGTGCGCCATCTCGACCTGCGCCTTGCCGTCGCCGGGGGGATGGCGCTCTTCGCCTGGGGCTGCTGGGTCGACATCACGCTGACCGCGCAATCCTCGGGCGATGACTTCACCCTGTCGCAGGTGCTGCGCGGCTTCGGTCAGGGCTTCGCGCTTTTGTTCCTCAATCAGGCCGCGGCCAGTTCCGTGCCGCCCGAGAAGGCCGAGGATGCCTCGGGCCTGTTCAACGCCGCGCGCAACCTCGGTGGTTCGGTCGGGCTGTCGATGATCGCCACCCTGCAGGACCGCCGCGGCTCGTTCCATGCCGAGCGTCTGGCCGAGGCGCTCCCCGCCGGCTCGCCGCAATTGCAGGGGCTGCTGCACGGCGATGGCGGCACGCCGCAGGCGCTCGCACTGAAGCTTCAGTTGGCCGCCCGCGTCATCACCGAACAGGCGCGGGTGATGACCTTCAACGACCTCTTCTACGTCTTCGCCCTGCTGCTTTTCGTCTGCATTCCGCTTGCCGTGCTGCTGCGGCCGTTGCCGAAGGGCGCCGGCCTCGCGATCCATTAGGTGCCCCCGATGCGTTCCCTGCCGCTTCTCCTCTGCCTTGCCGCCTGCGCCCCCCTCGGCCCCGACTATCAGGGCCCGCCGGTCGTGGCGAACCTCGCCGCGCGGTTCCAGCACGGGCAGGCGGCAACGGTGCCGGCCAATCCGCCGGCCGAGTGGTGGACGGGGTTCAACGATGCCGAGCTGACCCGGCTGATCGCCCGCGCCCGCGCCGACAGCCCCGCGCTCGACGTCGCCCGCGCCCGGCTCGCGCAGTCGCGCGCGGCCTATGCCGGGGCGGTGGCGAACCTGAACCCGGCGGGCGCGGTGCTGGGCGGGGCGCTCGACACCCGGATCGGCACCGGCGAGGCCGGGGGCAGCGTGCTGGTGCCCGGGCTGCCGCTGACCCTGCCCTCGGATGTGCAGAACGACGTCTATGCCTCCGGCTTCGATGCGAGTTGGGAGGCCGACCTTCTGGGCGGCAAGCGCCGCGCGGCCGAACGCGGCCGGGCTCAGGCCGAGGCCGCCGAGGCCACCTTCGCCGATGCGCAGGTGCAGCTCGCCGCCGAGGTCGGGCGCGCCTATGTCGCGCTGCGCGGCGCGCAGGACGCGCTCGCCATCACCCGCCGCTCTGTCGCGCTGAAACAGCGCGGGCTGACGCTGAGCGAGGGCGCCGCGACGCAGGGCGTGACGAATGCGCTCGACATCGCCCGGCTGCGCGCCGATGCCGCCGCGACCGAGGCGCAGATCCCGCTGATCGAGGCGCAGGTCGACGCGCTGACGGCGCAGCTGGCGGTGCTGACCGGCACCACCCCCGCCGCGCTCGCCCCCGAGCTCGCCCGCCCCCGCGCCGTGCCGCGCCCGCCGCGCAAGGTGGCGATCGGCAACCCCGCCGACATGCTGCGCCGCCGCCCCGACATCCGGGAGGCCGAACGCAGGCTCGCCGCCTCGAGCGCCGCGATCGGCGAGACCGCCGCCAGCTTCTTTCCGAAGATCACCTTCATGGGCCTCGTCTCGACCGCCGGCGGCACGCCCGGCGCGGTGCTGCGCTCGGACGGGCTCGGCCTGGCCGTCGGCCCGGTGCTGCAATGGAACGCGCTCGATTTCGGCCGCAAGGATGCGGCGCTCGCGCAGGCGGCAGGCGTCCGCGACGAGGCGCTCGCGGGCTATCGCCAGACGGTGCTCGCCGCGCTTGCCGATGCCGAGGGATCGCTCTCGGCCTTCGAGAAGCGCCGCGCCTCGGTCGCGCGACTGGCCACCGCCAGCACCGAGGCCGCGAAGGCCACCGAACTTGCCGCACAGATGACCGGCGCCGGCACGCTCTCGGTGATCGACCAGCTCGACATCCAGCGCGCCCAATTGCAGATCGACCTGGCCCTCAGCCAGGGCCGGACGGAACTCGCCACCGCCTATATCGGCCTGAACAAGAGCCTCGGCCTCGGCTGGTCCCCCGCCCCGCCGCCCCGGCCCGTGGCCGAGGTGGCAAAGGCCGCGATGGCAAAGACGCCCTGAGCGCCCCGCCCCTTTCCCCGCCCCTTGGACAATTTGCCCACCTGCGGCAAGGCGCAGGGGCGCAAGTCGCGCCGTTTTGACCATGATGCCCGCAGCTGCCGCCTCCCCCCGGGAGGGCGGCGCATCAGGTTGGAGAGAGACGGATGGATTTTGGTATTGTGGAGCTGTCGCGCCTTCAGTTTGCGATGACGGCTCTGTATCACTTCCTCTTCGTGCCGCTGACGCTGGGAT
>NZ_RCHI01000033.1 GCF_003664585.1 Paenirhodobacter hankyongi
CAAGGAGCAATGCGTTCATCGCCATCGCTTCGAGAGCATCCAGCACGCGACCCGCGTCATCGGTGACTGGATCAGCTTCTACAACAACCGCCGTCCTCATCAGGCCCTTGCCATGCGCACACCTGCCGAGGCATTCAGATTAGCGGCTTAAACTGAGCAGATTCCGCTGGGTCAATACATTCGCCGCTTCGCAGCGCGTCGGGCATCTTGGGCATTCAGGATCATCGCGGCGCATCGGCGTTTTCGAGAAGTGCCGAGACAACAGCGTTGGTGTCTTCCGCGTCTCCGATGGTGATGCGCAGGGCACGGGTCTCGCCGAGAACGAAATCCGTGATGTAGATGCCTGCGTCGCGCAGTCGATCGACGAGATTCGGAGATCCAGGGGGGGGCAGCAAGGCCAGGAAATTTGCGGCCCCCGGCAACGGGGTGAAGCCGGCGGGGCGTAACTGCGCGGCCATCCTGTCGCGCTCCTTCAGGATGAGCGCGACGAGCGCCGCGGAGGCACCGGGCTCTGCAAGCGCCGCGACGCCGCCGGCAAGGGCCATGCGTGAGAGGCTGAAGTTGGGGCGCACCTTGCGGATCGCCAGCGCCAGCTCCGGGGTGCCCGCAAAGCCGTAGCCGACGCGCACGCCCGCCATGCCGTATGCCTTGGAAAAGGTCCGCGTCGAGATCCACGGACCCTTACGGGTACTGAGGATCGGCAGCGCGTCCGGCGCTCCGGCGGCGCGGCCAAACTCGTAGTAGGCCTCGTCGAAATGCAGCATGACGTGCTCGGGCAATTCCTGCACCAGGCGCAGGATGTCCTCGGCCGTCATGATCCCGCCGGTGGGATTGTGTGGTGACGAGAAGAAGGCCAGCCGGGTGCGCGGTGTGACCGCTGCCAGCATGGCGGGCACGTCGATGCGGCCATCGCCATGCAGAGGAACACCGACGAACTCGGCGCCGCGCAGTCTGGCGAGCTTGGCATAGGTCGGGAAGGCGGGAAGCGGCGCCAGCATCTGATCGCCGGGATCGAGGCTGATCTCGGCGCTGGCAGCCAGCAGTTCGTTCGATCCTGCGCCGACGAAGATCCGTTCGGGGGGGATCCCGGAACCGGCGGCAAGCGCTTCGATCAGCGCTCGCGCCTCACCATCCGGATAGCGGTTGCCCAGGGCGGCCGCGCGGGTCATGGCCGCGATTACGGCGGGGGACGGCGGGAAGGGGCTTTCGTTGAGGTTGAGCCGCCGCACCTTGCTCCCGTCTGCCAGGATTTCCGGCGGCTCGTAAAGCGGGTGGAACGACAGTGCGCTGACGCGATCGACAGGGACGGACATGGATCAGTCTTTCTTGAGAACTTGGAAGGCGCGATCCAGATCGGCGATCAGGTCGTCCGGATCTTCGAGGCCGACGTGCAGTCGCAGCAGCGTGCCTTCGGGGGAGGAAAGGAGCTTGCGCGCCGGATCGGGCGCGACCGGCAGGATGAGGCTTTCGAAGCCGCCCCAGCTGTAGCCCAGCTTGAACAGCTCAAGCGCGGCGAGGAAGGTGTTCAGCGTCTCGTCGGGCATCGGGTCCATGAGCAAGCCGAACAGGCCGCTGGCCCCGGAGAAGTCTCGCCGCCAGAACGCATGGCCGGGGCAGTCGGGCTGGGTCGGGTGCAACAGCCGACGGACGCTCGGGCGGCCCGAGAGCGCGGCAAGGACACGGCGCGTCGAGGCGTCGTGCTGGCGCATCCTCAAAGGCAGGGTGCGCAGACCGCGAGCCAGCAGCCAGGCATCGTCGGCTCCGGGTGTGTCGCCCATCAACCGCAGCATGTCCTGCACAGGCTTTGCCCAATCGGCGCGCGTGGCGATGGTGCCCAGGATCAGGTCGGAATGCCCCGCGAGGTACTTGGTTGCCGCAGAGATCGAGAAGTCGATGCCAAAGTCCAGGGGCCGGAAGAACACCGGCGTCGCCCAGGAATTGTCGATCGCGACGAGTGCCCCGGCGGCGTGGGCATTGGCCACGATCATCGGAATGTCCTGCACCTCGAAGGTGTTGGAGCCGGGGCTTTCGGTCAGAACCAGGCGCGTCTCGGGGCGCAGGACGGCGCGGAACTCCGCGGCCGAGGCGAGGGGGGGGTAGTAGCTGCAGGTGATCCCGAGACGCGCCAGCAGGTTTTCGGCGACCTCGCGTGTCGGGCCGAAGACGCTGTCGGGCAGCACCAGGTGATCTCCCTGCCGCAGCACGGTCAGGAAGGTGGCGGTCAACGCGCTCATGCCCGAGCTGGTGAGCGTCACAACGGCCTCGGGGCCCTCCAGCGCCGCGACGGCCTCGGCCGCCTGGTCGGGGCCGCGGGAGCCCAGAAAATCACTGAGCTTGCCTGTCGAGTGAGCCCGGGTGATGGCGTCCAGATCCGGAAAAATGCGGGTAGCGGCGCGATCTACCGGCGGGCTGACGGTTCCACCATAGGCGAAGGGATGGCGGCCGGCGGTAACGGCGAGTGTGTCGATCTTCACGAAGACAGTCCTTTCGTCGGAGCGGCGGTGCTGCCCCGAATGATCATGCGATGTGGCAGAAGGGTGCGCTCGGGAACGTCGCGGCCGGCCAGCATGTCGAGCGCGAGGCGACAGGCCGCCTGACCGAGTTCGAGATAGGGCAGGCGCTGGGTCGTCAGCTGCGGATTGCACAGCTCGGCGATGGCCACGTCGTTGCAACCGGTGACGCTGAGCTTTTCGGGTACCGGCAGGCCAAGCAACTGCGCCTCGACCAGGGTCGAGACGGCATGCTGATCGCCGGTGCAAATGATGGCGGTGGGGCGATCATCGGGTGCGATGAGCGCGCGCGCTGCACGGCGCATCTGCGCAACTTCGTAGTCGCACTCGATCACCCAATCCGGGCGCGGCGGCAAGCCGGCGGCAGCTAACCGGGCTTGTATCACTTCCAGGCGCTCGGCGATGACCGGCGTGGTGTGGCCCGGTCCGGAAAAGATCGCGATGCGGTGATGGCCCAGCGACAGGATGTGGTCGGTCATCTCCGTAATGGCAGCGACGTTGTCGTACCCGACCGTCGGAACGCTTTTCCCCGGTGAGAAGTGGTGGGCGCTGACAAGCGGCACGTTCATCTTGCGGACAAAATCGAAAAGCTCGGGAAGATGGGTCGGCATGATGGTCACGATGGCATCGACGCCATGCGCGACGAGGTTGCGTACCATTTCCAGCTCGCGGACGTGGTCGCGTTCGGCTGAATCGATGACCATGTTGTAGCCGTGTTCATCGAGCACCATGCGCACGCCGTCGATGGTCGGCGCGAAGAGCGGGTTGCTGGTGGTGGGCACGATCAGGCCGAGCATCTGGCTGCGCTTGAGCGAGAGGCCGCGGGCGGTATGGTTCGGGACGTAATCGATTTGCCGGCAGACCTCTTCTATCCGTTTACGCACGTTTTCCGAGACCCGGTCGGGCTGCGACAGGGCGCGCGAGGCGGTCGCCAGCGATACGCCGGCCAGCTGGGCGACCTCGCGCAACCCGTTCTTGGGGCGACGACCGGTCATGCCGCGTTCTCCGGCACCGGAAGAATCTTGCCCGGGTTCAAGAGTCCCTCAGGATCGAGCGCCGCCTTCACCCGCGCCATGAGGTCACGCTTCGTGTGCGGAACGAAGGTCTCGAACGCAGCGCGCTTGGCTTCGCCGATGCCGTGTTCGGCGCTGATCGCGCCGCCGAGAGGGATCAGGTCGGACAGAATTGCCGCGCCGATCCGGGCCTTCACCTCGGGGCCGCAGTCACCGCGGCGCGGAATGATGTGCAGGTTGCCATCGGCGATATGGGCAAAGACCAACGCGGTGAGACCGGGCTCGACCTCCGAAAGGCGCTGGTCGAGCTTCGGCAGCCAGTCTGCGATCCGCGACGGCGGCAGCGACACGTCGAAGGAGCTGTGCCCCGGATAGGCCGCTTCGAAGACCGACATGTCTTCCCGCAGGTGCCAGAGTGCAGTGCGTCGGGTCTCGGACGTGGCGACCACCGCGTCGAGGATGAGCTCGAGGTCCCACAATGCGGCAAGAATGCCGTCGAGGCGGGACTGGGCCGCCGCATCGTCCGGGCCCGCGATCTCGATCAGCAGGCTGGCCGGCGCGGCCGCAAAGCTGTCGGGCAGAAGGGTGCCCTGCGCGTGCCTGTTCATTTCCAGAAAGCTCCCCCACATGATCTCGCAGGCCAGCAGATCACCGCCGATCTCGGTAAGCAACTTGCGCGCGGTCGAAAGTCCGGCCTCGGTGTCCGGAAGCGCCAGCAGCGCGGTCGCGCGCGCCTTCGGAAGAGGCGTGAGCTGCACGACGACGCGGGTGATGACCCCGAGTGTGCCCTCGCTGCCGATGAAGAGTTGCTTCAGGTCGTAGCCTGAGGTGGATTTCACCACGCGGCTCAGGTCGGAGTAGAGCGTGCCATCGGCGAGCACCGCCTCGAGCCCTAATACGCGGTGGCGCATGACGCCGTGGCGGAAGGCCTGGATGCCGCCGGCATTGGTCGCGGCCATGCCGCCGATCGTGGCGGTGCCGCGTGCGCCGAGGTCGATGCCCGGTTCGAACCCGTGCTCGGCCGCCGCACTCTGCAGTGCTTGCAAGGTGACCCCCGCCTCGACCAGCGCTGTTCTCGAGAGCGGATCGACGTCGAGGATACGGTTCATCCGCGCGGTGGACAGGGCGAGGCTGCCCGGACGGCTGATCGTGCCACCGACCAGCCCGGTACGCCCGCCATGAGGCACAATCGGCACGCCCCGCTCGGCGCAGAGGCGCATCAGGGCCTGCAGCGCTTCGGTGTTGCCCGGCATCGCCAGTAGCCCTGCACCGAAGTTGAGAGGGTGTGAACCGGGATCGCGCCCCGCCAGGTCGGTCTCGTCCAGCAGGCGGATGTCAGCCCCCAGCGCCGAGATGCCCGCTGCAAGCGCCACGGTGGCATCGATAAAGGAGGAGGCGGGCGTGTCCGGGGAGGGCAGGGGCGTTCTGGACATTTTGGTTCCGCTGATGGTGGATCGCTCTGTAAGCACGTTTCCGACTCAGAGTCTGGGGTCGAGGTTGCGAATTCCGGCGGCCGTGTATCGATTGACGGGCCGGGCGAGAGAAAGGTTCTCGCGTAGCGTGTTCGAGGCGTAGTCGGCGCGGAACAGGCCGCGCTTCTGCAGTTCGGGGATCACCCCGTCAACGAAGGCCTCGAGGCCGAGCGGCAGGATCGGTGGCTGGATGAGGAAACCGTCGACCGCTCCCTCGCGGAACCAGTGCTCCATGTGGTCCGCCAATTCTGCGGCGGTGCCACAAATGCTGTTCTGCCCTCGCGCGTTTATGTAGTCGGTGTAGATCTGGCGCAGCGTCCGTCCCGCGAGGGTCTGGGCGCGGAAGGTCTCGAGCCCGCTCTTTGAAGCATTGGTATCCGCAGCCAGAAGGTGCAAGGGGCAAGGCTGGTCGGGATCGCAGCCGCTCAGGTCCACCTCGGGGAGGATGGGGGCGAGTGCCTCCAGCCCGAGCGCCACGGGGATCATCGCGGCGAGGCCATCGCGCAGCGCGTGGGCCTCGGCGGAGGTGGAGCCGAGCACGGGATTGAGGCCGGGCAGAATGCGGATTGCTTCGGGATCGCGGCCCTCACGAGCCAGACGCTCGCGCATCTCGAGGCGAAAGGCCCGCGCCTCGTCGATGTCCGTCTGTGCGGTGAAGACGATTTCGGCGTGGCGGGCGGCGAAACCGCGCCCGGCTTCCGACGACCCGGCTTGAACCAGCACCGGGTGGCCCTGCGGTCCGCGCGCGACGTTCAGCGGTCCGCGCACGCGGAAATGTTCTCCTTCGTGGTCGAGCCGGTGCAGCTTCTCGGGGTCGAAATAGCGCCCGCTGTCCCGGGCGCGCAGGAATGCGTCGTCTTCCCAGCTGTCCCAAAGGCCCTTGGCGACCTGCACGAACTCCTCTGCCCGACGGTAGCGGTCGGCATGGTCGAAATGGCGATCGAGCGAGAAGTTCTGTGCCTCCGCTTGATTCGAAGAGGTGACAATGTTCCAGCCGATCCTGCCCTTGCTGAGATGATCGAGCGATGCGTAGCGGCGGGCGATGTCCCAGGGCTGGTTGAACGAAGTGGTGGCGGTGCCAACGAGTCCGATGTGCCGTGTGACGACAGCCATCGCGGCCAGCAGTGTGGTCGGTTCGAAATAGGCCATGTACTGCGGCCAGTGGCTGAGCGCGTCGAGGTTGCCATGTCGGCATGCCAGCGCATCGGCAAGGAAGATGAAATCGAACTTTCCGCGCTCTGCCTGCCTCGCCAGATCGAGGTAGTGGTCGATGTTGGTTCCGGCGTCGATCTGCGCGCCCGGATGGCGCCATGCGGCGAGGTGATGGCCGGTGGGATGGAAGAAGGCGCCAAGCGCCATGTGCCGTTGCGTCATGTTCGGTGTCCTTCTGAGGCCGGGGGCAACCGGGTCATGTCCAGTGTGCGTCCAGCCTGTCGAGGTAGGCGGTGCACTGGCCCTCATCGAGGAAGGCGCCTTTGAAGCCGTTCTCGATCAGGGTTCGTGTCTGCACCTCGGTCAAGTTCAGTGCGCGCGCGGTACCAAGGAAATTCTCGTTGAGATAGGCCTCGAAATAGGAGGGATCGTCGGTATTGACCGTCGCCAGGCAGCCGGCGTCGAGCAGTTCGATCAGGGGCACGCTGGCGAGTGCCGGAACGGCCTGAAGGCGGACGTTGGAATAAGGGCAGACCGTCAGCGGCATGCGCTCGCGTGCGAGGCGAGCGACCAGTGCGGGATTGTCGATGCTGCGGATACCGTGGTCGATCCGGTCGACCTTGAGCAGGTCCAACGCCTCGGTGACGTAGCCGTGGGGGCCCTCTTCGCCGGCATGACAGGTGCATTTCCAGCCCAGTTCGCGAGCCCGGGCATAAGCGTTGACGAAGCGGGAGGGAGGGTTGCCCAGCTCGGCCCCGCCCATACCGAGCGCGACGATGTCTTGTTTCCAGGGCAGGGCGGCGTCGATTACCTTCAGTGCGTCCTCTTCGCTGCGGTGGCGCTGCAAGCCGAGGATCGGACGGGCTCTGATGCCGAGCTCGCGCTCGGCCTTCGTCGCGGCACCGAGGATACCATCCATCATCTCGGTCCAGGTGACGCCGCGCTCGAGATGGCCCTGCGGCGAGAAGTGGATCTCGGTGTAGACGACGTTGTCCGCGGCGGATCGTTTCAGGAAGGCGTAGGTGACGTCGAAGAAGTCGCGTTCGGTGCGCAGCACCTGCAGCCCGGCGTAGAAGATCTCCAGAAACTGCGGCAGGTTCCGGAAACCGAAGGCCGCGTGCAGTTCGGCGACGCTGGCCCATGGCAGCGTGACGCCGTTGCGCGCTGCGAGATCGAACATCATCGCGGCCTCGATCGTGCCCTCGAGGTGGACGTGCAGATCGGCTTTCGGGGCAGATGTGATCTTCTTGTGCAGTGTCATGGCGAGGTCCCTTGCGCGGTCAGTTCCTGGAGAGGGCAGGCGCGCTGTCGACCCAGAAGACGACGCGCTCATGAACCGCGCTGACGATCCAGTGCAGCACGATGCCGATCCCGGAGAGGACGAAGAGCACCGCGAAACTGCCCGCGATGTTGAAGTTGAAGTTGTTCTGCAAGATCAGGTACCCGAGGCCCGCCTTCGCCCCCACGAACTCGCCGACGATGGCTCCGATCACCGACAGCACGATGGCGATATCGAGCCCGGTGAATATGTGCGGAAGCGCGTGTTTCAGCTGGGCCATCCGGAAAATCTGCCAGCGGGTGGCAGTGAAGGCCCGCAGCATCTCAATCTCTTCGCGAGGGGCCGAGCGCAGTCCCATCACCGTGTTGGCCAGCAGCGGGAAGAATACGATGAGCGCGGCGATGATCACCTTGGAGCCGGTGCCGTAGCCCGCCCAGATCACGATGATCGGGGCGATGGCGACCTTGGGCATGGTCTCGAAGGCGATGACATAGGGAAAAAGCAGCCGGGCAAGGACGCGGGACAGGCCTATGGCGGTGCCCAGGAGAATGCCGGCGGCGGAGCCGAGCACGAAGCCACCCAGGATTTCGGACAGGGTAACCCAGATGTGACGATAGAACAGGGCGCTCCCCAGGAGCTTCACAAGTTGCTCGAAGATGCTGATCGGGCTGGGAAGCACGATCGCGGGTACGTCGAAGATGCGCACCGAGGCTTCCCAGACGCCCAGGACAACGGCCAGGAGAGCGATTTGCTGAGCGGCGGCCGCGAGGTGTTTCGTGCTTGGGCGGGTCATGCGTCGAGCGAGCCTTCCGAGTTGAAATGGCGGCGGATGCGCATGACGTACTCTCCAAACTGCGGGTTGGAGTGCATTGCCAGATCGCGCGGGCGGGGCAGGTCGATGGCGATGTCGTCGACGATCCGGCCAGGGCGCGGCGTCATGACGATCACCCGGTCGGCGAGGTAGACGGCTTCCGGGATAGAATGAGTGATCAGCATCACGGTCTTGCCGCTGAGCGACCATATGCGTTGCAGCTCGGCATTCATCGTCTCGCGGGTCATGGCATCAAGTGCGCCGAAGGGTTCGTCCATCAGCAGGAAGTCGGGATCGTGGATCAGCGCCCGGCAGATGCCGACCCGTTGCTGCATCCCGCCCGAGAGCTCCTTCGGATAGCTCCTTGCGAAGGCGCCGAGACCGACCATTTCGATCAGCTCGTCTGCGCGTTTCGCAGCGGCCACGAGGTCGAGGCGCTGGATCTTCGCAGGCACGAGGATGTTTTCCTTCACCGTCAGCCACGGCAGCAGGAGCGGCGCCTGGAAGACAAGACCGATGTGGCGGCTAGGGCCGGTCAGCAATTCTCCTGCCAGCTCAATCTCGCCGGTACTGCGTGGCAGAATCCCGGCGAGGATCTTGAGCAATGTACTTTTGCCGCAGCCGGAGGGGCCGACCACCGAGATGAACTCGGACCGCCGGACCATCAGGTCCAGCTCGGTGAGGGCGAGCGTCTTGCCCCCACCGCGCGCCTCGTAAGTCTTGCTCAGACCCGAGATGCTCAGCATCTCGGGCGATAGAGCCTGTTGGGCTTGAATCAAAGCTTGCATTCCTTCGCCTGCGCAATCACCGCAGCCTTGTCGAAGTCGTTGATCTGAGAGATGAAATCCGGGATCTGTACCAAGAAGTCGGGTTCCGGAATCTTGTCGGCGATCAGGCCGTTGGCCTGCAAGTAATCCTGCATTTTTTCCCAGTTCTCGGATGTCACACCGCCAGCGTGCTCTTCGTCGTACAGGCCGATTGCGGAGGTGTAGGTTTCGGTTTGCGCGGCGAGCAGGTTCAAGTCCCAAGCCTTCGATGTGGCCTCGTCGGGGCCCTGCGATTTGGCATCGGGATGATCGCGCCAGAAAAGCTCTACCGCGCAATCGGGGTTCGTGCGCGCGAAAAGGGACGCTTTCATCATGCCACGGGCAAGCTTGACCGCGACTTCGGGCCTCTCGGCTGCAAACGCATTGGTGGTCGCCAGCGAGTAGTCAGGGTAGGCCTGCCATTCCTTGGGAGCGAAGCTGTCGAAAGTCAGCCCGGCATTGGCGAATCCCGCGACGGCGGAGCCCCAGTAGAGTAGGGCGTCGACCTCGCCGCGGCGGAAAGCTTCGACCGGGGCGGCACCGAAGCCGACGGGAACGACTTCAACGCTCTCGGGATCGACACCTTGACCGGTGAGGTAGGATTTCAGCAGCGGCATGCCGCCGGAGGACAGGCTCACCATCCCAAGTCGCTTGCCGGCAAGCGACTTGGCATCGGTGATGTCGCTGCCCTTGGGGACGACGAAGCGCCAGTCGGTGTTGCCATGGGCAGCCAGTACCCGGAGCGGCAATTGGTTCTGGGAGATGCCCTGCAGGAAAGCCGAGACATTGCCTTCGACGAAATCGGCGCCGCCGCCGACGAGCAGCTGCACGGCCTGCAGCGTGCCTCCGGACGTGAGAACTTCAACATCGATGCCTTCGTCGGACCAGTAGCCAAGACTCTGCGGCAAGGTGACGATGGGGTATGCAACGTTGAGCGTGCTTGTGCCCACAACCAGGCGGACGGGATCATCGGCACTGGCAGTCACCGTGGAGGATAGAAGAGCGGTGAGAGAGAGAGCGACGGCTAGGGCGCCCGCATTGCGTGCTACGTATTTCATCTGAAGGTCCCTGTTGGAGGTCTGTGCTGGGTCGAAGTGTTTATGACTTCCTTGTGAAACCGGTTACATTCTTTGCAAGCATGATGAAACCGGTTTCATAATGCGGTGCTGCACGATTTTTCGGTTGCCTTCTATTTGATCGAAATTGCGGCTTGCTTGCATATGTCTTGAGCGGTGGCATTGCCTGTTGTGAAGGTGTCTTCCTGTATGGCGGCCTGACCTAGGCTCCAGACCCGTTGATTTCAGGCGTTTGGCATGATTCAGGCTCCGCAAGGAGACCTGATCGATGAGCAATCTTTACTGGCTGAGCGACGCCCAGATGGCGCGCTTGAAGCCATTCTTTCCCAAGAGCCATGGCAAGCCCCGCGTCGATGACCGCCGCGTCCTCAGCGGCATTATTTTCATTAATCGCAATGGGTTGCGGTGGTGCGACGCATCGAAGGAATACGGCCCGGCGAAGACCCTTTACAATCGTTGGAAGCGCTGGAGCGACAACGGGGTTTTCGCCCGGATCATGGTCAGCCTTGCCGCCGAGAGCGCCGAGCACAAGACAATCATGATCGATGCGACCTACCTCAAGGCGCACCGCACGGCGTCGAGCCTGTGCGTGAAAAAGGGGGGCGCGAACGTCAGATCGGCCGGACGAAGGGCGGCATGAATACCAAGCTGCACGCCGTCGCCGATGCGAACGGGCGCCCGATCGGGTTCTTCATGTCGGCTGGGCAGGTCAGCGATTATAGCGGCGCGGCGGCGCTGCTGGCCAGCCTGCCGACGGCGGGATGGCTTTTGGAAGATCGGGGCTATGATGCCGATTGGTTCAGAGAAGCGTTGAAAGACAAGGGGATAAGGTCGTTCTGGGCTGATTTGATTCACTGGATCAAATCCTGTTGCCCCTCACCCCCGGCCGGAAGTTCCGCAAGAAGGTCGTCAAATACGACAAGCGCCGCTACAAGCGGCGCAACCGCATCGAGATCATGTTCGGGCTGACTTGCCACGGGATTTTTCCTCCACCGTCGATTAGAGTCCGGCCCAACTTGAGGACGGACAATGAAGCGAACGAGCTTCACGGACGAGCAGATCATCGG
>NZ_RCHI01000034.1 GCF_003664585.1 Paenirhodobacter hankyongi
CAGGCGAGCAGGTCATAGCTGTGCCCCCCGATCTGCAGCCAGATGTGATCCTGCGCCGCGCCGTCGACCAGCGTCCAGACCTGCGCCCCGGTCACAGCACCTCGCCGCCGTCGATCACCAACGCCAGCCCCGTGACAAAGGACGAGCGCGGAGAGGCAAGATAGACGATCCCGTCGGCAATCTCCTCGGGCGTGGCCCAGCGGCCCATCGGGATCGTATCGGCGACATATCCCTCCAAGGCATTCCGCCCTCCCATCTGGCTTTCGAACCCGGCATTGAAGGGCGTATCGACAAAGCCGGGGCACAGCGCATTGAAACGGATGTTGTCGCGCGCGTAATCCGCCGCCATCTGCCGCGTCATCGCGACCGCCGCGTGTTTCGTCGTGGCGTAAGAGATCATGCCGCGATCATACTGGCAGCCAGAGTTCGACGCCGTGATGATCACCGAACCGCCGCCCTGTGCCCGCATCGGCCCGACCGCCGCCTTGGCCATGACGAAATGCGCGCGCACGTTCAGCGCCCAGGCCATGTCCATCTGCTGCGCCGTGACATCCTCCAGTCGACCGGCAATCTGGATACCGGCATGGGAGTGCAGCACGTCCAGCCGGCCGTGGCGGGCAATGGTTGCGGCGACCAGAGCCTCGATTGCGGCATCGTCGCGGACGTCCAGCGCATGCGGCTCGGCCCGGTCGCCGATCAGCGCGGCGGTTTCGGCGGCCAGATCGGCGCGCAGGTCGGTCACGATGACATGGGCGCCCTCGCGGGCCATGGCGATGGCACCTGCGCGCCCGATCCCCGAACCCGCGCCGGTGACAAGGGCGATCCGCCCCTCAAGACAAGCTGACATATTTCCCCCTAGGCGGCCGGTTTGCCCCGGCGCAGCGTGAATTCCGCGACGATCAGCAGGATCAGCGAGACGGCAATCACCATTGTTCCGATGGCGTTGATCTCGGGCGTCACCCCGCGTCGGATCGACGAAAAGATATAGATGGGCAGCGTGGTCTCGGGCCCCGCCACGAAGAAGGCGATGATGAAATCATCGAAGCTGAAGGTGAAACTCAGCAGGAACCCCGCAAAGACCGCCGGCGCCAGCAGAGGCAGCGTCACCTGCCGGAAGGTTGCCACCGGACCGGCGCCAAGATCGGACGAGGCCTCGATCAGCGCCCGGTCCATGCCTTCGATCCGGGCCCGCACCAGAATGATCACCAGCGACATGGTGAACAGCACATGCGCGCCCACCAGCGAACCGAAGCCCAGCGACAGCCGCCAGCCGGTCGCCGCCTGCACCCAGGGGTTCACCGCGTCAAAGACGGTGACCAGCGCGATCAGCGTGGCGATGCCGATCACGATGCCGGGGATCATCACCGCGATGTAGATCATCGCGTCGAAGATCGTCCGCACCCTCCCCTTCAGCCCTGTCAGCGCCAGCGCGGCCATGGTGCCGAACAGGCAGCTGAGCAGCGCCGAGGTCAGCGCCACCGAGGCCGAGGTCTTCAGCGCGTCGACGACGAAGGGATTGCCAAGCGCCTTGGCATACCACCCGGTCGAAAACCCCTGCATCTGGCTGGCCGAGCGGCCGGCCGAAAAGCTGAACAGCGCAATGATGCCGATCGGCAGATAGAGAAAGGCGTAGACCGCCAGTGCATAGATCCGCATCACATCAACCCCACATCCTCGCGCGCCGCTCCGATGCGCTTGAGAAAGCGCATATACAGCGTCACCACCACCAGCATGACCGCCACCAGCGTCACCGACATGGCCGAGCCGAAAGCCCAGTTGCGGGATTGCAGGAACAGGTCGACCAGCGCATTGCCGACAAAGAACACCTTGCCGCCCCCCAGCATCTGCGGGATCAGGTATTCCCCCATCAGCAGGATGAAGACCAGCATCGAGCCGGTCGCCACGCCGGGCAGCGACAGGGGCAGCGTCACCTGCACAAAGCTGCGCCATGGCGGCGAGCCCAGATCGCTGGCCGCTTCCAGCAACTTGCGGTCCAGCTTTTCGAGGCTGACATAGATCGGAAAGAACATCAGCGGCATGTAGCCATAGACGATGCCCACCAGCACCGCGAAGGGGGTGTTGATCAGCCGCCAGTCGCCCAGCCCCAGATCCGCCAGCAGCGCCGGGATCCCCCGCCCGCCCAGAAGAAAGATCCACGCATAGGAGCGGATCAGGATCGATGTCCAGAACGGCACGATCACCAGCACGAGCAGCAGTGTGCGCCAGCGCGGGTTGACGCGCACCGCCAGGAAATAGGCCAGAGGGTAGGCGATCAGCAGCGCCGCGACGGTGCCCAGCGGCGCCAGCATCAGCGTGTTCTTGAACGCCGTCCAGCGTGTGGCGAGGTTGGCGTATTGCGCGAGGGTGAAGGCGGGCTGATAGCCCCCCGCCGCCCCCCGCTCGCCAAAGGAATAGACCAGCACCACCGCCAGCGGCAGCACCAGCAGCATGGCATACCACAGGCCTGCCGGCCCCAGCAGCAGCCATCGTGCCTGTCGGTTCGAGAGCGCCATCCCCTGCCCGTCCTATGCCGCCTTGAACCGCGCCATGATCTCGGCCCGGTTGGGATCGGTCAGCGTCACCGCCGCACCGAACTCCAGCGCGGACAGCAGATCAGCCGCCGGATGCAGGATCGGATCATTGCGCATCTCGTCCGACATCAAGGCCTCGACGCGGCTGTCGGGCACGGGATAGCCGTGGAACAGCGCCTCCCTGGCATTGACCTGCGGGTCGAGCAGGAAGTTCAGCAGCGCATAGGCGCCTTCCCGGTTCGGAGCGCTGGTCGGGATGCAATAGAAATCCGACCAGATCTCGCCGCCCTCTTTCCCGAGCGCATAGTGGATTTCGGGCATGTCGCGGTTCAACTGCTTGCCGTCGCCGGTCCAGCACATCGTCAGCCAGGCGTCGCCGTTGCGCATCGCCGGTTGATAGTCCGAGGTGATCGCGAACAGGTGCGGCTTCACCTCGATCAGCAGCTTCTCGGCCTCGGCCAGTTCCTTCGGATCGACCGAGTTGAAGGAATAGCCGAAATATTTCAGCGCATTGCCGATCGCGGTCAACTGATAGTCATGGATGATGGTCCGGCCCGAGAACTCGGTGCGGGTGATGTCGAAGAACCCCTTCCAGCTGTCCAGCGGCTGCGCCGCCCGGGTGCTGTCGAAGGCCATGCCGGTGGTGCCCCACAGCTTGGGGATGGCGTAGAGCTTGCCGTCCACGGTGCCGGGCCCGGCAAAGCGGGCCTCGAAGGCCGCAGCGTCGTAATTGGGCAGCTTCGACAGGTCCAGCGGCTCGATCATCTTCGCGCCGACATAGGTGCTGATGGTGTAGTTCGTGGCCACCACCACGTCCCAGCCCGCGCCGCCCGCCTGCAGCTTGGCAAACATTTCCTCGTTCGAGCCAAAGACATTCACCTGCACCGCAGCGCCGGTCTTGTCCTGAAACGCGGCCAGATTGTCCGGATCGTCGTAATTCGGCCATGTTGCCATCGAAACCCGGTCGCCGATGCCCTGGGCAAAGGCCCGCATGGGCAGGCTGCCAGCCATCACCGCCGTCGCCGCGCCAAGGCCGGTTACGCCCAGAAAATGCCGCCGCGAGACCGAGCCCTTGTGATAGCGGCGCAGTTCGCGCATGAAATCCGTCTTTTTCATCTTGTTTATCCCTGTTGTGTTCAGTCTTCGGCCAGGATCTGGCCCAGGCCGCGGTCCCACAGGACGTGGAACGTCGCGCCGACGTCGGCGCCGGGCAGCATTCTTTCGGTCTGCCTCGGCACCATCACCTGAAGCACCCCCAAGACCGGATGCGTCAGCTGAAATTCGATGTGCTCCCCCAGAAAGATCCGGTTGGTGATCACGGCCGGAACCGACGGCGTGCCCTCGACCGGGTGCGGCGACAGGCTGAGGCTCTCGGGCCGGATCGCAATCTCAACCGCCGTTCCGGGAACCGTCTCGGCCGCCGCGACCTCGACCTGGTCGCCCGAGGCCAGTGTGACCACCACACGCCCGTCCGCTACCCCGCGCACGGTCGCGGGCAGGAGATTGGCGCGGCCGATAAAGCTTGCGACGTAGCGGTTCGCGGGCCGGTCATAGAGTTCCCTCGGCGTGCCGATCTGGGCGATGCGCCCCTTGCCCATCAGGCAGATCCGGTCCGACATCGAGAGCGCTTCCTGTTGGTCATGCGTCACCAGCACGAAGGTGATCCCCAGCTGACGTTGCAGGTTCAGCAATTCGACCTGCATCTCGGCACGCAGCTTGGCATCCAGCGCCGCCATCGGCTCGTCCAGAAGCAGGATCTTGGGCTCGTTGACAATGGCACGGGCCAGTGCGACGCGCTGCTGCTGACCGCCCGACATCTGCCATATCCGCCGCGGCCCGAAATCACCGAGACGCACCATGTCCAGCGCCCTGGCGACGCGGGTCGCAATGTCTTCGCGCGCAACGCGGGGGCGGCGCTGACGCAGGCCATAGGCCACGTTCTCGGCCACGGTCAGATGCGGGAACAAGGCATAGTTCTGAAACACCATGTTCACCGGCCGCCGATAGGCGGGCATGGCGCCAACCTCGACCCCGTCGATCAGGATGGTGCCATCGCTTGGCGTTTCAAAGCCGGCCAGCATCCGCAACGCGGTGGTCTTGCCACAGCCCGAGGGCCCCAGAAAGGACAGGAACTCGCCCCGGCGGATCGCAAGGTTCAGGCGGTCCGCCGCCAGCACCGTGCCATAACGCTTGGTCGTGCCGATGAATTCGGCCATCGCATCTCTGCGGGGCACGGTCTCATATGTCATGTATCGTTCTTTCCCTGTCAGGCTCGCCTCTTGCGGACTATGCCTCAATACGAGAAAACGATAGGAAATCCACGATCAACTGTATATACTTCAAAAGGCATAGTCGCGGGAAAAATCTCATGGACTGGAATGAGGCTTCGGCCAGGGCAATCACTGCCCTGCATGGCGATGGATTTGCCCCGGCGCTGGTCACGGCCATCCGAAGCGTCGTGCCCTTCGAGCACAGCGTGACCTTTGCCTATTACGGCGACCGCCGGCCGATCTCGCTGCATGCCGATTTTCCGGACTGGAAATACAAGGTCATGGTCGAGGACTATCAGGCCGGCCCCTATCTTCTGGACCCGTTCTACCTGCATTGCGCAGATCAGCCCGCCCCCCGGCTGGTGCGCTTGCGCGACGTGGCTCCGGATCGATTTTACCAGGGCGAATACTTCCGCAACTATTACGTGCAGACCGAACTGGCCGAGGAGATCGGCTTCATGCTGCCGGTCGGGAACGACGTGCATGTGGTGATTTCGGCGATGCGGGAGGGGCGCGCCTTTTCCGCGCGCGAGTTCCGCGATCTGGGGGCCATTGTGCCGGTGGTCGGGGCACTGGCGGCGCATCACTGGGCTGATCTTGCCGACCGTTTCTCTGCGCCGACCGCCGAACCCGATGGTCAACGCCTGCCCGGCCTGATCGATGCGGCCTTCCGCAAGCTCGGGGCGAACCTGCTCACCGCACGCGAGATCGAGGTCGTGGAATATACCTTGAAAGGCCATTCGGCCGAAGCCACGGGGCTGGCGCTCGGCATCTCACCGGGAACGGTGCGCATCCACCGACGCAACATCTATGCCAAGCTGCATATCGGATCGCAGGGAGAGTTGTTCTCGCTCTTCATCGCCACACTGGGAGATACGGGGATCATTGCGGGATAGTCCCCGCGCGCGGACCGGAATGGCCTGTGCGCAATCGCGCGCTTGCCCCCATCGACACACGGAAACAGGATACGAACGGTCGTGGCGCGACGCACTGCCGGGAAGATCCGGACCCATGCGGCGGGGGGCAGGCCTTTTGCCGGCGCAAGGCCGCGCGATAGCCGGGCTGACGTTCCCGCTTCCCGCCCGGAAATTCTCGCGGGCAGCTCCGTCACCGCGTCAAGCGCCGCCAGATCTTCTGCAGACATGCGCAATGTCCAGTGCCCGGACCGCGGTCGGCTCAAGGTCACCGTGGCTCCGGCCGGATGCGGCCGGGAGCCTCGCCTCTGAGGCGCCTTCGGCCTGCGCCAGATCCGACAGCGCGGCCGCGTCGCGAACCACCTCGCCGAGGACCGACACGGCAAGCGCCCGCGCATCCCGGCAGCCCCGGAACAGCCCCGCCGGCCCCTTCATCGTGGCAATCCTTTCCGGCCGGACACCCAGCCGCAGCAATTCCGCATCCCGCCTTGCGCGCGCCCGATGGCTTCCCTGGGCACCGATATAGAAGGCCTCGCTCGCCGCCGCATGGGCCAGGATCTTCGGCTCCCACTCGTGATCATGGAAGAAGAGCACCACCGCCGAGAACCGGTCCAGCGCGACATCCGCAAGCCCTCCGCTGCGATTCAGCCGCCGTCGGCCGTGCCCCCTTCCCCGCAGCGCGGCCAGCGTTTCGTCATCCGGGGAAAAGACCTCGGTCGCATATCCCGCCGCGGCAGCCAGCTCGGCGAAGGCCACCGTCTCCGGCCCCTTGCCGAAGACATGAAAGCGGATGTCCGGGACAAGCCGCAGATCCAGCCGCGCGCCCGCCTGTGGCCCGCAGCCGAGCCCGCCCTCACTCACGCTCACCCAGGCCGCCCGGCGTCCGGCGCGCAGGGCAGCAAGCTGCCGCAGGACCTCGGACCGGGGCGCGGGGATGATGGTGACCTCCAGCGCGCCACCGCAAGGAAGGCGGATGTCGATATAGGGGGACCCTGCCCCGTAGCGGATCGTGCGACCGAGACCGGTTTCCAGACTGGCCATCGCATGGAGGGCGATGTCTTCCTCGACACAGCCCGAGGAAAGCGAGCCCGCCACGACACGGCCTTCCCGCACCACGATCGCGGCCCCGACCGGGCGATAGGCCGGCCCCTCGGTCCCCGTCAGGATCGCGATCGCGCTTTCCGTCGGCGCCTCGAGGCTCGCGTCGAGCGGAAAATCGGCGAAGCTGATGCAGGCGCGGCGTGGCTCCATCTTCCCTGCTCCCGGCTATTTCAGGATATTGTCGGACCAGCGGCGGCTGATGTGCGGATGGTCCAGAACCGGCTCGATGCCGTCGATCAGGGCCATCACGCGCGGCGCCGTCAGGGGCAGCTGCTGCACCTTCAGACCGATGGCATCGGCAATCGCGCAGGCCATGGTCGCCCCGCCGTTCATGATCGCCACCTCGGCGATGCCCTTGGTGCCCATCGGCCCGCAGGAGGGCGCCCCCTCGAAGAGGTCGATCTCGACCTGCACGGCATCTTGCGCCAGCGGCAGGTGATAGGTCTCGAAGCCGGTCTGCTCGATGCCGCCGTCCGGCCCCAGCGTGACCTGCTCATGGATGCCGTATCCGATCCCCTGCACCACCGCGCCCTGGATCTGGCCGCGCACCGCCCGCGGATTGATCGCGCGCCCCACGTCCTGCACCACGCGATAGGCCAGCACCTCGACCTCGCCGGTCTCGGGATCCACCGCGACCTCGCTCTCGTGCACAATGAAGACCGGCAGATCCATGGCGTCGAAGAAATGCCCCGCCGCGCAGCCCGGCATCCCCTTGGCCGTGCCCGGCGCGGTGAAGGCACCCGATCCCGAAATCGGCCCCTTCGTCTGCTCGGCCCGCGCGATCACGGTCTCGATCGTGGTGCCGGAACCGGGCCGCCCCTTGATCTGCACCCGCCCCTCGCGCAGCACGAGATCCTCCGGCGGGGTCTGGAGCAGTTCGGAGGCGGTCTCGAGCAGCTTCTCGCGCACCACGGCACAGGCCGCCGTCGCCGCCGCGCCCATCGAGACGACGGTGCGCCCGCCGCCCGTCCCCATATCATAGCCCGCGGCATCGGTATCGGCGGCCTTCACGATCACTTTCGAGGGATGGATGCCCAGATTGGCGGCCACGATCTGCGGCACCCCCTGCGTGATGGACCCCGACCCGATCTCGACGCTGGCCGTGACGAGGGTCACCGAGCCGTCGGAATTCAGGTTCACCGTGGCGCTCGACGGGCCGACGAAGATATTCCAGGTGCCCACCGTCGTCGCCCGGCCGTAAAGGCGCCCGCCGGCACGGTGTTCCTGCGTTCCGCTGCGCGCGCGCAGGGCCTCCATCCGGTCGAGCATCGGGCCGAGGACATCGCCTTCGAAGACCTGCCCCGTCGCCCCGCGATCGCCGTCGCGCAGCACGTTCCTCTTGCGGAATTCCATCCGGTCCATGCCGATGCGTTCGCAGATCTCGTCGGTATGACGCTCGAGCGCGAAGGCGTTGTAGGCGCCGTTGCAGGAGCGGAAGGCCCCGTTCGGCGGCGTGTTGGTGTACACGACGCGCGACGACAGCCGCACCGCGCCCAGCCGGTAGCTGGCGCCGAGAGTGTGGGCCGTCATCGTCGACAGGAAGATCTGTTCCCCGCCATAGGCCCCCGCATCCATCAGGACCACCGCCTCGCGGCCAACGATCTCGCCGTCCGGACCGATCGCCGAGCGGATCCGGATATCGGCGTTTTCCCGACACAGACAGGTCGTCGTCTCGTCCTCGCGCGAATTGACGAGCGAGACGGTCCGCCCGGTCTTGCGCGCAAGGATCGCGGCCATCGGTTCGATCGAGGCGTCGAATTTCAGCCCGAAGGCGCCCCCCACAGGGGGCACCGTCACCCGCACCAGCGAGCTGTGCACCCCCATCACCCGCGCGGTGACAGCCCGCACTGTCCATGGCACCTGCGTCGAGGTGATGATGTGGAAACGCCCGTCCTCATGGGAGGCGACGGCGCCGCGCGGCTCGAAGGGGAAGTGGCTTTGCCGGCCGACGCGGAAGCAGCTTTCGACGATGGTCACATCGGGGCGCGCGAAGGCGGCATCGACGTCGCCGCGCACGACCTTTGCCTCCCAGGCGATGTTGCCCCCCCGCGCGACGCCGTCGACGATGCACTCATATGACTGCCAGTCGGGATGGAGGAGCGGCGCGCCCGGCGCGAGGGCCTCGGCCATGGTGACGCAGGCCGGCATCTCCTCGGTCTCGACGCAGACGACGCGAGCCGCGGCCTGCGCCTGTTCCAGCGTGTCGGCGGCGATGGCGCAGATCGTGTATTGACCCAGCGGAATCTGCTCAGTTTAAGCCGCTAATCTGAATGCCTCGGCAGGTGTGCGCATGGCAAGGGCCTGATGAGGGCGGCGGTTGTTGTAGAAGCTGATCCAGTCACCGATGACGCGGGTCGCGTGCTGGATGCTCTCGAAGCGATGGCGATGAACGCATTGCTCCTTG
>NZ_RCHI01000035.1:2500-5489 GCF_003664585.1 Paenirhodobacter hankyongi
GAGCGAACCCGGGGAACTGAAACATCTAAGTACCCGGAGGAAAGGAAATCAATAGATACTCCGCTAGTAGTGGCGAGCGAACGCGGACCAGCCGAGCCGTAAAAACGAGTGGAATGGTCTGGAAAGGCCAGCGATATGGGTGACAGCCCCGTACACGAAGTTTGATCGGACGTATTAAGTAGGGCGGGACACGTGAAATCCTGTCTGAAGATCGGGGGACCACCCTCGAAGGCTAAGTACTCCTTACTGACCGATAGCGAACCAGTACCGTGAGGGAAAGGTGAAAAGCACCCCGACGAGGGGAGTGAAACAGTTTCTGAAACCGGACGCCTACAAGCAGTCGGAGCCGCCTTGAGCGGTGACGGCGTACCTTTTGTATAATGGGTCAACGACTTGGTCTTACGAGCAAGCTTAAGCCGTTAGGTGTAGGCGCAGCGAAAGCGAGTCTTAAAAGGGCGACGAGTTCGTGGGATCAGACCCGAAACCGAGTGATCTAGCCATGTGCAGGATGAAGGTTGGGTAACACCAACTGGAGGTCCGAACCGACACCCGTTGAAAAGGGTCCGGATGACGTGTGGCTAGGGGTGAAAGGCCAATCAAACTCGGAGATAGCTGGTTCTCCGCGAAAGCTATTTAGGTAGCGCCTCGGACGAATACCTTGGGGGGTAGAGCACTACATGGGTGATGGGGTCCCACAGACTTACTGAGCCTAAGTAAACTCCGAATACCCAAGAGTACTATCCGGGAGACACACGGCGGGTGCTAACGTCCGTCGTGAAGAGGGAAACAACCCTGACCAACAGCTAAGGCCCCCAATTCGTGGCTAAGTGGGAAAGCATGTGGGACTTCCATAACAACCAGGAGGTTGGCTTAGAAGCAGCCATCCTTTAAAGATAGCGTAACAGCTCACTGGTCTAGTCAAGAGGTCCTGCGGCGAAGATGTAACGGGGCTCAAGCCACGAGCCGAAGCTTTGGATGCACAGTGATGTGCGTGGTAGCGGAGCGTTCTGTGATATAGAACGCTGCCTCCTTAGTATCGCTCGCGATACATTGGAGGCAATGTTCTGACTGTGAAGCCGGCCTGTGAGGGATCCGGTGGAGTGATCAGAAGTGAGAATGTTGACATGAGTAGCGACAAAGAGGGTGAGAGACCCTCTCGCCGAAAGTCCAAGGGTTCCTGCTTAAAGCTAATCTGAGCAGGGTAAGCCGACCCCTAAGGCGAGGCCGAAAGGCGTAGTCGATGGGAACCAGGTTAATATTCCTGGGCCATGTGGTGGTGACGGATCTCGAGGGTAGTTCGATCTTATCGGATTGATCGGGCTGCTTAGAGGTTCCTGGAAATAGCCCCACTTTAAGATCGTACCCGAAACCGACACAGGTGGACTGGTAGAGAATACCAAGGCGCTTGAGAGAACCACGTTTAAGGAACTCGGCAAAATGCCTCCGTAAGTTCGCGAGAAGGAGGCCCCATTGGTACGCAAGTATCGGTGGGGGGCACAAACTAGGGGGTGGCGACTGTTTACTTAAAACACAGGGCTGTGCGAAGCCGTAAGGCGACGTATACAGTCTGACGCCTGCCCGGTGCTGGAAGGTTAAAAGGAGGGGTGCAAGCTCCGAATTGAAGCCCCAGTAAACGGCGGCCGTAACTATAACGGTCCTAAGGTAGCGAAATTCCTTGTCGGGTAAGTTCCGACCTGCACGAATGGCGTAACGATCTCCCCGCTGTCTCAAACGTGGACTCAGCGAAATTGAACTGTGTGTCAAGATGCACACTACCCGCGGTTAGACGGAAAGACCCCATGAACCTTTACTCTAGCTTTGCACTGGCATCAGGATTGTGATGTGCAGGATAGGTGGTAGGCTTTGAAGCGGCGACGCCAGTCACCGTGGAGCCTCCCTTGAGATACCACCCTTCGCACTCTTGATGTCTAACCGCGGCCCGTTATCCGGGTCCGGGACCCTGCATGGTGGGGAGTTTGACTGGGGCGGTCGCCTCCCAAATCGTAACGGAGGCGCGCGAAGGTTGGCTCAGACCGGTCGGAAATCGGTCGTTGAGTGCAATGGCAGAAGCCAGCCTGACTGCAAGACTGACAAGTCGAGCAGAGACGAAAGTCGGCCATAGTGATCCGGTGGTCCCAAGTGGGAGGGCCATCGCTCAACGGATAAAAGGTACTCTGGGGATAACAGGCTGATGATGCCCAAGAGTCCATATCGACGGCATCGTTTGGCACCTCGATGTCGGCTCATCTCATCCTGGGGCTGGAGCAGGTCCCAAGGGTATGGCTGTTCGCCATTTAAAGAGGTACGTGAGCTGGGTTTAGAACGTCGTGAGACAGTTCGGTCCCTATCTGCCGTGGGTGTAGGATACTTGATGGGAGTTGCCCCTAGTACGAGAGGACCGGGGTGAACGATCCACTGGTGGACCAGTTGTCGTGCCAACGGCAGTGCTGGGTAGCTATGATCGGACAGGATAAACGCTGAAGGCATCTAAGCGTGAAGCCCCCCCAGAAACTAGGTATCCCTTGAGGGCCGTGGAAGACCACCACGTCGATAGGCCGGAGATGTAAGCGCGGTAACGCGTTCAGTTGACCGGTACTAATTGCCCGATTGGCTTGATTTGATCCAGTAGCAGCAAGGCTCAAGATCAAAAGCAAGTATACACAGGTTAGACCTGACTTGGACATGATGGCTTCTTCCTCGGTTTGGTGGTCATAGCGCTGGCTAAACACCCGATCCCATCCCGAACTCGGCCGTTAAGGGCCAACACGCCAATGGTACTGCGTCTCAAGACGTGGGAGAGTAGGTCACCGCCAAACCTAGCAAGAAGCCAACGTTCTCTCATAACGATCCAAAACCCCAAAAGCTCAAAAAGCCCGAGGGGCAATCAGACCATGATCCCAATGGTCACCGGTCGCGGGGTGGAGCAGCCCGGTAGCTCGTCAGGCTCATAACCTGAAGGTCGCAGGTTCAAATCCTGCCCCCGCAACCA
>NZ_RCHI01000036.1 GCF_003664585.1 Paenirhodobacter hankyongi
TCGGCGGGATATCTCAAGCTCAAGATGCAGGAGTGGAACGCCTTCGTGAACCACTTCTCCCACTGGGAACGCGACAACACCCTCGATATCTGATCCTTCCGGGCCCGGGTGCCCCCGGGCCCGTTTCCTCTACTCGGATGAATAAAATGCGCTTTTCCGGCTTTCGCGTGCTCAAAGAGGCCCTGACGGGGCACCACGGGTGGAAACCCCTGTGGCGCAACCCCGAGCCGCAGCCCGCCTATGACTATGTCATCGTCGGCGGTGGCGGTGGCGGGTTGTCGACCGCCTATCACCTTGCGAAAGTGTTCCAGGGCAAGCGCATCGCGGTGCTCGAAAAGGGCTGGCTCGGCTCGGGCAACATCGGGCGCAACACCACGATCATCCGCTCGAACTACCTGCTGCCGGGCAACGAGCCGTTCTACGAATTCTCCATGAAGCTCTGGGAGAACATGGAGCAGGAGTTCAATTTCAACGCGATGGTGAGCCAGCGCGGGATCTTGAACCTGATCCATACCGACGGCCAGCGCGACGCCTATCGGCGGCGCGGCAATGCGATGCTGCTTGCCGGCGCCGATGCGGAACTGCTCGACCGCGAGCAGGTCCGCACGATGTATCCCTGGCTCAACTTCGACAACGCCCGCTTCCCGATCAAGGGCGGTCTTTTGCAACGCCGCGCCGGCACCGCGCGCCACGATGGCGTGGCCTGGGGCTATGCGCGCGGCGCGGATCTGCTCGGCGTCGACATCATCCAGAATTGCGAGGTCACCGGCTTCCGCATCGAGGCCGGCAAGGTGCTCGGCGTGGAAACCACCCGCGGCTATATCGGCGCGAAAAAGGTCGGCGTGGCCGTCGCCGGATCGTCGAGCCGCGTCATGCAGATGGCGGGCCTGCGCCTGCCGATCGAGAGCCACGTCCTGCAGGCCTTCGTGTCCGAAGGGCTGAAACCCGTCGTCGACGGCGTCATCACCTTCGGTGCGGGGCATTTCTACGTCAGCCAGTCGGACAAGGGCGGCCTCGTCTTCGGCGGCGACATCGACGGCTACAATTCCTACGCGCAGCGCGGCAACCTGCCGGTGATCGAGGAGGTGGCCGAGGGCGGCCTCGCCCTGATGCCCGCGATCGGGCGCGCGCGGCTTCTGCGCGTCTGGGGCGGCATCATGGACATGTCGATGGACGGCTCGCCGATCATCGACCGCACTCCGGTGGACGGGCTCTATTTCAACGGCGGCTGGTGCTATGGCGGCTTCAAGGCGACGCCGGCGAGCGGCTATTGCTTCGCGCATCTGCTGGCCACCGACCGCCCGCACGAGACCGCGCGCTTCATGCGCCTCGACCGGTTCGAGCGCGGCTACGTGATCGACGAAAAGGGCATGGGCGCCCAGCCCAACCTGCACTGACCTCCGGACATCAAGGCAAGATCATGCTGATCCCCCATCCCCTCCTTGGCCCCCGCGACGCGCAGGAGTTCACCTATCTCGGCGATGCGTCGCTTCTGAACCGCCCCGACGGTCTGGCGGAGGGCGCGCTCGATGCCTTCAACCGTCATGTCTATCTGCGCGACAACCCCGCCGGCGTGCACCGCGAGCTGTGGTTCCACGAACAGGGCGACCGCAGCTGGCTGGTCGTCACCCGCAACACGCTGACGCATGAAATCCTCGGCGCGGAACTCGCCCGCGACGTGGCGCTCGCACAGAAGGGAGGGGCGAAATGACCCGTCTTTCCGGTGGTCTGATCGACCGTTCCGAACGCCTGAGCTTCACCTTCGACGGCAAGTCCTTCACCGGCCATCCGGGCGACACGCTGGCCTCGGCGCTGCTCGCGAACGACGTGCGGCTGATGGGGCGCTCGTTCAAGTATCACCGCCCGCGCGGCGTCGTCGCGGCGGGCTCGGAGGAGCCGAACGCGCTCGTCGAGCTGCGCGCGGGCCCCCGGCAGGAGCCGAACACCCGCGCCACCATGGCCGAGCTTTACGACGGGCTTGTGGCGAACAGCCAGAACCGTGTGGGCTCGCTCGAGCGCGACTTCCTCGCGGTGAACGACCTGCTGTCGCCCTTCTTCGCGGCGGGCTTCTACTACAAGACCTTCATGTGGCCGAAGGCGTTCTGGGAAAAGCTCTACGAGCCGATGATCCGCAAGGCGGCGGGGCTCGGCAGCCTGTCGATGCTGCCGGACCCCGACAGCTACGACAAGGGCTTCCTGCATTGCGACCTGCTGGTCATCGGCGCTGGCGCCGCGGGCCTGGCCGCCGCGCTGACCGCCGCGCGGGCCGGGGCGAAGGTGATCCTTGCCGACGAGGACTTCCGCCTTGGCGGGCGGCTGATGGCGGAAAGCCACACGCTCGACGATGCGCCGGCGATGGATTGGGTGGCAAACCTCGAAGCCGAATTCGCCAGCCTGCCGAACCTGCGCGTGATGCGCCGCACCACCGTCTTCGGCGCCTTCGATCACGGCATCTTCGGCGCGGTCGAGCGGGTGTCGGACCATCTCGCCACGCCGGGGACCGCGGTGCGCCAGACGCTGTGGCGGATCACCGCGAAACGCACCGTGCTTGCCGCCGGTGCGACCGAGCGGCACATCCCCTTCGCCAACAACGACCGGCCGGGGATCATGCTGGCGGGCGCGATGCGCGCCTATGCGAACCGCTGGGCGGTGAGCCCCGCGCAGACCGTGGCGATCTTCACCAGCGGTGACGACGGCCACCGCACCGCGCTCGACCTGAGCGCGAAAGGCGTCACCATCGCCGGCGTGATCGACACCCGCGCCGATGCGAAAGCCCTTGGAAAATATCCGCTTTTCGCGGGCGCCGTGGTCAGCGACGCGAAGGGGCGCCTTGGCCTTGAACGCATCGCCGTCACCCGCGAGGGGCAGACGAGCTGGCTTGACGTCGGCGCGCTTGGCGTGGCCGGTGGCTGGAACCCGAACGTGCATCTCGCCTCGCATCACCGTGGCCGGCCGCTCTGGGACGACGCGTTGCAGGCCTTCCTGCCCGAACCGGGCGCCGTGCCGGGCCTCACCGCCGCGGGTGCCGCCGCGGGGCAGGGGAGCACTGCCGCCGCGCTCGCCTCGGGCGCCGCGGTGGCGCAGGCTGCGCTGGCTGAGCTGGGCATCACCGCCGCGCTGCCCGTTCTGCCGCGCGCCGAGGATGCGCCGCAGCGCCAGGCCGCCTTCTGGCATGTGCCGGGCAAGGGCCGCGCCTGGGTCGATTTCCAGAACGATGTCACCGTGAAGGACATCAAACTGGCGCATCTGGAGAACATGCGTCCCGTCGAGCATCTGAAACGCTGGACGACGCTCGGCATGGCGACCGATCAGGGCAAGACCGCCAATGTCACCGCGCTTGCCGTGATGGCGGAGCTGACCGGCAGGACGATCCCCGAGACTGGCACCACGATCTTCCGCCCGCCCTATACCGGCGTTGCGCTCTCGACGCTGGGCCAAGGCGATACCGGCACCCATTTCCGCCCGCGCCGCCTGACGCCGACGCATGACTGGGCGAGCGCGCAGGGTGCCGTCTTCGTCGAGGTCGGCCAGTGGATGCGCGCGCAGTATTTCCCCCGCAAGGGCGAGAAGAGCTGGCGCGAGACGGTCGATCGCGAGGTGCTCGCCACCCGCGCGGGCGTCGGGCTGTGCGACGTCACCACGCTTGGCAAGGTCGATGTGCAGGGCGCCGACGCCGGCGAATTCCTGAACCGCGTCTATGCCAACGCCATGGCCTCGCTGAAGGTCGGCATGGTGCGCTATGGCCTGATGCTGCGCGAGGATGGCCACGCCTATGACGACGGCACCTGCGCGCGTCTGGGCGAGGATCACTACGTCGTCACCACGACGACGGCGCAGGCCGGCCCCGTCTATCGCCACATGGAGTTCTGCCGCCAGTGCCTCTGGCCCGAGCTCGACGTGCAGCTGATTTCGACGACCGACGCCTGGGCACAGATCTCGGTCGCCGGCCCGAACGCGCGCAAGCTGCTCGAACGGGTGGTGGACGGGTTCGACCTTTCGAACGCGGCCTTCCCCTTCATGGCCTGTTCGGAACTCACCGTCTGCGGCGGGCTGCGCGCGCGGCTCTTCCGGATCTCGTTCTCGGGGGAACTCGCCTATGAAATCGCGGTGCCGGCGCGCTATGGCAATGCGCTGATGGCACGGATGATCGAACGCGGCGCCGATCTCGGCGCGACCCCCTACGGGACCGAGGCGCTTGGCGTGCTGCGCATTGAAAAGGGCCATGCCGCGGGCAATGAGCTCAACGGCCAGACCACGGCGCAGATGCTTGGCATGGGCAAGATGGTGTCCACGAAGAAGGACGCGATCGGCGCGGTGATGAGCCGGCGCGAGGGGCTGCTTGCGGAAACCCGCGTGCTCGTCGGGCTGCAGCCGGTCGATCCGACGCAGCCGGTCACCGCCGGTTCGCATCTCTTCGCGCAAGGAGCCGAGCAGAAGACCGAAACCGATCAGGGCTGGATCACCTCCGCCTGCTACTCGCCGCATGTCGGCTCGATGATCGGGCTTGGCTTCCTGACGGGGGGTGCCGCCCGGATGGGCGAGGTCATCACCGCGGCCAACCCCTTGCAGAACCAGCAGATCGCGCTGCGCGTGGTCCCGACCCATTTCGTCGATCCCGAAGGAGGACGTCTCCGTGACTGACCTGTCCCCGATCCCCGCGCTCGGCGGTTCGACCGCGCGCCTCACGAAGATCGGCGCGCTCACGCTCGCCGAGAACGCGGGCCTCGGCCTCGCCTCGCTCGCGCTGCGGCGTGGCGGCGCGCAGCCGGTGCCGATGGGCCTCGCGCTGCCCGGCCCCGGGCTCTGGCACGCCGGCAACGGCATCGCCGCCTTCTGGACCGGCCCCGGGCAATGGATGCTCGAGGGCGCGGACCGCGCCGAGGAGGATTTCGCCCGCGCGGTGAAACTTGCCGCGCCCGACTGCTCGGTGACCGAGCAGACCGACGGTTTCGTCGCGCTCGAGGTGGTCTCCTCCGCCGGTGCCGCGCCGATCGAGCGGCTGTGCGAGAAGCTGGTGAACGTCGATCTGGGCCGCTTCGGCCCGGGCTCGGCGACCCGCACGGGCCTGCATCACATGACGGTCTTCGTGATCCGCCGGGCCGAGGACCGGCTGGCGATCCTCGGCATGCGCTCGCTTGCGGGCTCGCTCTGGCATGCGGTGGAAGGCGCCGCGCAGCATCTGGAAGGGGCCGCGACATGACCGCGACAATCATCGACGGGAAGGCCTTTGCGGCCAAGGTGCGGGCGCAGGTCGCCGGGCATGTGGCGCGGCTGAAGGAAGAGCAGGGGATCCCCCCGGGCCTCGCCGTGGTGCTGGTGGGCGAGGACCCGGCCTCCGAGGTCTATGTCCGCAACAAGGGCAGGCAGACCGTCGAGGTCGGGATGA
>NZ_RCHI01000037.1 GCF_003664585.1 Paenirhodobacter hankyongi
GCGTGAGGGGTGATCTGCCCGGAATTGCGGCTTGGGCGGGGTGAGGTGCGGGGAAAACTGCCCGGAAAAGCGGCACGATTTGCATCGTGAGAAATTCTTCTTCTCGTGAGGCAAAATGAATTGCGAAGAAAATAAATTGCCTGCTAGTCAATCCGTGACGGCTCAAGCCGAAGCTGAACGGAGAAGACCATGTGTGGCATCGTTGGCCTCTTTCTGAAGAAGGACGCTTTGCGCCCCCGGCTCGGGGACATGCTCACCGACATGCTGATCACCATGACCGACCGCGGCCCTGACAGTGCCGGGATCGCGATCTATGGCGATGCGTCGGAGGGGCTGAAGATGACGGTCCAGTCGGACACGCCCGAGACGGCGTTCGCCGGGCTCGAGGCGGCGCTTGGCGCGGCGCTCGGCGCGCCGGTCGGGGTGGCGGTGATCGACACCCATGCGGTGCTGACGATCCCGGCCGGGACCGAGGCGGCGGCGCGGGCCTTCGCGGCCGAGGCGGGCCTGCGGGTGATGGGCGTCGGATCTGCGATGGAGATCTTCAAGGAGGTCGGGCTGCCGAAGGACGTGGCGGCGCGGTTCGGGATCCGGGCGATGGCGGGCAGCCATGGCATCGGCCACACCCGGATGGCGACGGAATCGGCGGTCACCACGATGGGGGCGCATCCGTTCTCGACCGGCGACGACCAGTGCCTGGTGCACAACGGCTCGCTGTCGAACCACAATGCGATGCGCCGGGTGCTGAGCGCGAAGGGCTTTGCGCCGCAGACGCAGAACGACACCGAGGTGGCGGCCTGCTACATCTCCTCGCGGCTTGCCGAGGGCGCGAACCTCGGCGAGGCGCTCGAGGGCACGCTCGAGGATCTCGACGGCTTCTTCACCTTCGTCGTCGGCACGAAGAATGGCTTCGGCGTGGTGCGCGACCCGATCGCGTGCAAGCCCGCGGTGATGGCCGAGACCGAGGAGTACGTCGCCTTCGGCTCGGAATACCGCGCCTTCGCCAAACTCCCGGGGATCGAGGCCGCGCGGGTCTGGGAACCGGAACCCGCCACCGTCTACTTCTGGGAGCGCTGATCATGCAGACGATCGACCTGTCCACCACGGCCCTTCGCGAGCTGAATGCCGCGCTGCAGGCGCAGGCCGCCAGCACCAACCAGACCGCCTGGGTGATCGAGAATCCGAAGGGCGCGCATGCCGTGGCCGTCGGCCTCGATGCGCCGATCGAGGTCACGGTGAAGGGCTCGACGGGCTATTACTGTGCGGGGATGAACAAGCAGGCCACCGTGCATGTGACGGGCTCGGCCGGGCCGGGCGTGGCCGAGAACATGATGTCGGGCACCGTCATCATCGAGGGCGACGCGAGCCAATATGCGGGCGCCACCGGCCATGGCGGGCTTCTGGTGATCAAGGGCAATGCGTCCTCGCGCTGCGGCATCTCGATGAAGGGCATCGACATCGTGGTCTATGGCAACGTCGGGCACATGTCGGCCTTCATGGCGCAATCGGGCAATCTGGTGGTGCTGGGCGATGCCGGCGAGGCGCTTGGCGACAGCCTCTACGAGGCGCGGCTCTTCGTGCGCGGCTCGGTCAAGTCGCTCGGTGCCGATTGCATCGAGAAGGAGATGCGGCCCGAGCATCTGGCGATCCTGGCCGAGCTTCTGGAGCGCTCGGGGGCGCCGGCGAAGCCCGAGGAGTTCAAACGCTACGGTTCTGCCCGCACGCTCTACAATTTCCACGTCGACCACGCCTCGGCGTATTGAGGACCCGACCCATGGACAAGACCCCCCAGACCCTGCCGCGCGACAGCTGGACCTTCTCGCCCGAGATCAACGCCGAGATCCGGCGCGCCGCGGCGACCGGCATCTATGACATCCGCGGCGGCGGTGCGAAGCGGAAGATGCCGCATTTCGACGACCTGCTGTTCCTTGGCGCCTCGATGTCGCGCTATCCGCTCGAGGGCTATCGCGAGAAATGCGGCACCGGGGTGGTGCTCGGCACGCGTTTCGCCAAGAAACCGATCGAGCTGAAGATCCCGGTGACGATTGCCGGCATGTCCTTCGGCGCGCTTTCGGGCCCGGCGAAGGAGGCGCTCGGCCGCGGCGCGACGATGGCCGGCACCTCGACCACCACGGGCGACGGCGGCATGACCGACGAGGAGCGCGGCCATTCGGAAAAGCTCGTCTATCAGTATCTGCCGAGCCGCTACGGGATGAACCCCGACGATCTGCGCCGCGCCGATGCGATCGAGATCGTGGTCGGCCAGGGCGCCAAGCCCGGCGGCGGCGGCATGCTCTTGGGCCAGAAGATCACCGAGCGGGTCGCGGGCATGCGCAACCTGCCCGTGGGCATCGACCAGCGCTCGGCCTGCCGGCACCCGGACTGGACCGGGCCCGACGATCTCGAGATCAAGATCCTCGAGATCCGCGAGATCACCAATTGGGAAAAGCCGATCTACATCAAGGTCGGCGGCGCGCGGCCTTACTATGACACCGCGCTCGCGGTGAAGGCGGGGGCCGATGTCGTGGTGCTCGACGGCATGCAGGGCGGCACCGCGGCGACGCAGGATGTGTTCATCGAGCATGTCGGCCAGCCGACGCTTGCCTGCATCCGGCCGGCGGTGAAGGCGCTGCAGGATCTGGGCATGCACCGCAAGGTGCAGCTGATCGTCTCGGGCGGCATCCGCACCGGTGCCGATGTGGCCAAGGCCCTCGCGCTTGGCGCCGATGCGGTCTCGATCGGCACCGCGGCGCTCGTCGCCCTTGGCGAGAACGATCCGAAATGGGCGGCCGAATACAGCAAGCTCGGCACCACCGCGGATGCCTATGACGACTGGCACGAGGGCAAGGACCCGGCCGGCATCACCACCCAGGACCCCGAGCTGATGAAGCGGCTCGACCCGGTCGAGGCGGCGCGCCGGCTGCGCAACTATCTCGCGGTGCTGACGCTCGAGGCGCAGACGATCGCGCGGGCCTGCGGCAAGAGCCATGTCCACAATCTCGAGCCCGAGGATCTGTGCGCGCTGACGATCGAGGCGGCGGCGATGGCGGGTGTGCCGCTTGCGGGCACCAGCTGGATCCCCGGCCAGGCCGGGTTCTGAGCGGACGGGCGGGGGCGACCCGCCCGAGCCGATCCTCCGTCACGTGAAAAGGGCCACAAGGCCCGCGAGGCCCGAGAGGCCGCAACAGGGAAACGACGATGACCGATCTTGCCGCCTTCGCCCGCGAAAAGGGCGTGAAATACTTCATGATCTCCTACACCGACCTCTTCGGCGCGCAGCGGGCGAAGCTGGTGCCGGCCTCGGCGATTGCCGACATGCAGGCCGACGGTGCGGGCTTTGCGGGCTTCGCGACGCATCTCGACCTGACGCCGGCGCATCCCGACATGCTCGCCGTGCCCGACGCGCCCTCGGTGATCCAGCTGCCCTGGAAGAAGGACGTGGCCTGGGTCGCCTCGAATTGCGTGATGGAGGGCGCCGACCTTGCGCAGGCGCCGCGCAACGTGCTGTCCCGCCTCATCGCCGAGGCCGCCGGGATGGGGCTCGAGGTGAAGACCGGCGTCGAGCCCGAGTTCTTCCTGCTCACCCCCGACGGGCTCTCGATCTCGGATGCGGCCGACACCGCGGCGAAGCCCTGCTACGACCAGCAGGCGGTGATGCGCCGCTATGACGTGATCGCGGAAATCTGCGATTACATGCTCGAGCTCGGCTGGGAGCCCTATCAGAACGACCACGAGGACGCGAACGGCCAGTTCGAGATGAACTGGAAATACGACGGCGCGATGGCCACCGCCGACAAGCACAGCTTCTTCAAGTTCATGGTGAAATCGGTCGCGGAAAAGCACGGGCTGCGCGCGACCTTCATGCCGAAGCCGATCCAGGGCCTGACCGGCAACGGCTGCCACGCCCATATCTCGGTGTGGGACACGAAGACCGGCAAGAACGCCTTTGCCGATGACACCAAGGAGCTCGGCCTGTCGGACAGCGGCCGCGCCTTCCTCGGCGGCATCATGAAGCACGCCTCGGCGCTCGCGGTCATCACCAACCCGACGGTGAACAGCTACAAGCGGATCAATGCGCCGCGCACGCTCTCGGGGGCCACCTGGGCGCCCAATACCGTGACCTGGACCGGTAACAACCGCACCCATATGGTGCGCGTGCCGGGCCCCGGCCGGTTCGAGCTGCGGCTGCCCGACGGGGCGGTGAACCCCTATCTGCTGCAGGCCGTGATCATCGCCGCGGGGCTCTCGGGGTTGAAGACCAACGCCGATCCGGGCCCGCGCTATGACATCGACATGTATGCCGAGGGCCACAAGATCGAGGGCGCGCCGAAGCTGCCCCTGAACCTTCTCGACGCGATCCGCGCCTATGACGCCGATCCCGGCCTCAAGGCCGCCATGGGCGAGGAATTCTCGGCGGGATATCTCAAGCTCAAGATGCAGGAGTGGAACGCCTTCGTGAACCACTTCTCCCACTGGGAACGCGACAACACCCTCGATATCTGA
>NZ_RCHI01000038.1 GCF_003664585.1 Paenirhodobacter hankyongi
CCCAATGGTCACCGGTCGCGGGGTGGAGCAGCCCGGTAGCTCGTCAGGCTCATAACCTGAAGGTCGCAGGTTCAAATCCTGCCCCCGCAACCAGTTTCTGCGAAACCTCCGCAGGCCCCGCCGCGGAGGTTTTTGCGTTCCCGGCCCCATTCCGCAGAGATCGTCTGTTGCGCCCTCCCGCAACCAACGATCCCTGCGATAGCAGGTTGTCCAAAGCCTCGGCCTCCGCAAGGAAGTCGGGGTTTTGCTTTCCAGCGGTAAACCGCAGGATTGCGCCCAGATCTCCGCGCAGCACGATCGCCAGTTCGCCGTCCTCCGGAACAAGCGTCACCTGATCCACCAGCGACCGCAACGTCTCGGCGGCCCGGGCGTGGCCGTCCTCGTCTTGTAGGTGCTCGGAAAGCTGACCGATCCGCTGCGCATAGAGCGCCGCCATATTCGGATGCAGCAGGGGAGGCGGTGCGTCCGCGTTGGCCAGTTTCTCCGTCAGTTCAGCCTTGCGGGCTTCCAGCTTCTCGGACTTGTCCTTCAGCTTCGATAACGGGAAGCCTTGCACGATCGCGTCGACGATCTTGTCCAACTCCTTGTCGACACGCTCCAGTTCCCGTTTCCAACCCTCCAGATCGGCGCCGCGCTCGATGCGTAGCCGATTCACCTCCCTGGTGAACTCGGTACAGAACTCCTTGAACAGCGCGGGATCCATCAGATGCTTGCGTAGCCCGTTGAGGATCGAGGCTTCCAGCGCGTCGCGCCGGATGTTGAGCCGGTTGTCGCAAGTGCCCTTGTTGCGCACCGTCGCGCAGCCGAGCAGATCCTTCGAGATCATCGTATAGCCGCCACCGCAGCAGCCGCATTTGACGAGGCCAGCGAAGAGGTGCTTCGGGCGACGCCGGTCGTTCAGGGGATTCGGGCTGGTCTCGACCACATCGTAGGCGAGGCGGCTCTGCCGTGCCTTGACCGCATCCCAGATGTCCTGGTCGATGAGCCGCAGGTCAGGCACCTCATGGACGACCCATTCGCTTTCCGGGTTCAGGCGGGATACGCGCCGGCCAGTGTCGGGATCCTTGATATAGCGTAGCCGATTCCACACAAGCTTTCCGATGTAAAGCTCGTTGTTCAGGATGCCGGTGCCGCGCTTCGGGTTGCCGTGGATCGTCGATGGCCCCCATTCACTGCCCTGCGGCCCTGCCACGCCTTCGTGGTTCAGCGACATGGCGATCGTGCGCGAGGACTTTCCGTCAAGATAATCGGCGAAGATGCGTCGCACGATCCCGGCCTCGGTCTCGTTGATGGTCCGATCGCCCCGGATGGCTTCCCCACGATCATCGAACTTCTTCACCACGTCATAACCGTAGCAGAGACCGCCTCCGGATTTGCCATCCTCGACCCGACCGCGCAGCCCACGACGGGTCTTGTCGGCTAGATCCTTCAGGAACAGCGCGTTCATCGTGCCCTTCAACCCGACATGCAGATGGGTGATCTCGCCCTCGGACAGGGTGAACATCTTCACATCGGCATAGGTCATGCGCTTGAAGATGCCGGCGATATCCTCCTGGTCGCGCGATAGCCGGTCCATGGCCTCGGCCATGATCATGTCGAAACGGCCGCGCAGGGAATCGGAGATCAGGGCCTGGACGCCCGGTCGCAGGATCATGCTGGCGCCGGAGATGGCGTGATCGGTGTATTCCTCGACGACGGTCCAGCCTTCCTTTTCGGCGCGCAGGCGACACATACGCAGCTGATCGGCGATCGAGGCGTCGCGCTGGTTGTCGGAGGAGTAGCGGGCGTAGAGCGCGACCTTCATGCGGACACCTCAGTCGGGGAGGCGGTCGCCCGCCAAACGGGCCGTCTCCTGTTGGACGAAATCGCGCGCTGCCTGTCGGGCGAGTTGCCGGACGAGATCGGCGAGGCGGGGGTCGGGCTTGTGGGTGCCAGCAATGCGCGCCACGGCTTCATCCGTGGTCTCCGTGACCAGCCGAAGCTTCGATGCTGTGGTTTGTCGTTGCCGTGCCATTCCTGCGCCGATCCATGACGGTCCCGCACAAAGACTGCACTGCAATTCCAGTGTGTTACAGAGAAGCACCCGGCGGCGTTTGGCGGGGAATGGAGGGCGGGGTCGGGCATTGGCGCAGTCCTGAGCAGCATGGCGTCGCAAAAATACTGGCGCGACGATGTGCGAATTTGCGGCTCGCCAAGGGATTTGAACATCTGCTCGCACAGCGCGACGTTCCAGCCATGTCCTGAGGTCAGTCTAACGTGGAGACGCCGCGCATGGCAATGCGAGAAAATTGGTCGCGCCGATGGTGGCCGCTGGTCCTGACGGTGCCCCCTCAGCCCACTCCGTTCCTCACAGGTCCGGCAGGCCGAGGCTGAGTTGCCGGGCAGCCTCGTCAGAGGTGGTTCGGGAAATCTGACAGCCAGGATGAGCGGCTCTTTGCTGCGACCATCGCACTAGGCTCCAGACCCATTGATTTCGGTCCTTTGGCGTGATTCAGGCTCCGCAAGGAGACCTGATCGATGAGCAATCTTTACTGGCTGACCGACGCGCAGATGGAGCGGCTGAAGCCGTTCCTCCCCAAGAGCCATGGCAAGCCGCGCGTCGATGATCGTCGCGTCCTCAGCGGCATAATATTCATCAATCGCAATGGGTTGCGCTGGTGTGACGCGCCGAAGGAATACGGTCCGGCGAAGACCCTCTACAACCGCTGGAAGCGCTGGAGCGACAACGGGGTCTTCGCCCGGATCATGGTGGGCCTGGCCACTGAGCGCGCCGAACACAAGACGATCATGATCGATGCGACCTATCTCAAGGCACACCGCACGGCTTCGAGCCTGCGGGTCAAAAAGGGGGGCGATCGCGCCAGATCGGGCGAACCAAAGGCGGGA
>NZ_RCHI01000039.1 GCF_003664585.1 Paenirhodobacter hankyongi
ATCTTCCGATCGTTGAGCATTTCGAGCCACATTGCGTTAGCGACGGCGATGAGGGCAGCGAGGGGGAGGCCGAGGATCCAGGCGAAGTACCACATGGGATGCGTCCTTTCTCAGTAGGCGTTCTTGTTTTCGGTGACTTCGGCGGTGGTGACCTTGCCCCAGAGGACCTTGTAGACCCAGGCGGTGTAGGCAAGGATGATCGGCACGAAGATCACCGAGACGACCAGCATCACGAACAGCGTCTGATGCGAGGAGGAGGCGTCCCAGACGGTGAGCGAGGCGTCGGGCTGGATCGAGGAGGGCAGGATGAAGGGGAACATCGTCAGCCCGACCGAGGCGATCACGCCAAGGATCGCGAGGCCGGAGAAGATCAGCGCCGCGCCGTTTGCCTTGCGCATCGCGAGGATCGCCAGCGCCATGCCGGCGATGCCCAGAACCGGGGCGATCGCGATCCAGGGCCGCAGCGCATAGGCCGCAAGCCAGGAGCCCTGATGCGCGACGGTGCTCAGCAGCGGGTTCGAGGGCCCGTTCGCCGCGACCTCGGAGGTGAGCGCATAGCCCGGGATGCCGTAAGCCAGCCAGACGCCGGCGAGCGCATAGGCGAGGATCGCCACGATGCCCGCGACCGAGCCGATCGCGATCGCGCGGCGCTGCACCGCGCCCTCGGTCTTCAGCGTCAGCCAGCCCGCGCCATGCAGCAGCAGCATGGTCAGCGAGACCACACCCGCGAGCAGCGCGAAGGGGTTCAGCAACCCGAGGAACTTCGCATGGAAGGCGCCCGGGTAGAGCGGCATCAGATCCTCGGTGATCTGGAACGGCACGCCCTGCAGCACATTGCCGACGGCGACGCCGAAGATCAGCGCCGGCACCGCGCCGCCGACGAAGAGCGCCCAGTCCCAGCCGTTGCGCCAGGCGTGGCCCTCGCGCTTCGAGCGGTACTTGAAGCCCACCGGGCGCAGGATCAGCGCCGCGAGCACCGCGAACATCGCCAGGTAGAAGCCCGAGAAGCTGACCGCATAGAGCGGCGGCCAGGCGGCGAAGATCGCGCCGCCGCCGAGGATGAACCACACCTGGTTGCCTTCCCAGACCGGGCCGACGGTGTTGATCACGACGCGGCGCTCGTCATCGGTCCTGGCGACGAAGGGCAGCAGCGCCCCCACGCCCATGTCGAAGCCGTCGGTGGCGGCAAAGCCGATGAGCAGCACGCCGAGGAGCCCCCACCAGATCACCCGCAGCACATCGAGACTGATCAGATCATGCAAAATCATGGTGTCTTACTCCGCAGGCATGGTGACGGCATCGTCCGAGGTCTTCAGCCGCGCTTCGTGGCGGCGCATCCAGTCCTCGGTCTCGGCGACGTCCTGGTAGGGGCCCTTGCGGATGTATTTCACCATCAGCCCCATCTCGATGATGAAGAGCACGGTGTAGAAGAGCACGAAGCCCGCAAGGGTGATCGCGAGATCCGCGACCGAGAGATGGCTGACCGAGAGCGCGGTCGGCAGCACGCCGTCGACCGTCCAGGGCTGGCGGCCGAATTCGGCGGTGAACCAGCCGAGCTCGGCGGCGATCCAGGGCGCGGGGATGACGATGACGGCCAGCCGCAGCGCCCAGCGGGGATAGCGCATCCCCCTGAAGTTGGAGACCACGAAGAAATAGCCCAGAACCGCGATGAAGGAGAAGCCGAGCGCCACCATGATCCGGAACGACCAGAAGATCGGCCAGACCGTGGGCACGGTGTCATTCGCGGCCTGCACGATCTGCGCCTCGGTCGCCTGGCGCGGGTCGTCGACATAGCGCTTGAGCAGGAAGGCAAAGCCCAGATCCTTCGAATGTTCCTCGAAGGCGGCGGTCTCCTCGGGCGTGACATTGCCCTTCGCCGCGCGGATCTGCATCAGCGCGTCATAGGCAAGGATGCCCGAGCGCACCCGGGTCTCGGCCTGGCTTACCAGATCGGCGATGCCGGGGATTTCCTCGGTCAGCGAGCGGGTGCCGAGAAGCCCCATCGCGAAGGGGATCTTCACCGCATAATGGGTCTCGCGCGCCGCCTGGTCGGGGATGCCGAAGAGGGTGAAGGAGGCGGGCGCCGGTTCGGTTTCCCACATCGCCTCGATCGCGGCGAGCTTCATCTTCTGGTTCAGCGAGGCGTTGTAACCCGACTCGTCACCGAGGATGACGACCGAGAAGGACGAGGCGAGGCCGAAGGCCGCCGCCACCGCGATCGAACGGCGGGCGAGCTCCAGATGCCGCCCCTTCAGCATGTACCAGGCCGAGACGCCAAGGACGAAGATCGAGGCGGTGACATAGCCCGCCGAGACGGTATGGACGAATTTCGCCTGCGCGACCTCGTTGAACAGCACCTCGAAGAAGGAGGTCATCTCCATGCGCATGGTCATCGGGTTGAACGCGGCGCCCACCGGGTTCTGCATCCAGCCATTGGCGATCAGGATCCACAGCGCCGAGAAGTTCGAGCCGATCGCGACGAGCCAGGTGACGGTGAGATGGCCGACGCGGGAGAGCTTGTCCCAGCCGAAGAACATCAGCCCGACGAAGGTCGCCTCCATGAAGAAGGCCATCAGCCCCTCGATGGCGAGCGGCGCGCCGAAGATGTCGCCGACATAATGGCTGTAATAGCTCCAGTTCATCCCGAACTGGAATTCCATGGTGATGCCCGTCGCCACGCCGAGCACGAAGTTGATGCCGAACAGCGTCGCCCAGAACTTCGTCATCTGCCGCCAGATCGGCCGCCCGGTCATCACATAGACCGTCTCCATGATCGCAACCAGGATCGACAATCCCAGCGTCAGCGGCACGAAGAGGAAGTGATACAGAGCCGTCATCGCAAACTGAAGGCGCGACAGCTCCACAATACCAAAATCCATCCGTC